>CAWAHA010000013.1:0-78529 GCA_963781565.1 uncultured Acidimicrobiaceae bacterium | reverse complement strand
GGTCTGCCGCCACCACGCTGGAGACTGCCAGGGGGTGCGGGTTGACGAAGACGGCCAGCAGGGGAACGGCCCCGGTCAGCATGCCGTCGCCGGAGCTGGCCAGGGTGAAGCCGGTCCAGAGTCGCCAGAAGGGGCGGCCGAGCTTCTTCCTCCGGATGCGGTGTTTCGCCCGACTACGAATCCTCATCGAACCTTCGCATCCGTCCCGCCCTCAGCTTGCCACGCCCCGTCATGGGTGACGGGATGTTCCCCTCTGGTCCCGAGCGCGACAGCGGCGGGTGCCGCCTCAGCGTAAAGACAAATCGCTAAAGACGGCAGCCCGCCGTGTCGAAAAGCATAAGGCAACGCCCCGTACCAGTGTCGGGACGGCGCGATGCTGCTTGTGATTGGTGTGGCACTCGACTCAGCCCCAGTGCCTTCACTCCTCATCGTCCACCTCCTTCGCACGTCGGTACCGGTAAGGGAGGGAAGGGCGATTAACCGTGCTACCGGTGCCCTTCTCTCCCACGCACAAGTTTCGCCCAACTTGCAACCGGCTTGCAACCAGTCGCAACCCTGTCACCAGGTGAATTCGGTACGTTCGGTTGCAAACGTCGGGCCTGTTTTACGAACGGAATTGGCCTTGACAGGCCGGGACTGACCCACAACTTGTCCACAAATTTTTTCGTGAAATGGCGCCTCTTGCGGGCCAAGAACGATCGTTGGGACGCCACGCGTGAAGTTACATTGCTGTGCTTTGCCCGGTGCTGAAAAGTCCTGCGACGACGCCGCCGGGCCCTGGACCTCGGCGCGTCGACGAGTCGGGGTCCCTCGAGCTGACGGCTCGGACGCGCTGACGCGTCGGCTGCCGGTCGGCATTCGGACACGGCGTAGTTACGGCGGAAGAGTTCGCGGCGGCGGGCGGCGCCGGTTGCCGGGGGCCGGAGCCCCGAGGACGTGGCTGCCGGCCATCGGGCGCCGAGGTCAACGGACGCACAACGGACACAACGGATGGACAACGCACGTGTCGGCCTCCGCGGGTTCGCCGCCGCCGTGTTCGCCGTTGTGCGCGTGCTGTCCGGCGTGACGCGCGTCGTTCAATTTCATTTCATTTCGCCATCACCGGCCGTCCGAAAACCCGTCACAGAGCCCTGGGTAACCAACGCGTCGTCGCTTTGCGAAACCGACGACAACGGAAAGGTGCCCACTCATGCCCATCAGCCGAACCCGACTGGCCGTCGTGGCCTGCGCGGTGTGCGGAACGGTCGTGTCGACTGCCGCGAGCAGTGTCGTCACGGCGTCCGCCGCCACTCCGCTCACCATTGCGGCGGTGACATTCACCGCGCCGCCCGGCGCGTCACTCGACGATCCGCAAGGGATTGCTGCGAACAACGGCACCATCGACGTGTCGAACACGGCCGACAACGTCGTGGCGAGCATCGTCGGTGCGGCCACCACGACGATCGCGGGCTCCTACGAGGCAACGGGGGAGAGCGGCGACGGCGGTGCCGCCACCGCGGCCACGCTCGATCAGCCGACCGCGCTGGCGCGCGACAAGGCGGGTGACCTCTTCATCGCCGACACCGAGGACAACGTCGTGCGCGAGATCACGACCGAACGGCACCATCCACCTGATCGCCGGCAACGGCACCGAGGGCTTCAGGGGCGAGTTCGGCGGTCCAGCCGACGCGGGCCGAGCTCGACAGCCCCCAGGGCGTCGCCGTCAACGCCAAGGGCGACGTCTTCATCGCCGACACCTACAACAACGTCGTCCGCGAGGTCACCCCGAGGGGCCTCATCTCGACCGTACGCCGGCAACGGCACGGCCGGCTACCGGGGCGACAACGGTCCCGCCTGGCGGGCCGAGCTCTCGTCGCCCACCGGGCTGGCGTTCGACGCCCTGGGCAACCTCTACATCGCCGACTCGGGCAACAACGTCATCCGCCGGGTCTCGACCAGCGGGGTCATCACCACCGTGGCCGGCGACGTGGCGGCCGACCAGGCGTCGGGCGGCCTCGGCGGCTTCAGCGGCGACGGGGGGCCGGCGACCCAGGCCCGCCTGCAACAGCCCGCAGGGCATCGCGCTCGACCAGGCGGGTGACCTCTTCATCGCCGACACCTTCAACAACGCCATCCGCGAGGTGACGCCGGCCGGGACCATCTCGACGCTGGTCAACACGGCGGGGAAGAAGGGCAGCAGCGGCAACGGCGGCCCGGCGGCCGCGGCGGAGCTCAACACGCCCTTCGCCGTGGCGGTGGACCCCAGCACGGCGGACCTCTACATCGCCGACACCTCGAACAACAAGGTGCGCGTCGTCACGCGGCTTCGCCGTCCCGACCACCACCGCCGGTGGGCCCGTCGGCGCCCGCGCCCGCCGCACGCCGCCCCGGCACCCGCACCGCTGAGCGCCCCGGCGCGTCCGATCCATCCAACCCATTCGCACTCGCACTCACGAAAGAGGACTCTCCATGACCACTGATTCCAACTTCCTGTCCACCCCGTTCTCCCGGCGCCAGCTCCTGAAGGGAGGGGCCGGCGCGGCCGCCGGGGCCGCCCTGGCCGCGTACCTGCCCTCGAGCGTGCGCAAGGCCATCGCCGGGGCCGCCCCCACCAGCTTCGACCTGAGCCAGGTCAAGCACATCGTGCTGCTGATGCAGGAGAACCGCAGCTTCGACCACTACTTCGGCACGCTCTCGGGCGTGCGGGGCTTCGGCGACCCGCGCGCCATGCGGCTGGCCAACGGGCGCTCCGTCTTCGCCCAGCCCGACCGGACAACCCCGACAGCTACCTGCTGCCGTTCCACCTCGACACCTCGGACTCGTCGGCCCAGGCCGTGCCCTCGCTCAGCCATGCCTGGCAGATTCAGCACGCCTCGTGGTCCAACGGCGAGATGGACGGCTGGCTGCGCTCGCACATTGCGGCGGACAGCGACAGCAACGGGCCGTTCACCATGGGCTACTACACGGCCGACGACATCCCGTTCCAGTACGCGCTGGCCAACGCCTTCACCATCTGCGACAACTACTTCTGCTCCATTCTCGGGCCGACGCACCCCAACCGCTACATGTGGATGACCGGGCACGGTCGACCCCGACGGGCTGGCCGGCGGCCCGGCGCTGGACAACAACGCGCCGAACGGCACCTACAGCTGGACGACCTATGGCCGAGCGCCTGCAGAACGCCGGCATCTCGTGGAAGTGCTACCAGCAGGCGGACAACTACGGCACCAACGTGCTCGAGTTCTTCAGCCAGTTCATCAACGCCCCCACGTCCTCGGCGCTCTACCAGAACGCCTTCGGCGTCAGCACGCTGCTGAACGGGCAGCCGGCCAGCGACCCGACCATGGCCTTCGAGGAGGACTGCGCCAACGGGACGCTGCCGACGGTCAGCTGGCTCTTCCCGACCAGCGTGGCGTCGGAGCACCCGTCCTTCCTGCCGGCGGCCGGCGCGCAGTTCGTCGCCTCGAAGACTCGAGGCGCTGGCCGCCAACGAGGACCTGTGGAACTCGACGGTGTTCATCCTGAACTACGACGAGAACGACGGCTTCTTCGACCACGTGCCGCCGATCACGCCGCCCAAGGGCACGGCGGACGAGTTCGCGACGCTGAACTCACCGGGCGGCACACCCGGCGGTGGGCTCAACCTCGGCTCGGGCTTCCGGGTGCCGGCCATCGTCATTTCGCCGTGGACGGTCGGCGGCTTCGTCTGCTCCGACGCCGCACGACCACACGTCGGTGCTGCGCTTCGTCGAGCGGGTGACGGGCATCACCGAGCCCAACATCAGTGCCTGGCGCGCGCAGCACCTTCGGCGACTTCACGACCGCCTTCCAGCAGGCGCCCGAGGCGGCGCCGTCCATCCCGGCCGCCACGGCGTCGGCCACCGCGGCACAGCTGGCCTACCAGACCCAGCAGTCGTCGCTGCCCGTTGCCGGCCTTCCCCGGTGCGGCGCAGACGCCGCCGGCGCAGCAGCCGGGCCGGCGCCAGACCGTCGGCTGAGCCGGGACGTCCGGGCCGCGGGCGCGGGCGGCGGGCGCGGCGGCGGGACTCAGGCGCTGAGGCTGGGCAGGCGGTCCGGCCGCTCGTCGGCGTCGGCCCGCGCCACCCAGACCCGCTGCCCCGCCTGCAGGCCGAGCTCGGCCGCGCTGCCCCGGCTGAGCTGGACCCAGCACGCCTCGTCGCCGGCGAGGTCCACGTCGACCTTGACCTCGAAGCCGAGGTGCGTGACGCGCGCCACGGTGCCCTCGACCGCGCTGGCGCTCGGCTTGCCCTCGGCGACCGGGTGCACGACGAGGTCGTGCGGGCGCACCCACTGGCCGTCGAGCCGGGTGGCCGAGCCGAGGAAGGTCAGCACGAACTCGTTGGCCGGGTTGTCGTACATGTCGGCCGGGGCGCCCACCTGTTCGAGGTGGCCGTGGTTGACGATGGCCAGGCGGTCGGCCACCTCCATGGCCTCCTCCTGGTCGTGCGTGACCAGCACCGTCGTCACGGGCAAGGTGGCGTGCAGGTCGCGCAGCCAGAGGCGCAGCTGGGTGCGCACCTGGGCGTCGAGCGCGCCGAACGGCTCGTCGAGCAGCAGCACCTTGGGCTCGATGGCCAGCGCGCGGGCGAGGGCCATGCGCTGGCGCTGGCCGCCCGAGAGCTGGGACGGGTAGCGCTCGCCGAGGTGGGCCAGGCCC
This sequence comes from uncultured Acidimicrobiaceae bacterium, assembly GCA_963781565.1. Taxonomy (GTDB): domain Bacteria; phylum Actinomycetota; class Acidimicrobiia; order Acidimicrobiales; family RAAP-2; genus Bog-473. The sequence continues at coordinate 73,872 of CAWAHA010000013.1, read as the reverse complement.
ACCAGTTCGAGCAGCTCGTCGACGCGCGCCTTGATCTCGGCCTTGGGGCGGTGGCGGATCTCGAGCCCGAAGGCCACGTTGCGCCGCACCGTCAGGTGGCGGAACGGCGCGTAGTGCTGGAAGCAGAACCCGACGCCGCGGCTGCGGGCCGGCGTGTGCGGTCAGGTCCTCGCCCTCAATGCGGACGATGCCGCTGTCGGCCGTGTCGAGGCCGGCGATGATGCGCAGCAGCGTCGACTTGCCGCCGCCGCTCGGGCCCGAGCAGCGCCGTCAGCGAGCCGGTGGGCACCTCCAGCGAGACGTCGTCGAGCGCCACGGCATCGCCGAAGTGCTTCGAGATGGACTCGACCTCGATGCTCACGCCGCCGCCCTCCCGTGCCAGGCGTCGCGGTTGCGGTCGGTCAACGTCAGCAGGCTCAGGACGATGAGCGCGGCGAGGCAGAGGACGACCGCGCCCGACGTAGGCGGCCTGCGGTTCGAGGTTGTCGATGCTCTGGGAGATGAAAAGAGTGTAGGTCTGGGTCTTGCCGGCGATGGCACCCGACACGACGGAGACGGCGCCGAACTCGCCCAGCACACGGGCGGTGGTCAGGGTCACGCCGTAGGCGAGGCCACGGCGGATGCTGGGCAGCGTGATGCGGCGGAAGACCGTGAACGGCCCGGCCCCGAGCGTGCGGGCCGCCTGCTCCTGCTCGGTCCCGATCTCCTGCAGCACCGGCAGCACCTCGCGCACGACATAGGGCAGCGACACCGCGGCCGAGGCCATGATGATGCCGGGCACCGAGAAGATCACGGTGATGCCGCGCGCGGCGAGCCAGTTGCCCCACCAGCCGGTGTGGCCGTAGACGAGGATCAGCGAGAGCCCGATGATGACGGGGGAGATGGCGAGGGGGATGTCGATGAGCGCATCGAGCAGCCAGGCGCCGGGGAAGCGGTGGCGGGCCAGAATGAGCGAGACCCCGACGCCGAAGATGGTGTTGAGCGGCACGGCGACGGCGACCACGAGCAGCGTGAGCAGCAGCGCGTGCAGGCCGTCCGGCGTGGTGAAGGCGTCCCATGCCGTGCCGAGCCCGGGCGAGAAGGCGTGGTAGAAGACCGCGCCCACGGGCACGACGACGAGCAGGGCCAGGTAGACGAGCACCGCGTAGCGCAGCGGCAGGCGCCAGGGGGAGCCCTTCATACGGTGTCCGGGATGTCGAAGCGCCGGCGGGCCCACCCGATGGCGAGCAGCACGACGAGCGCAATGGCCACGAGCACGACCGACACCGCGGCTGGCGCCGGTGAAGTCGTCGCTCTGGGCCAGCCCGAAGATGTAGGACGAGGCGACCTCGGTCTTGACGGGAGGTTGCCCGAAATGAGGATGATCGACCCGAACTCGCCCGACGGCGCGGGCGAAGGCCAGCCCGGCGCCGGCCAGCACCGAGGGCAGCACGCTCGGGAGGATGACGCGGAACAGCACCTGGCGCCGCGTCGCCCCGAGGGAGGCGGCGGCGTCCTCGACCTCGGCATCGAGCTCGGCCAGCACCGGTTGGACGCTGCGCACGCAGAAGGGCAGCGTCACGAAGAGCAGCGCGGCGGCGACCCCGACGCCGCGTGCCGGCCAGGTCGACGTGCAGCGGGCTGTCGACGCCGTAGAGCGTGAGCAGCGTGAGGCCGGCCACCACGGTCGGCAGCGCGAAGGGGAGGTCGATGACGGCGCTCACGAGCGACTTGCCGGGGAAGTCGTCGCGCACGAGCACCCAGGAGATGGCCAGGCCGGCGATGGAGTTGACCACCGCCACAATGGCGGAGAGGACCAGCGTGAGCTCGAGCGCGGACACGGCCACCGGGTTGGTCACCTCGGCCCAGAACGTGCTCCAGCCACCGCTGAACGCCTTGGCGACCACCGCGGCCAGCGGCAGCAGCACCAGCAGCGACAGATAGGTGACGGCGAGCGCGGGGCCGCCGATGCGCCCGACCACCCGTCCCGCCGCGGCCAGGGCCGGGGGAGGCGCCGGGGGGATTGCGGCGCCAGCGCCCCGCCGGGCCGGCGGTCGGCGCGCCGCCGCCTCCCGGGAGACCCAGGTCGTCGACGGAGACGCCCGTGCTGCTCACGGCGGGCGATTAGGAGCTGGCGGTGGAGACGCCGAGCGACTGCTCGATCTTGGCCACGATGCCCGTCGTCGGGTCGAAGAACTTCGTGTTGACCGAGGTCCACCCGCCGACCTTGTTGATGGTGAACAGCGTCTTGGGCTTGGGGAAGTTGAACTTGGCCGCCACCGACGGCAGCACCGGGCGGTAGCCCTGCTTGCCCCATACGGTCTGGCCGGCGGGGGAGAGCAGGTAGGCGAGGAAGGCCTTGGCGGCGGGGCTGGCCGTCTTGGTCACCGCGATCGGGTTCTGGATCAGGATCGTCTGCGGCGGCGTGATGACGGTGACCGCCTCGCCCTGGCTCTTGGCGTAGAGCCCGTCGTCCTCGTAGTCCAGGAGGACGTCACCTTGGCCCGACAGGAACGTCTGCAGCGCGGCACTGGCGCTCGCGGGCTGGGCCACGGCGTTCTTGAGCAGCTTCGTGAGGTACGACTGCGCCTGTGCCGTCGACTTGCCGAGCGAGAGCTGGGCGCCGTAGGCCGCCATGAGGTTCCACTTGGCGCTGCCCGAGCTGAAGACGTTGGGCGTGATCACCTTGACGCCCGGCTTAATGAGGTCGGCCCAGGTGGTGATGTGCTTCGGGATTGCCCGGACGCACGATGAACGAGACGATGGAGTTCGTCACCATGCCCTTGGTCGGGGTGCGGTCCCACGAGCTCGAGACCAGGCCGGCCTTGACGACCTTGGTCATGTCGGGCGTCAGCGAGAAGTTGACGAGGTCGGCGGGGAGCCCGTCGACCACCGAGGTGGCCTGGGTGCCCGACGGCCCGAAGGAGGAGGAGACGGTGATGCCCGCGCCGGCCTTCGTCTTGGCGAAGGCGGCGGCCAGCGCGCTGTAGGCGGGCTTGGGCGTGGAGTAGGCCACCAGGCTGACCGAGCCGCCGGAGGCACCGGCCGGCAGGGCGCTGAAGGCCAGGCCGCAGAGGGCCAGGGCGCCGATGGCGGCGCTGCGGCCGACCCGGAGGCGGCGGGCGGGAGCGCCATTGGGCGCGGCGGGCTGCAAGGGGTTTCTGTGCATCCGGGCAACTTAATACACCTGGATTGCTAAATCCAAGCGGGTTGGTCAGGAATTGGCCTCGACCGGACGGCTAGGGGAGAAAGCCCTGCTCAGGGGCGGCGCCGGCGTGGCGGCAGGGCGTTCCGGGTCGAGTAGGTGGCGGCGGGCGGCGTCTTTTCGGCGCCCGGGACCAGCCCGAAGGAGGCCTGGCGGCCCTCCCGGGACTCCAGCATGGCCCAGTCGGAGCGGGCCATGAGGTCCTCGAGCGAGGTGCGCTCGCCACGCTGGCGCGTCGTCCAGCCGCAGCAGACCTCGACCGGGGCGCCCACGAACTCCCGCGTCGCGGGGGCGCTGAGGTGTCCGCGGATGCGGCCCGTCACGGCGGCGCACTCGGACCCTTCGAACTGCAGCGTGAGCACCAGGAACTGGGTGCCGCCGATGCGGGCCAGCACGTCGTTCTTGCGGAACGTCACCGACAGGGCGCGGGCCACGGCCTGCAGCGCGGCGTCACCGGCCTGGTGCCCGAGGCGCTCGTTCAGCTGCTGCACGTTGCCGACGTCGACGAAGAACGCGTGCACCGGCGCGTCCTGGCGGTCGGCGAACTGCAGCAGCTGGGTGCCCGCCGCAATCAGCCCGCGCCGGTTCTGGAATCCGGTGAGCTCGTCGCCTCGCGACAGCTGCAGCAGGCGCGCGCTGAGCTCCTCGAGCTCGCGCTCAATGGCGAGGCGCCCGGTCATGTCGTGCAGGATGCAGCACGTCTGCGCGGCGCCGTCCTCGTCCCGGAACTGCATCGTGGTCATCTCGATCTCGATGAAGCGGCCGTCACCACGGCGCAGGCGGGCCACGCCGACGGCCGATCCCGTCCGCTCCCGCTCGGCCACGGCGATCGTCCAGCGCGGGTCCTCCTGGTCGACCAGCTGGTCGCGGCCCAGGGCGCAGATCTCCTCGGCGCTCATGTCGAGCATGGCGCAGGCGGCCGGGTTGGCCGCGGTGATCCGTCCGTCCTGGGTGCAGAAGAGCACGCCCTCGGAGCTGCGCGTGAACAGGACCCGGTAGCCGGCCAGGCCGACCGTGTCCATGTCCTGAGCCACCATGCCGTTTTCGTCCCTCTGCCGGTGCTCGACTCCCACCCGGAGCGCACCGCCCAGATGCCGACAATACCGAACACCCCAGCCTGAACTGCGGTTCTTCGCGCCGCGTTGTGACTTTCGGCCCTATTGAGGAATGGCGCCGACGTGCCGATGTGGCGGGAAGGAGATGGACTGCGGCCGGTCCCGGCCGGGTGCCTGCGGGCCGCCTCAGGGGAGGTCCTCGTCCTCCTCGTCGGCTCGTCGGGCTCGTCGGAGCCCGACGTGGAGTTCTGGAACCGTTCCAGCCAGCCGCCCAGGCGCCGGCCCAGGTCCTGCACGCCGCCCGCCGCCCGGTCGAGAATGCGCGAGAAACGTTCGCGATAGTGCTCGACCGCTTCGTCGAACTCCTTTGACGGCGGGGGCTCTTCGCCGCGGCGCGGGTAGTCGCCGTTGCGGATGCGGTCGTAGGCGCCGGTCTCCACCCACTCCGTGAGCTCCTTGACCCTCCGCACCGCCACGGGGTGGGTCAGGTTGAGCTCCGACCAGAAGCGCGTGTGGCGGGAGAACAGGTCGTCCTCGCCGTCGTACTCGCTCGCCTGCTTCAGGAACGCCTCGAAGTTCATGCCGGGAACCGATCCGCCGGCCAACGCCATCAGCACGCGGCAGGGTTGGAGCGGGTCACCCATGACGAGCGCCGCGGCGCGGTCGGCCGAGAGTTCGGCGGCGCGGGACCATTCCAGGAGCGCCAGGTACATGGCGCGGACCGGGAGCCCGAGGAGGAGCGAGCGTGGCAGGGCGCCCAGGAGGAACTGGCTCAGGAGCACCAGAGCGGTGGTGTAGGTGTAGTGCTCGGACAGCACGTGCGCCGTCTCGTGCGCCAGGACGGTCTCCACCTCCTTCTCGTCGAAGGAGCGCAGCATGGAGGAGTTCACGATGACGATGGGCTTCTTGGCGCCGATCGTCATGGCGTTGATGGTGGGGTCGTTGACGAGGTAGAGGTCGGGCACCTCGTCGAGGTCGAGCACGCTGCAGCAGCGCACGTAAGTGGCCCAGACCGCCGGCACCTGCTCGGGCCCCAGGCGGATGGCGTTACCCATGACGATCTGGCGCAGGCGCCGTTCGTGCCCCAGATCCGTCAGCCGCTTGACCACGGTGTCGAGCAGGGGGACCGAGTGCAGCGCCGACGTCGCCGCCTTGTCCGCCGGATGCTCGTAGGCCTTGGAACTGATCCGCTCGTAGCTGGGAGCCACCTCAATCGCCACGCTCGGCCTCCCGTCCTCTGGGTCCGGCCGAGCCTAGGCCGCATGCAGGCCCGGAGAGTGTGCCGGTCCTCCCGAGCGCCCTTAGGACCCCAGCCGGCTGTTGTAGGCCGAGATGGTGGTGGTCACGTTCTGCGACGCCGCCTTGACGGCGGCGGCCGGCTTCACGCCATGGGTGTACATGGAGATCTCCGCGTTGAGCACGTCGTTGCGCACGTCGGCGTAGGGCCCGATCACCGAGCCGGAGGTGGCCGGGGTGTTGGCCCCGTTGTTGATTTCGTTGTACGCCACCTTGTAGCCGGGGTTGGTGGCCCACAGGTGCTGCACGGTCGCCGTCTGCGCCGACGACTTGCGCACCGGGATGTAGCCGGTCCCCGCCGCCCAGGTGGCCACGCTCTGCGTGCTCATGAGGTAGGAGACGAACTGCCACGACGCCGCCTGGTCGAGCGCGGAGGCCTTGTTCGAGATGTAGACGCCCGACCCGCCGGGCTCGATGCCGCCCTGCACCGACGCGCTGTAGACGGGGAAGGCGCCGATGCCCAGCTTCACGTTGGCGTACTTGCCGCCGCCGAGGAGTTGGGTCACCGTGCCGAGGGCGGCCGACGTCTCGATGGTCATGCCGTACTTGCCGCTGCCGATGCCGAGCAGGTTGTCGTACTGGTCGGGCCCCGTCGCCGGGTTGGTCGTGGCGTAGCCCGAGCGCACCAGCGTGCTCAGCTGGCTGAAGATCGAGACGGCGGTCTTGTTGTTGAAGACCCCCTTGGTGGCGCGGGAGCTGCGGCCGTTCTTGTTGTTGACGAAGAGCTGGTTGGCCGAGGCCAGCCAGGTCTCGAGGTGCCAGGGGTCGAGCACCAGGCCCATGCCGCTGCCCGAGGCCTTCAGCGCCTTGGCGTCGGCCGACCATCTGGGTCAGCGTGGCCGGCGGGCTGTTCGGGTTGAGGCCCGCCTTGGTGAAGGCGTTCTGGTTGTAGTAGAGGATCGGCGCCGAGACGGCGAAGGGCATGGCCCACTGCACGCCGTTGACCTTCCAGTAGGCCAGGGGGCGGGGCAGGTAGTCGCTCGTCGGAGTACTTGGCCGCGTTCATGCAGGACTGCACCGGGAGGAACGAGCCGGTGTCGATGGCGGCCTGGGTCCGCTGGTCCTCGAGCTGCACGACGTTGGGCAGCTGCCCGTTGGAGAGGCCGGCGGTGTACTTCTTCCAGGTGTCGTCGTAGCCCGCCTGGGTGACCAGGGTCACGTGCACCTTGGTCTGCGAGGAGTTGAAGGCGCTGGTGATGCCCTGCAGCACGGTGAGGTTGGCCTGCGAGGCCGACTCCCAGAAGGTGATGTTGACCACGCCCTTGTGGTTGGCCAGCGCCTTGAGGTTGCAGGAGGGCAGGCTGGCCGCGCCGGCCGGCGTGCCGGCGCCGATGGCGGCCGTGGCGGCGGTGCCGCTCAGCGTCGTGACGAAGAGCGCGGCGGCAGCGAGTCGGGAGAGGCGAAGGGTCCGCATGGCCCCTTTCCTAGCATCCGGGCACTGTGCGGCCGTGTCGCCGCAGGCCGCGTCACGCTCCTGTTACTTGACGGCACCCGCCGTGAGGCTGCGCACCAGTTGCTTCTGGAAGACGAGGAGCAGGATGACCAGCGGGACGAAGGCGATGACGGCGCCGGCCAGGGCGACGGGGATGGTGGACACCTGGGTGCCGAGCAACTGCTTCAGGCCGATCTGCACCGTGTCGAGCGGGGCTGTCCCGCCGGTCGACACCAGCGGCCACAGGTACTGGTTCCAGGCGCCGAGGAACGAGAAGACGGCCAGCGCGGCGAGGGCGGGACGGGCCAGCGGCACGGCGACGCGGAGCATGAATTGGAAGTGCCCGTAGCCGTCGAGCTGGGCCGCCTCCTGCAGGTCGCGCGGGATCTGCAGGAAGGCCTGGCGCAGCAGGAAGATGCCGAAGCCGGTGGCGAGGAACGGGATCGACAGGCCCGCGTAGGTGTTGAACCAGTGCAGCGAGGTGATGGTGTCGAGGTTGGTGATGAAGGTGACCTCGAGCGGGATCATCAGCGTGGCCAGGCAGAGCACGAAGAGCGTCCGCTTGAAGGGGAAGGTCAGGAAGGCGAAGGCGTAGGCGGCCAGCACCGAGGTGACGAGCTGGCCCACCACGATGATCGCCGTCATGATCGCCGACGTCGCCATGTACTTCGACATCTGCCCGCCGTTCCAGGCCGCGCTGTAGTCGTGCCACTGCGGGTTGGTCGGGAAGAGCGGCGGCGGCTGGTGCACCAGCTGGTCCGGCGGCAGGAGCGAGTTCACGATCGTCACGTAGATCGGGAAGAGGATGATGATGGCGCCGACCGTCAGCAGGATGTAGCTGCCGACGGTGCGCAGCCCGCGCCGCGGCTTGCGGTGTGGCGCGGCCGCCCGGCGGGCGCGGTGGACCGCGTCCGGCTCCGACGTCTCGAGCACGTCAGCGGGCATAGGTCACCCGCCGTTCCAAGAAGCGCAGCTGCAGCACGGTCAGGATCAGCAGTATCAGGAAGAGGACGGTGGCCATGATGGCGGCGGCCCCGGCGTTGTTCTCGACCTGCAGCGTGTTGATGATGTTGTAGATCAGCACGTTGGTGTGCAGGCGCACCGCGTTCGGGCTGCCCGATGAGGATGTCGATGGCGCCGAAGGCCTGGAAGGCGTAAATGGTGCGAGATCACCCCGGCGAAGAAGATGGTGGGGGAGAGGAGCGGCACCGTCATGCGCCAGAAGCGCGTCCAGGGCCCGGCGCCGTCGATGCGCGCCGCCTCGAGCAGCTCGTCGGGCACCGACTGCAGCCCGGCCAGCATGATGATGAAGGAGAGGCCGAGGAACTGCCAGATGGTGATGAGCGCCACCGCGGGGAGGGCCCAGGTCGAGCTCTCGAGCGCGGGCGGGGTCGGGTTGATGCCGAGCCAGGGCAGCAGGCCGACCACCGGGTTGAGCAGCGTGCCGAACACGACCGAGGCCACCGCCACCGAGCTCACCACCGTGGAGGAGAAGATCACCCGGTAGACGGCCATGCCCTTGAGCTTGCGGTGCGCCGCCACGGCCAGCGCCAGCCCGGCGATGAGGCTGATGGGCACCACCAGGACGACGAAGAGCAGGGTGGTGACGAGGCTCTGGGTGAACTGGGTCGAGGTGATGGTGGGGATGATCTGGTGCAGCCCGACGTAGTGCGCCGGCAGGCCCGGCACCGGCGGCGTCTCGTAGAGCATCAGCTTGAAGTTGCGCAGGAAGGGATAGAAGGAGAAGACCCCGAAGAGCACCATGGCGCGGCAGGATCAGCAGGTAGGCCAGCAGCGCCTGCTTGCGCTTGCGGGCCCGCAGCGACGACGAGGGCTTGCCACCGCCACCGCCACTGCGCCACGCCGCCAGCCACCGTTGCCGGCCGGTGCCGCCGGTCGGGCGCCGGCGTGCCAGCGCCGGCGGTGTCGACGACCGTCACGCCGCGCTCCCCAGCCGGGCCCCGCCTCGCCCGGGTCGAAGAGGTGGTACGACGCCGGGTCGGGGTCGACGGCGATGCGCACGGCCTCACCGATCTTGGGCTTGGCGGCCGAGGCGCCTGGCGCACGATGATGCGGGCGCCCGTCTCGCTCTGGCAGATGACGTGCGTCTCCGCGCCGAGCAGCTCGACGATGACCACGGTGGCGCCGATGACGCCCGTCGTCGCTCAGGTGCAGCGCCTCGGGACGCAGGCCGAGCACGACGTCGGGCCCCGCGCCGCGCACGGTGTCGGCCACCTCGGCGGGCAGCGGCACCGACGCGCCGGGGAAGGCCACGCTCAACGTGCCGTGTCGGCCGGCTCCCTCGCCGGCCCGGGCGCGCCGCTCTCGACGAGCATCCCCTCGATCAGGTTCATGCCCGGGCTGCCGAGGAAGTGCGCCACGAACGAGTTGGCCGGCCGGGCGTAGAGCGCCTCGGGCGCGGCCACCTGCTGCAGCCTCCCCTCGCTCATGACGGCGATGCGGTCGCCCATCGTCATGGCCTCGACCTGGTCGTGGGTGACGTAGAGGGTGGTCGTCGACAGCCGCGCCTGCAGCGCCACGATGTCGGCCCGGGTCTGCACGCGCAGCGCGGCGTCGAGGTTGGACAGCGGCTCGTCCATGAGGAAGACCAGGGGCTCGCGCACGATGGCCCGGGCCAGGGCCACGCGCTGGCGCTGGCCGCCCGAGAGCTGCCCCGGCTTGCGGTCGAGCAGCGTGGCCAGCCCGAGGGTCTCGGCCGCCCGCTTGACCTTGGCCGCCCGCTCCTCCTTGTCCACGCCGCGCTGGCGCAGCGGGAACTCGATGTTCTTGGCCACCGTCAGGTGCGGGTAGAGCGCGTAGCTCTGGAAGACCATGGCGACGTCGCGGTCCTTGGGGTCGATGTCGTTGACCACCCGCTCGCCGATGGAGACCGTGCCGCTCGTCACCTCCTCGAGCCCGGCCACCATGCGCAGCGCCGTCGTCTTGCCGCAGCCCGAGGAGCCGAGCAGCACGAGGAGCTCGCCGTCGGCGATGTGCAGCGTCAGGTCGTCGACCGCGGTGGTGTCGCCGAACCGCTTGGTGACGCCGTCGAAGCTGACCTGTGCCAACGTGCTCCCTTCGGGCGGCCCGCCTTCGGCCACGGATCATCCGCTGTCGCGACGGTAGCGAACAGCTGCGGGGCGGTCGTGCGGAATGGTGCGTCCGCGCCTGGCGGCGCGGGCTCAGCTGGCCGGGATCTTCCACCCCATGGACTCGGCGATCTCCTTGCAGGTGGGGCACAGGCCGTAGCGCTTCGGGTCCCGCCCCGGCACCCATTCCTTGCCGCAGAGGGCCCGCACGGCGGTCCCGTTGACGATGCCCTCGACCACGCTGGGCCCGGCCGAGACGAACTCGCCCTTCTTCCTGCCCTTGGTGGGGGTGTACCCCTCCAGGACGATGTGGGCCATCCGGTCGTGGTCGCCGTCGTCGAGCTCGGGGTCCGGCCGGGCCGGGGCCAGGGTCGTGCCGCCCGCCGCCGCCCGGGCTGGGGGCTGTCTCCGTGCCGCTCACGGCCCCAGCGTAGGCCTTCTGGGAGGTCGCCCACCGTGACCGCCGGGCCCCCGACCAGGGGCCGGACCCTGTCTGCCGCAGGCCCCGCTCCTCTTATGCTGGAGCCACGATTACGTGATTACAGGTCGCCGACCTGGGGTCGAGCCCGATCGGGAATGACCTTCCCCCCTACATGGTTGACCAGTCAGACGAATTGCCATTACGGCATTACAGAAGGACACCCAATGACGAACGAGAACGTGACACTCCCATTGTTGCCGTTGACCTCCGGGGTCGTGCTGCCGGGAATGGTGTTCACCATGGCGCTGGAGTCCGATGAGGCCCGCGCCGCGGTCGAATCCGCCCGCTCGGCCGGGAGCCGCCTGCTGCTGGTGCCCCACATCGAGGGCCGCTTCGCCGCCGTCGGCGTCATCGCCGAGGTCATGGAGGAGGGCGACCTGCCCGGCGGCCTGCCCGCCGTCGCCATCCGGGGTGACCGTCGCGCCACCATCGGCACCGGGGTCCCCGGGACCGGCGACGCCCTCTGGGTGGAGGCCGAGCCCCTCGACGAGCCCGAGCCGACCCCGGCCGCCAACGAGCTGGCCCGGGAGTACCGCGCCGTGCTCGAGAACATCCTCCACAGCCGGGGCGCCGGCCGCATCGCGGCGCAGCTGCGCGAGATCACACGAGCCGAGCCGCTTGGCCGACATGGCCGGCTACTCGCCCGACCTCTCCTTGACGCAGAAGGTCGAGGTGCTCGAGACGCGCGACGTCGAAGCGCGCCTCCGCCTCGTCCTCGGGTGGGCCCGCGACACGCTGGCCGACGTGACGTTGCGCGAGAAGATCAAGACCGACGTCGAAGAGGGCATGGAGAAGACGCAGCGCGAGTTCCTGCTGCGCCGCCAGCTCGATGCCATCCGCAAGGAGCTCAACGGCATCAGTGGCGAGAGCGGCGACGAGGACCCCGACGACTACCGGGCCAAGATCGAGGCACGCGACCTCCCCGAGCACGTCCGCAAGGCGGTCGAGCGCGAGGTCGACAAGCTCGAGCGCACCAGCGACCAGAGCCCCGAGACGGGCTGGATTCGCACCTGGCTCGACACCGTGCTCGAGATCCCCTGGGGCACCGAGTCCGAGGACCGGCTCGACATCCCCGAGGCGTCGCGCATTCTGGAGGCCGACCACGACGGTCTGGCCGACGTGAAGGAGCGCATCCTCGAGCACCTCGCCGTGCGCAAGCTCCAGGCCGAGCGCGGCCTGGCGCCGGTGGACGGGCGCGGCTCGGGGGCCATCCTGGCCCTCGTCGGGCCTCCGGGCGTCGGCAAGACGTCGCTCGGTGAGTCCGTGGCCAACGCCCTCGGGCGCAAGTTCGTCCGCGTCTCGCTCGGCGGGGTGCGCGACGAGGCCGAGATCCGTGGCCACCGTCGCACCTACGTCGGGGCCCAGCCGGGCCGCCTGGTGCGTGCCCTGCGCGAAGCGGGGACCATGAACCCGGTCATCGTGCTCGACGAGGTCGACAAGATCGGCGCGGACTACCGCGGCGACCCGTCCTCGGCCTTGCTCGAAGTGCTCGACCCGGCCCAGAACCACACGTTCCGTGACCACTACCTGGAGGTCGACCTCGACCTGTCGCGGGTGTTGTTCATCGCGACCGCCAACGTGATCGACACCATCCCCGGGCCGTTGCTCGACCGGATGGAGGTCATCCGTATTGACGGGTACACCGAGTCCGAGAAGGTCTCCATCGCCAAGCACCACCTGGTGGGCCGCCAGCTCACCCGGGCGGCGCTGCGCGAGGACGAGGTCCAGATCAGTGACGAGGCCCTGCGTGCGGTCGTGGCCGACTACACCCGGGAAGCCGGCGTGCGGAACCTCGAGCGCGAGCTCGGCAAGCTGCTGCGCAAGGTGGCCACCAAGCTCGCCTCGGGCGAGCGCCAGGCCCCCGTGGTCGTCGAAGCGGACGACGTGCGGGGCTGGCTCGGCCGGCCGCACTTCTTCTTCGAAGCGGCCGACCGGACCAGCGTGCCCGGTGTGGTCACCGGGCTGGCCGTGACGGGCGCCGGTGGCGACGTCCTCTTCGTCGAGGCGAGCGTCTCCGACGGTCCCGAGGGTCTGACCCTCACGGGCCAGCTGGGCGACGTCATGAAGGAGTCGGCGGAGATCGCCCTCTCCTACGTGCGCTCGCACGCCGAGGAGCTCGGGATCGACCCGACGGTCTTCGCCGGCAAGCGGTTCCACGTGCACGTGCCGGCCGGCGCCGTCCCCAAGGACGGTCCCTCGGCCGGTGTCACCATGACGACCGCGCTGGTCAGCCTCCTGCGCGGCGTGCCGGTGCGCTCGGTGGTGGGGATGACCGGTGAGGTCACCCTGCAGGGCCGGGTGCTGCCCATCGGTGGCGTCAAGCAGAAGGTGCTGGCGGCGCACCGGGCCGGGTTGACCGAGGTCATCCTGCCCGAGCGCAACGGCAACGACCTCGAGGATGTCCCCGAGGAGGTGCGTGACGTCATGACGTTCCACCTGGCGGCCACCATCGCCGACGTGCTCACCCCGGCTCTGTCCGGGGAGGGTGCGGAGGCGGCAGGCCGACGGCGGTGACGCCGAGTTGGGCGCCGCCGCCTGAGTCCGGCAGACTGGGCCAGACCCACACAGGGTCTGGCCCAGTTGCTTTCTGGGGACCTTCGATCGGAGCCGACAGTGGACGACCATGACATCGTGGAGCACATCAACCAACTGGCCGCTGAAGAGCAGCGGCTCGAGGAAGCGCACGTCGGTGAAGGGCTCAGCGACGACGAGTTGAAGCGCAAGCGCGAGCTCGAGATCGCGCTGGACAAATCATGGGACGTCCTGCGCCAGCGCCGCGCCAAGCGGCACGCCGGCCAGGATCCCGACGCCGCCCAGGAGCGCTCCACCGGCACCGTGGAGGGCTACCTCCAGTAGGGCCGCCGCACCGTGTAGGCACCCCGAAGGACCGGCTCGCTCAGTCTTCGGGCATCCGCCGGTTGAGCGACGGGGACAGCAGCCCGGCCAGACCGCGCAGGTTGCCGATCGTCACGTCGAGCCAGTCGAAGGAGTCGCGCCACAGGGTGATCTTCCCGTCGGCGTCCACGACGAAGCGGCCGTAGACCCAGAACCGTGTGGCGAAGGGACCCCAGTTCAGTTCGTCGATCCGGTCGGTCAACACGACGTCGCCCTCGGTCGCCACGTGGTTGAGGTGGACGTTGAAGCCCATCCGTCCCGGTCGCAGCCAGGGGCGGGCGATGCGCTCCAGCCGGTCCCGCCCGTAAATGGTGGGCAGCGACACGTTGGCGTAGACGAGGTCGTCGGCGACGAGGTCGAGCGCCGCATCGACGTCGTAGGCCGCCAGGGCGCGCAGGAACTCAATGACCGTGTCGGCCGGCGCCGTGGCCGAGGAGGAGAGCGGAAGGTCAGGGCTGGGGAGGGTCGTCATGGCCCTCCATTGTCCCCGAGGCGCCGGCCGCCGTCGATCGCCGCCACCGCCGCCACGCCGCCGGCCCCACGGCCACCGCGAGCAACACCACTACCGCCAGGACGAACAACGCGGTGTAGGACCCGTAGCCGTCGTAGGTGAACGCCACCGTGTGCACGCCCGGGCCCACCACGACGCCGGGCAGCGCCGGTGCGACCATGACCGTCAGGGGCAGGTCGGCCGTTCACGGTGGCGTGCCAACCCGGGTCGTACGAGGCGCTCAGCACCACCGTGGCCCGGCGCGTCGTGTGCACCACGGCGCGGGCGGCGCCGTTGGCGAGGTCGGCCTGCTCGGTCACGACGCGCCCGGGCGAGCCCTCCAACCCCGACGCGTCGGCGCCGTCGGCGTGGCCGCCGCCTGCCCGTTGAAGCCGACGGTGAGGTCGCGCTGCTCGTTCAGGAGCGGCGACTCCAGCAGGGTCGTGCTCTGCGTGCCGACGTCGGCCCGGGTGGCCGTGAGCGCGCCGGTCGTGTCGTACACGTGGATGTAGCCGCTGTGGGGGAGCGCCCACAGGCAGTACTCGCCCGAGCAACCGACCTTGTCGGCTTCCACGGGCGACGTCCATGCCCGAGGGCAGGATCATGTAGCCGATGCCGAAGAGCGGGTAGTCGCCCGGGTTGTTCTCGTCGAAGAAGTACTCGGGGTCGGTCATGAGCGAGGCGGTGCGCAACGTGTAGCCGACCTCGTCGATGTCCTTGCTCTCCAGGTACTTGAAGACCGGCACCGCAGCCGACCGTGAAGTCGTTGCCCCAGTTGGTCGGGGCGCCGGCGTAGACGCGACCCCTCGGGTGGGCGCGCACGTAGTCCAGCAGGCGGTCGACCTGCGGGCCCTGTGCGGTGTCGGCCTCGGCCTGCAGGCCGATGTTGGTCGCGTTGTGGCCGTCGTAGGTGTCGAGGTCGCTCCAGGCCGGGAAGAGCACCAGCGACCAGCGCCACGATGCACAGCCCGGCGACGATGCCCCGGCCGCCCGGCTGCCGAGCCCAGCCGCGGCGGTCCGCCGGGAAGAGGTCGAGCACGCCGCGCAGGACGAGCTGCCCCAGGAAGACGAGGGCGATGCCGGCCAGCAGGATGCCCGACAGCTGCACGCCCATCTGGAAGCGGCGGATGAAGATGTCGCTGCTGCCCGGGAGGATCTTGTAGAGGGAGCCGAACGTGGTGCGCCCGAACGACATGACCAGCGTGACCACCCACATGGCGACCAGGGCGCGGCCGGCCACCGAGGTGCGCCAGCGCGCGATGCACACGCCGATGCCGACGAAGACCAGCACGGTGACGATCGGGAAGGAAGACGTGGAGCCCGGCCGGGAAGCGGTCGTTGTCGTAGAGGTTGCCGGTGACCAGCCACCACAGCATCTGCCGGGCGCCGTAGCCGTTCTCGAGCGGCGTGCCCTCCAGAATCTGGTTCCGGGCCGCCCAGTGCGACTGCGCCAGCACGGGGACGATGACCCAGGCCGACGCCAGCGCAGCCGCGGCGCCGAGCGCCACGGCGCGCCCGAGTCGCCGCCACAGGTCCGACGGGACCAGGAAGGGCCACACGATCAGCGGCACGAAGGCCAGGTAGCCCGTCTCGTAGTGCAGGGCGACCGTCAGCATGATGAAGAGGACGGCGAAGAACGCCGACACGCCACGTCGCCCCGACAGCGCCCGGTAGGTGAACCCCCACGCCAGCGGGAGCGTCCACGCCGCCCACAGCTGCGTCCACACGCCGTAACCGACCCAGACGTAGGCCTTGGTCTCGTAGCCGATGCCGGCGGCCGAGGCGAGGAACGGCGCCACCGCGGCCGCCGACGCCGCCGTCCAGCGGCTCAGGCCGAAGAGCCGTCCACTCCAGTAGACGGTGATCGGCCACAGGGCCAGCAACAGGTAGAGGGACCAGCGGAACACCGTGTCGGGGTCGGCGAACGTCCCGATGACGCCCGACAGCATGGACGGCAGGCTCTGGTAGTGCAGGAACTGCGGTGAGCCCAGCCCGAGGTACGGCCACCAGCTCGTCAGCGGCAGGTGGCCCTGACTGATCCGGGTCGCGGCGGAACGCACCATCTGCTCGTGCAGCGAGCTGTCGTCGAGGTAGGGCACGGCCCGGAGCTCGGGCCGCAGCTCCCACAGCCCCCAGGCCAGCGAGAGCGCGACCAGAATCCAGGGCCCGAACCACGCCGCGGGCCTGCCGTGGGTCGTCGGCGGTGGCCGGCACGGGCTCAGCCGCGGAGGAACCTGGCGTCTCCTCCTCGACCATGGTCACGGCGCACCATGATGCCGAGTCCTCAGACCGGTGTCTGATCGCGCTGCAGGACCCTGAGGAGCTCCTCGTAGGGACCGAGCAGGAACGCGGTGTCGCCGGAGGCGAACACGGTGCCCCGGCGGGGCGGATGCTCCAGCACCCCGTCGGGCGCGGTTGAGGGCGATGACCCGGGTCCGTGACCCGAGATCCTGCATGGCGAGGCCCTGCAGGCCGCCGTCCGGCGCCACGGTGAGCCCGGCCACCAGGAACGGCTGTTGATCGACGTAGAAGGTGCTGAGGACGTCGAGCCCGAGGGCGGCGCCGACGAACCAGGGCGCGGCCAGCGCCGAGGTGGAGCGGACGTGCTGGAAGCCGAAGCTCCGCTCCATCATGTGCGCCAGCTCGCGGTCGAAGACGCGCAGGACGACCGGGACGTCGTCCCAGCGCTCCCCCAACGACTCGCGCACCGACAGCCCGGTCTCAATGTTCGTCAGGTCGCCGCTCGTCAGCACGGCCACCGCCTTGGCGTCCGCGATGTTGACCATGCGGTGCGTCTGCGACTGCGTGGCGTCGGCGATGACGACCGGCACGCCGAGGGCGCGGGCCTGCGAGAGGTAGCGGTTGTCGGCGTCGCGCTCAATGACGACGACCGACTCGCCTTCGGCCACCAGCCGGCGGACCACGCTGATCCCTACCGCGCCGAGGCCGATGACGATGACGTGGTCCACCATGCCCGGCACCTGGCGCCGGCCGAGCGACCGCTCAATGCGCCGGCTCACCAGAATGTTGGTGAAGAGCGCGAACGCGGTCGACACCAACGCGACGCCCAGGACGATGAGGACGACGGCGAGCACAATGAGCCACGGGCTCTGGCGGGAGAAGTTGTAGTCGCCGTAGCCCACGGTCGCCACGGTCTCCACCGTGAAGTACAAGGAGTCGAGGAAGCCGAGGTGGGCGTGCCCGTTGTCGGGGCGGAACGTGTAGTGCAGCACGATCGTGGCCACGACGATGAGCGCGAAGAGCGCCGAGGCCACAATGGCCAGGGCGCGGTTGCCCTCCTCGAGCGCAATGCCCACCTGCAGGCGGATGCGGCGGCCCAGGCCCACCGAGCGCGCCGGGCCGTTGGCCGGCCCGGTGGTGGAGATCTGCATCCGCTGCAGTTCCTCCACTGTGCCGAGGACCGCCACGCGGTCGCCCGCGTGCAGCGGGTGGTCGCGGCCTGGGCACAGCTCCATGGGCGCGTCGCCGACCGGCATGATCGCCACGGGGGCCAGGTGGCCGAAGTGGGCCCGGAAGGTGTCGTGGGTCTCGGGCTTCGGCTCCACGGTGAGCTTGACCACGGCGAAGTCGATCCCGGCCAGTTCAATGGCGTGGGAGGGGCGGAGCAGGCAGGCCTCCACGAAGGAGGGTGCCGCCAGCGATGCCACGTCGAGCACGCTGCCCGGGCCCGACACCCGTTCCAGTGCCCGCGCCACCGAGGGGTTGGCCAGCTGCACGACGAGGGGGAGGTCCGGCCGGATCTCCCTGATGCGCAGCGCCGTCTCGAGGGTGTGGATCTCGTCCACCTCGACGCAGACCACCGCGACGGCCCGTTCCAGTCCGGCCTCGTCGAAGCCCTCGCCACGATGGGCGTGACGGCGGACATGCGGCACGCCCCAGTCGTGGAGCGTCCGCCAGCGGCGGGGATCGGCGTCGTCGTCGATCACGACCACCGGGGTGCCGCTGAGGGAGAACTGCTCCACGGCACGCAGCCCGACGCCCTGCAGCCCGCAGACGATGACGTGACCCTGCATGTCGTCGAGGCCCTCGCCCTCCATGCCGGCATGGTGCCGGGACTATTCGTCTCGGAGGTTGCTGCAGTGTGAAATGTCTGTGTCTTCGCCCCATGTGGGCTAGAACCCCTCTGGGGCTGTAGCTCAGTGGTCAGAGCAGGGGACTCATAATCCCTGGGTCGAGGGTTCGATCCCCTCCAGCCCTACTGAGGTGTCGTGTGTGCGGATCAAGAAGGGTTGGCGGACAGCGGCTCGGTGACGAAGTCAATGAGCCGCTCAACCGCGCCGACCAGCGCTGGCTCCAGGTCGACGTAGCTGTGCACCGATCCGAAAATCCGCCGCCAGCAGGTGGCCGGATCGGGTTCGCCCATCGCTCGGCAAATGCCGGTCTTCCAGTCCTGGCCCTTGGGGACGGTCGGCCAGTGGGTCAGCCCCACTACCGCCGGCCTGACCGCCTGCCACACGTCAACAAAGGGGGTACCGGCCACAAGTACTTGGGGATGCTCGACCTCCTCGGCCAGCCGGCTCTCCTTGGTGCCGGGAACCAGGTGGTCGACCAGGACGCCCAGGCGGCGACCCGGTGCCGGCCCGAAGGCCGCTATCTCGGCGGCCAGATGGTCGATCCCGTCCAGACGCTCGACCACAACCCCCTCCACCCGGAGGTCGTCGCCCCAGACCCGCTCGACCAGCAATGCATCGTGGATCCCCTCGACAAGGATTCGGCCGGCCCGAGCAATCCGGGCCTGATGGCCGCCGACTGCCACCGAACCAGATGCGGTGCGTGAAGCGGTAGTCGATGCGACTCGAGGCGGGACCAGGGTTGCCACCCGCCCGCCAGCAGCGAAGGCCCCCGGCAACAAGTTGAACATCCGCACCTGGCCGGACTTCGACTGCAGCGTCACTGCGTTGGCACGGGACCTACCACCCGGCCGGTGAATCCTGTGGCCCGGTGGACGACCACCAGGCCCGCCACTGCCTCCACCGCGGGGTGCCGGTTGGCATTTGCACGGGCTCTCTCCCGAGGGTCAGCCGTGATGTCGGCCCAAGGATCGGGCGTGCGGCTCACGGCGACGACGGTACCCGACGACCAGTCGTGTGCATCGGATGGGCCAGCCCAGTTGAACGAGCATTCGGCATCAGGTTCGCCGTCGAATGCCAGTGGGCGCTGATGGGACTGTTCCTGCGGTGGCGGCGTTCGGCGGTGGGGTGTTCGTGCCATCACATCCTGGGACCCACATTTGTTGACCCACCCTGAAACCAGGATCTGTCACGTCTCTTCGATCGCCGCTCAGCTATGCGCTGTCGAAAGTGGCGTGAGTGGACTCCCCGCCAAATCCGATGAACCGACAGAGTCGGTCGACCGGAGATCCGATCCACCTGAGGAAATGGTGACCGGCGCAGGCGGGGAGGGGCATCAGCCCTGATCATCGGAGCTGTTGCGGCCGATGCTCGACGCCGAACCTGGTTACCGCCCAGTTAGTTGCGCCCTCATTGCACAAATCTCCGCAAGACGATTGTGCATCCCATGTTCATCCCTCAGATAGTCGCCAATGGACGGTGCAAGTCCGCCCATGGCAGGGGGAGGGACAGTCATGCACTCGAATACCCAACCGGCTCGCATCGCAGTCACCGTACGTACCGTTCCCGCCGTGTGCTGGCCGCTCTGCTGGTGCCGGCACTCGGGCTGGGGGCCGGGTTCACCACCGGCTTCGGCTTCTTCGACTCGTCGGGCGCGGCGGACCCGCCGCCACTCGGCATCTACATCGGCTACGAGAACACGAGCGGCGTGAGCTCGCTCGGGAGCGCCATGGGACAGCAGCCCGCCTACGCCATGGACTACCTCGACGGCACCTCCTGGTCCAGCATGGAGTCGAGCGCCTCGGGCGAGGCGGCCAAGTGGAGCGGCTCGGGCTACTCCATGACCTTCTCCATCCCGATGCTGCCCAACTCCGGGGCCTCGCTGGCCGACGGCGCAGCCGGGGACTACAACGCCTACTGGACGACGATCGCCCAGAACCTCGTGGCCAACAACGAGGCCAGCTCCATCCTGCGCGTCGGATGGGAGTTCAACGGGAACTGGTACACCTGGGCCGCCAACTCCTCCAACCAGTCGCAGTTCGTGGCCTTCTGGCAGCAGATCGTCACCACCATGCGCGCCGTCCCCGGCGCCAACTTCAAGTTCGAGTGGTGCCCCACCCTCGGCGATCAGGGCATCGGCAACCTGGCCAACTACTACCCCGGGAACAACTACGTCGACGAGGTGGCGGCCGACGTCTACGACCAGGCGTGGGGCAACTACCCGGGCGCGTCGGCCGAGTTCTCGGACCTCGAGACCGAGACCTACGGCCTCAACTGGCTGACCTCACTGGCCGCGCAGGACGGCAAGCAGGTCGCCATCGGGGAGTGGGGCCTCGGCACCGGGCCGGGCAACGCCGGACAGGCCGAGAGGCCAACAACGAGCAGGTCTCCGGGGGCGACGACCCCACCTTCATCAACGACATGGCGCAGTGGCTGATGACCAACCACGTCTACGAGGCCTCCTACTTCGACGACCAGTCCTCGACGTTGAGCTCCTCGGAGAATCCGAACTCGTACAACGCGCTGCTCAAGGACTTCGGTCCGGGTGGTGTCGCCGGCAGTGGCTCCGCCGCATCGTCGCCGACACCGGCGCCGGCCCGGACGACGACCACCACGGCCCCGCCGCAGCCACCACCACGACCACGGCGCCGGCCACCGACGACGACCACCACGGCGCCGGCACCCACGACGACGACCACGGTGCCGCCGCGCCCCGCCACCACCACGACGACGACACCGCCACCGGCGCCACACACCACGCCGACGACGGTGCCGACGACGACGACCACCACGACACCGCCGCCCGCACCCAGCGGGCCGCCGCCGGGCAGCATGACGGTGACCACCCTGTCGGAGAGCGCCGGCTCGGCCAGCGTCGGTGACGAGTCCGCCCTGACGTTCACGGTGACGGTGACGCCGGCGGTCAACGAGACCGTCGGGATCTACGGCGACGGGGGCCTGTTCAAGCTGTGCGATGTGACCATCACCACCGCCGACGGGAGCGGGACCTGCGCGCTCGACCAACAGCGAGCTCGGCCCGGGCCTCTACCTGGCCGGCGCCATCACCGTGTCAGGAGCGGACTACATGGGGTCCTTCTCGAACCCGGTGGCCTTCTCCATCGGCATGCCGTAGCGCGAGGCAGCCCGAACGGCACCCGGCAATGGTCCTACGCGTCAGGCTCCCCGGCCGCCCAGGCCACCGCGCCGCCGGTCAGGTTCTCGGCCGTCCAGCCGGCGTCGCTGAGCGCCTGCGCCGCCGCGGCGGAGCGGCCGCCGACATGGCAGGCCACCACCACGGTGACGTCGCGGGGGATCTCGTCGAGGCGGTCACCCAGCTGCCCGAGCGGGATGTTGATGCCGACGGGGTAGGCCCAGGCCTCGACCTCGTCGGGCTCGCGGACGTCGACGAGGAAGACGTCCTCGCCGCGGGCGATGCGCGCTTTGACCTCGTCGGGCTCCACCTCGGCATAGGGCATGGCGCCACCCTAGGACGCGCCGACGCATGCCCCGGGTCGGACGATGGGCGCCGGTACGCTGGCCCAATGGCCCTGCCTCGGCGATTCCTCAACGAGGACGAGGAGCTGCTCGCGGAGCTGCGCCCGCACTGGATCTTCCTCTTCGGCCCGCTCTTCACCTCCATCGGCGTGTGGGCCGGCCTCATCGTCCTGGTGATCCTGTGGCACAACGCGCCGAGCTGGACCAACTACCCGATCCTCATCATCGCCCTGATCCCCGGCCTGTGGCTGCTCGGGCCGCGTCGTCCGCTGGCGCTCCTACGTGGTGGCGCTGACCTCCACGCGGATTCTGGTGCGCCAGGGCATCCTCGGGCGCGACACGGTGCAGCTGCGGCTGCAGCGGATCACCGAGGTCAACATCCGCCAGGAGCTCATCGAGCGGATGCTCGGCACGGGCTCGCTCATCATTGACGTGCAGGGCGAGGACGACTCGCTGACGCTCGAGTACATGCGCAAGCCGGCCGTGGTGCAGCGGGTCATCAACTCGCAGATCAACGAAATCGTGGGCGGGGGCCGTCGCGAGGCCATCCCGGCCGACATGCAGCCGCGGGACCGCTACGGCGCCCCCTACGCCGAGCAGGAGGACGACGACGGCGAGCATGAGCGGCTACGACGACGCGCACGACACCCCTCCCTTCGGCGTCGGCGGCAGCGCGGGAGGGGGCGCTCAGGCGTCAGGACCCGGCCCCGACCCCGGCCCCCAACCCCGTGCAGGGCACGGCCGCCTTCGAAATCCGGGACCGGCTCATAGAGCTCGACGACCTGCGCCGCCGCGGCATCCTCTCCGAGGAGGAGTTCGCCGCCAAGAAGAGCGAGCTGCTCAACCGCATTTAGGTCCCGGGAGGGGCGCCCGCCTGGGTCTTTGCAACCCCAGTGCGATTCACAGGGCGAGGTGGGAGGCTGGCGGCACCCCAACGAAAGAGGGCCCCATGCACGCACAAGTCGTCACCGTCGATTTCACCGACGCCGAAGCGGCCATCAAGAGCCTCGAGGAGCTCATCCCCAACGTGAAGGCGAGCCCGGGCTTCGTGGCCGGCTACTGGGTCCGCACCGACGACTCGCACGGGACGTCCATCGCCGTCTACGACACCGCGGAGCACGCCCGCGCCACCGCCCCGCCGGTCGGCGCCGAAATGGACGGCGTCAAGGTCACCGGCTCGCAGGTCGGCCAGGTGATGGGCAGCGCCTGACCCGAGGAGAGGCCCCGCCGGGCCGCGGACTACCGTGGGCACGGTGAGCGACCCTCGATACCGCTGCGACGGCTGCGGCAACCTCACCCGCTTCGACGTCACCATCTCGCAGAAGACCAAGGCCTTCCACCACTACAGCGTGGGCGGCGACCTCGCCGTCGAGGACGAGCAGGTGCTGGCCCGCAACGTGGACGAGGTCGTCTGCCGCTGGTGCGGCCACGGCCGCAGCGTGGTCGAGATCACCGCCGAGGAGTTGGCGGAGCCGGGCGAGTCGTCGCAGGTTCTATGACAGAGCCGCCGGCCGAGATTCTGCGCCGGCTCCGGCCCATCCCGACCTACACCGACCACCCCACGACCACGCCCCACGACATCGTCGGCGTGACGACCCGACGGCGTTCCCTGCCGCATCGATGTGGTGGAGGCCGCCGCGCCGGTTCTGCTCCTCTTCCTCTCGGCGGCCTGCCTCGGCTGCCGGGACCTGTGGGAAGGCCTGCACCGAGCTGCACGCCGGCCTGGCCGGCGCCGCCCGCCTCGTCGTGGTGACGCGCGAGCCCGGGGGAGGAGAGCCCCGAGGCCATCACCGCCCTCGCCGGTGACGCGCCGAGCACCCCGGGTCTCGAGCTCGTGATGAGCAGCGAGGCCTACCGGGACTACCGGGTGGGCGGCCCGCCGTTCCTGACCGTCGCCGCCGCCGACGGCGTGCGCACCGAGAGCGTGGCCTGGGGCCTGGAGCAGACGCTGCAGACCGCCTTGGGCGCTCTGCCGACGCGCTAGCCGATGGCGCCCGCTGTCACACCCCTTCGGCATGCTTTCCTCCAAAAGAGAGGGATCACGACATGCCGACTTCCAGGGACACCGCCAAGGTCATCGAGTTCTCCAACGTCACCGCTCGCCACGGTGAGCCGACACTCTTCGCCGACGCCCGGACATCGAGCCCATCGGGCTCGATGCTGCCGGCGATCTCACCATCGACTGCGACTGCTGCACGTTGCGTGGCACGGCGGCCTGCGACGACTGCGTGGTCAGCTTCCTGTTGGAGCGCGAGCCCGACGACGCCGTCGTCATCGACGCCGACGAGGCGCGCGCCATGCGCATGCTCGAGCGCGCCGGGCTGCTCCCGACGTTGCGCTTCAGCACGAGCACGCAGACCGGCTGAGTCCCGCCCGACGCCGCGCCACTCGGCGCTGCTCCGGCCCTCCTCCGGCGCCGGCGGCGCGCGGTGAAACGCCACCTCCTCGTCACCAACGACTTCCCGCCCAAGGTCGGTGGCATTCAGAACTACCTGTGGGACCTGTGGAGCCGGCTCGACCCGTCCTCCTTCGTGGTCCTGACCGCGTCCTCCGACGACGGGGCCGCCGCCTTCGACGCCGCCCAGGCCGAGCGGGGCATCCGCATTGCACGTGTGCCCGGCAAGATCCTCTTCTTCCCCACGCCCGACGCGCTGGCCGCCGTGCGCGCCGCGGTCAAGGAGCACGAGGTCGACCTCGTGCTGTTGGACCCCGCCCTCCCGCTCGGCCTCCTCGGGCCGCACGTGGGCGTGCCGTACGGCGTCGTCCTGCACGGAGCCGAAGTCACGGTGCCGGGCCGGCTGCCCGGCTCGCGCGCCGCGCTGGCCCGGGTGCTGCGCGACGCCCGGCTGATCGTGTCGGCCGGCCGCTACCCGGCCGCCGAGGCCCGCCGCGTCGTGCCGGACTACGGCGGGTCGCTGGTCGAGATCCCGCCCGGCGTCGACGTCGACGGCATCGTCCCCCTCAAGGCGGCCGAGCGCCGGGCGGCGCGGACCGGGCTCGGGCTGCCCGCCGAGGGCCCGTTGCTCACGAGCGTGAGCCGTCTGGTGCCGCGCAAGGGCATGGACGTGCTGATCGCCGCCGCCAACAGGCTCGCCCCCTCCTATCCCGACCTCGTGGTGGCCATTGCGGGCGACGGCAGGGAACTGGGCCACCTCCGGCAGCTGGCGGCGCGGAGCCCGGTGCGGGTGGAGGTGCTGGGCCGGGTCAGCCAGGAGGACCGCGCCGCCCTCCTCGGCGCGGCCGACATCTTCGTCATGGCCTGCCGCAATCGCTGGCTCGGCCTGGAGCAGGAGGGCTTCGGCATCGTCTTCCTCGAGGCGGCCGCCGCCGGCGTGCCCCAGGTGGCCGGGGACAGCGGCGGGGCGTCCGAGGCCGTGCTCCACGGCGAGACCGGACTGGTGGTGGCCGACCCGGGCAACCCGGGTGCGGTGGCCGAAGCCCTGCGCAGCCTCCTGGCCGACCCCAACCGCCGGCGCAGAATGGGCCGGGCCGCCCGATTTAGGGTGCAGGAATCCTTCGACAACGAGGTTCTCGCTTCTAGGCTGGCCGAAGCGCTGGCCGGAGTGGCAATCTGACGCACCGCCTCGCAGGCAGTATCGACAGGAAGGACGTCCCGACGTGGCCGATCAAGCCACAGAAAAGATCTCGGTGGCAGCGCCGCCCGAGGAGTGCTTCGACGTCGCGGCCGACCTCGAGCGCTACCCGGAGTGGGCGGCCGACATCAAAGAGGTCGAGATCAAGGAGCGGGACGACCTGGGCCGCCCGCTGTCGGTGACCTTCCGGGCGGCCGCCTTCGGCCGCAGCACCAGCTACACGCTGGCCTACGACTACGCCGAGGCGCCGCACGTCCTGGCCTGGAAGCTCACCCAGGGTGACATCACGACCAAGCTCGACGGGAGCTACATCTTCGATCCGGCCGAGGGTGGGGGCACGGACGTGACCTACCACCTCGAGGCCGAGCTGCGGGTGCCCATCCCCGGCTTCATAAAGATGCGGGCCACGAGCCGCATCATGGCCACCGCCATGCGAGAGCTGAAGGCGCGGGTCGAGTCGACCTCGTGACACCCGACGGTGGCCCGACGGCCGCCGACGTCACCTACGGCATCGATATCGGCGGGACCAAGGTCCTCGGCATTGCGCTGAGCCGATCCGACGAGATCGTCGCCGACGCCCGTGAGGCCACCCCGAAGGGGACCCGCAACATTGTGGGCAGTCACGTCGCCGAGGCGGTGGCCCGAGTGGTGGCCGACCTGGACCAGAAGCTGGGCGCCGACCGCCCCGGTCCGCCGTGACCGGCCCGGTGCCCGTGGGCGTGGGGGCGCCCGGCATGGTGGACCGCCGGGGCCGGCTCTGCTTCGCCCCGAACCTCCCGCAGGCCCAGGGCGTGGACTGGAACGAGCTGATCGGCGACCAGCTGCCCGGCCGGACCGTGTTGATCGAGAACGACGCCAACTTCGCCGTGCTGGCCGAGCACCGCATCGGCGCCGCGGTGGGTCACGACCACGTCGTCATGGTCACCCTCGGGACGGGCATCGGGGGCGGCCTCGTCGTCGACGGGCGGGTCCAGGTCGGTGCGGCCGGCTTCGCGGGGGAGATCGGCCACATGGTGGTGGACCCGGCCGGCCCCCCGTGCCCCTGCGGGCGGCGCGGCTGCTGGGAGCGCTTCGCCTCGGGCGCCGGGCTCGGCGTGCTGGCCCGCGAGGCCGCTCTGGCCGGACGGCTGGGCGAGGTGGTCCGGCTGGCCGGTGGCGACGCCGAGACCGTGCGCGGTGAGGATGTCTCCGCCGCGGCGGCGGCCGGCGACCCCGGCTGCCCAGCAGGTCATCCGCGAGGTGGGACGGTGGATCGGGTTCGGCCTGGCCAACCTGGCCGCCCTGCTCGATCCGGCCTGCTTCGTCCTGGGGGGCGGGGTGGTGGAGGCGGGCGACCTCCTGATTGCGTCGGCCCGCGCCGCCTACGCCGAGCTGGTGGAGGGCGGCGACCGGCGGCCGGCCGCGGTGATCGTGCCGGCGGCGTTCGGCGAGCGTGCCGGTGCGGTGGGTGGCGCGCTGGCGGTGCGGCAGGGCGGCTTGGGCTGATGCGGACCGGCGTCGTGTTGCCGACGTTCCGCGACACACCCGATGCGGCGTTCGCCGCCGCCGCGGCTGCGGTCGAGGCCGGCGTCGACGGTCTCTTCTGTTACGACCACATCTGGCCCATCGGCCAGCCGGAGCGGCCGGCCCTGGCGCCCTTCCCGCTGCTCGGCGCGCTGGCGACCATGCTCGGCGCCCTCCGACGGCCCGCGGGGTGGCCCCTTCCTCGGCACCCTGGTGGCCCGCGTCGGCCTGGTGCCCGACGCGGTGCTGGCGGCCCAGTTCCTGGCGCTCGAGGGCCTGGCCCCGGGACGGGTGATCGCCGGGATCGGCACCGGTGACCGCTTGAGCGAGGAGGAGAACCGCGCCTACGGCATCCGCTT
The DNA here is from genome assembly GCA_963781565.1 of uncultured Acidimicrobiaceae bacterium. Taxonomy (GTDB): domain Bacteria; phylum Actinomycetota; class Acidimicrobiia; order Acidimicrobiales; family RAAP-2; genus Bog-473. The sequence goes on along the minus strand of CAWAHA010000013.1, from coordinate 46,909 downwards.
CGGGCCGGCGGCGGAGCGCCGGGCCGAAATGGTCGAGCTCGGGCGCCGGCTGGCCGGAGCGGGCCTCCCGGTGTGGGTGGCCGGGGGACCGGCCGGGCGGACCGAAGAGGCCCGGGCGATCGGTGCCGCGCTCAACGTCTGGGACGCCGAGCCGGCGCTGGTGGCCGAGCGGGTCGCCGGGCCGCCGGGGCGTGGAGGTGACCTGGGCCGGGCCGCCGCCGTCGGCCGAGCCGCCGCTGGCCGACAGGCTGGGGGCGTTGGACGAGGCGGGCGCCACGTGGGCGATCTTCGGCTGGCCGGTCGACGTCGACGAGCTGGCGGCGGCGGCGCACCAGCTGGGTCTGAGGCCTGGTCCGGCGGCGCGCGCGACCCCGGTCCTAGACTTTCACGATGGAGTTCCGCCGCATCAACGGTCTGCCGCCCTACGTCTTCGCCACCATCAACGACCTCAAGGCAGCGTCGCGGCGGAGCGGGCGCGACGTCATCGACCTCGGCTTCGGGAATCCCGACCTCCCGTCGCCCGACGTGGCCGTGGCCAAGCTGGCCGAGGCCGCCCAGAACCCGCGCAACCACCGCTACTCCGCGTCGCGCGGCATCCCCAAGCTGCGCAGCGCCATCACGGACCTCTACCAGCGCAAGTTCGCGGTCGAGCTCGATCCCGAGACGCAGGTGGTCACCACCATCGGCGCCAAGGAGGGCTTCTCGCACCTGATGTGGGTGCTGGTCGGCCCGGGCGACACGGCGTTCGTGCCCTCGCCGTCGTACCCGATCCACATCTGGGGCCCGCTGTTCGCCGGTGCCGACGTGCGCCAGGTGCTGCTGCAAGGGCCCCGACGTGGAGTCCGACGACGCGCCGGATCCGGGTGAGGCCTTCTTCGACGGGCTCATGAAGGCCTGGGAGGAGTCGTGGCCCAAGCCGCGGGTCATCGTGCTGTCGTTCCCGCACAACCCGACCACCGCCTGCGTCGACCTCTCCTTCATGGAGCGCCTGGTCGCCTTCGCCCGCGAGCACGAGGTCGTGCTGGTGCACGACTTCGCCTACGCCGACCTCGGATTCGACGGCTACGACCCGCCGTCCATTCTGCAGGTGCCCGGCGCCACCGACGTGGCGGTGGAGATCTACACCATGACCAAGTCGTTCTCCATGGCCGGCTGGCGCGTCGGGTTCGTCGTCGGCAACGCGGAGATCGTCCAGGCCCTCACCAAGCTCAAGACGTATCTCGACTACGGGACCTTCCAGCCGATTCAGATCGCCGCCATCGTGGCCATGAACGAGGCTCCCGAGTATCCCAAGGAGATCAACGCGATCTACCGGTCGCGACGCGACGCCCTGTGCGACGGTCTCAACCGGATCGGCTGGCACCTGGTGCCGCCCAAGGGGACCATGTTCGTCTGGGCCCCGATTCCCGAGCCCTACCGCGAAATGGGCTCCCTCGAGTTCTCGAAGTACCTGGTCAGCGAGGCAGGCGTCGCCACGTCGCCGGGCGTCGGCTTCGGTCCCGGCGGGGACGGCCACGTGCGTTTCGCCCTCATTGAGAACGAGCAGCGCATCGGCCAGGCCGTGCGCCACCTGCGCGCCGCCCTGACGAAGCTGGGATAACCGGGCGCCTTTTCCCGGCGCGCGCACAGGTTGGTTTGAGGCAAGTGCGGGAGGATCCGTACGTGCCGAGCGCGGACCAGCCGGGCGTGGCCGAGCATCGGTGCCGGCCAACGCTGCCCTCGTCGGCACGCGGGGCGGCTACATCAGCCAGTTCGACTCGTTCCGGGTCATTGCGTGCGGCGCGGTCGTGCTGCAGCACTCGTTGCTGTGGAACGTCCAGTCCGGCAACACCACGGCATGGGCCTTCGTCATGCTCCTGCACTTCAGCCGCACGGCCTTCTTCTTCCTCGCCGCCTTCCTGCTCACCTATTCGCAGATCACGCGGCCCCGATCGACGGTGGGCTTCTGGCGCCGCCGCTACGTGCAGATCGGCGTGCCCTTCCTCGCCTGGACGCTCATCTACTGGGTCTTCACCATGATCACGGGCAACTCGTGGGACCACGCGTGGACGCTGCTGTGGAACTACACCCTGTACGGCTACTACCAGCTGTACTTCGTGGTCGTCCTCCTGCTGCTGTACGCCGTCTTCCCGCTGGTGCTCAGAGCGATTCGGGCGACCTCGCACCACGGCGCTCATCATGGTGGGCAGCCTGCTGTTCGCCCTGCTGCTGGCGGCCGACCTCCACTACACGTCGTCGTTCGGCGTCGTGGGCCAGTGGACCCTCGACATCGCGTCGAAGTGGCCCTGGGCGCGCAATCCGATCACCTACCAGGAGCAGTTCGTGGCCGGCATTCTGGTCGCCCTGCACTTCGACGAGGTCCGGGCCTTCGTGGAGCGCTGGTACCGCCAGGTGATCGCCGGGGCCGTCCTCATGGGGGCCATCGCCACGCTCTGGTACCTGATCGCCGTCTGGACCGGCTCGCCGACGGGGCGGGCCTCGGACCTCTACCAGCCGGTCGCCTTCCTGTGGTTCACGGCGGCCGTGGCGGCGCTCGAGTGCGGTGCCTGGATGTGGTGGCGCGCACAGCATGCGCCGTCCCGGCCCGCGGGCCGAGGATCTTCTCGGCCGAATTCCTGGCCGGCCTGACCGGCGGGATCTTCCTGTGCCACGTGCTCTTCATCAACCTGGTGCGGACGGGGCTCGGCGACGCCGGCATCACGCCACACATCGGGTGGGCGGGGACGGTCGCCGTCACCTTCGTGCTCACCATGGGGAGCGCAGCGCTGTTCACGGCGCTGCTGCTGCGCACGCGCCTGCGCTGGGTGCTCTGCGGCCCCGTACGGGCGGAGCAGCGGGCGCGGCTCGGCCCCGAGATGCTGGCGACTGACGTCGGCGGCCGACGCCGAACGACATCGTCGCCGCACCCGAACGCGAACCGGCGCGCGTCTGAGCGTGCCGCGCCGGCGGGGCGCGACACGGCGGTGACAGGCGCGTCTCGCGGGCACGCGACCAACAAACTCAGGCTCATCTCAGGGAGGGGAAACGCATCCGGTGCGTGACCTCATCATTTCCTGACATTTCCTCATGAAGTTCTTCTCCGGTTCCCAGTACAGGCTCAGACGACTTGGGCATTGTGGTTACCAGTGAGTGAACAAGACGAGAAGCCGACGCTGTGGTTCGTCCGTCACGGTGAGAGCACCTGGAACGCGTCCGGGCTCGTGCAGGGTCAGGCGGAAGGTTCCGTGCTCACCGCCAAGGGGCGGCGTGAGGCCGCTCGCGCCGCCGAGCAACTCGGTCGCGCCCGCGTCAGCGCCATCTGGACCAGTGACTTGGAGCGGGCCCACGAGACGGCAGCGATCATCGGGCACGTCCTGCACCTCCCGCTCCGCTACGAGCGCGCACTGCGGGAACGGGACTTCGGGACGGCCGAGGGTCGCCCTCTGAGCGAATTGTCCACCGCGGTCTCGGGGATCGAGGGCGATCGGGTCGTCGACGCAGACGTCCGGCCGCCGGAAGGGGAGTCCCTGCGCGCCCTGTACCGGCGCGTCGCCGCCTTCATGGACGACGCGGCGGCGGGCGCAGCGGAGAGTGCCGTCGTCGTGGTGACGCACGGCGGCGTCATCCGGATGGCCCAGGCCTACGCCGAGGGCATCGGCGTCGAGGACATGGTCTGGGGCCCGGTCCCCAACGCAAGTGTGTGGAGCCTGAGCCGGCCCCGTCCGGCCGTGACGGTCACCCAGTAGCGCAGTCGAGAGAAGAGCAAGGAGCGTGTGATGCGTCCAACGATGTTGCAACTGCCCCCGAGGGCCAGCAAGCCACGGACCGAAGGCTTGACGATGATGGTGGACGGCGGGCTCCCGACCCGTCAGTTCCAAGACGTCGTGGAGAGCGGAGCCGAGTTCCTCGACTTCGTGAAGTTCGGTTGGGGGACGGCCATTGTGACCTCCGACCTGCAGCGCAAGATCGACGTGCTCAACGAGGTCGGCGTCGACTACTACTTCGGCGGCACCCTCTTCGAGAAGTTCGTGCTGCAGGACCGCTTCGACGACTACCGGGACATGTGCGAGAGCTTCGGCTGCCGCTACGTGGAGGTCTCGAACGGCACCATCGCCCTCTCGCACATTGAGAAGGCCGGCTACGTCCGGAAGCTGGCGGGCGAGTTCAACGTGGTGTCCGAAGTCGGCTTCAAGGACTCGGAGCGCTCCGAGCGCCTGGCGCCCGACCGTTGGATCGAGTGCATCCACGAGGACCTCGAAGCCGGGGCCTTCCTGGTGACGCTGGAGTCCCGGGAGAGCGGGAGCTCAGGCATCTGCCGGTCCAACGGTGAGCTCCGCATCGGCCTCATTGAGGAGATCCTCGACAGTGACTGTCGACCCGGCGTGCCTCCTCTTCGAGGCGCCGTCCACGAAGCTCCAGTGCTACTTCGTGCAGCGGATCGGTTCGGACGTCAATCTGGGCAACGTCGCGTCGACGGCGCTCCTCGGACTCGAGACGATCCGGCTCGGCCTGCGCGCCGACACCCTCGAGTGCTTCGAGAACCTGCACGTCGCCGTCTCGTGAGAGAGAGCCGCGACGTCTTCCATCTGGCGATCCCGGTCGACGATCTCGACGATGCGGAGGCCTTCTACGTCGGCGCGCTGGGCTGCAAGCTGGCCCGCCGCTACGCCGATCGGATCACGATCGACTTCTTCGGCGATCAGCTGGTCTGCCACCTCGACGAGCATCCGAGCCGCGCCTCGCCGAGCTGCGCCTGTACCCGAGGCATTTCGGGATCACCTTCCGCGAGAGCCGGGACTTCGACGCGCTGCACGAACTGTGCGTGCAGCGGAAGATCGAGTTCTTCGCCGACGTGAGCACCCGGTTCGACGGGCTCGTCGAGGTGCACCGGACCTTCGTGCTGCGTGACCCCTCCGACAACCTCGTCGAGTTCAAGCACTACGCCGACCCCAGGATGATGTACTGATGCAGACCCTCACCACCCGCAGGCCTGCCGCCGCCGAGCCCTCGGCGGCCGTGGGGACGGCATCGCCAGAGCCCGACATCGCCCTGTGTGATCTCATCCGCGCCCGTTCGGTCGTCCTGGGCGATCGCACCTACGTCGAGCACGCCCGAGCCGACGCGTCCCTGTCCTTCCGCCAGCTCGAGGGGAGCATGGAGCAGTGGCGGGCCCTGCTGGGTGGGGTGCGGGCCCGAGGCCTGACCACCATCGGCCTCGTCATCAGCGACCCGGTGGCCTTCGCGGACGCCTTCCTGGGCGCGCGTGAGCGCCGGCTTCTGGGTGGCACCGCTCGACCCCGCCATGCCCGTCGGTGGCAGCGGTGGGCTGGCCGTGACCCTGGCGCGCACCGGCGTGGACCTCGTGCTGGCCGACCACCCGGCACCGGCCGGCATCGACGGCGAGTGGACCGAGCTCGACCGCCTGGAGCACCTGCGAGGACGGGCGCGTCACGCGGCCCGGGGCGACGGCACCACAGCGCGCCGGCGCGGGCGGCGTCGTCCTGTCGTCGTCGGGCACGACCGGCACGCCCAAGGTGGTCCGCTTGGGCCAGGAGCAGCTCCTGCACACGGCACGCTCGCGTGGCGTCGCACCTGGAGCTCCGGAGCGACGACCGCGGGTTCAACCCGCTGCCGCTCTTCCACATCAACGCCGAGGTCGTGGGCCTGCTGTCGGCCCTGGTGGCCGGCTCCAGCCTGGTCCTCGACGACCGCTTCCACCGCAGCGGCTTCTGGGACCTCATGGCCAGTCGTTCCATCACCTGGATCAACGCGGTGCCGGCCATCGTCTCGCGCCTGGGCACGCTCGGCCCCGACGAGATCGTCCCACCGGCCGTGCGGTTCATCCGCTCGGCGTCGGCCCCGTTGCCGGTGGCCGTGGCCGACCGGTTCGAGGCGAGCACCGGGATCCCGGTCATTGAGACGTACGGCATGACCGAGGCGGCCAGCCAGATCACCGCCCATCCGCTGTCGGTGCCGCGGCGTGCCGGGTCGGTCGGCCTGCCCGTCGGCGTGGAGCTGCGCATCGTCCGTCAGGCCGAGCCCGTCGGCAGCGCGCTGGAGGCACCCGAGTTCCACATCGGCCACGTGGAGATCCGCGGCGTGTCGGTCATCGACCGCTACGTCGGGGACACGCACCAGGACCGCTTCCACCCGGACGGTTGGCTGCGCACCGGCGATCTGGGGCACAAGGACGCCGACGGATTCGTCTACCTCGACGCCAGGACCGACGACGTCATCAACCGGGGCGGGGAGAAGGTCCTGCCCCGGGAGGTGGAGGAGGTCATCGGCGCCGACCCCTGATCGCCTCGGTGGCGGTCGTGGGCCGCGACGACCCCGAGCTGGGCCAGGTGCCGGTCGCCTTCGTCGTCCTGCGCACGGTCGACGAGGCACAGGGCACGGCCGGCGAGGCCTCGAAGGACGCCGACGTGGTCGCACAGGAGACGGCGGCGCGCCTGGCCAAGGTGCTCGAACGCGACCTGGTGCGGGCGAAGCGGCCGGTCGCCCTCTGCATGGTGGAGTCGTTGCCGGCGGGCGCCACGGGCAAGGTCAAGCGGCGCCTGCTCGACACGCCCGACGTCCCCGTGCTGTACCACTTCGATCTTCGGTGACAACGGTCGAGTCGCCGCTCTCGCCCAACCAGCCGGTCCGGGGCACCCGCAAGAGGCTGGACCACATTGACGCCATGCGGCCGGTGAAGCAGGCCGGCGTGGTCTCGACCCACACCCTCCTCTTCTTTGCGCCGCTCGCGGCGGGCCTGGCCGTCGGGGCCTCGCTGCAATTGCTCCACGTGACCCGCGAGGCGTTCCTCTTCGTGTCGGCCTGCATGCTCGCCTACAGCGTGCGCGACCAGCCGGGCATCGACCACAGCACGTTCTGGCGCCGCCGCTTCGCACTGGTCGCCGTGCCGTACCTGTGCTGGACCGTCATCTACTTCGTGGTCGGCCTGCCGAGCGAGCACGGCACGCCGAGAGCGGACACGCTCCATCTGCTCTACCTCTTCGGTACCGGCTACTACCAGCTCTACTACCTGCTGGTCCTGCTGGAGTTCTACTCGCTCTTCCCGCTCCTGCTGGTGCTGCTGCGCAAGACGGCGGGCCACCACGGGCTGGTGTTGCTCGCCAGTGGGCTGGTGCAGGTCGTGCTGGTGTCGAGCATGCACTGGGGCCTGGTCCCGGGGTGGATGCAGGGCTACTGGGCCACCCGCGAGGTGACCTCCTACCAGTTCTATCTGGTGGCCGGCATGGTCGTGGCCATGCACCTCGACGAGTTCCACGACTGGCTCTGCTCGCACGTGCTGCTCATTGTGGCGGGCACGCTGACGGCTGCGGTGGCGGCCGAGGTCTGGTACTACCTGGCGGCCGACCATGTGGCGTCGTGGCTGGGCTCGAGCGCCGATCCGTTCCAACCCATCGTCATCCCCTTCAACATCGGTGCGATCGCCTGCATCTACCTGATCGGGGTGGCCCTGGTGCACCGCCGCCGATCGAAGCGGACCCGGGCCCTCGTGCAGTCAGGCTCGGACAACTCGTACGGGATCTACCTGGCCCAGGTCCTCTTCATCACGTTCATGAGCTGGCTCGGATGGCAACACCTCAACGCGTACCTGCCCTGGCCGGTGGTGGCCGTGATCACGGTTGCGGTCGTGTTCGTGCTGTGCATCGGGCTGACGGAACTGCTGGCCCGCACACCCCTGGCCAAGCCCCTCACCGGCCGGACCCAGGTGCCCTGGCGACGCGTGCAGACGTCGGTGTCGCCGGTGACAGCCGGCCCCGGTGGTCGATGTCGCCGGCGCTCGGCGCGCCTGCTCAGGTGCCGACGGCGGCCGCAATGGCGGACGCGATCGCGCGGTAGCCGGCGTCGTCGGGATGCAGGTTGTGTCCCAGCGGCGGGTGGTCGCACATCCACGTCAGCGCGCAGGTCCGGGCCACGTCCGTGGGCACGGTGGGCAGGCCGGACCAGCGCATGTCGTGCTGGTCGCCGAGCTCGAAGGCCGAGGCGACGTCGGCGATGGGCACCCCGGCCGCGGCGTAGTCCGACCGCAGGGTGGCGTCGAGGCGTTCCATCACGCCGAGGCTGGCGACCGCGAAGGCCTGCCCGCCGGGACCTCTGAGATAGTCACCGAGGTACGGGTCGTAGTGACCCACCCCGACGATGCGGGCCCCCGTTGGCATTGCTCCTTTGAGGCCGGCCAGGATCTGCGCCAGCTGGTCGTGCGACGGTGGCGAGCGACCCGTCCACGCACGAGGCATCGACGACCTCGTGGCGCAGGCAGGCGACGAGGTCGTTGAAGCCGAGATCGACGGTGACGAGCACCGTGGTCGGATGTGTCCGCAGGAAGGCTTCCGCCGCTTGGAGCTGATCCCCCTCGGCGTAGGGGCACTTCCCGCCGCCGCTCGAGCACGGTCACCGTGGTGGCGCCCGGACAGCCCAGGTGCACGACGGTGAGCCCGGGCCAGCGTTGCTGTTCGAGCGGCACGAGATCCTCGGCGTAGCCCGAGCTCGTCGCCTGTCCGTGCGGATGGGCCGGGGTGGGTTGGTACCCGACCGAGGCTGAACCGCCCAACGCCAGGAGATACGGGGGCGCGGTCACCGCACTCGCCGGCGGTGCGGTCAGGACGCCGACGAGCCCGGCCGTGGCCACGAAGACGCCGGCCGCCACGCAGGCCGCCACGAACGGGGCAGTCCTTGTCAGCCAGGCTTGCCTGTCGCCCTTCCCACCGCCCCGCCGGCGGCGTCCACCGAGCTTCACGGCAGGCCGGCACCGGGGACGGTCGTTCGCACTTTCTCGAGCGCACCGTTGCGCGCCGCCCGCGCCACCGAGGCGTTGCTGTCGGCCGCGGTGACCAGATAGAGCGTGCGCCGGTCGTCGTCACCGAGCATGCAGGCAAAGCAATTGAGGGACGTGGCCACACGTTCGAGGATTTCGCCGCCTTCGGCGACGCGCACGCACTCTTTCCCGAGCGCGTTGGCCACCCAGACGGATCCGTCAGCGCAGAGGCAGATGCCGTCGGGCGCCACGTACTTCAGGGAAGCCCACTCCCGCCGATTGCTCAGGGTGCCGTCGGCGGCGCGATCGAACGCGCTCAATCGCCCGCCGAGGCTCTCGGCGATGATGAGTGTGGCGCCGTCCTCGGTGATGACGGTGCCGTTGGGGAAGCGGAGGTCGTCCGCCGCTTCATGGCTCGTGCCGTCCGGGTCGACGCGGATGAGCGATGCGTTGGAGATCGCACTGGCGTCCGTCGTGCCGTCGTGGAGGCCGTCGAGGTCGAAACCGAAGTTGCCCGAGTAGGCCTGCCCGTTGGAGGCCACCACCATGTCGTTGGCGTGCCAGGTGGCCCAGGGCCGCAGATCGCCGTGCTCGACGAGTGTGCCGTCGGGCTCGCGGCGGACGATGACCCGGTCGAGACGGGAGTTGATGAGGAGCCGGCCGTCGGGGAGCCAGCCCAGGCCGGCCGGCTCACCGTCGAAGGCCACCTCCACCCGGCGCTCGCCGTCAGGCGAGACGGAGAAGACGGCGTGGTCGAAGAAGTCCGAGTACCAGAGCCGGCCTTCGTGCCAGCGGGGGCACTCGCCGAAGAAGAGTCCGGAGACGAACGGCTCGGCGGTCAGGCTCTCACTTGTCACGCTGCGCACCTCCATGCCGGGCGGGTATCCGGCATTGCAGTTCAGCACAGCCGGCCCCTGGTGCGGGGGCGGCCCGCCGGGGGTACCTTTGGTTCGTGACGTACTGGGTGCTCAAGGCGATCCTCACCCCGGTCTTCTACGTCCTGTGGCGCGTGAAGGTTGAGGGCCGGGAGAACATCCCCAAGCACGGGCCCGTCGTCCTGGCGGCCAACCACCAGTCCTTCTGCGATTCCTTCTTCATTCCGTTGGTGGTCCGGCGCAAGGTGACGTTCCTCGCCAAAGCGGAGTACTTCGACTCGTGGAAGACGGCGTGGTTCTTCCGGGCCGCCGGGCAGATCCCGATCCGCCGCGGCGGGGGGAGCGTGTCCGAGCGGGCGCTCGACACGGCGCGCAACGACGTGCTCGGAAAGGGCAACATCCTCGGCTTGTACCCGGAGGGCACCCGCAGCCTGGACCCCTACGTCCACAAGGGGCGGACGGGTGTCACGAGGTTGTCGCGCGAGTGCGGCGTCCCGGTGATCCCCGTGGGCGTCGTCGGCACGGTCGAGGTGCAGCCGGTGAACGCCAACTTCATGCGGCCCTTCAAGACCGTCGTCATCCGCTTCGGCAAGCCGATGCAGATGGACCCGCCCGAGAACCCCGACGAGCCACTGGCCAACCACGACCACACCCAGTGCCGGGACTTCACCGACAGGCTCATGCACGAGATCGCCGCCCTCTCCGAGCGCCCCTACGTCGACGAGTACGTCCCGAGCCGGGCGGGCGTGGCCCCTGCCTGAGCGAGTGCGCCTGAGCGAGTGCCCAGCCGGTGTTTCGTAAGCAATCTGAAACAAGCGGTTCACATTGACCGCCTAAGTTGTGGCCCATGGCTGGCTATGTCGTGCGAATCGCGCTGCCGGACCGGCCGGGTGCCCTGGGCCTCGTGGCCAGCAGAATCGGGGCAGTCGGGGGGGACATCGTGGCGATCAACATCTTGGAGCGGGACGAGGGTCACGCCGTCGACGAGTTCGTCGTCGAGATCGGTGGTGACCACCTCGTCGAGCTCCTGCAGAGCGAGATCCACGAAGTGGACGGCGTGTCCGTCCTGGAGATCAGGTCGGCAGACTCGACGACGTCGGCGGGCTGACGACGTAGGCGCAGACGTGCGCCCCGTCCATGAGGTGGGCCACCCGGCGCACCGACGCCCCCGGGAGCGCGTCGCGGATGAAGGCGAGCTCGCTCGAGCAGGCCTGGGAGAACCCATGGGCCACGGTCAGGATGGCGCAGTTGTGCTCGGTGATGCGCCAGCTGCCGTCGGGCAGCTTCTCGGCCTCGGCCAGATACCCGTCCTCGTCGAGGATGGCGGTCAGCGCGGCCACCTGCTCGTCGAAGGGAAGGTGCGGCGGTCTTGGGCAGTGCGCCGGCGACGCGTCGTTGCCGCCGTTGCTCGAAGAGCTCGTCGACCTGCGTGGCGCCCGGTCCGCCCAGGTACCCGAGCAGCTCGGTCGTGAGGTCGCCGTAGCGCTTCGGGTAGAGCGCCTCCGCGGCCGAGGTCAGCTCGTAGACGTGACGGGGCCGTCCCCGCCGCGCTCCTTCGGCGGCGTCATCGCGATGGGCCAGAAGACCGTCCTCTTCGAGGTGGCGTCAGCTGCAGCCGGATGGCGGCGGGCGTCAAGGCGAGTGCGTCGGCGACGGCGGCGGCGTCGAGCGGGCCCTGGCGCTTCAGCAGGTTCAAGATGGCCCGCCGGGTCGTCGGGCAGCTGCTGCAGGGGCGATTCGGGCTCGGGGCTCACGGCAGGATCAGATGCACGTCGCCGAACTCGTGCCACAGGTAGCCCTCTTCGAGGGCGGCGGCATAGGAGGCCTCGAGCAGGGGACGTCCGGCGATGGCCTCGAGCATGGCGAGGTGCGAGGCCTCGGGCTCGTGCCAGCCGGTCAGGAACCCGTCGATGGAGCGGACGGGGCGCTCGGGCGAGACGACCGTCTCGGTCCAGCCTTCGCTCGGGTGCACGTGGCCATGATCGTCGACCACGGACTCGAGCGCGCGCACCACGGTCGTGCCGATGGCGATGACCCGTCCGCCGGATCGCCGGGTGTCGTTGATGCGGTGCGCGGTGGGCAGCGAGACCCGGAAGTACTCGGCGTAGGGCGGCTCGCTGGCCTCCAGGGAGGCGACGCCGGTGTGCAGCAGGAGCGGTGCGACGCCGACCCCCTTGGCCACCAGGCGGGTGAGGACCTCGGGGGTGAAGGGGCGACCGGCGCTGGGCATTTCGGCTGAACCCGGTTCGGTGGCGTAGACGTTCTGGTAGGCGCTGATCGGATAGCTGCCCTGGACGTAGCCGTAGCGGATGGGACGGCCGTGACGGGCCAGGAAGCGGTGCAGGCGCTCGGGCGTCTCGACGGTGGAGACCCAGAGCCGGACGCCGAGACCGCCGGGCCCGGGGGAGTACGGCGCCAGGAGGGACACCCGCCCTCCGTCGGGCAGCTCGATGCGGTCGCCGGCGCGTGGCGTCCGAGGTGGGCCTGGCCGTCGCGTCGGACCTCCACCGTCCACAACCCGGCCGGCAGCTGCGTCGAGAGGTGCACCTGCAGGGCCGACCCGTCGGGTGCCGTGCCGTCGATTTCGGCGGCGAGGGTGCCCGACGTGTTGATCACCACCAGATCGCCCTCGTCGAGGAAGCGGGGGAGCTCGGAGAAGGTGGAGTGCACGAGCGCGCCGTCGGACTTGGTCGCCACCAGCATGCGGACCGCATCGCGGGTCATGCCGCGGTACTCGGGGGGCGCCGGCGCCTCGAGCTCGGCCGGCAGGGAGAAGGACAGCGGGTGGAGCTCGGGCAGCCGGGCCGGCGCCGCGTGCTCCAGGCTCGGCACGGTCAGCGCGCTCATGCCACCGCTCCCGTCGAGAGGAGCTCCGCGGCGCGGTAGCGGCCGCTCGGGCGAGCGCTGCCGATGAGCTCGAGGAACCCCGGCACCGCCGTGCTCGGCTCGGGACGGTCCGAGATGTCCTCGCCGGGGAACGCGGCCTGGTGCATGGCCGTCCGCAGATCGCCGGGATCGACCGACCACACGGTCAGGGCGGGGAACTCCGCCGCCAGCACGGCACCGAGGTGCTCGAGGGCCGCCTTGCCGGCGCCGTAGCCACCCCAGCCCTCGTAGGCCTCCACTGCGGCATCCGACGTGACGTTGAGCAGGCGCGGATGCGGCGAGTCGAGGAGGAGCGGCAGCGTGTCCTGCACGACACCCAACGGCGCCACGACGTTCACCTCGAAGGCGATGCGGAGATCGTCGAGCGGATAGTCGGCGAGGGAGGGGAGCGGTGACGTCCCGAGCGTCCCGGCGTTGTTCACGACGAGGTCGAGACCACCCAGTTCGAAGGCGGCGGCGGTCAGGTCGTGACGATGCTCCTCGTCGGTGATGTCACCGGCGACGGCGACGACGCGCGCGCCCGATGCCGCCTCGGCCCGGATGCGGTCCGCCGCCGCTTCGAGCGTGAGGGGGTCACGGCCGTCCACCACGAGGACCAGCCGGCGCGGGCCAGACCCGTCGCCAGCGCCTCGCCGAGTCCCCGGCTTGCTCCTGTCACGATTGCCACGCTCATGGCTGCCCACCCTTCCGAGCGGCGGGTCCGCTCTACCGCCTGAATATAACAAGGATTTCCTTGCTTTATTTCTCGGATCTGCGGTCTTCGGGCGTTTTTTGGTCGGAGCGATCAGCGGCAGTCCAGCTCAGGGCGCCCGCAGTCGCCGATCAGCCGCGTCGGTCAGCTTCCGGGGACGACGGGTGCCGGCGTGGCGCTGCCGGTGAAATTGGCGTCCCCCGAGTAGTCGGCCGTGAGGGCAACGTCCGGTCAGCGTGTCGAACACGGTGAGCGTGGCCTGACCGTTCGTGACCGGGCTCGTCCCGAGGCGGTCGCCGTTCTCGAAGAACGTGACCGTGCCGGTCTCCCCGGACCCCGTGGCCGGGAAGACATTCGCGGTGAGTGTCGTCGGTGTGCCGGCGGTGGACGTGTCGGTCGCGGCCAAGAGCCCCAGGGTGGTGGACGCCTTCGTCACGGCGACGGACGTCGCGTCGGCGGAACTGGCGAGGAAGTCGGGACTGCCGCTGTACGACGCTGTCACCGAGTCGGACCCGATGGGCAGTGTCGTGAGCAGCATGCTGGCGGAGCTGACGCCGCTCGTCGTCGTCACGACGGAGGTGCCGAGGGGTCGCCGTTGAGGTGAACGAGACCGAGCCGTCCGGGTCGGCCGTTCCCGACGTCGGGCTCACGGTGGCGGTGAGCGTGACGCTCTGGCCCGACGTCGACGCGGCGGGCGAGGGGACGAGTGCGGTCGTGGTGGACACCGGCGACGACGTTCTCGGTCATGGCGCCCGCCGATGCGGTGAAGTTCGCATCACCGCTGTACGCGACCGTGATGTCCTGGCTGGCGGTCGTGTCGTAGGCCTGCGGGCACGTGACGACGAGGGGCGGTGCCGGGGAGAGGGCGAGGCCCTGGCAGCCCGGAATCGGATTCCCACCGTCGCTGAACGACGCGGTGCCCGTCGGCGTGCCGGATCCGGGCGTCGCCACGGCGACCGTCGCGGTGTAGGCGATGGTCTGCCCGACCAGGCCCGGGTCGTGCGCGCTGGTCACCTCGGTCGACGTCGCGGCCTGGCCGACCGTCTGCGTGACCGTGTTCGTCGACGAGCCGCCGACGAAGTTGTCGTCCCCCTCGTAGACGGCGGTGATCGCGTGCGCGCCGAGTGCGAGGGACGAGGTCTCGAAGGTCGCCTGTCCGCCCGAGACACGGCTCCGCTTCCGATCGGGTCCCCGTCGTCGGCGAACTGGACCGTGCCGGTCGCGCCCGGCGCGGGCGAGGCGATGGAGGCGGTGAAGACGACCGTCTGGCCGACGACGGACTGCGAGGAGGCGTCGTCGACGGTGACCGTCGTCGGCGCCTCGGCCACGTCGACGGTGACCGGCGTCGTTGTCGTGCTCGTGGCGTAGGTGGGGTCTCCGCTGTAGGTGGCCGTGACGAAGTGAGCGCCCTGCGACCAGGCTGGAGGTGTCGAGGGATGCGGTGGCCGTGCCGGCTGCGTCCGATGACGTCCACCGTGCCGAGCGGCGACGTGCCGTCGAAGAACGTCACCGTGCCGCTCGGGTCGACCGCCGCGCTCGCCGCTCGGCGTGATGGTGGCGGTGACGACGGCGGTCTGCCCGTAGACGGTGCTCGGGGTCGACGACGTGACGGTGGTCACGGTCGGGAGCTGGCCGACGGTCTGCGCCAACGTGGCCGTGCTGCCGGCGTTGTCGACGTCGCCGCTGTAGGCCGCGACGATGGCGTGCGTGGCGCCCGACCCGAAGGTCTCGGTGCAGGCCGCCTGGAAGGGCGCGCCGTCCGGCAGGGCCAGGGACTGGCAGCCGGGCACCGGGCTGCCGTCGTCGGTGAACGAGACGGTGCCGGTCGGCAGCCCGGAGCTCGGAGACGTGGGGGCGACGGTGGCCGTGTCCGTGACCGGCTGGCCCGCTTCAGGGCTGGGCGCGGAAGGCGTGATCGTCAGGTTCGTGGGATCCGGGTTCACGACCTGGGTCAGGGCGGCCGATGTGCTGGCGCCGAACAGGACGTCGCCGCCGTAGGAGGCGGTGATCGACGCCTGGGCCGACGGCAGATCCGCGGTCGTCACGGTGGCGCTGGTCACGCCGGCCGGGCTGGTCGTCACCGGCGAGCTGCCGAGGGGCAGGTCATCGGCGAAGAAGGAGACCGACCCGGTCGGGTCGCCGCCGGACGTCGGGGTGACCACGGCCGTCAACCCGACGGGCTGCCCGAAGAGCGAGCCCGCCGGAACCGAGCTCGTGACCCGGGTGACGGTGGTGACGGCGGGGGCCCCTCCGATCAGCCCGACCTCATCGGCATGCGAGTAGTCCGCCGTGGCGCCGCCCGAGACGGTGGCGAAGGTCCCGGTCGATGGTCCGTCAGCCGACGAAGTACTCCGCGCCGGCGGGCGGCGTGAAGCCGTCTTCGTCGACCGGGTCCGCCGTCCCGCCGAGAGCCAGCGTGGACCCGGTGATGCGACCGTACGCCGTGGGGTGAGCCGGGCGGCCCGTCGATGCCGAAGGCCAGGACCCCGTCGGGTCGTTCGTGATCGTCGTGCGCTCGGTCTCCGTCGACCAGGCCCCCGGGTGCGACGCCGATGGTGCCGTCGTTGCTGCACCGCGGTGGCGCTGGCGCCGACCTCGCCGCACGAGCCCGACGGTGCCGTCGACGGTGAGCGTGCCCGAGTTGGTGATGGGCCCGTTCAGCGAGAGCCCGGGGTGGCCGACGTCCCGTCGGCGCCAACAGTCAGGGACCCGCCGTTCTGCAGGCCGGACGAGATGCTCAGACTCGGTGTCGCCGTACTGGTGGCGGCGCCGATGGTGAGGCTGCTGCCGGCCGACACCGTGAGCTCGCCGATGGAGAACGACACGTCGGTGAGCGTCACGCTCGCGTTGCCGGTGATGCAGGCACTCGACGTCCGTGCCGGTCGGCACCCCGGTGCTCCAGTTGGCGGCCGAGTCCCAGTCGCCGGAGGTGCCGCCGCCGACCCAGTTGTCGTTACAGCTCAACGTCTCGCTGGGAGGTGCGCTCCCGAGGACAGTCGACGACGCGTCGAACACGGTCGTCGTCCCCGCCACGACGAGGAGCCCGGCGACGACCGCACCGAGTCGCCGCGCCACGGGCCGATGGGAGCGGCGCGCCGTGCCCCGCACTCCGGCATCGCGGCGTTCCACGCTGCCCTCCCTGGGACCGACCTCTGACAGGCGCCCGTTCGCCCGCGCACAGCCCGGCGTTCTCCGCTCCATTGTGTCCGCTGCACCGCGGCGGTGGTAGGGCCAAAGCGGCGCCAGGCCGCAGATTTCGTGCGTGCGGCACGGGATTCGTGCGCTCGGTCGCGGCCAGGCGGCTCAGTCGGCGTCGGGGTCGGCCCACCCCATCGACTTCTCGACCGCCCGGCGCCAGCCGGCGTGCAGGGCGTCGGCCAGCTCGGCCGGCAGCTCCGGCTCGAAGACGGTCTCGGCCTGCCAGAGCCCGGCCAGCTCGGTCAGCGACGACCACACCCCCTCGGCCAGGCCGGCCAGCGTGGCCGCACCGAGCGCGGTCGACTCGAGCGAGGCCGGTCGCGCCACCGGCATGCGGCTCTGCTCGGCCTGCAGCGCGAGGAGGAGGTCCATGGCGGCGGCGCCCCCGTCCGCCCGCAGCGCGGACAGTGGGTGGGCCGACGCGGCGGCCATGGCATCGGTCATGTCGCGCACCTGGAACGCCATCGCCTCCACGCAGGCGCGGGCCAGATGGGCGCGGCCGACGCCACGGGTGAGCCCCGTGACGATGCCGCGCGCCTGGGGATCCCACCACGGGCTGCCGAGGCCGGTGAGCGCGGGGACGAAGGTCACCCCTCCGCTGTCGGGCACCGACGCCGCCAGCGGGCCGACCTCGGCGGCGGACGAGATGATGCCGAGCCCGTCGCGCAGCCATTGGATGGCCGCGCCCGAGACGAAGGCCGAACCCTCGAGCGCGTAGGCGACGCGACCGTGCGCGTCGTCGGCGTGGTCGCCGAGGTCCCAGGCGCAGCTGACCGTCAGGCCGTCGGGCGCCGGTGGCCGGTCGGGGCCGGCGTTGGCCAGTGCGAAGCTGCCGGTGCCGTAGGTGACCTTCACCATGCCCGGCTCGAAGCAGGCCTGCCCGAAGAGCGCGGCCTGCTGGTCGCCCAGCACGCCCGAGACCGGGACGCCGTCGAGGACGGCGGACGCCGGGCCCAGGTCGCCCAGCGCGGCGTGGCCGAAGCGGCCCGCCGACGGGCGCACCTCGGGGAGCGTGTGCGGCGGGCACGCCGAAGAGGTCGCAGAGCTCGGGGGACCAGGCGAGCGTGGCCGTATCGAGCAGGAGCGTGCGGCTGGCGTTGGAGGGGTCGGTGGCGTAGACGCCGCCGCGGGTGCCGCCGGTCAGGTTCCACAGCACCCAGCTGTCGACCGTGCAGAAGGAGAGGTCCGGGTCGTCGGCCGCCAGGGCGAGCTCGCCGTGGCGGAGGAGCCAGGCTGCCTTGGTGGCGCTGAAGTACGGATCGAGCACGAGGCCCGTGGTGGCGCGCACCAGAGGGAGATGGCCCGCCGCGGTGAGCTCGGCGCACAGGGCCGCGGTGCGCCGGTCCTGCCAGACGATGGCGCGGTGCAGCGGCCGGCCGGTCGAGCGGTCGAAGGCGACCAGCGTCTCGCGCTGGTTGGTGATGCCGATGGCGGCCACCGTGTCGCCCCGCTCGGCCAGGCGGGCGCCGAGCTCGGCCAGGGTGGCGCGGACGCTGTCCCAGATCTCGTCGGGGTCGTGCTCCACCCAGCCGGGGCGGGGGAAGTGCTGGGTCAGCTCCCGGTAGGCCACGTCGGTGACCCGGGCCTGCTCGTCGACGGCGAGGGCGCGCACCCCGGTCGTGCCCGCATCGATGGCGACGACGACCCCTGGCCATGAGGCGCCGACGCTAACGCTTCGCGGGTATTCGGCGCCCTGGGGGCCCGTTCCGGGCGGGTCTCGCGCGCAAACAATCGCGAACGGCCCGTGACCTGCAGGAATGGTGCACGCATGTGGTTGACAAGGGCGTAACTACAGTGCTGTAATGACACATCATCTCGTGTCTCGGGGAGGGGCCAACCACAACATGTTGTGGTGAGGCGACGCAACCCCCCTTCCGGGCGCTGGATCGGGAGACACGCCGTGACGACACCGCTCCGCTGGACTGGGGGTGGGGTGACGGCGCCGACCAGCAGGCAGTCAGCAGCAGTGAGTAGGAACCGCAGGCAAGCAGTGACACCCCCCAGAACGACACCACAGGAGGACCCCAGCGCCATGGCCATCGCCCCCCAGCGATCCGAGATCGGCATCCGCCGGCACTTCACCACCGAAGGCGTGCACCCCTACGACGAGGTGACCTGGGAGCGGCGCGACGCCCGCATCACGAACTTCCGGGACGGCACGGTGGCCTTCGAGCAGCTGGGCGTCGAGGTGCCCGAGTCCTGGAGCGTGAACGCCACCAACATCCTGGCGCAGAAGTACTTCCGCGGGACCCTCGGCACCGAGGAGCGCGAGTGGTCGCTGCGCCAGGTGGCCGACCGGGTGGCCGACACGCTGACGGCCTGGGGCATCAAGGACGGCTACTTCGTCGACGACGAGGAGGCCCTGGTCTTCAACCACGAGCTCAAGTACCTCATCATCCACCAGAAGGCCGCGTTCAACTCGCCGGTGTGGTTCAACATCGGCGTGCAGGGCGTGCCGCAGCAGGGGAGCGCCTGCTTCATCCTGTCGGTCGAGGACAAGATGGACTCGATCCTCAACTGGTACACCGAGGAGGGCATCATCTTCAAGGGCGGCTCGGGCGCCGGCGTCAACCTGTCGCGCATCCGCTCCTCGCACGAGCTGCTGAAGGGCGGCGGCACGGCCTCGGGCCCGGTCAGCTTCATGCGCGGCGCCGACGCCTCGGCCGGCACCATCAAGTCCGGCGGCAAGACGCGCCGCGCCGCCAAGATGGTCATCCTCGACGCCGACCACCCCGACGTGGAGGACTTCATCTGGTGCAAGGCGATCGAGGAGCGCAAGGCCCGCGTGCTGCGCGACGCCGGCTTCGACATGGACCTCGACGGGGCCGACAGCCACTCGACCCAGTACCAGAACGCCAACAACTCGGTGCGGGTGACCGACGAGTTCATGGAGGCCGTGATCGACGGGCGCGACTGGAACCTGACGGCGCGCACCGACGGCTCGGTCATCCGGACCGTGCCCGCCCGCGACCTGTTCCGCCAGATCGCCCACTCGGCCTGGGAGTGCGCCGACCCGGGCCTGCAGTACGACACCACCATCAACCGCTGGCACACGGCGCCGGTGACGGGCCGCATCAACGGCTCCAACCCGTGCAGCGAATACGTCCACCTCGACAACTCGGCCTGCAACCTGGCCTCCATGAACCTGCTGACGTTCCTCGACGAGAACGACGAGTTCGACGTGGAGGGCTTCAAGGCCGGCGTGGCGGTCGTGTTCACCGGGCAGGAGATCATCGTCGGCAACGCCGACTACCCGACCGAGCGGATCGGCGAGACGACGCGGGCCTTCCGCCAGCTCGGCATCGGCTACGCCAACCTGGGCGCGCTGCTCATGGCGCAGGGCCTGCCCTACGACTCCGACGCCGGACGGGCCTGGGCGGCCGCCATCACGGCGCTGCTGACGGGGCACGCCTACGCCACGTCGGCCAGGACCGCGGCCCGCATGGGCCCCTTCGCCGGCTACCACGAGAACGCCGAGCCGATGCTCAACGTCCTGCGCATGCACCAGGCCGAGGCGGCCCGCATCGACGAGGACGTCGTGCCGCCCGAGCTGCTCTCGGCGGCCCAGGAGTCCTGGGACCGGGCGGTCGACCTGGCCGAGGCCTACGGCGTGCGCAACTCGCAGGCGTCGGTGCTGGCCCCGACGGGGACCATCGGCCTGCTGATGGACTGCGACACGACCGGCGTCGAGCCCGACCTCGGGCTGGTCAAGACCAAGAAGCTGGTCGGCGGCGGCACGATGTCGATCGTCAACCAGACGGTGCCCGCGGGCGCTGGCCAAGCTGGGCTACGGCGTCGAGCAGGCCGAGGACATCGTCGCGCTACATCAACGAGCACATGTCGATCCTCGGCGCGCCGCACATCGCGCCCGAGCACCTGCCCGTCTTCGCCTGCTCCATGGGCGACAACACCATCCACTACTCGGGCCACATCCGCATGATGGGGGCGGTGCAGCCCTTCATCAGCGGCGCCATCTCCAAGACGGTCAACATGCCCGAGGACGTGACGGTCGAGGACGTGGAGCAGCTGCACATCGACGCCTGGCGGCTGGGGATCAAGGCCGTGGCCATCTACCGGGACAACTGCAAGGTGGCCCAGCCGCTGTCGACGACCAAGAAGGAGCCCGCGGCGGTGGGCGGCGACACGGCACCGGCCGGCTCGGAGGCCGAGGCCCGGGACCGCGAGGTCACGGCCCGCATCGCCGAGCTCGAGGCGGCGCTGGCGCAGCGAGCAGCAGCGGGCGACCTCGTCGGTCGTGGTCGGCGCGGTGCGCGAGCGCCTGCCCCGCAAGCGCAACTCGAAGACGTTCTCGTTCCGGGTGGCCGACTGCGAGGGCTACGTGACGGTCGGCGAGTACGAGGACGGCCGTCCGGGCGAGGTGTTCATCAAGGTCTCCAAGCAGGGGTCGACCCTGGCCGGGATCATGGACGCCTTCTCCATCTCGCTCAGCCTCGGCCTGCAGCACGGCGTGCCGCTGGCCACCTTCGTGCGCAAGTTCGCCAACATGAAGTTCGAGCCGGCCGGGCATCACCGACGACCCGGAGCTGCGCATCGCCACCAGCCTCATCGACTACATCTTCCGCCGGATGGCGCTCGACTTCCTCTCGGTGGAGGAGCGCACCGAGCTCGGCATCCTCTCCACGCAGGAGCGGACGCAGCCGACGCTGCCCGGCGTGGAGGAGATGGCGACGCCGTCGGTCGGCCTCGTCGAGGACGGGCTCAGCAGCGGCCGGGCCGGCTGCCGACGGCCGGCAGGCGCAGGCGCTGGCCCGGGCCGAGCAGCTCGATGCGCCCCTCTGCTACAGCTGCGGCAACACCATGCAGCGGGCGGGCTCGTGCTACGTCTGCGGGAGTTGCGGGTCGACCAGCGGGTTTGGTGGAGGCCTCAACCGGCGGGGTGGTTGCAGGCGAGAACGGCCGACGGCTCGGGCGGAGCAGCTCGACGCGCCGCTCTGCTACAACTGCGGCAACACCATGCAGCGGGCCGGATCCTGCTACGTCTGCGGGAGCTGCGGGTCGACGAGCGGGTGCTCGTAGTTGGTGTCGACCACCAATCGATGTCCTGCCTGATCGGTCAACAACGTCCGAACAACAATCACGTGGACTTTCCTGAGTTGTGACACGGAGTGGGTCACGTCGCGGAGACGCGTTCGGGCGCACCGACGGTGCACTGGATGTCCGTGAAGGTCGTGCCGAGGAAGGCCCGTCCGCATCGCCCGCGTCATCGTCGGCTGGAGTCCGGCGGCGTAGTCATCGACGGCTGAAGTCGACCCGCAGGGACTCGGCTGCGATGAGGGCGGGTCAGCCCGTCTTCGTCACGAACTTGTAGGTGAAAGGTGCGGACGCCGGCGTCAGCGTGAACGTCCGGTTGATTGAGGTGAGCGTCACCTTTGTGCCGCCGGCGCCCACGTCGACGGTCGAGGGTCCGAGCAGGATCGCTTTCTGGGAGCCGTTGGGCGCCACGATGCCGGCGAAAGTCGGGCTGTGGCCCGCGGCACCGATGCTCACCCAGGAGCGACCGGTCGACGTGGTCACCGTGACCGCGTAGGCCGCGATGTCGACCTGATAGGTGGCCGTGCCCGCGCCGGTCGAGATCGGGGTCACCAGCGGCTTCGTCGGTGAGGTGGGAGCGGGGTGGTGCTGGGTCGCCTGTGCCGAGGTCGGAGTGTTCGTCCCGCTCTTGTCGATGACGCCGGCTCTGACCAGCCCGAGCGCTGCGCCTGCGGCCAGCACGGCCACGGCGACCACCACGACCAGAACCCGGAGCCAGCGGGCCGGGCCGGGCCGGGAAGAGTGGCTGTGGACCGCCGGGATCTTGTCGGTGTCCGCGTAGGTCGGATAGCTGTAGCGAAAGAGCTGACCCTGGCCCCCGTGGTCGAAGGTTCGACAATGCCCGTCGTGAAGGGATCGGGCGTGAGCCCCGCTTGGTCGGCTTGCACGTCCATGGCCGCTTTCTCGACCTCCCACGCCCCGAACTTGGACTTCGCTGTTTAAGGTCCCCGACACCTTTGCGGGATCACCCGGGGTCACTTTCACGGTACCGGTTGCATCGGGTACAAGAATCGCACGTAGAAGGGTCAAGAGGTTGTCATGACCAGGATCGGGTTGCTTCGGGCACGGCGCTCTGATCGGCAAGCAGTCGATCCAACGATCGATTGTGAGCCTGGGCCCGCCCGGCGCGGCCCGTCAGGCGCGGGCTTTCGGCCACGGTCGGGGTTCCCCTCCCTGGGTCGGAGCCGCGCTGGGCTGGCGGCAGACAAGGCTCATCCGCTCCCGTCGGTCATATCCGCCGTCCGCGTGACGTCAAAGCGTCGGCGTCACGGACACCCTCCGGCTGCACAACCACCGGACCGACAAGGAGACCATCAAGAAGGACTGACCCGTCGGGTATCCCGTGAAGGACTGGATGCGCCCAAGGACTTGTGGGTGGTGACAGGGGCCGCGGTCAGCCGATGACTCCGAGCACCCCCGTCCCGCGTCGCCGAGAGTCGCCACGCAGCCGCCTTCCGGCGGCCTCCCGCTGAACCGGGAGGCAAGCCGGCGTTATGGTGGGCAGCTGACGGGGCGTCAGAAACGGGGGCACGCGTTGGATGATCTGAGCGGCAAGGTGGCCGTCGTCACAGCGGGGGAGCGGCCGGCATCGGGCGCTGCTGGAGGAGCGCATCGTGACGTCGACGAGCCGTGCTCCGGGCGCGGAGGGCGGCCTTCCCCCGGCGGCGCTGAGCTGATGTCCGTCACCGCGCCGGAGAGAGCTCGCTACACGATCGTCTCGGCCGACGGCCACGCCGGCGGCGACATCCAGGACTACCGGCCGTACCTGGCCAGCCGCTGGCACGACGAGTTCGACGCCTGGGCCGCCCAGTACGTGAATCCCTACGCGGACCTCCATCGCGCCGATCGCCTACCGCAGCTGGGACAGCGGCCGGCGCCTGGCCGAGACGGAGTCCGACGGCATCGCGGCCGAGGTGCTCTTCCCCAACACCGTGCCGCCCTTCTTCGCCGAGGGGAACCTCGTCGCCCTGCCGCCGTCGCCCGAGGACTACGAGCGGCGCTGGGCCGGCGTGCAGGCCCACAACCGCTGGCTGGCCGACTTCTGCGCGGCCACGCCGGGCCGCCGGGCCGGCATCGTCCAGGTCTTCGCCAACGACATGGACGACGCGGTCGCCGAGGTGCGCTGGGCCGCCGCCACCTTCGACCCGTTCGGCGGCATCCTGCTGCCGTCCATCCCGCCCAACTCCCACCTGCCGCCGCTGTGGGAGGACCACTACGAGCCGCTGTGGCAGGTCTGCGCCGAGCTCGACGTGCCGATCAACATCCACGGCGGCAGCGCGCTGCCCGACTACGGGGAGCACGAGGCGGCACGGGCCATGATGCTCATCGAGATCCCCTGGTTCAGCCACCGCTCCGTCTGGCACCTCATCTTCTCCGGCGTGCTCGAGCGCCACCCGACGCTGCGCTTCGCCGTCACCGAGCAGGGCGTGGCCTGGCTCCCCCGGGGCCTCGAGACGCTGGACTGGTTCTACGGCCGCATGACGACGGCCAACGCGGCCGAGGCGAACTTCTTCGGCGCCGCCGCGGCGAAGATGACGATGACCCCGACGGAGTACTTCGCCCGCAACTTCTGGATCGGCGCCAGCTTCCTGCGCCCGAGCGAGGCGCCGCTGTGCCGCGACCTCGGGATCGAGCACGTCATGTGGGGGGCGGACTACCCGCACTCCGAGGGCAGCTACCCGTACACGACCGAGGCGCTCCGGGTGGCTTTCGCGGACTACGCCGAGCCCGACGTGCGGGCCATGGTGGAGTCGACGGCGGCGTCCTTCTACGGGTTCGACCTCGACCGGCTCCGCCCCATCGGCGACCGGGTGGGCCCGCAGGTGGCCGAGGTCGCCCGGCCGCTGGCGCCCGGGGACTGGCCGACCGCCACGACCTGCAACGCGTTCGACCCCACGCAGATCCTGCGTGCCTGGTGAGCAAGAGGAGGACACATGACGACAGTCCGCTACGGCGCCCGCGCCACGGAAGTGAACCACGAGATCGAGGCCAAGAAGGCCGACATCTGGTCCGAGGCGGTCACCGCCATCTACGAGACCGATCCCGAGATCGTGGCGGCCATTCTGCCGCCGCCCCTCGAACCCGGTCCCGAGCCGCTGGTGCGCATCACGATCACCAGGGTCGAGATGCCCGGGCTGCCGGTGTTCGGCGCCGGATGGATCGGTGTGCAGGCGCGGCACGAGGACCGGCTGGGGGAGTACCCCATCTTCATGCCGATGACGACCGAGCAGTCGCTCACGGGCGGACGGGAGGTCAACGGCGAGCCCAAGAAGCTGGCCGAGGTCGAGGTCACGCGCGACGGCGCCAACGTGTCGGCCCGCATCGCGCGCATGGGCTCGGTGATCTGCGAGATCACGGGCCGGGTGACCGGCACCCGCGAGAACTACGAGCTGGAGAAGACCGACTTCTGGTTCAAGCTCTCGCCCTCGTGCGAGGCGGCCGGCGTGCTCGACCAGGACCCGCTGCTCGTCTACGGCGAGAAGACCGAGCGGACGAGGCTGCACGAGTCGATTGAGGGCGAGCTCATCCTCAAGGAGGCGCCGCTGGACCCCGTGGCCGACCTGGTGGTGCGCCGCATGGTCGACCTGAACTGGACGGAGCGGGCCTCGACCCAGGTCGGGCGCGTCATCGGGCCGGTGCCGCGGGCGGGGCTCGAGCCGTTCATCCACCAGCGCTACGACGACCTCTCGGTGCTCGGGGCGAAGCGATGAGCGACCGCTACCTGATCATCTCGGCCGACGCCCATGCCGGCCTGCAGTGCGAGGGCTACCGGCCCTACCTCGACGCCGCCTACCACCGTCAGTTCGACGAGTACCTGGCCGAGCGCCAGGCCAACCGCGACCAGCAGCTCCAGATGAATTACGACTACATCATGGGGTGGGAGACCGACAACGAGGAGGGCCTGCGCGGCGCCTGGGACATCGAGCAGCGCGACAAGGAGCTCGACGCCGACGGCGTCACGGCGGAGGTCATGTTCGCCGACGCCGACGCCATCACCGGCATGGCCTCGCCGCCGTTCGGCGCCGGGCTCTCGGCGGGCGCCATCGCCGACCCCGAGCTGGCCTTCGCCGGCGCGCGGGCCCACAACCGCTTCCTGGCCGAGATGTGCAGCCGCAGTCCCGAACGCCACGGCGGCATCGCGCTGGTGCCCATCACCCACGGCGTCGAGCGCTCGGTGGCCGAGATCGAGTGGCTGGCCGAGCAGCCGGGCATCCGCGGGATCATGGTCCCGACGATGTGGCACGACCTCGTGCCCTACAACCACCCCGACTACGACCCGGTGTGGGCGGCCTGCCAGGAGGCCGGCTTCCCGGTCCACACCCACTCGGGCGAGGCGCCCCAGGACGAGTACAACGACAACATCGGGATCTACCTGGCCGAGGTGGTGTGGTGGGCCGCCCGGCCGATGTGGCACCTGCTCTTCTCCGGCGCCTTCGAGCGCTTCCCGCGCCTCAAGTACGTGGTGACCGAGGCCGCCGCCTACTGGGCGGCCGACATGATGTGGAAGTGGGACCAGTACATGGGCGGCGGCCACACCACCAAGAAGATGGCCGCGCTGTTGAAGGGGAAGATCTCCAAGCTGCCCTCGGACTACTTCGGGGAGAACATCTTCATCGGCGCCTCCACCATGTCGCGGGAGGAGATCCGCCGCCGCCACATCCTGGGCTGCGACGTCGTCATGTGGGGGACCGACTACCCGCATCCCGAGGGCACCTGGCCCCACACCCAGGAACGCCTGCGCGGCGACTTCGGCGGCATCCCGGTGGAGGACGCCCGCAAGCTGCTGGGCGAGACGGCCGCCCGCTGTTACGACTTCGACCTCGACGCGCTGCGCCCGGTGGCCGACCGCATCGGGCCCACGCCGACCGACCTGGGCCAGGACCCGGCGCTGCGCACCGACCCCGAGGAGGTGCGCACGGCGCGCTGGTGGAAGGACGAGTACCAGGTGCAGGCGCCGGGCTGAGCATCCCACGATGAACCAGGGCCACATGGAGTACTGCGCCAGCGAGGACTGGCGCCGGCTGGTCCACGAGACGATCCTCCCCGTTGCGCTGCACGGCGTCGAGCTGGGCGACGCGGCGATCGAGATCGGCCCGGGACCCGGGTTCACCACCGACATCCTGCGCACCAAGACGGCGCAGCTCACGGCGGTCGAGCTCGACGAGGGGCTGGCGGCGTCTCTGGCGGAGCGGATGGACGGGGAGCAACGTCGAGGTCGTGGTGGGCGACGCCACGGCGCTCGACTTCGCACCAGGGCGCTTCACCGGTGCCGCCTCCTTCCACATGCTGCACCACATCGAGCCCGCCGAGGCCCAGGACCGGGTGTTCGCCGAGCTGGCCCGTGTCCTGGTCCCCGGGAGCTGCCCTCGTGGCGGCCGACGGGATCTACAGCGACGGCAGCGCCGCTCTTCCACCAGGACGACACCTACAACCCGATCGATCCCGGAGGAGCTGGAGCCCCGGCTGGCCGCCGCCGGTTTCGGCTCCGTGCGGGTGCGGACGTACGACCTCGGGTGGGTGTGCACGGCTCGAGTGGCCTGACTGCGGCGCTGGCGGCCAGGCCGTGACGATCCTGTTCGCCCTGGCGGCGGCGTTCACCAACGCCCTGAACATGGTCACGCAGCACCGCGCGAGCATCGGCGACCCGGGACACTCCAAAGGCTGGCGCTTCGTCCGCTACCTGATGTCCAACCCGCTGTGGCTGTTCGGCTGGGTGGCGCTGGCGGGGTCCTTCCTCTTCCAGGCGCTCGCCCTGCACAACGGGCAGATGTCGGTGGTGCAGCCCCTGCTCGTGACCGAGCTGGTCTTCGCCCTCGTGCTGCGCCGGTTGTGGATCCACCAGCAGATCAGGGACGTCACCTGGTGGGCTGCCGTGGTCACCTGCGGGTCGCTCGCGCTCTTCGTCGCCGTGTCCGAGCCCACCGGGGGCAACGCACAGCCGACGAGCTCCGCCTGGATCGGCGCCACCGTGGCCACCGGTGGGGCGGCGGCGATCCTGGCCCTGATCGGGATGAGCGGCTCGCCGGTGCGCCGGGCGGCGACGCTGGGAGCGGCGACCGCCATCCTGTGGGCGCTGGTGGCCACCTTCATCAAGGCGATGACCGACACGCTCACCCAATTCGGGCTGGCGGGGATGTTCACCCACTGGCCGGTCTACGCGCTTGATCGTGTTCAGCATCGTGGCCGAGCTGCTTGAACCAGGCGGCCTTGCACGTGGGTCCGCTCAGCATTCTCGCAGCCCCTCATCGTCATCGTCGACCCGATCGTGAGCATCGTGCTCAGTGTCTGGATCTTCGCCGAGGTCTTCACCGAGAACGCCTTCCGGCTGTCCGTCGGCATCATCGCTTTCGGGGTCATGTGCGCGGCCGCGACCGTGCTCGCCCGCACCACCCCCGCCACCATGGACAGCGCTACATCGCCTCCTCCGGGAAGAACGTGACCCAGTTGGTCTGCATGGACGCCCCGTCGGCGACGATGGTGGCGCCGCAGACGTAGCGGGCGGCGGGGGAGCACAGGTAGAGGACCATGGCCGCCATCTCGTCGACCGTGCCCAGGCGGACGGTTGTCCCCTCGGCCACCAGCTCCTCTGAGAATCCGGCCTCGGTGCGGCCGACGGTGGCCAGCTCGGACTCGACCATGCCCGGCGTCGAGAAGACGCCGGGTGCGAACGCGTTGATCGTCACGCCGCGCCGCATCAGGTAGGGCGCCAGCGTCTTGACCATGTTGACCACGCCGGCGCGGGCGGCGCCCGAGTGGACGAACATCGGCGCGCCGCGTTCGAGCGAGAACGTGTGGACCACGTTGACGATGGAGCCCGACCCCGCCTCGGCCATGGGTCCCATGAAGCGGCTGGTGACGTTCCAGGTGCCGTTGAGGTTGAGGTCGACCACGGCCCGCCATCCGTTGTCCGAGATCGTGCTCGGCAGGCCCGGGAACTGGCCGCCGGCGTTGTTCACGAGGAAGTCGACCCGGCCGAAGCGGCCGTAGACGGCGTCGCGCAGGACGTCCACCTGTTCGGGCTCGCGGATGTTCGTGGGGACGGCCAGGCAGGCGCCGCCGATGGAAGCCGCCACCTCGTCGAGCCGGGCGGCGGTCCGCCCGGCGATCACGACCTGCCCACCCAGTCGGGCGAACGCGTGCGCCACCTCGCGCCCGAGCCCGGTGCCCCCGCCGGTGACGACCGCCACCGGTGCCCTCGAACAGCCCGGCGGCGAAGACGGAGACCGCCGGGCCCGGCCTCCCAGGTCACGGCGTGCTGTCACCCGGCGAAGTCCCAGCTCTCGCCCTTCTCGTAGTGGTGCAGGACGTTCTTGGCGATGAGGATGCGGTGCACCTCGTCGGGACCGTCGGCCAGCCGCAGCGTGCGGGCCCCGAGGTACATCTGGGCCAGCGGGAGGTCGCTGGTCACGCCCGCCGCGCCCCAGACCTGGATGGCCCGGTCGACGACGCGGCTGTAGGCCGCCGGCACGAAGACCTTGATGGCGCTGATCTCGGTGCGGGCCTGGGGGTCGCCCTTGTCCACCTTCTCGGCGGCGTGGATCGTCATCAGGCGGGCGGCCTGGAGGTCCATGTAGCTGTCGGCCACGAAGCCCTGCATGAACTGCTTGTCCTTGAGGAGCCCGCCGTGCACCTCGCGGGTCAGCAGGCGCTCGACCATCAGGTCGAAGGCGCGCCACATCTGGCCCACCGAGTTCATGCAGTGGAAGATGCGGCCGGCGCCCAGGCGGTCCTGCGCCGCCCGGTGCCCGTCGCCGACCTGGCCCAGCAGGTTCTCCTGGGGCACCCGGACGTGGTCGTAGCGCACCTCGCAGTGGTCCGACCTCGCGCTGCCCCAGATCCCGATGCCGCGCTCGATGATGACGCCGGGATTCGACGTCGGCACGATGATCTGGACCATCCGCCCCGGCCCCTCGTCGTCCTTGGACTCCTTGGCCCGGCACATCACGATGAAGAAGTCGGCCGCCAGCCCGTTGGAGGTGAACCACTTGTGGCCGTTGATGACCCACTCGTCGCCCTCGCGGATGGCGGTGGTCTGAATGGAGCGCGGGTCCGAGCCGGCGTTCTCGGGCTCGGTCATGGAGAAGCCCGACTGCATCGTCCCCTCGATGAGCGGGAGGAGCCACTTCTGCTTCTGCTCCTCCGTCCCGTACTTGACCAGGATCGTCTGGTTGCCCGAGTTGGGCGCCACCACGCCGAAGAGCGACGCCGCGCCGACGGCGTAGGCGAGGATCTCGTTCATGTAGGCGTGCGCCATGAAGTCGATGCCCATGCCGCCGTACTCGGGCGGGAGGTGGGGCGCCCACAGAGCCCTCGGCCTTCACCTCGTCCTGGATCTCCTGCCGCAGCGCCTTGGCCTCGGCGCGCTGCTCGTCGGTGGCGTTGCCGCCCCGCGCCTGCCACAGCCGGGACTCGTTGGGGAGGATCCGCTCGTTGACGATGCGCGCCGTGCGGAGGCGGATGTCGTTGATGTGGTCATCGAGCCCTTCAATGGGCGTGACGTTGATGGGCATGGGTCGATCCCCCGTTTCGGCGTTCGTGTTCCGGCCCGAACCTTACGCAGCTTTGGTGGATGCGCTTCGCCCGGGCGACCCAGCGCCCGGTCAGCGCCCGCTCGTAGCGCCCGCGCCCGACGAAGCTGACCAGCCAGCGGGTCAGCGCGCCGAACCGGTTCTTGAAGCCGGTGAGGAAGGTGATGTGCACGACGAGCCACAGCAGCCACCCGACGAACCCGCCGACCCGGATCGGGCCGATCTTGGCCACGGCGGTGAAGCGAGAGATCACGGCCAGCGTCCCGAGGTCGCGGTAGCGGAACGGCTTGGTCGGCTTGCCCTCCAGGCGGCGCACGATGGAGTGGGCGGCGTGGGCGCCCGACTGCATGGCCACCTCGGCCACGCCCGGCAGGTCGTCGCGGTGCGCCATCAGGTCGCCCACGACGAACACCTCGGGATGGGTGGGGAGTGAGCAGTCGGGGTTGACCACGACCCGGCCGGCCTTGTCGGTCTCCGCCCCGGCGGCGCCGGCGACGGTGGCCCCCAGCCCCGCGGCACGGGTGCCGGCCGCCCAGACCTTGGTGGCAGCCGGGATCCACTCGGTCGCTGCCGTCCTGCTTGGTGATCTCGACGCCGGTCTCGTCCATGTTGGTCACCATGGCGTCCAGATGGATCTCCACGCCCATGCGGGTGAGGTCGCGCTTGCCGTCATCCGCGACAGGTACGAGCCCATCGACCCGACGAGCCGGTCGACGCCCTCCACCAGGACGACGCGGGTGTCGACGGGGTCGATCATGCGGTAGTTGCGGCGCAGCGCCCGCCGCGAGAGCTCGCGGAGCTGGCCCGCCATCTCGACGCCGGTCGGGCCGCCCCCGACGACGACGAACGTCATGAGGCGCCGGCGCTCCTCGGGGTCCGGCTCGGCCTCGGCCAGCTCGAAGGCGCCGAAGATGTTGCCCCGCAGCGCCAGGGCGTCGTCGAGGGACTTCATGCTGCACGAGGACGCCCGGAACTCGTCGTGACCGAAGTAGGAGCTCGTCGCCCCGCCGGCGACGATGAGGCTGTCGTAGCCGATCGTGAGCGGCTTGCCGAACTCGTCGACGTGGACCTCGCGGGCCTCGACGTCGATGTCCTCCACCTCACCCAGGATCACGCGCAGGGACGGGTAGTTCCGCAACACGTCGCGGATGGCGGGCGCGATCTGGCCCTCCGAGAGGATGCCGGTGGCCACCTGGTAGAGCAGGGGCTGGAAGAGGTGGTGGTTCGTCCGGTCGATCAGGGTGATCCGGACGGGCGCCCGCTTGAGGGCGCGGGCCGCGAAGAGGCCGCCGAAGCCGCACCCGATGATGACCACGTGGTGGCGCTCGGTCGTCGGCGTCGGTCCCGCTCACAGCAGCCGCTCCACGACGGTCTGGACGTAGAGGGCCAGCGGCATGTCCCGGACCTCCTCGGGAGTGAACCAGCCGACCGCGTCGGTCGTGCCGTCGACCTCGGGCCGCAGCGTGCCCGTCCCAGGACTCCACCCGGTAGATGAGGCGCACGGTGTGCAGGCTGGTGCCGTCGGGGATCGTCCGCACGTCCGAGAGCACGTCGAGCAACGGCCCGACGGAGACCGTCAGCCCCGATTCCTCCTCGATCTCCCGGGACAGCGAGTCCGTCGGGTTCTCGCCGTGGTCCACCCCGCCTCCGGGCAGGAACCAGCGCCCCTGCAGCGTGATGGCGGGCGAGGCCCGGGCCAGCAGCAGCCGCCCCGCCTCGTCGCGGCAGACGCCGTAGGCGGCGATGCGCTGGCGCTTCCTGTCCCCGGGCACGCCCGAGATGGTGGTCCCCGACCGGTCCACCCGCCAAGTCCGGCGGAAAGTACCCTGGCCGCGGCCCTTGGCGGGCCAGACCGAAAGGGGTGCACCCGTGGACACCGCGGCCGAGCTCGAGGCCATACGTCGCCTGAAGTACGCCTACTTCCGGACGCTCGACCTCAAGCAGTTCGACGATCTGGGCGCGCTGCTGACCGAGGACGTCACCGCCGTCCTACGAGGACGGCAAGACCGTGCTCGAGGGCCGCGATCCGCCATCGTGACCTGGCTCAAGTCGGTCCTGGGCGACACGGGCATGGTGACCGAGCACCACGGCCACCACCCCGAGATCACCTTCACGTCGGAGACGACGGCGGAGGGCACCTGGTACCTCCAGGACCGGGTCATCGTGCCGGCCGCCGACCTCGAGATCGCCGGGACCGCCTTCTACGCCGACCGCTACCGGTTGACGGGGGACGGCTGGCGCATCGCACACACGGGCTATACCCGGGTCTTCGAGGAGCACCGCACCCACTCCACGCTGCGAGGTGCGCTCGTTCACCTCTCGTTTCGACGCGCCGGGCTGACGGACCGAGCCGCCCGGCTCCGGCGTCAGGGCCGGGTGGCCGGGCTGAGGGTGAAGCCGGGGTCGAACAGCGTCGTGGGCGCCAGCGCCTTCTCGATCGCCTCGACGAAGTCCGGCTCGAGCACGACGTCGAGCGCCTTGACGTTCTCGGCGATCTGCTCGGGCCGGCTGGCCCCCACGATGGCACTGCTCACGTTCTCGTTCTTGCAGCACCCAGGCCAGCGCCACCGACGCCGGCGTGTAGCCCGCCTCGCGGCACAGCGCCGCGTAGGTCTGCACCGGCTCGAGCACCTCGTCGCGCAGGAGCCAGCTCATCTCGGCGCCCTCGGGCCCGGTGGCCCGCGAGCCCTGCGGCGGACCTGACGAGCCCGGGAGGTACTTGCCGGTCAGGACGCCCTGGGCGAGGGGTGACCACACGATCTGGCCCACGCCCTCCTTCTGGCACAGCGGGACGACCTCGGCCTCGATCACCCGCCAGATCATGGAGTACTGCGGCTGGTTCGAGACGATGCGGTCGAAGCCCATTTCGTCGGCCAGCCGGAGCGCGTCCTGGATCTGGTCCGCCGTCCACTCCGAGACGCCGATGTAGTGGACCTTGCCCTGGCGCACGAGGTCGTCGAAGGCCCGCAGGGTCTCCTCCAGCGGGGCCTCGTAGTCGAAGCGGTGGGCCTGGAGGAGATCGACGTGGTCGGTCTGCAACCGCCCGAGCGACGCGTGGAGTGACTCCATGATGTGCTTGCGCGACAGGCCGCGGTCGTTGGGGTTGGGCCCCGTCGGCCAGTAGACCTTGGTGAAGATCTCGACGGACTCACGCCGCACGTGCTTGAGCGCCCGGCCCAGTACGGACTCGGCCGCCCCGATGGCGTAGACGTCGGCCGTGTCGAAGGTGGTGATGCCGGCGTCGAGGGCCGCTTTCACGCACGCCGCCGCCGCATCCTCCTCGATCTGGCTGCCGTGGGTGATCCAGTTGCCGTACGAGAGGGCGGAGACGAGCATGCCCGAGCGTCCAAGGTGTCGGTAGTCCATGGCCCCGGAGCGTACCCGGCTCCTCCTACGCTCGTTCGTGTGGCCGGTGAGGAGACCCTGCACGTGCACCGAGGACTGGATCTCCCGCTCTCGGAGATCTCGTGGCGGGCCACGACGTCGGGCGGACCCGGGGGGCAGCACGCCAACCGCACGCTCAGCCGGGTGGAGGTGCAGTTCGACGTCGCTGCCTCCCAGACCCTCGGCCCGCGCCAACGGGCCCGGCTCCTGGAGCGGTTGGGCCCGGTCGTGCGGGCGAGTGCCTCCGAGTCACGCTCGCAGGCGCGCAACCGCGAGCTTGCGCTCCAGCGCCTGGCGACCAAGCTCGATGCGGGCCTCCGCGTGCAACCGACCAGGACGCCGACCCGGCCGACGAAGAGCTCCCAGGTGCGGCGGGTCGACGCCAAGCGGCGGCGTTCTCAGATCAAGAGGCGCCGGCGGCCGCCGGGGGAGGACGACTGACTCGCAGGAGAGTGAGCCCGTGAGTCTCGATCGCGGACGGGCCGAGGACTGCCGAGTGGGGCGGATCGAGTGGGGCGGATCGAGTGGGCGCGGATGATGTGTCGGCGCGGACGAGTCTCGACACTGCAGAACATACCGCGGGTTCGATGTTCGCAGCCAGAACCGTCTCCGCCCCGTGGGCAGACATCACGTCGACCATCGGGCGCAGAATGGTCCGCCCTCCGGTGAAGACGTCGGAAGAGCCGAGCCGTCCGGCTCAGCCGCTGAAGGAAAACCCAGACAGCGCCGCCCCGAGACCGCCGTCGAGCTGGGCCAGAGCTCCGGGTCCTCGTCGGCCCGCGGGCCGCGGAGCGCCGTCAGGGCGGCGAAGCCCTGGGCCACCAGGGTGGCGTCCTCGGCCCCGGCGTCGGCCAGCCCGAGGTCGCCCGAGTGGGGGAAGGGCGACCCCACGGTCAGCACGATCTCGCCCTTCACGTCGGGCTCACCCTCCATGACCGAGCGCGCCGCCTCGGCCGCCGCCGGGCCCTCGATCTCCTCGATGTTCGGCGCCTCCCACGTCCCGGCGCCCCGGGCGGACTTGATCAGGCCGGCCCCGCTCACCCGGGCCCAGCGCAAGCCCCGGATGTCGGCCAGCGGCAGGTGCGGCACGTTGAGGTTGAGCACGGTGCGCGGCGGGTGCCGCCCACGAGCATCGGGATGAGCGCCACCGCGAGCTCGGCCGCCGACTCCCACGGATCTGGGTTCGCGCCCGCACGCAGCGAGACGGCCAGCGCGCTGATTCCCAGCTGGCTGGCGGTCAGCGCGGCGCCGACCGTGCCCGAATGGAGCACCGAGCGGCCCACGTTGACGCCGTGGTTGATGCCCGGAGAGCACGAGGTCGGGCTTGGGCCCGACCGCCCCGAGAGCGCCGGCGATGACCGAGAGGGCGGGGGAGGCATCGAGCCCGTAGGCCTCCACCTCCTCGGCGCCCTCCACGAAGGCCCGCTGGTAGCCGATGGTCGTGTGATCGGTCACCGAGCCGACGGCGGCACCGGCGCCGCTGTAGTTGGAGCTGGGCGCCACCACGATGATCTCGTTCGCCGGTCGGCGCGGCCGTCGTCCGCACTCGTCGGCCCAGGCCACCAGGGCCCTCGTGAGCGCCGCCAGCCCCGGGGCGCCCACCCCGTCGTCGTTGGTGACGAGAATCCTCACGGTGGGCTCACCCTATCGCCCGCCGTCCGCGGGAGCCCGGGGCCGGACATCCGCCGTTCGGGCCCGTGTCACCCGGGCTTCACGCGAGGCCGTCGGACCCCTCACCCACGCTGCGGCCCTGGTCTGCTTCAATTCACTCGCAATGCCCGCCCACTCGCCCAGGATCTCCGTCGCCTCGCCCACCGGGCAGCAGTGGCGCATCGGGCACGGCCGCCAGGAGGTCATCGTCTGCGAGGTGGGCGCCACGCTCCGGGCCTACTCGGTGGGCCACGACCGCGGTCATCGACGGCTTCGGGGCCGACGAGTGGTCCCATTCGGGCCGGGGCCAGGTCCTCGCCCCGTGGCCCAACCGCCTCGCCGACGGGCGCTACGAGTTCAACGGGGTGCGGGCCCAGGCCGCCCTGGACGAGCCGGAGCGCCGCAACGCCATCCACGGCCTGGTGCGCTGGATGCCCTGGACGCTCCAGACCCGGCACCAGAACCAGCTCTCCCTCCGGCTGCAGCTCCACCCCTCGCCCGGCTACCCGTTCTCCCTCCTGCTCGAGCTCGAGTACCACGTGGGCCGGGACGGGCTGACCGTCACGACCAGGGCCCAGTCGCTCGAGGAGGGCCCGATCCCCTTCGGCATCGGCTTCCACCCCTACCTGACCGCCGGGCCCGAGACGGTCGACGGGGCGATCCTGCACGTCCCGGCCCGCCACACCCTCGACGTGGACGACCGCGGGCTCCCGACGGGGGCGCTCGCGCCCGTCGAGGGCACCGACCGTGACTTCACCACGGCGCGCTTCGTCGGGCCCGCCGTGCTCGACACGGCCTACACCACCCTCGACCGCGACGCCGACGGCATGGCCCGGGCCAGCCTCGATGCGCCCGGCGGGGTCGGCGGCGCCACCCTGTGGGTGGACGCCGCCTTCCCCTACCTCATGGTGTACACGGGCGACACGCTGCGGCGAGGTGCAACGCCGCCGGCGCGCCGTCGCCATCGAGCCCATGACCTGTCCGCCCAACGCGCTGCGCACCGGCACGGACGTGATCGCGCTCGAGCCCGGGCAGGAGTGGACGGCCCGCTGGGGGATCCATCCCCGATGACGCAGCGTGACACGCGCTCCCTCGACGGGCAGGTCGTCGCCGTCACGGGCTCGTCCAGCGGCATCGGCGCCGCCACCGCGCGGGCCTTCGCCGCCGCGGGTGCCGCCGTCCTCGTCAACTCGTCGCGCTCGGTCGAGGAGGGCGAGGCGGTCGCCGCGTCCCTGCCCGATGCGCTCTACGTGCAGGGCGACATCACGGAACCCGGACGTCCCCGAGCGCCTCGTGGCGGCCGCGCTGGAGCGCTGGGGCCGGCTCGACACCCTCGTGAACAACGCGGGGACCACCGCCGTGATCCCGCACCACGACCTCGAGGCGGCGTCCGTCGACGTGTGGCGGCGCATCTTCGAGGTCAACGTGTTCGGGACGTGGGCCATGACGGTGGCCGCGCTGCCGGCCCTGCGCGAGGCGCACGGGTCGGTGGTCAACGTCGCCTCGGTGGCCGGGCGTGCGGCCCGACCGGCTCCTCCATCCCCTACGCGGCCAGCAAGGCGGCCCTCAACCACATGACCGTGCTGCTGGCCAAGGTGGTCGGGCCCGAGGTGCGGGTCAACGCCGTGGCGCCCGGGCCTGGTCGACACGCCCTGGACCGCGGACTGGGACGTCGTGCGCGAGGTGGTCAGCCAGGTGACGCCGCTCAAGCGCTCGGGCCAGCCCGAGGACGTGGCCGAGGTGATCCTGTCGCTCGCCCGGGCCGCCTACGTCACCGGCCAGGTCGTGGTGGTCGACGGCGGGCTCTCCCTCACGACCTGAAGGGCCATCGGGCGGGGTCACCATCCAGCGCAGGGCGGTGGACAGCCCGCGCGTCAGGGGCGTGACCGCGGCCGTGTCGACGAGCAGGTCGAGGGGGCCGGCGACGGACAGCCCGAGCTCGCGGCGGGCCCAGCCGGGCAGGACGCCGATGCGCCGCCGCCAACACGAGCGAGTAGACGGCCCGCTCGCTCGGCCGCCGGGCCACGCCGCGGAGCAGCCAGTCCCGCGCCGCCTTGCGCCTGCGGCCCGGCGTAGAGCTCGGGGCGCAGCGCGCAGCAGGTAGCTCTCCACCTCGGCCGCCGAACGCGGGGCCCAGGTCGCCCCGAGCGCCAGCGCCACCGGCGCGACCTCCTCGTAGTAGCGGTCGCACTCCCCGGGGCTGAGCGTGCCGGTGCCGTAGCGCTGCGACGACGCCAGGAAGCTCGCGACCTCGGCCACGTGGATGAACGTCACCAGCTCGGGGTCGTCGGCCGAGTAGGCGCCGTCCGTCGGGCGCGATGCCCCGGACGCGCCGGTGGACCCGGCTGCACCTGGGCGATGGCCGCCTCGGCCTCGGCCACCGTGCCGAAGGTCGTGGTCCCGACGAAGGACGCCGTCCGGCGGAGCCGGCCCAGCGGGTCCTCCTGGTAGCTCGAGTGCTCGGCCACGCCCGCCATGGCCAGTGGGTGCAGCGTCTGGAGCAGCAGCGCGGTGACCCCGCCGATCAACATGGCGGGCAGGTCGCCGTGGACCTTCCGGGCGATCCCGCCGGGCGGGAGGTAGGCCTCGTCGGGGTCGGTGGCGATCGGGCGCCCGCTCCTCGCTGATGCCGATGGCGCGCCGCACGTTGCGCGCCATGTCCCCCCGGGCCGGTGCGGCGAGACCGCCGACGAGGCGGAGCGGGAGCGCGCAGCGACCGTGCCACCCAGCGCGGTGGCACGCTCCACCGGGTTCATCGACGCCACAGCGGAAAGCTTGCCACGTGGCAAAGTGCACTCCATGCGCTTCGTCGTCGTGGGAGCCGGTGCCATCGGCGGTGCCGTCGGCGGCCGCCTGTTCCAGCGGGGCTTCGACGTCACGCTGGTGGCCCGGGGCGACCATGGCCGCGCCCTGCGCGTCCGGCCTCGTCCTCGAAGCGCCCGACGAGACCGTCACCCTGCCGATCCCGGTCGTCACCGACCCGGCGGAGGTCTCGTGGGACGAGCGACCCGGTCGTGCTGCTCGCCGTGAAGGGCCAGCAGCACCGACCACGCGCTCGAGCAGCTCGTGGCGGCGCCTCCGGACGCGCCGGTGGTCTGCATGCAGAACGGCGTGGAGAACGAGCGCCGCGTGCTGCGCCACTTCCCGAACACCTACGGCATGTGCGTCATGTGCCCCGCCTCCCAGCTGCGGCCCGGCGTCGTCCAGGTGCACTCGGCCCCGGTGTCGGGGCTGCTCGACCTGGGCCGCTTCCCCTCGGGCCTGGACGAGCGGGGCCAGGCGATCGCCGACGCCATCGCGACGACGACGTTCCAGTCGGTGGCCCGGCCCGACATCATGCGCTGGAAGTACCGCAAGCTCCTCATGAACCTGGCCAATGCGGTCGAGGCGCTGTGCGGGCCCGAGGGCCGGTTCAGCCCGCTGGCGCGGGAGGCCCAGCGCGAGGGCAAGGAGGCGCTGGCCGCCGCCGGCATCGACGTGGCGAGCTCGGAGGAGGACCGGGAGCGGCGCGGTGACTTCCTGCAGATGTCGCCCACCTCCTCGGGGGAGTGGCAGGGGGGCTCGAGCTGGCAGAGCCTCGCCCGCGGGGCGGGGTCGATCGAGGCCGACTTCCTCAACGGGGAGATCGTGCTCCAGGGTGCCCTCCACGGCGTGCCGACTCCCGTGAACGCGCTGCTGCAGCGCCTGGCCTCCCGGGCCGCCGCGGAAGGTGCTCCACCCGGGATCGTGGAGCGTCGAGGAGCTGAGCAAGCTGGCGGGGTTGCCCGATGGCGAGTGAGCGGGCGAGCGGCCCTGGCCGACGACTTCGCGGCAGCGAACGCCGAGGCGGTCGTGCCTTCGCCCGCACGCTGCCCCGAGCAGGCCTGGATGCGGCCGGTGCCCGGTGAGGAATGGACGGTCGGCGTGGTCCTCGCACCACATCGCCGAGAGCCACGGCAAGAGCGAGCGCTGGCTGGACGAGATGGCTCGGGGCGAGGGCGTGCGCCGACACCGCCGAGGAGATCGACCGGGCCAACGCGGCGCACGCCGTACGGGCGGCGTCCGTCACGCCCGCCGAGACGGTCGCCCTTCTCGACGGACAGCGGGGCGCGCCTCGAGGCGTTCGCTGCGGGCCCTCAGCGACGAGGAGCTCGACCGCAGCGCGCCGTTCGGACCGGCCGGGGGCCGGGTCTTTCCGACGGCCGACCTGGCGGCGGTGCCGGCCCGCCACACCCGTGAGCACCTGGCCCACGCCCGGGCTGCGGCCGCCGGGAGAGCCTGAGGCAAGCCGGCGCGGCGGCCCCGCGTCAGTCGGCGTGGAGCGCGGCGCGCACCTCGTCCGCCGGGTCGGACCGGCAGCGAGCCCGGGGTGTCCACCCGGACCCCGTGCACCGTCCCCTCGAAGCGCGCCGGCGGCGTGTAGCGCGAGGAGACGGGGAACCCGCTGTCCCAGCCCAGCCGCAGTCCCGCCCCGCCGTGCTGGACGGCGAGCGGGAGCATGCCCTCCACGGCGGTCTCGTCGACCTCGGCCCCGTCGACGAGCAGGACCATGCGACCCGGCGCGCCGTCGTCGCCCACGGCGTAGGAGACGGTGATCTCGTGGTGGCCGGCGCCGAGCGACGCCGGGCGTCGCCAGCTCGAGCGCGTCGGCGGCCCGGGCGAACGTGAAGTGGGCCCGCCCGCCGACGAGGTAGAGGGCGTAGCCGCCGAACCAGTCGCCCAGGGCGAAGACGACCCCGTCGGCCCCGTCGCCGGTCGGTGTCGATGTCGGCCGTGATGTCGAAGCCGCCCCAGAGCAGCGGGACCGACTCGTCGGCGACCGGCGCCACCGCCCGGGCGGAACGTCCGCGACGAGCCCGGCGGGCCAGGCCGGTGGGATGAAGCCCGCGAAGCGGTCGACCAGGCCGTCGGAGATGGGCAGGACGTTGTTGCAGCTGCGCCTCGGCGTCCCACAGGTCGCGCAGCTGTCGGAGCCGCTCCGGCTCGGCGTCGGCGCGGTCGATCGCCTCGGAGAAGTCCGCTCGAGAGGTCGAAGAGCTCCCAGCGGTCCTCGTCGAAGTTGCGGCTGCCCACCGCGAGCTCCTCCTCGTCGAGGATGCCGGTGCTGATGTGGTTGGTCGTCGCCTT
Source organism: uncultured Acidimicrobiaceae bacterium (assembly GCA_963781565.1). Lineage (GTDB taxonomy): Bacteria > Actinomycetota > Acidimicrobiia > Acidimicrobiales > RAAP-2 > Bog-473. The sequence goes on along the minus strand of CAWAHA010000013.1, from coordinate 6,793 downwards.
CCACCCCTCGTGGTAGATGGACCGCGAGCCCATCATCTCGAAGTACTGCGTGTGGTGCAGCTCGGGGGCCGCCGGGTCCTCGAGCGCCGAGAGGAGGCTCACGCCGTCCACCGGCTGCTGGGCCACCCCGTCGACCTCGTCGGGAATCTCGAGGCCGGCGGCGCGCAGGATCGTCGGCATGAGGTCGATGGCGTGGGCGAACTGCGGCCGCACGGTGCCCGGCTGGGCGATGCGGCCGGGCCAGTGCACGATCAGCGGCGTCCGCGTCCCGCCGAGCCAGGTGTAGCGCTTCCAGAGCTTGTGCGGCGTGTTGCCCGCCCAGGCCCAGGCCCACGAGTAGTGGTTGTAGGTGCTGAAGCCGCCCCAGTCGTCGTAGTGGGCGAGGTTCTCGGCCACCGACTCCCGGATGTGCGCGGTGAACCGGTGCTCGTTGAAGCTGCCGGCCTTGCCCCCCTCGGCGCTGGCGCCGTTGTCGGAGAAGACCATGACGAGGGTGTTGTCCATGGCCCCGAGGCTGCTCCAGCGACGAGAGGACGCGGCCGATCTGGGCGTCGGTGTGGGTCAGGAAGCCGGCGAAGACCTCCTGCTGGCGGGCGAGCATGCGCCGCTCGTCGGCCGAGAGCTCGTCCCAGCGCCTGCACCCACTCGGGCCGCTCGGTGAGCACGGTGCCGGCGGGCACGATCCCGGACGCGCGCTGGCGGGCGAACACCTCGTCGCGCCAGGCGTCCCACCCCTTGTCGAACACGCCGCGGTAGGGGTCGACCCACTCGGGCGCCACGTGGTGCGGGGCGTGCATGGCGCCGAGGGCGAAGTAGAGGAAGAAGGGCTTGCCGGGCGCGCCCTGCTGCTGGTCCTGCACCATGCGGACGGCCTGGTCGGCCAGGTCCTCGGTCAGGTGGTAGCCCTCCTCGGGCCGCCGGGGCGGCTCGATGTAGTGGTTGTCGCAGACGAGGTTCGGGGTCCAGTGGTTGGTGTCGCCCTGCAGGAAGCCGTAGTAGCGCTCGAAGCCGAGCCCGAGCGGCCAGGTGTCGAAGGGCCCCGCCGCCGAGCGCTGCCAGCGCGGGGTGAGGTGCCACTTGCCGACGGCCATGGTCGAGTAGCCGGCGTCGCGCAGGAGGCGGGGGAGCGTGGCGGCCGTCTTGGGCAGGCGGGCGTGGTAGCCCGGGAAGGCCAGCGGGATGTCGGCCAGGAAGCCCATCCCGACCGCGTGGTGGTTGCGGCCGGTGAAGAAGGACGCCCTGGTCGGCGAGCACAGGGAGGTGACGTGGAACCGGTTGAACGGCGCGCCCTCGGCCGCGAGGGCGTCGAGGTGCGGCGTCCCGATGTCCGAGCCGAAGGCGCCCAGGTGGCCGAAGCCGGTGTCGTCGAGCACGATGGCGATGACGTTGGGCGCCCCGCTCGGCGGCTTGGGGTCGTGGGGGAAGCGGGGCGTCGACTCGGCCGCGGTGAAGCCGATCTGCTGGGGCTCGTCCATGGGTCCGAGAGGGTAGACGGTCGGCCGCCCGTGACCTCGCACGCAGGGCTAACGTGGCTGCCGATGCAGGGCCACGTTCCTGGACCGCCTCAGCCCCACTTCCCGGAGGGCCTGGGCCCGTTCATCGGGTACCTGGCCACCCGCGAGCCGCGACCGCTCGACGACCGGCCTCCCGAGGAGCCGGCCTGGGCGGACGCCGACGGCACGCTGCTCGACCAGTTCGCCGACGTGGGCGACTGGGAGCCGATGCACCGGCCGCTCATCAAGGTGATGGCGGTCATCGTGTCCGTCTCGCTGGTGGTCGCCGGCGTCGGCACCGTGCTCGAGGTCCTGCTCTCGGCCCGCTGACGTCGACCAGCGTGCACCGCGAGCTCGGCGCCGTCCTGCCGAGTCGACGACCAGTGTCGTACGGCCGCACTGCGAGCGACGAGCCGAGGCCGTCCCGACGAGGACGACAGGCCGCGGCGACGCGCCACGGCGATCCAGGGATCAGCCCGGCTGCGCGGCGTCGGCGCCGGCCGCGGTCGTCGTCGTCGCGCCGTCGTCGTCGTCGTGGTGGCGCCCGCGGCAGCCGAGGCGGCCGGGAAGGCCACGACACGGTCGGCCGACGGCGCCAGGAGGAGGCCGGCGCCCGACGGACGGGGTGGGGAAGTGGTTGGCCGGGCGCGCCGATGGTCGCCTGCTCCCGCACCGCGCCGGTGGACGGGTTGAGGCCGTAGAGGACGCCGTTCTGGCCGATGGTCCAGACCAGCCCGCCGGCGACGACCGGCGGCCCGCCGCCGACCGAGGCGCTCCAGCAGCAGGCGGAGCCCGGCGGGGAGCTGCGGACGCCTGGACGGCGATCGGGCCGCTCAGGCAGGGCAGGTAGACGGTCGTCCCCACGACGGCGACGCCACCGTCGATGTCGTCTGCCGCAGGCGTCGGCGAGCGTCGCCTGCTCGCCGCCGATGCCGCCCAGGCTTGGACCCGTTCGAGCAGGTAGACGATGCGGTCCTTGCCGGCCGCCACCACCTGGCCGTCGCGAGCAGCAGCGGCCGCGCCGTCGACAGGTCGAGGTCGCTCGCGTTCTCGGAGGCCCACGACGACGGCGCGAAGTACTGCATCAGCGTGAGGGAGGGCGAGAGCTCGAGCACCGAGTCACTGTCGTCGTAGGCGTGGCTGGACGAGGTCACCGAGCCGTTGCCGGCCGCGACCCAGATGTTGCCGCCGGCGTCCACCACCGGGGCCGCGCCGCCCATCCAGACGGCACCCTGGCTCTCGCCGGGGCCCGAGTCGACCGGCGAACGTCGGCGGGCGTGCCACCCGGCCTCGGGCACCGACATGCACCCACCCGTGGTACGTCGAGCAGTCCCCGAAGTTCCCGCCGTAGCCGAAGACGACGCGGCCGGCATCGAGCGTCAGCCCGGTGCGCTGGAGGAGCGCGGCCGGGGTGGAGCCCGACGGGTCGACGTTCTGGTTCAGCTCGACCGTCCCCGTGGCCGTGTCGAGCCCGACCAGCTGGTGGGCCGGGCCTGCCGTTGACCAGCTCGTCGGCGACGACGAAGACCTCGCCGCGGGCCTCGTCGATCACCGGCGTGCCGGTGATGCCGACGGTGGGGGAGATGTCGCCGCAGGGCAGCGACCGCTGATGGCACCGGCGTGCCGACGTGCGTCGACCACACCACCGCGCCCGTCGTCGCCGACAGCGCGTACACCGTGTCGTTCTCCGTGGCGACGAAGACCCGTCCCGCCCGAGACGAGCGGCTCGCCGTAGAGCTGCCCGTCGAGGGCGGGCGACGTCCACGCCGGCGAGGAGAGGTCGACGGAGGCGACGGAAGCGGCGACGCCGCTCCCCGCGGGGTCGCCGTGGTAGACGGTCCACGACGGCGTCGCCGCGGACCGCAACGGGACGGTTGTCGTCGTCGCCTCGGTCGTCGTGTCGAGGCGCCCAACGAAGGTGCGTCCGCCACGACGACGATCAGTGCGAGGGCGGCCCCGATGGAGAGCCGCGGTCGCCCCGGTCGACCTCCAGCCGGCATTCGCCCCGTGGGCCGCCGCGGCGTCAGCCTCCGCGCCCGGGCGGCCACGGCGCCGGAGGGTGGCGTCGACCGCCACCGCGACGAGGAGGACGGCGGCGGTGGCGACGTCTGTCCCGGCGGTGGTGATGTTCAACAGGGCGAGCCCGTTGGTCAGGGTCGCGATGACGAGTCCACCGAGGAGCGGGTGGATGGGTTTGCCGTAGCCCCCGAAGAGGCTGGCGCCGCCGATGACCGCGGCGGCGACGGCGTAGAGCACGTACGTGCCGCCGTCGAATCCGATCGTGATGGACCCGAGGCGGGATGCGTAGACCACGGCCGCCAGGCCGGCGGTGAAGCTGCACAGCGCGAACGCGATGGTCCGGATCCGAGCGACGTGGATGCCGGCCCGGCGCGCCGCCTCGGGGCTGGCACCGATGGCGTACATGTAGCGCCCGAGCCGCGTGCGGGCGAGCAGGAACGACTGGGCGACCAACACGACCAGCACGAACGGTATGACCCAGGGCACCCCGCTGACCGGGGCGGTCAGCGATGCCCCGGTTGCGGTTGCAGATGTAGACCAGAACGGCGCCGGCGACCGCGACCGCGCCGAGCGTGAGGAGCGTGATGCTCAGCGGCGGCGTGGTGAGGCCCTGGGCGCGGCGACGCGAGCTGCGAACGACCGTGATGATCGCGTACAGGACGACGAGCACGACGAGGAGGATCCACCCCGCTGCCGGGGTCATGGTGCCACTGACGAGGTCGTCGATGACGTTGTTGGAGATCGTGATCACGCCGCCGACGGCGCCCTTGTCGCTGTCGAAGACGTAGATCAGAACCCCTTGCCAACCGAGCAGGCCGGCGAGGGTCACCACGAACGACGGGATTCTCAGACGAGTGATGATGGTGCCCTGGAAGGCTCCGATAAGGGCGCACGCCGCCAGGCCGACGATGAGCCCGGCCCACCAGACCCAGTTCTGCGGCGCGCTGATCAGAGCCATGGCGATGGACGCCCCGACCGCCCCGACGAATCCGACCGAGAGGTCGATCTCGCTCAGGATCAGGGCGTACAGCTCGGCCATTCCCAGCAAAATGATGAACGTCGACTGCACGAAGAGGTTGACGATGTTGGTCGATGTCAGGAAGGCGCTCGACTTGGCCGAGAAGAAGATGCTGATGACGATGAGCCCGATGATGATGGGCAGCGCGCCGCTCTCGCCGCCGCGGATCCGCTTCCACCAGGCCCGCAGGTAGTCGCCGAGGGAGTCCGCGAGAACGTCCGGGGCCAGGACGACGAGCTCGTCGGGTGCGATGGCGCTTTCGGGGGTGCTGGTCGTGCTCGGTCATGGGCGCGTCACCCCGCGGCTTCTGTTCGGGACGACTGGCCCGTCGTCATGTACTCCACCACGACCTGCGTGTCGAACTCGGACGCCGGTCCCTCCGCCACCAGCCGGCCCAGGTAGAGGATGGAGATCTGGTCGGCGACGGCGAAGACGTCATTCAAGTTGTGCGAGACCAGCATGCACCGCGGTTCCCTGGCTCGACAGCCGCTTGATCAGGTCGAGCACCTTGCCGGTCTGCGCCACACCGAGGGCGGCGGTGGGCTCGTCCATGATCACGAGCTTGGCCGCCGACATGACCGCCTTGGCCACGGCAACGGACTGGCGCTGTCCGCCCGACAGCGACGCCACGGGCTGGCGGATGGAGCGGACCGTCGTGACGTGGAGGTCGGCCAGCGTCTTGCCGCGCCTCGATCTCCATGGCGGACTCGTCGAGCAGCCCGTGCCGCAGTTTCTCGTGCCCGAGGAACATGTTCTGCACGATGTCGAGGTTGTCGCACAGGGCGAGGTCCTGGTAGATCGTCGTGATCCCGAGCGCCTCGGCGTCGTTGGGGCTGTGGATGTGGGCGGGCGAACCCTCCCAGAGGATCTCCCCTTCCGACGGCGGCCACAGCCCGGAGATCGTCTTGATCGTGACCGACTTGCCGGCACCGTTGTCGCCGACGAGCGCCGTCACCTTGCCCGGCGGCACCGAGAGGTTGACCCCGTTGAGGGCCTGGACGGCCCCGAAGACCTTGCTCACGCCCCGCAGTTCGAGCAGCGGTGCACCCTCTGCCACGTCGGCACCCCCTGTCACCCGCCAGCGTCGAGCCTCGACCTCCCATGACCGACCCCCCGCCCCGGGAACGGGGGGTCGGTCCGGAAGCACTTCTGTGGGATCGACACTACCCAGTCGGGCAGCGCGATCCAATGATTGGCTACGGCGTGATGCCCGCGGCGGTGCAGTCGCTGGCGTACTGGCCGGCGCAGAGCTGCGAGGCCGGGACGTAGTTGTCCTTGATCACCGTGGAGTTCATGTTCTGCGCGGTCACCCACTTCGGCGTCAGCGCCACGGTCGGGACGTCGACATCGCCGTCGTGTCCTTCGTGGTGGCGTTCACCAGTTTCTTCGGCGGCTTCACGCCCGCTCGCAGGTACAGGGCCAGGGCGACCGAGGTCTGCGCCTCGATGCTGTTCGGCTTGTAGACCGTGCCGCACTGGTAGCCGGCGAGCACGTTCTGCAGGCCCATCAGCGAGGCGTCCTGCCCCGTGGTCGGGAAGGTCTTGGGCTTCACGTGCAGTGACTGCAGGTAGGTAACGATCGGGGCGTTGGTTGTGTCGTTGGGGATCAGCGCCGAGTTGGTGTTCGGGTGAGCCGTGTACACCGCCTGGAACTCGTTTTCCTGGGTGGGCGCGTCCCAGGTGCCGGCAGTGTGTGCGACCGCCGTCTATTTGCCGTCCTTGAACAGCGGGTTGAGCACACCGTCATACCCTTGAGCGAACAGCGTGGCGTTGTTGTCCGTCACCGCGCCGTGCATGACCACGACCTGGGGCTTGGAGACGTGCCAGGCCGAGATGCAGCTCACCAGGCCCTGCCCCATCGTCTTACCGACGAGAACGTTGTTGAAGCTCACGTAGTAGGCGCGGCTGCCGCCCAGGGTCAGGCGGTCGTAGTCGATGACCTTGACGCCGCGAGACTTCGCGTAGCTCTCGATCTGCGCGCCGACGCCCGAGTCGAGCGGGTCGACCAGGAGGACGGTGGCGCCGTTGGAGATGTCCGTCTGCGCGTCGGTCAGCTGCGTGGCGTCACTGCCGAGGGCGTTCTGCACGACGTAGTTCGACGAGCTCAGCCCTGCCGTCTGTGAGGGCCTTGGTGATGTCCGGCGGTCGTACTCGACGTACCGCGTCGAGCTCACCGTGTCGGGCAGGATCGTCGCCACCTTGCCGTGGCCGGCCGCGGCGAGCGACTTGAACTGCTTCATGACGCTGAAGTCGGTGGTGAAAGA
>CAWAHA010000012.1:0-21222 GCA_963781565.1 uncultured Acidimicrobiaceae bacterium | reverse complement strand
GACGTCCCCTTTCCGCACGCCGGTGCCGTGTAGGTTCGGCCCGACCTGGCCGACCGGGGGTGCGCTGTTGCTGCTTGACCTGTTCCTGATCGGGCTCGTGGTCACCCTCGAGCCCATCCCGCTGACGGCGATGATCCTGCTGCTCGCGACCGAGGGCGGGCTCATGAAGGGCCTGGGCTACGTGCTCGGCTGGATGTTCACCCTGGTCGGCATCGTGGCCCTGGTCGTGCTCGTGACCGGGGGGAAGCCGCTCATCCCCAACAGCAATCCCTCGACCGGCGCGCTGGCCGCTGAAGCTGGCCATCGGCGTCGTGCTCGTCGTCATCGCCTACCGGCGCTGGGGCAAGTGGGGGGACTCGGAGCCCAAGGGCCAACCGCGCTGGATGCGCGGCGTCGACCGCGTCAACCCGCTGTCGGCGGCGGGCCTCGGCTTCCTGCTCCAACCTTGGGTCCTCGTCACGGCCGGCGTGGCCGACATCACCACGGCGAAGCTCTCGTCGGCCGCGCAGTACATCGCCGTCTTCGCCTTCTGCGTGTTGTGCTCGGCGACCCTGATCACCATGGAGGTCTACGCCGCCCTGCGGCCCGCCGAGGTCAAGGACAAGCTCGACGCGCTCCTGCAGTGGATCACCTCGCACCGCGACCAGGTCATCGTCTTCCTGTCGCTCGGGCTGGGCCTCTACCTCATGGCCAAGAGCATCGACGGGCTGGTGAACGGGTACTGACCCGAGCCCGCGCTGCCATCCACCGGCGGCGCCGGAGCGGCCGTTAGCTTCGGGCGACGGAGGTGCAGACGATGTTCTCGTACACGTTCCCGCTGCTCGACCTGCTCTGGACGCTCCTGATGTTCGCCGGGATCTTCCTGCTGCTGTTCTTCGTCATCTGGTGCTTCGTCGACAACTTCCGCCGGCGCGATCACCACGGCGCGGCCAAGGCCGGCTGGACGCTGCTCATCCTCCTCGTGCCCTTCGTCGGCGCCCTGATCTACATCATCGCCCGGCCCCAGGACGCCCAGCTGGCCGCCTGAGGAGCGGGGTCCTCCGGGGCCGGACGCCGGCCTCCGCCGGCCCAGGCCCGCCGCGACATACGGGTTTCCCTCGCCGCCGCCGCTCGCTATCGTTCTGCTCCTCAGGGAATGCGCAGGAGCCGGCCATGCAAAATCATCATCCCAAGGTCTCCCAGGGTCCCGACCGGACGTGGGTGGTCGAGTGTGTCCAGTGCCGCAACGATCTGACCTCGACCGTCCCCATCGGCATCGGCATGCCGTTGCGGGACCGCGAGACGGCGGAGCGGCTCCGCGACAACCACGCCGCACGCCCCGTCCGGGCCGCCGCCTTCCTGACGCCGATGGCCGGCGCCGAGGGTGTGGTGACCAAGACCAGCCCCCGACCGGTGGCCGACACCGTCGCCCGCCTGGTCGACCTGCTCGGGTCCAAGGGGGTCAAGGTCTTCGCCGTCATCGACCAGCAGGCCGAGGCCCGCGCCGTCGGGCTCGACCTGCGGGAGACCACCCTGGTGATCTTCGGGAATCCGCCGGCCGGGACGGGCGTCATGGAGGCCTCGCCCCTGGCCGCCCTGGACCTCCCGCTCAAGGTGCTCGTCTGGGCCGAGCCCGGCCGGAGCCACCTCCGTCAGCTACACGGCGCCGGCCACGCTGGCCGCCCGCTACGGGCTCACCCCCGAGACCGCCGCCGCCCTCGAGGTGGTCGACGGGCTCACCGACGCGCTCGTGGCGGACTGAACGACCAGGTGCGGGCCCCGGGTTGGAGGGGTCCCGGAGGGCTGTGCCACGCTGCAGCGGCACAGCACCGACGGGGAGGGGCGGCCCCCTCGGTTCGAGCACCTGACAGGGGAAATCACCACGTGACCAGCAGTTCCTTTCCGTACTCCGCCGCGGAGCTCGACCAGTTCCGTCAGGTGCAGCGCCTGGGCTACGACATGGCCGCGTCGGTCGAGGCCCAGCTCAGCGAGGGGATGACCGAGGCCGACGTCTGCCGGCTCATCGTCAAGGCGCAGGCGGCCCACCACGTCACGCAGGTCTTCCACCAGCCCTACGCCTGGTTCGGCCCCCACACCGTGCTCGGCGAGGGGACCGGGCCCGCCGCGGTGGGCGTCCTCGACCTGGCCTCCGCCGGCGTGCTGCCCGCATCGCTCCTTCTTCCCGACGGGCGCCGCCCTGGCCGACGGCACCCCGCTGATCCTCGATCTGGCGCCCGCCGTCCACGGCATTGCGGCCGACGTCGGCTACTCGTGCGTCTTCGGGCAGAACGACACGTTCGACGAGCTCGACCGGGGCCTGGCCCGGATCCGCTCCTTCCTGACCGAGGGCGTCCGGGCCGGCGAGACCATGGGCGCGCTGACCCGCCAGCTCCAGGCGCTGGTGCGACGGCGGGGCTGGGAGAGCTGCCACGCGCACTATCCCGACCGGGCGCTCGGCCACCTCGTCTTCCCGCTCGAGCCCGACCCCGCCGGTCCCTCGCTCCTCCCCGGCTTCGGAGCGGCCGCCGCCGCCGGCCTGCTCGCCGCCGGGCGGGCCGCGCTCGACGACCCGCGCGCCTACCCGGTGTGGAACGACAGCGCCCGGGCCGACCACCGGCCCACCCCGGGCTTGTGGGCCCTGGAGCCGCACATCGCCCGGGACGGCGTGGGGGTGAAGTTCGAGGAGCTGCTCGTGGTGACCGAGGACGACGCCTACTGGCTCGACGACCATCTCCTCCACACGCAGCGCTGGGCCGCCGCCGGCTACAGCATCACGTCCCTCGCCGCGGCCTGACCGCCGGACCTGACCCGAGGACCGGCCTGACCGACCCCGCTCAGCCGAGGATGGGGACGGGCGTGGCGTACTCCAGGGCGAAGTAGCCGCTGGGCGCGCCGGGGACCTGCAGTGCGGCCGCCGCCGGCTCGATGTCGACGCCCGGGAGGCCGGGGAAGAGCGGGTCGTGATGGCAGAACGCCACCCGCCCGGCGCCGCAACCGCTGCACCTGCTCGAGCATGAAGTCGACCGAGGAGCCCTGGAACGGCTCGCCGTCGACGTTGGGCCGGCCGCCCAGGGAGAGCAGCGCGATGTCGGGGCGCAGGCCGTCGAAGATGCCCCGCCAGTAGCCCGCGCTGCCGCTGACCAGCACGGAGCCGCGCGCCGTCTGCGAGCAGGTAGGCCAGTTGTCCGCCGTCGTGGCGGGAGCACACCTCGTTCATGGCGATGAGCGCGGGCCCGGCCGGCGCCGGTGCGGCGTCCATGGCGCCGAAGAGGCCGCGCATGGTGGCGGCGCGCGCCTGGGCGCTCACGCCGAGGTCGCCCAGGCAGGCCACCGCGGTGTCGGGGTCGCTGTGGGCGAAGAGGCAGGAGTGCAGGGCCGGGCAGCACGCGCACCGTCGTGTCGGGCCCGCACTGCACCGTCTCGCCCCCGGTCACGACCAGCAGTTGCTCCTCGGGCACGCCGCTGGCGCGCAGGCAATGGGCCGACTCGGGCGAGGCCACCACCACCGCACCGGTGCGCAGCGCAATGGCGTCGGCGCCGTAGAGGTGGTCGAAGTGGGCGTGGCTCACGAAGACGAAGTCGGCCTTGTCCACCTCGGCCGTGCTGAGCCCGACCGGCGCCAGGCCGGGCAGGCGGTCGAGGTAGGCGTCGAAGAACAGGTCGAGCCCGGCGTGGCGCACCCGGAAGGTGGCGGTGCCGAACCACTCGAGCGTCGTCGTCATGGTGTCCCTCCCGTCGCCGGTGCGGCGACCTCGCCGGGGTGCCCGACGAGCTTGGCGGAGAACTTGACCGCCTTGACGGCACTGGTGGCGCCCGTCTGCAGCGTGACCCCGACGACGATCAGGATGATGCCGAGCCAGAACACGTAGGGCCAGCCCAGCATGAGGATGCCGACCCGACCGAGCATGTAGGGCGGGGAGCAGACGACGCCGCCGACGGCGCCACCGACCGCGGTGGCCGCCAGGGCGTCCCGGCGGGACCGGGTCTTCTTCTCGACGCCGACGAGCCGGGCCGGGACGGCGACGTAACAGAGCATCATGACGCCGACGACGATGCTCTGGCTGATGACGAAGGGCCAGTGGCCCCAGCGGGTGGTGATGAGGGCGGAGAACGACAGCGCCAGGCCGACTGCGCAGCCCCACGCCAAAATGACGCGCAGGTGGAGGTTGGCCCGGGCGAAGGAGGGCCGGATCTCCGGCTTGCCGGGCACCGAAATGGCGAAGGCGAACACGCCGTTCAGGTAGAAGCTGGCTGCGGTGAGCGCGGTGACGCCGATGATGCACGGGATCAGCAGCGGGCCGCGGATGACGTGGAACTGCTTGCCGTGGAGGACGTGCAGCTTTATGTCCAACATGGCCAGCCAGATCCACATGGCCGGAATGATCTGCAGCACGGCGAGGCGCCAGTTCGTGTAGAGGAGCCTGACGCCCTGGAACAGCATGATGAAGGCACCGACGATCAGCGCCAACGGCGCGAGCCAGCGCTTGCGCTGGCTGAGCTGGACCACCGCCTGCTCCACGGCCTTGTCGTCGCCCCGGCGGATGGCGTCGACCAGCTTCCCGATGAGCGCCCCGACGCGGGCGCGACGCGTGGGGACAGGCTCAGGTGCCGGTGCGCTCCGTTCCTCGTGGTCCACCGTCACTGCTGCCCATTCTGTCGGCCCGCGTCGGGGTCAACGCGCGGGTGTCGCTGCCGCCCGGGTGCAGTCGGCCGCCGATGGCGCTCGCCGACCCGTCATCGTGACCTCGGGTCCGCCGGACCGGGAAGGGCCAGAGGCTGTCCGCGAGCGGGCGCCTGTCCCGGTCCCGGACCCGCTCCGGCCGCTCGGCCGGGGTGCCGGTGCGCGGTGCCCTCCGGTGGTCGTAGCCTCGGGGCCGGTGCGATGACGCGCGCGGCGTCCCGGGAAGGTGGCAGGGCATGGGTGAGGACGAGGGAGTCCGGCTGGCCGATCGACCCATTCCGGTCGTTCCGCACCCGAGCGAGGCGGACAGCCGGGCCATCGGAAAAGAGGCCGCGGGCCACGGTGCCCCGGGCCAGCCACGCCACCTTCGAGCCGTCGGCGGACCGGCCTGACCCGGTCACCCTGCTCGAGGACCAGGCGACGAGCAGGGTGCAAGAGCTGGTCCCCATCCGCTACGGCCGGATGCTGGTCTCGCCCTTCACCTTCTTCCGCGGCGCCGCCCTCGATCATGGCGTCGGACCTCTCCACCACTCCCACGTCCGGCCTCACCGCGCAGATCTGCGGCGATGCCCACCTCTCGAACTTCGGCGTCTTCGCCTCGCCCGAGCGCCAGCTCGTCTTCGATTGCAACGACTTCGACGAGACGCTGCCCGGGCCGTGGGAATGGGACGTCAAGCGTCTGGCGGCGAGCGTCGTGGTGGCCGGCCGCGACAAGGGCCACGCCAAGTCGGTACGAGCAGCGGCAATCGTGGAGCTGGGCCGGAGCTACCGGGAGTCGATGCGGCAGATGGCCTCCCTGTCGAACCTCGAGGTCTGGTACTTCCACGTCGACGTGTCCGAAGTCATCGCTGACCTGCAGTCCCAGGCGGCCGCCTCGGGGTCGAAGGCGCAGTCGCACATGGCCGCGACGGCCACCAAAGCGATCGCCAAGGCACGGACCAAGGACAGCATGAAGGCGCTCGACAAGCTGACCACTGTCGTCGACGGCCAGCGCCGCATCATCAACGATCCACCGCTCCTCGTCCCGGTCGAAGACGTGTTCCCCGAAATGGAGGCCGAACAGTTCGTCATCATGTTCCGCGAAGTCCTGCGCCGCTACCGGGCCAGCTTGTCGACCGACCGCCGCCACCTGTTGGAGGAGTACCACTTCAGCCAAATGGCCCGGAAGGTCGTCGGGGTGGGGAGTGTGGGCACCCGGGTCTGGGTGATCCTCATGCGCGGGGCCGGCGAGGACGACGTCCTGTTCCTGCAGGCCAAGGAGGCGGAGGCCTCGGTGCTGGAGCGCTTCACCAAGAAGAGCCAGTACGGCAACCACGGGGCCCGGGTCGTGGCGGGCCAGCGCCTCATGCAGGCCAGCAGCGACATCTTCCTCGGCTGGCAGCGCACCGACGGCGTCGACGGCGCCAGTCACGACTACTACGTGCGCCAGCTGCAGGACTGGAAGGGGTCGATCGACACCGACAACATGGTGCCCGAGGGCCTGGAGGCCTACGGCAAGTTGTGCGCCCTCAGCCTGGCCCGCGCCCACGCCCGTTCCGGCGACCGCTTCGCCATGGCGGCCTACCTCGGCAACAGCGACAACTTCGAGAAGGCGTTGGCCAAGTTCGCCGAGTCCTACGCCGACCAGAACGAGCGGGACTACGAGGCCTTCGCCGCCGCATGCAAGAGCGGCCGGCTCCACGCCGAAGAGGGGATGTAGCCGCCATGGCATGGCCGCTCGGTCCCGGCCGCGCTCTGCTGGGACAACGCTGGGAAGCAGTCCCATCCCCACCCCCGTTGCGAATGTGCGATGCTGAGCAGCCTGCAGCGCCGCCACCCGGCCGCCGCCTTCCGCATGACGACAGACGACGAGTAAGGAGCTTCACCATGCTTGCCACCAGCTATCCCATCCTCGACATCTTCTTGACGACGTTGTACTTCTTCCTCTTCATCATCTGGATCTGGCTGCTGTTCATGGTGTTCATCGACATCTTCCGCAGCCACGACATGGGCGGCTGGGCCAAGGCGCCTGTGGGTGATCTTCATCATCGTCATGCCGTACCTCGGCGTGCTGGTGTACCTGATCGCCCGCGGCGGCAAGATGCACGAGCGGGCGGCGCAGCAGGCCGCACAGCAACAGAAGGCCTTCGACCAGTACGTCAAGCAGACCGCCGGGCACGCCGGGCGAGAGCAGCGCCGACCAGCTCCACAAGCTGGCCGACCTCAAGGACGCAGGGCATCCTGACCGACGCCGAGTTCGAGGCCGAGAAGGCCAAGATCCTGGCCAGCTGAGCGCGGCGGCGACGATCCGCACACTGCACGCCAGAACGACAAACGACAACGTCGAGGAGAACAGGAGACACCATGACCATTGGACCAGTCAGCTACACGGTGATCGCCTTCCCGGGCAATCAGTTCAACGGCGACATCGCCCCGGAGATCGCCAAACTGGTGGCCAGCGACACCGTGCGCATCCTCGACCTGGTCTTCGTGGCCAAGGACGAGCAGGGCGACACCATCAGCCTGGAGTTCGACCAGATGGACGAGCTGGCCGCCTTCAACGACATCGACGGCGAGGTCGGTGGCCTGGTCAACATGGAGGACCTCGACCACGTGGCGGCCAACCTTCCCGGAGGGGAACTCCGCGCTGGTGATCCTGTGGGAGGACCTGTGGGCCGTGCCGCTCGTCGAGGCGATCCGCGGCTCGGGTGGGGTGCTCATCGACAGCGCCCGGATCCCGAACGACCTCATTGAGGCGGCGTTCGAGGACCTGGCCACCGCACTGAAGAGCTGAGAACCGAGAAACCAGAACGAAGAGAGAAGGAGCACGACCATGCCAATGATGCGACGTCGTCCGGTCATGCGGACGGTCGGCAGGACAGCGGTGATCGCCGGCACGGCCACCGTGGTGGCCGGCGGCGTGAACCGCCACCAGCAGCAGAAGGCGGCGGCCCAGCAGCAGCAGGCCGCGGCGCAGCAGGCCGCCTGCCCGAGGCCGCGCCGGTCGAGGCCGCACCGAGCTCCGACGACCTGATCACCAAGCTGAAGGAGCTCGCCAACCTCAAGGACCAGGGCATCCTGACCGAGGCCGAGTTCGACGCCCAGAAGGCCAAGATCCTGGCGGAGATGTCCTGAGCCTGCGGTTCTCGACGACCGGCTGACGCCGGTGCGTCTGCGAGTGGGCGGCACCTTCCGGGGTGCCGCTTTTTCGCGTCCCGGCGCATCACGACACGGAGAGCAGCACGTCCTCTCCGGGCCGCACGAGCCGCAGCCAGTCGGACGGCAGGGCATGTGACCGGTTCGGGATCAGCCGTCGGGGGCGGAACGAGCCGAGAAGCCGGCCACCTTGGGTCACCTCGAGGCGAGGGTGGTCCAGAAAGACCCGCGCTCTGACGAGCATGGGCTCGGTCCCGGCGCGGCCCGGTTCGACCAGATTCGGCACGACCCAGAGCAGCGGGTCGGCGACCCGCAGCCGGACCGGCGCAGGCTCGGCCGGTGCGGCCGTCACCGTCGCGCAGCCACGCGGCGGCGGCGCGTACCGACCGACAGGGCGCGCCGCGCCGCCACGTCCGCCGTCTCGGCGGGGTGGACGAGGTTGCCGGTGGCGAAGATCCCGGGAGCGCTCGTCGCGCCGTCGACGTCACAGGCCGGACCGTTCGTGCCGGGATCGATCGCGAGCGTGCGCCAGGCGGGCGAGCTCGTTGTCGGGGATGAAGTCCCCGCTGAACACGACGACATCGACAGCCACGGTGCGTTCGGTGCCGTCGGGGCCGCGGACGAGCACCCCGTCCACGCTGGTCGCGCCCGGTCACGCCGATGACCGATGTCCCGGTCCAGACCGGCACGCGGAGGCCGACGCGGGTCGCGAGGTCGAAGGGGCGGAACGTCTGCGTGTGCGGCAGGTCGGTGACCAGCGCGACCGGGCGGACACCCGCTTCCCGCAGGGTCAGCACCGCGGAGTACGAGACGTGCTCGGCGCCCACAATGAGCGCCCGCCCGCTGAGGGGCAGGCGCTGGCTGTGCACCCACTGCTGGAGCTGGCCGGTCGTGAAGATCCCCGCGGGGCGCGTTCCCGGAACGAGGCGTGCGGCCCGCGGCCGCTCCCGGGCGCCGGTGGCGAGCACGACGGCGCGTGCGTCCACCTGCAGCAGCCCGTCGGGGCAGGTCACCTCGGCCTGCCCGGGGCCCGCCCACCTCGTCACCATGGAGCGGGTCCGGATGTCCACGCCGCTGGCGGCCGCCCGCTGGACCCAGCGCCGGGCGTAGGCCGGACCGCTCAGGACGCGTCGCAGATCGCGCAGGCCGAAGCCGGTGTGCTCGCACAAGCGGGGCGTCCCGCCCGCCTCGTCCTCCCGGTCGAGCACCATGACGCGCCCGGCGCCGCCCGCTCGCAACGCGGTCGCCGCGGCCAGGCCGGCGGGCCCGGCGCCGACGACCAGTGCGTCCACGGGCACGACGGTGCGTGTCACGCGGTCACCGCTGCGCCAACCGGGCCGCGATGGCCGCGCCGCAGAAGAAGCCCTGACAGCGCCCATTGGTCGCCCGGGTGCGGCGGCGCAGGCCCCCGAGGTCGCTGGCGGGCAGCGCCGAGGCGAGGGCGTCGCGCACCTCGCCCTCGGTGACGCGCTCGCAGAAGCACATGATGTGGCCGTAGGCCGGATCGGCCTGCACCAATCGATCGTCCTCGAAGGCTCGGGTGGCGCGCTCGCCGAGCTCGGGCATGTGCGGGATGACCGGCTCGTGGTCCGCCTCGACCAGCGGCAGCCCGGCGGCCCCCATGTGGTCGACGACGTGCTCGGCGATCGCCAGCGACGCGGTCAGACCGGTGGAACGGATCCCCCCGACGCAGGCGTAGCGCTCCTGCTCGTGGATGGTGATCTGGTAGTCGCGGTGCTCGGTGGCGGCCCGTATGCCCGCGTAGGTCGCGGTCACCTCTTCCTGCGACCAGGTCGGGAACGATGCGACGACCGGCGTCGAGCAGACCGTCGAGACCGGCCGCCGTGGTGGCGGTGTCCGCCCGGCCTTCGATGTCCTCGGCCGTCGGGCCCAAGAGCACGTTGCCGTACACCGTCGGCGCCACCAGCACGCCCTTCGTTCGTTCGGTGGGCACCGGCAGCACAATGGAGGACACGAGCCCGCGGGCCAGCTTGTCGAAGACGATGAGCTGGCCCCGCCGGGGCGCGATGGTGAACTCGTCGTGGCCGAAGCGCCGGTTGAGGAGGTCGGCGCCGAGCCCGGCCGCGTTGACCACCCAGCCGGCGCGGATCGGTCCCCCGGAGGTGTGCAGCAGCCACTCGTCACCGTCGCGCCCGACGTCGGTGACCTCTGTCGCCGAGCCGGAGCTCCACGCCGGCGCCGATCGCCTCGGTGGCGAAGGCGATGCTCGGGCTCCACGGGCAGATGATCGATTCGTCGGGGATGGCGACGGCCCCCGTCGCCCCTGCCGCCAGGTGCGGCTCCCGTCGGGCGAGCTCGGCGAGGTCCATCCGGGCGGCAGCTTCGTAGCCGTTGGCCCGGGCCTTGGCCACAATGTCGTCGAGGCGCGCCGCCTGCTCCGCGTTCCAGGCCACCAGCACGGCTCCGGTCTCCTCGAGCGCGATCCCCGCCGCCCGCGCGTACGAGGTCAGCAGTTCGTGACCGCGGCGGACGAGAGTGGACTCCAGGCTTCCGGGTTGCGTGTCGAAGCCGGTGTGGACAATGGCGGTATTGGCCTTCGAGGTGCCGGTGCCGACATCGTTGGCGCGCTCGAGCAGCACGGTGCGCAATCGATAGCGGGCCAGTTGGCGACCGATGGCGGTGCCGACGACTCCGGCCCCGATGACGGCGACGTCGTAGCGCCGAACGTCGGTCACGGCGGTCACGGCGACGCGGGTGAAGCGGTCCGCGTGAGACGAGCCACGGCGCGCTCGAAGCCCGCCAACCGCTCGCCGGCCTCGTCAGCGCCCATCACCGGCTCGTAGCGTGCGTCGGGCTGGTCCCAGCGGACGGCGTCATCGAGCGTTCGTGCGGCGCCGGCCCCGATCCGGGCCAGTGCACCCACGCCGGCCGCGGTGGCGTGGGGCGAGGCGGCGACCTCGACGGGAACCTGCAGCAGGTCGGCCTGCATCTGCATGAGCACCCGTGAACGCGTCAGGCCGCCGTCGACGCGCAGGAGCGCGAGCGGCCGCCCCAGATCGATCGCGGCGGCGCGGGCCAGGAGCGTGACCTGCGCGGCCAGACCCTCCACGGTGGAGCGGACCACATGGGCGGGCTCGGTCCCGGGGCCGATGCCCGTCAATGCTGGCGAGGGCATCGGGTCGCCACCACGGGGCGCCCAGGCCGCTGAGCGCCGGCACCACGCGCACCCCGGCGCTGTCGTCGACCGAGCTGGCGACGGCATCGAGCTCCTCCGCCCTTCGCAGAAAGCCCCAGCGCTGCAGCCAGGCGATGGCGGCACCGGCGGCATAGACCTGACCGTCGATGCAGTAGGCGGCCGTGTCGCCGAGCTGCCAGGCCACGGAGACGGCCAGGCCGCCGGACGACGCGACGGGTCGCGGCCCGGCATTGGCCAGGAGGAACGCCCCGGTGCCGTAGGTGCACTTCGATTCCCCGGGTTCCAGGCAGTGCTCCCCGACCAGGGCCGCCTGTTGATCGACGCTGAGCCCGCAGACCGGCAGGGACGGGCCGAAGGCATGCGTGACGCCGATCTCCTGTGCACAGCCGACAACCTCGGGGAGGTCCGCGGCGTCCAGGCCGAAGGCGGCGCACGCCCCTTCCGACCAGGTGCGTGTGGCGAGGTCCAGGAGCAGCGTGCGGGAGGCCGTCGTGACGTCGGTGACGTAGGAGCCCGTGAGGCGATGCAGGAGCCAGGCGTCGCTGGTCGTCACCACGCCGTCGGTCGTCACGTTGCGCCGTAGCCAGGTCATCTTCGGTGCCGCGAAATACGGATCGAGCGGGAGTCCCGTCGTGCGGGTGAGGTCATCGGCCACGCCGGCCATGTCGGCGCAGATCGCCGCGGCCCGTCGGTCCTGCCACGAGATGGCCGTGCTCGCAGGACGGCCCGTGGTGCGATCCCAGGCCAGGACGGTCTCGCCCTGATTGGCGAACCCCACTGCGGTGATGCCTTGCCCCGCCCGGGCGACCGCCTCCCGTCCGGCCGCGCAGACCGATTCCCACAACTGCTCGGGGTCCTGCTCGACGCCGCCACCCGGGACGGCCTGCGGAGTCACGGGGGCCTCGACGGAGGCGACGATCTCCCCGTCGTCGCCGAAGACGACCGCTTTGGTGGCAGACGTCC
The DNA here is from genome assembly GCA_963781565.1 of uncultured Acidimicrobiaceae bacterium. Classification (GTDB taxonomy): domain Bacteria; phylum Actinomycetota; class Acidimicrobiia; order Acidimicrobiales; family RAAP-2; genus Bog-473. The sequence continues at coordinate 9,307 of CAWAHA010000012.1, read as the reverse complement.
CTTGGTCGATGGCCAGGATCCTCACCGTGCGCGCTCGTTGTCCGGCATCGGATGGCTCACTTCCCGCGCCATGGGCGGCGTTTCCCGCACCCTCCGCTCATCCTGACAGGCGGGAAGGGGCTCCCGACGGCTTGGTGGCAACGAATCCCGTCACGCGACGAAGAGGCTTGCTATCGTGCCCGCAACACCCGCTGCTATCCCGGCCGGGGGGCCGCCCAACAAAGGGGGATGCACGTGCCCGAAGGTGCCGTAGAGGAAGAGGAAGTCGACATCTCGACTCTGTCTCTGGACGAGCAGGAACTGGCGAGGATGGGCTACAAGCAGGAGCTGAACCGCTCCTGGTCCGGGTTCTCCAACTTCGCCATCAGCTTCTCCATCATCTCCATCCTCGCCGGATGTTTCACCACCTTCTACGCCGGCTGGAACGGCGGCGGCCCGGCGGCCATCGCCTGGGGCTGGCCGATCCTGGCCGCACTCGTGCTCTGCATCGGCCTCTGCCTGTCCGAGCTGGTGTCCGCCTTCCCGACCTCGGGCGGCATCTACTGGTGGGCCTCCAAGCTCGGCGGGGTGAAGGCGGGCTACTACACGGGCTGGCTGAACCTGATCGGGCTGCTCGCCATCGTTGCCTCGGTCGCCTACGGCTGCGCCACCTTCTTCGACCTCACGCTCGGCTTCCTGGCTCCCGGGCAGCTACACGTCGGGCAACCTCGACACGATCTTCCTGTACTTCCTCGGCATCCTCGTCATCGCCGTCCCTCGTCAACATCTTCTCGAGCCACCTGCTCGGCATCTTCAACAACGTCTCGGTGTGGTGGCACGTGTTCGGCGCGGCTGGCCATCATCCTCATCCTGATCTTCCTCCCGCATCACCACGCCAGCGCGACATGGTCTTCACTTCGACGGTCAACAACACGGGGTTCTTCGGCGGCAAGACGAGCGGGTGGGGCTTCATCTTCATCGTCCTGCCCCTCGGCGCCCTGCTGACGCAATACACCATCACGGGGTATGACGCCTCGGCCCACCTGTCGGAGGAGACGCACTCGGCGGCCGACTCGGCCGCCAAGGGCATCTGGCGCTCCATCTTCTACTCGGCCATCGGCGGCTGGCTCCTGCTGCTCTCCTTCCTCTTCGCCGTGCAGAACGAGGCCGGCGTGACCAAGGGCGGCGGCGGCGTGGCGACGATCTTCGCCCAGGCCCTCACCTCAAGGTGGGGTGGCACCGTGCTCCTGATCGCCACCGTCGGACAGCTCTTCTGCACCATGGCCTGCATGACGAGCTGCACCCGCATGCTCTTCGCCTTCAGCCGGGACGGGGCGGTTCCGGGCCACAAGTTCTGGTCGAGGCTGAACGCCAAGCGGGTCCCGGTCGCCGGCGTGATCCTCGGTCGCCGTCATCGCCCTCATCATCACGTCGCCGGCGCTGATCAAGGTCAACGTCGAACGGCGTGGCCATGCCGGTCGCCTTCTACGCCGTGGTCTCCATCGGCGTCATCGGCCTCTACTGGTGCTTCGCCGTGCCGATCTGGCACCGGTGGCGGATGGGCGACAGCTTCGAGGGCGGCAGCTGGAGCCTCGGCGCGAAGTACAAGTGGCTGTCGGTGATCGCCCTGCTCGACATCGTCCTCGTGTCGCTTCATGGCCTTCCTGCCCAACGTCGAACCTGGGCGTGCCGTGGGTCCCGGGCTTCTCCTGGAAGTTCGTGAACTACACCATCCTCGTGTTCCCGGCGTGCGCTGATCTTCCTGTGGATCTACTGGCACGTGTCGGTCAAGAACTGGTTCACCGGGCCGAAGCACACGATCGACGTCCTCCCGGAGACGCCCGCATCGTCGCTGCCCTGAGCAGCGGGCCGTTGCGGCAGCGGTGAGCGCCGGCGACGGCGCGGGCCTCGATGCCGCGCTGCTCGAACGGGTCGCGGTTCTACGCGGGCAGGAATGCCAGGTCGAGCCCCTCCCGGGGGGCCTGACCAACAAGAACTACAAGGTGTCGACGCCCGGCGGGACGTACGTGCTCCGTCATTCGACGCCATCTTCCGCTGACGAGCTGGCTGTCGACCGCCGCGCCGAGTACGAGAACAGCGTCCGTGCCGCCGCGGCCGGCGTGGGCGCGCCCGTCGTCGAGTTCCTGCCCGAGGACGGGGTCCTGGTGATCGGGTTCCTCGAAGGTGAGACCCTCAGTGACGAGCATCTGCAGAGGCCGGGCATGATGCCGCGGCTGGCCGAAGCATGCCGACGGCTGCACGCCGGTCCGCCGTTCGTGAACCGCTTCGACATGTTCGAGCTCCAGCCCGAGTACCTGGCGCGGGTGCAACGCCGTGGTTTTCGCCTTCCTCGCGGGCTATCTCGACCACGCCGAGGCCGTGGACCGAGTGCGCGCCGCCCTGGCCGTCCGGCCCGTGGCGCTGCGGCCGTGCCACAACGACCTGCTGGCCGCGAACTTCATTGACGACGGCCAGACGGTGTGGATCATCGACTACGAGTACTCGGGGAACAACGACCCCTACTTCGAGCTCGGCAACATCTGGAGCGAGTGCCACCTCACGCTCGAGCAGCTGGAGGAGCTGGTGCAGGCCTACGACGGGTCCGCCTCCAGGAGCCACCTGGCACGAGCCCGCCTGTGGGGCCTCATGTCGCAGTACGGCTGGACGCTGTGGGCGTCCATTCAGGACGGGACCAGCGCCATCGATTTCGACTTCTGGACGTGGGGCATGGAGAAGTACGAGCGCGCCGAGGCCACCTTCGCCGGCCCCGACCTCGAGCGCCTCCTGATCGACGTGACGCGGGCAGACTGAAGCCGGACCGGGCGACGGAAGGGATGACCGTGGAAGGTGCACCGACGGCAGGGCGATCTGCCCGACCGCGCCCGCGTGGTGGTCATCGGGGGCGGCGTCATCGGGACCTCGACCGCCTACCACCTGGCCCGGCGCGGGTGGACCGACGTCGTCCTCCTGGAGCAGGGGCAGCTCTCGTCCGGCACGACGTGGCACGCGGCGGGTCTCCTCGGCCAGCTGCGGGCGACCGAGTCCGGGACCCGCCTGGTGCAGTATTCGGCCCGTCTCTACGGCGAGCTCGAGGCCGAGACCGGTCTGGCCACCGGCCTCAAGCGGTGCGGCGGGGTGACCGTGGCGCGCACGCCGGAACGTCTCGTCCAGCTCCGGCGTACAGCGGCCACGGCAGAGGCCTACGACCTCGAGTGCGAGCTGCTGACGCCGGCCGAGGCTCGGGAGCGCTACCCGATTCTGGAGATCGGCGATCTGCTCGGCGCCCTCTGGCTGCCCGGCGACTGCACGGTCAATCCGGTCGACGTGACGGCGTCGCTGGCCCGCGGGGCCCGCATGCGAGGGGTGCGCATCGCCGAGCGCACCCGCGTCACGGACATCGTGACCAGCGACGGTCGGGTCACGGGCGTGGTGACGGACCGGGGAGCCATTGAGGCCGAGGTCGTCGTGAACTGCGCCGGTCAGTGGGCGAAGGCGGTCGGCCTCCTGTGCGGGGTCGATGTCCCCCTTCATTCGGCCGAGCACTTCTACGTGGTGACCGAAGCCATTGCGGGTGTCCGCCCGGACCTGCCCATCCTGCGTGACCCCGACGGTTACACCTACGTGAAGGAGGAGGTCGGCGGACTTGTCGTGGGGGGCTTCGAGCCCGAGGCCAAGCCGTGGGTCGCCCCGGACGCGCTGCCCTATCCGTTCGAGTTCCAACTCCTGGAGGAAGACTGGGATCACTTCAGTGTGCTGATGGAGTCCGCCGTCCACCGGATCCCCGTGCTGCAGCAGACCGGTCTCAAGAAGCTGTTCAACGGCCCGGAGAGCTTCACGCCCGACAACCAGTTCATCCTGGGCGAGGCGCCCGGGCTCCGGGGCTTCTTCGTCGGGGCCGGGTTCAATTCGGTCGGCATCGCCTCGGGCGGTGGCGCCGGGCGGGCACTGGCCGACTGGATCGTCGAAGGGGAACCGACGAGCGACCTCACCGCCGTCGACATCCGGCGCTTCGCCCCCTTCAACGCCAACAACCGGTGGCTGCGGGACCGGGTGGGGGAGGTCCTCGGCCTCCACTATGCGGTGCCCTGGCCCAACCGGGAGCTGGCGACGGCCCGTCCCTTCCGCCGGTCGCCGCTGCATCACCTGCTCGCCGGCAAGGGGGCGGTCTTCGGTTCGAAGATGGGCTGGGAACGGCCCAACGTCTTCGCCCCGACCGGGCAGGAGCCGACGCTCGACTACACCTGGGGCAAGCCCGATTGGCTGGCCTGGTCGGTCGCGGAGCAGACGGCGACCCGCGAGCGCGTCGCCGTCTTCGACGAGACCTCCTTCGGCAAGCTGCTCGTGGTCGGCCGCGACGCCGAGGCTGTGCTGCAGCGCCTGTGCACGGCCGACGTCGCCGTGGAGCCGGGCCGGGCCGTCTACACGGGCATGCTCAACGAGCGGGCCGGTTACGAGGCCGATGTGACGGTGACCCGCTTGGCGCCGGACCGCTACCTCCTGGTGACGAGTGCGGCGTCGCCGGTGCGCGACGCGGCCTGGATTGAGCGACACCTCCGCCTCGGCGAGCACGTCTCGGTCGTCGATGTCTCCTCCGCCTTCGCCGTCCTCGGCGTCATGGGCCCGGCGTCGCGCGAGCTCCTCGGCCGCCTCGGCTCGGCTGCATCTGTCCGACGACGCGTTCCCGTTCTCGACGAGCCGGGAGATCTCCCTCGGCTACGCCACCGTTCGGGCCACCCGGATCACCTACGTCGGTGAGCTGGGCTGGGAGCTCTACGTCCCGACCGAGTTCGCAGTCGGCGTCTACGAGGACCTGCTGGACGGCCGGGTCCGACCTCGGTCTCGTCGACGCGGGCTACTACGCAATCAACAGCCTTCGTCTCGACAAGGGCTACCGGGCCTTCGGCTCCGACCTCACCCCGGACTACACCCCTTTGGAGGCGGGCCTGCGCTTCACCTGCAAGCTGGCGACGCCGATCGACTTCGTGGGCCGGAGCGCCCTCGAGTCGGCCATTGCGGCCGGACCGCGGCGGCGGCTGGCCTCCTTCCGGGTCGGCGATCCCGACGCCATGCTCTGGGGCGGCGAACTGGTGCTGCACGACGGCATACCGGCCGGTCAGGTCAGCTCGGCGGCGTGGTCGGCGACCTGCGGGGCGGCCGTCGGGCTCGCCTACGTGTGGCGACGTGACCGCGGCCCCGTCAAGGCCGAAGACCTGGCCAGCGGGACCTGGGAGGTGATGGTGGGCGACGCGGGTGACGCCGATGGACGTCCAGCTCGGGGCCCTCTACGACCCGACCTCGGCCCGGGTCCGGGGCTGAGTCCGTTTTCCCATCTGTTTTCTGGGTATTGCTCTGTCCGAGGGAGGCTTGAGCAATGCACGCAGCACCGGCAGGAACTCTTGCGTTCAGCGACCAGGCGGATACAACGAGGGAGGAAGACCACGGGGAGGATCGTGGCTTCCGCCCTCGGCTTCAGCGTGGCCTACTACTTCGACCCCGAGAGCGGCGGGCTCCGCCGGAAGCACCTGCAGCACGCGGTGCGGGGGCTCTTCGGCCAGATCAATGATGCGTTGGCGCCCGACATCGCCGACCCGGCTGTCTTTCCTTCGGTCTTGCGGGCCATCCCGGCACCGGATCTCGCCCGATGGCAGACCGTGTGGGGGCCGCCCGCTGACCTGCGGGTTCGGGGCTCGCGTCTCATCGCTCGACCCGAGGGCGTCTTTTCCCAGGCTGAGGCCGTGCGGCCGCCGCTCGACCTGAGCCCTCCGGCGAAGATCGGGCCGATAACGTAAGCCGCGATGTGGCCGCACGACCGTGGTTCGAGGGGCTCCTTGCACCACGCTGGCTCGCCCATGGTCGCACGTGACTGAAGTCGTCGGGCCCGAGGCCGCGCAGGAGCTGGCGCCCCCCGACACCGAGCCCGCGGCACCGGACGCGCGGTCACAGCCGTCCCGGGGGACCTGGTGGTGGGTGCCGGGCGCCATCACGGTGATCACGATCGCCAGCGTCATTGTGGTCACGCTGTCGCAGCTGCACCCCGGCATGCTGCTGACGAACACCACCACGACCGGCGGCGACACCGGCGCCCACATCGCCATGCCGAAGTTCCTCGAGAGCCTCGTCAGCCACGGCCATCTCACCGGGTGGGACCCGGGCTGGTACGACGGCTTCCCCCTCTACACCTTCTACTTCACGATCCCTGACCTCTTCATCGCCATCGGCGGATGGATCATCCCCTACGGCGTGGCGTTCAAGTTGGGGACGGTCCTCGGTTCGGTCATGCTGCCGGTCTGCGCCTGGGCCTGCGGCCGGTTCTTCCGGCTCCGGGCCCCGCTCCCTACCCTGTTGGCCGCAGCCACCCTTCCGTTCCTGTTCGACTACACCTTCACCATTTACGGCGGGAACCTCTTCTCGACGTTGGCGGGGGAGTACGCCTACTCCTTCAGCCTGTCGTTGGCGGTGCTGTTTCTCGGGCTCTTCGCCTGCGCCATCCGGGAGGGGAGGTACCGCGGCTGGGCGGCGATCGTGCTGGCCGGATGCGTCCTCTCCCACATCGTCCCCGGCATGTACGCCCTGGGCGGCGCCGTCGTCCTGACCATCGTCGAACTCCTGCCCTCACGTTGGGGGATCGCCGACTCCTCGCTGCACGTGTGGCGCAGCGATCCGCACTGCGGTCCCCGTGCCGTGGACCCGCACGTTGTGGTGGGCGGGCTCGACCGTCGGGATCGGGCTGCTGCTCACGGGTTGGTGGCTGGTCCCGTTCGGGCTGGAACACGCCTACTCGTCGTCGATGGGCTACACGAACGTGGAGGGATGGGCCCAGTATTTCCGCGAGGCGGACGCCTGGGCGCTCGTCCTGGCGGGGATCGGTCTCGTCACGGCCGTCGTGACGCGGAGCCGCTTCGGCATCACCATCACGGTGCTGGGCGTCGTGTCGGCGGTGGCGACCGCAGTCGACCCGCAGGGCAGCCCTGTACAACGTCCGCCTCCTGCCGCTGTGGTTCATCTCCGTCTACTTCATGGCCGCCTGGGCCTTCGGCACCTGGTGCATGATCGTGGCGATCGCGTGGCGCCGGGCCCGTGACAGTCGCTGGGAAGCGGTGGCGGAGGCTCCCTGGTCCGACGGTGTGCCCCCGCGCCGCCCATGGGAGGAGCCCCGGGCGGCCGGCGACCTGGCGTCTGACGCCACCTCCGTCATCACGCCCCGACGGCGGCCGTCCCGGCGTTGGGGCCCGGCCGCCGTGAGCGGTGCCATCCTCGGCCTGCTCGCCGTGATGGTGGCGGTCGTGCCGCCGTTCATCTTCCCGGCGTCGTCCCTGCCGGTGACCGTCGGGCCCAACCTGGTCACGAACTGGTCCAGCTACAACTACGAGGGATACGAGGGACAGGCCTCCTACCCCGAGTTCCACTCCCTCATGCAGACGATGTCGGCGATGGGCAAGCGCTACGGCTGTGGTCGGCGCCATGTGGGAGTACAGCGCGAGCGAGAACCGCTTCGGAACGCCAGAAGCGTTGATGCTCCTTCCCTACGAGACCAACGGGTGCATCGACTCCATGGAGGGGCTGCTGTTCGAGTCCTCGGCCACGACGCCGTACCACTTCTTGAACCAGGCGGAACTGTCCGCCGGACCGTCCGAGCCCGAGGTCGGCCTGCCGTACGGCAGTCTCAACGTGACGCTCGGCGTGCAGCACCTGCAACTGCTCGGGGTGAAGTACTTCATTGCCGAGACGCCCCAAGTCGAACAGGAGGCGGCGGTTGACCCGAGTCTGCAACTCGTCGCCAAGACGGGTCCGTGGACCTACAACTATGCCGGTGCCAATACCACCACCACGTGGAACATCTACCTCGTGAAGGACTCGCCGCTCGTGACGCCGCTCGCCAACGATCCGGTCGTGCTCTCCGGGGTGAAACCGGGGCCTTCGAGTTGGCTCGGCAGCGCCGACCAAGGAGAAGGCCCGGCACTGAGCTGGTACGCCGACCCGAGCAAGTGGAATGTCGAGCTGGCGCAGAGCGGCCCGTCGGACTGGCCTCGAACCTCGGTCGATGACATCCGCCCGACCGTCAAGCACGTCGGGACGACCCAGGTCACCGACGTGACGCAGACCGACTCATCTCTGAGCTTCCATGTGTCCCGGGTGGGGACGCCGGTGCTGGTGAAGGTGTCCTACTTCCCCAACTGGCACGCCAGTGGGGCTGACGGTCCTTGGCGTGTGACGCCCAACCTCATGGTCGTCGTACCGACCAGCAACGACGTGACGCTCAGCTACGGAGCCTCGAGCGCGAACTACCTGGGCATCGTGGCCACGTTGATCGGTCTGGTGGCTCTGATCTGGTTGTTCGTCGTGCCGTCCTGGCGCCGCTGGCGCACTGCCTCCGACAGGCGGGCGAGTTACGACGTTAGCTGCAGGGTGACCCGGCCCCAGAGGGCGTGTCGCCGACGCCGACGCAGAGCGTTGCGGACGGGCACGCCCGCTCGTCACCCGCGCGAGAGCGCCAGGCGTTGCCTGGGTGCCCCAGGTGGAACCTCCGTCCGCCGTCGACAGCGACAGCCCGTTCCCCACCGCCTGACAGGTCTGGGAGCTATCGCAGGCGACAGCGCCGAGCGTGCCCTCGGTGGAGGGAGCAGGGGGGCCGTCCACGTCGCGCCACCGTCGGCCGTGGTGAGGATCGGAACCTTCAATGAGCCGCCTACGACCAGGCAATTCTTGGAGGATGTGCACGTGATGCCGTTGAGACTCGTGGTGCCGCCCATGAGCTTGCTATGCACCTGCCAGCTCGAGCCACTGTCCGATGTCTCCATGATCTGCCCATATTGCTTGCTGTCACTGAACGCCTGCCCGACGACCACGCACGTCGTAGCCGACGAGCACGAGACATTGGCCGGCACGACGCAGCCAAGTGTGGTTGTGCTCCATGTCTTCCCACCATCGCTCGAGGCGTAGGATGAGCCCGAAGGACAAGACGTGTTGTGGGTGGTAGTCGAGCCGACGGCGAGGCAGAATTTCGGTCCTGCGCACGAGATCCCGGTGAACGAGACGTGTCCGAAGGAATGCGGCGTCCAGTTGAGGCCTCCGTTGGCCGTGGTGAGGTAGACACCGGAGCCGACGGCGATGCAGGTGGCGCTCGAAGGGCAGGCAACCGCGGTCAAGCTACCGTCCACCTTGGGCAAGGCCTGCTGGGTCCACGCCGTTCCACCGTTCGTGGTCCCGAGAGCGAGCGCCGTCCCGTAGCCCGTCACACCGACGGCCTCACACGTCGTGCCCGTCGCGCAGGACACGCCGGTCAGCCCTTGAGCAATACGTAACGAACCAAGTGGCGCCACAACATAAC
>CAWAHA010000011.1:0-199193 GCA_963781565.1 uncultured Acidimicrobiaceae bacterium | reverse complement strand
TGCTCGGTGACGGCGACTTCGTGCCCTGCCTGCACTCCGTCGGTGCGCCGCTGCAGGACGGCGAGCAGGACGTGGCGTGGCCGTGCAACGCAGAGAACAAGTACATCGTGCACTTCCCCGAGACGCGGGAGATCACGTCGTTCGGCTCCGGCTACGGCGGCAACGCGCTGCTGGGCAAGAAGTGCTTCGCCCTGCGCATCGCCTCGGTCATGGCCCGCGACGCCGGCTGGATGGCCGAGCACATGCTCATCCTCAAGCTCACCTCGCCCGAGGGCGAGACCCGCTACGTCACCGGCGCCTTCCCGTCGGCCTGCGGCAAGACGAACCTCGCCATGCTCATCCCCTCCATTGAGGGCTGGAAGGTCGAGACGGTCGGCGACGACATCTGCTGGATGAAATTCGGCGCCGACGGCCGCCTCTACGCCATCAACCCCGAGGCCGGCTTCTTCGGCGTGGCACCGGGGACCAACACGCACACCAACCCCAACGCCATCCTGACCCTCGACGGCAACTGCATCTTCACCAACACCGCGCTGACCGACGACGGCGACATCTGGTGGGAGGGCATGACCGAGCAGCCGCCGGCCCACCTGACCGACTGGAAGGGCAACGACTGGACCCCCGAGTCCGGCACGCCCGCCGCCCACCCCAACGCCCGCTTCACGGCGCCGGCCAGCCAGGACCCGGCCATCGCGCCCGAGTGGGAGGACCCCCAGGGCGTCCCGATCAGCGCCATCCTCTTCGGCGGCCGGCGTGCCTCGGTCGTCCCGCTCGTCTTCCAGTCCCACGACTGGGAGCACGGCGTGTTCCTCGGCTCCATCATGGCGTCCGAGACGACGGCGGCCCAGGCCGGCGCCGTCGGCAACCTCCGGCGCGACCCCTTCGCCATGCTGCCCTTCTGCGGCTACAACATGGCCGACTACTTCGCGCACTGGCTGCGCATCGGCGCGGAAGCACCCGACCGCGACGCCCTGCCGAAGATCTTCTACGTCAACTGGTTCCGCAAGGACGCGGACGGGAAGTTCCTCTGGCCCGGCTACGGCGAGAACTCACGCGTGCTCGAGTGGATCTTCAACCGCGTCACCGACAAGGCCGAGGCCGTCGAGACGCCGATCGGCGCGGTGCCCACGCCCGACGCCATCGACACCGACGGGCTCGATGTCAGCACGCGAGCAGATGGAAGAGCTCCTGCGGGTCGACACCGAGGGCTGGCGCGCCGAGGTGCCGCTCATTCGAGGAGTACTACGCGCAGTTCGGCGACCGTCTCCCCCAGGCCCTGGCCGACCAGGCCGAGGCGCTCGGGCGGCGCCTGGGCTGACGGGCCGGACAGCGCGGCGCCGTCGCTATCCCCCGGCCTCGCCCATGTCCCCGATCTCCCGGTAGTCCCGACGCACGGTACGCGGCGCGTGGGCGGCGCGGCGTCCCGTCACGTACGACAGGCCGCCCAGCGCGGCCAGCACGGCCATGGTGGCATCGCCCTGGGGCAGGGTGAAGACGATGATCAACGGGATGAGCGAGCCCACGACCCAGACCAGCTGCTGGCGCATGCCGAAGCGGGCGAAGGCGCGCCCCTGCGCGGAGAGCGGGATGTAGCGCTGGGTCATGGCGTCGAAGGACGGTTGCGCCACCGAACCGCAGAGGCCGACCATGAAGGCGAGGACCACCTGGGCCAAGCAGGGTGCCCCAGACGGCGCAACCGCCCGCCGTGATGGCGATGAGCCAGAGGGAGGAGAGCAGCAGCTGCTGCTCGGTCAGACGTTTTCGCAGGCGCCCCACGAGCACGAGGCCGACGATGGCCCCGGCGCCGCTGCCCGCCAGGACCAGTCCGTACCAGTACAGGCCCACCCCGTGCATACGCCGCAGCCCGAAGGCGAGCATGAAGGTCATGAAACCGGTCAGGCCGCGCACAATGCACATGGCGCTCAGCCCGAGCATCACTTCGGGATTGGCGAAGGGCTGCAATCGCAACAGGTCCTGCTCGCGCGTGACGGCCTCGCCCTCCTGGCCGTACTCGCGCACCTTCGTCGACTGGTCAGCCCACATCTCCTCGGCTCGGCGGCTCGTCAGCACCGGCAGCCGGGCGCCGGCCACCGTGGCGGCGACGAACACCAGGGTGGCGAAGACGAGCACGGCCGGCGAGCCCGCGACCTTGTAGAGGATCACGGCGGGAATCGACGCCACGAAGCCGGCCAGGGTGCCGAGGAGCGTCAGCCGCGCGTTGAGCGTCGCGTAGCCGGCCTGTTCGCTCTCCGAGTCCGAGCCGTCCAGCGCGGCCATCTCCGGCACCAGCGCGCCCTTGGTCACGAGGTAGAGCTTCTGGCACACGAGCACGAGAAAGGCGAGCGGGAAGAGCAGGAGGCTGTGCAGATGGGTGGCCATGAGCGGGCACAGCACCACCTGCCCGACGGCGGACGAGACGACCATGAGCGCGGCGCGCCCCGCGGTTGCGATCGATGAGCGGGCCGAGCAGCGGCGACACGATGGCGAACGGGGCCAGGGTGAAGAGGAGGTACAGGAGGATCTTGTGATCAGCGGCGTTCGGCGAAATGGAGAAGAAGAGCGAACCGGCCAGCGAGATGGTGACGACGGTCCCGCCCCCGAGCATGGCGCACTGCACCAGCGACAGGCGGCCGATGGGGTGTGACTGGTCGAACAGGTCCCGACGAGCCTGGCGAGCCATGTCCTTGAACTGCTCGATCTTGGGGGCCATCGCCACCAGGCCAATGTACGGTGTGCCGTGACCGTCCATGCGTACGTGCTGATTCAGACCGACGTGGGCAAGGCGGCCCAGGTCGCCCAGCAGCTCAACGGCATGGAGGGCGTGGTCGTGGCCGACGGCGTGACGGGGCCCTACGACGTGATCGCCCGGGCCGAGGCCGCTTCCATGGACGACCTCGGGCGCATGGTCGTTCGGGACATGCAGCAGATCGAGGGCATCACGCGCACCATCACCTGCCCCGTCGTCACCATCTGAACGCCACAGCCTGATCCTTCGGCCGCTCCTGGCGTGTGGCAACGGACGTTCCCGGCCACCACGGACACGCTCGGACGCATGGAGTTGACCCTCGCACGCCCGTTTCCGCGCAGCCAACGCTCTCAGGTCGGCGGAACATGACAACGCCCGCTGCCCGAATCCCCGTTCGCCCGTCGATCTGAGGGTTTCTGCGGGAGTTTCCCGCGTTGGCGTCGTTCAACGGGGGTGCGATGGGTAACTGCAGTGGGCAACGCCAGTCGAGCTTCTCCGCCGGAGAGCCCCCCTCGAAGGAGAACCCGCTTTGTCCTCTGCCGTCCGCACGCGCCCGCTCGCGCTGGTGTCGATCGTCCTCTTCGCCGTCATGACCATCGTGGCCGCGCAGCTGGTCACCGACGGCCCCGGGACCTCGCAGCCGCCGCTGCGGGCCCAACGGGCCGCGCTGCACGCCCGAGCAGAGCCGCGCTCAAGGAGGCCGCCGCCGCCATGGCCGCCACCATTGTGCGGCCCATCACCCCGCCCCCGGCGCCCGCTCCCGCGCCCGCGCCGGTCGCCACGACGACCACGACGACCGACCCCGCCCGCCTGCGGCGCCGACGCCGGCACCCGCGCCTGCACCGGCGCCGGCGCCCACGCCGGCCGCCACCGTTGCCGCCGCCCCCGCACCGAGCGATCCCGGCGTCCTGCCGCCGGTCGGGCAGGCCACCGCCTGGGGCTGCGCGGCGGCGCTGGCCTACCTGCAGGCCTACGCCGCCAAGGGGTTCACGCTCGAATGCCCGGGCTACGCCGAAGGGCGGGAGGCGATGACCTGCATGAATCAGGCCGGGGCGTGCCCGGGCACGTCGGTGATCGCCATCGCCGACCCCTGCCCGCAGGCCTACATGAACGAGGCGTCCAACTCCTTCGTGATCACGGGGGTGGCGGACACGCCGATCGACCCCTTCGGGCCCTGTCCCTGACCTGCGCGGTCGGAACCGGCGGGCCTCGGCGACGGCGGACGGATCAGAGCGGTGGCGCCGTCGCCGCCCGCACGGTGGCGGTGACGACCGCCGCCTCGGTCGGCGGCGTCCACTGCAGATCGACGTGGTCGGTGGCGATTGCCCTGTCGAGCGCCACCAGCTCCGCCGAAGGGTCGACCCCGTGTCCTTCCCCGAGTTCGCCGCGCAGGCGCTCGAAGGCGCGCAACGCCTCGACCTGACGGTTGCACCGGTAGAGGGCCAGCATGAGCTGCGCCCACCGGCGCTGGCGCAGCGGCTCGGCCTCGACCGCCGGCCACAGGTCGGCCACGAGACGGTGATGCTCGCCGAGTTGGAGACGGCCCTCGAAGAGGTCTTCCTCGGCTTCGGCCTTGAGCTCGCGGAGCCGCACGGATTCGGTCACGCCCGTCAGCCCGTTGCTCAGGTCGGGCAGGGGCTCACCCCGCCAGAGCTCCAGCGCCGCGCGCCAGCTGGGCGACGGCTGCCCCGGGATGGCCCGAGGCCAGCAGGGCGCGTCCACGTGTGCACCGTCGTTCGAACCGGCCGGCGTCGATGGAGTCCTTGGGGAGACTGAGGCGGTACCCCAGCGGTGACGTCGTCTCAATGGTGTCGCTCCGGAAGCACCTGCGCGGAGCTCCACGACGTAGCCCTGCAGCGCCTTCACGGCGGTCTTCGTCTCCTCCTCGCCCCAGAGCGCGAACTCGAGGTCGACGGCCGAGACCGGAGATCCCGACCCGCAGGGCGAGCAGCGCCAGGACGGCTCGCTTCTTCGCGGCGCCGATCGGGACCTCCTCCCCCGACACCCGCAGCCGGAGCGGGCCGAGCAGGTCGATCTCGGTGCGCCGGTTCGGCTCGGGCCAGGTTTCGGGTGTCCTTGGACGGACGGCTGTCCGCGTCGGCGTGACCGGCCAGGGCGGTGTCGAGGCGCTCCATGGCGACGGTGGTCCAGGCCCCGACGTGGATCTTGTCGCCGTCGGACAGCGGGATGGGGTGGTTCGCCGGGACGGGCTCCTGCTCGGCGTTGAGATAGGTCCCGTTCGTCGATCCCTGGTCGACGAGCGCCCACGTCCCCTCGGGCTGGCGCATGAGCACGGCGTGCCGGTGCGACACGCCCGTGTCCTCCAGGGAGCCGGAGAGGTCGATCTCCGGTTCGATCCCCTTCGTCTTGCTGCGCCGCCCGATGGCGACGAGGTCTCCGATGAGGGGTACCCGACGCGACGAGGTCGTCTCGGGGAACTCCATCCCTTCGGGTTCGAGCATTTCGTAGTAGTCGCGGTCGGGGCGCACCACGACCTCCCAGTTCTGCTCGACCCACGGCGCGTCGGCCACGGGTGCGCTGAGAACGTGGCCGCACTCGGCGCAGGCCGAGGCGGCGGTGCCGAGCGGCGCGCCGCAGTTGGGGCACTGCTCAACCCTGGCCTCGGGTGCCGGCGGCCGCCGCGGCCGCCGGGTCGGCCGCCGTCAGCGGCGTCCCGCAGACGCTGCAGTAGTCCGCCGTCTCGGAGCGATGCCCGTTGGGGCACGGACCGGTCATGTCGGCGTCCTCGGGCCCACGGGGGCGCGGGGTGCGCGAGGTGCGGGTCGACCGGGTCTCGAGCGTCATCACGTCGAGCGTCTCCACTTTTGCCTTGGGCCGGACGCGACCAGTCACCGGGTCGTCGATGTCGACCAGCTTCGACAGGCGTTCCAGCGCTTCGTCGTTGCCCGACTCGTTCGCCATCCGCACCGCCTCTCCGAACCCGGTGATGGCGTTCTCGACGTCACCGGCGCGGTGGGCGTCGATGCCCTTTTGAATGGCCTCCGCCAATTCCCCCTCACCCACCGCCTCCGCCACCCGCTTGTTCATGCGCGTCGATTTGGCCACGTCGTCGGTCCACTCAGCCTTGACGAGCCCTTGCCCCGCCGGCTCGCCCCCCACCACCAGGGTCACCCGAGCCGCCAGCATCTTGTCGCCCACCGCACCGGTCGGCAGCCGCACGCTCAGGTAGTAGTCACGTGCCTCGTCCCCCCACGCGCCGGTGGTGTACTCGCCCACCAGGGGCCCGGTGACGGCGCGTCGTCCCGGTGAGGTCGAGCGGCGGCTCCATCTGCTTGAGCGCGGCCACCTCGGCACCCTGTGGCGTCCACACGCGCAAGGTGATCTCCGAGACCTGCCGCAGCAACGACGCCTGCAACATGTCGGAGAAGTCCCGTTCGAGCTCCTCGGGCTTGGCCACGATGTCGTACGTTCCACGCAGCGCCGTCGCCACCTTGCGCAACTCCCCCACGTCCCAGTTGTCCCCCACGCCTCGGCAGTCACACTGAAAGGCACCGTCGGCGTCCGCCAACGCCCACTCCAGATCGATTGGTGCCTCGCTCTCATTCTTCCCATCTGTCAACAGGATGGCGTGCCGGATGCCCTGCTCCTCGGCGAACATCGTCGCCGCCAGCCGTATCCACGTCCCCATGGCGGTGCCGCCACCGGCCTCGAACTGCTTCACGATCGCCTTCGCCTCTTCCCGGGACTGCGGCGAGGCCACGGTCGGTGCGACCGCCAGCCACGCCTGGTGATTCCCGGTGATGACCCCGAAGCGCACACCCGTCGGAATGCAGTCGATGGCGGCGGTGGTGGCCGCCTTGGCGGCCCGCAACTTCTTCCCGTTCATGGAGCCCGACGTATCGACGATCAGGAGCTCTGTCCTGCCGTCAGCCACCCCGGCGTCCACCGTCGGCACCGGTCGCCCGAGACGGAGACGGTCAGGACGGCGTGCATCACATCGCCGTCCTGCGGCAGGAACTCGTTCTGGAAGCATTCGATCTGGAATTCGGCCATGGCGCTCTACTCCTCCGTGGTTCCGTGTCCGGGGCCGGCCCCCGCCCGCCCGACCGGCAGCACCACAACGGTGACGTTGTCGTGACCCCCGGCCGCCAAGGCGGCATCGGTCAGGCAGCGGGCGATCGCGACGGGCGACGACGTCACCCAGTCGGGGATCAGCGCACCGAGGGCCAACGGGTCCTCGAAGTAGTTCCAGAGGCCGTCGGTGCACAGGACCAGCAACCCCGGCTCGGTCGCGTCGAAGGTCATCA
The DNA here is from genome assembly GCA_963781565.1 of uncultured Acidimicrobiaceae bacterium. GTDB lineage: Bacteria > Actinomycetota > Acidimicrobiia > Acidimicrobiales > RAAP-2 > Bog-473. The sequence goes on along the minus strand of CAWAHA010000011.1, from coordinate 192,179 downwards.
CCGTCGGCACGACGGAATCGGCATCGGCCCCGACCCAGCGGGTGATCGTGTGTGCCTCCGGGTGGGCGTACGCCAACGCCGGCGCGATCCCTTCGGCAATGCTCTCCTGCGCCCAGGAGTCGTCGACGGTGAGGAGCCGCGCTGCGGCAGGGCTCGCACCGATCCAATAGGCCCGGCTGTCCCCGACATTGGCGACGGTGACACGTCCCTCGGCCACCAAGCCCACGACCATCGTCGTCGAGGGCGAAAGGTCGTTGCCGTCGGGCTCGTCGTCGGGCACCAGGATGACGGCGCGTTGCGCTTCCGCGAAGGCCCGGACCAGCGCTCCGTCGAGCTCGGACGCTGGGCCATTCGCGCCCGACTGAGCAGCGGCTCCAGGACCGACAGAGCGCAGCCGCGGCCGCCGCACGTGCCGCCTGGTCGGGATTGGCCGTCGACGCGACCCCGTCGCACACGGCGGCGATGAACCGGTCTCCGGCCGCGGCGATGGCCAATGCATCCTCGTTGCGCTGGCGCCGCCGTCCCCGGTCGGTCATGCCGGCGATGGCGCCCAGGTCGGTCGTCTCCCGGTCCGTGGCGACCGACACGGAGGGACCGGGGGCGGGCTCGGGGTCCTGGCTCACCTTCCCGCCACAGGCCTCGCAGTAGAGCTCGTCGTGAAAGACGGGCGACTGGCAGCGTGGGCAGGCATGCTCGTCGGCGTCGACAGCGTTGGCGAGCTCCGCGCTCATGTCAACGTCCGCGGCCGGCAGGCGTTGGCCTGGTCCACGAGGACGTAGCGATCCTCGTCAGTCGAGGCGAGCTTGGCCAGGGATCGGAACGTCCGCTCCAGCGCGGCCCGCTGCGCCTGCTCTTCGAGCTCCGACCCCATCAACTGCACACTCTCGATCGGGGGCGTCACGCCCTTCGACCAGCAGTGCCAGCGCGTGCTGGTGCAGGTCCCGCACCAGGGGCAGACGGACCGAATTCTCCAAAGCGAGCCCCCCCAGCACCTCCGACGTCGCGACGAGGTCACTCACCTGGGGCATCTCGCCGTGGAGCGGTGCACACTGCACCCGGCACAGCGTGATCTGCGCGTCGACCCACGCGCTCGACGACCGGGAGATCCGGCGCAGCGCAGAGACGGCCTCTTCCTTGTCCCCGAGTCGCATGGTCGACCCGGGCCAGCCCGAAGCTGGCGCTGGCGTACCCCGGATCCGTGGCCGCCACCAGGCCGAAATACCGCGCCGCGTGGTGGAGCTCCCGGCTGACGTCCTCGCCCTCAGCCTGTTCGAGGCAGGCGGCCAGGGCCACCTTCGGGGCGAGCTCGCCCGGCAGCTCCCTGTCGACGGCGGCGAAGAACGACACCGCGTCAGCCCCCCGCCCCTCCGCCAGGCTCAAGACGGCACGCCACCAGGCCGCTCGCCACCCGCTCTGGCGCGCCTCTTCCGAGTCGAGCTCCTCGCGCGGCAGCGGCGAACTCGCCGTCGTCGATGGCCGAGCGGGCGACGAAGAGGCTGAGCTCCGGCGAACGCGACACGGTCTCCAAGAGCGCCTGACGCTGGTCGGACCCCACCAGAGCGAGCGTGGCGAGCAGTCCCGACGCTGGGTCGTTCGGGTCCACCGCCGGGACCGGCAGCTGCTGCCACGGCAGCGCATCCGGTTCGGCTCCCAATTCGGCGCTGAAGAGCGTGCTCGGTGCCGGAGCCGGGGAGCCCCCGTCGATGGCAACGACCTGGCGGAGGACACCGACCAACTGCTCGGCCATTTCGCCGGCCGACTGGAACCGGGTGGTCGGGATCCGTGGCGGTGGCCTTCTGCAGGAACCGGTGGAACGACTCGTAGCGCTGGAACGCCGGCACACCCTTGCGCGCCGGGAGTCGCACCGCGAAGCGCTTCTCGTCCTGGAAGCCGGCGAAATCGACAGTAAGGACCGCAAGTGTCCGCGCCACCGTGTAGAGATCCGACGCCACGCTGGCACCCGTGTGGGGTACCTCGGGCGCCTGGTAGCCGACGGTGCCGTACAGGTCGCTGTCCGCATCGTCGGAACCGCGGACGCCGCCCAGATCGATCAGCTTGAGCTGCTCCTCCGTTTGGATCACGTTGTCCGGCTTGAAGTCACAGAACAGAAGGCCGCGGTGATGCAGGTACCCGATGGCAGGGAGGATCTCGAGGACGTAGGCGATCGCCTGCGCGACAGGGAGGGGCGAACCTTCCTCCTCACGGTGACGGGTGCGCACCTCGCGCAGCGATTCACCGCCGACGTACTCCATGACGATGTAGCCGAAGTCGTCATGCTCCACGAAGTTGTAGATCTTGACGATCTTTGGATGCTCCACCTCGGCCAGGAATCGTCGTTCCGCAATGGCGGCCGCCATAGCGGATTCGTCGCCGGCGTCGAGAAGACCCTTCAGGACGACCCAGCGGTCCGAGACGTTCTTGTCCTGGGCCAGATAGATCCACCCCAGTCCACCGTGCGCGATGCATCCGGCGACCAGGTACTGGCCGGCCACGAGGTCACCGGGCCACAGCTTCGGCGTGAAGGAGTACGGCTTGCCGTCATGCGGGCAGAACCCTTCGGTGCGAGCCGGGCGCGACCCACGGCTGCGACCGACGGGGTTGTCGCAATAGGCGCAGAACCGCTTGCGCTCCGGGACCTCCGGGTCGACCATCAGGACGGACTGCGGATCGCGGTAGGGCACGGACGGCATTTCGACCAACCCAGCCCCGAGGTTCCCCCGGCTCCCGCCCGAGCCTGTGGCCGCGGCCGTGGCCGAACGACCCGAGGCTGCGGTCGAGGTGGAGAGTCGCCGGACGGTGCTCGTCCCGCGAGCCTGAGGCCGTGTTCGCGCTCGGCGCCGCCCCGCCGCCGGAGGGAAGGACCGGAGCAGGCGGCTCGGAGGTGGCCGCAATCGCCGGCTCTTCGGCGGCCAAACCGCACTGGTCGCAGTAACCGCCCTCTATGGTCCCCTCGCAACCGGGCCGCACGCAGCTCTCGCCCTCGACACCGGCGGTGCTCACGACTCTCGGTTTGGGCCGCCGGCGACACGGGCGCAGGCGCGACGTCCGCGGCCGGCGGGTAGCCGCAGATGTTGCAATAGCCCGAGTCGATCTCGCCCGTGCACCCTGGGCGCGCGCACGGCGTCACGACGGCGCCTTCGCCAGCCGGAGGATGGCTTGCTGCAGGTCTCTGACGCAACGCTCCGCTGCATCGACGTCGCAGGGCGCGACAAAGAGCACTTGTTCTGCTGCCCGCCAGAGGCTCCTCGATCTCGCTGTTCTCGGCCAGATCGACCGCGAGCGCCTTGGCCCGATAGGCCGCCAGGAGTCCACGGAGCTCGTCGCGTCGCAGCATCCGGTTGCCCTCGGACCCGGCCAGAAGGGCGACTTCGTCACAGAGGCGGGCAGTGCGACGGCGCAGGTCCTCGGCGGAGGCTCCGAGGCCCAGGCTGCGGGCCTGCGCACATTCGTGCTGGAGGCGCTCGAGGTCCCGCGCCAGCTGGTCGAGCGCCGCAACGGTCGAGTCGGGCACGACGACCTTCTGCGACAACGCGTCCACGTGGGCCTGACAGGCGCGTAGCGACTCCAAGCCGGCCCCGATGCCCTGCTCCACCGCCAGAAGCTTGTCGCTCTCGGCCCGCCGCTCTCGATGCGTCTCCGCCGCACGGTCCCGCAGACGTTGGGCCCTCTCCTCCAGCTGGGTCACGCCAGTCTGGGTCCAGCGCCATCGGGTCATGCCGCACCATGGTCTCTGCATTCTGCAGGTCTCGGCTCAGAGGGTCGAGATCGTTGGGACGCCGAACGCCCTGCGCCTCGTCACCGTGATGCAGTTCGGCCAGCACGGCGCCGACCCGGCGCAGGCGCTCCGTCGTCTCTCCCCAGGCCTGCGCCACGGCTGCGAGAAGGCGGGTCACGACGTCGAAGTCGGCGGACATACGGTCGAAGGCTTCCGCAATGGAGCAGGAGACCGTCGGCGACAGCTGCTCGGTCAGGCGAGGCACTCCCACCTCATCGGACCGGGGCAACTCCACCGAAGGCCCCTGGAGCAGCGCGTCGAGTCGGACGAGCACCCACTGCGGCACTGACCGTCTGGTGCCCCGTTCGTCGGCCATGCGCTCCAGGAGCCGTTCGAGGGCCAGCTGCCCCTCCCAGAGCGCCTCGTGACGCCGCGCCGCGTCGGCCCATGCCGCGGCGGTGGCGCCGCGGAGCTCGGACGTGGTCTCGAGCAGGCGGCGCGTGACGTCGGCATCGAGCTCCACCAGGCGCGCCGTCGTCCGGTCGAGGACGACTCGCACGGCCTCAATCCGCTCGTCGATGTCTGCGGTCGTCAAGCGCAACGAGGAGGTCATCGGTAGGCCGCCACGGGAGGGGGCGGCGCGCTGCCGCCGATAGCAGCCTGCAAATTGGCATCCCAGATCTGGGCCCAGGTGCCGTCGGCCCGGACCTGGGCCAACACGCCGTTCACGAACGAGGTGAAGTCGGGGTGGGATTTGCTGATGGCCATGCCGTACGGCTCCGAGCTGAACGCGTCCCCGACGATCTCGGTGTTGGGGTCCTGAGCCTTCAAACCGGACAGGATGGCGTCATCGGTGCTGATGGCATCGACCTGTCCCTGTTGCAGCATCACCAGGCAGTCGGTCGTGTCGTTGACCGCCCACAGCTGAATATGGCGCGGCATGTCCGGAGCGACGAGCTGCTGCAGCGAAGTCGATCCCGCCGGGGCGCAGACCCGCTTTCCACCGAGATCCTGCGGCCCGGAAATCGCGGAGTCGACCGGGACCAAAATCTTCTGCCCGGCCTCGTAGTAGACGGTCGAGAAGTCGACCAGCTTGGCCCGGGCACAGTTGATCGTCATCGTCTCGGCCACCACGTCGACCTCACCCTGCTGCACCGCCTGGACCCGATCGGCGTTGGGGACGATGACGAAGTGGATGTACTTGGGGTCCGATGATCCGAAGATGGCGTCGCTGATCTGGCTCAGCATGTCGATGTCGAATCCCGTGAGCTGTCCGGTCACCGGGTCGCGGTAGGCCCAGAGGTACGTGTCCTGGGCGACACCCACCTTGAGATAGCCCCTGGCCTGAATCTGCGCCATGTACGAGCCCTTGGGCATCTGGCCCGGCGTCGGCATCGTCGCGGGGGGTGGCAGGCTGGCCGTGGCATCGCACGGGGCGGCGGGCGGCGAGGGGTGCACGACCTCAGCACCCTTGGGCAGGACGGTGACCGTTTTGGACGCGGCGGCCTTGCTCGGAGACGCCGTCCCACACGCCCCGAGGGTGATGGCGGCGGCCACGACGACAACGCTGACGAGGCCTCGCCGTCCCCGCCGCGTGGCGTGCGGTGGCGGGCGCCTCATCGGTACTCCGCAATCCGGGGCTGGAACCCGATGAGGGCGAGAACCGCCGCGACGATGCCGGCGGCCAGGAAGCCCCACCCGAGCCCGTCCAGATCAGATCCGGCGCCCGACGAGGCCTGGACGAAGGTCGCTTGCGACCCGTCGATACCCTCGGCCAAAAGGTCGTTCAGCCGCGAGGAGACGGCCGGGAGCTGCTGCGCCCCATCGCCGGACGCCAGCGTCACGGCGCCGGAGAGGTCGCCGAGCGTGTCGAAGGCGCGGATCTGGCGGTGGAGCGCGGCGTACGAACGGAAGGCGGCATCGGCCTTGGCGAGCTGCGCCGACGTCGGACGTGTGCTGTGGTGAAGCGAGAAGGCTGGCGAGTGCGGCCGACGTGCGCGCGTAGTCGGCTTGATAGGAGGGATCGGAATCCCGCGTCAGCAGGGTGAGCTCGTCGTCGGCCCGGGCTCGCAGAGCCAGAATGCGCGCATCGGTGAACGTCGAGACGGGATGCGACCCGTTCGACTGTGCGTCTCCGACGCCGGTGCCCTGGGTAGCCAGTGCCACCACGGCCCAGACACCGAGGACGAGGACGAGGGCCGTGGCCACCGCCAGCGCCACGTTCCAGGCACGGCGGAAATGGCGACTGAGCCTTCGTTGCGCAACCACGAGCGCGACCAACAACCCGACGAGGAAGACGGCCGTCAACGCCACGAGCCACGGCGACACTGCGGTCGTCTGGTCGCTGGACAGGCGAGAGACTTCGGTCGCATAGACCTGAGCCGCAGCAGGAAGGATGGATGCCCTCATCAGGTTGTTGGCCTCGGCAAGGTACGCAGCGGCCAGCGGGTAGAACGCTTGGCGCTCGTTGAAGTCCGCTTCCTGGATGATCCCGGCGTAGAGGGGGAGATCCGTCGACAGCGTCTCCAGGCTGCGCGCCACCGCCGGATCGGGTCCCGCCTGCGCGCGCCGCTTCGGCGACACCCTCCGACGCGCTGGTCAGGTCGGCCTGATAACGGGCCTGCAACGTGGCCGGCGCCACGCGGCCCTGCAGGAACGATGCGGCCGCTGTCGTATCCGCGTCCGACAGGGAGGTGTCCACCGCCTGCGCCGTCACCATGAGGGGCTCGGCCTGCTGCCACGCCGCTGCGGTCGCCGACTGCCGTTGGGTCGCGGTCAGCAGGCCGACGAGTCCAGTCAGCAGAGCGAGGACCGCGATGGACACCGCAGCGAACCGGAGCCGGACGGGTGTGGCTCGGCGTCCCAACTCGAGCTGCGCCCTGGGCAGATGCCTCGCCTGGTGCAGCGGCGCTGTCATCGTCACCTTGCGTCTCCCTGAGTCTCGACCATCCCCGTCCGGACAATCACGACCAGCCGGCCGACCAGTCCCGCCTCAGGTGGATCGCACGATAGCTGACACCCGCAACGGTTGTGAGGGCAGTCGCCGGGTCGGTGGGGCCGCATCGCCGTGGAAGGTAGGGCCCTTCGGTAAACGTTCGGTAAAGGTTGTCCTGCCCACCAGGTCGTCTGCCCTGCGAAGGGATCTCCGTCGCCGCGTTACTCCCGGATTACCCGCCTTCGTTACAACTCACGGCACGAGCGAAACATCGAACGGAGGAATCATGAAGGCACTCCCAAGTGGGCTGACAACGCACAGAGCGGACCGCAGGGCGAGCACCCTGACACCGGCGTCAGCTTCGTGCACTGCCCCGTTGTCCGGTCCCGGCATCGGGGACGTCTTGGACATGCGCGTCGGATGCTGGCGTCCCCCCGTCCACATCACCCTGTCCTGACAACAGAGCGTCAACAGCGGCGACTGCTGGTCTTCGTGACCGCCGTACAGGCGCCTTACCGTCCCCTCGCACCTTGCACCCTCTCGTCTCCACCGGCGCAGCCGCCGGGACGTGGGTGGAGACGGACACGGACATGGGACAGGGAACGGCCCGGACGCAATCCGCACCCGGGTCCCGTCCGGGGTCAGCTCAGAGCGCCCGACTCGCGGAGCTTGGCCACGATGCCCTCGTCCACGCCCCATTCCACGAGCCCCGACACCGTGTCGGCTCCGGGCGGCGATGGCGGCTTCGACACCGCCGAAGGCGTGCGCGAGAAGCGGGGCGCCGGGGCCGGCTGCACGGCGCCGTCGACCTCTATGTAGGTCGAGCGGGCGATGTTGTGCGGGTGCTCGTGCGCCTCCCAGGGCGACAGCACGGGCGCCACGCAGGCGTCGGTCCCGTCGAAGATGCGCCGTCCATTCGTCCCGCGTCTTCGACTTGAAGATCGCGGTGAAGCGCTCCTTCATCGCCGGCCACTCCTCCCGCGACATCTGCGACGGCAGCGACGCGTCACCGGTCAGGCCGAGGCCTTCGAGCAGGGCGGCGTAGAACTGCGACTCAATGCCGCCGACGGCCATCCACTTCCCGTCCGACGTCTCGTAGACCTCGTAGAAGGGCGCCCCGGTGTCGAGCATGTTCGACCCCCGCTCGTCGCTCCAGATGCCATGGGCGTGGAAGGCGTGGATCATGGTCATCAACGATGCGGCCCCGTCGACCATGGCGGCGTCCACCACCTGGCCCTGGCCGGAACGGGCGGCCTCGAGCAGCGCGGCCACCATGCCGAAGGCCAGCAACATGCCGCCGCCCCCGAAATCGCCCACGAGGTTCAGCGGCGGGACGGGGGCCGAATCGGCCCGGCCCATGCGACCACAGGGCGCCCCCGATGGCGATGTAGTCGATGTCGTGACCGGCCATGGGCGCCATCGGCCCGTCCTGACCCCAGCCCGTCATGCGCCCGTAGACCAGACGGGGGTTGCGGGCGAAGCAGGCCTCGGGTCCGACGCCCAGGCGCTCGGCCACACCGGGCCGGAAGCCTTCGATCAACCCGTCGGCCTCGGCCACCAGCCCGAGCACGAGCTCCAACGCGTCGGGGTTCTTCAGGTCGACGCCCACCGAGGGACGGGATCGGTTGAGCAGGTCCCAGTACGGCCCCGCGCCCGCGGCCTTCATCTCCTCCCCCCGCTCCACTGCGCCGGGAGCCGCCCGCTCCAGCCGCAGCACCTGCGCCCCGGCGTCGGCCAGCATCATGCACGTGTAGGGGGCCGGCCCGATGCCCGCCAGCTCAATGATCTTGATCCCGCTCAGCGGTCCGGTGCGGTCAGCCATCGCAGGATCGTGACCCGCGCCGCCCACGATGGTCAAGCCGAACGCGCGTCCTGCGCCAAGCTGGGGCCGTGCCAACCGCGAGCGCCCCTGGACGAGTGACCATCATCGGCGACCACACCGACTACAACGCCGGCCTCTCGCTGCCGATGGCCATTGAGCTGGCCACCGAGGTCGCCTTCACGCCCAAGCCGGGCAGCTTCCTCGTCGGGATCGACTCGGACCAGTTCCCCGGTCGGCCCGTCGAGATCATGCTGGGCGACACCGCGCCGGTCCGCGCCGAAGCTGCCCTGGCGGCCGGACTCCTCGCGACTGCAGCCGCCACCGAGCGGCGGTGCGGCCCGGGTCACCAGCACCATCCCCGTCGGTGCCGGCCTGTCCTCGAGTGCCGCGTTCTCGGTGGCCCTCCTCCTCGCGCTCGGGCACGACGCCGACCCGCTCGCGCTGGCCCGGGACTGCCAGGAGGCCGAGCGCGGCGCCGGCGCCCACGTCGGCCTGCTCGATCCTCTGGTCATTGCGGGCGCCACGGCCGGACACGCCCTCTTCATCGACTTCGACACCCTCGAGATGCGGCAGGTGGCGGTACCCGAGACGGCGGCCTTCGTCATTGTGCACAGCGAGGCGCCCCGCCTCCTCACCAGCACCCCCTACGCCGACCGGCGCGCCGAGTGCGAGCGGGCCGCGCACATTGTGGGGCGGCCCCTCGGCCTCTGCACGCTCGGCGACCTCAGCGCGCTGCACGAGTCCGGTGCTGCGCCGTCGGGCCCGTCACGTCATCACCGAGTGTGCGCGGGTACGCGAGGCCGAGCGGCTGCTGGCCCGCGGCAACCTCGGCGCGCTGGGAGCGGTCATGACCGAGGGGCACCGCAGCCTGGCCGGCGACTACCGGGTGTCGGTGCCGGCCGTCGACGAACTGGTCGAGCACCTGCTCGGCCAACCGGGTGTCCTCGGTGCCCGTCTGACCGGCGGCGGTTTCGGGGGATGCGTCATTGCGCTGTGCCGAGCCCGACTCGCCCGCGCTCGACCCGGAGACCCATGCGCCGCGCCGCAGCTGGCGGGTCAGCCCGGTTGCCGGCGCAGCTCGTCTCGCGACGTAGCGATCAGCGCGTCGAGCACAGCGACGGCGCGGCCGCTGTCGATGGAGTCGGTCGCCAGCCCCAGGCCGCTCTGCAGGTCGTCCACCCGGCCCGCCACCATGAGCGCAGCGGCGGCGTTGAGGATCCCGATGTCGCGGCGGGGGCCCTGCTCGCCCTCGAGCACGGAGCGGATCACGCCGGCATTGAACGCGGCATCGCCGCCGCGCAGGTCCGCCATCGTCGCCGGGGCCAGGCCGTAGCTCCTGGGGGTCCACCCGCCACTCGGTCACCTCGAACGCTCCGGTGCCGTCGCCGCGCACCTCTAGGAGCTGCGAGGGCGCCGTCACGCTCAGCTCGTCGAGGCCGTCGTCGGCGTGCACGATCAACGTGTGCCGGCTCCCGGTGGCCCCGAACACGCCCGCCATGATCGGGGCCATGGCCGGGTCGCTGACGCCCACCAGCTGGCGCCGGGTCCGGGCCGGGTTGATCAGCGGCCCGAGGAAGTTGAACACGGTCGGCACGCCGAGGTCCTTGCGGACCGGCCCGACGAACCGCATGGCCGGGTGGAAGCGCTGGGCGAAGCAGAAACCCATGCCGGCCTCGCTGACACAGCGGGCCACGCCTTCGGGTCCGAGCTCAATGGCCACGCCGAGCGCCTCGAGCACGTCCGCCGTGCCCACCGACGAGGAGGCGGCGCGGTTGCCGTGCTTGCAGACGGGCACGCCACACCCGGCCGTGATGAACGAGGCCAGCGTGGTGACGTTGATGCTCGAGAGCCGGTCGCCGCCGGTGCCGACGAGGTCGACGGCGCGATCAGCGTCGGTCTGCGCCAGCGGGCAGGGCACGGCGGCGTCGACCATGGCCCGGGCCAGGCCGGTGACCTCTTCGGCCGTTTCGCCCTTGGCGTGCAACAGGGTCAGGAACGCCCCCACCTGGGCCGGCGTGGCTTCGCCCGTCACCACCGTCTTGAGGGTCTCTTCGGCCTCCGCCGCTGTCAGGGACTCCCGCCGGCTGAGTCGGGCCAGGACCTCGGGCCAGGTCAGTCCCACCACAGGTCCCTGTCGAGCACGCCCCGGGCGATGAGGCCGAGTTGCACCTGGGAGGTGCCCTCCACGATCGTGAGCTGCTTGGCGTCGCGGTACCACTGCTCGGTCGGGTGGTCCTCCATGTAGCCGGCCGCGCCGAGCAGCTGGACGGCGAGCGACGAGGCGCGCACGGCCAACTCCGTCGCGTGGTACTTGGCCATGGACAGGTACGGGACGTACTCCTTGGTGAACTTGCCCTCGTCGGCCAGGACGGCCGCCCGGTACGTCAGCAGCCGGGCCGCCTCGACGTCGACGGCGCACTTGGCGATCTCCCACTGAATGCCCTGGAAGTCGGCGATGGTCTTGCCGAAGGCGGCCCGCTGCTGCACGTACTCGGTGGCGTACATGAGCGCGCCCTCGGCCAGCCCGATGCCACGCGCCGCCACGATCGGGCGCATGGCGTTCAGACCCAACATGGCCAGGCGGAAGCCGCCCACCTCGCCGATGACGTTCTCCGCCGGGACGTGGACATCGCGTCAGCAGCAGCTCGCCCGTGTCCACCCCCTTGACGCCCATTTTGTGGTCGGTGCGTCCGACCTCGACCCCGTCCCAGGCCCGCTCCACGATGAAGGCCGTCACGGAGTCGTGGGCCCGGCTGCTGGGATCGCTGGTCTTGGCGAAGACGGTGTACCAGTCGGCCTCGCGCACGCCTGACATCCAGCACTTGGTGCCGTTCAGCACCCAGCCGCCCTCGCTCCCCTCGTCGGGCACCCCCCGGGTCCGCATCCCCATGACGTCGCTGCCCGCCTGGGGCTCGGACAGCCCGAAGGCGGCGCGCCGGGTGCCGTCGCAGATGCCGGGCAGGTAGCGCCGCTTCTGCTCCTCGGTCCCGGCGATCATGACCGGTCCGGTCGGCAGCCGGGTCAGCAGGAGCATGAGCGCAGCCGTGTTCGAGTACTTGGCCACCTCCTCAATGGCCAGGGCCAGCCCGAGGATGCCCGCGCCCGAACCTCCGAATTCGACCGGGATGCACAAGCCGAGCAACCCGGCGTCGCGAAACGCCTCGAAGACATCGGTCGGGTAGGAGCCCTCTTTGTCGATGGCCCGCGCCCGTGGCTTGACCTTGTCCTGCGCCAGGCGCCGGACCGAGTCGCGCAGGTCCAGAAGCTCGTCGGGGAGTTCGAAATCCACCGGTGAAGGGTATCGGACCTCCCGGCCAGGTACTTTCTGATTCTTGACCCCCGACGAAACCGAATCCCCTGGGCCACCCCGACGCCCCCGAGGATCACGCCAAGTCGCGGGCAGAGCTGCAGGCCGAACTCCGCAAGACCCAGAAGAAGCAACGGAAGCACCAGCACCGCTGGCGGCGGCGCGGCCTCTACGCCCTCTCCTTCGTCGTCGTGCTGGCCGCGCTGGGCGCCGGCGGCCTCTACGTGTACGCCAACTACCGCTTCAACCAGATCAAGAAGGTCCACGCCAAGCATCTGGTCGCCGCCCCCGCCGCGCCGGGCAAGCCCTTCAACCTGCTCCTGGTGGGCTCGGACTCGCGCTCCTTCGTCTCCAACGCGACCCAGGAGAACGCCTTCGGCGACGAGGCGAACGCGGGCGGGCAGCGCAGCGACGTGACGATCGTGGCGCGCTTCGACCCCGCCGCCAAGACCGTGACCATGCTCTCCATCCCGCGTGACCTCTGGGTCGACATCCCCGGCAACGACAGCAACATTTCGGGGATGAACCGCATCAACGCGGCCTATGACGCCGGGCCCGACCTGTTGATCCAGACCATTGAGCAGGACCTCGGCATCCCCATCAACCACTACATGGCGGTGGACTTCCCGGGGTTCACGGGCATGGTCAACGCCCTGGGCGGCGTCACCATGTCCTTCCCGACCCCGGTCAAGGACCAGTACACCGGTCTCAACGTCAGCACGGTCGGGTGCCAGGTGGTGAACGGGACCACGGCGCTCGAGCTCGTACGCAGCCGGCACCTGTACTACAAGAACGACAACGGCTACTGGGAGTACGACGGCCTCTCGGACTTCAGCCGCATTCAGCGCCAGGACGCCTTCTTCCGGGCCGTCCTGTCCAAGGTAACTCCTCCATCACCAACCCGCTGGCCATCAACTCGTTGATCGGCGCGGCCGTGGGCAACCTGACCATCGACGACACGCTGACCCAGGGCGACCTGCTGCACATCGCCGACGTCTTCCGTGGGCTGCCGGCGTCGAACCTCGTCACCGAGACCCTGCCGACGGTGGCGTACACCTCGTCGGGGGGAGCTGCCGCCCTGAAGGAAGCGCAGCCCTACGCCCAGAACGTGATCAACGCAGTTCAACGCCATCGGGTCGACACCGACCACCACGACGACGACCACGCCCAAGGGCAACAAGGCCACGACGACCACCACGACGACGGCGCCCAGGGAGCCCGCCAGCCAGGTCAGCGTTGACGTGCTGAACGCATCGAGCGTGAACGGCATCGCCCACACCGCGGCGGCGGCGCTTACCGCCCAGGGGTTCCAGGTCAACGAGGTCGGCGACGCCTCCACCCAACTCAGCAGTGGCGGCCCGCCTCGAAATCCTCTACGGGCCGTCGGGGACCGAAGCCGCCAACACGCTGGCCTCGGCGATCGCGGGCTCGGTCACCCTGGTGCCGGACGCCGAGCCTTACGGGCTCGACGGTCGAGTTGTTGCTCGCCGGCACGGCGCCGACGGTGGGCGCGCCCGGATCGTCATCGAACGGGACCACGGCCACGACGACCACACCACGGCCCGCGTCCTCGACCACCACGACGATCCCTTCGGACGTCTACACCAACCTGCAGCCCGAGCCCTGGAATCCCTCGCCCTGCACCATCGGCCAGCCGGCCACCACCACGACGAGCCCACAAGACCGCCGAGAAGAAGTAGGTCAGGCGGACTTGCGGCGCTGACGCACGATCCGCCGGCGTTCCCGCTCGGTCGTGCCGCCCCAGATGCCCTCACGCTCGCGGTGGGCCAGGGCGTGCTCCAGGCACGCTTGGCGGACCGGGCATTCGGCGCACACAGCCTTGGCCTCGGCCGCATCGGCCTCGTCCTCGGTGACCGGGTAGAAGGCCTCGACGTCGAGGCCCCGGCAGGCGGCTTGCTTGCGCCACGTGGTGGCGATCATTGGAAACACTTCCTCAATAACGGATGAAAAGGCGGATACTTGATTCGCCCTGTTCGGAGGCCTTTTCGGTCAATCGACTGGCCCTGGCAACTCCAAATTCGGCGAACGACGAGTATGGCGCAAGTCCTGTGCGCCTGTAAAGACTTGCGCAAGGAATTGTCCCTGGTCAGCCTATGGGAAGGGCCTTTGTTGTGCCGCGCAGATCCCCGAGGAGCTCTCGGCGGACCCCGGCTGGCAGCTCGGTCCTGGCCTCGTAGGCCGGGTGGGTCGCCACCAGGGCCACCTCCCCCGCCTCGGCGAAGGCCTCGACCTGGGCCGTCGCTGAAGCCGAAGCGGACGTAGTGGACCGCCGGCGTGACCGTCTCGCGGGTGAGGGCCGCCTCGTGTGCGGCCTCCGGGACGCTTCCGACGACGTCACCGTCGATCGACAGGCCGAGCCGGCGCTCAATCCCGACCAGGCGGGGCAGCCACTCCCGCAGGCCCTCGTCGGAGGTCAACTCGATGAAGACGGTGGCCGAGAGCTCGCCCGGGGCCGGCAACAACCGGTTGTAGATGTCGAGCTCCACCTGTATGGCCTCGTCGGTGATGATCTTCTCGGCCCGGGCCATCTCCTGGACCTGGAAGCGGACGGTGTCGAAGCATTCGAAGACCAGGGTCATCACCGGTCCCAGCGCCACCCGCCGGTCGCGCTTGCGGGCGATGATCTTGGCCCGGTAGTCCTCGCGGACCCGCTCGTAGGCCCGCAAGTCGAGGACGTCGGCCAAGGTCAACCCGCTCGACGGCTCGCTCACCGGGACCCGCCTCCCTCACGGTCGCCCAGGCCGTAGGCCCGGGCCATCAACCGCATGGGGTGGACGGGTCGGGTGCCGGTTTCCTGCAGGATCGACCCGTTGGCCAGATGGCAGTCGCCGCAGACGATGTCGTTGCCGGCCGCCTCGATCTCGCGGCCGAGGGGTCGGGCCACCTTTCGGGCCAGCTCGTAGTTCTCCGCCCGGTAGCCCCATGTCCCGTCGATGCCCGAGCAGCGCTGCACGAGCGAGCACTTGACGCCGGCCGCCTTGAGGAGGTCCCGGCTGCGGAGCCCGGCGTTCTGCGCCTGCAGGTGGCAGGCCACGTGGTAGGTCACCGTGTCGGGCACGGTGCCGTCCTGGCGACCCGGGAACTCGTCGCGCAGGGTGAACGGGTCGCCGGCGTCTCGCTGGCGACGCATCAGGTACTCGGCCGGATCGAACGTGTGCGCCGCCACGAGGTCGGCCTCCGGACCCTTGACGTAAATCGGGTAGTCCCGCTTCACCACGTAGGCACAGGTGGGCTGCGCCACGATGATGTCTCGCCCGGCTCGCACCTCGGCAGCCAGGGCGGCCACGTTGCGGCGTGCCGCCTTGGTGAACTCGTCGACGCGACCCGAGTGCAGCCACGGCGCACCACAGCATTTGGTGCCCTCCGGCAGGGCACACTCCACCCCGTTGTGCTCGTAGACCTCCACGATGGCCCGGCCGATGTCGGGTTCCATGTACTCCACGAAGCAGGTGGGGAACACGGACACTGCTCCCTCGTGCCCGAACGCCGCGGCGCGGCCTCTCCGCTTCTTGAACCACGTCGTGAAGCGCTGCTTGGCGTACGGCGGCAGCAGGCGCTGGGACGCCAGTCCCGCCGTCTTCTCCATGACCCGGCGGGCCAACGAGCCCGGTGTGCCCGTCGCCCAGTTGACCAGCGGCGCGGCGGCGACCGAGACGCGGCCGAGTGCATCGGTCCGGCCCAGGAACTGATCGGTCAGTCGTTCCTTCACCGGCACCAACTGCTTCTGCCGCACTGCGTGCACCCGGCTCATCAGGCGCGGGAAATCGAGTTCCCACTCGTGGGGCGGCACGTAGGGGCACTTCACGTAGCAGAGCTTGCACTGGTAGCACTCGTCGACGACCTGCCTGTGTTCCCCGTCGGTCAGGGCCGAGACGTCGCCGTCCTTGGCGTCGATGAAGTCGAACAAGGTCGGGAACGACGGGCACAGGTTGAAGCACAACCGACACCCGTGGCAGAGATCGAAGACGCGGTCCAGCTCCTCGCGGAGCGCGGCCGGTTCGAAGTACTTGGGGTCTGTCGGGTCGTACGTGGCGGTCATGGAGCCGCCCGTCCTAGGAGACGGACTCGAGCCCTTGCGTGAAGCGGCCGGCGTGCGACTTCTCTGCCTTGGCCAACGTCTCGAGCCATTCGGAGATCTCCTCGAAGCCCTCGTCACGCGCCGTCTTGGCGAACCCGGGGTACATCTCGGTGTACTCGTAGGTCTCGCCCTCAATCGCCGACCTGAGGTTGTCCTCGGTGGCTCCGACGGGGACGCCGGTCACCGGGTCGCCCACTTCCTTCAGGAAGTCGAAGTGACCGAAGGCGTGGCCGGTCTCGCCCTCGGCGACCGAGCGGAAGAGCGCCGCCACGTCGGGGTAGCCCTCGACGTCGGCCTTCTGGGCGAAGTAGAGGTAACGGCGGTTGGCCTGGCTCTCGCCGGCGAATGCTTCCTTCAGGTTGGCCTCGGTCTTCGAGCCCTTCAGTGCTGGCATGGTGGATTCGTGCCCTTTCTGTTGTCGTCGTGTTGTGCTGGCTACTACTGGTCCTGCTGAGATCCCTTGCACTCGTCGCACAGGCCGCGGAAGACGACCTCGGCGCTGTCCACCTCGAAGCCCTGGGTGGCCCGCCGGGACACCTTGAGCCCGGGGAAGTCCGCCGCCACGTCGCGCACCTTGCCACAAGAGCGGCACACGAGGTGATGGTGCGTCGTCTCCACGTTGGGATCGAAACGGGCCGAGCCCGTTCCGACGTCGAGCACGGCGATCGCCCCCAGATCCGCCAGGTCGTTGAGCGTCTGATAGACGGTCTTGAGCGAGACGTTGGGCATGTCGTGGCGCACCCGCTCGTACACCCGCTCCGCCGAAGGATGGGTGACGTCCCCTTCCAGAGCCTTGAAGATGCACTGGCGCTGCGCGGTGATTTTGCGCCCGTGGGCACGGAAGAGATCGGTCAGTTCGGCGGGCGACTGCATGACGTCGGCCACCCTAGCGGGGGTGGGAGCTATTTCGACAATCGTTGTTGAAATGCGCCGTCACCAGCGGGCGTGCCTCCAGTCGGCCGCCCTGAGTGGGTCGGGCAGCCACGGGCCTAACCTCGGCCGGTGAGCGCGCAGCCGATCGACTACCTCCAACGGAACGTCGACGCCTGGCAGGCCCGCAGGCCGATCAGCTCACGACGGCCCGTCGACGATGGGCCGCCGAGCCCTGCTGGGGCATCTTCTCGGTGCCCGAGTCCCAGGCCGGCTCCTCCCGGGCAGCGTCGCCGGCATGGACACGCTCGAGCTCGGCTGCGGGACCGCGTATGTCTCCGCCTGGCTCGCCCGCCTCGGCGCGCACCCGGTCGGGCTCGACCCGACACCCGGGCAGCTGGCCAACGCGCTCCGCCTCCAGCGCGAATACGACCTCGCCTTTCCTCTCCTCCGGGCGACGGCCGAGGACGTCCCGTTCCGCGGACGGGTCGTTCGACCTGATCATCAGCGAATACGGCGCGGCCATCTGGTCGGACCCGTACCGATGGATACCCGAAGCCTCCCGCCTCCTGCGCCCCGGCGGAGAACTTGTGTTCCTCGGCAACAGCACGCTGCTCATGCTGTGCGTCCCCGATGCCGAAGGGCTTGCGGCGGAACGGGATCTGGTGCGCCCGCAGCTCGGCATGCATCGTTTTGAGTGGCCGGACGATCCGACAGTGGAGTTCCACCTGAGCCACGGCGACTGGATACGGCTGCTCCGAGCCCACGACTTCGACGTCGAAGACCTCATTGAGCTGCATGCATCCGCCGGCGCCACGACGAGGTACGACTTCGTGACAGCCCATTGGGCTGAACGATGGCCCCACGAGGAGGTCTGGCGCGCACGCAAACGGTGAGACGGCGCGCCGCGTGCCCTGGCGTCAGCCCCCAGCGCCTCCAGCTGGCGCATGGTGAAGAGGGCGTGGAGGCTGATGCCCTCGGCCGCGGTGACGTCCGCTCCCCCACCCTCCCGGTCGATCACACAGACCGCGTGCTGGACCACGGCCCCTTCGGAGCGGAGATCCTGCGCGGACAGCACGATCTGCCCGCCCGTCGTGACGACGTCCTCAATGATCACGAGGCGGCGCCCCGCGACGTCGCCGCCTTCGCAGACCTGTTCGGTGCCGTATTTCTTGGGCTGCTTGCGGACGAAGTAGGCCGGCAGGCCGGTGACGGAGGAGAGCATCGTCGCCAGCGGCACGCCCCCCAGCTCCAAACCGGCAAGGCCCTCGGTCCCGGCCGGCACGAGCGGCACCAACGCGTCCACGATCTCGCGCAGAAGGGCCGGGTCCGACTCGAAGCGGTACTTGTCGAAGTAGTGGTCGGCCGTGCGACCGGAGCGCAGGACGAACGTGCCGGTCAGGTAGGAGGCGGCGAAGACGCGGTCGGCCAACGTCACGACGCCATTCTGCACCGCCGTGCCCGGTCGCGGGCGGTTCCCGGCTAGTGCCGGCCCGATCCCCCGTCGATCCACGCGTGGCCCAGCCGGAATCGCAGGTGCGACCGGCACAGGGTCGTCGTGGCCAGAGCCCAGTTCACGCTCACGTTGGGACGGTTGAGCATGTCGCAGTCGGCGCAGAGCGACCCGGGAAGGCCCTGCACCTTCGTGATCAGCGCCGACAGCTCGAAGAACTCGTCCATGGCCAGGCAACCACTGTCGCAACGGGCCCACAGCTCGGAGAGCCGGAGTTCGGCGGTCAGCTCGGTCTCGGCGGCTCCGTCCGCAAAGAGCAGCGCACCGGACTCGGGGCCGTCTTCGGGGTCGTGGGACCATGCGCTCTCGGACCAGTACCGGGGATACTCCTCGTCGGGGATGAGGCTGCGCCAGAGCTCTTCGGGATCGGAATTCGAGCTCGAGGTCGGCGTTCGCTGCCCCCTCGTCCCAGATCTCGTCAAACTGCTCCATCGTTCCCCCCACAGGGCGCAACGTGGCGACGCCGCGCCGCCTCCCTGCAACAAAATCGGCGCGGGTGGTGCCGGGCTGAAGCAAAAATCCAGCTCGGGGACCCCTCCGTGCCCACGTTGGGCGCACGCTCCGGCTTCTGAACAGCCCGATCTGGCTGCTTTTCGGGCCGTCCGAAGGTGCTCGGGCCCCTGCCGCAACGGCGAGCCCAGAGCCCGACGAATATGGAGCGTGGTGCCTCCTGCCCGCCCGCTCCCCACGTTGCTGTCGCAGGCCCTGGTCGCGCACACGGTGGAACTCGACAACGAAGCGGAACATCGCCTGGCACATCGGACCACCCGGCACGACGATCCCGACGCTGAGCCGAGCGGACCATGGCTGGTGTCGTTCGCGTTGTGGGCCAACGTGTTGCAGTACCTCGACATGGACGGCACCACCGTGGCGGATCTGCGCGTCCGGGCCCGCACCGATCAGCTTCTCCTGAGCGGCCTGCGGCGCTGGGGGTACGTCTCCGTCACGGCACCCGACGGCCGACCACTGCGGAACCCGCCGCAGGACGAGGCCGTCGTGCGTCCCAGAAAGGCCGCCCGCTCGGCCCGGGAGGTCTGGCCATCGCTCCCCGCGCTCGTCGATGATCGTTGGCGCACGCGTCTGGGCGGACCGGCTGTGGATCGCCTGGAGGCGGCCCTCGGGACGGTCTTCGCACAGCTCTCCGTCGATCCACCCACGTTCCTCCCCGTCGTCCATCCGACCCAGGGCGGCGCGCTCCACGCACCGCGCCGTTGCGACGGCGCGGCACGGTCATTCCCACGAAGCGGCGCGCTGTCGAGGTTGCTCAGCGGCGTCCTCTTCGCGTTCACAGTCGACTTCGAGTCCGGGTCGCGGATCTCCCTGCCCATCAGTGCCACGTCCCTGCGGACGATTGTGCCGGCGGGCACGCGCGTCAGCGATCTGCCCCGGCTGACCGGCGTCTCTCGGGAGGC
The DNA here is from genome assembly GCA_963781565.1 of uncultured Acidimicrobiaceae bacterium. Taxonomy (GTDB): domain Bacteria; phylum Actinomycetota; class Acidimicrobiia; order Acidimicrobiales; family RAAP-2; genus Bog-473. Next base: position 172,506 of record CAWAHA010000011.1, on the reverse strand, counting down.
CAATGCGATGTGCACCGGGTGGCTGGCACGCCATGACTGCGTCGCGACGGAGCCGGATGCAACGGCGCGCCGAGGCAAGGTCGTGCGCCTGACCGCGAAGGGTGAGAAGGCGCAGCAGAAGTACCAGCGTCTCCTGGGCGCCACCGAGGAGACGTGGCGAACCACGTACGGCGCCCGGGCCCTCGACCGGCTCCGGGCCGCACTCGAGGATGTCGTGGGCGACGGGACGTACGCCGCGTCTCCCCTGGCGGCCGGCCTCGTCCCCTACCCGGACAACTGGCGGGCCCGGGTCGGGCGGCCCGAGACGCTGCCGCACCACCCGATGGTGCTGCACCGCGGCGGCTACCCCGATGGCAGCTGAGGCACCCGGTTTGGGGGCGCGAAGGATGTGGCAGTCTTGCTCGGTGCACCCCTTTCGCCGCGCCGATGCGTTGCGACGCCTCGCCGACGAGGAGTTCGACGTGCTGGTCATCGGCGGCGGCATTACCGGTGCCGGGGTGGCCCTCGATGCCGCCAGCCGAGGGCTGAAGACCGCCCTGGTCGAGAAGGACGACTTTGCCTCCGGCACGTCCTCGAAGTCCTCGAAGATGATCCACGGCGGCATCCGCTACCTGCAGCAGCGTGAGTTCCGCCTGGTGTACGAGAACCTGGCCGAGCGCCAGCGCCTGCTCGACAACGCGCCCCATCTGGTCAGCCCGCTCCCGTTCCTCATTCCCCTCTTCGGCCGCGACGGTGTCGTCTCCAAGACGGTGGCCCGCTCCTACGCCACCGCTCTGTGGATGTACGACCTCACGGGCGGTTGGCGCATCGGGGAACGACACCGGGAGGTCACCAAGGACCAGGCGCTGGCCCACCTCCCCACGCTCAGCACCGACCACCTGGTGGCGGGGTTCCTCTACTTCGACGCCCGGGCCGACGACGCGCGGCTGACCCTCACGGTGGCCCGCACCGCCGCCTTCGAATTCGGCGCTGTCGTGGCGAACTACACCCCGGTCGTCCGCCTGACCACCGGCGCCGACGGGAAGGCCAACGGCGCCATTGTGCGTCCGGCGCCTCAGGACGAGGCGTCGGAGTTCCCCGTCCGGGCCCGGATCGTGGTGAACGCCTCGGGCGTCTGGGCCGACGCCGTCCGCGCCCTCGACGAGGGCCGGGATCCCCATGCCATCCGGCCGGCCAAGGGCGTCCATGTGACCGTGCCCGCCGACCGGCTGCCCTGCGATATCGCCGCGGTCATTCCCGTCCCCAAGGACAAGCGTTCGATCTTCGTCGTGTCCTGGCCCGAGACGGACCTCGTCTATCTGGGCACGACCGACACGGACTACCACGGCCCGCTCGACGATCCCGCCTGTACGCCGGAGGACGTCGACTACCTCCTCGACGCCGCCAACGCCATCACCACCTCGCACCTGACCCGGGCCGACGTCGACGGGCGTGTGGGCCGGCTTGCGTCCCCTCCTGGCGCCACCGGACAAGGGTGGCCACGTCTCGGAGCGTACGGCCGACCTCTCGCGTCGCCACACGGTCAGCACGTCGAGTCACGGCGTCGTGACGGTCACCGGCGGCAAGCTCACGACGTACCGGAAGATGGCCCAGGACACCGTCGACGTCGTCGTCACCCGCCTCGGCGAGTCGCCACGCCGACGGCGCTGCGTCACCAAGGCCCTGCCGCTCTTGGGCGCCACGACCAGGACCCGCGATCCCGTCACGCTGGCCCAGCCGCACGCCCGCCTCCTGCGACGCTACGGGACGGCCTCGGGCGAGGTGCTGGCCTTGGCCGACGGCCGCCCCGAATTGCTGGAGCCGATCGTGGCCGGGCTGCCCTACATCGGCGCCGAGGTGCTGTACGCGGCGCGGGAGGAAATGGCAGGGACGCTCGACGACGTGCTGTCGCGGCGCACGCGCGCCATGATCCAGCGGGCCCAACCCACCATGGCCGCCGCTTCGGCGGTGGCCACACTCATCGCCCCCGACATGGGTTGGGACGAGGCTGAGGCACGCGAGCAGGTGGCCCGCTTCACCGACGCGTGCCAGAAGGAACTGCTGACGGCCGGACTCGACCTCGCATGACCGAGCCGACACCGGTCACACCGATTGACGCCGAGGGTGCCCGCGTCACCGATCGCCTCGGCGCGCGCGTCGTCGATGTCCCGCCAGAGCTCCTCGACCGCCTCATGAGCACCGGAGCCGAAGTCCTGCAGGATGACGATGCCCGAGCAGAGGCCGGTCGCGACTGGTGGCCGATCGCCATCGGCTGGGCCGCCGAGGGCGCCGTGCCACAGCGGCCCGCGGTGGTGGTGCGCCCCACCTCGACCGAGGAGGTCTCGGCCGTTCTCGCCGCCTGCAACGAGGCCACGGTGCCCGTCACGGCCGCGGCGGGCCGCAGCGGCGTCTGCGGTGGGTCGATCCCGGTGCACGGCGGCGTCGCGCTCGACCTCACGGCCCTCGCACGGGCTGGTGCACGTCGACGAGACCTCACTGACCGCTGACGTGCGGGCCGGCACGTTCGGCCCTGATCTGGAGACCGCACTGGGGGAAGTCGGGGCGGGCTACACGCTCGGCCATTGGCCCCAGTCCATGGATCTCTCGACGGTCGGCGGCTGGCTGGCCTGCCGTGGCGCGGGGCAGTACTCCACGCGGTACGGGAAGATCGAGGACATGGTCATCGGCCTGGAAGTGGTCCTGGCCGACGGGCGGGTCGTGCACACCGAAGGCAAGGGACCCAGAGCCGCCACCGGGCCGAACCTGACGCAGCTCTTCGTCGGCAGCGAGGGAACGCTCGGCGTCATCACCGAGGCACGCCTCCGCCTGCACCCCTTGCCGCCGGCGCAGGGACGGCGCGCCTTCGGCTTCTCGACCTTCGCCGCCGGCCTCGAGGCCTGCCGCATGATCCTCCGTCGCGGCGCGACGCCGGCGGTCCTCCGTCTGTACGACGAGACGGAGTCCGAGCGGAACTTCGAGCACGCCGACACCAACGTCCTCATTGTGCTCGACGAGGCCGACACGGAGATCCTTGCGGCCACACTGCAGATCGTCGACGAAGCATGCTCGACCGAGGCCGGCGCGCATCCTCTCGACGAGAGCCTGGTGGAGCGGTGGCTGGGTCACCGCAACGACGTGTCGGCGCTGGCGCCGTTGTGGCGGGGCGGCATCGTCGTCGACACGGCCGAGATCTCGGGTTCGTGGTCCGTGCTCCCCGGCCTCTTCGACGAGGTCATCGGCGCGCTGCAGGCGATCGACGGGACCCTGGCTGCGTCGGCCCACCAGTCCCACGCCTATCCGGACGGCGCCTGCCTCTACTTCACCTTCGGCGGACGCGGGCCCGAGGGCGACGCGCAATGGCGGGAGCAGTACTACCGCCAGGCCTGGGACACCGTGACCAACGCCACCCTGGCCCATGGCGCCGCCATCAGCCACCACCATGGCATCGGGCTCAACCGCTCCCGCTTCCTGCCCCGGGCACTCGGCTCCGGCTTCGACGTGCTGGCGGGCCTCAAGGCGACCTTCGATCCCAACGGCATCCTCAACCCGGGCAAGTTCGGTCTCGCCTCGCCATTCGGACCGGCGCCCTGGGCATGAGCGCGGGCGGGGGGAGCATTCTCGTCGTCGACGTCGGGACGTCGGGCGTCCGCGCCGCCATTGTGCGACCCGATGCCAGCGTCGAGCACGAGCACCGCGTCCCGTTGCTGCCCGACTCGCCGGCTCCCGGTCTGGTCGAGTTCGACGCGGCGCGCATGGCCGACGCCATTCTGGAGACGGCCCGCGCCGCCCTGGACGACGGGCGGTCCGGTGGCGGGGGTCGGGATCGCCAACCAGCGTGCGTCGAGCATCGTGTGGGAGCGCGCCACCGGAAGGCCCGTCGCGCCCGGCATCGGCTGGCAGGACCTGCGCACGGTCGGGACCTGCCTGGTGCTGCAGGCCGAGGGGATCCGGCTGGCACCGAATGCATCGGCGTCCAAGGTGATGGCCATCCTCGACGAGGTCGACCCCGAGCGGGCGCGGGCCGAGCGGGGCGAGCTCTGTTTCGGGACGGTCGACAGCTGGATCGCCTGGACCCTCTCCGGCGGCGCGGCCGCCGGCAGCGAAGCCCTCCACGTGACCGACGCCACCAATGCGGCCGTCACCGCCCTGGTCGATGCGGCCATCGAATGGGACGAGGCGCTGCTGCAGAAGCTTCGGATCCCGCCGGCGATGCTGCCGATGATCGTCGACTCCTCCGGGACCCTCGGTCAGGCGACAGCTCTGCCGGGATCCCCGCCCATCTGCGGGATCGCCGGAGATCAGCAAGCCTCCCTGGTCGGTCAGGGCTGCACCCTTCCGGGCATGGCCAAGGCCACGTTCGGCACCGGCGGCATGCTCGACCAGTGCGTCGGGACCGGTGGCACGCCCGGGGCGCTGGGTCGGGGTGATGCGGGCACGTTCCCGATCGTCGCCTTCCGCGTCGATGGGCTCGCCACCTGGGGTACCGAAGCGGTCATGCTCTCGGCCGGGACCTGTATCGAATGGCTGCGCGACGACCTCGGCATCATTGCGACGGCGGCGGAGTCGCAGACCGTGGCCGCCCAGTGCGCGACCGCAGGCGACGTGTGGTTCGTGCCGGCGCTGCTCGGCCTCGGCACACCGGTCTGGGACTTCGGCGCCCGCGGCACCATCGTCGGCCTCACCCGTGGCTCGGGGCGCTGCGAAATCGTCCGCGCCGTGCTGGAGGGCGTGGCGCACCGGGGAGCCGACCTGGTCGAGGCCAGCGAACACGACAGCGGCTACCCGATTGCGGCGCTGCGCGTCGACGGCGGCATGACGGACAACGACGTCTTCGTCCAGGCCCTCGCCGACGCCATCGGGCGTCCGGTCGAGATCTCGCCGGTGCAGGAGGCGACCACGCTGGGAGCCGGCCTCCTGGCCGGGCTGGCCGTCGGCAACTACGGCACGACGGACGAACTCGCCGGCACGTTCTCGCCTCGTCGGACGGTGGAACCCCAGGGCAGCGAAGCCGACAGAGTCGCCACGGCGCGAGCGCTGGCTGGCCGCCCGCCTCAAGGCCGAGGGAACGATCCCCGAGCTCTCGGGCATCTCCTTCTGAGGGAGTTTCCACCCACCCCAGAAGGAGATCTCGCCACCCGAGCGACCCCCTTCCCAGCGATCTACTCGAATTGGCAAGGTACGCCCGGACACGAGGGTTCGTTAGGGCCGAGTGGCCCTATTTGCGGCTTTGGACGGCAGGACAGGGTCCCGACCGGCGCCCAGCAAACAGACGAGGGGGTCGGCGTCAGACCGGGATGGGCCAGGGCGTCGGCCCAGCTGCTCCCCGCCGCCAGCAACGGACGGAATCCCATCAACTGCCTGGGTCTGCCGATGGCCATGACCGCCCGCAGGCGGTCATTCCTGCCGAAGAGCGCGACGAATTTCCCCTCCTCGGGCGATCCATCCACGATGCGAATGTCGTCACTCCCGCGCGGGCTGCCGAGCACCTGCAAACGGATGCCGTACTGATCGGACCAGAAGTAGGGCACCGGCGAGAAAGCCGGCGCGTCAGCCCGGCCGGCCAGCAAGCTCACCCCGGCGGCCACGCCCGCCTCCGCCGCGACCTGCCAGTGCTCAATCCGGATCAGCTCCTCGCCACCGTCGTGTCGCCAGTGCCAGCGCGCCACGTCTCCCGCCGCCACGATGCCGTCCGCCGCGAAGAGGCGGTCGTCGCACACGACGCCGTTGTCGACGGTCAGCCCGGAGTCGGCCAGCCATTCCGTCGCCGGGACGACGCCGATGCCCACCACGACCACGTCCGCCGGGAAGGTCTCGCCGCTGTCGAGCTCGACCACGAGCCTGCCCGCCGATCGCGGCGCATCGGCGTGCACCGGCCTGACGCCGCTGATGTCGACGCCGGTGCGCAGATCCACGTCGTGCGACCCGTGCAGCCAGGCGAAGTGCGCCCCGATGGTCGGCCCGAGGACGTTGCGCAGCGGAACGTCGAGCGCCTCCAGAACGGTGACGCGACAGCCCAGGCCGGCGCACGTGGAGGCGACCTCGGCGCCGATGAAGCCGGCCCCGATGACCACGACCCTGGCGGCGTCCACCGACGTCACGGCGGCGCGCAGGGCCAGCGAGTCGTCGAGGGTCCGCAGCGTGAACAAGCCGTCCCGCTCGCCGAGCGCCTCGGTCCCCGGGAGCGGCCGTGGCTGCGCCCCGGTCGCGATGACGATGCCGTCGCCCTGCAGCACGGCGCCGTCGTCGAGCTCGACCTCCCTGGCCGTCGGCGTCGAGCCGGACGGCGCGGCGCCCGAGGACCTCGTGCACCCGGTGCTCGCTCGAACGCTTCTTGTCCGCCAGCACCGCCTTCTCCGGAGGCCAGGTCCCGGCCAGCACCTGCTTGGAGAGCGGTGGGCGGTCGTAGGGAAGGTGACGCTCGTCGCCGATGAGGGAGATCTTCCCGTCGAAGCCCTCCGTGCGCAGGGTCTCGACCGCCCGCCACCCGGCGAGCGACGCCCCCACGACGAGAACCGTGCTGTCCCCGGACAAGCCCTCGCTCGGGCTCATGCGCCGCCGAACATCGCCATCCACTCCTCGGCGGAGCGTGGCCGGAACACGTAGTTCCACCGCCGCGTGTCCCCCATGCTCTGCGAGGGGTCCGCCGAGTAGAGGTGGCCGGGAAAGAGGATCGCCTCGTCGGGCACGCGCGCCAGACGGGTGTGAATCGACTCGTACATGGCCAGCGGGTCCGAACCGGGAAAGTCCGTCCGGCCGCAGCCCTCGAGGAAGAGGGTGTCACCGGCCACGAGGCGCCCGTCGACGAGGAAGCACTGGCTTCCCGGCGTGTGTCCGGGCGTGTGGATCATCTCCACCCTGACGTCGCCGACCTGCAAGGCGTCGCCGCTGTGGTGCGCCACCAGGTCCGCCGGGCCGACGCCGGTGGTGCGCTCCACCCATGGCACCTCGTCGGCCTGGACGTGGATCGGCACCTGCACCTTTTCCAGCAAGGTGCTGATCCCTTCGAGCGACCACCCGCCCATCTGCCCGCCGAGGTGATCGGGGTGGAAGTGCGTCCCGAGCACGCCGGTCAGCCGCATGCCGTCGGCCGCCAGGATGTCCAGCAGGTCCTGCACCGCGTAGGCGGGGTCGACGGCGACCGCCTCGCCGGTCTCGCGGTCGCCGATGAGATAGACGAAATTGACCATCTGGCGCGCCATCATGTCGCCCTGGGCGAAGTCACGACCCGACAGCAGCTGGCGGAAATACAGCCGGTCGTCGGGCCCGTTGCCGACCGGGCTGGTGGTGTCGTCAACCATCGTCGCTCCCTCCTGCGTCGGTGCCGGCCGCGTTGCCGGCGAGCGCATCGAGCCGGGGCACCAGCTCCTCGACCTGGGCCTGGGTCCGGCGCAGGCGCTGGTCGAGCTCGTCGATCGAGCGCGGTCGCCCGCTCGAGCCGGCCGACCAGCACGTCCACATCGACCTCGCGCTGTTCGAAGAAGTTCACGATGGAGTCGAGCTCGCGGCTCGCCTCCGTGAAGCTCAGCTGCTCTACCGGGACGGCATCGTCGGGGTCCGTCATGTGCTTCCTCCTGCCTCTTTCCCTTGCACCCGGCTCCGCACCGTACCGTCGGCGAAGCGGGTCACGATCTCCTGTTCCTCGGCCAGCGCCGCCGCGCTGCGCACCAGGTCGCCGTCGGCCGTGAGCGTCAGGCTGTAGCCACGCTCGAGCTGTCGCTCGACGTCGTACGCCGCCAGCAGCCTGCGCCACGACTGCACCCGCTCGTCCTGGCGGCCGAGATGGCCGAGGCTGAGCGGCCCGAGCCGGGCCGCCTGCGCCGCGCAGCCGCGCCGCGCTCGACGCCAGCCGGTCCGGTGCCGCCCGGCGCAGCGACGAGCCCTTCCGGGCCAGGCGCTCGCGGTGGACCCGGAGCTGTTGGCGCGCCGCCGCCGTCAGACGACTGCGGGCCTGGGTGTCGCGGGACTGCGCGTCGCTGCAGGTAGGCGGGGACGCGGCGGGCCAGCAGCGCGGCCGGCTCCACCACGTGCTCCGTCCACCACGGCGGGTGGCCTCCACGATCTGCTGGCCGCACTCGGTCGGCGTGATGCAGGCCCGCGCCGCGACGATGTCCGCCAGCGTCTCGTCGCCGGTGTGCCCGATGCCCGTGAAGACCGGCTTGGTCGCGGTGGCGATCGCACGCACGACCGCTTCGTTCTCGAAGGCCGCCAGGTCGGCCCGCGCTCCCCGCCGCGCACGACGGCGATGACGTCGCAGTCGCTCCGGCTGAGCGCGGTCACGGCGCGGGCGATGGAGGCCGGCGCGCCGGCGCCCTGCACGGTGACCCGCACATGGGAGACGCGGAACCCGAACCCCGAGCCCGTGAGCTGGCCGAGGAAGTCCGAGCATCCCTCGGTACCCGGGCTGGCGACCAGGCCGACGTGCAGCGGGACGTCCGGCAGGGGCAGACGCGCATTGCGCCGCAGCAGTCCCTCGGCGTCGAGCGTCTGGAGCAGCTGGGCCCGCTTCGCGGCCAGTTGTCCGAGCAACGCGGTGACGTCGACCTCGGCCAGGATCAGGCTGATTTCGCCCTTGGCCCGGTAGAGGTCGAGCGACGCCCCGCAGGACCACGACCATCCCCTCGGTCAGCTCGATGCCCTGCTTGGCCAGCCCGTGCCGCAGCGGCGCCCACGAGCTGCGCCAGCACTTCACGTTGAGGGTGGGCACGCCGCCCCGGGACCGGTCCCGGCGGGGGCCCTCGTCCTCGGGGTCGACCAGGCTCAGATAGAGATGGCCCGAGCGGTGGTCCGACACCTGGCGGATCTCGCCGCGGACCCAGAGGTGGCGGTTCCGGGGAAAGGCCTGGTTGAGGGCACCTTCGACCTGCTCGTAGACGCCGCCGATGGAGTGGACCCCCGGTCCGGTCCGTCCGGGCCTCGTCCCCGCCGGACGCGGTCCGGAGATCCGAGGCGGCGGCCTCAGGCGGAGCTTCGGGATCGAAGAGCTGACGGGCGCCGCCGGACATCGACGACACCCTACCGATGCGCTGTCCGGTCACCCTCACATGCCTGGTGATGGCACTATGGGTGCTGACGGTGAGTCGGCCAGGTGGCCGCGGCACGGGCCGCTCAGCGGGATCGTGTCGAGGAAGGTCGGGACTCCGCAGAGCAGGGTGCTGGCTAACGGCCAGTCGGGGTGACCCGCAGGACAGTGCCACAGAAAGGAAACCGCCGATGGCGGGCCTCCGGGCTCGCACAGGTAAGGGTGAAAGGGTGCGGTAAGAGCGCACCAGCATTGAGGGTGACCTCAGTGGCTCGGTAAACCCCACCCGGAGCAAGGTCAAGCGTGGGAAATGGGCTGCTCGCCCGCCTCCTGAGAGGGAGGGTTCCCCAGGTAGGCCGCTCAGATGGATGGCCACCCAGGCTCCTCCGGGAGCTGGACAGAATCCCGCCTACAGGCCGGCTCACCGTCACCTGCCAGTCAGGACCCTGCGTTTGCAACATGCGACACAAGCCTGACACACGAGGTCAGATGCACCCCTGCCTTGCAGAGCTATGACATGCGTCGACAAAATGCGTGGCGTTGCCGGCGGAATCTTTCGTTCGCAGGTCGATCACGTCCAGAGCCAGAGCAACTTCTACCCCCTGGTCTCTGGCTCGCAGCTAGGGCGTGACATCAACTGGCTGGGTGGTTCCTTCAGTTTCATCGGATTCAGGAGGTCCCTCTGACGGATCCCCATTCCCCACCGGTAGCTGAGCTTCCGCTCCACAACGTCACTCTTGCCTCGCGACTACGTGCGTGGCGTCGCGGCAGCCGGCCATTCAGCGATGGATTGACTCGGGGATCATGCAATCCGCTGCAATACCGAACGGCGACGAGTCGACGCCCGTCGGCGAGGTATCGGGCGAACAACAACGGGTGACAATGGGGCTGGCCCGAAGTTCTCATAGCAACCTTTGTAGAGGTTCTGGACCGTCCACGAAAACGAGGCCCCGCCTTGGACTCCTGTCGCACCAGCATCTCCGGCAGCCCCAGTTGCAGGAACCTGCAGAGTACAGAGGGGCATGATGCCCGGCAACGGAATGCTCGAGGGATTCAGAAACGGCTGTCGTCCGTTTTTGATTCTGTCGCCCAAGTTGCGAGCCTGCGCTCCGCTGACGGTGGATCTCCGGCCGGAGTGCGGCCAACCGGAGCGCCAGCGCAACCTTGGTGACCGACGACCAGCATTACCAAAGCGCCACGATTCCGCGACGTGCGGGTGAATCCTGTCGTCAGGTCCGCCTCGGGACACCGCGGCTCCAGTAAAACGCACCTAAGCCCTTCAGAAGGAAATGCCCTTGCTCGCCCCCCACACGTCCACGTACTCAGGTCTTGCGTAATCTTTTCCGCGCACTCGTCTCGGCCACTGCATTGACGCTGGTCGCCGTCATACTTGCTGTGCCTGGCGCGCACGCTCGTGCTCCGCGTGCACCCATGGCGATGGCTGCGATGTTTTCGACTTCGAATCAGGCGCGCAGCACCTTGAGCACCAGCACCCTCCAGACACGGGCGACCTTGCCGACAACGGTCGTGATCGTGGCGAGAGCGAACCCGACCTTGACGGCGAAAGGTGTGATCCTCAGGGGCCGCGTCACACCCGAAGTCGCTCCGAGCACCGGCGGCCATCCGACCGGAACTGTCAGCTGGACGGTGACCAGCGCCAATGGGCCAGCGGTTTCGTGTGCGTCCGAGGTGACGAAACTAGCCATGAAGGGCAGCGCGAGCTGCAGGATCCCACCGCACGAACTCTCTGCAGCGCAGAGCCCTTACACGGTCACGCTGTCGTATCCCGGTGACCCGACCTTCGGCTCTTCGACCCATACCTTGATTCTGGCGGTCTCCCCCGCGCACTCGCACACGAAACTGACGGTCGCTGCACGCGGACTCCGGCTCAGGGGTATCCGTTTCAGCAAGAGTGAGCGGATCTCCAGGGAGCTCGGGGACACCGACCGGAGCGGTGACCTTCGCCGTCAGCGGCTCCTCCGCTCCGATTCAATGTGCTGGCGGCACGAACACACTGGCATTGTCCTCCGGGATTGCGACCTGTTCAGTTTCTTCGGCTCCGGCCACCTCGGACTCGCCCGTGACGATGCAGGCGATCTTCACCGGCGACGGCGACTTCGACGCGAGCATGTCAGCGCCGATGCTCGTACGGCCCGGCCAATCCTCGTCGAGCGGCAGCGGTTCGACCACGACCACGGTCGAACCGACGACCACGGTCGAACCAACAACCACCACGACCACGTCCGCGACGACTGGCACTGCTCAGTCTGGCGACCTATCACCTCCTTCCGGATATTCCAGCCGACAATTGATTCTCGAGGATCAATTCAAGGGGACGACGCTCGACACATCGAAGTGGGACACCTATGTTGCAGGGCAGGGCGGTGGACCGTGGTGGAGCGGGACACAAGGCGTGCCAGCCGGATGGTCGGCCACAGGCGCACACGGCCAGACCGTCTACAGCCCGGCGAACGTCACGGTGAACAATGGCCTGACGCTCAGCCTGTCGTACGACGGGGGCACTCAGCCTTGGGACGGCGCGCGGTGGCACACCATCGGCGGCGCCATCTCGACGTACAACAAGGTCACCTTCCCGGCCAGCTTCTACGTGCAGGTCCAAGCCAAACTTCCCGCGACGACGGATGGCCAATGGCCCGCGATCTGGCTGCTGCCCAACGGACCACCAAGTGCCGGCGGGTCGCAGGAGATCGACATGGACGAAGGCGGCATGCTCGGGACTGGAGGGGTCCCAGCTGGGACTTCTCCGAATAGCACATTCACGCCGAATTACATCCAGCCCGACGGCAGCAACTCACCAGACGAGCATGGCGCGGTCTCTGCCCCGGCGCTGAACGCGGGGTTCCACACATATGGCATGCAGATCATCGCCGGAAAATCGATCAGCTACTACCTTGACGGTGCGCTGGTATGGACACACACGACGAGCGTGGCGAGCGACACTTGGGAGCTGATCATCAACATCGCAGAGATCGCACCCGGAATCGGCTGGCATGTTCCGGCCCCATCTGACATTTCGACGCTCCCCACCTCATCTATGGAGGTCTCCGAGGTCCAGGTCTACGGCTAGGGAGCTGTTCCAATCGTCCCCGCACCGATGACAATGGTTCGACAGTGTTCACGTCCGATGACAAACCGCTGCTGATGGAGTGCGCATGAGCCATCGGCAGGTCAGGCGCCCGTTGGCGCAGAATCGCACCGACAGGCGGATGCCCACATCCAACGGTCGATCCTGCTCGCCCGCGGCCCGCTTACCCCATCGCCACGATCGGAGCATTGAGAGCGGTGCCACCAGTCGAACCGTAGAACCCGGCGTCGCCGTAGGTGAAGATGCCGCCGTCGGAGGCGACCAGCCAGTAGCCGTGCCCGTCTGGCGTCGCCGGCCATGCCGACGATGGGCTTGTTCAACGGCTGGCCACCGCGTCGAGCCCAGGAAGGTTGCATCGCCGTAGGTGAAGATGCCCCCGTCGGAGGCGACGAGCCAGTACCCGTGGCCGTCGGGTGTCGCCGCCATGCCCGACAATGGGCTTGTTGAGATGGAGGGATCCCGCCGATCCGTAGAACCCTGCGTCCCCGTAATTGAAGATGCCCCCGTCGGAAGCCACCTCCCAGTAGCCGCCACCGTCCGGCGTGGCGGCCATGCCCACGATCGGCTTGTTGAGGCGCAGGCTACCGGTCGAGCCGTGGAAGGCGGCATTGCCGTAGTTGAAGATGCCTCCGTCGGAAGCCACCTCCCAGTAACCGCCGCCCCCTGGTGTCGCCGCCATCCCGACCATCGGCGCGTTGAGGTGCCTGGCCGCCCATCGACCCGAGGAACGTGGCATTGCCGTAGTTGAAGATGCCCCCGTCGGAAGCCACCTCCCAGTAACCGCCGCCCCCTGGTGTCGCTGCCATCCCGACCATGGGCGCGTTGAGGTGCTGGCCGCCCATCGACCCGAGGAACGGTTCACAGAACGAGAACACGCCGCCGTCCCCGGCGACCATGCGGTAACCCGGCTGGGACGAACAGTTGACCGCGACGCCGAGCTGACGGGCCTGCCCCGAGTTGGGGTCGATCATCAGCGACGACTCGTCGACGGCCTCGAAGGCGCTCGACGGCACAGTGTCAAGTTCGTTGACCAGAGACTGCGGCCATGTGGTATCCGAGGTGCCCCAGAAGGACCAGGTGGGGCCGTTGTCGGCCAGGATCAACCCGTACTGCTGCATGGCTCGCAGGACGACCTGCGCCTGGGCCGAGTAGCCAGAGATATTGAAGCTGGCCTTAAGGCGGAACCGGGCCCCAAAGGGCGGCAGGCTGGGGTTGGACGTCGACCCCGACTCATGGCGGGCCGGCCAGATGTACGACGCATCGGTCGACTCGGCCGTGACCCGGATGGCGTGGCTGATGACGCCCGACTGCACCTCGTCGTAACGAACGAGCCCGGGCAAGATTGGCAGGCCGGCTGCATCCGCGGAAGTCCAACCTGCCGGTCGCAGTGCGTTGGAGTTGAGATTCCAGATCGCTCCTGCGCCAGCCGTTGAGCCAGACGCGCTGTATTCCGCGTTGTACAGCTCGTAGAGGTTGCACGTGGCGGGGTTGACCATGATGGCGTGCCGATCGCCCGTGGCTCCCGGACCTCCCTGAATCGGTGTATCGGCGCTCAGCGGGTAAGGGCCCGGATCGCTTTGGTCGGCGAATTGGAACGTGATCGGCACGAGTGGCTGTGACGGGGACACCACGTCGAAGGGCATCCCGAATGTCGGCCCGAAAACAAAATGGATGTTTGTGGCGGCACTGTTCATGCTCGTCATCCACGCCCCGCTCTGCGAATTGACCGGCAAGTTGGCTATGGGAGTGTTCCAGACGTCGTCCGCTGGGAAAATGGAGCAGTTGGGCGCGCCGGGTAAGGGCGTGCCGGCAGACGCCGCAATTGGCGAGCCAGTCGCCGCCAGGCCGAGCCACAGCAGTCCGGTGGCCATGTACCGCGCCCACCAGGCGCTTCCATCGGTTCATGGGGTTTCCTCCCTCTCGACGCTAGCGCTCACTCGGTCGCGGTGCCGGGAATGGCGGGCGTCACTGTCTGCGGGGGACCGTGACGCCTACCATCTGCAACGCTGCAACCCGAGGTCGCGAACGTCCACCTTGGTGCTATCAATGCTATGTGGGCCTCGGCGATGCCTTCTGGCAGTACGAGTGCACATTGTGTGGTCGCACCGATCGGCATACCCACCGGCTGCGACATTCAACGTCCTCAGACACCGAGCCTTTACGGTTGAGTCGAAGGCTACGGAGAGGTCGCGTCATCGTCTTGTGCGTGGCGCTGGTTCTGGCGGCGACCCTTGTCGGCGCCGTATTGCGGGTCGGCAGCGGTGGCACCAGACGGCATGGCAGCACCCCGAGGGTACACAGCGGGTCAGCTCGTCTTCGATGACCAGTTCACAGGAACGTCGCTCGACTCAGCGCACTGGAACAGTGTCATGGGAGGTCAGGGTGACAAGACCTGGAACTCCGGTGGCCTCCCTGCCGGAGACTCCGCCGCCGGGACCCAAGTGCATCAGACCTACTTCTCTCCGTCGCAGGTGGCGGTGCAGAACGGGCTGGACCTCATCATGGTGGCCGACTCGAAGTACGAATCGCTGGGCTACGGGTACAGATCCGGCGTCGTGACCTCGCGCGGCAAATTCACGCTGAAAAGCGGATACGTGCAAATCAGAGCCAAGATGTCCGACGCATCTCAAGGGGGTTGGCCTGCCATCTGGTTCATCGATCCGAATGGTGGGGGCGGCAGTCAAGAGATCGACCTCCAGGAGGGGGGGTTCACGCCTGCGAGCGCTCGACTTTCGGGCGCAACTCCGGAAAACAATGTGTTCGTGTCGACGTACCACACGGCGTCCGACAGTCAATCTGCCTTTGCCTATGCGACGCCCGCCCCGATGAATACCGGATTCAATACCTACGGGATGGAATACGACCCTGGACGCTCGATCAAGACGTACTTCAATGGTCGGTTGGTCGGCTCGTGGACGCAACACATAAGTACGACGCCCTACGAGATCGTCATCTGGAACTCACAGGCAAGCGCCAGCACATCGGGCTTTCACACGACTGGCACCTCTCCGAATCCATCGGAGTTGCGCGTGTCCGAAGTGCAGGCGTACGCACTATCGCCAGCGATCCGCGGCACGTCCCTGAACGCGGCACAACCCTGGACCGAGCCTTGGCGCCTGTGCCGCTAGGGTTCGCCGGGTAGGGAAACCGAACGGATCGGCACCCCCCCGGCGACGAGAACCGCGGATGCACCGGAGTGGTCCAAGCCGAGACGGGATGGCCACGCTCTGCCAGGTGCTGCCCGACGAGAGCGGGGTCGACCAGACGGTGCGGCCAAAACGCTCCACTTCAAGACGGGCAGACACCGGAGCTGCTGATCCGAGATCCACGCTCGCGATGGGCGTTCCGACCTGCTCAGTGCCGATAGACAGCTCGGCAGGAGTCATCTGGTCCTTGCGGGCCGCTGCGGTCGCAAAGGTGGCCCCCACGGCGAAGAGTGCCAACCCGACGCATCCCAACGCGATCTGGGCTGCACGGGCACGGCGTGGAGAGTTTGCCTTCCGGGCTGGGCTGGTGCGCGCCGCCTCGAATCGCCTCACCTTCGGCCCGACTGTCATGCTTCGGGGCTCACTTGCAGATTCCACCGACTCTGAAGGCATCCCCGCCAATCGCCGGTTTTGGCTCGCGACAGACCGTTTCCGCACTGCGGGCCACAATCCCACTACCAACAATATGAGCAGCGCGAGGAGAGCGACCGGAGTGGGGCGGAGATGCAAGAGCCGTATCGCAAAGGCACCGAAGAGCCCGATGACCAACGCTCCCACCAATCCGCAGACCACCTGGTGCTCGTTGATCCGAGCGCGTTGTGCTCGGCGACGCAGCCTGATCAGCCAGACGATGGAGACGAGGCCGGCAACGATCAAGACGGGAACGTCAGTTCCGGAGACCGATTCGCCTGGAGAGCCCTTGTGTATTGGAAGGGGCTGCTTTCCCATGAGCCGCGAAACGTCGTACACCTGGATCGCGCCGTTGTCGTAGATCCGGCTCACCCCCGGGATGGAGTTGAATTTCTGGAGCTCTGCCGCAGTGAGGCGTGTAGGAATCCCGGTTTCGCCCGGTGCGATGTAGGCACCGTAGAGCGGCAGACCCTCGGTAAGACGTGTGTCAGTGACGACGTAGCGAATGTCATCCTTGCGGATGAGAGCGAGATCGGACGGCGTGAGCTGACGATCAAAGAAGAGGGGCGCAGGGTTGTTCGATCCGTTCAGGGGAGAGACCGGTTCGACGTGCCCGATGTCGTTGAGCAAGGCGCCGTTGTCACGATCCACGGCCACATGCGATCCGGCCGGAAGGTGGTTGCTGGCCCAATTGGCCAGCGCGAACGAAGGCGGGCCCAGCGAGCGTTCGTGGGCGCCGACAATGTAAGGGCCGTTGACAAGGCCGGGTAAGGGACCGCCTCCATAGAGCGTGCTGCCAAGAAAGCAGATTACGGCGACGCCGATCGTCGCGGCCCGGACGATGATCCGACGTTGGGACAAGAGGGATTTCGCCTGCCATCCTCCGATGACAACTGCCATTCCGAAGAAGATAAAGGTGGTCGAGCGGGCGCCGACGAGCTTGGCATCAGTCGAAATATTGGTCAGGAGCGCCAGCGGATATGTTGCCGCGATCACGGCGGGCAGATAGCGGAGCCTTCCGCCGCGAACGCTCTTCTTCCATATGACCGAATAGAGGGAGACCACGAGAATCAGGCAGAACGCGACTGCTGCCGCCAGAATGAGCGCCGACTCCCAACCGGGCGTCCCCCCCCCGGCCGAGTTCTGGAACAGCTTTCGATTCCCGTGGAACTGACCCAGCATTTCAGCGGCGCTGTCGACCCCCTCTTGAAGGATCGGCCCGACGTACCCGGTGAGGACATGACCAACGAACGTGATCCACGCCCCGACCAGAACAACGCCGACCAGAGCAGCAAGGCCGATGACGCGCGATTGTTGCTTCCGCCGCTCCCGATCGCGCGTCCGACGACTCGATCGGAGATGGTGAGTGTGTCAGGGGCGCGTTCGGAAGGGCCCGATTCAGTGTCGAACCGATGAACCCCCGACGAGGATCATGGATGAACCGTAGGGCTGCGGCCCACACCACGAGGAAGGACACCGCGAGCCACGCGGTGAGGTGGTGGGAGACGACCATCGCTCCGATTGACACCAGCGCGAGAGCGAATAGCCGTCCCCGCTTGGGGTGGGGCCCATCAATTGAGACAAAGAGCAAGTAGACAACCGCAGCGGCAAAGGTGAGGGCGAGTGTCTGGTAGCCGTACTGAGCACCCAGCGAATAGAACTCTGGTCCCGCCGCGTAGACGAGAACGCCGACACCGCCGGCACGAGCCGAGCGACAGGCTCGCTCCACTACGAGAAAGACGCACAGCACCAGCACGACGCGGGCCGCCAGGAGGACGATCATCTGGTCGATCAGCAACGGGAGTCCGGTCACCCACTTGGCGCTGATCGTGACGAGCTCAATTCCTGGAAAGTATGGACTGACCGGAAGAACTGGATTGTTCGGAAACAACGTCCGGCTGTCGAGAAGCCGCATGAGGGTGGCGGAATGGGCGAGCTCGTCGAAGTTGTCGAAGATGAGCGGGCTGCGAAGCGTGTAGGAGGCGAGCAGCCCGACGCCGAGAACGACCGATACCCATACTCGCTCGTTTCGCGACGCTGCCGTTCCCGTGAGGCGCCAAGCGCAGGGGCCGAAGATCAGTGCCATCCCGGCCATGAACAGGGGCACGACCGCGGCGAGGTGACCGTCGCGGCCGAGCGCGTCGCTCACTCCCACCAGCAACAGGCCGAGTCCCACCAAGGCGATCACGGCTCCGAGCCGGGACTGTCCGTCCGCTGCCATCGGTTGAGCTACCTCGAGACCATCGGACACCGTCGAGGTCATACCGACGTCGAGATCGTAACGACTGTCTGAAGTTTGCAGATCCATCGCTTGCCCTACTGCACTGTCGTCTCGTGAACCAGCCCAGCTGACGGCAAGGCCTCTTGTGCTGATTGCAGGAAGTCGCGCTCTCCTGTTCCGCAACCGGACCCCATGGTGACCCAGGTCTAGGACCCAGTATGTCAGGGAAAACCGCATCAACGGGATGCGGATCATCGATCGAGACGTCGCCTCAGCGGGGCCACAGGCCGATTCGGTTGCCAGGTCCGATCCCGGTCCCGATGGGTTTCAGGGAGATTAGGGAGCGGAATGGAGACAAATCCGTGCTCCGGGTCTCAACGACGAACTGCTCGACACAGGCCGCCGGCCTTTCTCTCGGGGTGCAGGGGCAATGAGCCGGCATGTCTCGCGCCTTGCTACTCCCGCAGCGACCATGACGTCGTGCTCGGTACCCTGCCGACCGCGACACGTTCAGGCGAGCTCGCTCGTAGAGCGGCCTTCGCCTGGTCAGAGTTAGAATGCAGCGTGGTGGGCGGAAATTCGGTGGCGAAACCAACTTCGGTCGATGCAGCGTGGCTCGGCATTCGCAGCCTGTGGCCTTTATTTGAAGCGTGCGCAGCGTGACCACGGGCGAAACGCTCATCCTCTGCTATCACCGGGTGGCTGAAGGCGTGGAAGACCCTTTTGGGCTCTGCGTGAGTCCCGACAACTTTGCCGCCCACCTCGACGAACTTGTGCGTCGACGTGAACCGTCGACACTCGACGACCTCCTCATTCCTTCGCGTCGAACCAGAGTCGTGGTCACCTTCGACGATGGCTACAGCGACAACCTCAGCACCGCACTTCCCATCGCTGCATCGAAGGGTGTACCCATCACCGTGTTTGTGACGAGTGGTCTACTCTCTGGCCACGCAGGGATTCTGGTGGGATCGTCTCGCTGTTCTTTTGCGGTCCCGCCCTGCGGCTATGCGCGAATTCTGCCTTACAGCAGGCGGTCGGACTCTCACGCGTCCCACTCGATGGAACTGACTTCGGCGCTGACCTGAGCACCGTGCGTCGTCATTTACTGCCCCTCTCCGTGCCTGAGATCGAATCGGCCCTGGACGCCGTATCGGAAAGTTGGTCAGTCGGCTCGGCACCTCCTCCTGATGCCCGGGCAATGACACCAGCAGAGCTCCTTGAGCTCGCGGCCGCCGATTGCGTCACGATCGGCGCGCACACCGTCGATCATGTCCGACTCTCTGGCCGCCCGGAACACGAGCAGATCGACACGATCACTGCGTCGAGAAGAGATCTGGAAGCAATTTCTGGGCCACCCTGTCACCCAATTTGCCTATCCCTTCGGACGCCGAGACGATTTCGACGACTGTTCGGTTGGCGCTGTTCGCGCGGCCAAATTCGACAATGCGTGTACGACACTGCCCGGTACCGCCCGACCGTCGACTGATCCGTACCGGCTTCCTCGGCGCCTTGTCATGAACTGGGGACGTCGTCGGTTTCAGGCGCAGCTCCAGCGTTGGCGACTCGGGTGACTGACCTGATGCCCCATGAGCGCACCGGTATGAAAGACCAGACCCATGCACTTCGTGTCGCCATGGTTGCCTCCCGGTTTCCGCCATTGCTCGGTGGCATTGAGACACACGTGGACGAAGTAGCTCGCCGGATGGCCGCCCGAGGTCTGCAGATAACGGTGCTCACCACCGACGTGAACGGCAGGTTCCTGCCGATCGAAGACCGGGATGGACTCACCGTTCGCCGGTTTCGTGCCGGGCCACGTGGGACCGACCTTCATGCGTCGCCGGGTCTCGTCCGCGAAATTACCCATGGACAGTACGACCTCGTGCACGTGCAGGGCCTCCATACGCTCCTTCCTCCAATGACGCTCAGGGCCTGCCAGCGCGTAGGGATCCCGACAGTGGTGAGTTTCCACACCGGAGGCCATTCGAGTCGAATTCGCACCGCGATTCGAGAGTCGCAGTGGCGAGCGTTGCGGCCACTCCTCCGAAAATCGAATGCCCTTATTGCCGTCAGCGCGTATGAGGTCGAGCAGTTCGCTCGCCGGCTGGGGATTGACCCCCGTGCAATTAAGTTGATCCGCAACGGTGCCGAGCCTCTCCCCGTCAGTGACGACGGCGGAAAAGTGGTGGCCACCGGCTCGCCACTGATCAGCTCGGTGGGGCGCCTAGAGCGCTACAAGGGTCATCACCGACTTGTCGCCGCCATGCCGGCGCTTCTTGACATGGCTCCGGAGGCGAGGCTGGTCGTTGTCGGCCGCGGCAGCTACGAGAAGCAGCTCCGACGCCTGGTGGCGCGACTCCGAGTCGAGAGGGCCGTCACGTTCACCTCATTTGCGGTCGAGGAGCGGGCAGCGCTCGGCGCATTGCTTCGCGCCAGCGACGTCGTTGCGCTCATGAGCGAATATGAGGCGAACCCGGTGGCGCTCATGGAGGCGCTCGCACTAGGACGCAAGGTCGTCGTCGCCGATACCTCGGGACTGACTGAACTGGCGGCAAGCGGGCTGGTCACGGCGGTTTCACTTCATGCCACTCCGACCGAACTCGCAAGGGTTCTCGCCTCGGTCGCCGCGGCATCGGGCTTTGACGGCCCTCCCCTCCCCACCTGGGACCATTGCGTTGACGAGCTCCTGCGGGTTTATGCCGAGACGGTCCCTACTTCGAGGTGACACCTCGAGATGGCGGGCGAGACGAGAGTCCAGATCTCGAACCGCGACCGCTCGGGCCTTCTTTCGACGCGCCTCGCACCGTGAGCGTCGTCATCTGCGCCTACACGGAACAGCGTTGGAATTGGCTCGTCAATGCAATCGAATCAATGCGCGTCCAGCGGCATCGTCCTGACCAACTCATCGTGGTCATTGACCACAATGAGAACTTGCTTCGGAGAATTCGGGCAACGTTCCCCCGCGACGTGGAGGTCGTTGCAAACGCAGAAGAGACAGGCCTGTCCGGAGCCCGCAATACCGGAGTGCGCGTGGCGTGGAGCGATGTGGTCGCCTTCCTCGATGACGATGCCGAGGCGGAAACCGACTGGCTCCTACAGCTCGTCGCCCACTACCGACCCCATGTGGCCGGTACGGGCGGGGTGGCGCTGCCGGTCTGGCCGGAACATGCCCGTCCCGCTTGGTTCCCAGAGGAGTTCGACTGGGTGGTGGGTTGCAGCTACCGCGGCTTGCCGGAAACCGTTGCCCCCCAGCGAAATCTGATCGGGGCCTCTATGTCCTTCCGTCGTCTCCTCTTCGATGAGGTCGGGTACTTCGACACCGCCATGGGCCGGATTGGGACGCTGCCACTCGGATGCGAGGAAACCGAGTTCGCGCTGAGGGTTCGCGAGGCCTTTGCGGGAGCAGAGCTCGTTCACGTCCCGTTTGCTCGGGTCAACCACCATGTGGGTCGAGAGCGCGCGAGAATCAGCTACTTTTTGCGGCGGTGCTACGCGGAGGGGATCTCAAAGGCAGCAGTGGCTCAGCGGGCCGGGAGCAAGCAGGCGTTGGCCAGCGAACGGGACTATGCGCGCTCGACGTTGCCCAAGGGAGTCGCTGACGGCCTGCGCGCCGGCATCCGTGGCGACCCCGGAGGCTTCGCCCGCTCCATCATGATCATCCTCGGCCTCCTGACAACGAGTGCCGGCTACTTGTCCACACGGGTACGGACTCGGAAGTCTTAGCCAGTCGGCGGAAATACGTCAGATGGGAGGCGGCGGGACGAATGGTCGCTAGGAGTAGGCCTGCACTTCCGCAATCTTCATTGTCGATGATGGTGTATTGGCATTGGTGACGGAATGCCATCCGGCAGTCTGCTGCGTGGCCACTTGCAGCTCCAACATGATCTGGTATGGCTCAGTGGTAATCGTGACGTTGCTCGAAGCCAGCAGCTGATACACAGGACTGTTGTCGACGTACCACGTGATCGATTGACCCGGAATAAACCGGAACCCATAGACGTGATAACCAGCCGTCGTGTCGATGCCCAGGGGCGTCAGTTGGTCCTGCTGCCCTTGGTCGGCAAAGTAGTTCGCGTTCATGAGCGAGTTCAGCGGTCCTGGACCCAGGAGGCCGCCCTCGTAGCCGTCGATCTCGTTGAACGGTGTCCCCGGAACGCCAGGAAGGAACCAGATGGCTGGCCACATACCCTGCGATTGGTCAGGCATCTTGGCCTTCACCTGCACGTACCAGCCGGTGGTCGGAAGCGAGAACTTGCCCTCCGTCGTGACCACCCCGCTGATCCACGGATACAAGCTCGCGAATTGATTCGAGTTGCGCGCTGCGGTCAAGGTCAGGCCGTTGTCGACCGCCACCTGCGACGGACCGAACATAGCGGACTCGTTGCCGGCGCCGGGAAGAGTCGGCCCAGAATAGGGCGTCGGAAGCACTCCGTTGTTGTTCCACACTGCTCCCGATGACCCCAGATAGGTAACCCACTTCGACGTGTCGAGGCTCGTCCCGGCAAATGCGTCGTCAAAGATCATCTGGTTGTTCGTATAGCCGGGCGGAGGTGACATCGCGCTCGACGCCGGGGCCCTCCTCGCGATCTTCCGCCCCGGACCGACCCAGCAGCACAGGCGCCATGCCGACGATCGGCTTGTTCAACGGCGTGCCGCCCGGTGAGCCCTCGAAGGGTGCATCGCCGTAGGCAAAGATGCCGCCGTCCGAGGCGACCAGCCAGTAGCCGCCGCCGTCGGGGGTGGCCGCCATGCCGACGATCGGCTTGTTCAACGGCGTGCCGCCCGGTGAGCCCTCGAAGGGTGCATCGCCGTAGGCAAAGATGCCGCCGTCCGAGGCGACCAGCCAGTAGCCGCCGCCGTCGGGGGTGGCCGCCATGCCGACGATCGGCTTGTTCAACGGCGTGCCGCCCGGTGAGCCCTCGAAGGGTGCATCGCCGTAGGCAAAGATGCCGCCGTCCGAGGCGACCAGCCAGTAGCCGCCGCCGTCGGGGGTGGCCGCCATGCCGACGATCGGCTTGTTCAACGGCGTGCCGCCCGGTGAGCCCTCGAAGGGTGCATCGCCGTAGGCAAAGATGCCGCCGTCCGAGGCGACCAGCCAGTAGCCGCCGCCGTCGGGGGTGGCCGCCATGCCGACGATCGGCTTGTTCAACGGCGTGCCGCCCGGTGAGCCCTCGAAGGGTGCATCGCCGTAGGCAAAGATGCCGCCGTCCGAGGCGACCAGCCAGTAGCCGCCGCCGTCGGGGGTGGCCGCCATGCCGACGATCGGCTTGTTCAACGGCGTGCCGCCCGGTGAGCCCTCGAAGGGTGCATCGCCGTAGGCAAAGATGCCGCCGTCCGAGGCGACCAGCCAGTAGCCGGACACAGAAGCCTGTCCGGTCGTGGCGGCCGATACTGTTGGGAAGCCCGTAGGAAGGGTCATCCACACGAAGCTGGCAAGCCCAAGGATTATCGCCAATCCTGCATTGCATCGCCGGAACTTTGTGACCAACGACATCGGCATTGAGGGCGACTCCAACTCTTGACTCCCGCCCGGCCAAAGAGATGCCGCGCCTACCCATTGGAGCCTCGGCTTTCGTATGCCTGAACTTGAGAGACTCGCTTCTGAGACACTGGAATGTACGAGCGGAGGACAGCGCGAAACTGGGGGACGCATGGCAAGCCCGAGTAATCTGTCACCCCTTGCCCACTCTTCTCCGGCATCTGACGGCGCTAATCTGGACGCACAGTCCAGTCGGATAATGGCACCGCTCATGCTGCTTGATGTTCCCCATCTCAACGAGTGGGCTCCGCAGTGGGACCAACTGGTGGATTCCTCCCCCCTTCCCTCGCCCTTCTTGCGATCGTGGTGGCTGGCCGGGACCAGTCAATCGGACCGCCACTTCCTTCTCGTCGTCGACGACGCGCAACTGGTCGGAGGTCTGGCTCTGGAAGAGCGCCACCACATGTCGAGCATCCGGATGATGGGATATGGGTCGGCCTCGGATCATCTTGATCTGCTCGCCGCTCCTGGCCACGAAGCCGCTGTGCTGAGTCTCCTCGCGAGACTGGTTCCGCCGACCCGGCTGGCGCCTTATGGATCTCAATGGTGTCCAGCTCCGAATCACGCTTGGTCGAAGTCCTGCCTGGCCGCGTCCGCCGTGAGACGATGGCAGTCGCACCCTTCGCGATGCTTGCCCGACAGCGCCGAGGCTTACAGCTCGACGCTCTCCTCGCAGTTCCGTCGGAACCTTCGTCGCTCCGCCGACCGCCTCAGAGCTGAAGGGGTGACGCAGACAGACCGTCCGCGGTTCCAGCGTCGTCGCCAGCCTCGACACCCTGCGCATCCTCCACCATTTGCAGTGGGGCGACCGCTCCAATTTCCTCCCGGCCTTCGATCGCTTTGTCGCCGGATGCGCCGGGGGTGCGGTGGTTGACGAAGTCGTCGTGCACGAGCTCGTGAGCGAAGATTCCGTCGTCGCCACCGTCATGGCATTCGAAGTTGCCGGACGCGTGAGCCTCTATCAGAGCGCTCGGCAGGCCGATCCTCGCTGGCGGGATGCGACGACCGTCCTACTCGCCACCATCATCGACGACGCCTGCGATCGGGGATTCCGCGAAGTGGACTTCCTCCGAGGCGAGGAGGCGTACAAGGGCCGTTTCGCGCCCAACCGTCGTGAGGTGATCAGGTTGATAGCTGGAAAGGGGATCGTCGGCCAGCTCGGCCGTATCGCCATCACCGCGAATGCCCGCGCCAAACGAATGGCGGTCCGGACCGTTCATCTCTGGCGGTCCCTCACTGCCCGGTTGAGGAACTAGGCCGTCTCTCCCGATAACGCCGGCTCGATCAGCGACCTCACTTCGTCGATGCAAAGAACCCGCGATCTTCGACTCGATGCGTCGTTCCGCGGCCCAGAGCCCGATGGCCCCAACCTTCGCCGTGTCGACGAGGGCAGAGTGTCCCGGTTCCCGGGGGTTCAGGTGGAATCGCCGCAGGCGCGAATTGAAGTCCTCAACACGGTTCTCGCGCACCGTGGCAGACGTGAAATAGGTGAAGGTCACGGACTGCGAGATGTCGGGACCGTTATGCACCCAGTGCGGCGTTCCGGCGGGTATATAGACCGCACGCCCGGGCCTCAATCTGAAGGTCGCCACTTCCTCCGGCAGTGCCTCGATCCGCCCGTGTGAACCGTCCCAGTACCTGTCGACCTCGTGCCGCCGAACGGCTTCACTCGCATAGCGTCCGATACTCAATTTCCTGCTCCCCCGGACCTGCATCAAGAGGCTGTATTCGATGTCGAAGTGGACTGGCGTCACCGAATTCGGGGACGAAACGATGACAAATGCAACCCGCTTGCGCATTTGGCCCTGCTTGGCCCTCATCCCTGGCTCGAGCTCGTTGAGACGTTGTGTTCATCAGTTCAGCAAAACTGGGGTCGTCGTTCGCGTTGAGCAACGTGATCCACGAATCGGCCGTCTTCAAATTGCGAATGACGTCTCCCGGCTGATCCAGGGCACCTCGGGGCGGTCCTCCATGAGGCGCCAGCAGGGACTGACCAGCAACGTCGCAGACCACGGATTGACGAGGAAGCCGATCAGCCAAATCTGCGATTGCCGTCCAGCGTGAGGCGCTCGTCCAAGTGGAGTTCATGGGCGAACTCGATGGGATGGTCCGGGAAGGCATCTTCGAACGGAATTGCCCGATCGCTCGGGGGAATCTCGCCTACCGATTGTGCACCCATCACTCGCCTCCCTGCACCCGCGCGCCGATGCTGCTCCCCCAAAGGCAGCCTTGTCAAACGGTCCCCTCAGAGCTCCGGACATCCCGCGAAGGAGTCCCACATTTTCTGGCAGAGCCGCTCGACGTCTGGATTGAGATCGCTCGCATCCCCCGGCCATTGTCAGGCTCCGAACGCACTTTGGTGGCGATCGAATGCTGCGGCAGCGGGATCTCGATGTAGTCAGCGAGCGCCTCTGCTACCTCTTCAGAGTTGTTGCAGGCACGCTCATAGCGGACGATTCGGATGCGCTCGTCGCTCCACAGCTGCTGCTTGAAGTAAAGCTGGTTCCGGACCCACCAAAAGAGTGCGGCCGCATCGAGCGAAGTGAGCCCTTCGTTCATCAACTCGATCACGGTCTGACGGGTCTCTCTTGAAGCACCTCGGCACCGCCAGTCCAACGAGTTTTCGTCGCGGAAGGGCCGCGAGGTCTTCAAAGGAATTTTCTTCGCCGAACCGCCGGAGGCTGGACTGTGCGACCCCTCGATAGTGGCGAAGCATCCAGACCGCTTTCACGGGAACGGCGGCTTCCATGAGCTCAACCGCTCGGTCGCTTTCGACCAGTGGCTTTGCGGCGACCACCTCGAACGGGATCCGGCGCAGTCGACCCATCACCGTTGGGTAGTCCTGCCAATCAGTCGCTCCTGGGTCGGGGTGGGCGCCAACGAGACGACGATCGTGCTCCTCCACAATCAGGACACGCCAAGACCGATCAAGGAACGTTTGTTGGAGCATCGTGGTCCCAGATCGCTGGCAGCCGAATATGAGGACGGTTCTGCGGCGATCCCGAGGGACACGAACGATGGAGCGGTTCAACCGTTTCACAACGGCCAGCGTTCTACGCCGGAGCAATGGCTCATCGTCCCGGTGCAGGCCGCCAGCCCGCAGCTGCTTCGGAGATGCGTCAGTCACCTGTACCGACTAGTCCTCTCGAACCTTGCTCTCGATGCACCTGCCGCTTCAGTGCACAGACGTCACGATCGCCAACTCGTACCTCGTTGAGGAGGCAAAGAATAGACGACGGACGGTTCAAACGCCGGTTGGCATCCGCCCCAACCTACGTGCGGATCACCGTTGGGCGTCCGGCAGCAGACCAGATGATGATCCCGCCAGAGCGAGCCGGATTTTGTTGTTCGGCCGTTGATATTCCCGAAGATCGCCTCGGAGCGGCCCAATCAGTGCCCAGCCCTGCGCGACCTAGGTTATGTCCCAGCATGCGAGTGCTCATGCTGACCCAGTTTTATCCCCCGGTTGCCGGTGGCCAGGAGCAGCACGTCCGAAATCTGGCACATGCGCTGGTCGAACGTGGCCATAGCGTCGAGGTCGTCACCATCGCCGTGGCCGGTCCGGCAGGCACGTCGCTCGACGGGGAGCGTCACCGTCCACCGAATCCGGACGACGGCCCAACATCTGCCCCGGCTCTACAGCGACCCAGAGCGGCCGCATGCCATGCCGGTCGTGGATCCGGGGTTTCGGAGAGCCGTCGGGGAACTGCTGGGTACCCGCCGGTTCGACATCCTGCATGCCCACGACTGGAGCATCGGTTCAGCCATCGGACCCGCCCGTCGCGCCGGTATTCCCGTGGTGCTCACCCAGCATGACTACAGCCATGTTTGCGCCACCAAGAGACTGATGCGCGGGGATGTGGTCTGCCCAGGCCCGACACCACTGGCGTGCGTCCGCTGTACATCGTCATCGCACGGACCTGTTGTCGGCCCGGTCGTTGTTGCCGCAAACGCCCTGGGCCGGCGTTCCCGCAGCAAGCATGTGGATGCCTTTGTCCCGGTCAGCTCTGGCGTCGCCGTCAGGACCAAACTGCCAGGACGGAGCCCGTATCGGGTCATCCCCAACTTCATTCCCGACGATCTCGTCCTCGACGAGGCCTCCCCTCGCCCCGACGGACCCATCGTGTTCGTCGGAGACCTAAGCAGGGACAAGGGCGTTGAAGTGCTCTTCGAGGCGCACCGACGACTCGGCGGCGTTCCGCGACTCATTCTGGCCGGAAGGGAGTTCGAGGACACGCCGCTCGAACTTTCGGATCAGGTGGAGCTGCGTGGGCTGCTCGATCACACCTCGGTCATCGAACTCTTGCAGACGGCCTGCGTAGTCGCCGTTCCATCCATCGTGCCCGATTGCTGTCCCACCGTGGTTCTCGAGGCAATGGCCCTCGGCCGCCCGGTCGTCGCTGCCGCAAGTGGTGGCATTGTCGACCTCGTCGAGGATGGCGTCACGGGGCTCCTCGTGGATCCGGGCGACCCCATCGCCCTTTCCGCTGCACTCTCTGCGATCGTCAACGATCGCGATGCCGCCGCGACCATGGGGCAGCGCGCACTCGATCGGGCACCGTCCTTCACCGCCTCGGTCGTCGTTGGGCAGGTCGAGAACCTGTACGAACGGCTCCTGTCCGGGCCGCCGTCGACGGACTGACCCAAGGACGACGTCAGTCCGGATCAGCGCCGATGTCAGAATCAGCCCCTGAGTCGGGCGAAAGACCTCGAGCACGGCGGGGAGCAGGAAGACGGCCTCGCACGACGCCGTGATCGCCCATCCGCCGCAGATCCCCGTCAGTCCCCAGAACACCCCGCCCACCGCCGCTCCAGACACTTCCGCCGTGGTCCCCAAGGCCATGATCTTGGCAGCGTGAGAAAGCCGGCCCTGAGCCCGGCGAATCGACACGTAGTGATCCTTTATGACGTACGCCGGGCCCGACCAAGATCAAGATGCGCAACGCGGTAGTTCCGTTCGCCGCGTAGGCGGGGCCGAAGACGCGCAACGCGTACGGAGCCGCGATCTCGACGACCAGAACGATCGCGCCGGATAGGGCGATTCCGACGGGGAGCGTGTGGCGGACGTGGCGGTGAAGAAGTCCGGGGTCGCCCGACCGTTCCGCAAACAATGAGAGAGCAAGCAGGTACGGAATGATAAGCAGGGTGGCCGAAAGCAGAAACGCGGCCGAGAAGTAGGCGACCTCGGCCGGAGTGATGATGAGCGTCGCCGTGAGCGGAACGATGAACGAGGCGAGGCCGATCGAAAGATTGAGCACGTGATGCTGCAGAGAGAGCTTGCCGAAGCGACGCACGATCGCCACGCGACTGCTGATCGTTCCCTCTCCAGAAGGGGTCCTCTCCAGTCGGAGCATCGGCATGCACACCAGGAACGAAATGACGAGGGACAACGTCCACGCGAAGATCAGCCCGGCACTGGTGCGAGTCGAGGCCAGAACAAGAACCCCGACGCAGGCAAGTTTCAGGATTGAGCTCAGGCTGCCCCGCCAGAGTTGCGCGTCACCGCGGTGGAGCCCTATCGCCAGATTGTCGAGGGTGAGTCCCGCCATGGTCGCGACTGCACCCAACGATGAAGAGTGCCGCCGTCACCGGATCTTCACCGATGAGCTTCAGACTCTTTCCAAGGAAGGGCGAGAGCGCCATCGTGCCGATCGCCAAGATCAGAACCACAGCACCGGCGATCGCTAACCCGGTGGTGAACATCACCCGCCGCTTCGTAGCTTCGATCGTCTCGATCTCGGCCAAGAGGAGAAGCGGGACTCCCAGGGCGCCGAATGCTGCGAGCAGAAGCCCGGTCGACGCCGCGGCAGCCGCGAGGCCGACATCCCGGGCGTCAAAGAGGTGCGTCACCACCGCCCAGTAGATGAGCCCGATCACAGCGGTGGCGCCCTGCCGAGCGACGAGGTACCCGAACGTGGTGAAGAGGCGCCGTACCTCGGCTGCTTCCTTCGGCTGCCCGCGGCCGAGAAGGCTCATCGATCGGCATCCGCTTGCGTTTCGCGAGGGGGAGACTCAAGCCCTCGCGCTTGTCCGCTCACCGGCCGGGCGGCGCCGCAGCCACCGCTGTGGATCCGCCTGCTGCACAGGGCGATCCTAACCTTGGCCATTCGCCCTGGTCCTGGAGAGATACGGGAGCGAGTTCCCGAGAAAGGGTGGGCTCGCCTCGAGGATGGCGAGGGAGGCTGCGCCCGACGAGCCTTCCGAGGCCAAGAAGTGTCAGGGCCTTGAACCGGACGAGAAAGCGAGGCCAGGACCCGGCCATGGAGTCGATTCAGGCCACTACTTGTGCCCTGATCGGCCGTGGACCAATCCCGGTTGTCCGAGAATTGTTATTGTTCGGGCCGATCGGCTCTATCGCGGGGTGGAGATCGTTTGAGATTCTCTTCATTAACGACGCGGAATAGTTGCGGGACTCGTCGCTCAGTGTTTTGTGGTGGCGGGATGGGAGCCTCGCGAGAAACGGCGGCGATGGCACCGTGACGGGATTTGGCGATGGCTGACAGGAGGATTCCACCCGCGAAACACCTGTCTCTGTATGACCGCGCTCACGACGGGCAAAAGATGGAGGGCTCTGGCGGTAACAGACACGGGCCCCGTGCCCCCAAGGGATACTCGGCCGCAGATCCGCCCAATGCGCCTGGCCCAAGAGCGGGAGCACACTGTCAGCATCGTCATCCCTGCGAAGAACGAAGCGCGAAACCTGCCCCATGTCTTCGCCAAACTCCCTGAGGATTGCGAAGTGATCCTTGTCGATGGGTACTCGACGGACGACACCGTCAGCGTGGCGCAAGACCTGAGGCCGGACGTAACCGTCATCGGCCAAACCCGTCGGGGCAAGGGGAACGCCCTCGCCTGTGGCTTCGCTACCGCCAAGGGCGACTTCATCGTCATGCTCGATGCAGATGGCTCGAACGACCCAGCGGAGATTCCCCGCTTCGTCGCAGCCCTGAAGGGAGGAGCTGACTTCGCCAAGGGATCCAGATTCCTCGCTGGTGGGGGCAGCTTGGACATCAGCTTGGTCAGGAGAGTCGGCAACTTTTGGCTCAACCGGATTGTCAATCTGCTCTACGGAACTCGATACACGGACCTCTGTTACGGCTACAACGCCTTCCGACGGGAGTGCCTCGACGTTATGGACCTTGACGCGACCGAGGTCGATGGTCCCGAGCGAGGGGCGATGCGGTGGGGAGACGGATTCGAAGTGGAGACGTTGATCAATGTGCGGATCGCAAAAGCCGGCCTGCGCGTCACCGAGGTCCCGAGCTTCGAGACCGTCCGTCACTTTGGCGCGAGCAACCTCAACGCATTCTCTGATGGCTTGCGAGTGCTGAGGACCATCCGCGCCGAGTTCCGCGATTCTTCCGCCTGGAATGCCGCCGCGGGCTCCGCATTGGCGGACTAACGCTCACCTCGGTTACCTCTTGTTCCCCACAGTTGCCTGATACGGCACATCCGCATGGCAGCAGGCACGGAGCGATGTTGACGCCCGCCCTTACGAGATTTTCTCGGAGGTACGCTGTTCACGCCACGTCTCTGCGAGACAGGAGCTTGGCCCGTCGGGGAGCGCCAGATACCTCACCAGTCGACGATCGTTGGCCCAGCAGCGTTCCAATACATTCGTCACATAGGCGCCCGAATTCTCTTCCGGTCCCCAAGTGCCTTCGCTCTGACAGCCCAATCTTCGACACGGGTCCTGACCATCCGCACCGGTGGCACACGCCGCGCCGTCGAGTGCGGGTACGGACGCTACGTTCTTGTGAAGTCATGAGTTTTGCATGTACCCAAAGACAATGAGCCCCATACGGCTCCTATCGGCTACCACGCCATCCTACTTGAGGCGGCTTTTCTCGCGGTGCACCAGATGAGCGCCGTCACAAAACAAAGTCCGAAAGGGTTGGTTCCCACTTTGCTCGTTCGCAGTGCGCCAATGCGATTTGGCTGCAACGTCAGTTATTCTCCAGCGGGTGATCGAAGCCCTCGCTCGGCGACGGCTCACGGAACCCCGCCGCAAGGAGTGTGCCTATGTTCGTGACGAATCATGTGCTCTCCGGCGTCGTGATCGGTCGTCTCCTGGAGCGGCATCCGGTGACAGCATTCGTGGTCGGGGTTGGGTCGCACCTGCTGCTGGACATGGTGCCTCATTGGGGTTGCGAGACGCGCTCCATTGACGGCGGTCAGCTCTTCCTTCGATACGCGAAGCGCGATGGTCTGCTGGGCCTCGTGGCGGCCGCATCGGCAACGGGAGCAGTGGGTCGACAAGCCCGCCCGGCAACACTTGCCGCCATTGCGGGTGCGGTCCTCCTCGATATGGACAAGCCGCTTCTCCACTTCTGGGGTCGCAACCCGTTCCCTGCGTGGGTCAGGCGGATCCATGCAGGGGTCCAGTGCGAGTCGCCAGAGGGCTTGCCGAGCGAGATCGCTTTCGGGCTCGTATGCGCCGTCGTCGATGTGGGGATTGCGGTTCGTGGTCGTCGACGCCTCACTGTCATGCCATCACGTTCTACACCAAAAATCGGACTAATTCAATCGGGTTTATAGGATTCAAGCCTCATGTCAGGCAGTCCGGATTTCCGCCAGGCACCACCCAAGCCTCCTCGAGCGCTCGGATCCTCCGGTGACCCATAGAGTCCGAAACTGCGACAACGCCCTTGAATCAGACTTTCGCTGGGCGAACTCGCGCGCCTGGTCCTCAATCAGTCCTCAAAACGATGGTCACCCAACGACAAAGAGCGCCGGCGTGACGACCGCTAACAAAATCACAGGTCGGAAACAGCCTTGTACCTGTTATCCCTGGTAACGGCATCGGCTGTCACAGAATCCCCTCCAGGCCGGCTCACCGTCGCCTCAGGTCAGAGCACTGCGGCCGTGATCCATTGCTCGCGGTTCGGACGGAGCTAGGCCCGTTGACGGGTCATACGGCGACGCTTGTGGACTTGGTCCACTCCGGTGGGGCATTACTCCGCCTTTACCCCGGATCCGTACCGTGCTGAGCACTGACAAGGAGGGTCATCATGCTGCTCAGCCAACGAGCCGTCGCAGGACAAGGGCAGTCAGACCAATGGCACGTCATCGGCAAATGGGGCGTCATTTCGGGCCGCTGGACCTTGGTGGGTCTGGCGGCCATTGGGGTCGCCGTGGGCGCCGGGGTCCTCTGGCTCGTACTTCGTCTGCCGAGGACCAATCCCGACAACCAGCATCTCCAAACGCTCTATGGCGTCATTGGGCTCCTTGTTGGATTGATACTGATTGTCGACATCGTCTTCGTCTGTGAATCGATCGCCCATGCGATCTGGCCCAACTTCGTGGACAACGGGACCTAGCTGCCCATGACGACGTCCGCGGCGACCGCCTGGATCAACCGACTCATGATTCGCCACCGCACTTGGACGTGCGCCGGCCTTGCAGCAGTGCCTGTCCTGATCCTTTTCCTCGCCTCGTGGGGCTCCGGTGAGCAATGGGCGCCGGCACTGGGCGCAGCCGCAGTCACGGGCGTCGTAGGAATCGGCGGCGGACTGCTGCTCGCGCTGTATCTGAGACGCCGAGTTCGTCGTTGACGTTGGAGCACGTCACGCTGGGCTTCAGGTTGACGAAATGGAGCGCAGGCGGCTGGCGAGGGCACGCCCATCGTTCTCAACCCAGCATCGGCAATCAGTATCTCCGATAGCCCTGATGCGCTGGTTGGCGATGTGGCGGGGGCGGGTGGTTGCCGGTGCGGCGGTGGCAGCCACTGTTGCTGCGCTGCAAGACCGGGGCGTACTCCCGGAAAGCATTGAACTGTTGACGATCGAGGGAGAGCCGGGTCCGGCGCTTTGCAACCTCGCATAACAACAGGGCGCCGCACGCAATCGTCGTCGGGTCGCGCGGCCCGGGAGGCGTCAAGAGAGCATTTCTCGGACCAGTCTCCGATGACGTCGCCAGGAATGCCATGTCCGGTCATCATCACCCGCTAGGGAGATGGGCGTAGTCGGGCCGGCAATAGCGGGTGGGGCTGTCATCGCGTCGGACGGACCGGGGGCGGGGGCGGCGCCAGTGGTCGTCGCCGGCCCGATCCCCCGATTCGCCGAGTTCCCGCCGATTGGAGTGTCTATCAGCCGCCACTTGGCGGCCGATAGGGGCACTCCGGCTCATTTGTTCACAACGATCACACGATGGAGCCCAACTATTTGCAACACTGATGCAATGGATCCGGCCAAGCCGGGCCCTGCGTTACGACCCCGCTTGCCTCCTTCCGCCACGGAGAGCGCCGGGGTCGTTTCGCGCCAAGAGGAGGAGCAAGGCGAGCGGTGCAGGCCCCCCGGCCACCGGACCGGCTACCGCTTGTCGAGCTTGCCCTGCGCCTTGAACCAGTCGAGCGTGGTGGCCAAGCCCTCGTCGAGGCTGATCGGGCTGTAGCCCAGCCGCTTGTAGGTCTTCGAGTCCTCGAGCTTCCGCCGATCCGGCCTGGCCTTGGCCGCCTTCTCCGCGATCGCCACCAGGGTCGGCCCGAACACCTTGGCCAACTCCGGGTCGTCCGACGGCTCGACGTCGACGACCTCGTGGTCGATCCCTGCCAGCTTGGCCCATCCGGTTGCAGGCGTTGGCGATGCTCACGACGTCCTCGGGCCGGCCGTCGAGCATGTATCGCTCGCCGGACACGCCCTTGTCCAGCGCCAAAATGCATCCCCGGGCGATGTCCTCGCCGTAGACCCAGCTCACCGGGAACTTCAGGTAGCGCTCAATGCGCCCCCGCGCCGCGGACAGCAGCACCCGGTTGAAGCTCGTCGTGCCGAGAGCGTTGCTGGCCACCGGCGACGGACCGAAGATGGCGCCGGGGTGCGTGCTCACGACGTCCCTGCCCTTCTCGGCCCGCGCCATGGCGTCGATGAAGGCGGCCATCTTGGTGATCGTGTAGGGATCCGAGCTGGGTTCCTTGGTGACGGGCGCGTCCTCGCGGTCGAGCCCGCCGGCGGTGTCGAAGAACGTGCCGGTGCTGACGGCCACCACCCGTCGCAGATCGACGGCTTCGGCGGCGTCGAGGATGTTCTTCGTCCCGTTGATGTTGACCGCCTCGAAGTCGGCCAGGTTCTGGCTGGCGCCGCCCAGCAGTGCCGCACAGTGGATGGCGGAGTCGGCTCCGCGGGCCGCCCGGACGACGGCGTCGGCGTCGGTGACGTCGCCCGTGATCACCTCGACGCCGAGCGCCGCCAGTGGTGCCGTGTCCGCGGTCTCCCGGGCGAGGGCCCGGACGTGGTCGCCCCGCTCGGTCAGCTGCTTGCAGATGTTGGCGCCGGCCAGTCCGGTGGCGCCGGTCACCAGGACGGTCTCGCTCATGCCGATTCCTGCAGGACCTGCTCGTCCGGCTTGGCCGCGTCGACCTGGTCGGGGCTGTAGGGGATGACCGGCTCGCCGGTCCCGTACAGGTCCAGCGTGTGCAGGAAGCGGTGCAGGCCCATGGCGTTGGCACAGGCAAATCCCAGCTCGACGATCTGCGCCGACGTGAAGTGCTCGCCCAACTTGCGGTAGGTCTCGTCGTCGATGGCGTGATGGTCGGCGGAGAGAAGGTCGAGGAACTCCACGGCGAGCCGCTCCTGCTCCGTCAGGTCGCCGCCGTGGCCGGGGGCGATGAGGCAGGCGACGTCCTCGTCCGAAATGGAGTCGTGCTTCCGGGATTGGCTGCAGGGCTGGCACTCACCGAGTTGGGCACTCCGAATGCGCAACAGCTCGGTGATGCGACCACCCAGCAAGGTGTTCTTCCCGTAGCCCTGCCGCGCCATGTTGACCATCATGATCTGTGACGTCTTGTAGGCGAAGATCTGCAACGGGACCGGCGTGGCGTACGTCCCCGCGGCCACCCCTTCCTCAATGATGGTGCGAACCTCCGGCGTCATTTCCTCGAAAGGAATCGGCTCAATTCTTGGCATGTGCAGAAAACCCCCGTCCAACCTCGTCGTTTGGTGACGTGCCTACTGTAACGTCGCCGCGTGCCCCTTGACCCATCAGCAGTTCTCTTGACAGACCGTGTCGCCGTCGTGACCGGCGGTGGCTCCGGTATCGGCCGCGGCATCGCGAACGGCTTCGCCGCATTCGGAGCGAAGGTTGCGATCTGGGAGAAGAACCCCGACACATCCGACGCCGCGGCAAAGGAAGTCGGTGGTCTCTCGATTCCGACGGACGTCCGCGACTCCGGCGAGGTCGACCGCGCCCTCGCCCGGACGGTGTCCGAGCTCGGCCCGGTGAGCATCCTCGTCAACAATGCGGGCGGCGTGTTCTCGTCACCGCTCCTCGAGACGACGGAGAACGGTTGGGATGCGCTGTACCGGGCCAACCTCAAGCACGTCATCTTGTGCACGCAGCGCGTCGCCCGGGTCATGGTCGAGCACAACATCGGCGGCAGCATCATGAGCGTCACGTCGATTGAAGGTGTCCGCGCCGCGCCGGGCTACGCGGCCTACGCGGCGGCCAAGGCCGGCGTGATCAACTACACCAAGACCGCCGCGCTCGAGTTGGCGCACCTCGGCATCCGCGTCAACGCCCTGGCGCCCGACATCACCATGACCGAGGGCATCGCCGCCATCGCCCCGGACACCGGCGGGCGGTTCGGCCTCACCGTGCCGATGGGCCGAGCCGGTCACGTCGACGAAATGGCCGGCGCCGCCATCTTCCTGGCCAGCGAGCTGTCCAGCTACGTCACGGGCCAGACCATCCATGTCGATGGTGGCACCCACGCCGGGAGCGGCTGGTACCACCACGCCGAGACGGGCGAGTACGTCCTCGGCCCTTCCTCGTAGCGGAATCGCTCTCCGCTTTCGCTCAGCCGTCTCCCCCGAGCCCCACGTGGGCGCCCATGCCCCCGTCGACGGCGATCATCTGCCCCGTGATGTAGCGGGACTCGTCCGAGGCCAGGAAGACCACCACGTCGGCGATGTCCTCGGGCTGGCCGACCGAGCGCGTCAAGACGGCCTTGCCGAGGTTCGCCACCATCTTCTCGTCCAGGTGGGCACGCACGGCGTCGGTGATGATGAGGCCGGGGAGGATCGTGTTGACCCGGATGCCCTGCTTGCCGTGGCTCGTCGCCACGTACATGGAGAGCGCGTTCACGCCCGCCTTCGAGACGCCGTAGGCCGTACGGGTCCGGTCACCCTTCAGCGACGCGCCGGACGACATGTTGA
Source organism: uncultured Acidimicrobiaceae bacterium (assembly GCA_963781565.1). Lineage (GTDB taxonomy): Bacteria > Actinomycetota > Acidimicrobiia > Acidimicrobiales > RAAP-2 > Bog-473. Next base: position 135,880 of record CAWAHA010000011.1, on the reverse strand, counting down.
TGATGGAGCCGCCGCCGGCCCTCACCATCTCCGGGCACGCCGTGCTTGCACATCAGCATCTGGCTCTGCAGATTGACCTCCAGGGTGCGCTGCCAGACGTCGAGGGACAGATCCGTCACTGCGGTGTCCCGGGTCAAGAAGTCCGAATCGGTGAGCGCCGCGTTGTTGTGCAGGACGTCGAGCCGCCCGAAGTTCGCGACCGCGGCAGCACGATGGTGGCCACGACCTGCGCTTCATCCGACAGGTCGGCCTGGAATGCGACCGCGGTCCGGCCCGATCTGCCGTGATCCCCTCCTGCGACGCGCTTGGCGGCATCCACGTTGATGTCGACCACCAGCACCGAAGCACCGGCGCGGGCAAGTGCGCGCGCCGTGGCGCCTCCGATCCCTCCCCCGCCTCCGGTGACGATCGCGACCTTGTCCTCAAGACGTTCCATGCAGTTCGTTCCCTCCGTTGTGGTGTGGATGCCGCCCCGACCCTAGAGGCGTTCGAGGATCAACCCCTCGAACGGCGCCAGGCGGAGATCCGAGCCGACGGTCTCGCCCTCGCGGGCGCGATCGGTGCAGACCGCAATGGTGCCGGACAAGCCGTCGATGGCGTTCGCTTCTGGCGACATGTTGAGCGCGACCACGTGGCGCGGGCCACGCGTGAACGCCCAGACGGCGGCGGGCGTCGCCAGCGTCGACGTGTCGCCCGTGCTGAACCCGCGATGGCGGCGCCGAAAAGCGATCAGGTCATGGCAGAGCGTGAGGACCGAACCAGGGTCGTCCCGCTGCGCCAGCACGTTGGCCGCGGCGACGTCGCCGAGTGGGAGCCACGGGGTCGCCTCGGTGAATCCGCCGCCGGGTGCGGCGCTCCACTGCATCGGCGTGCGGCCGGCGTCACGACCCTCGTAGTAGGGGTAGAAGCGGACCCCGAGCGGGTCGCGCATGTCCTCGTGGGCCACCGCGACGTTCGCCATGCCGATCTCGTCACCCTGGTAGAGGACCGGGGTTCCGCGCAGGCTCAGCAGCATGAGGAGCGCCAGGCGGACCTTGGCCGGGTCGTCCTCGGCCCAGCGGGTGGGAAAGCGGAACATGTCGTGGTTGGAGCCCGTCCACGCGGGCCAGGCTCCCGGGGGCAGCGCCGCCTCGGTCTCCTCCACAATGGTCCGCATTTCGGGGGCCTGGAAGGGCGCGCTGATGAAATTGAAGTTGAAGGCCAGTCCGAGTTCGTCCGACCCGTTCCCGTAGAACTCCGCCAGTTTGTCCACGGGGACGGGCGTCTCGCCGATCAGGAGCCGGGGCTCGTCGTAGCCGTCGGCCAGGACGCGCCAGCGCTTGACCACCTCGTGGACCTCGGGCCGATTGGCGTTGTAGACGCTGCGCTGCCCGAACATCTGCGTTTCGAAGTCGTCGTCCTCGGTCGCCGGCGGGTTGTCGCGCAGCAGGGCGTCTTTGATGATGACGTTGCAGACGTCGATCCGGAACCCCGCCACGCCCCGGTCGGACCAGAATCCGAAGATGCCGTCGAACGTCGTTCGGACGTCTTCGTTCCACCAGTTGAGGTCGGGCTGCTGCTGCAGGTGGTTGTGGAAGTAGTACTGGCCGGAACCCTCGTCGAGGGTCCACCCGGGGCCGCCGAAACTGCTGATCCAGTTGTTCGGCAACTGGCCGTCCTCTTTGCCGTCGGCCCAGACGTACCAGTCCCGGTGGGCCGATGTGCGCGACGAGCGCGAGTCGACGAACCACGGATGCTGCTCGCTGGTGTGGTTGGGCACAATGTCCATCAGGACGCGGATGCCCCGCCGGCCGGCCTCGGCGACCAGGCGGTCGAAGTCGTCCATGGTCCCGAACTCGGGCGCAATGGCGCAGAAGTCCGAGACGTCGTAGCCCCAGTCGGCGTTGGGGGACAGCGTGACCGGCGAGAGCCAGATGCCGTCGACGCCGAGCCAGGCGAGGTGGTCGAGGTGCGCAATGATGCCCGGGATATCCCCGATGCCGTCGGCGTTGCTGTCAGCGAAGGAGCGGGGGTAGATCTGGTAGAGGACACCGGCCTTCCACCACGGGTCGTCGGCCGCCGTCATGCGTGCGCCAGGGCGTTGCGCCACGGCGAGAGGTCGAGCATCGGGTAGCGGGCCGCCACCCCGGCCAGCGTCTCGTCGGTCCAGTAGGGCGTCCCGGGTGCAGGGAAGCCCAGAACCGTGAGCTGTCGTTCGGTGGCGTGCTGCACGAAGCGGTACCAGGACATGTCCTCGCCGGCGCTGGGCAGCCCGTGCGAGCCCAGCCAGTCGGTCGCAGCCGGCTTGTACGAGACGTGCACCATGAAGCGGGCGGCCCCGGGCGCCGTCATGCGCACGCCCCGGTGGTAGACGTCGGGGCGGTAGGCCAGGATCGAACCGGCCGGGCCCACCGCCGGCACCTCCGCGTCGTACAGGTCCGCGTACTCCGTCTGGCTCAGGTACGTCCGCTCCACGGGGATGTCCGGGGTCAGGCGGCGAGACACGACGCGGGTGGCCGCCGTCTCCGCCGTGACGTCGCTCAGGTAGACGAACATCTCCAGCTGCTGGAAGCCGGGCTCGTGCCGGGGCACCACGAGCGTGTGGTTCCCGTAGTCGACGTGGAGCAGTTGTTCGTCGCTCAGCGCCGCCTGCCCGTACTTGGCGCTCAGCATGGCTTGGTAGAGCCGGAGGTCGCTCACGCCCAGCAATTGCTCCGCCAGGTCGATGATCCGGTCGTGCACGACGATGTCGTTGAGCGCGCGGTCCTCGAAGGGGAACCGCGGCATCACACGGTGTGAATCGACCCGGAAGGGCTCGTTGCGCGCCGGGTCCACGTCGGCGGCGAACTCCTCCGCCGTCGGGACCAGGCCGGGCAGGACCGCCTGGGCCGCGGCGATCGTCTCGGCCGGCAGCAGGTCGCGCACGACACACCACCCGTCCTCTTCCCACTGCGCCCGGTCGGCGCTGCTGAGTTCGCCCACTCACGCCGCGCCGAGCACTCGGCGGCAGCTCGTCCCCAGTCCTGTCCTCACGTGCGTGCAGCCCCTCCATCCGCGGTCCCGACGGATCGGAAGCTTGCCATATGGCCGCACGCACCAACGTCGGCCCCGTTGCGCCCGGCGCAGCCGACCGCCGGGGCCCGGCGGGTGACGTCGCCCTGCGTCAGCCCTGGTGGCAATGGCAGTCGGGCTGGTCGCCCTCAAGGGACGCCGCCGGTGATCCGACACCTCCCTGTGGACTCTCTTTCCATCGGACTGCGCCACGAGGCTCGGAGCGAGTCGCCCGAAGGCCCCAAGGCGACACACCTTCGCCGGACCAAAGTCGTGGCTGCGCTGGCCGTCGCCGCGTTCGTCGGCGCGGGGTCGTACACGGCGACCTACCGCTCCCTGGTCATCCTCTCCACGCCCTCAGCTCTGGCGCCGACCCCGGCGCCGGGCAGCAGCCACCGACCCGAGCGCGACACCGGTGGCACCGCTCTTCCGATCAGACGCCTGACGGCAGGGGTGCTGCGGCCTGCCACTGGCGCAGGGTGAGCACGAAGCGCGAGCCGCCGTCGTCGGTGACCGGTGACTCGGCGCGGACGGTGCCCCCCATGGCCACCGCCAGCTCGGCCACAATGGCCAGGCCCAGCCCCGAACCCATCTGACGGTTGGGGCCCCGGTCGGCGCGATAGAAGCGTTCGAACACCCGCGGCAGATCGGCCTGGGCGATGCCGGGGCCGTCGTCGTCGACCGTCACCACGCATCCACCCGAGAGCGGATCCGCCGCAATGCCCACGGTGACCGTGGTGCGGGCGAACGTCATGGCATTCTCCAGCAGGTTGGCCAGGAGCTGCGCCAAGCGGTCGGGGTCGGCCATCACCGATGTCACCCTGGGCAGCCCGTCCTCACCGGGGAGGCCCACGGCAATGGCAAGGCCGCTGCGGGCGGCGGCGGGGCGGAATCCCTCCGCGGTCGTGGTGACCACCTCGGTGACGTCCGTCGGGCGCAGGGCGATCGACATCTGCCGCGCCTCGAGCTTGGTGAGGTCGAGCAGGTCCCCGACGAGACGCTCCAGGCGCCGGGACTCGGCGATGATCACGTCGGCCGCGTGGGCGCTGTCCTCAATCGCGCCGTCGTGGATCGCCTCGGCGAAGCCACGGATGGAGGTGAGCGGGGTGCGCAGGTCGTGCGAGACCGACAAGAGGAGGTGGCGTTCCCGGGCGCGCCCGTCCTCCAGGCGCTGGGCCATGTCGTTGATGGACCCGGCCAGCGAGGCGAACTCGGGGTAGTCACCGTGCCGGACGGGGACGCGGCTGGCCAGATCGCCTGCGGCAATGCGCCCGGTCGCCTCCATGGCCTCGACCAGCGGCCGTGCCATGCGACGCGACATCTGCCAGGCCACCAGGGCGGCCACGAGCAGCGCCGCTCCCCCGGCGACGATGAAGTACCCCCAGCTCGGCCCGAGGCCGCCGACATCTCGGGTCAACAGGACGGCGAACGTGCCCTCGAAGGCGGTGTGACGGCGCGTCCGCGCCTGCAGGCGCGCCAGCTCCTGCTCGGAGAGCGTGACGGGAGCCACGGCGTAGACGGTGCTGCCCGTGCGCCCCGACGTCGTCTGCCCCGACTGCACGGCGGCCACGTCGATGTCCTCCGCGGTCAGGTTCTCGGGGAGGGGTGTGACCACCTCGCCCAGGCGGTTGATCTGTATGACGTCGGCGTCTTCGAGCTTGAGCGTCGTGCGCAGAATGTTCAGCACTCGTAGCGACTGGGATCCGATCTTCGACGACGTGAGTGAGTTCACCTCGGAGACCAGCTGCTGCTGCGCCTGATTCCGCGCCGCGTTGCGCGTCAGGAGCAGGCTCCCGGCGCCGGCGATGATCAGCACGACGGCGACCAGGCCGACCATGGCCAGCATGAGGCGGCGGCGCATGGCTCAGCCGAACCGGTAGCCGACGCCCCAGACCGTGGCCAGGGGGAGGTCCGGTCCGAGCTTCTTGCGCAACTGGGCCACGTGCACGTCGACCGTGCGCTCGTCGCCGTACCAATCCGTGCCCCACACGCCGTCGAGGAGCTGCTGGCGTGAGAGCGCCAGGCCCACGTTGTTGGCCAGGAAGGCCAGCAGGTCGAACTCGCGGGTCGTCAGCGCCACCACCTCGGCCGCCTGGCGCGCCTCGCGCCGGCGCAGGTCCACCTCGAGCGCACCGAGCGTGATCACCTCCTGCGGCGGCGGCCCCTCCCGGGTGCGCCGGAGAATGGCCCGCACCCGCGCCACGAGCTCCCGGGGCGAGAACGGCTTCACCAGGTAGTCGTCGGCGCCCAGCTCGAGCCCCAGAACGCGGTCGACCTCGTCGTCGCGCGCCGTGAGGAAGAGGACGGGCACAGTGCTGCGGGCCCGAATGGCACGGCAGACGTCGAAGCCGTCGTTGGCACCGGGGAGGCCGACATCGAGGATGACGATGCAGGGTTCGTCCCGCGTGAAGATCTCCAGGCCCTTCTCGCCGTCGGCGGCCAGCAGGACGCGGAACCCTTCGCGACGCAGGTAGAGATCCACCAGGTCCGCAATGTGCGGATCGTCCTCGACGACCACCACCGTGCCGCTCTCCGGGCTCACGCTCCTAGCCTCGCATCTCCCGCAGCCCGAATTGCCCAAAAGAGGCCCGAAAACGGGATCCCTCACACAACCATGACGATTGGCGAACACCGTGTTCACCGGTGCCGGCCCACCATGGGTGGAGCGGCACCCACCAGGCGGGGCCGGGACGAGAGGAGCACGCATGCGCACCCACCTCATCAGAATCGGCGCCGTGGCCACGGCCGCACTGGCCGCCACGGCCGGCGCCACGGTCGCAGCCGGCGCCGCCACGGCGTCGGGCAACAGTGGCAGCAGCGCCGTCCCCACGACCCTGGCCGGCATCAAGGCCAAGGCGGCCACCGACATCACGGATCGGGTGAACGACCTGAACGGCGGCGATCGCCAAGGTCAACGCGGCCACAGGGCCTCGGACCGGGCCAGGCGACCCTGGTGTCGTACCTCGGCGCCGACATTTCGCCGCTGCAGCAGCTCAATCAGACGATCCAAGGCGACAGCACGGTGCAACAGGCCGCGCACGACTTCGGGACCATCTTCAGCGACTACCGCGTCTACGTGCTGGTGCTCCCCGCCTCTCGGATGGCGGCCGATGCCGACCACGCCACCGCGACCGCCATCCCGAAGCTCACGGCCGACGCGGCCAAGGCGCAATCCCGCGTGACGCCGGCCAACCAGGGCACGCTGCAGCCGCTGATCGACGACCTCAACGGCCAGATCACCACGGCCACCAACGCCACCAACGGCCTCGCCGCCACGGTCCTCGCCTTCACGCCCGCCCAGTGGAACGCCAACAACGCCCTCCTGGCCGCGTCGAAGGCCTCAGATCAGGCGGCCGCCGGAGCGCTGCAAAAGGGCCGCGCCGACGTCGCGCAGATGGTGCAGCTGCGGGCCTCGGCGCACACGACCACCACGACCTGACGCCGTCGGGCGTCTCAGGAGAGCAGCATGGCCGTGTTGGCATTGAGCCCGTTGGCCGCCTTGGAGCGGTGCACGACCTGGAACTCGGAGAACTCCGCCAGTCCCCACGGCCCGTTCTCGACGCCGATGCCGCTCCACTTGAAGCCGCCGAAGGGCTGTTGCGGGGCCAGCGCCAAGTGCGTGTTGACCCAGGCCGTGCCGCACTCGAGCTGCGCGGCCACGTCGGCGGCTCGGTCGGTGTCGGCGCCCCACACCGAGCCCGACAGCCCGAAGTGGGTGGCGTTGGCGCGGTCAATGGCGTCGCCCAGGTCGCGGTAGGGCACGACCGGCAGCGCGGGGCCGAACTGCTCCTCGTCGACGATGCGGGTCCCGTCGGACAGGCCGGTCAGGATGGTCGGCTCGAAGAAGTAGCCGGGGCGGTCCATCGCCTTGCCGCCGGTCACGGCGGTGGCGCCGTGCGCCAGCGCGTCGGCGACCAGTTCCTTCACCCGCTCGTACTGGGGCTCGTTGTTGATCGGCCCCAGCTTCACGCCGTCCTCGGTGCCCTCCCCGACCTTGATGCTGCGAGCGTGCGCCGCCAGGCCCTCGACCACGTCGTCGTAGAGGGCCTCGGGCACGTAGACGCGCTTGATGGCCGAACACACCTGGCCGTTGTTGTTGAAGGCGCCGGCGAAGATCGCCGTGGCCACCTCACGCCGGGTCGGCATCGTCGAGCACGATGGCCGGGTCGTTGCCACCGAGCTCCAGCGTGACGCGCTTGAGGTCCGGCGCCGCCGACAGGGCCACTTTCTTGCCGGTCTCGACCGAGCCGGTGAAGCTGATCTTGCGCGGGACGGGATGCGTCGTCATCCACGCGCCGAGGTCGTCGCCGCCGCTGACGATGTTGACCACGCCCGGAGGGAAGACGTCCTTCAGCAGTTCGCCGACCTTCAGCGTCGTCAGCGGCGTGTACGGCGAGGGCTTGAGGACGAGCGTGTTGCCGGCCAGCAGCGCCGGGGCGATCTTCCAGAAGGCGAGAGTCAGCGGGAAGTTCCACGGCGTAATGGCCGCCACGACGCCGAGCGGGCGCCGCGCCAGCTCCACGTGCGCCGTGTCGTCGTCCTGAATGATCTGGGTCGGCATGTCGAGGTTGGCGAAGTACTGGCACCAGATGGCCGAGGCGAAGACCTCGATGCCGGCGTCGCTGAGCGGCTTGCCCTGCTCGGCGGTCAACACCGGCGCCAGGTCGGCCGTCGACGCCATCAGCACGTCGGCCGCCTGCAGCAGGGTGGCGCGCCGCGCCGCCTCGTCGGCCTTCCAGTCGCGCGCCGCCTTGGCCGCGGCGTCGAAGGCGGCATCGAGCTGGTGGCGCGTGCACTCGGGCGCCTGGGCGAAGACCTCGCCGGTGGCGGGGTTGCGGACCCCGAACGTGTCCTCCGTCGGTGCGGCATCCCCGGCAATGGTCATGACGAAATCGGACATGGCACTCCTCGATTGCTCGTGCGGGAGGCGGCCCCCACCGCTGATCCGACAATCCTCCCACCAACGCCGCTCCCGCTCAACGGGCCGGTTCCGGCATCACCCGAAGAGCCGCGCAATGAACGCATCCACCGTGTCAGCGACCCGCACCCGCAACGCACGGTCCTGCGGGTGCGGCGGCAACGAGGGCGGCCGCCTCGTTGAGGAAACCCAGGAGCAGCGCGGCGGCCACCTCCGGATCACCGGGCACGGCAACGCCTTCTTCGGTGGCCCGGGCGAAGACCTCGGCCAGGAGAGGGGCGCAGGCCACGGCATCGAGCGCCCGGCACGCCTCGAGGCCGAGCACCGCCGGGGCGTCGGCCAGGATGCGCGCCATGGTCGGATCGGCGCAGGCGTCCATGTAGGCGCGGCAGCCCGCGGTGCAGCTGGTCCCGCACGCCCGTGCCCCCCAGTGCGGCGCCGACGACGCGCTCCACCAGCTCGCCCTCGAGCTGCTCGACGACGGCGGCGGCCAGCTCGGTCTTGGAGGAGAAGTGGTGGTACGAGCGCGCCCCGGGTCACGCCGGCCTGCGCCGCGATCTCCTCCCGCCCCGTGGCCGCGAAGCCCTTCTCGGCGAACAGCCGGCGGGCCGCGTCGAGCAGGGCGCCGCGGGTGCGGGCGGACCGGGCCGCCTGGGTCTCCCGCGGCCGGCTTGCCGTTGTGATGGTGCTCACCGCGTCGCCTCCTCCGGACATTTACATGCGGGCCGCACGCATGTTACCTTCCAGAAGAACCGAGGAGGGCCATGACCGCTGACATGGAGTGCGACGTCTGCATCGTCGGGGCAGGACTGGCCGGGCTCACGGCGGCCCGGCGCCTCAGCCAGGCCGGCCGCTCGGTCGCCGTGCTCGAGGCACGGGACCGCGTCGGCGGACGGGTCTGGACCAAGACCACGCCGGGACGGCGTCCCGGTCGACATGGGGGGCTGCTTCGTCGGCCCGCACCACGACCGCATGCTCGCCTTGACCAAGGAGATGGGCGTCACGACCTTCAAGACGTTCGTCGACGGCGACAACGTGCTGGCCACCGGCGGCAAAGTGCGGCGCTACCGGGGCGACATACCCCGGATCAGCCCGGTGGCGCTGCTCAGCGCCGGCCAGGCCATCGCGCGCATGAACGCCATGGCCAAGAAGGTCCCCGTCGACGCCCCCTGGGACGCGCCGAAGCGCCGCGGCCTGGGACGCCGTGTCGGTGCGGGCCTGGCTCAGCGCGGCGCATGTCCCGACGCGCCTCGCCCGGGATCTGATTGAGGCGACGGTGCGCGCCTGCTTCGCCGCCGAGCTCGTCCGAGGTGTCGTTCCTCAATTGGCTCTTCCTGGTCCGCTCCGCCGGAGGGGTGGAGTCGCTGATGAACATCGCGGGGGGCTATCAGGACTGCGCAGTTCGAGGGCGGCGTGGGCCAGGTGCCCGACGCCATGGCGGCCGAGCTCGGTGACGCCGTCGTGTTGGGGGCGCCGGTGACGGGTGTCACCGCGACGGCTGACCGCGTCGAGGTGCGGGGCGCGGGCTGCACCGTGTCGGCCCGCCGCGTCGTGCTGGCCCTGCCCCGGGCGTTGGCGGCCGGCATCCGGTTCGACCCCGCCCTGCCGGCGGACCACGCGCTGTTGATCCATCAGGTTCCGGCGGGGACCGAGATCAAGATGGTCGCCGTCTACGACGAGCCCTTCTGGCGCCATGACGGGATCTCGGGTGCGACGGTGGCCACCGACGACGACATAGAGGTCACCCTCGATACCGGCCAGCCCAACCACAGCCAGGGCATCGTCGCGGGCTACGCCGCCGGGCCGCGTGCCCGCTCGCTGGCCGCGCTGGGCGAGGCCGAGCGCCGGGACGTGTTCGTGCAGATGCTCATGCGCCGCCTCGGGCCGCGGGCCTCCGCACCGGTGGAAGTGCTCGAGCAGAACTGGGCGCAAGGAGGAATGGACCCGTGGTTGCTCCATGGGCCACTTCCCCACCGGCGTCCTGACGCAGTACGGGCGGCGCTTGCGCGAGCCGGTCGGGCGAGTGCACTGGGCCGGCACCGAGACGGCGTCGACGTCGTATGGCGCCATGGACGGCGCCGTGCGTTCGGGTGAGCGTGTGTGCGACGAAGATCCTGCGCGGCGCCGGCCTGAACACAGGTTACGGAGCGAGGCCGTCCGGCCGGGCCCCGGGCCCTGAGCCCACACCCAACTTCTCGCGGAAGAAGGTGAGCGTCTGATCGAGCGCGGCCCGCGTGGGCGTGCCCTCCTCGTCGACGAGGTGCTCGGTCAGCACGGAGTGCGCCTTCTTCGGGTGGCCGTGCGGGTTGCCCGGGGCGGAGTCGATCTCGACGGCGATGAATGCGTCACCGAGCTCGCGGCGCAACGTCTCGAAGCGCTCCTCGAAGCAGAAGGGGTCGTTCGTGAAGCGCAGGCCGAGCAGGCAGGTGCCGGTCGCAGTGCGCTCCTTCACCCGCGCCAGGTCACCGTCGGAGATCCCGATGTCAGCCTTGAACTTCTTGGAGAGCGGGAAGGGCAGCGAAGGCTGGCTGAGGACGGGCGCCAGCACAATGTCGTCGACCATCATCGCCAGCGCGAAACCACCGGTGAAGCACATGCCGACCACGCCGACCCCGGGACCGCCGCAGCGCTCGTGCTCGGCGGCGGCCAGCTTGCGCAGCCACACCGTGATCGGGCTGGTCCGCTTGAGCGCGAAGGCCGAGAACTCCCGCGAGACGCAGGCCGGTCCGATGGACTGCAGCGCGTACCCGGCCGACGCCGGGCGACCGGGATCGCCGAAGACCACCGGCAGGACGGCGGTGCAACCGGCCGCGGCCACCCGTCGGCCGAACTGGGCCACCAGCGGGGTGATGCCCGGGATCTCGCTGATGACGATGACGGCGGGACCGGTCCCGATCCGGAACACGTCGCGTCGTTTGCCGTCGGCCTCGAAGGATTCCTTCGTGAAATCCCCGAGTTCCGCCTCCCACCTGCCCGCTTCGCCGTTGGCCATGGCGGGACCGTAGCATCGGCCGTCGTGCCCGGACCGATGCGCTCATTCGACCCGCGCCTGCCCGTTCTGGTCGGGCTCGGCGCCGCGGCATCATCGGCTTCGGTCGTCGACCTGATGACCGACGCGGTGGTCGCCGCCGCGGCCGACGCCGGCGCGCCCGGGCTCCTCGACCGCATCGACTGCATCGCGGTGCCCCAGGGCTCCTGGTCGCTCACCGACCCGGGGCGCACCGTGGCCCGGCGCGTCGGGTCGCCCGGCGCGCGCACCGTGCTGTGCGAGATCGGCGTCTCCCAACAAGAGGTCATCAACCACGGGCTGGCCGCCGTCGCGGCCGGGCGGGCCGAGACCGTCGTCGTGGCCGGCGCCGAGGCGCGGGCGTTTGCTCGTGACGGCGGCAGCGACGTTGACGAGGAGGACCGGCCGCCCGACGAGGTGCTGACGAGGCCGCCGGACTTCGTGGCCCCGGTGGAGATCGCGGCCGGCATGATCTGGCCGGTCGCGCAGCAGTACGCACTCATTGAGAACGCGCTCGCGCGCGAGCGAACACCTCGCCGCGGACCGCCAGCGCGCCGACATCGCCGCACTCTGGGCGCGCTACAACGCCGTGGCGGTGCACAATCCCGAGGCCGCCTTCCCACAGCCACGCGACGCGGCGGACATTGCGACACCCGGACCGCACAACCGGCCGCTCGCCTACCCCTACAACCGGTGGCACGCCAGCCAGTGGACCGTGAACCAGGCCTCGGCACTGGTGATCTGCTCGGTCGAGCGGGCGCGTGCGGCCGGCGTCCCGCCGGAGCGCTGGCTCTTCCCCCATGTGGCGCTGCACTCGTCGGCCGCGGTCACGCTGACGGCGCGGCGCCGGCTGGAGACGTGGCCGGCCATGGGGGTGCTCGGCCGTGCCGCGGCGCGCCACATCGGCCGGCCGTTGCACGAGCTCCCTCTGGCCGAGGTCTACTCCTGCTTCCCGGCCGCGGTGCGGGTCCAACAGCGCGAGCTCGGTCTCGACCCCGCCGGCACGCCCACGCTCACCGGCGGCATGGCGTTCTCCGGTGGGCCGTTCAACCACTTCGTCCTGCAGTCCCTGCGCGTCCTCGGCGGCCGCCTGCGCGAGGACCCGCCGGCGCAGGGCCTCGCTGACCACCGTCTCGGGCATGCTCTCCAAGCCCGGGCTGGCGTCTGGTCGGCCACGCCACCCGCCGCCGGGGGCGGCACGGCACTCCTCGCCGACCTGGCGGCCGAGACGGGCGCGGCCACCGACATGGTGCCCGTGGCCGAGGTGCCGCCGAGCGACACCACCCCGGCCACGGTGGTGTCCTTCACGGTGACCTACGGGGGCGAGGAGGGATTCGACCCCGTGCGCACCGTCGTCGTGGCCGACCTCCCCGATGGGGTGCGCACGGCCGCCACCTGCGAAGATTCGGACACCGCCCGCCTCGCCGTCACCGAAGGCCTCATCGGGCGAGCGGTCTCGGTGAAGGACACGACATTCAGCCTGTGAGCGCACAACCCCCGCGGAGCCGGCCCCGCCTGGTCGACCCGGACCTCGCCGCCCGGGTCCCCGGACTGCGGCGGGTGGCGGTCATGGCGGTGGCGCTCGCCATCGTGAGCGCGGTGGCGATCGTCGTCCAGGCCGTCGCGCTGGCGTCGGTCGTCGACCGCTCCCTGCTGCACCACGCATCGCTCCACTCGGTGACGCCCGCCATCGTCGTGCTCGGACTGGCCATCCTCGTCCGCGCCGCGCTGCACGGTGCCGGCGACCTCTCCGCCCTGCGCGCCGCCGATCGCGTCGTCACCACACTCAGAAGGCAACTGCTGGAGCACGCGCTGGCCCTCGGGCCGGGCTGGCTCGGCGGGGAGCGCCCGGGCGAGCTGTCGCTCACCGCCACCAGGGGCTTGCGCTCGCTCCACACCTACTACGCCCGCTACCTGCCCCAGGCGGCCGCGGCCGCCGTCATTCCGCTGATCCTCCTGGTCTGGGTGGCCACCCAGGACTGGCTGTCGTTCGTCGTCGTCATCGCCCTGGTGCTGGCGGTCCCGGTGACGATGATCGCGTTCGGACGGGAGGCGACCAGGCGCTCAGAACGTCAGTGGCGCCGGCTCGGCTCGCTCGCCGGTCGCGTCCTGCAGCTCGTCGAAGGGCTCCCCACGCTGCGCGCCTTCGGCCGGGAAGCCCAGGGGCGTCGTGAGGTCGAGGCGGCGACCGAAGGCGTGCGGTCGGCCACCATGCGCACGCTCCGCGTCGCCTTCCTGTCGGCCCTCTCCATGGACATGATCGCCGGCTTCGGCGTCGGCTTCGTCGCCATGGTGCTCGGCCTGCGCCTCCTCTGGGGCGAGCTCGGCCTCCAGACCGCCATGGCGGTCCTCCTCGTGGCGCCCGAGATCTTCATTCCGCTGCGGCGGGCCGGGGCCGAGTTCCACGCCAGCACCGAAGGGCAGGCGGCGGCGGCGCGGGTGGTCGAGGTCCTGGCGACGCCCGTCCCGTCCTCCGCAGCCACGACCGCCGCTGCCGACGCGGCGGCCGCACGGCGACGCCGGCAGCGGGTTGCGAGTCGACGGTCTCGCCGTGCGCTACGACAACCGGGCACGGGCCGCGCCCGCGAGTTTCTCCCTGCAGGCCCGACCGGGAAGCCCGGGTCGCCCTCACCGGGCCGTCCGGTTCGGGCAAGTCGACAGTGCTGGCCGCCTTGCTGCGCTTCGTCGAGCCGAGCGACGGCACCATGGCGTTCGAGGGGCGGCCCAGCACGACGGAGGCGGTCCCGGTGTGGCGCGAGCACTTCTCCTGGCTGCCCCAGCGCCCCCACCTCTTCAACGCGACGCTGGCCGAGAACCTGCGCCTGGGCGCGCCCGCCGCGTCCGACGAGGAGCTGCACCGGGTGCTCGACGCCGTGGGCCTCGCCGACCTGCTGGCCAACCTGCCCGCCGGGCTCTTGACTGCGGTCGGCCACGACGGCCTCACCCTCAGCTCCGGCGAGCGCCAGCGCGTGGCGCTGGCCCGCGCCCTGCTCCGTCCGGCGCCCGTGCTGCTGCTCGACGAGCCCACAGCGGCGCTGGACCCGCCGACCGTGGCGCGCCTGGCGCCCGCCATCGAGCCCTGGCTGCGCGGACGCACCGTCGTGGTGGCCGCGCACGAGCCCCTCCTCCTCCCCCACTTCGATCTGGTCGTCGCGTTGCCGGCCACGTCCGGCCTCCCGTTGGCGGTGGCGCCGTGAGCCCGTGGGCCGCTGCGACGCGTCCTGGCCGAGCCCGGCACGCCCTACGGGCGCCTGGCCCTGGCCGGGCTGCTCGGCCTCGCCGCCGCTGCCGCCACCATCGGCCTTCTGGCCGGGTCCGGCTACGTGGTCGGCCGCGCCGCGCTGCGCCCCGGCCTGTCCGCGCTCGTCGGCATCCTGGCCGCGGTCGAGGTGCTCGCCTTCCTGCGTGGTCCGCTGCGCTACGCCGAACGCCTCGTCGGCCACGACGCGGCGTTGCGCGCGCTGACGCGCTGGCGCTTGTGGCTCTACGACTGTCTCTCCCCCCGGGTGCCGGCCGCGCTCGCCGGCTGGCGCAGCGGCGACCTCCTGGCCCGCGCCATCGACGACGTCGACGCCTTGCAGGACCTCTATCTGCGCACGCTGTTGCCGGTGGCCATCGCCACGGGGGCGGCCGTCATCGGGACGGTCGCCGTCGGTCTCATCCTCCCCTGGGCCGCCGTGGCCCTCGGCGTCCCCTCCTCGTGGCCTTGACCGTGCCCGCCCTGCTCACCTGGCGCCGCGGCGGGGACGCGGGAGGTGGCCGACCTCGCCGGCTCGTTGTCCGCCCAGGTCGTCGATGCGCTGGCCGGGGCACCCGAGCTCCTCGCCTTCGGCGCCGATGCGCCCTTCCTGGGTGCCGTCGAGGAGCTGGGCGATCGGAGCGATGCGCTGCAGCGCCGCCACGCGCAGCTCGGGACGGCGACGACGTTGCTCATGCAGGTGTGCCTCGGGGTCGCCGTGACGGCGGTGCTGGCCGTCGGCGTGACCGCAGTGCACGACCATCATCTCGGCCAGGTGATGGTCGCCGTCCTTCCGCTCGCCGCCCTCGCCACCTTCGAAACGGTGCCCGGAGTGCCGCTGGCCGTGGCCCGCTCGCTCGAGGTGCGGGCCGCGGCCGAGCGCCTCTTCGCGCTCGAAGACGTGCCCGTCCCGGTGACCGACCCCGCCCGGCCCTCGGTGCCCACCGGTGGCGTGCCCGCGCTGGCCTTCGCCGACGCCGCCCTGCGCTACGGCGCCGGCCTCCCCCGCGCCCTCGACGGCGTGAGCCTCGACGTCCCGTCGGGCGCTCGTGTGGCCGTGACCGGCTCGAGCGGCGCCGGCAAGTCGAGCCTCGTCACCGCGCTCCTGCGTTTCTGGCCGCTCGAGGCCGGGACGCTTGTCGCTCGGCGGCACGGACGTGGAGCAGCTGCGCCAAGGCGACGCGCGCGCCGCCTGCGCGCTGGCCGACCAACGGGCGCAGCTGTTCGCCGGCACGGTGCGGTCCAACCTCGTCCTCGGGCGCCCCGACGCCAGCGAGCAGGCGATCGCCGACGCGTTGGCGGCCGCCCGCCTCACGGACTGGGTGGCCGCACTGCCCCAGGGGCTCGACACCCCGGTGGGCGAGGACGGCGTCGCCGTGTCCGGCGGCGAGCGTCGACGACTGGCGGTGGCCCGCGCCCTGCTGGCGCCGGGACCCGTCCTGGTGCTCGACGAGCCCACCAGCGGGCTCGACCCCGCGCTGGCCGACGAGGTGCTCGGGGGCGTCCTCGCGGCGGCCGGCGAGCGGAGCGTCCTGGTCATCACCCACCGGGCCCACGAGGCGGCCCGCTGCGACGAGACGGTGACGCTCGAGGCCGGGCACGTCGTTTCCCCGCCGGCCTGATCGTTGTCCGTCCGTTGTGAATTCGGCCAGGCCTGCAACCCCCGATGCAGCGCCTGAAACCCCTGATGTCCCGCCGCCTGGCCGGCCCGGATTTCGCAAGTCTCCACCTCCCGTTGGATTCTCCCCACAGACAGGAAGGGGAACGGAGTGAACGGAGGCTCCACGGCGGGGGCCGGCGAGGCGGGAAACAGGGAAGGCCCTCGTGGCCCCCACGCGCCCACCGCGGCCGACCCCGATCGCGCACAGGCACCGCTCGACCTGGCCGCACTCGTGGCGCTCGAAGAGCCCGCCCGGGACGGGCGGGTCGCCCGCGGCCAGCGGACCCGCCGCAACGTGGCGGAAGCCCTCATGGACCTGCTGCGCGCCGGCGAGACCGACCCGACGGCGAAGACCGTGGCCCGGCGGGCCGGTGTCTCACTCCGTCTCGTCTTCCACCACTTCGCCGACATGGACGACCTCTACCAGTTCGTGGCCGCCCTGCTGCTCCGCCGCCAGTGGGCGGACATGCCCCAGCTGTCCCCCGGCTCTCGCTGGCGACCCGGATTGAACGGACGGTGGCGCACCGGGCCGCCCTCTTCGAGGAGACCTCCGAAATCCGCCGTGCCCTTGTGTGCCGGGCCCCGCATTGCCCCGCCGTCCGCGAGGCGCTGGCCGTGGCCGACAACCTCTTCCTGCAGGACCTGAAGGCGACGTTCGCGGCCGAACTGGACGACCTGCCGGCGAGCGTCCGCGCCGAGTACCTCGGCGCCATGGACACCGGCACCTCCTGGGAGGCCTGGGAGCGTCTCCGGACGACGTCGGGCGTGCCGGTACGCGGGGCCAGGCGGGTGATGTCCCTCATCCTCGAGAAGCTCTGTGCGGGCACCGGCACCATGGCCGGCGCCGCCTCGTAGCTACAGACGCCGACGCACCTCGGCGACACTCGGCGCCGGGTAGCCGAGGAGGCCCGGCCGCCAGCCGAGCTCGATCTTCTGGGCGCCCGCACCGTCCTCGGTCCAGACGTGACAGGTGTTGGTCAAGAAGGTGAAGCCACCCTCGCGCATCGGATGGTCGCCGCTGCCGTTCTCGACCTCCCACGCCGCCGACGAGGTGATGCCCTGCACGACCACGGGCCCGATGGCCCGGGCCAGGAACTCCAGGTGGCTACAGCCGCGCTGGCGACCGAAGCGCTCCTGCACGGCGCTGGAATAGCCGCGTGCGACCGACAGGCCGATCAGATCCCGGAAGTGCGGCTCAATGTCGGTGCACTCGGCGTGCGGAAACGTCTGCATGTCGGCGGCGGCATCGACGATGGTCATGTCGGCCCGGCGGACGACCAGACCCAGGTCCATGAAGTGGAGCTGGCGCGGCGAGTAGTCGCCGCTGGCCCAGGGGCGCTCGTCGTGCAGGGTCCCGACCACGGCGAAGTACTCGTCGCGCCCGAAGACCTCCATGGTGATGGTCCGGCGGTGCACGGGCTCCTCCGCCGAGCCGGGCGGCGGACGCAGCGCGGCCAGCGTGGGCGGGTCGTCAGCCATGATGCACCTCGTTGAAGCTGTGCAGGATGGGGCCGCTGCGGTTCCACCCGATGCGCGTCACCGACGCCGTGCGCAGGTGCAGGCGCCAGTAGAGGTCGACGGTGCCCAGCGCCCAGGCCACCGCCGCCTTTATCGGGCTCACGTGGCTCACGACCACGACGTCGCCGTCGCTCCGCCGGGCCCCGGCCCCGTCGACGGCGAACAGCTCCTCGCACGTCGTCGCCACGCGCCGGTCCACCTCGGCCAGGGTCTCGCCGCCCTCGGGGCGGAAGTCCCGGTCGCGTTGCCATCGTTGCCAGACCTCGGCCGGAATGCCCCCGAGCGGCTCACCCTCGAACTCGCCGTAGTCGACCTCAATCCAGCGCTCGTCCACCACGACCGCCGGCCCCAGTGCGAGCAACTCGGCCGTGTCGAGGGCGCGGCGCAGTGGGCTCGAGCGCACCTCGGCCACCGGGTCGTAGACCAAGGCACGGGCCGCCTCCGCCTGGGCGCGCCCGGTCTCGGTCAACTCGGCGTCGGTCCGGCCGAGCAGGAGCCCCTGCGCGTTGGCCACCGACTCGCCGTGGCGCACCAGGATCAGCATGCTCAGGTCGGGACGAGAATGCGGCCGCACTGCTCGCAGGTGGCCACCTCGCCCGGCGGAAGGGCGCGGATCTTCTCGACCTCACCCGAGGACAGCTCGAGATGGCAGCCGTCGCAGTGGCTCCTGATCAGCCGCGCCGCACCGGTGCCCTTGAGGCGCGCCCGCAACGTCTCGTAGCGGTCCGAGAGTGCCGTCGGCAACAGCGCCGCCTCGGCGGACCGTGCCCCCGCCGCCTCGGCCAGCGCGGCGTCGATCTCCACCTGCCCCTCGGCCACCAGCGCCCGGAGCTCGACGGCCTGCGTCTCCAGCGGCGCGGTCCGCTCCGCCACCGCGGCCAGCTCGGCGTCGATGGGGTCCTGCTCCAGCATGGACACCAGCTCGAGCTCCTCGAGCTCGGCCCGGCGCTCGGTGAGGTGCCGGACCTCGTCGTTCATGGCTTGGAGGTCACGACCCGAGGAGCCGGTGGCGGCGTACATGCGCTTCTCCACCACGTCGCGGCGCTCGGTGATGCCGCCGATCTGCTCCTCGAGCTCCTTCTGCGTCGCCGCCAGCACGCCGCGCCGCGCCGCCGCATCGGCCCGCTCCACCTCGAGCGCGGCCAGCTGCGCCTCGGCGGCGGCCAGGCCCGTGGTCTCGACGAGCGCATCGCGCCGGTGCTGGAGCTGCGTGATGGTGGTGTCGAGGTCCTGCACGACGAGCAGGCGTTCCAGGTCCTCGGTCACGGCATCGCCTCGAAGGCGGCCCGCGCCAGTGGCAGCGCGTCGATCAGGGCGGGGTCCGCCATCGCCATGGCCTCGTCCCACGAACACCAGCGCGCATCGGGGCTCTCGTCCGGCGGTGGCTGCGGGTCGGCGTCCGCGCCCAGCAACAGATAGCGCAGATCGAGGTGGGTGTGCCCGTGTGCCGCCTCGTGCACATCGACATGGAGGAGCAACGGGCCGGCCGGGGGATGCGTGACGGCCAGGCCGAGCTCCTCGGTCGCCTCGCGGAGCGCAGCCGCTTCAGGAGTCTCGCCCGCATCAATGTGGCCACCGGGCTGCATCCAGATGCCGAGCTTCTTGTGGCGGTGGAGCACGGTGCCGCGCCGCCCGACCACAATCGCCCGACGCCGTCACGTGGGTCGGGCCCGCGTGCTCGTCGCACGGCGCAGCTGAGCCCGGCCAGCTCGGACAGGAAGCGCTCCTTGGCGAGGACCTCGCGTGGGGACGACGGCACGTGGCTCTCGACGAGCTCACGCGTCGTCATGAGCCGCATCCCTAGCACAGCTCGCCGGTCAGGACGGTGGTGGCGTGCCCGCCGATGAAGACCCGGTCACCGTCGGGACGCACGTAGAGCGTCGCCCCGCGCCGGGAGAGCTGGTGGGCCACCAGGCGGTCCCGGCCCAGCTCGGCCGCCCAGTACGGGCCGGCCACGCACTGGGCTGCTCCCGTGGCGGGGTCCTCGTCGATCCCCACGTTGGGCCCGAAGACGCGCAGGACGTAGTCGGCACCCGAGTCCGGCGACCCGCCGCCGCGGTGAGGAGCAGCGCCTTGGCCCCCGTGGCGGCGATCGCCTCCAGATCGGGCTCGTAGGCGCGCACCGCGTCGGCGGAGGAGAGCACGACGAAGGCGAAGAAGCCGGTCCTCCCGCTCGCCACGACGTCGCCGGGCCACTCGTCCACCAGCTCCTCGTCCAGCGGGCCGGGGACCATCGGGTCGGCCGGGAAATCGAGCTCAATGGTGTCGCCGGCGAACGAGGCCCGCAGGGGGCCGCTCCGCGTGTGGAAGGTCAACGGCGCCGTCCCGTCGACGTGGCCCCCCTCACGCAGCGCGTGCGCCGAGGCCAACGTGGCGTGGCCGCACAGGTCGATCTCGACGGCCGGCGAGAACCAGCGCAGGCCGAAGACGGTCGGGTCGTCCGACGGGGTGAGGTACGCCGTCTCGGCGATGCCGAGCTCGAAGGCGATGGACTGCATCCGGGCGTCGTCCAGCGGCTCGCGCAACAGGCAGACGGCCGCCGGGTTGCCCCCGAACGCCACGTCGCTGAAGGCGTCGACCCAGGTCATCGGGATCGTCATAGGGACCACGATGTTAAGCGGCCCAGCGCGTCCGCCAGCACCTCGGGACGCTTGCAGAAGGCCCAGCGCACCAGGGTCCGGCCGGCGTCGGGGTCGGCCGGGTCATAGAAGACGGAGCTCGGGATGGCGACGACGCCGCACCGCTCGGGCAGGGCCAGGCAGAACTCCCGCGCGCTGAGACCCGGCGCCACGGACGCGATGTCGGTCGTGGCGAAGTAGGTGGCGGCGGGCCGGAAGACGTCGTACCCCAGCGCCGCCAGCCCGTCACAGAGCTGATCCCTCCCGGCCCGCAGCTCGTCGGCGAGCAGCCCCAGGGAGGCGGGCGGGAACCCGAGACCGCGGGCGATGGCCAGCTGCAGCGGCGCCGGGCTGGTGTAGGTCAGGAACTGCTTGGCGGCGCGCACCGCGGCCACCAGCGGCGCCGGGCCGCTCACCCATCCCACCTTCCAGCCCGTGAAGGAGAACGTCTTGCCACCCGGACGAGATGGTCAGGGTCCGCTCCGCCATGCCGGGCAACGTCGACAAGGGCACGTGCGACCCGTCGAAGACCAAATGCTCGTACACCTCGTCGGTCACCGCCAGGACATCGTGGTCCCGGCACAGGGCGGCCACCTGCCCCAGTTCGTCGGCCGAGAAGACCTTGCCGGTCGGGTTGTGCGGTGAGTTCAGGAGCAGCATGGTGGTGCGGGGCCCCACGACGGCGGCCAGCTCGTCGGGGTCGAAGTGCCAGTCGGGCGGGTGGAGGCGCACCAGGCGCGGCACGGCGCCGGCCATGGAGGCACAGGCCGCATAGGAGTCGTAGGTCGGCTCGAACATGACGACCTCGTCGCCGGGCTCGCACAGCGCCAGGAACGTGGCCGCAATGGCCTCGGTGGCGCCGACGGTCACGAGGACGTCGGTGTCGGGGTCGAGGTCGAGGCCGTACCAGTCCCGCTGATGGGTGGCGATGGCCTGGCGCAGCTCGGGGATGCCCTGGCTGGGCGGGTACTGGTTGCGGCCGTGGCGGATGGCGTCGATGGCCACCTCTTTGAGTTCCTCGGGCCCGTCCGTATCGGGGAAGCCCTGGCCGAGATTGACCGAGTTCGTCCGGACGGCGAGCTCCGACATGGTGGCGAAGATCGTGGTGGTGAACGGCTGCAGACGCCGGGTCAGGGGTCGGTGCGCATCCCCGGCTGCCGACCCTGCCACCGCCATCGATCGTACCGGTGGCGGGTCCCGCTCGCCTATCGTCTGGCGACCGTGCTCAGCATCGCCAACTTCAACATGCACTGCGGGATGGACGGGTGGGGCAGGCGCTTTGACTACATCGCTGCCATCGCCGCGCTCGAGGCCGACGTCGTCGTGCTCGAGGAGGCATGGACCGCTGACGGGGACAGCGGCGGAGGACAGGCGGAGCAGGCGGCACGCCATCTGGGCTACCAGGTCGTGGCACACGACATCGGCGGCGGACGCCGCATTCAACCCCAGGCCGACGCCGACCACAGATGGATCGCTCGGCCCAGCATGCGAGACCGCAACCGGGCCCTCTACATCGACAGCGTCCAGCCCCTGCACAGCGGGGTCCGCTCGCTGGCGCGCTGGCAGGAGGCCGAACCCGGCAACATGGGTATCGCCGTCCTGGTGCGGCCCGAGATCCCTATCGAGGCCAGTCGCCTGGTGCACCTGCACCCCTTGCGGGCCGACCGGTTACGGCGCGCCGCCATCGTGGTCGACATCACGGTGGACGGCCGGCCCATCTCGGTCGGCGGGATCCACATGTCGCACCTGCTCCAAGGCTCGCCGCGCAACTTTGCCGAGCTGCGACGCCGGCTGCGCACCGAGGCCCGTCCGGACGCCGTGCTGGCCGGCGACATGAACTCATGGGGGCCGCTGGTCCAGTTGTTCATGGGCCGCGGCTGGCGGCGCGCCGTGATCGGCCAGAGCTGGCCGACCTGGCGCCCCCACAGCCAGATCGACCACATCCTGGTGCGCGGTGACGGCTTGCGAGCGGTGTCGGGCGTTGTCTTCCCGCACTCGGGTTCCGATCACCGGCCGGTGCGGGCGGAGATAGAGGTCGTGCCGGGCTCAGAGATGAGCTGACCGGCGCCGTTCTGCGCGCACTCTTCGGGCGGCCGGGACCATTCACTAAGCGATGCCCCCGACGCTCGCTCACCGCACGTGGCGCTGCCCCCGGCCGCCGACACCAGTGCTGCCCTCATCAGCGCAGTGGCCGACCTGTCCAACGGATGACCTCCGGGCGACGCATGCACGAGGCGCTGAGGGTCAAGACGGCCGCCGAGGGCGAGTTCACCATCTGCTTGGCCGAGTCCCTCAAGCGCGAGATGTTCCGTGACGACGGCGCCACCTCGCCTGAGGTCTGGACTGCCGAGACCTTCGGTGTGTCGGTGCCACGGCACGCTCGTACTCGCAGGTGGCCGAGAAGTCCCAGGATCTGCCGAATCTGATGGGGTCCCTGTACGCGGGCGAGATCTCCTTCGACAAGGTGCGCACCGTCGTCGACGTGGCCACGCCCCGGAACGACCAGGCACTGTGTGCCCAGGCCAAAGAGCTCAGCGTCCGCGAGCTGGCCGAGGTGGCCCGGACCACCGCCGCCCGGGCCCGGTCCGCCTTCGTCTCCCCGTCTCGTTCGGAGCACGACGGCCGCTACCTGCGCTTCAACGACGAGCGCCGCACCTTGTCGGGCCAGTTGCCCAAAGAGGACTACGCCCGGACCAAGGCCTGTGTCAGCGCCTGGCGCCGAGACGGCTCGCCTCCGACTGAGCAAGACGCCTCTTGGACCAGCGGCGCTGCGACGGGTTCATGGCGATCATCGACTCCGTCACGCCGGGCGTCGGACCACCTCGCCACCTCGGGCACGGCCTCAGCAGCCACGGCGCCACTCACCACGACCAGTCGCCCCCAAACCGTTCTTCGTGGTGGCCCATGTGCCCCTGGAGGACCTGGTCGATGAGACCGGGGACAAGAGCGAGTTGGCGGCCGAGCTCGAGCACCATGGCCTGATCGACGTCGAGACGGTCCAGCGCATCGCCTGTGACGCCACCGTGGTGGTGGCGGTCGACGACGCGCTCGGCCACACCATGTACGAGGGCCGGGCCCGGCGCTTCCCTTCCGGAGCCCAAAGACGAGAGGTGATCCGCCGGGACCGCCAGTGCCGGTTCCCGGGCTGTGCCAACGTCACCTTCGCCGCCGTGCACCACGTCAAACCCTGGGGTTCGGGCGGTCGGACCGACTTGGACAATTCTGGTCCTGGTCTGCAAAAAGCACCATGGGGTGGTGCACCGAAAAGGCTGGTCCATGACCGGCAACCCCAACGAGGAGCTCACCATCGTCGGCCCCACCGGCCGGGTCATGGTGTCGCGCCCTTCGGTGCTCTGGACCCGGGTGACTGCTCCTCGCAACAGGGGCGTGGGCCGGCTGAGGCGGGCTGCAGGCTGGAGCTTGCTGTCTGCGACGTCTTTTCGAATGCCGTTCTCGGAGGGAGGCGGGCGGCGTCTCCGTCAGAGGCGGTGACGGCTTCGTTGACGCTCGGATAGAAACGACCCGCCCCGATGCGCTGCGCCAGGCCGCTTCGTCGCAGCATGTCCTCCAGGTGGTCGCCGGTCCGTGCCATCCCGAAGGCAACGTGGGCGCGGTCGCAGGCGTCGAGGACGTGGCCCAGAGCCCGTGATCCGGTGAAGTCCACGTCGGACATTCCCAGCGCATCGAGCACGAGTATCTGCGTGTCGGGCTTGCGGCCGAGGGCCGCGACCACCTCGTCGCGGAAGTGCACCGCGTTGGCGTACCAGAGCGGGGTCGCGAAGAGCAGGACGAGGACGCCGGGCAGTTCCGTGGCGAGAGGGCTCGGCCGACAGCGGCGCCCAACTGGTGGTCCCCGGAAGCCGACCCAGCTCATGCAGCTGGGGGCGGCGCGCTCAATCGGATCCGGTCCAGGATGGCCAGCCCGACGGCGACACCGATCCCCTGCTCGACCCCGATGAGGACCACGGCGAGCAATGTCACTGAGGCCAGCCCGAACTCGAAGAGGTCGAAGCGGGCGATGGCGCGCAGATCAGCCGGCTTGAAGAGGCGGATCGCCACGTAGATCAGCACGGCGGCCAGCGTCGCCAGCGGCACGTCCTCGAGGACGTTGGCGACGGGGATGAGCAGGAGGATCACGAGCGCCGCTCCGAGCGCGCCGGCCTGGGTGCGGCCCCCGGCGGTGACGACCGCCCCGGTCCGGGGTGGACTGGCGTCGACGGGGAACGAGCCCACGAGACCCGCGAGCACGCTGCCCGCGCCGACGCCGAAGAAGTCACGGCCGGCGTCAGCGTCGTAGCCGCCCTGATCGGCGAAGGCGCGGGTGGTGGCCGCCGTCTGGGTCACGACGACCAGCGCGACGACGGCCGCCAGCGGCGCCAGGCTTTCGAGCGTGGACCACGACAACCCCGTCAGCCCGATGTGGGGTGCGCCGCTCTGGACGGTGCCGAGCACGGCCACACCGTGCGCCTGCAGCCCCAGCGCTGCCACGAGTGCGGTGGAGCCAACCAGGCCGATCAGGCCGCCGGGGATATGACGATTCAGGCGGGCGCAGACGAACATCACGACCAGGACGCCGAGGCCGACGGCCAGCGTCCAGCCGTTGACCTCGTCAAGGTGGGTGACGACGTATCCGAAGCGGTGGGCATTCGAGCCCGTGGTGGGCGGCAACCCCAAGAAGTCCGGGAGCTGATGGATGATGATGATCACGGCCACACCGGAGAGGAAGCCGGTCACGATGGGCGTCGACAGGAAGTCGGCGATCCAACCGAGGCGCAGGATGCTCACCAGCATCACCATCAGCCCGACCATCACGGCCAGGATCCCCACCAGCTCGACGTAGTGGGTCGAGCCGGTGAGGGCGAGCGCAGACACCCCGGTGGCGAACAGCGGAGCGATGGTGGAGTCGGCTCCGACCGACATCTGGGGGTTGGCGCCGAGAAAGGCGAAGACGACCGTTCCCGCGACGAAGGCGTAGAAGCCCGTGATCGGCGGCATACCGGCCAAGCGGGACGTGGCCAGCTGCTCGGGAACGGCGATGACCAGGAGCATGAGCCCCGCCAGCAGGTCGCCGCTGACCCAGGCGCGCTGGTAGCCGTGCAGCGACTCGAAGGCCCTGGGGTGGCGCATGCGACATCATCGCGCGACGTTCGCCAGATGACCCAATTGAATAGTCTCGGACCCGACGGCACCGCCGGCTCCCTCGCCGCTGTCGTCCCAAGGAGGCAACACCCCATGAGCGACTACCCCTACGCCGACCGCTTCGCCATCAATCGCGTGCTCCCGGAGAAGGGCATGAGCCGGGAGGCGGTGCTGGCCGAACTGCGCACGATGGCCACGGAGGAAGACGCCTTCTGGGAGACCGGCAAGTGCTCGGGCACCATGTACTGCGGCGACCACGACCACTACCACTTCATGAACGAGGCCTTCGGCCTGTTCGCCCACGTGAACGTCCTGCAGCGGGACATGTGCCCGAGTGCGACGAAATTCGAGGCCGAGATCATCGCCATGACGCTCGACCTGCACCATGGGGAAGCCGCGCAGGAGGCGGGGGACGATCCGTGCGGGCTGGTCACCACGGGCGGGACCGGCAGCATTCTGCACGCCATCCTCGCCTACCGCGAGCACGCGGCCCAGACGCGTGGGGTGACGCGGCCGAACGTGATCAAGCCCGAGACCGCGCACCCCGCCTTCGACAAGGCCTGCCACCTCTTCGGTGTCGAGTTGCGGCGAGCACCGATCGATCCGGTCACGACGCAGGTGGACGTGGACTGGGTGCGCGACCACATTGACGATCAGACGGTCGCCCTGATCGGGTCGGCCTGCAACTACGGCTACGGCACCGTCGACCCGATCAGCGAACTGTCCGACATTGCGCTCGAGCGTGGTGTCGGGCTCCACGTCGACGGCTGCCTGGGCGGCTTCATCCTGCCCTTCGGCCGCGAGCTCGGGTACGACATTCCGCCGTTCGACTACTCGGTGCCGGGCGTGACCTCCATGTCGGCCGACACCCACAAGTACGGCTACGCCTTCAAGGGCTCCTCGGTCCTCACCTTCCGCACCAAGGCCCTCAGGAACGCCCAGTACTTCTACCTGACGGATTGGAGCGGGGGTAAGTACACCTCACCGGGCATGGAGGGCTCGCGCTCGGGCGGGCTGATCGCAGCGACCTGGGCCGCCATGGTGCAGTACGGCCACGCCGGCTACCTGGGCTACGCGCGGGAGATCTTCGAGACGTCCACGGCGATGCAGGCCGCGGTCACCTCGCACCCCGAGCTGCGCCTGGTGGGAAAGCCCACGTTCCTCTTCTCCTTCACCTCCGACGAGTTCGACATCTACCACGTGAACGACTTCATGCGGACGAGGGGATGGCGCTTCAACGGGCAGCAGTACCCCAACGCCTTGCACATGGCGGTGACGAGACCGCAGACCCAGCCCCAGGTCGTGCCGGAGTTCACCGCCGATCTGGCCGACGCGGTGGTGTACGCCAAGGAGCACGCCGACGAGGCACCCCGGTCGGGAGCCATCTACGGCGGAGTCGCCGGCGGCATGACCGAGGAGGCGGACGAGTTCATCCGCGCCGTCATGGCCGACATGCTCGACGGGCAGTCCACCATCCCGGCTTCGTGATGGCGTGACGGGACCGGGAGCGGGCG
Source organism: uncultured Acidimicrobiaceae bacterium (assembly GCA_963781565.1). Lineage (GTDB taxonomy): Bacteria > Actinomycetota > Acidimicrobiia > Acidimicrobiales > RAAP-2 > Bog-473. The sequence goes on along the minus strand of CAWAHA010000011.1, from coordinate 109,238 downwards.
TGACGGAGCGGGGGCGTGACGGGAACGGGGCGTGACGGGCGGAGATGGTGCTCGTCGAGGGATGCGCAGCGGCGCAGGCGGCACTGCTCGAGGACATCGCCGATCTGTCCGACGACGCGGCCCGCCGGCCGAGCCGGCTGCCGGGATGGACCGTGGGCCACGTGCTGACCCACATCGCCCGCAATGCCGACAGCCTCGTGTGGCGGTTGGAGGGCGCGGAGCAGGGGGAACTGCGGGATCAGTACGTAGGCGGGCTGGAGCAGCGCAGCAGCGACATCGAAGAGGGTGCGGGCCGATCGGCGTCCGAACTGGTGCGCGACGTGCGGGACACAGCGGACGCCGTCGACCGGGTCATGGCCGGCCTCTCTCCAGCGGCGTGGGATGCGCCGTCACGGACATCGAGGGGCATGGTGGAGGACTCGCGTGGACGCGGTGCTCTCGCGCTGGAGGGAGGTCGTCGTGCATCACGGCGACCTGGGTCTGGGGCCGGTGCCGCTCCCGCCCGCGCTGGTCGAGGTCTGGCTGCCGCGCGAATTGCCGCGTCTGGCGGAGAGGAGTGACCCCGCCGAGTTGTTGTCCTGGGTGATCGGACGCGGCGAGCCGCCCGTCCTGGCCCCCTGGTGATCAGGTGGAGACGAACGCGTTGCCCGAGCGGTCGACGGCGATGCAGTAGGACACGGTCGGGCACGAGATGCTCGTGAGGGCGTGGCCGTTGTCGATGAGGGTGCCCGAGCTCCACGTCGTGCCGTTGTAGGCGAACACACGGCCGATGGAGTCGACGGCGCGGCAGAAGGTGGTGGTCGGGCACGAGACGGCGGTCAGGCCCGAGGCGTTGCTGCCGGTGAGGGGCGGCTCGGTGGCGATCGACACGGGATTCGGAGAAGGCGGACCCGTTCCAGGTCAGGACCGCTCCGTTGCTGTCGACCATGACGCAGAAGGCGGTCGAGGCGCAGGAGACCGAGTTGAGCTGGCCCTGCGTGTCGATATCGCTGGGCTGGGTCCAGGTCGAGCCATTGAAGACCGAGGGACCGCCCTCGGCGGCGACGCAGAATGACGGGGTCACGCACGAGATCTGGTTGGCCGCCCCCCAGGCGCCGATGTTGCCCGACCAACCCCTGCCGTTGTAGGCGAACGAGTTCCCTTCGCCGTCGATCGTGATGCAGAACGTGGGCCCGGTGCAGTCGATGGCCGTGATGCCCTGCGCCGCGCTGATGGTGGCCGGCGGCTCCCAGCTCGAACCGCCGAGGAAGGCGACCTGGTTCAGGTTGGGCGCGGCACCGCAGAAATTGGAGACGCCGCACGAGAGATAGGCCACGCCTTGGGGCGAGGGGGACGGGACGGCCGGGCCGAGGGCGCTGACCTTGTCGAGGAACAGCCGATAGGTCTGTCCGGTCGTCGAACCCATGATGCACGCCGAGGGCGCGGTGCATGTGACGACGGAGAGATCGGTGTTGGCGGCGACGGTGATGGCCTTGGACCATGTGCCGGCGGGGCCGGTGGTGGTCGTGGTGGTGGGCGCCGTGGCGTGGGACGTGGTCGTGGTCGGCGACGCTGCGCTCATTGCTCTTGTTATTGCTGCATCCGGCCGCCAGGAATGAGAGTGCGATGACGGCGGCGAGGGACGCCGTGATCGGTCCGGCTCGCCTCACTTAGCTATGAGCGGGCAGGCCGTTGGCCTCGAGGGCGCGGTGACGCGACCATGTATCGAGGACGATGAGCGTCTTGGTGCCCGTGACCCGTCCTCGACGGCGCAACTGTTCAATGACCTGGCCGAGGCGCTCGACGTCGGGGACCTGGAGCCAGACCAGTGCGTCCGGATCGCCGGCCGTGGTGAAGACCGCCTGCACCTCGGACAGCTGCATCGCCGTCTCCTTGATCTCCTGCAGGTCGGCGGTGCCGGCGAAGCGCACTTCGGTGAAGGCCTGAATCGGGCGGCCGGCCTTGCGGTGGTCGACGACGACGGTGTAGCCGGCGATCACGCCGGTGCGCTCCAACCGTTCGATCCGCCTGGTCACGGCCGAGGCGGACAGGGAAACCTGCTCGCCGATGTCGGCCATGGTCCGGCGGGCGTTCTGCGAGAGCAATTCGATGATGTGATGATCGATCGGATCGAGGTCCTCAGTTCCCATGTGTGAAGATTAACGACACAGGGCTGTCGTGCACGTTCAGTGCACTATGGGTCATCAAATTTGCGTCTCCGTTGCGTGGGTGGCGGTGAGCAGGCCTCATATCTTTCGCCGGTGCACGGCCACGGCATAGCTGTCGGCCGGTGCGTAGGGCGCCTTGTCCCAGGTCGACCAGCGGTCCTGGAGGACGAGGCCGGCCTCGGCGGCCAGGGGATCGTGCCGGCCGGGCCCGAAGCCTTCCGGGCCTCATGGAATAACCCGTGATGAGGTGCCCGCCCGGGCGCAGCCAGCGTGCGGCGTTTCGTATGACCTCGCCCTCCGTGCCGGGGGCCACGAAGATCAGCACGTTGCCGGCCATGACGATGAGGTCGAAGGTCCGGCCCCCGAAGTCCAGCCCGGGGTCGGCCAGGTCGCCCTGGAGCCAGGTGAGGGCTGGGGCCTTGGTGCGGGCTTCGGCCAGCATGGCCTCGTCGAGGTCGACCCCCGTGACGTCGTAGCCCCGTCGGCTGAGTTCGATGGCGACCCGGCCCGTGCCGCACCCGGCGTCGAGGACGGAGGTCGGGGCGTATTCGGCGACGAGCGACGCCTCGCCGTGCATGTCCATGCCGGTGGCGGCGAGGTCGGTGAAACGTCGGTCGTAGTCCGCGCCGCGTGGACGATCGCTCTCCTGCCAGCGGTTGACCATGTTCGGCGTTGGACCTTACCTGCCATGGGTTTGCGTCATTGGCCACGTCGAGTTCGTGCGCCTGCAAGGGGTCGGTAGGGTGAGCGGCGTGTGCCTCCTCGTTGTGGCCTCGCACGTGGTGGCCGGTGAACCGTTGATCGTCGGCGCCAACCGCGATGAGATCCTGGAACGACCGTCGACCGCCGTCACGGTGCTCGACGAAGGGCCGCCACGGGTGCTGGGGGGCCGGGACGAGCTGTCGGGTGGGACGTGGCTCGCCATCAACGAGTACGGCGTGTGTGCCGGGTTGACCAACGAGCCCTTGGGTGACGCCAAGGATCCGTCGAAGCGGTCCCGGGGCGAGTTGCCGCTCGAGCTCGTCCGCCACACCACCGCGGCCGATGCCGTCGACGCGCTCCTCTCGGCATTCCGCCCCGCCGACTACAACGGGTCGTGGCTCCTGGTCGGGGACCGCGACGCACTCTTCTTCGTCGACTTCACGGGTGCCGACGCAGAGGCGGGTTCGGCCATTGCCCTGCCGCCAGGGATCCATGTGCTGGAGAACCGGGCTCTCGGCGAGACGTCGCCCAAGGTCGACCTGGTGCGGGCCGGGCTCGAGGTACCGCCCGACGGGGACCAGGTGGCCGACGCGTTTCGTCGCGTCCTGACGGACCATCGGAACCCCGAGGGCGAGACACGCCCGAACGCCGCCAATTGCGTGCACCTGGACACCTTCGGCACACGATCGTCCTGCCTGGTCCGAGTCCCTGCGGGCGACGGCGTGCCACGCATGTGGGTGGCCGACGGCCCGCCCTGCACGACGGCCTACGAGGACGTCAGCGGGCTGTGGGATCTCCCGGTGGCGCCGCGTGCGGGAGGTCAGAGTCAGACCCGGCTCCGGGCCCGGGCCCGGCTTCGACTCAGTCGCGGACGAGCGGCTTGTAGCGCAACCGGTGCGGCTGATCGGCATCGACGCCGAGACGCTTGTGGCGGTCCGCCTCGTAGTCGCTGAAGTTCCCCTCCCACCAGCGGGCTTCGGACTCCCCCTCGAAGGCGAGCACGTGGGTGGCGATGCGGTCGAGGAACCACCGGTCGTGGCTGATGACCACGGCGCACCCGGGGAAGGTCAACAACGCGTCCTCCAGGGCCCGGAGCGTGTCCACGTCGAGATCATTCGTCGGTTCGTCGAGCAGCAGAACGTTCCCGCCGCTGCGCAGCACCTTGGCCAGCAGCACCCGGTTGCGCTCGCCGCCCGAGAGCTGCCCCACCTTCTTCTGCTGGTCACTCCCCTTGAAGCCGAACCCGGCGACGTAGGCCCGGCCGTGCAGCTCACGTCCGCCGACGATGATCCGATCCACCCCGCCGGTGATCTCCTCGTAGACGGTGGCGTCGGCCGCCAATGACTCACGCGACTGGTCCACATAGGCCAGTTCGACCGACGCCCCGGTGGTCAACGTGCCGGCGTCGGGCTTCTCCTCGCCGACGATCATCCGGAACAGGGTGGTCTTGCCGGCACCATTGGGCCCGATGACGCCGACGATGCCGCCGGGGGGAAGTCGAAACGACAGGCCATCCATGAGCAGGTGATCCCCGAAGGCCTTCACGACCCCATCGGCGTCGACCACCTGATCGCCCAGGCGAGGTCCGGGCGGAATGGTCAGCTCGACCTTGTCGGCTCGCCGGTCGGCGGACTCGGCTTCGGTCACCAGCTCGTTGTACGCGGTGATGCGCGCCTTGCCCTTGCTCTGCCGGGCCCGCGGGGACATGCGGATCCATTCGAGCTCTCGCTCGAGGGACGCCTGCCGGGAGCGGTCGGCCTTCTCCTCCATGGCCAGGCGCGCCTGCTTCTGCTCGAGCCAGGAGGAGTAGTTGCCCTCCCACGGGATGCCCGCTCCCCTGTCGAGCTCGAGGATCCAGCCCGCCACGTTGTCGAGGAAGTAGCGATCGTGCGTCACCGCCACGACCGTCCCGGGATACACCTGCAGCGTCCGCTCCAACCACGCCACCGACTCGGCGTCGAGGTGGTTGGTCGGCTCGTCCAGCAGGAGCAGGTCCGGCTTGGACAGGAGGAGCCGGCACAACGCGACGCGCCGCCGCTCGCCACCCGAGAGCGTGCTGACGTCGGCGTCACCGGGCGGGAGGCGGAGCGCATCCATGGCGATCTCGAACGTGCGGTCGAGTTCCCAGGCGCCGGCGGCATCGATCTTCGTCTGCAGGTCGGCCTGCTCCGCCAGCAGGGCGTCGATGTCGGCATCGGCGTCGCCGAAGGCGGCGCAGACCTCGTTGTAGCGGTCGACGAGCTGCTTGGCCTCACCCACACCGTCGGCGACGTTCCCGGCCACGTCCTTGGACTCGTCGAGCTGGGGCTCCTGCGCCAGATACCCGACCGTGAAGCCCGGTGTCAGCCGGGCCTCACCGGAGAACCCGTCGTCCTCGCCGGCCATGATCCGCAGCAGCGACGACTTGCCCGAGCCGTTGGAGCCGATGACGCCGATCTTCGCCCCCGGATAGAACGAGAGGTTGATGCCCTTGAGCACTTCACGATCGGGCGGATAGAAGCGCGAGAGCCCGCGCATGGTGTAGATGAACTGGGGAGCCACGGCGACCAGTGTGCCCGAAATGGGGCGGGCCGCCGCGCCGGTCCTGCCGCCTACCGTTCCGGCGGGTGCCCCGTCGGCGTCGTGGACCAGCGGATCCGGCTGACCCTGCTCTCCTTGACCATGCCCGTTTCGACGAACCAGCGGGCCGAGTCCTCGAGCGCCTCGGAGGCGGGCCGGGGCGCATACCCCAGTTCCTCGCGGGCCCGGGTCGTGTCGAAGGACATCCGGGAGGTCGACATCCGTGCCGCCTCCAGCGGGACGGACGGATGGCGACGGAGGAGTCGCCCCTCGACCAGCTCCGAGACGGCCGCCACGGCCAGAGCCAACGAGTTGGGGACCTTGCCGTAGGGGGCCGGGAGCCCCGTGAGCAGGGCCAGCTCGGCGAGTACCTGCTCGAGCGTCAAGTTCTCGCCACCGAGGATGTAGCTCCGGCCGGTCCGCCCCTTCTCGAGCACGAGCACCTGCCCGGCGGCCAGGTCGTCGACGTGCGCCACGTTCAAGACGGTGTCGACGAAAGCCGGCATGCGGCCGTTCAGGAAGTCGAGGACCAGCTTGCCGGTCGGCGTGGGCGCGCGATCCCCGGGCCCGACCGGGAAGGTCGGCAGGACCAGCGACGCCGGCAGCCCCTCCGCAATGGCGCGCAGCACTTCGTGCTCCGCCACGTACTTGGAGCGCTTGTAGGAGCCGTACAGATGCCGGACGTCGGGAAAGGAGCGCTCGTTGGCCGAATTCGAGCCCGAGACGTGCTCGAGACCGAGCGTGCCGACGGTGCTGGTGTAGACGAGCCGCTCGACGCCGGCCTCCTCGGCCGCCCCGAGGACGTTCCGTGTGCCGTCGACATTGATGGCGTAGAAGGCATCAGGATCCCGGGCCCAGAAGCGGTACAGCGCCGCCACATGGAAGACGGCCCGGCAGCCGTTGACGGCACTCTGCACGCTGTCGCGGCTGCGCAGGTCACCGACGACCTGCTTCACCTCGAGGCCATCGAGGTTCGTCGTGTCGGCGCCCGGCTCGACCAACGCGATCACTTCCTGGTCGCGGGCCAGGAGCTGGCGCGTCACGGCCGAGCCGATGAACCCGCTGGCGCCCGTGACGAGGACCCTGTCTCCGGAGGCGAGCTTCACATCTGCGTCCGGTGCAACGTGCCCTTGGCCATGGTCTTGCCGAACTCGAAGATCAGGCTCGAGCCCCGCTCGGCGCTGGCCAGCACGTCGTCCAGCGCGTCGACGAAGAGGTCGACCTCCTCTTCTCCCGCGATCAACGGCGGCAGGAGCTTGATGACGTTCATGTTGTCGGCCGCCACCTGCGTGAGGATGTGGTGGCGGTGGAACAGCGGGGTCACCACCATTTGGGAGAACAGGGCGGGCCGGACCGCCTCCACCATCTTGAAGCGGCGGCGCAGGCCCGGCGTCGTGGGCTCGCCGAACACCAGCCCGATCATCAGTCCCTTCCCCCGCACCTCGTGGAGGAACTCGTACTGCTCGACCAGCGGTTCGAGCGCCTTGGTGAACGCCTTCCCGGTGCGCTGCACCCGGTCGAGGATGTCCTCGTCGTCGAACGCGGCCAGGGTGGCCAGCCCCGCCACCATCGCCAGCTGGTTGGTGCTGAACGTCGAGGAGTGGACCACCGCCCTGTCCATGGAGCTGTACACCGCGTCGGACACCGAAGCCGTGCTGAGCATGGCCCCGACCGGGCACGAACCCGCCCGAGAGCGCCTTCGAGACGGTGATGATGTCGGGGGTGATGCCGAACTGCTCGTGGCAGAAGAAGGTGCCCGACCGCCCGAGGCCGGCCTGCACCTCGTCGAGGATCAAGAGGGCCTTGTGCCGCCGGCACAGCGACTGCGCTTCCTGCCAGAACTCGTCCGAGCGCCAGGTTGACGCCCTTCCCCTGGATCGGCTCGGCGATGAACGCCGCCACGTCGCCCCGGCGGAGCTCCCGAGCCAGAGCGGTGGCGTCCCCGAAGGGAATCATTTCGGCGCCCGGAAGGAGAGGGCCGAAACCGGTCCGGAATTCACGACCGCCGTTGAGGGCGAGCGCCCCCGTCGTGAGCCCGTGGAACGCGTGGTCGCAGTAGAGGATGCGCGTGCGCTTCGTGGCGGCCCGGGCGAACTTGATGGCGCTCTCCACCGCCTCCGCGCCGGAGTTGGTGAAGAACACGCGCTCGATCCCCGGATGCGACCGGGCCACCAGCTGCTCGGCCAGGACGCCCGAGAGCAGCGAGCAGTCCATCTGCACCAGGTTGGGCAGGTCGGCATCGAGGGCGTCGTGCAGCGCCCGAACGATTGTTGGGTGGCTCCGGCCGAGTGCGAAGACGCCGAACCCCGAGAGGAGATCCAGGTAGCGGTCCCCCTTGTCGTCGATGAGGTAGCAGCCCTCACCCTTCTCGTAGAACCGGTCGAACTCAATCTGGCCGAGAATCTTCGGGAGCTGGGGGTTGATGTACTTCGAGTGGAGAGTGAAGTTCTCACCCTTGCGCTCGTCCAACACCTTCTTCAGATCAAAGGGCATGCAAAGGCTCCAGGGGTTCGCTCCGGCGGTGGCGACAGGTTAGTAGTGCGACTGCATTCATCCGGATCCACAGGAACGACCGCGCCCGGGGTTTCATGCGATGATCATTCCACCCATACCAACATTCGATCGGACGGAGACGGCATGGCCACCGGCGCCCCCAACATTCTGCTCGTCATGTCGGACCAGCACCGGGCCGACGTGATGGGGTGCGCCGGAGACGCGAGCGCCCTCACGCCGTCGCTGGACGCGTTGGCCGCGCAGGGCGTCCGCTACTCACGGGTGTCGTGTCAGGGCCCGCTCTGCATGCCGGCGCGTGCGTCGTTCATGACCGAGCGTTACGTGCGCGACCACGGCGTGTACACGAACTCGTCCGAGATCCCGCCCGACAGCCCGACCTACGCCTGGGCCCTGCGCGAAGCCGGCTATCACACCGCCCTCCTCGGGAAGGCCCACCTCTACCGCGACGAGCTGGTCACCGTTCCCCACATGGACGACATGGCGGGTCGGCTCGAAGCGCTCGGGTTCGCCGAGGTCTTCGAGACGGGCGACAAGTTCATCGGGAAGATCCCCACCCGCTACACCGACTACCTGGCCGGTCGCGGACTGCTCGAGACCTACAAGAAGCACATCGCCGACCGCAGCTATCAGGGCGAGAACGAGGACGGGCAGAACGCCACCAAGTGCGTCCCGATGTGGGACTCCACCCCGATGCCCATCCCGCTCGAGTCCTACGTGGACGCCTGGCACGGCCAGCAGGCGGTGGAGTGGATCGAGGGCTACGAGCGCCCCGAGCCGTTCTTCCTCTTCGTGGGGTTCCCCGGGCCGCATGATCCCTGGGACGCGCCGGCAGAGGCCGTGGAGCGGTACCGCGGCGTCGACATCACAATGCCCCGCTCGACACGGCGTCCCACGATTGAGGGCACGGGCCGCTACGGGGCGCTGCTGAACTCGTTCCTCTGGCTCTCCGACTCGAAGACGATGACCGACGACGCCATTCGGGGGATGCGGACGTCGTACGCCGCTGATATCTCGGTCATCGACCAAGCCGTCGGCGACATGGTCGGCGCGCTGGAGCGCAAGGGCCTGCTCGACACGACGTGGATCATCTACACCAGCGACCACGGCGAAATGGGGGGCAACCACTCCATGATGTCGAAGTGCGTCCTGTACGAGCCGGCCGTGCGCGTGCCGCTGATCGTCCGTCCCCCGGGCGGCTGCGCGCCGCACGTGGTCGAGTCGCTGGTCGAGCACGTCGACGTGCCGGCGACCGTGCGGGACATTGCCGGAGCGCCCGACGTCGCCGCTCTCCGAGGGGCGCTCACTCCTCGGCGGTGTGCATGACCCGGCCGCCGCCGTCGGCCCGGTCGGTGACGGTCAGCGAGAATTGGGGCTTCGCCGCCTTCGAGACCGAGCGCTACAAGCTGGTGGTCGACGAGGACGCGGTGGAGCCGTGCCAGCTCTTCGACCTGGCCGAGGATGCCGCCGAGGACCACGACCTCCTCCTGATCCGGCGGCGGCCCGGTCGTGCGAGGAGATCATGGAGACGCATGTCCGTCCCTTCTTCCGCACGCCGCCGGCCCGTCCCATTCCGAGCATCTTCACGGGTGGCTACGACTGAGTGGTGAGCGGCGGCGGGGCCGACCCCCCGAGGGGCCAGGCCCGCTAGCCCGCCGGCGTCGGCGGGACGGCCGATCCATAGGCGGCGTTGAACGCTGTCAGGGGCGCGTCGGGATTGCCGGGTGTGGAGACCTGGACGTTGTTCTGGATCATGACGCCCGAGTCGTTCTGGAAGTTGAGGTTCGCTCCGGTGTACGCCGGCGTCCCGCTGCTCACGATGGTCGAGAGAACGCCGGCGTTGTCGAAGTCGCCGATACCGGCCGGCGAAGCGACGGTGTAGTGGGCCAACGTGGCGATCCGGCCACCCACCTCAGGCGCCTCCACCACCCATTCGGCCGAAGTCCCGGTGCCGTTGTAGCCCTGCTTCGTGCTGAAGCTCCACCCTCGCGTCGTGTCGGTGATCGTGATGACCCACACGTGCTCGGTCGAGACGCCGGAAGAAGTATCCGGTCGAAAACGTGTGCTCGACGTCTCGTAGATCGACGCCGCCATGCGGTCCCCGCCGGCGACGGGTCCGACTTCGGCAGCGCGGTCTCGGAGGCAGGGAGGATCTCCCACCAGGCGTTGTAGTGCGCCGCGCCGCTGTAGTAGTCCTCTTCGGTCCCCGTCTGGATGAGATTGCTGTTGTTGAAGCCGTCGACGCCGATCCAGGCCGAGGAGTAGGTCGGGGACGTGGACGCGGCGACGGTGGGAACGGTCCAGGCCGAGCTGACTCCGGTGAATGCCCCGGTCTCCGCATAGCCGGACCAGTTCGACGCCGCCCAGGTGTTGCGGACGCCGAAGAACGGCGAAAGGGCCTGGCGGGGGAAGTGGTGATGGACGGTGCGGAAGACGGAGCCGCACCCGCCTGGCTGACCGCGGCGAAGACGCCGATGGAGGCCACGATGCTCGTGGCCGACACCGACCGCGAGCAGGGACCGGCGCAGGCCGGCTCCGGCGACCCAGTCGCGACTCTCCTGATCCGGTCCCCGGCCTCTGGGCGGAACCCAGCCTTCCTTCGTTCGCCATGCTGCCCTCCCTACGTCGACCGAGGGACTATAGGCGTTGCGGCTCGGCGCAACAACGATTGCAGGGGTCCGGCTCGGGATCGTCCCCAGAGCAGGCTCACTTGCCGTCCAGCCGCTCTGGGAGATTGGGCGCCTCGGGCGCCTCGGTCGCCTCGGCACCCCTGCGGAGCCATCGCAGCCCGACGAGGGGATAGATCAGGACCGAGAGCATGCCGGCGGCCACCAGGGCCGCCGCGTTCTGCGGCTTCATCCGATGCTCGCTCGACGCCCAAGCGACGTGATGACCACGATGATCGGCAGGCCCGTGGCCGACAGGACGGCCAGCGAGCGGGCCTCGACCTTCGTCACGGCGCCCCGGAAGAAGGCCCATGTGGGCAGGCTGCGGGTGAAGCAGGAAGATGACGGTGAACATCGGCACCAGCAACAGGACCTTGGGCATGTGGATGAGCGCGTGGAGATCGAACTTGATGCCGCTGTCGATGAAGAAGATCGGGATCAGGAAGCCGAAGCCGATCGCCTCGAGCTTGCTCGTGATCGGTGCGCTGTCCTCGCCCTTGATGAAGAGGCGCACGACCACGCCGGCCGCGAACGCGCCGAGCAGCACGTCCAGGCTGAGCTTCTCGGCCAGGTAGACGAGCAGGACCACCAGCAGGACCGAGATCCGGACCGGCAGCTGCGCCGTCGAGTGGAGGTGCTTGCGCATCAGCGCGATGAACCGCGGCGGATGCACCTGGTGGCCAGCAGGGCGGCGATCACGCGCGACGGCGACGAAGAGGGCGAGGAGGAGGAAGGTCAGCCGTGGCGTCTCGATTGGTGAGCAGCACCGCGACCGCCACGATCGGACCGAACTCCCCGATGGCGCCCACCGACAGGATGGAGGGCCCGAGCGGCGTGCGCAGCACGCCGGCGTCGTGCAGGATCGGCAGGAGCGTCCCGAGCGCCGTCGTGGTCAGGCACAGCGCCACGACGATGTGGTCGAGGACGAGCCCCGTGGCGTGCAGGACTTCGCCGACGGCCGAGCGCGAGCACCGAGCGAGGCCACCCACGAGCCCGCCGCCCGGCCGAGGTGGCCCTGGCGCATGGTCGAGAGGTCGAGCTCGGTGCCGGCCAGGAACATCAGATAGGTCAGGCCGAAGTCCGACAGCGCCGTCACGATGTTGTTCGGGTGCGCGAGGTTGAGCACGTACGGCCCGAGCAGGATGCCGAAGATGATCTGGATCACCACCTCGGGTATGGCGATGAACCGGCGCGACCATTCGGCGACGATCGGCGCCAGGACCGCCGCCAGCCCGATCAGGACCAGTGTGGGAATGGCACCTTCGATCATGTGTCGTCTGCTTCGCCCTCGTGACCGCCCGCTGTGGCACGCCGTCGCCACCTCCCGGCCACACGCTACGCGCCGGTGCCTGCGTCGCCGGTGATTTCGGAGGTTTGACGGCCCTCCGGGCGGTGCGGGAGCATGGCCGACCTACTCGCGCCGGGGGTCCGCACATGAGGGTCTTGTCACTGGTTCGCACGCGTCCGACGGGGCGCCGCGTGACGTCCGCCTTCGTCAATCCGTCCTGGATGCCGCACTCGGTCGGCGAGGCGGCCCGCGCCGGGGACGCCACGGCGGACGACCTGCTCTCGGGACGTGCGTGGTCCCACCTGCTCGACGGCCTGCGCCAGGCCTCCGAGGTCGTGCTGGCCGACGACGGCCCGCGCAACGCGGCGGACATGGCGGCGGGCTTCCGGCATCTGCTCGTGCTGCTCGGCATCGGGCTGGACAACGCCCTGCGGGAGGAATCCGGCTCGGTGCTCGCGGTGAAGCCCTCGAGCGTCGACTCGATCTACAAGTGGGGCATGGACTGCCCCGACTGCATCTACACGGGCGCGGGCCTCCGGGGCGGCGAGACCTACCGCCTCTGGGGGAACCGCGGCACGGCGCGCTATGTCGGGCTGCAGTCGATGGCCGGCATGGCCTCCTCGGCGAACGTCCTCCTGGACGAGCTCGACCTGGGCCCGGACGGCGAGGTGGACCTCATCCTCTCGACCGACCCCCACGAGGGGAACTGGCTCGAGATCGCCGATAACGCCACGGCGCTGGTGGTCCGCCACTTCTTCTACGACTGGGACACGGAGGTGGCGTCCTCGCTCAACATCGAGCGGATCGGTGCGACAGCGGAGAAGGCGGCACGCCCGGCCGAGGACCCGCGGGCCGTCGTGGCCCGGCAACTGATCGCGCTGGGCGACTTCGTCGTCGCCAACCTCGAATTCTTCCTGCAGTTCGCCCGGCCCGAGAAGCCCAACACGTTCATCCCTCCCCTCGACGGGACGGCCATGGGCGCGGCGGCGGAGAACCGGCCCGTCATCGGGTCCTGGGAGATCGGCGCCCGACGAGGCCCTGGTCCTGGAGGTCTCGCCGCCGCAGGGCCTCTACTGGAGCTACTCGCTCGGGAACCCCTGGTGGGAGACCATCGACTACGGCTCGCATCAGAGCAGCCTCAACGGGCACCAGGCGACGGTGGACGACGACGGGATCCTGCGCACCGTGATCGCCCACGAGGATCCCGGGCGTCGCCAACTGGTTGGACACGGCCGGCCACAGCGTCGGGCCCGATCATTCTGCGCTGCGTCCGCACGGAGACCGCTCCGGTGCCGACGATGCGGCTGGTCAAGTTCTCCGACATCGACGCGACGGTGCCGGCGGCAACCCGCAGGGTCACGCCGGCGGAGCGGCGGGCCGACCATGGACGCGCGCCGGCTCGCAGTGAGCAAGCGGTTCTCCCGATGACGCCGCGGCGCCGGGCACGGGCATTGGAACGAAGGGGGTGGACGGACATGGATCTCGGATTCGCTGACGCGACAGCGGTCGTGACCGGTGGGAGCAAAGGGATGGGACGGGCCGTGGCCGAGGTGCTCGCCACGGATGGGGCCCGGGTCGCCGTCATGGCCCGGGGCCGCGCGGCCCTCGACGACACCGTCGCCGCGCTGCGCGCACTCGGCAGCCCCGACGCCGTCGGCATCAGCGTCGACATGACCGATCCCGCCTCCATCGCGGTGGGCTTTCGGCGAGGTCGGCGACCGCTGGGGCTCGCTGAACGTCCTGGTCCACACCATCGGGCCGGGTGCGGGTCGGTTCGAGGACCTCGACGACGACGACTGGGACGAGGCGTTCGCGCTCGGCACCATGTCAGCCGTGCGCAGCGTGCGTGAGGCTGTCCCGCTGCTGCGGGCCGCCGATGGGCCCGTGTCGCGATCTTCTCGGCGCACTCGATTCAACGGCAGAGCCCGATACTCGTCGCCTACACGGCCTCGAAGGCCGCCGTGACGAGCGTGGCCAAGAACCTCTCCAAGTCCCTGGCGCCCGACGGGATCCTGGTCAATGCGGTGTGCCCCGGCTCCATTGTGACGGCGAGCTTCACCGAGAACCTGCGGGAGATCTTCGCCGCCGAGGGCCTCGACCCGACCGATCCATACGACGTCATGAAATGGATCGAGCAGACGTTCCATCAGCCCGCCGATCTCGGGCGGGCCGGCCTCCCCGACGAGGTCGCGTCCCTCACCGCCTACCTGGTGTCGCGTCGGAACGGCTACGTCACCGGGGCCTGCGTCAACGTCGACGGAGGGTCCGACTTCGTCTGATCACCTCCTGGTGTGGATGGCGGCAGAAAGCGGGATGTGATGACGCAATTCCCCGTTCCGGCCAAGGTCATCTGCCAAGCTCATGTGGGTGACGACCCAGCCTGACAACGAGGACATGCCAGGCATCGACCGCCTCCTGGCGTTGACCGACGGCGTCGTCGCCATCGCCCTGACACTGCTCGTCCTGCAGCTGCAGGTCCCGGCCACCCCCTTGCTCCACCTGAATCCCGACTCGCCTGGGGCGATGTGGAAAGCGCTCAGCCCCGACGGGTCGGAGTTGACGAGCTATCTGGTCTCGTTCCTCGTCATCGCCCAGTTCTGGATGGTGCACCACCGCGTGCTCCGCGGCATGCGCGGCCACAGTGAGGGATTGGCCTGGCGCAACTTCGGCTTCCTCCTCGCCCTGACGCTCATGCCGTTCACGTCGGACCTCATCGGTCGCTACGGCACCAACCCCGTGGCGATCACGCTGTTCGGGCTGAACCTCGTGGCTATCAGCCTCAGCACGCAGTGGATCTTCCTCTACGCCGCCAAGCACAACCTCATCAGGGATATGGCCCGCTCAATCCGTGACGAGCGGACGGCCCGGGTGCGGGTGATCCTCGTGCTCAGCATCGTCACGCTGTCGATTGTGCTGGCTTGGACTGCTCCCACGCTGGCGAAGTTCACCTGGCTGCTCTTCCTCGTGGTCCCGCTCTCGCCGCGCGCATCACCCGCTCGCTGGAACGGTCACGATGGCTGCCCGAAGAGAAGGATGGGAGCGAGGAGTCGAGCGAGACCGCAACTCGGTAGGCCCCTCACGCCCTGCTGGTCAGGCCGACCAAGAGCACGCCTCACGGCGAGCCGCGGCGAGCGCGGCTCGAGCAACTACCTTGGCGCCATGAGCAGCATGCGGCTACCGGGCGGCGTCGTGCACAAGCTTCCTGGGGATTTACGCAGCGAGCTGATCGCCAACCCCACGGCACTCGAAGCCTGGAAGGACATCACGCCGCTCGCCCGGAACGAGTTCATCTGCTGGGTCGAGGATGCCAAGCAGGAGAAGACCCGGGAGCGCCGCATTCGTCGGACCCGGGAGGAGCTCGAGGACGGTATGCGCCGGCCCTGCTGCTGGCCGGGCTGTGCCCACCGGGAGCGCACGGGCAGAGCGAGCTAGTAGCCGGTGGGCGCTGAGGGACTCGAACCCCCGACCTGCTGGTTGTAAGCCAGCTGCTCTAACCAACTGAGCTAAGCGCCCGGGAAAGGGCGACTCTACCTGCTCCTTTTGCGAGGCCTTGGCACAAACACGCTCGGTGCAGCGCAGCGGGAGAAGATCGCTGACACGCCGGGGCGGAGGATCGCACCGACACGCACTCCCTCGATGGGCCGCGAGAAGCAATGACCATTGCCATCCACAACGTCGTCACAGCTCGTGACAGGAGCGTGAAGCGCGAGCAAAATCACTGCGACGAAGGCGACTCGGAACAGCATCGCTCATTGCTATCGAACGGTCCGGCTCTTACTCTCGACAGTCGAAGTTGGCGGCGGAACAGGGCGGTGGAAGTGATTGGCGAACAAGACCGAGGACGCGTCGGAACGTCGGCGCGCTGCGCGGCGTTCTATGCGCAGAGCGATAAGCATGGGTCTCTTCTGCGCGCTGGCCTGCCTCGCAGTCGCGCAAGGCTGGGGCCAACAGGGGGCAGCTTCCGCCACGGGTGCAGCCGGCTCGTCCACCGTGGGGCCCACAACGGTGACCTCGACGTCCAGTGTTGCTTCCCCGCCAGGCGTGCAGGTTGAGAAATCCGGGACCGTGAAAAGCTCGGTGCCGTCCAAGTCCACC
The DNA here is from genome assembly GCA_963781565.1 of uncultured Acidimicrobiaceae bacterium. GTDB lineage: Bacteria > Actinomycetota > Acidimicrobiia > Acidimicrobiales > RAAP-2 > Bog-473. The sequence goes on along the minus strand of CAWAHA010000011.1, from coordinate 93,270 downwards.
AGCACCACGACGACGACAACGACATCGACGACCCGACCAACCACATCGAGCATCACGAAAACCGCGAAATCGACGACGACATCCGCTCCGTCCACCACGACGCCCACCGCCGGCCGCGTCAGCGTCGCCAGACATGACGACGGGCTTCTATCAAGCCGACATCCAAGGAGGTCCGGCCAGTGCCGACTGCGCGCCAACGACCCTCCCCACCGTCAAGAAGGATCCCAAGCTGGACAGAGTCTTTCAGACGCAAAAAGGACCAGGATGGTTGGGCGGCGACGCCACGTACTCGACCGCGCTCCCGGATGGAAGCGAGGACTTCGTCTTCGGTGACACGCTGCTCGGCAACGCAGCCACGAACGGTCGCATCACTTCCTTCAAGGGAATCGTGCACGACAGCGAGCTCGTGGGCACCCTGCCTGACCTCCAACCTGATTTCGGGGATCCCCGAGGCGCGCCGTCCGCGGTGATCCCCGACAGCAACGCCGACGACGGCTGGCAGATTGGCGCCACCTACGTGGAGAACGGCCAGCAACTCGTCTTCGTGAACGAGGGTGCTGCCCAGCCGGGGAGCATCTACGGGACCTATACCGGCCGCTCGGCCATCGCCGTCATGTCACTGGCCTCGGGAACGCCGGTGTTCTCCTCTGTGGCGGAAATACCCACCGACCTCTGGACCCAATGGGGCAACGCCGTCGTTCAAAGTGGCGGCTACGAGTACATCTACGGCGTCGACTTCAACACCGATGCGAACCTCTGGTACGGCTTGAAGGTCGCCCGGGTGCCCGTGGGTGCCACGCTCGACTTCTCGAAGTGGACCTATTGGAACGACTCGAGCTGGGTGTCGGGCGAGTCCAACGCTGCGGTGACCGGGACGCCCTTGGTCAACGGGGTCATCCCCCTCAAGGGCCAGAGCGGGTTCATGGGGGTGGGCGTAGGCAATGCGGGAACCAAATACTGGCTCTCTTTGACCTTCGCGTGCTCGCCGACCGGCCCGTGGAGCCCGGCGGTTGACGTGTTCTCCATTCCCCAGACGGCCTCGTACAGAAACGAGATCGCCTACATGGCGACGTTCCACCCCGAGCTGACCGCCGCCGGGCTGGTCACCTCTTACAACATCGATTCGAAGGACGGTCTCTCAGCCCTCGAACGCAACGACCGGAAGTACAAGCCTCACTTCGTGGTCATCCGAAGCTGACCCCGAGGAGGCGACCCAGGTCATCGGCCAGGTCGGGGCAACGCTCGCGCCAACGCCGTGCTCCACGGCCGCGCCAAGGCCCGCAGCTCGGCGCAGCGCTCCTCGCCCAACACGGCATAGGGGGCCGCCGCGAGCGCGTCGGTGCCGTGCTCGAGGGCCTGCCGCTGGGCCTCGCCCAATGGCGTGAAGCGGAGCTCGTCGCCCTGCTCGAGCCAGCCTCGCAGCCGCAGCGCGTCGGCCGCGCCGGCCCAGGCCTCCGCGGGCCAGCCTCGGGTCGCTCGCAACAGAGGCTCCGGAACGTCGCCGGCGGCGGCGTGCGTCACCAGCGCTTCCAGACCGGACAGAGCCGCGCACGACGAGTTGCGCAACGTGGCCGTCACCTCGGTACTCGCGCAGAGATCGACTGGGCGTGCCACAACACCAGGTGTGGCTCGGAGGGCCACGCCACGTCGGCATGGGCAGCCGCCAATGGTCGTCCCTCCACGTGTCGGGCCGCCTCCTCAGCGGCCAGCCGGGCCAGTTCGGCCGCGCGCTGCATCTCCTCGGACACCAGCACGTCCTCACCCAGCAAACGCCGATAGGCCGCGTCGACGGCGGTGAAGCGGGCTCGGACGAGCGCCACCGGCGTCGCCACCTCCCAGGCGGCGGGGATCGCCGCATGCACCAACTCCGGGTTGAAGTTGAAGAAGGTGGAGACGACCACATCGGCCGTCACCGCGCCCATCGGCGCAGCCCGGGAGGCGAAGTAGCCCGCCTGCCCTGCGATGCCGAGCCGGACGTACGCGTCGGCCGCCTCGGGCACGAAGTAGATGATGCCGTGCAGGGGCTCCATGGTCCGCCACGTCTTGCGCGCCAGCAGTGCGCCCCCGGCGTCCACTCCATCGTCCTCCATCACAAGCCCTCCTCCCCAGCCAGCCTCTCCGCCAACCGGCTCGTCGCCGCCACAATGGGCCGGCGACTCGACGCGTCGCGCACGATCAGATCCCTACCCTCGCGTTCGCCTTCGGCCACACCCACCTCGCGACAGATGAGCAGGCCCGCCAGGTAGTCCCAGCTGTAGAGGGTGCTTCGTCCGACCACCAGGTAGGCGTCGAGGACGCCCTCGGCCACGGCACAGCACTCCAGTGAGGCCGCGCCGAGGGCCCGGAACTGCGCCCAACCCGGGTACAGGCCCGGAAAGCCCGAGATCCCCACGATGGCCCGCTCCAGGTCCTGACAACCCGACGGCGCAATGGCTCGCCCATCCTTCTCGGCCCCGTCCCCGCGGACGGCGGCGTAGCGCTGCCCCGTGGCCTGGTTCGTCACCACGCCGACGCGCGGCCCTTCGGCGTCGAGCACGCAGATGCTCGTGGAGTAGAACGGCACGCCCCGGTGCGCATTCGTGGAGCCGTCGATCGGATCGATCACCGCCAGGAGACCGGATGGACCGTCGCCGGTCACACCCGACTCCTCCGAGAGCACGGCCAGCCCGGCTCCGTGGAGCACCGGCAGCGCCGCCGCGTCGGCGGCCAGGTCGAGACGGTACTGCCCCGGCTTCCCTCCGCTCGGGCCCCAGTCCTCGAGCACGTCGAGCGCGCCGCGCACGGCGAGAATCGCGTCATCGAGCACTTCCAGGAGCCGAACGTCGTCCACGGAGCACGAACCCTATCGGCCACTGTCGCCCCCGACCGTCTGGCCGGGATGCCCCCACCGGCTGGCCGCCCCACCGTCCACGGCCATTAGGCTTTGCCAGCTGTGGCTGCCATCGATGTCGCCGGGTATGTGGCCGATCTGAAGGACCACTCGGTCGACCACGGATTCCATGTGCACGACGAGCGGCACTTCGTCGAGACCTACTCGTTACGCCAGGTGTGGGAGGTCGACCTGCACCCCGAAGAGGGTTGTGGCGGGCCGCTCGACCTGCATCTCGCCCTCGATGTCGACCCCCGTGTCCTCCTCTCCTTCGAGGACGCCGTCGTCCTTCTGTCCGAGGACGAGGAACCACCGGACGAGTTCCATTTCCCGCTCACCTTCACCTGGGCCCTCCCACCGCTCCCGAGCGGGCCCGACCTGCTCCGGCTGGCCATCGACCTGGCCGGCGTCGGCGGCATTGAGCTCCCCCTCGAGGTCTCGGCCATCGACTCCTTCGCCAACGCCACCGACGGCTCGGAGCGCCGGCTGAGCATCGTGGCCCGGTATCCCGTGTCGCTGGCCCGGGTCCTCAGTGGCGAGGAGCTGCTGTGCGACGTCTTCGACCGGGCCCTCGCCGTCAGCCGCTTCCTGCTCGAGTCCGCCGAACGCTGGCTGGGCTGACGTGCGGCGCGGCGGGCGCCACCATGCCGCTCGAGTCGTGGCGGTGCTGGCGCTGGCCGGCGGGGCTGCCCTCGGCCTGAGCGCCTGCAGCACCCAGGGCGGGCAGGATCTGGCCCGGCAGGCATGTGTGCACGTCCGCATCTCGGTCTCCGACTATCTCGAGGCCGTGCGGCCCGGGACAGCGCCGGCGCGCCGCCGCCCAGCTGCAGGAGCGGGCCGATCAGCAGCTGCGGGACGCCCTTCCGTTGGCCGCCGCCGCCAATTCCGACGACGGCTCCTGGAACGCCCTGATGACGACGATCTCCGAGGGTGCCACCGTCGACGAGGGCCACCTCGTGCCTTCGCTGCGCGCCCAGTGCGTCGTCGCCAACGCCAATCAGAACGTCAACCCGCAATCACCCGGTGGCAACAGCGGCAACAGCGGCAACGGCGGGAGCACGAGCAGCACCACACCCCAGAACGTGAACCCGGAGCCGGCGTCACCCGCCGGCTGAGGCCGGCGCCGTGCCGCCCGCCATCTGGGCCCGCCCGGCCGCCACGATCGGCGGAATGAGCGCCGGCGCCAGGAAGACGCCACCCTGCGGCGTGAAGTGCACGCCGTCGTTGGCGGTTCGGATCACCACACCGTGCACGGTGCTGGCGTACCGGCCGCCGGGACAGGCCGCCTTCTCGAGGTCGTCCACGGAGACGGTCCGCGGATGGGCCTGGGCGATCTCGCGGATCATCCGGTTGTAGGCGTTCCGGCGCGCCGGATTGTCCTCCGGCCAGGCGTCGCCGTCCGGCTGCTCGGGCTCCTGGGTGCACGGAGCGGTCAGGAACACCATGGGGAGCCCGGCGTCGTTCGCCACCGCGGCCGCCTTCTCGAGCTGCGACTTGATGTAGGCGGCAAGGTCCGGCTGCGTAATGTTCGTCCATTTCCCCTGGTAGAGGCGGTCGACCAACTCCCAACGCCCCGCCCCTTCCACCACGACGTTCGGATGGATCTCGGCGATCTCCTGGGCCCATTGCGTGGCCCAGGGAATGATCAGGCTCAGGTCGTCGTTCGGCGCCGGCGGCCCGCCGCAGGCCGGCACGATGGTGTCCACCGCGCCCATGACCTCGACCTCGGTCCCGTCGGCCACCCCACAGCCGAGGATGGCGTGGTCATAGAGGACGTAGTCGTACTTGTCCTGGACCGAGACCTCGCCGAGACCCTCGCCGAGCGTTTCGGCGATGGAGTCGCCGACCAGCAACACCTTGACCGGCGGTCCGCTCGCCGTGACGGCCGGGGGAGAGGGTCGGCCCGGTCGTGCCGGTGCCTCCCGGCAGCGCCGTGCTGGCCACGGCCGTCGTCCCCGTCGTGGCCGCGATCACGGCCACCAGCACGGCTGCCACGCCGGCGGGCACCACCAGCCATGCCCGCCACTGACTGACGAAGGTGCCCATCCGGATCGGGCGCTCGACGAGGTGGAAGGACACGACCGAGACGGCGAAGGTCACCAGGACGCGCAGCCCGAAGAGCTCGTAGCCGTACAACCCCGTCCGGGAGTGATCGAGCCAAATGAAGATGGGCCAGTGCCAGATGTAGAGCCCGTACGAAATCCGGCCCACGTAGCGAATCGGCGCCCACGACAGCATCCGCGGGACGAGGCTGCGGGGCGCACCGACCGCGGCCAGGATGACGCTGGCCACCGACAGCCCGATGAGGAAGAACCCGCCCGAGTACGGGAACGTGGAGGTCGAGGTCGTCACCACCCACAGGGCGACGGCGCCCGCCGCCCCGAGGACGCCCAACGCCGCCGCAGAGCAGCCTCCCCGTCGACTCTCCGGTCGCCACAGCTCGCCCTTGGCGAGACGGCCCGCCTCGTGATGCCGCTGCGACACGAGCACCAGCCCCACGGCCAGCGCGCACCCGATGAAGAGGCACTGCGAGCGCGTGTCCGTCCCCAGATAGGCCCGGTTGGTGTTGAGTCCGCCCTCGTAGACCTGGTGCATCCAGACCGCAGAGCCGATCGCCGCCGCGCAGCACAAGCGCGAACAACGCCCGCAGGCTCTTCGTGAAGCGCAGCACGCCGAGCACGACGAGCGGCCAGATCACGTAGAACTGCTCCTCCACCGCCAGTGACCACGTGTGCAGCAGCGGCGAGGAGGCCGACGTCTCGTTGAAGTAGTTGGAGTTGACGAGAATGAAGTGCCAGTTGCTCACGTAGAGCAGGGTGGCCAAGGCGTCGAGGCGCAGAGCCCCGTACGTTCCCTTGGGCACGATCACCGAGGCGAAGAAGGCCACGAAGAGCAGCATCAACAAGAGCGCGGGCAGCAGGCGGCGGGCCCGGCGGGCCCAGAAGGCGCCGAGCTTGATCGTCAGGGCCTGGCGCCACTCCCCGATGAGCAGCGAGGTGATCAGGAAGCCCGACAGGACGAAGAAGGCGTCGACCCCCATGAATCCGCCGTCCATGTGCGGAATCCCACCGTGGAACATCATCACGGCGAGGACGGCGCAGGCCCGCATGCCGTCGAGCGCGGGGAGATAGGCCAGACGAGTGTGCGAGACCGCGCTCTCGTCGTCCTGCATGGGGCCGATCCCTCCTCGGTCAGCTCGGGCGGCACCGCACTCTGGGTGGCCAGGAACCGCATTCTCGCAGAACCGGCCCGCGCCCCCGGGGCAGGCCGCGCTGGCTACCTTTGCCCCCCTGAGCCCGACCCGACCGTTGGCCCCGCCCCTGCAGCCCCGCCGCGCCCGACGGGGCCACCGCCGTTTTCTCACGTTCGTGCTGGTGCTCGTGCTGATCGGCGGGGTCGTCCTCGTGGTGCGGCACCTCCGCCGCGGACCGCCGCTCAGCCCCCTGCGGGCCCGCATCGTCGCCCTCGCCCAGGGCCAGGTGGGCTACCAGACCGACCCCTCGGACACCTACTGCAACAAGTTCAGCGCCTACTGGTACGCCGGCATGGACGACTGCGGCAACGACAACCGCGACGAGGAGTGGTGCGCCGACTTCGCCGCCTGGGTGTGGAAGCAGGCCGGGGCCGAGGTGGACTACCAGCTGGCGCCCGGCTACCTCAACGGCAATTCAGCCAGCTTCTATGTCTGGGGCACCGACCACGGCACCTGGCACCCCGTCGGCTCGGGCTACACCCCCCAACCGGGCGACGTCGCCGTCTACGGGCTCGACACCTCCGCCGTCACGGCCGTCCACGTCGCCATCGTCACGGCGGCCACGGGCAACGACGCCGCGCCCGACGTCATCAACGGCGACGGCGACAAGACCGGTTACAGCGTCGTCGAGGTCGGCGACAACCAGGCCTTCGCCGACGCCAAGCAGAAGGGTGCGCCGCTGTCGGGCTACGTCGTCCCCTCGTCGTCGCCCGCCGTCCCGCCGCGTCGTGGCCGTCGCCTGAGATGGCGCCGCCGCCATCTCCCCCGCCTCCTCGGCCTGCTGGGCCGCCATGGCCAGGACGACCGCCTCGAACACCTTGGCGGCGTCCTGCTCAATGTGGGTGCGGGCCAGCAGCAGGCAGGCCGCGCCCAGGAAGGCGATGGGCAGAATGATCAGGAAGGCCGTGCGGTAGTTGCCGCCGAACTGGGCCGCGATGGCCGAGGTCACCAGCGGGGCGGCGGCCGACCCGAAGACCACCGAGGCCAGGTTGAAGGCGCCGAAGCCCGCGCCGCGCAGATGGGCCGGCGCCGCGTCCGAGAGTCCGGCCCGCAGCGCGGGGACGCAGGCCGTGGCGGCCAGGAAGCCCAGCAGCTGCACGACGAACACGAGCGCGAAGGCCATCGGGATGAACGACACCATGAAGAGCGCCGCGCTGATGACGATGCAGACGGCGGGGATCACGACGCGTGCCCCGAGGAACCGGTTGACCCACTTGTCGGCGATCCGCCCGCCGATGAGCGTGCCGGGGATGCCGCCGAGGATGGCCAGCGCCCCGAACGTGCCGTTCGACGCCTGCTGCGTGAGGTGCAACTGGTTCTGGTAGAAGTTCGGCATCCAGGTGGCCACCGCGGTGACGACGAAGCCGACGGTCGACACGCCCACCAGCGCGTAGCGCATGGTCGGGATGCGCAGAATCGTCCCGACGTCCTTGCGCAACCCGTCCGCCATCTCGGCCGAGGAAATGCCGGAACCCCTGCGGGAAGAGCGGCGGCCCGTCGTCCGCGTCGGCCAGCTCCATCTCGTCGGTCCCGGCGACGTGGGCCCGGTCCGCCGACCCTCGTCGGGGCTCGGGCAGCCGCCAGCAGAAGTACGCGATGAGAAGGCCCGGGAAGAGCGAGACGAAGAAGGCGACCCGCCAGCCCTGGCCGTGGAACAGCGGGCCGATGGCGCCGCCGATGGCCAGGCCCATGCCCAGACCGACGTAGCTCAGGCACTGCTGAATGGAGAAGGCCTTCCCGCGGCGCTCGGTCCCGTAGTAGTCGGCGATGACGCTGCTGCCGGAGGGGTCGGTGATCGCCTGGCCGAAGCCGAGCGAGGCCCGGATCAGCACCAGCAGGCCGAAGGCGGCCGTGGGCACCAGGCCACCCAGCGCGCTGATGACCGACCACAGCGACGATGGTGACCGCCATGGCCCTGGTGCGGTTCCAGCGGTCGGCCAGGTAGCCGGCGGGCATCGTGATGATGCCGTTGACCAGGATGAAGGCGGAGAAGAGCAGGCCGATGGCGGTGTCGCCCACCCCGAAGGCCGCCTTGATCTGGTCGCTGCTGCCCCGGACGATGTACTGGTCCATGCCGTCGACGAACAGGGTGAGCCCGACCACCCACATGGGCCAGTTGCTGATGACCATGCGCCGGGCAGCCCGGACCTGCCGACGGCCGCGGTCGCGATCGGGCGCCCGTGGCACCTCTGCTGTGCTCACGACCGGCCCGCCGCCCGTCGCTCGCCGGAGCCCGCCGCTCGCCGGAGCCCGCCGCCCCGCTCGCCGTCGAGGCCTACGTCCCGGGCGTGTACCCGGCCGGCAGGGCGATCGACTTCACCTCGAGGAAGCCCTCCAGGCCCTCGGGGCCGAACTCGCGGCCCACGCCCGACTCCTTGTAGCCGCCGAACGGCGTGGAGAAGTCGATGGGCACCGGCGCGTTCAGCATGTAGGTGCCGGTGCGCACCTGGCGGGCCACACCCAGACCACGGTCGTTGTCGCCGGTCCAGACCGAGCCGCACAGCCCGTAGTTCGAGTCGTTGGCGATCTCGACCGCGTTGTCGTCACCGTCGTAGGGGATGACCACCAGCACCGGCCCGAAGATCTCCTCCTGGGCGATCTTCATTTTGTTGTCGACGTCGGAGAACACGGTGGGCTCCACGTACCAGCCCTTGGCGAACGCAGCACCCGAGGGACGCCCGCCGCCCAGCGCCACCGTGGCGCCCTCTTCGCGCCCGCTGTCGAGATACCCCTCGATCCGGCTCCGTTGCCGCTCCGCCACCACGGGGCCGACCTCGGTCGCCGGGTCCATGGGGTCGCCCACCTTCATGGCGGCCACGCCCGAGACCACGGCGTCGACCACCTCGGCGTAGCGGGAACGCGGCGCCAGAATGCGGGTCTGGGCGATGCAGGCCTGCCCGTTGTTCATGATGGAGTTCGGCAGCAGGGTCGGGATCGTCGTGGCCAGGTCGGCGTCGTCGAGGATGATGGCCGCCGACTTGCCGCCCAGCTCGAGCGTGCAGCGCTTCAGCCGCTCGCCGCACAGCCCGCCGATGCGCTTGCCGCCGACACCCGAGCCGGTGAAGGAGATCTTGTCGACGCCCGGGTGCTTGACCAGGTGCTCGCTGACCTCGCGGCCGGCCGGCACGACGGACAGCACGCCCTTGGGCAGCCCGGCGTCGGCGAAGATCTCGGCCAGCCGGAACGCGTCGAAGGGCGTCTCGGGCGCCGGCTTGTAGACGACGGTGCAGCCGGCGGCCAGCGACGGCGCCAGCTTGGCCGCGGCGATGAAGAGCGGCACGTTCCACGGGGCGATGGCGCCGACGACGCCGACCGGCTCCTTGGTCACCAGCACCTGCGGGTTCAGCATGCCGGTGCGCACCTCGTCGAAGGCGTAGGTGTGGCCAGGTCGGCGTAGTAGCTGAAGATCATGGACGGGCGCCATGACCTGGCCCAGGCCGGAGAACGAGATCGGCGAGCCCATCTCCTGCGTGATGATCGCCGCCATGTCGTCCATCTCGGCCATGATCTGCGCCGCCACCTTGGCCAGGATCTCGCCCCGCTCGGCCGGCGTCATGCGCGGCCAGGGCCCGTGGTCGAAGGCGGTGCGGGCGGCCGCCACGGCCTTGTCGATGTCGCCCTCGGTGCCGTCGGGCACCCGGCCGATGACCTCCTCGGTCGACGGTGAGATCACCGAGATGGTGTCGGTCCCCTCCGGGGCCACCCAGTCGCCGCCGATGAACAAGCGGTCGTAGTCCCGAATCGCCATGCGTCCCTCCCAGGGATCTCAGGGGGTCGCACCCCCACCGCCGGACGTACCGGTCGGTAACCCAAGGGTAGCGGCGGTCCGGCTGCAGGCGACAGTTCCGGCCGGTCACCGCGCAGCGCCGTCAGGCAGCCTCAGCCCGCCTCGTCGGCCACGCTCGATATGGGCGAGGACGCCGCCGTCGGGCTCCACCCAGCCCTTTCCGGCGGCGTACGCGCACATGCCGGAGAAGCCCTCGTCCCAGGCCTCGTCGGCCGCGGGCCCCGCCAGCGCCCGCAGGGCCACCGGGTCGACCACCACGTGCTCGCCGTCGGCGGCGAGGCGGCCCAGGCCGGACTGCCGCCACCACCGCGGCCAGGTCGCCCTCGCCCTCGAGCGCCACCGAGAACCGGGTGAACTCGTCGGGCTGGCGCAGCGAGACGGTGGCGTCGGACAGGTCGATCACGATCAGCACGGCGTGCGACGCTACCCGTCCGACCCGGTGCGTTCCCAGGTCGGACGGGTCGCCTGCCGTGCCTTCCCACGACAGGGCCGGGTGATCGGTAGAGTGCCGCTCCGTGCCCGACATCAGCCAGCGTGATCCCGACCAGGTGGCCTCCATCCTCTCGCGCTGGCTGGCCACCAAATCGGCCGACGGCAGCCGGGCCCGAGGTCTTCGACGTGCAGGCCCCCGGCTCGAACGGGTTCTCCAACGAGACCATCCTGTGCCGGACCCGCGACCGCCGGCGGCGAGGAGAAGCGCCTCGTCGTCCGCGTGGCGCCGACCAAGCACCTGCTCTTCCTCGACGCCCAGTTCTCCACCCAGTACCGGGCCATGCGCGCCCTGGCCGACGGCGGCTCGGGCGTCCCGCTCCCCACGCTCGGCTGGTACGAGGAGGACCCGCAGTACTTCGGCGTGCCCTTCTTCTCCATGGACCACGTCGAGGGCCTCGTCCCCTCGGACAACATCCCGTACACCATGGACGGCTGGGTCATTGAGGCCACGCCCGAGCAGCAGGAGCGCATGTGGTGGAGCGGCATCGACGCCCTCGCCGCCGTGCACCGCACCGACTGGCGGGCCACCGGCCTCGAGTGGCTCAGCATGACCGACCGCGGCCGGCCGGGCCTCGAGCAGCAGCTGTCCTACTACCGGGACTTCCTCGACTGGGCCACCAAGGGTGAGAAGGTCCCGGTGATCGAGTCGACCTGGCAGTGGCTCGTCGACCACAAGCCGGCCGAGGACGGCGAGGTCGTCATCAGCTGGGGCGACAGCCGCATCGGCAACATCATCTGGGACGACTTCCAGCGCCGCCGCCGTCGTCGACTGGGAGATGGCCTCGCTGGCCCAGCCCGAGATGGACCTGGGCTGGTGGCTCTACTTCGACCGCCAGTTCTCCGAGGGCCTCGGCGTGCCCCGCCCGGCCGGCTTCGGCTCCCACGAGGACACCATCGCGCGCTACTCCGAGCTGATGGGCCGGCCCATGCGCGACATCTTCTATTACGAGATCTTCTCGGGCTTCCGCTTCGCCGTGGTCATGTACCGGCTCTCGGACCTCGTCTTCGACCGCGAGGACATGGAGGGCGACGCCGACATGGCCACCGACAACATCGCCACCCAGCTCCTGGCCAAGATGCTCGAGCCTGGAGCCGCCGACCTCCCAGCTGTCCGAAATGGGGTCGCCGGTCGGGCCCACGGCGACGCCGGCCGCCATGAGGCGCTGGCCCAGCCAGTGCGTGCCCTGGTCGCCCTGTTCGCGCATGGCCTCCTGCCAGCCCGTCGAGGATCCTGTGCAGGTCGTCGACCGTGGGGATCTTGGCGATGACGTGCACCGTGATCTTGTTCTCGTACCCCGGCGGGTCCGTGATGTGGATGCCACCGAAGGGGTCCTCGCGCACGTGGGGCTGCGGCTCGCGCAGCACGTAGAGCTCGCCCGTGTCCTCCACGTAGTTCAGCTCGTGCTGGACGCCGTCCTTCCCCGAGCCATTCCGAGCCCAGCTCGAGCTCGGCGGAGGCGCGCCGGCGGGGGTCCGCTTCGTAGAACTCGTCGATGTCCATCGGCGGCACACTACCGCCGACCAGGACCATTGCCGCGGCCCGGAGATTCCCCGCCGCACCGCGGTCCGGTGGGAGGGATCGGGGGAGCGTCGGGGACGACGCTCCCGGCATGCCCAACGCCACCTCGAAGCAGCGCGTCGCCGTCATCGACCAGATGGCCGCCGAATGGAGCTCCATCGGCCGCTCCCGTTCCGCCGTCCGGTCCCTCCGGGCTCGTGGCCGGCCGCGACCCGGGCCTCGCCGTCCTCGTCCTCGGGACCGACCACGACCCGCCGTCGTGTCCGACGCCCTGCGACCTCGTCGACCACATGCGTCGCGCCAAGGGCCGGCGGCAGCGGGAGGAGGCGGCCCGCCTGGTCAGGGTCATGCTCCGCGAAGCCGATGCCGACCCCTTCGTCAGCCGGATGCTCGTGCAGGTCCTGGTCCCGGGCCTGGTGACGGTGGCCGGGAAGCTGCAATGGGGACGCGGCGGGGAGTGGCGGGACGGCGAGGAGTTCTTCGGCGAGCTCCTCTCGACGACCTGGCTCGTGCTGCAGGAATGGAGCGGGCAGGACCGCCCCTACGCCGTGCTCGATCTCCTGTCCGCCATCCGCTGCCGCCTCCGCCGCCAGCTCCTCCGGTCGAAGGACGTCGGTGGGCGCTCGACGCCGCTCGGTCCGGAGGCCGGCGAGACGGCTCTGGCCTCGCCGCCCGGGCGGAGACGGACCTCGAGGAGCTGACCCGGATGCTCATTGAGCTGCACGGGGAAGGCATGCGACCCGACGAGGTGCAGGTGCTCTACGCCCACCACGTCCTGGGCTACTCCATCGCCGAGCTGGCCGCCCTGACCGGGTCGTGACCGCCGCGCCCTCTACGCCCGACGGGATCGCGGTCAGCGCCGCCTGTGCGCCTGATCGCCGAGTGCGAAAGGCGTGACGCGTGCGTATCGTGGGCCCGTGTTTGGCGGCGGGCCTGGCGGCCCCAGCGAAGGGCTGCGGTCGCGCGTCGCGCGGGGCCGTCCCAACTGGTGGGTCATCCTCGCGGTCTCGCTCGGCCTGATGGCGTTGCTGGTCGCCACCGCCGGCGGCGCGGCGCGGACGCCGCAGCCCAAGGGCGGCCCGTCCGAGGCGGCCGCGCACACTCGCCGGGGCCGGGTCTGCTGCGGAGTGCGAGCGCCGGGACCGGGTCCGGGCGCGGACCGGGGCGCACCCGTCCACCACCACGACCACGACGACGATCGTCACGACGACGACCACGACCGCGGCCACGACCGCGGGACACGGCTCGTCGGGGACGGCCGACGTTGCGACGACACACCTGACGGCGGGGACCGGCGGTGCCGCCGGCTCGGCGCCGGCGGGTGCTCCCGTCGCCACGACGACCACGACCGTGCCGGCACCCACGACGACGACCACCGCCGGCAGTCCCGCCGTGCCGGCCGATCGCACGCAGACCCAGGGCTACCTCAACCCGCCGACGGAGCCGTCCAACAAGTTCGGGTTCACCGGAACGGGGGCCATGGAGATTTCGGTGGTCTGGTCCGGGACCACCTACCTCACCATGCAGGTCAGCTGCGCGAACGGTGGGCAGAACGTGGGCGGGACCGCCGCCATGGCCGCGTCGCTGCCGGACGCCAGCGGGAGTTGCCTGGCCACGGTCAGCGAACCCACGTCGGAGACGACCTCGCTGACCTACACCATCTCCATCGGCCCCGCCGGTGGGTAGCTCCCCGCGACGGAGCCGGCCCCGGCGGATCCTCGACATCGTCGGCGCCGCCTGCGCCGCCCTTCTCGCGTTCACCGCCGTGCCGATCGTGCTGGTCGTGATCGTCGGGAATCCCCTGGGCGGAGGGCTCGGGCACGACTGGCGACCGCTCCCCCAGGCGGCGCTGTGCTGTCTGGTCCTGGCGGCCTGGGTGGCGTGGGCCGCCTGCTGCGCGCAACTCCTCCGCGCGGTCGTGGCCCATGTGCGCACCGGCGAGGTCGGCCTGCGACGGGCTCGTCGGTGCTCGACCGCGTGGCGGCACGAATCGCGTTCGGCGTGCTCGCCCTCACGAGCTTCGGCACGCCCCTCTCGCTGGCCGCCGGCGCGGGCGCCAGCGTGCCGGTCGCCCATGCATCCATCACCGCAGCGGCGCCGGCAACGCTCCCTGGCGGGACCGGGGCCGGTAGCGCCGGCGACGGGTAGTGCGACGGACCCGCTGAGGTTGCCGGCGACGACCTACGTGGTCCGGCCGGGCGACACCCTCTGGCGCATTGCGGCAGAGCAACTCGGTGACGGCGCAGATTGGACGTCGCTCGCCAGGCTCAATCTCGGCCGCGACCTCGGCGGCGGCGCGCGCTTCGTCGATCCGGATCAGCTCAGGGAAGGGCTGGCGCCTGCGGCTGCCCACCGATGCCCGGCGCTCGACCGACTGGCGATGGCGATGTCGATGGCGGCCTCGGGCACCGATCGACCGTCGCCAGGGCACCTCCCCGAGCTGGTCGCGCTGGGTCTGGGCTCCGTGGCCTGCGCCGCGCTGGCGCGGCGCGCCCGGCGCCGGCGCCGACTGGGCGCTCAGTTCAGCGCTGAACCGTTGCTGCCGCCGGACCTGTCGGAAGGGGCGCAGGATGCCGCGACGCTGCTGCAGCGCTTCGACGGCGTCCCAGCCCTCGGCGTCGCTGGAAGCCGCCAACAGCCTGTTGGGGCTCGCCCTGGAGGGTCGCCCGCTCCGACCGAAGGTGCGCGGCGATCTGCGTCGTCGCCGTCGGGCGTCACGTTCTGTTTCGCCGACGCACAGGCGGGCGAGCCTCCTCACGGTTTCTCGCCGGCGAAAGATGGCGCCGCCTGGCATGTCAGCCACGACGCGCTCGAGGGCCACGACCCCTGCTTCCCCCATCTCCCCGTCCTGCTTCCCGTCGGCGACGACGACGAGGGAACCTGGCTCGTCCCGCTCGAGCCGGGTGACGTGCTGCCCCTGCTCGGCGAGGCGGCCCCTGCGCTCTGGCGCGCCGCACGGGGCGCGGTCGGATCGTGGGCCTGGTCCGAGACCGTGCTCGTCACCGAGGATCCCCGACGACCCGGCGCTGCGCGCCGAGACCCTCGCCGACCCTTCGATCGCTCGGCACGTGCTCTTCTGTGGCGACCCGGCCGCCCTTCGCCCAGAAGCCGTCGGTCGCTGCGCGGTGGTCACGATGGAACCGGTTGCGGCCAGCGACCTGACCGTGCTCGTCGATCGCCGGGCCGCAACCCTGCATCCCATGGGTCTCGTCGTTCGCCCTCATCTCCAATCGTCCGCAACGGCCCAGCACATTGCGGAGCTGATCGCGCCGCTCCCCGGACTCGACGAGGCAACGACGGCGGGGCCGCACGCCCTGAGACGGTCGGGCCGGACGGTCGGCCGGGGGCGGAGCCGGCGGCGGGCTCGACGGCGGAGCCGGCCATGGGGCAGGCGCCCTGGCGCCGGGAACGGTCGACGTTCGCCTTCTCACCATGACGCCCCGGATCGACGGACTCAACGAGGATCTGCCGCCCAACCGGGCCCGTCGAGCCGTCGAGCTCGTCGCCTATCTGGCCCTGCACCAGCCCGACGTCATTACGAGCGATCGGCTCCGCACGCGCGTGCTCGGTTCATCCGACGCCGACGCCGCGGCAAAGACACTGTTCAACACGGCGTACGCAGCCCGCCGAGCCCTCGGGGTCGACGAGCACGGCGACCCCCTCTTTCCCGCTGGAACTCGGCAGGGCCTGTACCAACTGTCGCCACAGGTCACCGTCGACGTGCAGCGAGCCGTCGCGCTGGTGGCCGAAGGCAAGGCGCTCTCCGACCCGGCCGCCACCATCGCCTACCTCCGCGCCGCCCTCGAACTGGTCGAGGGTGAGCCGCTGGCCAACGCGCTGTCGGGCTACGCGTGGTGGGAGGCCGAGGGACACGGAGGGCGGATCGCCGCCGTGCTCGTCGAGGCCGCCTGCCTCATGGCCACGCTGGCCGCCGAGGCGCGGCTCTTCGAACTGGCCCGGTGGGGACTCGAGCAAGCGCGGGTGGTCGAGCCTTACAGCGAAGCGCTCTCCCGGGCGGCCATGCAGGTGGCGGCCGCCGAGGGAGATGCCGACCGCCTCCGCCTCGAGTGGCGCGACTGCCAACGCCGTATTGACAGCCTCGACCCCGGCGGCTCCCCGTCGGCCCGGACGGAGGCGCTGTACGGCGAGCTGTCACGTCGGGTCCTCGTCGGGGTCGCACTCGTCGAGGACGGAGTGCCGCAGGGCGAACTGGACTGGGACGACTAGGACCCTGCGGCTTCGGCGTGACGGTCGACGACGTCTTCCAGACGCGCCACCCGACTTCCCTTCACCAGCGCGGCGTCGTGAGGACCCAGTTCGAGGAGCAGGGCCACGGCCTCGTCGGTGCTGGAGACGTGCGCCGGGCCGTAGAGCCCGGTCTGATAGCCCACGACCTCGATCCCCAGCTCCTCGGCCAACTGGCTGACTCGCCGGTGCTCGGCCTCGGTCTCTGTCCCCAGCTCCGCCATGAGCCCGAGCAGAGCCACCTTCCGGCCGGCCCGCAATGCCGCCATCGACCGCAGCGCGGCTTCGGTCGATGCCGGGTTGGCGTTGTAGCAGTCGACGACCAAGACAGGCCCGTCAGGGATTCGCCGCACCTCCATGCGAAGTGGTGACCCCGTGGCCGATCCGAGAGCGGCGACCACGCCGTCGAGCGGAGAACCGCACCACAGTGCGGCAGCGGCAGCGGCCAGCGCATTCGGGACCTGCTGGAGCCCGTGCAACGCGAGCCCCACCTCCGCAGCACCCCAGGGCGTCGTCATGTGGAAGCGGGGCCGGAGGTCGTCGTCGAGGATGACGTGCTCGGCGCGGACATCGGCGTCGCCTTCGACGGCGTAGCGCAGGACGGGGCACGGACTGACGGACGCCATACGGGCGACACGGGGATCGTCGGCGTTCAGGACGGCGACTCCGGTCGACGGCAGCGCGATGACGAGCTCGCTCTTCGCCTTGGCGACACCTTCGAGATCACCGAAGTACTCGACGTGCGCCATGGCGACGCTGGTCACGATGCCGACGTCCGGAAGGCCGATCTCCGTCAATCGGGTGATGTGACCGGCACCCCGGGCACCCATTTCGAGGACGGTCCACTCGACGTCGTCCGGCGCATTGAGGAGGGTCAAGGGAAGGCCGAGCTCGTTGTTGAAGGACCGCTCGTTGGCCGCCACCCGGAAGGACGAGGCGAGGCAGCCCTGCAGCAGATCTTTGGTCGTCGTCTTGCCGACGGAGCCCGTGATGCCCACCACCCCACCCTCCATCCGCTCGCGGGCGAGTTGGCCGAGCCGGAGGAGTGACGCCGCGGTATCCGCCACGACCACTGCCGTTCCGCCGATTGGTTGCCGCTCGGTCAGATAGGCCGAGGCGCCGCTCTGCAGCGCAGCGCGGATGAAGTCGTGCCCGTCACGCTCGGCGACGATGGGAACGTAGAGCTGGCCCGGCAGCACCGTCCTGGAATCGATGCTCGCTCCCGTGATGGCGACGTCGGGCCCGACCTGTTCCCCGCCGAGCCGGGCTGCGAGTTCAGAAATGGAGAATCGCACGCATCACGCTCGTGGCCGATTGTATAGCCTCGGTCGATGCCTGATCCGGGAGTGCTGGCGGTCCTCTACGGGGGTCCATCCGCTGAGCACGAGGTGTCATGCATTTCGGCACGACGAATCGTTGCCACCGCGCTCCGGAGTCGGGTTCACGGTGCGGGTCATCGGCCTCACCCACGACACGCAATGGGTCGACGCCAATGAAATCCTGCACCACCTCGACGAGCTGGAGGCGTTGCCGTCGCCCGACGACCTGGTGCGCCAAAATCCCGCTCTGGCCATTGGTCACGTCGGTGCCGTCCTGCCCCCCGACGCCGTGGTGTTCCCGGTCCTCCACGGGCCCTTCGGCGAGGACGGCGTTCTCCAGGGGCACCTCGAGGCGATCGGTGTGCCCTACGTCGGCGCCGGTGTCCTCGCCTCCGCCATCTGCATGGACAAGGGCATCGCCAAATCGGTCCTGCGCGAGCACGGCCTCCCCGTCGCCCCATGGCGATTGGTCGCACGGCCGTCCTGGTCGACCGACGTCATGGAGGAGGCCCTCGAGGCACTCGGCCTGCCGATCTTCGTCAAGCCCGCCAACCTCGGTTCCTCCATCGGCGTCGCCAAGGCGGCAGACGCGGCCGCGCTCGGGGACGCGGTGCAGTCCGCCTTCGAGTTCGACGACCATGTGATCCTCGAGGAGTTCGTCGCCGGTCGCGAGCTCGAGCTTGCGCTGTTGGGCAACGAGGACGTGCGGGTGACCCACGCCGGCGAGATCATTGCCAGCCGCGAGTTCTACGACTACGACGACAAGTACGTCCTGGGTCTCGCCGAAACGGTCGCGCCGACTGATCTGACCGCCGCCCAACTGGAGCGCGCGCAGGGCGTGGCGCGGGAGGCGTACCGCGCCCTGCGGGTCGAAGGCCTGGCCCGCATCGACGTCTTCCTGCGCGAGAACGACGAGATCGTGATCAACGAGGTGAACACCATGCCCGGCTTCACGCCGATCTCCATGTTCCCCATGCTCTGGGAGGCCGAGGGGCTCCCCTTCAGTGCGGTCATTGAGGAGCTGGTGCTGCTGGCCCGGGCTCGCCATGCCCGGCGCCGCTCGCTCCGCACACACCGCGTCCTTTAGGGAGGCACCGGAGCCGGATTCCGGCCGCGGCCACCGCTCGTGGCTGTCCACAGGGGTTGTCCGGCGCGGCTTCCCGAGGAACGACCCCGGTGAGCGAGCGGCCCGCGACGGCGGCCATGGACGCCGGCCGGCAGTGCGGCCAGCGGCCCGACGACCACCACCTCGCTTCGTCAGCCCGGCCACGGCCCCGTTCCGCCCGATGGGGCATCGGCCACCCCGTTCGGCCACGATAGGCGCAGGTCCGGCGGGTGCTGCGCGCACCCCTTCTGTACCGTGCGGAGTGTGGTCATGACGTTCGAGGGCTTGGAGAACGACACCTGGGAGACCCTCCCTGGCGCCAACCGCCTGACCGTGACCCAGCGCGAGGCCATCGAGTCGGACCAGCCGCTGCTGTGCGTGGTGGCGGGGGCGGGGGCCGGCAAGACCAGGGTCCTCACGCTCCGGGTGGCGCGACGTGTGCGCGACGGGTCCATTGAGCCCGACCGCACGCTCGTGACGACCTTCAGCCGCAAGGCCGCCGACGAGCTGCGCACACGTCTGTACTCGTTGGGCGTGACGGGCGTGAAAGCCGGCACCTTCCACCGCACAGCCCTGGGCCTGTTGCGCGAGCACCGGGAGCTGCGGGGTCGTCCCCTCCCCCAATTGCTGCCGGACCGCCGACGGCTGCTGGCCGAGGTGACGACCGGCGACGCCCGCCGGACCCGTGCGCTCGACGGCGAGATCGGCTGGTCCAAGGCGCGCCTCGTCACACCGGAGCAGTACGAGGCCGAGGCGCGACGTCACCACCGCCGCAGTGGCATGAGCGCCGCACAGGTGGCCGACGCCTTCGCACGTTACGAGACGGAGCGCAGCCGCAAGCGCCTCTTGGACTTCGACGATCTCATCGTCGCCTGCGCCGACGCTCTGGCGGGCGACACCGAGTTCGCCGAGTCGATCCGTTGGCGCACCCGGCATCTGTTCGTCGACGAGATGCAGGACGTCAACCCGGCCCAATTCCGCCTGTTGACCGCCATGCTGAGCGACGAGCCCGACCTCTTCGTGGTGGGTGACCCCAACCAATCCGTCTACGGGTTCAATGGTGCGGACCCCACACTGCTCGACCGCCTGCCGGACATTCTGCGGGGGACCGCCGTGATCCGGCTGGACGAGAACCACCGGTGCACCCCCCAGGTGGTCGCGGTCGCGACCGCCGTCCTGCAGGAGGGCAGCTCGTTCGGCACGGGTGGCGAGGTGGTGTTGCCCCGCACGACGCGAGTGGACGGCCCGGTGCCGAAGGTGGTTTCGCATGCCACGCGCCGAGGACGAGGCGGCGTGGGTGGCCGACCGGGTCAAGATGTCACGCACCCCCGGACGGCAATGGTCGAGCATTGCCGTGCTGACCCGCACCAATGCCCAGCTGGCCGTCGTGCAGGCGGTGCTGGACAAGGCGCGGGTTCCCAACCTGGTTGCGGGGGCCGACCTTGGACCGGCATCGGACCTGCGCGGCGAGGGGGACAAGCGCGAGGAGTGGACGAGTGGAAGCGCCCCGAGGCCCAGGAAGACCGGGACCGCGTGGTGCTCACCACGTTCCACCGCGCCAAGGGCCTGCAGTGGCCCACGGTGATCGTCCTCGGCCTCGGCGCCGGCCTCATGCCCATTGCGTCGGCGCAGACACCGGCCGCTGTCGATGAAGAACGGCGTCTGCTCTATGTGGCGCTGACCCGCTCCGAAGAGGAGCTGTGGTGCAGCTGGTACGAGGACGCCGGGTCGGGAGCCCGGGGCGGCCGGGGTCCCAGTCCCTGGCTGGCGGCGATTGAGCGGACCATCACCGAGCTCGAGAAGGAGGCGGCGCCGACCGCGGCGGAGGAGGTCTCGCTGCGTGTCGCGGAGCTCCGGCGACGACTGGCCGAGGGTGCCGACGAGGGATAAGGCCCGGTAAGGTCGGGCCGCCCGATCGATCCGAGGTGGGGGTATGTCGGAACTCTTAGAGCAGCTGCGAAAGGCTGTCGGCGAGGGAAACGTCCTCGTCGGCGCATCCGTGCACGCCGACTACACGCACGACGAGGCACTGACGACCGTGCCGGTCGTTCCGCTCGCCGTCGTCATGCCGGCTTCCACCGACGAGGTGTCCGAAGTGTTGCGGCTGGCCAGCGAGCACGGTGTCCCGGTGGTCGCCCGTGGCAGCGGCACCGGGCTCTCCGGCGCTGCCGTGCCGGTGGCCGACGGCATCCTGCTCGCCTTCGACCGCATGAAGCGGATTCTGGAGATCGACACCGAGAACCAGGTCGCCGTGGTGGAGCCGGGCGTGACATTGGAACAGCTCAACGGTGAGCTCGCCCCGCTGGGCCTGATCTACCCGGTGTCACCGGGCGAGCAGAGCGGCTCGCTCGGCGGGAACGTCGCCACGAACGCCGGGGGCATGCGCGCCGTCCGCTACGGCGTGACCCGCCATCACGTGCTCGGGCTCGAGGTGGTGCTGGCCGACGGAACGGTCATGCGGACCGGCGGCAAGTTCGTGAAGTGTTCGAGCGGTTACGACCTCACGCAGCTGCTCATCGGCTCCGAAGGCACGCTGGCCATCACGACGCAGGTCACGGTCAAGCTGCAGCCCCGCTTCACCTCGACCGTCGACGGTCCTGGCGCCGTTCGCAACGTTGTCGGCCGTGGCCCATGCCGTGCCGCACATTGTGCAGAGCGGCATCGACCCGTCCATTCTCGAATACGTCGACATCCTGGTCATGGGCGGCATCACCCAGGCCGCCGGGCTCGATCTGGGCGTGCCCGAGGAAGTCAAGGCCCGCACCCTGGCCTACCTCATCGTCGTCCTGGAGGGCATGGAGGCCGACGCGGGTGGACGAGGACGTGGAGCAGTTGGCCGGCCTGCTGGAGGAGCTGGGCGCGCTCGACGTGTACGTCCTGCCCCCGACGTCGGGGGCTCAGCTCATTGCCGCCCGGGAGCGGGCGTTCTTCGTGGGCAAGGCGGCCGGGTGTGACGACCTGATCGATGCCGTCCTCCCCCGGGCCGTCATCCCCGACTACCTGGCCCGGGTGGCCGAGCTCGCCCAGGAGCACGGGGCCCTCGTGACGGGCTGTGGCCACATCGGCGACGGGAACGTCCACATCACGGTCTTCCAACCCGACGACCAGCGGCGGCACGATCTCATGCACGCGAGCTTCGAACTCGCCCTGCAGGTCGGGGGTGCCATTTCGGGCGAGCACGGGATCGGGACGGCGAAGTTGCCCTACTTCTTGGAACTGCAGGATCCCGTTTCCTTGGAGCTCATGCGTTCCATCAAACGCGCCTTCGACCCGGCGGGCATCCTCGGGCCGGACCGGCTCCTGGGCTTGGCGCGGACCGGGGCACGCTCGTGAACGGCGCCCGTGCGCTCCTGTCGACGCTGGTCGACGCCGGCGTCGATGTCTGCTTCGCCAATCCCGGCACCTCGGAGATGCACTTCGTCGCCGCGCTCGACGATGTGCCCGCCATGCGGGGCATCCTCTGCCTCTTCGAGGGGGTGGTGACCGGCGCCGCCGACGGGTACGGGCGGGTGGCCGATCGCCCGGCGGCAACGCTGCTGCACCTGGGCCCGGGGCTCGGCAACGGGCTGGCGAACCTGCACAACGCCCGGCGGGCCCGGACGCCGATCGTCAACATCGTCGGTGACCACGCCACGTACCACGCCCGCTACGACGCGCCCCTGCAGTCGGACATCGCGTCCATCGCCGGCCCCGTGTCAGGGTGGTACCGCTCGACGGCACGGGCCGACGACGTGGCGGGCGATGCCGCCGATGCCGTGGCCGCCGCCCTGGGTCCACCAGGTTGCGTGGCCACTCTCGTGCTCCCGGCGGACGCCTCCTGGTCGGAGTCGAGCACGGGCCCCTGCCCGCCACGGCCGCAGGGGCGGGCGAGCACAGTGTCGACCGACACCATTGAAGAGGTGGCCAAAGCGCTGCGAGGAGGCGGGCGGGCCGCGCTCCTCCTCGGCGGACGCGCCCTGCGGGCGGCCGGGCTGCATGCCGCCAGCCGGGTGGCGGTGACGTCGGGGGCGCTCCTGCTGGGTGAGACCTTCCCGGCCAACCTCGAACGCGGCGCCGGCATCCCGGCGGTGGACCGGCTGGCCTACCTGGCCGAGATGGCGCAAGCCCAGCTCGACGGAGTGCAGCATCTCGTCCTGGTCGACGCCAAGTCACCGGTGTCCTTCTTCGCCTACCCCGACAAGGCGAGCGACCTGGTGCCGCCCGGCTGCACCGTGCACACGCTGGCCCGGCCCGGCGAAGACGCCGCCGGTGCGCTGGCCGCGCTGGCCGAGGCCCTGGGCGCACCGGCCGACGCCGGCGTGCCCGCCCCGGCCGCAAGGCCCGACCGTCCCACCGGGGCCGTCACGACCGAGACGCTGGCGGCGGCCGTGGGTGCCACGCTGCCCGAGGGCGCCATCGTCGTCGACGAGGGGAACACCTCCGGGCTCTTCGTTCCTGGTGCGACGGCCGGCGCGCCCCGTCACGATTGGCTGACCCTCACCGGGGGCGCCATCGGCATCGGACTCCCGATGGCTGTCGGCGCTGCGGTGGCGGCGCCAGAGCGGCCGGTGCTCTGCCTGCAGGCCGACGGCAGCGCCATGTACACGCTGCAGGCGCTCTGGACCCAGGCGCGCGAGGGACTGAACGTGACGACGCTGCTGCTCTCCAATCGGAGCTACGCAATTTTGAACATGGAGCTGCACCGGGTGGGCGCCGACGCGGGTGGACCGTTGGCCCGCCGCTTGCTCGACCTCACCGATCCCGAGCTCGACTTCTGCGACCTGGCCCGGGGCATGGGCGTGCCGGCACGGCGGGTCGAGAACGCCGAAGATCTCGTGGCGGCGTTGGCCGCCGGTTTCGCCGAACCCGGCCCGACCCTCATTGAGGTGTTGCTCTGAGGCACTTCGTGCCTGCGGGAATCAACGACCGGACAACGGTCGCAATGGTGGGACAACAAACGTGACGCACCTGCCGAATAGGTTCCAACGGCTCTATAGCGCCCGAAAAAGGCCTGTCACCATGCTGTTCGAAGAGGGCGTGCTCGCAATGAGTTGACCCCGGGACGGTCTTTACCGAGGAGGAAACAGATGCAGATGGAGACGGACAGCCATCCTTCCTCCGACCCCGGCGCCATGGACGACGCTCTCGAGCGGCTGCGCCGGGATCTCCTGAACACCCCACCGGTGGCCGCCCCCGAGCAGGACGACGTGGCGGACGAGGGCGACATCATTGACTACGCCTCGGTGGAGTTCGAGGTGGAGCGGATGCGCAAGCGCCTGGCCGTCTGGGAGATCTTCATGGCCTACATGCGCGAAGGCGCCACCGAGCTGGTCCCAGGTGCAGCAGTCGCTGACCCCAGAGGACTTCGACAAGATCGTGTCCATCTGCGACGGCATTCCGTTGCGCGACCTGCTGCTGGACCTGCGGTAGGAGTTTTCCGAAGGCGAGACCGGGACTGACCTCTCTGACGTTTGGCCGAGCAGCGGCGGCTGCTCTTGGCGACGGCCAAACGACTCAGAGGAGCCAGTTCACGAAGGTGCGTGGCCGAGCGACGACGGTCGCTGCTTGGCGAAGGCCATGCACCTTCAGGTCATCAGGAGTCGGCGAAGTCCACCACAACGGGAGCGTGATCGGACGGCTTCTGCCCCTTGCGGGCGTCCCGGTCCCTGAATGATCCGGTGGCGCGCTGCACCAGGTCGTCGCTCACGAGCACCAGGTCGATGCGCAAGCCGCGTCCCTGGTGGAAGTCACCCGCCCGGTAGTCCCACCAGGTGAAGGTGCCCGGGTCGTTGAAGCGCCGGAAGACGTCGTCGAGGCCCCATCCCTCGACGGCCCGGAGTGCGGCCCGCTCGGGCTCGCTGACATGGGTCGCTCCCACGAAAGCAGCCGGGTCCCACACGTCGCCGTCGTCGGGCGCCACGTTGAAGTCGCCACACACCGCCACCGACGAACCGGGCGGGCACGTCTGGTCGAGCGTGGCACGCAGGCGGGCCAGCCAGGCCAACTTGACCTCGTACATCTCGTTGTCGAGGGCACGTCCGTTGGGGACGTAGACCGAGAAGATCCGGGTGCCGGCGCATTTCGCCGACACGATTCTGCGGCCGGCGTCGTCGTCCGCCGTGCCGAAACCGCGCGTGACGTCCTCGAGCCCGACCCGGCTCACGATGGCCACGCCGTTCCAGCGCCCGTCGCCGTAGTGCGCCGATTCGTAGCCCAGCTCGGCGAAGGCCTCCTCGGGGAATTTGTCGTCCGCCTGCTTGGTCTCCTGCATGCAGAGCACGTCGGGTTGCTGCGAGTCGATCCATTCGGTGACCCTGGGGAGGCGGGCCGTCAATGAATTCACGTTCCAGGTCGCCAGCCGCATCAGTTCGCTCCTCCGTCGACGATGACGAACAGCAGTTCAGCTTCGCAGGCCGTCTGACCGCCCACCGAAGCTCTGCCATGCCCCTTGCCCGCCCGGGCCGAGAGGCGGTCCATGGTCACGTCGAGCTCGAGCGTCTCACCCGGGACGACCTGACGGCGGAAGCGGGCCCGCTCAATGCCGCCGAAGAGCGGCAACTTCCCCGCATAGCGCTCGTCGAGCAGCACGGCGATGCCACCCAGTTGGGCCATCGACTCGACCATCAACACGCCGGGGAGTGTCGGCCGGCCCGGAAAGTGGCCTCCGAAGAAGGCCTCCTCACCGGTCAGTTCCCATCGCCCCTGGGCCGAGACACCCGGCTCGACCGCGATGAGCTCGGTGACGAAGAGGAAGGGTGGCCGATGCGGCAGGACGTCGGCGGGGAGAGGGAGCTCCGTCATGGTGCGTTGCGACCCTCAGTCGGCCCGCGCCTTGCGGGCCTTCTTGGCCGGCGCCTTCTTGGCGGCCGTCTTCTTGGCGGGAGCCTTCTTCGCAGGCACCTTCTTGGCCTTGGCTGCCTTCTTGGCGGCTGCTTTCTTCGGCGCCTTCTTGGCCGCCGCCACCGCCTTCTTGGCTGCCTTCTTCGCTGGTGCAGCTGCCTTCTTGGCGGCGGCTTTCTTGCTCGACGGAGCCGCCTTCGTCGTGGGCACGCGCTTGGCCGGCGGTGCTGCCGCCTTCCGAGTTGCGGCCGGCTTCTCGGCCAACGGCGCGCTCGGCGCCTTGTTCGATGGCCAGCTCGGCCACGCGTCGGGGTGGGTCCAACCCCGCCAAGACGAAGGGGCGCACCTCCCCCTTCTTCAGGACTTGACGCGCCTTGGTCGGCGGCGGCGTCCCCATGGCCGTCAGCGGGATGTAGCAGTGCATCGCCCCGCCGCCGGGCAACGCGACGTCGACCATCGCCCCGTGGGACGTGAACGACACCACCTCTCCCTCAATGGTGCTCCCGACCGGGAAGGCCGCCACGAAATTGATGAAGGTCAGCGGCTCGTTCACCGCGGGCGGTGGGGTGGGCCGTGGCTTCTGGTTCCGCCCGCCGTGGCGACCGGCGCGCCCGACCGGCGTCGTCGCCGACGGCCCCCTTCGGTGGAGGGTCCTTCTTGGCCTTGGCCCGCTTCTCCGGCGCCGCCTTCTTGGCCGCGGCGCTCTTCTTTGCCGCGCCCCGGGACTTCTCCGGCGCCGGCGGGTGCAGCGCCTCCTCGACGGCCTCATCAATGGCGCTCGAGAACACCGGGTTGACCTTGGCGCGGCCCGGAGGCGGGGCCGTGGGCGTGATCGGCCATGAGGTGTCGACGGGCGCCACCTGCTTGGGGGCGCTCTTGCGTGCCTTGGACGACTTCTTGGCTGCCTTCTTGGCCGCCTTGGCCAGCTCGGCCGCCTTGGCGGGAGCCGACTCGGGGTCCTTCTTCGCCCTGGCCTCCGCCGTGGCGGCCCGGCTCTTCGGCCCGCGAATCGGCAGCCGGGGCGTGAAGATCCATCCGACACCGGGCACCGGCTTGCCGCCGATCAAGCGCCCGTCGTCGAAGAGCCACGGATGCTCCCCGTGGAATTCCTGGAAGGAGTCGTTGGAGAGAACGGTGGCGCCGGTCCGTTCCGCGATCCGCAGCACGAAGGCGTCACCGCGGCCGATGGCGCCCGCCGGCGGCGAAATGATTTCGCCGTTGAGCATGGCCTGGCGGACCTCTTCGCGCTCGGCGTCGTCCACACGGTGCTCGAACGTGGCATCGACCACGACGATGATGCTGGCGTCGGGGTCCTCGGAGGCGTACGCGCGCACCGCCTCGTCGAGTTGCTTGAGGCTGGGGAACGTTCGTCCTTCGGTGGCGAGGTTCGACCCGTCCACCACAACGTGGTGCGTTTCAGCCAATGGCACGTCGCAACAGATCGGCCTGCTCCAACTGGTGCAGGGCGGCGCTCCCGATGGCGGGGCTGGCCGATTCGGGCCGGCTGACGTGACGGAGACGCAGCCGCTCGGGCAGGCAGGCGTGGAGTCGGGCGTGCACGAACGACCAGGCTCCCATGTTTTCGGGCTCCTCCTGGAGCCACACCACTTCGGAGGCCTCTCCATAGCGCTCGAAGACCGCCGTCAACAGCGGCAGGGGCCACGGGTAGAGCTGCTCGACCCGCACCACCGCGACGCCGGACGCCTCGGCGGGCTCGAGCTGGCCTCGGTGCTGTATCGCTTCCTGGGCGATCTTCCCGCTGCACAGCACGATGCGACGGACCGTCGTCGGATCCTCAATGGAGGCGTCGTCGATCACATGCTGGAACGAGCCCGATTCCAGCTCGGCGAAGGTGGACCGCGAGGCGTGGGCCCGCAACATCGACTTGGGCGTCACCACCACGAGCGGCCGCTTCGGCGTCGTCTTCGCCTGTGAGCGCAGCAGGTGGAAGTACTGCGCCGATGTCGACGGAATCGTCACCCGCAGGTTGCCCCGGGCCGAAAGCGAGAGGAAGCGCTCGAAGCGTGCCGACGAGTGCTCGGGCCCCTGCCCTTCGTAGCCGTGCGGCAACAGCAGCGTCAGGCCGGCGAACTGCCCCCACTTGTTCTCGGCCGCCACCATGAAGTTGTCGATGATGATCTGGGCGCCGTTGGCGAAGTCGCCGAATTGGGCCTCCCAGGCCACCAGGGCCTCCGGCGCCTCGACGGAGTAGCCGTACTCGAAGCCCACGGCGGCGTACTCCGAGAGCAGGGAGTCGCGCACGGTGAAGTTCCCCATCGGCTGGGGCGGCTCCAACGCGTCGGCACCGATGCGGTGCAGGCCGTCGCGGATGTGCGCCAGGGGGACGTACTCCTCGCCGTTGGAGTAGTCGACCAGGACGGCGTGGCGGTGGCTGAAGGTGCCGCGCCGGGTGTCCTGACCGGTCAGGCGGACGTTGACGCCCTCGTACATGAGCGAGCCGATGGCGAGGGCCTCGGCCAGGGCCCAGTCGACCTCTCCGCTGGCCACCAGCTGGTCCCGCTGGACGAACTGTCGCTCGAGCTTCGGGTGGATCATGAAGCCGTCGGGCACGGACCGCACCACCGAGGACAGGGCCCGCAGGACGTCGGGCGCGACGCCCGTCTGGCACCGAGGGCGTGTCAACGGGACTCGGCTCGGGGGCCGGCAGCTCGGTCGGCGCCAGGGAGGGCTCGCCCCGCACTTCGTCGAGGACGACCTGCAGGCTGGCGTTGAAGTCGTCGAGGGCTGACTCCGCCTCGTCGAGCGTGATGTCGCCCCGCCGCACCAGGGTTTCGGTGTAGAGCTTGCGGACCGAGCGCTTCGCCTCAATGCGCTGGTACATCAGCGGCTGGGTGTAGCTGGGGTCGTCCCCTTCGTTGTGCCCGTGCTTGCGGTAGCAGACCAGGTCGATGACGACGTCCTTGTGGAAGGTCTGCCGGAAGGTGAAGGCCAGCCGCGCCGCCCGCACACACGCTTCGGGGTCATCGCCGTTCACGTGGAAGATGGGGGCCTGCACCATCTTCGCCACGTCCGTCGGGTACACCGAGGTGCGGGCCGACGCCGGCGCCGTGGTGAAGCCGAGCTGGTTGTTGATCACGACGTGCACGGTGCCTCCCGTGCGGTAGCCCGAGAGCCCGGACAGGTTGAGCGTCTCGGCCACGACACCCTGACCGGCGAACGCCGCGTCGCCGTGGACGAGAACAGACATGCAGGGGAACCCGTCGACGCCGTCGGCCGCCGCGGCCGGTGTGCCGTCGGTGGGTGGGGAGATCCTGTCCTGCTTCGCCCGGGTCATGCCCTCGACCACCGGGTCCACCGCCTCGAGGTGCGAGGGGTTGGAGGCAAGGGTGATGGGGAGCTCCTCGCCGGCGCTGCCGTGGAAGACGCCGCGGGCGCCCTTGTGGTACTTCACGTCGCCGGAACCCTGGACCGAGTCGGGATCGAGGTTGCCCTCGAACTCCTCGAAGATTTCGCGATACGACTTGCCCACAATGTTGGCCAGGACGTTGAGGCGGCCACGGTGTGCCATGCCCATCACGACCTCGGCGACGCCGGAGCCCGCGGCGACGTCGAGCAGCGCGTCGAGCAGGACGATGGTCGACTCGGCTCCTTCGAGGCCGAACCGCTTCTGCCCGACGTAGCGGGTGTGGAGGAAGCGCTCGAAGACCTCGGCCGCGTTGAGCCTCCCGAGGATGTGCCGTTGCTCCTCCACGTTGAGGTTCGTGGGCTGACCCTCGACATGCTGTTGGATCCAGCGCTTCTGCTCGGGGTCCTGAATGTGCATGTACTCGATGGCGAGCGTGCGGCAGTAGGCGTCGCGCAGGACGTGCAGGATTTCGTCGAGCGTGGCGACGTCGCGCCCGGCGAGGCCGTCGGCGACGAACTGGCGCGGCAGATCCCAGATGGTCAACCCGTAGGTCAACGGGTCGAGCTCGGGGTGGATGTGCGGAGGCTCGGCGTCCAGGGGGTCGAGGTGGGCGATGAGATGGCCGCGCACGCGGTACATGTTGATGAGGGTCTGCACATGGACCTGCTTGACCAGGCGCTGGTGCTCCCCCTCCTCGCTCCCGGCGCCGGCGTTGCTGTCGACCTGCCAGCGGACGGGCTCGTACGGCACGCCCATCGACTCGAACAGGTCGTCGTAGAACCCGTCGGCACCGGTGATCAGGGCGGCGACCCGCCCGAGGAAGAGGCCCGACTCGGCACCCTGAATGATGCGGTGGTCGTAGGTGGAGGTGAGCGTGACGACCTTGCCGAGGCCCAACTGGGCCAGGACACGCGGGTCGGCCGCCTCGAAGCCGGCCGGGTAGCCGAGCGCCCCGACGCCGATGATGGCGCCTTGCCCCGGCATCAGGCGCGGCACCGACTGCACCGTGCCGAGCGTCCCGGGGTTGGTCAGGGACACCGTCGTGCCGGCGAAGTCGTCCGGGCCGATCTTGTTGGTGTGGATTTTGCGGACGAGGTCTTCGTAGGCCAGGACGAAGGAGCGGAAGTCGAGCGCATCGGCATCCTTGATGCACGGCACGAGCAGCGTGCGGCTGCCGTCGCTCTTCTCCTGGTCGACCGCCAGGCCCAGTCCCACGTGCTTGTGGTGAATGACGCCCGGCTTGCCCTTCCCGTCGACGTCGGGCACGAAGGCGGAGTTCAGCGCGGGCACGTCCTGCAGGGCGCGCACGACGGCGTAGCCGATGATGTGCGTGAAGCTGACCTTGGCCCCCGTGGTCCGAGCCAGCTGGTTGTTCAGGATGAGGCGGTTGACTTCGAGGAGCCGGGCCGGCACCGTCCGCACACTCGTCGCGGTGGGCACGGCCAAGCTGGCTTCCATGTTGGCGACGATGCGTGACGCCGCGCCGCGCAGCGGGGTGGCCTCTTCCCTCTCTCGGTCCACCGCGCACCGGAGCGGCGGCAGCCGGCGCGACCGGGACCGGTGCGGCAAGGCCCGGCTTCGATGCCCCGGAGACAGCCGGAACCGGAGCCGCCGGCGCTGCGACCTGGCTCTGAGTCGGGGGTTGCGGCGCCGGGACGGGAGCGGGTCGGTAGTCGGCGAAGAACTCCCGCCAGCTCTCGCTGACCGAGTCGGGATCGGCCAGGAAGCGGTCGTACATATCGTCGACGAGCCAGGCGTTGGGACCGAACGATCCCCCTTGGCTGCCGAACTGGCTCATGGCGTCAACCCTACCGGCGGCGATCGGGTCTCATGGGCAGTCCAGGTAGCGTCTGCCCTGCCCATGAGCTATCCGGCCGCACTCCACTTCATCACGCGGCCGGCCTCCACGCCCGGTGCGGGGACCGTCGTCTTCGTCCACGGATCGCTCGACCGGGGTGACAGCTTCCGGCTCGCCATGCGCCGGCTCCCCGAGTTCTCCACCCTGGCCTACGACCGGCGGGGCTACCAGGGCTCCCGGGACGGCGGGGTCGTGGGTCTCGGCGGCCACATCGACGATTTGTTGGCAGTGGCGGAGGCGGCGCGGGCCGAGGCCGGCGGCGGCCCGGTGGTGGCCGTCGGGCACAGCCTGGGGGGAAACGTGGTGCTCGGTGCCGCGCTGTCCTGCCCCTGGGGCCTTCGACTCCATCGGGGTGTTCGAGCCGCCCATGCCGTGGCTGGGCTTCCGCCGCCAAGGTGGGACCCCGTGGCCCCCGCTGTCCGAGGACCCCGGCGAGGAGGCGGAACGATTCTTCTGCCGCATGGTGGGCGAGGGGACGTGGGCCCGCCTCCACGAGGAGGGCCGGGCGGAGCGACGGGCCGACGGTCCGGCGCTGGTGGCCGACATGCGCGGCATGCGGGTCGAGAGCCCACCCTTCGACGTCACCACGCTCGAGCTGCCCGCGGTCTTCGGTCGGGGCGGCCCGACGTCAGCCCCCCATCACCGACGGACGGTGGAATGGCTGGGCGACAACGTCCCCGGTGCGGTCGTCTACGAGATCGCCAACGCGCAGCACGGCGCCCACCTGTCGCACCCCGACCACTTCGCCGCGATGACGCGCCTCGTGGTTGAGCGGGCGGGAGACCCGCCCGCCTGATCAGGCCGACGAGAAGGGCGGCAGCCCGCCGTCGCTGACCGTTTCCTGTGCCGCATTGTGCGGGTGCTTCAGGCGGCGCGACAGCATCTCGTCGTACTCGACTCCCTTGCCCTCGCTCCTGATGCCGGTGATCAGCGGCGAGTGGGACAGGAACACGGCGCCCATGAACATCACCAGGAGGGAGAGCGCCTCGAGGGGTCCGTACGGGCCGGACGTACGCAGGGAGTCGCCGAAGAGCGCGATGCCGATGCAGATGCTGGCCAAGCGGGTCGACCAGTACCAGGGTGGACTGCGAGGCCGCCAGCGGGCCGGCGTGGAACGCGTTCTGGGTCAGGAAGAGGCCGGCCAGGCCGAACACGATGACGCCGTAGGTCTGCCAGTGCTCGAACAGCGTCACCCAGTTGGTGGCGGCGTAGTCGCTGACGACCTTGATGAGCGCGGCGGTGAACGCATAGGAGATGGCCGCTGCCGTGCCGAACATGGCGGCCTTCCACCAGCGCGGGCCGTAGCGGGTGGCGACCACCGTGACGACGATGAGCGCCACGGCGCACCCCCCGACCACGATCCAACCGAGGTTGGTCGGCACCTGCTCCCCGCCGCCCGGGTCGGCGAAGACGAGGAAGCCCGAGAGCCCCAGGGCGATGGCGCCGGCGCCCACCCATTCGCGGATGGAGATGGAGAAGCGGAAGTAGGTCCCGAGGATGAATACGAGGAACAGCAGCTCCATGGTCAGGATCGGCTGGACCACCGAGAGCCGCCCGATGTGCAGTGCGAAGGCCTGCAACAGGAATGCGCAGATCATGAAACCGAAACCCAAGAGCCACACGCCGCGGCGGATGGCGTGCGCCATCAGACTCAGGCGCATGGTGGACTCCTCAGGGGCGTCTTCGACACCCATGCGTTGGAACACGCTGGTCAGCGCATTCGAGAGGGCCGCGAGCACGGCAAGGACATAGACCATCGCCTCGCCGTCAATTTAGTGGCCAGATTCACAGATCACGCAGGAAGCTCTCAGCTCGCACACAGGTTCTGTCTGACGCGTCAGATCTCCCGTGCACGCAGGAATGATGTGCAAACAGCCGCTGCGCACCGGATCACGACCCTGCTCGGCAGGTTTCTGCAGGAATTTCCCTGCCAGTTGACCAAAAAAAATGTGGCAATTGCGTTACATTTACGAGCATCTTCCGACATTGACAGTGGGCATTGCGGCACTGGGCAGTGCGGAAGAAGCAGAGGTCGGCCGTCACCGGGGCGACTGACGAGCAAGGGAGCACAATGCGACTCAAGGGGTACGTGAAGCGGGCGGCGTTCGCCGCCATGGCGGGAGCGGCGCTGTCCGTCTCCATCATCGCCGTGGCACCGACGGCGAGCGGCGCGGCAACAAAGGCATCGTCAACGTCGGGTGGCACGGCCACCATGGCACTGGACGAGAACCTGGCCGGGTTCAACATCAACACCTCCGCCGCTTCCGAGTTCGTGCTGCAGGAGATCATGAACATGGTGTGGCCCCAGGCCTTCATCGTGACCAACAAGCTCCAGCCGGTCCTCAACAACCAGCTCCTCGAGAGCGCGCCGGTGACGAGCAGCAGCCCGCAGACGGTCGTCTACAAGATCAACCCCAAGGCGGTCTGGTCCGACGGCACGCCGATCACCGCTGACGACTTCATCTACAACTGGCAGGCCCAGAGCGGCAACCCCGCCTACACCGACGTCGGCGGCCAGCCCTACGACGACGCCACGACCGCCGGCTACAACCAGATCGCAATCCGTGGTCGGCTCCGCTCCCGTCCGGCGGCGCCGCCTGCGACCCGGCAGACCGCCAACCGCAACGCCGGCCTGTGCCCGAACGGCCGCACCGTCACGGTGACCTTCAAGCCGTCCTTCGCCGACTGGCGCAGCCTGTTCAGCGACCACATCGTCCCGGCCCACATCGCCCGGACGGTCGGCTGGAACACCGGCTTCAGCCGGCCCGGCCCAGGCCATCTCGGGCAGCTGGTACAAGATCACCAGCTACAACGCCGAACCAGTCCCTCGTCCTGACCCGGAACCCCACCTACTGGGGCACGCCGGGCAAGCTCGACAAGATCGTCTTCCAGTTCTTCTCGGACGACAGCCAGCTGGTGCCGGCGCTCCAGAACAAGGAGATCAACATCTTCAACCCGACGACCGTGAACCTGTCCATCGTGCAGACGGCCAACCAGGTGCCGGACACGACGAAGACGACGCTGGCCGGGCCTCGAGTTCGAGCACTTCGACTTCAACCAGGCCGACCCCTACCTGGCCAAGCTCCAGGTGCGTGAGGCGATCGCCCACGGCGTCGACCGCCAGAGCATCATCACCCGGACCGTCGGTGAGATCGACGAAGGGCATTACGCCGCTCGGCAGCCGCGATGCTCGTGTCGACCCAGAAGGGCTACAAGGGCACCGCCTTCGCCTTCAGCCCGTCACAGTCGAACAACCTCATGAAGGAAGCCGGCTTCAAGAAGGCCTCGGACGGCTACTTCCAGCCCGACTACGGCCCGCAGAAGGGCAAGGACCTGACCTTCACCATTCAGTCGACGTCGGGCAACACCATCCGCTCGCAGACGGAGCAGCTGTTCCAGGCCCAGATGAAGGCGATCGGGATCAAGATCAACATTCAGAACTACGACGCCAACACCTTCTTCGGGACCAACCTCCCGAACGGCACGTTCCAGATCGCCGAGTTCGCCTGGGTCACCACGCCGTTCGTCTCGGGCAACCAGCCCATCTACTGCTCGTACACCAACGCCAGCAACTGCGACGAGAACTGGAACCACTACGCCAACGCAGAAACGGACAAGCTGATGGCCTCCGGCTCGGCGGCACCCGAGCCAGGCGCAGGAGATCGACGACTACAACAAGGCTGACGCCACCCTGTGGCAGAACATGGTCACCCTGCCGCTGTACCAGCAGCCCGTGTTCTGGGCCTGGTCCAACAACTTGAAGGGCGTCCTGCCCAACACGTCGAGCGTGGGCGTCACCTGGAACGCCGAAGACTGGTCACTCAGCTCGTAGTGAGTCGCTGAACGAGAGGGAGGGGTTGGCCGTCGCAGCCGACCCCTCCCTCATCGTTTCCGATCCCACACCTAGAATCCGCCCATGTTCGCCTACATCATTAGGCGCTTTTTGATCAGCATCGTCGTCCTCTTCTTCGCGACGATCCTGGTCTTCCTCCTGGTCAGCACCGCTGGTGACCCCCTCGCGCTCCTCCGGGCCAACCCGCACACCCCGCACTCGACGATCGTCGCCCGCGAGCACCTGCTCCACCTGAACGACCCCCTGTGGCAGCGCTACTGGATCTGGTTCTCCAACGCCATTCAGGGCAACCTCGGCAACACGACCAAGGGTCAGCCCGTCGCCCCGCAGCTCTGGTCACACCTCTTCGTGACGCTGCGCATGGTGATCGTCGCCACCATCATCGCCATCATCCTCGCCATCGGCCTGGGCGTCTGGGCGGCCGTCCGGCAGAACAAGTTGGCCGACCACACGATCACGGTGACGAACTTCGTGCTCCTGGCCACCCCGGTCTTCGTGCTCGGCCTCGCCCTGAAGGAATTCGTGGCCATCCCCATCAACCAACATGTGGGGAGCACCATCTTCTACACCGACGGCGAGCAGAGCCCGACGCTGAGCGGCTCCTTCTTCAGCCGATTACCCGACTATGCCGGCCACACCGCGCTGCCCGCCTTGACGCTGATACTGGTCTCCTACTCGGCCTGGGCCATCTATCAGCGCTCGTCCATGATTGAGACCCTGGACGCCGACCACGTGCGCCTGGCCCGGGCCAAAGGATTGAGTCGCCGCCGGGTGCTGATCCGCCACGTCCTGCGCAACGCGCTGATCCCCGTCACCACCGTCATCGCACTGGACTTCGCCGCCGTGCTCGGCGGCGCCATCCTCGTCGAGTTCGTCTTCGGCTGGCAGGGGCTCGGGACGTGGTACATCACCGGCGTCACCACCCTCGACGTCAACATCATGCTGGCCTACCTGGTGGTCACGGCCACGTTCGTCATCCTCTTCAACCTGCTGGCCGACATCCTCTACGGCGTGCTCGACCCGAGGATCCGCTATGCCTGAGGAGGTCCGCGAGAACTTCGTCATTCAGACGCCGGAGCACGTGGCCGAAGCCGAGGCCGGCATGCACACCCTGGCGTCACCCGGAGCCGGCCTCGGCCTGTCCGGCTCGGACACCTACGGGCTCAGCGGGGAGGCGAAGGGCCAGTTCCGCATTGTCGCCGGGCGCTTCGTCCACCAACGCCTCGCCATGGCCGGCCTGTGCATCTTCGTGCTGCTGGGTCTCGGCTCCGTGCTCGTCGGGCATTTCTGGCAGTTCAGCTACACGGACATCACCAACAACCTGAACGATCCCCCCTCGTGGACCAACCCCTTCGGCACCAACTCCATCGGCAACGACATGTTCGCCCAGGTCATGGCCGGCGTGCAGAAGGACATTGAGATCGCCCTCACCGTGGCCGCCATCGCCGTGCTCATCGGGGTGACCATCGGCGCCATCGCCGGCTTCTACCGGGGGTGGGTGGATTCGCTCCTCATGCGCTTCGTCGACCTCGTCCTCGTGGTGCCCATTCTGGCGATCCTCATCCTCCTCTCGTCCAAGCTGGCCAAGCAGTCGAGCAACTGGTTCGGACTGGCCCTCATCATCGGCCTGCTCTCGTGGACCTACGTGGCCCGGCTCGTCCGGGCCGATTTCCTGTCCCTGCGCGAGCGCGACTTCGTCGAGGCGTCGCGCGCGCTCGGGGCGACGAACCGGCGCATCATCGTCAAGCACATGCTGCCGAACGCCATCGGGCCGATCATCGTCAACGCCACGCTGACCGTCGCCCTGAGCATCATTCTCGAATCGACCCTGTCGTTCCTCGGGCTCGGCGTCCAGCCGCCCAATGTGTCGCTGGGGCTGCTGGTCAGCCAGGGGCAGGACTCCGCCACCACCGAGTGGTGGCTCTTCGTCTTTCCGGTCGCCCTCCTGATCATCCTCATCCTGTCGATCTTCCTCGTCGGCGACGGTCTGCGCGAGGCGTTCGACCCCAAGAAGAGCCGGGTGAGGGCCTGATGCCTGAGCCAGCGCTGCAGATCGAAGGGCTCGAGGTCGACTTCCCGACCAAGGACGGGGTCGTCCACGCCGTGCGCGGCGTGAGCCTGTCCCTGGCGCGCGGCGAAGTGCTGGGCATCGTCGGCGAGTCGGGGTCCGGCAAGTCCGTCACGGCGCTGGCCACCATGGGACTGCTCCCCAAGGGCGCCAAGGTGCGGGGCTCCATCCGCTTCGGCGACACCGAGATCCTGGCCCTGAAGGAGAAGCAGCTGACCAACGTGCGGGGCACGGGCATCTCCATGATCTTCCAGGACCCGATGACGGCCTTGAACCCCGTCTACACCATCGGATGGCAGATCGTGGAGGCGATCCAGGCCCACCAGGACATGTCGAAGGAGGCGGCGCGCGCCCGCGCCGTCGAGCTGCTGGCCAAGGTCGGCATCCCCAACCCGGCGGAGCGCATCGACAACTACCCGCACGAATTCTCCGGCGGCATGCGCCAGCGCGCCGTCATCGCCATCGCCATGGCCAACGATCCCGAGGTGATCCTGGCCGACGAGCCCACCACCGCTCTCGACGTGACCGTGCAGGCGCAGGTGTTGAACTCGCTGCGGACGGCCATGGACGAGACCGGCGCCGCGCTCCTCCTCATCACCCACGACCTCGGGGTCATCGCCGGGCTGGCCGACCGCGTCCTGGTGATGTACGCCGGACGCGCCGTCGAGATCGGAACGGCCGAAGACGTCTTCTACCGGCCCTCCATGCCGTACACGCTGGGCCTGCTCGGCTCGCTCCCGCGGCTCGACGGCGACGGCTCGGCGCGGCTCCGTCAGATCCCCGGTTCGCCTCCCTCCATGCTCGGCGACCGCACGGGCTGCCCCTTCGCCCCCCGCTGCCCCCTGGCCACCGACCTCTGCCGCGAAACGGAGCCCGACCTCGATGGTCGTGCCTTCGGTCACCTCCACGGCCGGCGAGCACCGGGCCGCGTGCCACTACGCGGAGGCGGTCGGCCGCGGCGACCATGGACAGGTCTTCTCCGACGGCGTCGTGGACAACGTGATCGCATGACGGGGACCGGGACCGAGGTGGGCACCGTGGAGGATCCGCGCCGGGCACGGTCGCTCCCCTGTTGGAGGTGACGGACCTGGTCAAGGAGTTCCCGATACGCGGCGGGACATTCGTGCGGCGCAAGGTCGGCGCGGTCCACGCCGTCTCGGGCGTCTCCTTCTCCATCGACCCGGGCGAGACACTCGGGCTCGTCGGGGAATCGGGCTGCGGGAAGTCGACGACGGGCCGATCCGTGTTGCAGCTGACCCGGCCCACCTCGGGCTCGGTCAAGTTCGACGGGGTGGAGCTGACGGAGCTGGCCGGCACGGACCTGCGCAAGATCCGCCGGGAAATTCAGGTCGTCTTTCAGGATCCCTTCGCCTCGCTCGACCCGCGGATCCCGATCGGGCAGGCCATTGCCGAGCCGCTGCAGATCCACGGGTCGAGCGACCGATCGGCCGTGCAGGAGCGCGTGGCCGAGATGCTCAAGCTGGTCGGGCTCGAGCCCTACCATGCCAACCGCTACCCCAACGAGTTCTCCGGCGGGCAACGCCAACGTGTCGGCATCGCACGGGCCCTCGTGATGCAGCCCAAGCTGCTGGTCCTCGACGAGCCCGTGTCCGCTCTCGACGTCTCCATTCAAGCCGGCGTGGTCAACCTGCTCGACGATCTGCAGAACGAGCTCGGCGTCGCCTTCCTCTTCATTGCGCACGACCTCTCGGTGGTCCGGCACATTTCGGACCGCGTCGCGGTCATGTACCTCGGGAAGATCGTCGAGATCGGTGACCGCACGAACGTCTACGAGCGACCGGCCCACCCCTACACCCAGGCGCTGCTGTCGGCGGTGCCCATCCCCGACCCGAAAGCCGAGCGATCCCGCAAGCACATCGTCCTCGAAGGTGACGTGCCGAGCCCGCAGTCACCGCCCTCCGGCTGCCGCTTCCGCACCCGCTGCTGGAAGGCGCAGGAGATCTGCGCCACCGAAGAGCCGGCCCTGGTCGACCGGGGTCAGGGGCACCCCGTCGCCTGTCATTTCGCCGAGGTCACCGCGGTCGTCTGACCGGACGTAGCGGCCCTGGCCGCACCACGGCAGTTCACGCGACGAATGCCCAGCTCCGGCGGTGGATCGCCGTCGGGCCGTAGCCCCGCAGGGCCGCCTGGTGCAGCGGCGAGGGATAGCCCTTGTTCCTCTCGAAGGCGTAGGCGGGGAAGTGCTCGGCCTCCTGGCGCATCAACCGATCCCGCACGACCTTGGCCAGTACCGAGGCGGCCGCCACCGATGCGCACTTGGCGTCACCGTCGACAATGGGCCGCACCGCGCCCTCGAAGGGATCGTCGGGGTGACGGAGGAGGTCGACCGGGCCGTCGACCAGGACGGCCTGCGGTGGCTCGCCCAGCCCGGCCAGGGCACGGCGGGCGGCCACGCGGAGCGCCTCGGTCATCCCCCACTGGTCGCACTCGGCCGGCGAGGCGTGCCCGACCGACCAGGCCTGGCACCACGTCCCGACGGCCTCGAAGATCTCCTCGCGGCGCGCTTCGCTCAGCATTTTCGAATCCCGCAGCCACGCCGGCATGGACCGCATCTGCACGCGGGGGCGCACGACGGCGACGCCGACGGTCAACGGGCCGGCCCAGGCGCCCCGGCCCACCTCGTCCAGTCCGGCGACGGACTCATAGCCCTGCGCGCGCAGCCGGCGCTCCTCCTTCAGATCAGGGGAACAGACCGTCATCGGGCCATACGCGCGTCCGCCTCGTACGATGGGGGCGTGAGCACGGGCGGGGAGGGAACGACGGAGGCACAGTCGCGGTCGCCGTTGGCACCGGGGACGAAGGTCGACGTGCGCAACCGCTTCCAGGGCACGTGGGTCCGCGGTTTCGAGATCGCCGAGTTCACCGACGAGGGGTACCGCATCCGCCGTATGTCGGACGGAAGTGTCCTGGGCGAGCTGTTCTCACGGGACGACGTTCGCCGGGAGCGGTCGCGTCAGGGCTTCTGGTGGCACTGAGGCCTCAGCCCTTCTGGGCCCTCAGCACGCCTTCGATGTAGTCGTCGATCGGAATGGCCGAGAGCGTGAGCGTCTTGAGGGTCCCCCGCGAGCCCAGGACCAGGGACACCCGGGCCATGGTGGTCTCGTCGGGGGCGTCGAGCACCGTGGCGAAGTCGTACTGCCCCAGCAGCGCCCATTGCGCCACCACGCGCACGCCCATGGCCTCCACTTCGGCATTGACAGCCTTGAGGCGGTCGGGGTTCTCGGTGAGGGTGGCCGCACCGTCCGGCCCCACCGTGGAGAGCATGAGGAAGGTTGCCATGGCTGCACGCTACCGCAGGCGCCGCGGCGCACCACGGTCCGGCCCGGTCAGCGAAGCTCGCTCCTGACCACCTTGCCCAGCGCATTCCGGGGCAGCCCGTCGATCAGGCGGACCTCGCGCGGGCACTTGAACGGCGCCAGCTCGGCCGCCGCCAGCTCCCGGAGCGAGACGAGGTCGGGGTCCCCCACCACATAGGCCACGACGGTCTCCCCCCACTCGGCCGAGGGCAGCCCCACGACGGCGACCTCGACCACGCCCGGATGGCGGGCCAGCACCGCCTCCACCTCCGCCGGATACACGTTGTGACCGCCGGTGATGATCAGCTCGGTGCGCCGCCCACGGATCGACACGTAACCGTCGTCGGCCATCGACGCCAGGTCCCCCGTGGCGAACCAGTCGCCGGCGGCGAAGGCGGGCCGTCCCCAGTACCCCTCGCACAGCGACGGGCCGCGCACGAAGAGCTCGCCGATCCCCTGCTCGTCCACACCGTCGAGTGCGGCCTCCACGCCGGGCAACGGCAGCCCCACCGAGCCCGGGCGACGCTCGCCCTCGAGCGGGTTGGAGAGCGTCAACAAGGTCTCCGTCATGCCATAGCGCTCCAGCACGACCACACCCTCGGCCTCGAACTGGTGCCACAGATCGGCCGCCAACGGGGCCGACCCGGAGACGCACAGGCGCAGGGAGCCCAGCACGGCGGCCCGCCCCGTCGCGGCCAGCCGGTGGTACATGGTCGGAACGCCGAAGAACATGGTGTTGGCGGAGGCCGCCCGCAGGACCGCCGTCTCGTCGAAACGGTCGAACACCGACACGGCGGCACCGGCAGTGAGAGTGCCGAACAATCCGGCGCAGAGGCCATGCACATGGAAGAGCGGCAAGCAGAGGACGAGACGGTCGTCGGCGGTCCATCTCCATGCGGTCAGCAGCGAGGAGACCCCGGCCAGCAACGAGCCATGCGTGTGCACCGCTCCCTTCGGCTTGCCGGTGGTCCCCGACGTGTAGACGATCAACGCGTCGTCGCCCGGTCGGCGGTCAGGAAGGGGCGCCGCCGGCCCGGCCTGCTCCCCCGCACGGGTGAGGTCTTCGATCCGCATGACCGAGAGACCACCGAAGCTCGCCTCCGGCCGGGGCTGGTCGAAGAGCGCCAGGACCGGGCGGGCATCGCCGATGACGTGGTCGAGCTCGGCGGCGGTCGCCGACGGGCTCAACGGGACGAGGACGGCACCGCTGCGCAGCACGGCGACCACGGCCTCGATGGCGGGGAGGGTCGCCCGGGCGCACCACAGCACGCGGTCACCCGGCGAGACCCCTCTTTCGGCCAGCGCCGTCGCCAGCGCGGCGGTGCGGGCCTCGAGGGTCGCCGCGTCGACCACCCGCGTCGTCGTCCCAACCGTCGATCAGGACCGGAGCCTCCGGTCGGGACGCCCACCGCCGAGCCCACACCTCCGGAAGGGTCCGGCCCTGCACCGGGGGCCCGCCGTCGGGCCACCGTGCGGGCGGGACGAGCGCCCTCACCGCCGGCGACCGCAGGTCATAGTCTGGCGGTCATGACCGCCCGCAGGATTGCCATCGTTCCGCACACGCACTGGGACCGCGAATGGTACAAGTCCTACCAGGACTTCCGCCTCGCCCTGGTGGAGTTGATCGACACCCTCCTCCCGCTGCTCGAGCGTGATGCCAGCTACCCCCACTTCATGCTGGACGGGCAGATGGCCGTCGTCGACGACTACCTCGAGGTCCGCCCCGAGGCCGAGGGCCGGCTCCGGGCACTGGCGGCGGCCGGTCGGCTCAGCATGGGGCCCTGGTACATCCTGATGGACGAGTTCCTGGCCTCGGGTGAGACCATCGTGCGCAACCTGCAGATGGGCCTCGGACGCGGCGCCGCCTTCGGGGGCGTCATGGAATTGGGCTACCTGCCCGACATGTTCGGCCACATTGCGCAGATGCCCCAGATCCTCCGGCTGGCGGGCTTCCACGACGCGGTGGTCTGGCGGGGTGTCCCCTCGCAGGTGACCAAGAACGCCTTCACCTGGGAGTCTCCCGACGGCTCTTCGGTCCGGGCCGAGTACCTGCCCGTCGGCTACGGCAACGGCGCGGCCCTGCCCGACGACGCCAAGGCGCTGATCCGCCGCACCAGTGACAACGTCGACGAGGTGGCCGACTTCCTCATGGGTGACCTGCTGTGCATGAACGGTTCGGACCACCTCATGCCCCAGCCCTGGCTCGGGCGGGTCGTGGCAGAGGCCAACGACCTGCAGGACGAGTTCGACTTCGAGGTGACGTCGCTCCCCCGCTACCTGGCGAACGCCCCCACCGAGGGACTCACGCTGGTCGAAGGTGAGCTGCGCTCGGGCGCCCGGTCCAACATGTTGATGGGCGTCACCTCGAACCGGGTCGACGTCAAGCGCCGTGGCGC
Organism: uncultured Acidimicrobiaceae bacterium; assembly: GCA_963781565.1. Classification (GTDB taxonomy): domain Bacteria; phylum Actinomycetota; class Acidimicrobiia; order Acidimicrobiales; family RAAP-2; genus Bog-473. The sequence goes on along the minus strand of CAWAHA010000011.1, from coordinate 51,003 downwards.
TCTCGCCGAGCGCGAGCTGGAGCGGCGCGCCGAGCCCCTGGCCGCACTCTTCTTGGATCCGGCGGACTACCCCGACCGCCTGTTGGAGCTGGCCTGGCTCGAAGTGGTGCGCAACTCCGCGCACGACTCCATCTGTGCCTGCTCGGTCGACGACGTCGTCGACGCCGTCCTCCACCGTTACGCCGAAGCACGCGCCATCGCCGCCGGGCTGGCGGACCGGGCCGTCAAGACCCTCGCCCGATCGCTGTCCCATGCCGGGCCGACGGTGTTGAACCCGTCCCAGCGGGCCCGGTCCGGCGTCGTCGACGTGGTCATGCTGGCCGACGGTCCGGCCCCGGCCGACGTCCAGGTGCTGTCCGAGCGGTCCGGCATGCCCGGATCGATGGTGCTCGACGCTGACACGGTACGCACGGTGCTCGGCATGATGCAGGGCCCACGCATCAGCGACGACGCGTGGATTCAGGACGTGCTGATTGAGGACACCGACGAAGGCTTCGACATCACGATCGCCGTCGGTACCGAGGAGAAGCCCGGCGTTCCCATCGCCGAGGCCAAGCAGGACGTCTACACCAGGCTTGGCGCGCGTCCCGACGCCGTGGTCCGCGTGGCGATGGACCAGCCCTCGACGCGCAAGATCGTCGCCCGCACCGCCGAGGTGCCCGGCTACGGCTGGGCCGCCTTCGAGCCGGTGCCCTTGGCTCACCCGGTGCAGGTCGAAGAGCCCGAGGGATCGGTCGTGCTCACCAACGGGCTCGTGCGCATTGACGTCGACCCGGCGACGGGCACCTTCGCGCTGGACGGCACTCCCGGCTACGGCCGGCTGGTGGACGGTGGCGATCTCGGCGACTCGTACAACTACTCCCCGCCGCGCCGGGACTCCTTCGTGGACACGCCGCTCGCGGTCACGGTCCGGATCGACGAGCGCGGACCGGTCCGGGCGCGGGTGCGCATCACGTCCACCTACGACTGGCCCAGCTACGTGGACGGCACCACCCAGGAACGCGTGGGCAGCCACCACGTCGACGTCCACACCGACGTGGAAGTGCTGGCCGATGACGCCACGGTGCGCGTAGTGACCAGCTTCGTGAACCCGAGCGGCGACCATCGCCTGCGCGTCCACCTCCCGCTCCCTGAGGCGGCACAGGAGTCGCACGCCGAGAGCGCCTTCACCGTCGTGACCCGAGGCCTCACCGCGGAAGGCCGGCCCGACGAATTCGGGCTCCCCACCGCGCCGGCCAACCGCTTCGTGCGCGCCGGGCGGCTCACGGTCGTCCACGAAGGGGTGTGTGAGTACGAGCTGATCGACATCGATGGCGATGGCGATGGCGACGGCGGCGCGGCGCACACGCTGGCGCTGACGATCCTGCGTTCCACCGGCATGCTGTCCCGCCTCGGCATGGCCTACCGGCCGTTTCCGGCGGGACCGCTCACGCGCGGTGGAAGGCCTCCAAATGCGGGGCAAGCGGGTCGAGCTCCGCTACGCGCTCGCGCTCGACTGTGAGGACCCTTATCGGCTGGCCGACGACGTCCTCCTGCCCCTGGAGCCGGTCCAGAGCCTGGGCGGTGGGCCACGCCCGGCCTCGGGAAGCGAAATGACCGTCCACGGCGCCGAGGTCAGTGCGCTACATCGGGTGGCGGGCGTGCTCGAGGTCAGAGTCTTCAATCCGACCGCGGAGACGACCGCGGTGTCGTTCCCCGGTCGCACGGGCTGGCTCGTCGACCTGCGCGGTTACCCCGAGGCACCCTTCGAGGGTTCTTTCGAGCTACGGCCCTTCGGCATCGCCACGGTCAGGCTCCACGCCTGAGCCCGAGGGCCGGTTGGCGGTGAGGAGGCGCTCGCCGACTCCCCGGAGCTCCTCCAGATCACGCAGGACCTCCGAGAGACGCTCCCAGCGCACGTTGCGACGCCGATCGGCCGCCGCGCCGGCTCCGTCGGCCTCCTGACCGGCCCGGCCGCACCACCACAGCTGCACGCGGCCCAGATCCTTCAAGAGGCGCGGCCGCAGCGCCTGCGCCGTGAACTCTTCCGGGCGCCTCGAGCGCGAGCGCCGTGTGGAAGTCGTCGGACATCAACACGGTGCCGGGGTTGCCGATATTCACAATCCGGTGGGCCAGATTCACCGTCGGTCCGAAGTAGTCGCCGTCGCGCACGAGCACCGGCCCACAGGCCAACCCCACCCGGACATCGGAGAGGAGGTCGTCGTCTGCGTAGGCATCGGCCAGGCTGAGACCGATGCGCGCCGCGGCAGCGACGCTGTCGACCACGAACATCACCTCGTCGCCGATCATCTTGACCACCCGACCGCGGGCGCTGGTCACGATGTCATGGGAGATCTCCTCGAACCGTCGCACGACCGCAGCGAGCTCTTCGTCGCTCAAATGCTGGCTCAGGAGCGTGAAGCCGACCATGTCGGCGAACCCCACGGCGATCACGGGGCTCTGCCCCGGCGCCAATCCGTGGCTGCGCAGCATCATGCTCCGCTGGATGCCGGCCGCCACCTGTCGGCGCCACACGAACTCCAACAGCTTGGCCATGGCGGGAATGGTGACGTCCGCCACGCCGGCGAACGCCTCGGCGGAGAGGATCGGGTCCACCTCCGCACTGACCATGTCCCCAGGCACGAGCTCCGCCTCCGCTATGCGGGCCATGGACGAGCCGATGACGCGGGCCATCTGGACCGCCGTCTCGGCATCGGCCGCCCCGAGCGCCTGCAGACCCTGGAAGAGGCGCACCGCCTCGAGGTCCAGATCCGTGAACGCCCGGTCGTCGTCGTCGACGCCCGGGAAGCCGAGGGCGCGCCAGAAGCGCTCCAGCATGTCGACGCTCACGCCGGTCAGCTCGGACACCTCGACCCTCGTGTACCGGCGACGTGAGGGCACCAGCAGACGGTCCGCCACGAAGAGATCGATCACGCCGTCGTCGACGGCCCTGTCGATCTCCTCCTCCGCGGCGCCATGCATCAGGAGGATCTCCCGGACGTGCTCGAGCGCAGCTTCCCGGCGCGCCTCGTCGTCGGCCTGGGGCAGGTTGTCGTAGCTGTGGAACAACCCGCTCACGTGCGGGAGGCCCTTGAGGAGCGACTCGTCCCACTCGGGACGGGAGGGCCGGCGCATCAGGTTCAACAACGCTTCGGCAGGTGAACAGCGTCCTTCGACGATGGCCTGGACCTGCTCCGCGATCGGCATCTCGACGCCGTTGGCCTGCGCCAGCCCGACCAGGGGGCCTGCGCTCTTGATCCCCTCGGCCACCATGTGCATGCCCCCGACGATGTCCTCGAGCGACTGCCCCTCCCCGAGTGCGAACCCGACCGTCCGGTTCCGGCTCTGCGGACTGGCGCACGTGGCCACCAGGTCGCCCACGCCGGCCAGCCCGCCGAAAGTGAGCACCTTCCCACCCAGCGCGACGCCCAGGCGGCCCAGTTCGGCCAAGCCCCGCGTGATGAGGACGGCGCGGGTGTTGTCTCCGAGCCCGAGCCCATCGCCGATCCCGGCCGCGATGGCCATCACGTTCTTGGTGGCCCCGGCGATCTCGCACCCCACCACATCGGTACCCATGTAGGTACGGAACGTGCGGGTGTGCACCAGCGCCTGCACACGGCTCGCGAGCTCCTCGTCCGCCAGGGCGACCACGCAGGCGGCCGGATGCCCTTGTGCCACCTCGCGGGCCAGGTTCGGGCCGGTGAGCACGCCCGCGGGTACTCCCGGGAGCACCTCGCCCACGACCTGCGACATGCGCAGGTTGGTCCCCATCTCAATCCCCTTGGCCAGGCTGACGACCGCCTCAATCCCGTCGGCCAGCGGCTGCATGGCGGTGAGAACGGAGCGGAAGCCGTGGGACGGGACGGCCATGAAGACGATACGCACGCCCTGGAGCGCCTCCTCGAGCGATGCCGTGACCGTGAGCCCGTCGGGAAGCCGCACATCGGGGAGGTACTTCTCGTTCTGGCGTGTCCGCGCCATGGAAGCGGCGAGGTCGGGTGAGCGCACCCAGAGTGAGGCGGGGTGTGAGGCGCCGACGATCGTCCCGACCGCGGTACCCCAGGAACCCCCGCCGATCACCGCCACCCGGTCGCTCATGGCACAAGAGCCTACGGCGACCCGGTAACGGACTTGGCGTGGCCCCGTACACTGTCCCGGTGTCGAGGGCCAGCGCGCCGCCAGCGGAGCAGGCGGCGCGACCTGTCGACCCTGAGCTGGGTCCAGAGGTCGTCCTGATCCCGGTCAAGGCCTTCCACCAGGCCAAGCGAAGGCTGGGATCGGCCCTCTCCGATCCCGACCGGATTGAGCTCGTCCGCGCCATGGCTGCACACGTCGTGGCTGCATGCGTGCCCCTGCCCGTCGCCGTGGTCTGCGACGACGAGGGAGTGGCGCAATGGGCGTCGGAGGTCGGCGCCACCGTCATGTGGGAGCCGGGGCAGGGCCTCAACGGTGCCGTGCGGGCCGGCGTCGAACGCTTGGCCCGGGCCGGCGCGCGCTGGGTGACGGTGGCCCATGGCGACCTGCCCCAAGCACACGGGTTGGGCCTGCTGGCCCCGTTCGACGGCGTGCACGCTCGTCCCCGACCGGCGCGATGACGGCACCAACGTGCTGCGGCTCCCGGCCGGATCCGATTTCCGCTTTGCCTACGGTCCGGGCTCGTTCCGCGCCCACAGGGCGGAGGCAGTCCGCCTCGGCCTCCCGGTGCGCGTCGTGCGGCAGCCCGATTTGGCCTACGACGTCGACTGGCCCGCCGACGTCGTCGAGCTCAACCGGACGTCCTGATCGGTCCCCAGACGCGGAGCCGGGGGCCCGAAGGCCCCCGGTCTCGCGTGTTCCCGAGGGAACGAGGCGCTTAGCGCCGACGTGCCGCCTTGCGGGCGGGTGCACGACGCACGGCCTTCTTCGCAGAAGCCCGCTTCTTGGTGGCCTTGCGTGCCGGAGCCCGCTTGGCCGCCTTCTTCGCAGGAGCCCGCTTCTTGGCAGCCTTGCGCACTGTCGTACGCTTCGCCGCCTTCTTCGCAGGAGCCCTCTTCTTGGCAGCCTTCCGTGCCGGAGCCCGCTTCTTGGTGGCCTTGCGCACTGTCGTACGCTTCGCCGCCTTCTTCGCAGGAGCCCGCTTCTTGGTGGCCTTGCGAGCCGGAGCCCGCTTGGCTGCCTTCTTCGCAGGAGCCCGCTTCTTCGCAGCCTTCCGCGCCGGAGCCCGCTTCACGGACTTCCGTGCCGGAGCTCGCTTCACGGCCTTCTTCGCCGTCGTGCGCTTCGCTGCCTTCTTTGCGGGGGCCCGCTTTTTTGCGGCCTTCTTGGCCGGGGCCCTTCTTTTTGCGGCTACTGCCACAGGTGCACCTCCCTAGGAGCATGGTCACTGAATAGAGGTGAAGCCTGCGCCACCTCAGGGCTGAGTACGCCCCGCTGTGCGCATTGCCGCACCGGTTTCACTTGCAACTGCGTCGGCCGCCGTAGCTGCGCCAGCGTCATGAACGCCTCCACATCACGCCAGACCGACTTGATTCCCCGAGTTGCGCTGTCACGTCGACGTCGTGCCACGACGAACCGAGCGCGCCAAAACGAAGCCGACAGGTTTCGTTTTGCGCGCCACACTCCGTTGTGTCGCAGCACATGCCATACCCTCCCTCACACTTCGGGTACATACATTCTCGTGTTGTTCACATGCCCAGGTCAAGCATTCTTTATTCGCGCGGTCATTTTGCAGTCGTTGACGACCGTTGTTTGAGTCCGTTTTTCGCGCGCAAATGAACCGCATCCTGCGTCAGCGCGTCGTCATCACCGTGTTGTTGTCGCCACATTGCGTGATATGTCCCATGGATTTTCTTGTTCACCAACGCAAGCATCAGTGGTGTGGAACACGACGCTCAAACACATGTCGACACGTTCGATTCGAACCTGCATTCCAGTGCCGCGCAACGTGGGATCCACCATTTGGCGCGGCATGGGATCTACCTTGGACACGGCGACAACTCGTGGGTACTGGCTGGCCCGCAGTGCTCCACGCTCGTCCTCGGCCCGCCGCGATCAGGAAAGACATCGTCCCTGGTCATCCCCAATATTTTGCTGGCTGACGGGCCCGTTGTATCGACCTCGACGAAGCCGGACGTGATGCAGGCGACCGCGCCCGCGCGTGACGCAGAAGGATGGACATTTCTCTACGACCCGAGCGGAGAAGTGGAGTGTCCGCCTGGCGTCGAGCGCGTCGGATGGTCACCCATCACGAGTGCGACCGATTGGGACGCGGCTGTCGTCACCGCGGACGCCATGGTGGGTGCCAGCCGGTCGAGTGGTCAGCGCGCGGGCGAACATCACTGGACGGAGCGCTCGGGCGCGCTGCTGTCCACATTGCTCCACGCCGCCGCCACAGAAAATCTTTCGATGCGGGACGTCCTGAAGTGGATCGATCGCCATAATGGGGTCCCAGCGCTCGAAATTCTCTCCTCGAACGCCGGAGAGGACGCTCCGGCGACCGATCTGCTGGCCGGCATCGTCGCCACGGATTCCCGTGAGCAGTCAGGTATCTGGTCCACAGCGTCGGGCGTCCTGGCGGCATACCGAACCGAGGGCGCACTCGCATCCACACAGGCTCCGCCTCTGGACTTCCACGAGTTCTGTGGTGGAGCCAACACGCTCTACCTCTGCTCGACGGGCCGCCGTCAACGCCAATTCGCTCCGCTCGTCGTGGCGATCATCGGCGACACGCGTGACGCCGCCTACGCCCGAACCCGTGAGGGCCGGCCGGGCCACCCACCCTCCTCGCGCTCGACGAGGTCGCCAACATCGCCCCCATTCCCGACCTGCCCGCCATGGTCAGCGAGGGTGGCGGACAGGGTCTCCTCGTTCTGGCCTGCCTGCAGGACCTCTCCCAGGCCCGCGTCCGGTGGGGCTCGGCTGCCGACGGATTCCTGTCGTTGTTCGGCACCACGGTCGTCCTGCGGGGCATTGCCGATACGTCGACGCTGCGCGACATCAGCGCGTTGGCCGGCGACCGGGAAGTCGCCCGAACGACGATCAGCCATTCCGTGGACCGCTGGGGTCGCCTCCGTCCCTCGACGTCGGTCGGCCCCAACGACAAGCACCGCCTTCCGGTCGATGCCGTGGCCCACGGCACGCCCGGCCGCGCCCTGGTCCTCGGGATGGACAAGTCGATCCACGAGGTGACGCTGACGCCGGCGCATGCATGCTCGCCCTGGCGTGAGCTGCTGCCACAGGCTCAGACCCGGGATCAGGCACCGGTCCGCCGGTTGGGTCCCCCGACCGTCGCCGACCGCGGCCGCTGAATCAGCGTCCGAGGCCGCGTTCGACCGTGACCGGCTCGCGCCATCCCAGCCGGGCCCGGGCGACGGCGATCTCCCTGCCCGAGTACGGACATGATCCGCCAGGTGGTCGGCCGGCAGTGCGCCAGGTGTTGCGACCCCTCCCTCTCGCCGAGCGGCTCGGTCGAGTGGGTGAGGCCCCATCTGTCCCGGTAGGCATCGAGGCTCCGGGCGGCACCCAGCCAGACGGCGTGATCGTCGGGGTCGACCGGCCTGGGCCCCAGCGCGCGTACATGGTGATTGGCCGGGACGACGTCCTCGTCGCTGTTGCAGCGGCTCGGCCACTCCGGGCGGACCATCGGGGACCCATTGGGCGACCAGCCGTTCGACAACGTCGGCGCTGGCGCCGTCGGCCGCGGCTGTGCTGAAGGCCGTCACGACGTCACGGCGGTGGGCCCCACCGTGGGCAGGGAGAGCGATCACGCCGGCAAAGCGATGCTCGTCGAGCACGGCCGGGCCCCGACGGGCGGGGGCACGCGCCACCTCGAGATCGCCACCGACCGCGTGGGCTTTTCGCTGCCATCGGACCGCGAGGTCGCCGTACGGCGTCCCCGACTCCTTGGTCGGGCGGGTCGCCGCCCAGGCGATGCGGGCGCCTCGTGCCGAGTGCACCCCCCACTCGTCCATGTGGCGGCGGATGTCCGCGCTCCGGCTCGAGAACTCCGCCAGGATCTCCGGGCCCACACCCGCCACCTCCAGTGAGCGGCCGGGGCTCCCGGTCCAGCGCACACCGAGGGCTGCGGTCAGGCCGGCGCGCAGATGCGCCTCGTAGACCGCCGAGGCGGCGGTGCGGTGGGCGGCGATCCCCCGCCGGTCACAGGCACCCCAGCGCCCGTCCGATCCGTGCACGAGGTTGGCCAGCACCACGTGGCTGTGGATGTGCGGGTCGCCGTTCCGGCTGACTCCGTGCGTGAACACCGCGGCGAGCGCCCCGTCGGTTGGCAACACGGCACGCGCTGGACCCGGATCGCCGGGTGGCGGTGATGGCATGCCGTTCGAGATACGAGAGCGAGCCGGCGACGGCGTCGGCATGCGCGGCGACCACCGTGCGGGCAGCGTCGGTCACCCGCCAGAGCGAAGACGACGCTGGCCGATTTGGGCGCGCTGAAGGTGAGGTCGAAGGCCGCCACGGAGGTCCGGCCCGTTCCGAGCACGATGCCCGTGTGCGGATGCCGCCCCTGCAGCAAGCTCCGGAACTCCTCGGGCGAGACCGGTCCGTCCAGACCGAGCCCCACCGCCGCCCGCCCGGCCCAGTGGCCCGGTCCGGCCACGGGGAGCTCATGGGCGAGGTCGGACAGGTAGTAGTCGGCCTTGTCCCTCCCGACCCCGTGGATCCCGAGCATTGGTGGCCTCCCGTTCGCCTCGGCGCCCTGGCCGGGGTGAACGGTCGGCCCTGCGGTCAGCTCCGGCGCAGCTCCACGACCGGGATCACCCGCGTGGTCGCCTTCTCGTAGTCGGCGAAGCCCGGCTGCACCGCCACCTGGGCGGCGTAGAGGCGGTCGCGCTCGGGACCAGAGGTGATCGGGACCGCCGTGGCGGTGAAGCGGTCGTCGCCGAACTCGACCTCGACCTCCGGATTGGCCACAAGGTTGTGGTACCAGTCCGGGCTGGTCGGCGCGCCCGCCTTGGATGCGATCACGTAGAGGGTGTCCCCCTCGACCAGCGCCACGAGCGGGTTGACCCGCTTCTTGCCCGGACTTGGCCCCCGTCGTCGTGCAGCAGCACCACGGGGGCGCCCGCGAACCCGCCACCCACGACACCGTGGTTGGCCCGGAACTCCTCAATGATCCCCCTGATTGAAATCGCTCATATCGCTCATGAGGCGACGATATCGGCCTCGTAGCGCGCCAGGACCCGGCCGAGCGGCTTCGGCGGCCAAGCCGGTCAACTCGGGCGGGCTCACCACCCGAACCTCGGGGCCGAGTTGCACCAAGAGCCGTTCGAACCAGGCCATGCCCGAGACGTCGAGCACCACGTCGGTCACCGTGCCGTCGTCATCGCGCCGCACGGCGCGCACGGGCACGGACTCGGGCACCCATTGTGCGTCGGGGCCGAGCTGCAGATGGACCTCGACCGCGCCGGGTCCCGGCACGAACATCTCCTCCAGCGGACGCGACCGCGTCGACCGCCGGTCCGGGACTCTCGGCCGCCGGACGCACGGCACCGATGCGGTCGACCCGGAAGCGCCGCATGTCGCCGGCCCGATGGCAGTAGGCGTCGAGGTACCAGTGCCCGTCGATGGTGGCGACCTGCACCGGATCCACGGTGCGCGTCGTGAGCTCGTCACGGGAGCCGGAGAGATAGTCGATCTCGAGGGCCTGGCCGGCGTCGGCCGCATTCCGCACCGCCGCCAAGTGGGCCGGAGCATCGACGTCGAGCCCGACCGCCTCCCGCGAGCCCAGCGCGGCATCGAGCTTGGCCAGGGCGCGACGCAGTGCGGCGTCCTCCGAGCCCGGCACCGCCAGCAACAGCCGGGCTGACGCCGCCACGGCAAAGCCCTCGGCCGGTGTCAACCGGCGCGGCCGGGCGTACTCGGCCGGCAGGAAGGCGCGCACGGAATGCTCGGAGACCTCAATCTCCATGAGCGTGTCGGGGGTGTACGGAGGGATGCCGCAGCAGGCCGCCAGCTCGAGCTCGGTCACCAGCTCCTTCTCGCTCATACCGAAACGCTGCGCCGCGTCGGCGATGGGCGCCTCGCCGACCTGCGCCAGCCAACCCACCAGCGCCAGCAGGCGGCGCAGACGTCGGCTCGTCTCGCTCCCGGGCGCGCTGCGCGCCGCCCCCGAGTCGCTCTCCGACCGCCGCCGCCTCCGATTCGGGGAGCCGCGCCTCGGTGCGGAACGAAGGTGCAGCCTCCGTCACGATGCGGAGCCAGTCGATCAGCTCCTGCCGGTAGGCCTCCGGTTCGGTGATGACCACGTGGTCGAGCAGCCCCAGCAACCACGAGCGGATGGAGCCGAAGGACGACACACCGAGCTCCAGATCGACCGACCCGTCCTCGTGCCGGTGCACGACCTTGTCCTCACCGACCTCGTCGACGACACGACGCGCCTCGAGCGCGTCGACGCGGACCCGCATGTCGACCCGGTCCTCACCCTCCACCTCCCAGGGCTCCTCGGGCAACGCCGCCCGCACGTCCACCGTGACGTCGTCGGGGACGACCGCGTCGCCCGCTTCACCGCGGACCACCTCGCCCTTCGATCCGGTCCACCCGGAAGGTCCGCACGGCGGACCGGGTCAGATCCCAGGCCACCAGGTACCAATGGCCGAAGCGGAACCACAGTCCGACCGGAGCGACGCGCCGCTCTTCGGAGCGGTAGGCGAAGGTGGCGGGGGCATGTGTGCGCACGGCCTCGAACAACTCAATGAGCGCGGCCGGCGGCACCAGGGAAGCGATCGGCCGCACGTCGCTCAAGCCGGCCGCGCCCAACTTCAACAGCGCATCACGACCACTAGGATCGCCGAGGTGGACGCCGGCGACGGCGAGGTGGAGCGCAACCTGCTCATCAGGTTCGAGTTCGAGGTCCGGCAGGTAGAACGACTCGCGATCGATCTGGTAGCCGTACTGCTCGTTTCCCGGCAGTCGTTGCGTCAGGACCGGAATGCCCTCGTCACGCAGCAACCGCTTGTCCCGTTCGAAGGCCTGGCGCCGGGCGGAGTGCTCGGCGGGATACCCGGGCACCTGGTGCGCAATGGCGTCGAGGGTCAGCGGCTGGCGCGTGTCCAGCAGCACCAGGACCAGATCGGTGACGCGTTCCAGCCGATCGAGCTTCGCGGGGGCCTCCATCGCCGAGAGCCTATGGCGAGCGGCGGCCCGTGATCGCCGCCGCCCATCCCTTCGACTGGCACCTCCACCTCTTCTGGATGCTCGCGCTGCTCTGTCTGGTGGCCGCCTACCTGTGGGCGACACGGCAGCAGGGCAGCCGGGCGACGGCACGGCAGAAGGTCCTCTTCTTCGGCGGTGTCGTGCTCCTGGCCGGAGCTCTCACGTGGCCACTGGGCGACCTGGCCAGCCATTGGCTCCTCCTGGCCCTCGTGTTCCAGCGGCTGCTGCTGACTCTGGCTGTGCCCCCGCTCCTGGTCCTCGGCACTCCCCGGCCGCTGATCGCCCGCCTGACCCGTCCCGCCGCGGTGGACGCCGTCCTGCGCATTGCGGTGCGCCCGGCGCCAGCGGTGGCCATCGTCACGGTGGTGGCCGTGGGCACCCTGACCGTCGGCGCGGTGAGCCTTGCGGCGCAGTTCCTCGTGGTCCGGGTCGCCATCCAACTGCTCGTGCTGGCGTCAGGCTTCGTCTTGTGGGCACCGGTCCTGACTGAGCTTCCCGGGGCGCAACGTCTCTCGCCTCTCGGGCGCGGGGGCTACCTCATCGTCCAGTCGATCGTGCCCAGCTTCCTCTCGATCGTGTGGATCTTCGCCCGCCACTCCCTCTACCCGACCTTCACCCACACGGGCACCGTGGCCGGCATGACCCCGCTGCTCGATCAGGAACTGGCCGGCTTCCTGGCCAAGCTCAGCACCATCGCCGTGCTGTGGACCGCCGCCTTCGTGATCATGACGCGGGCCCAGGCGGACGAGACCGCAGGACGGGACGCGGAGCCGTTGGTGTGGTCCGACGTCGAGCGGGAGATTGAGCGCGCCGATCGTCGCGACAGGCGGCAGGGGTCAGCCGGGTCGACGCCGCCCGGCCCTGCCTGAGCGTGCGTGCGCTGACCCGTCCGACCCCTGGGCTGCATGGCGTGCGCGTGCCGCGTTGCCACCTCGTCACCAGCACAGTGGCGTAGCGTCTCCTGCTCGTATGGAGGAGGCGTGGTCAGTGCCCGACGTCTACCTCCTGACAGAGGGGCGTGAAGGCGAGGTGGCCGTCCCTCACCTGACCTTGACCTTCCTCGACACCGGCCTCGCACTGGACAAGGCCGATGGCGAGCCCGTCTGGGGCAGCGACTGGAGCGGGCTCGAAGAGATGTCGCCCGTGGAGCGCTCGGTGCTCCCCGACGGGCGTGACGGCGTCGTCATCGTCGTCGTCGAGCAAGGGCGTCAGCACAGCCACCGCTTCGTGCTCGGAACCGAGGACGCCGCCACGACGGAGGCCGCCGTCAGGGACCGAGCCGCGGCGCACGGGCTGCGCAGCACATCGCCGCGGCGCGCCGTGTCGCGACTGTTGCTGGCTGTTGTCGTCCTGGCCGCGCTCGGCGCCATGGCAACACTTCTGCTCTCCGCCACGCACGTCATCCGCCTGTGACGGCACGGCGACATGCGCCGCGCGTCGCCGCGTCAGGCCAGTGAGGCGCTCCTGAGCTCGTCGAGCGACAGCTCGGCCGTTTGGTTGCCCCCACACTGCGGACAGTGCTCCACGTGGCGCCATGACCGAAGAAGACGGGTGCCCTCGGGGTTGAGCAACACCACGAACGACTCCGAAATGGGATCGATCTCGAGTCCGTAGTAGGCGCGCCACGCGGTGGTGGCGGCGTGTGCATCGAGTGCCAGGCCTTTCAGGACACGCCGGAAGCGCATTCTGTCCGTGTCGAATATCCACGTGCTGTGGCATGACTCAAGCACGAACAACGATTCGTCTGTGGGGGGGACCACATCGTTGATCATGCCCGATACTTTCCCGGGTTCGGCGTCGAATGCACCTCAGCCTTGTTACGAAACGGTGACAATCCACGTCCTCCCTGGTGAACCCCTATTGCGGGCCCGCATCGTGCTTGCGTCCGACCACGAACTCCCGTTTCGTGCAGAGCTGGCGGACGACGCTGCACAGCACGATCCTGCTCTCCGCCGGATCGATGACTTCGTCCACCAATCCCCGCTCCGAAGCCGGCCAGGGATTGAGATACGCCTCCTCGTAGGCGAGCTCGCGGTCGGCCCGCTCTCCCGCCTCGAGCCCCCGGTGCAGAATCTGCACAGCTCCCGACGCCCCCATGACCGCCACCTCGGCGCCCGGCCAGGCCAGGCAGACGTCGTTGCCGATGCCACGGGAATCCATGACGATGTAGGCGCCGCCGAAGGCCTTCCGCAGAATGAGGCAGAGCCGTGGCACGCTGGCCTGGGCGTACGCGAACGCCAACTCGGCGCCGTGCCGGATCATGCCGCGCCACTCCAGGTCCTTCCCGGGCAGGAACCCCGGTGTGTCGACCAGGCTGATGATGGGCAGGTTGAAGGCATCGCAGAGCCGGACGAACCGCGCCCCCTTCTGTGACGCTGCGATGTCGAGCGTCCCGGCGAGGATGCGGGGCTGATTCGCCACGAAGCCCACCGGCATGCCGCCCAGGCGGGCGAAGGCGGTCACGAGCTGACCGGCCCAGCGCGGCCACAGCTCCCGGAATTCGCCGTCGTCGCACAGCGACCGGACCACGTCCCGGCTGTCGTAGGTGGCGGCCTTGCGGTCGGGGATGACGGTGCGCAGCTCCGGCGTGGCCCGCAGCACGGAATCGCCCACCGGGGCCGGCGGGGGGAGCTCGTCGGTGTTGGCCGGGAGGTAGTCGAGGAGCTCGGCGACGGCCCCGTCCACGTCGTCCGACTGCACCGCGCACAGGCCACTCGACGTGGCGTGGACGGCAGCGCCGCCCAGCTGGCTGATGCCCACCTCAATACCGGTGAATTCGGCCACCATCTGCGGGCCGGACACGAAGGCCACCGCCTCGGAGTTCATGACGACGAGGTCCGAGAGGCCGAGGAGCAGGGCGGGTCCCGAGACCACGGGACCGGTGGCCACCGCAATGACGGGCACCTGTCCGCTGCAGCGGGCGATGGCGGCCGCGGCCAGTCCCCACCCGTGCAGCGCGGCCACGCCGTCGAGCACGTCGGCCCCGCTCGACGCCACGAAGAAGACGAACGGGATCCCGAGCTCACGGGCCTGATCGGCCGCCTCGGCCAGCCGGACCCCGTCGGCGTGGGTGATGGCCCCTCGGCGCATGGTGACGAGCGACCGGGCAATGACGACGTTGCGCCCGCCGATCCGGCCGACCTCGGACGTGACGGCACCGACGATCCCCTTGCCGACGGCGGGCGCCTCTTCCAGTCGGGTCACCAGGACCGAATGTAGACCAGGAGCCTGCGCCGCTTGCCCGGAGACGCGCGTCGGCCGCGGCCGGAGGCCGACAGGAGGTCGGGGTGGACGAGGAGAACGGATTAGAGGTGGTTGACGCCGGGCCGGCGCCAGGGCCCGGACCGGCCGCCGGACTTCTCCCACAGGGCCAGATGCTCCACGGTCATGGTGCGGTCGGCCGACTTGCACATGTCGTAGACCGTCAGCGCGGCGACGGCGCAGGCCGTCATCGCCTCCATTTCGACCCCGGTACGGTCGACCGTCTCGACCTGGGCCTCGACCTCGACATAGTCGTCCCCGATGGAGAAATTGACCCCGATGGAGCCGACCAGGACCGGGTGGCACATGGGGATCAGCTCGGCCGTGCGCTTGGCCGCCTGAATGCCGGCGATGCGGGCTGCCGCCAGCACGTCACCCTTGGTGATGGCGTTGTTGGCCACCTTGGTGGTCGTCTCGGGCAACATGGAGACCCGGCAACGGGCCAGCGCCCGCCGATGAGTGGGCTCGCGGGGAGTGACGTCGACCATGCGGGCGCCGCCCAACGGGTCGAGGTTGGCCAGCATGCGGTCGGACACGGAGGTGGAGTCTACGACCTGCGATGGCCGCGGTCCGACGTCGGAGGTGCCTTCCGGCGGGTAGACTTGGCAGTCTCAGGCAGTGAGTGCCAACCAGCGGCCCCGGAGGAGTCCATTGCCGACCTATGAATACGCCTGCACGGCTTGCGGGCATCGTCTCGACGCAGTCCAGAAGTTCACGGACGACCCGCTGACCGAATGCCCCGAGTGCGGCGGCGCGCTGCGCAAGGTCTACGGCGCCGTCGGCATTGTGCTGAAGGGAAGCGGCTTCTACAAGACCGACTCCCGTGCCGCCGCCGGGAGCAACGGCTCGGGCAAGAAGAGCGCCGAGAGCCAGAACGGCGACTCCTCGTCCGGCGATTCGTCGTCCAAGAAGGACTCGTCGGGCGACAAGGCCGGGTCGGGATCAGGCAGCTCCGACAAGGGCGGCTCCGACAAGGGCGGCTCCGAGAAGGCGGCTCAGGCTCGGGCGGCGCCGACAAGGGCTCGAGCAAGAGCTCGACGCAGGCCTCGAGCACAGCAGCTCGACGCCGGCCGTCGAGCAGCCGCCAGCTGAGGAACCAGTTCGCTCAGTCGCCGCTGAGCGCCATGTCGGCGATGGCCAGCGTCTGACCGGCGGCAGCGCCCGGGAGCCAGCGCAGGTCGCCTCCGATCTCCACCACCGACTGCAGCATCCGCTGCAGCGTGGAGGCCACGGTCACCTCCCGCACCGGTTGGGCCAGCGCGCCCCCTTCGATCAAGCAGGCCCTCGGCGCCGACCGAGAAGTCGCCGCTCACCGTGTTGACCCCCGAGTGGATGCCCGAGATCGACTGCACGTAGAGCCCGTCGCCGACGGAGGCCAGGATCTCGTCGTGACCCTTGGTCCCCGGGGACAGGACGAGGGCGCGGCACCCGGCTCCCGGTGTGCCGGCGAAGCCGCCGCGCACCGCCGAACCGGTCGACACCGTCCCGGCCCGGCGGGCCGAGACCGTGTCGTAGACGAACATGCGCAGGACGCCCTCGGCGATGAGCACGTTGCGCCGGCAGGCCAATCCCTCGCCGTCGTGTGACGCGGCGCCGTAGGCCCGCGCATCGGTGGGATCGTCCACCAGGGTGATGCCGCCGGTGGCGATCGTCTCCCCGATGCGGCCGGCGAAGAAGGACCGCCCCTTGACGACCGCCTCGCCCGACAGGGCGGAGGCGATCACGCCCAACAGGGTCGACACCACGCGCGGGTCGAAGACCACGGTGCAGTGGGCCGAGGGTGCCTTCTGCGCCCCCAGCATCCGCGTGGCCCGCAGCACGGCGTCGTCCATCGCCTCGTCGGGCACCAGCTCGGACGGCCCGCGGCCGACGCTGAAGCCGCCGCCGGTCTGCGTCTCGGCGCCCTCCCCCACGATGGCGTCGACCGAGAGGGAGGCGCTGGTGCGACGGCGCCACGACGAAATGCCGGTGGTGGAGGCCAGCGCCACCTCGGCCCGGCTGTCCGAGTAGTCGGCCGAGGAGACCTGGCGGACACGCGGGTCGGCGGCCCGGGTGGCCCGTTCGAGCTCGATCGCCAACGCGATCTTCTTCTCCATCGGCGTGCTGGCCGACACCGTCGTCCCACTGGTCGAGCTCCACCGCCTCGACACCGTCGGGCACGGCCAGCACGACGTCGGGGTCCGGCGTGGCGAAGCGGGCATTGTCACGCGCGTCGGCCAGCGTGGCGGCGATGACGTCGGGGTCGAGCGAGCCGGCCCAGGCGAAGCCGACCTGGCTGCCCGCGCCGTCGGCGTCCCCGACCACGACACGGATGCCGACGCCGGAGGAGTCGGCCTGGGTCAGCGACTCCACCTCGCCCTCGTAGGCCGAGACCTCGGTCTCGGTGCCCGCGCGCCACGTAGACCTCCAGGCCCTCGCCGGGCTGGGCGCGGTCGACGACGGACTGGGCCAGGTCGAGCAGCTCCTCGCTCACGCCGTGCCCCCGAGCGTCACGCCGGTGATCCGCAACGTCGCCTGCCCGCAGCCGACCGGCACGCTCTGCCCGGCCTTGCCGCAGGTGCCCGGCGTCATGTCGAAGTCGGTGGCCACGGCGTCGATGCGCCGCAGCACCTCGGGACCGTTGCCGATCAGGTTGGCGTCGCGCAACGGCTCGGTGATGCGACCGTTCTCAATCAGATAGGCCTCCGTGGTACCGAAGACGAAGTCGCCCGTCGCCGTGTTGACCTGGCCGCCGCCGAGCTTCTTCACGTAGACGCCGTGGGGGGTCTGGGCCACGATCTCGTCGGGGTCCTCGGTGCCGGCGAGAAGGTACGTGTTGGTCATCCGCACCATCGGGAGGTGCTGGTAGCTCTGCCGGCGCCCGTTGCCCGAGGACTTGCGGCCCTCCTTGCGCGCCCGCAGCCAGTCCCACATGTAGTCCGTGAGGACCCCGTTCTCGATCAGCACGTTGCGCGCCGGCGCGCACCCCTCGTCGTCGACGGCGAAGTTGCCCCACTCCCCCAGCACGGTGCCGTCGTCCACCAGCGTCACGAGCGGGCTGGCCACCAGCTGGCCGACCTGGCCGGTGTAGACCGACGCGTCCTTGACGATGTGGTCCGCCTCGAGCCCGTGGCCGCAGGCCTCGTGGAACAGGATGCCCCCGCTCCCGCCGGCCAGCACGATGGGCACCTCGCCCGACGGTGCCGGGCGGGCCGAGAGCTTGGCCAGTGCCCGCGCCCCGGCCACCTGGGCGATGTCCTCCACCCGGTAGCGCTCGAAGATCTCGAACCCCTCGGTGCGGGCCAGCGACTCGTAGCCGGTCTGCATGCCGGTGTCGCCGTTGGCGACACACGTCACGTTGAAGCGGGTGCGGATCTGCTCGTCCTCGGCCAGCAGGCCGTCCGAGTTGGCGATGAGGATGCGCCGCCGCCCGTCGCCGACGCCGACCTGCACCTGCGTGATGGCGTCCCCGGTGGCACGGGCCGCCTCGTCGGCCCTGGTGAGAAGCTCCAGCTTGCGTGCCTTGTCCACCGAGTCCGGGGCCGTGCGGTCGCCCCGCCCGTGCGACGTCCCCGGCTGCAGGGCCACGGTGCGCACACCGTTCCCGCCCTGGCGGGCCACGGCGGCAGCCGCCCCGGCCGCCGCGAGGAGTCCGGCCTCGCTCAGGTCGGCCGTATGGGCGAAGCCCGTCGTCTCGCCGTCGACCACCCGGATCCCGGCCCCGCGCGAACGGCCCGAGGAGAGTTGCTCCACCCGGCGGTCGTCGAGCATGGCGCTCGAGGTCACGGCGTCCTCGGCGAAGACCTCGGCCATGTCGCCGCCCCCGACCAGAGCGGTGGACAGCACGCGTTCGAGCACGTCAGCGTCAATGAGAGCAGTGTCGGTCACGGCGGTATCGTAATCGTCGTGCCTCCCGATTCAGCCCAGCCGCCCACCGCCGCGGGGCACGGGCCGCACGCCGGGCTCAGCGCCCAGCTCGAGCTGACCGTCGCCGCCGAGGACACCGCCGAGCACTTCCGGTCGGGCGACGTCCCGGTGCTGGCCACCCCCCGGCTCATCGCCCTGTGCGAGGAGGCCACCTGCCGGGCCACCGACGGGCATCTCAACGAGGCGCAGTCGAGCGTGGCCACCCGCGTGCAGTTCGACCACCTGGCGCCCGTCGCCGTGGGCTCGGTCGTCCTGGCCGAGGCCACGCTGGTCAAGGTCGAGGGCCGGCGGCTCGTCTTCACCGTGTCCGCCGCCCGCCTCGAGGGCGACGGGGGTGGCCTCGTCGGCGCCGGCCGCGTCACCCGGGTCGTCGTCGACCGTTCCACCTTCCTCGCCAAGGCGGGCGCCGCCGGCCCGTCCTGAGCGCGACCCCGCCCACCGCCGAGGGGCAACGCCTCCTCGCCGGCGCCGGCCCCGTGGTGGCGTCGTTCGCCACCTTCGGCCTCTTCTGGGGCAGCTGGGCCGTCATGCTCTTCAACATTCAGCACACGTTCTCCTTGAACGACGCGCAGCTGGGCCTGTTGCTGGCCGTGGCGATCGCCGTGGCGGGCGCCTCCAGCGCGGTCATGGCGCACTTCTGCGATCGGGTCGGGGCGCGCCGGCTCCTGTGGATCGCGCTGTTCGCCTGGTCGGTGCTCCTCTGCGTGCTGGCGCTGACCCACGACACGTGGTCCTTCGGCGTGGTGCTCGTCCTGGTGGAGGTGGCCGGTGGCTCCATCGACACCGCCATGAACGCGGAGGCCTCGCACCGCCTGATGAGCAGCCCGACGACGCTCGTCCGCCTGCACGCCCTGTTCAACACCGGCGCACTCACCGGCGCCGCCATCGCCGCCCTGCTCATCCACGCCGGCGTCTCGTGGCGATGGGTCTGGCCGGGGATCGCCGTCGTCGCGTTGGGCGTGGGGATCTGGGCGCTCGTCACCGATCCGGGCACCGCGCTCGGCTCGCCGACGCCGACCGGTCTCGCCGGCGACCCGCACGGGGAACACCCTTCACGGCACCCGCTGCGCCGGCTGCGCCGCGACGGTCTGCTCATGCTCCTGGCGGTGTTCGCCCTGGCGGAGATCACCGAGGGCGGCGTCGACACCTGGGGGGTGCTGTACCTGCGCAACCACTCTGGCCACGGGCGTGCTGCTCGGGGCCGGGGCCTACGTCGTGGGCCAGCTGGTGGCGATCACGACACCGCGGGGCCGGCGGCCACCTGGTCGGGCGGCTCTCCACCCGGCGGGCCCTCATCACGGGCGGTTGCGTCGCCGGCGCCGGCATCCTCCTCGAGTCGCTCACCTCCGTCTCGGGCGTGGCCGCGCTCGGCCTGGCGCTCGGCGCCGGCGGGGCCTCGCTGTTCTGGCCGCTCGTCATGAGCACCGTCAGCCGCATGGCCAGTCAGGTCGTCAGCGCGGTCGGCGCCTTCACCGCCGCCGGCTACGTGGGCTGGGTCGCCGGTGCCCCCATCGTCGGCTGGATCTCGCAGAACCTGGGCCCCGCCCGCGGCCTGCAGGTCCTGGCCCTGGCCTCCTTCGGCGTCGCCGTGTGCACCCTGCTCGAGCCCGCGGCGCAGGGAAGCCACGCAGGCCAGCGGGTAGCCTGGAGCGCATCGCCATGATCCTGCCCAGCATCGAGACGCCGGCCGATCTCAAGGCCCTGAACGCCGAGCAACTCGCCGAGCTGTGCGAGGAGATCAGGTCGTTCATCGTCGACACGGTGACGACGACCGGCGGGCACCTCGGCTCGAACCTCGGCGCCGTCGAGCTGACCCTGGCCCTGCACCGGGTCTTCGACTCGCCCCGCGACGTCATCCTGTGGGACACCGGTCACCAGGCGTACGTGCACAAGCTGCTGACCGGTCGCCGCTACGGGTTCAAGACCCTGAAGCAGGCGGGCGGGATGTCGGGCTACCCCAACCGGGCCGAGTCCGAGCACGACTGGATCGAGAACAGCCACGCGTCGACCGCGCTCTCCTACGCCCACGGGATCGCCAGCGGGTTCGAGCTGCGGGGCGTCGACGGCGAGCGCAAGGTCGTCGCCGTCGTCGGCGACGGCGCGCTGACCGGGGGCATGGCCTACGAGGCGCTGAACAACCTGGGCCACTCGCGGCGACGCGTCGTCATCGTGCTCAACGACAACGGTCGCTCCTACGCGCCGACGGTGTCCCAGCTGTCCCAGAGCCTGACCGACCCTGCGCCTCAACCCCACCTACACCGCGGCGCGGGAGCGCCTGCGCCTGCGCCTGCGCGAGCTCCCGCGCTGGGCGAGCTGGCCTACTCGGGCGTGCACTCGGTGACCAGCGCGCTCCGCGACATGGTGGCGCCGCACACCTTCTTCGAGGCGCTCGGCGTCCGCTACGCCGGACCGATCGACGGCCACGACATCGAGCACATGGAGCAGGCCTTCACCCACGCCGCCGAGTGGGACGGCCCGATCGTCGTCCACGTGCTCACGCAGAAGGGCCGCGGCTACGCCCCCGCCGAAGAGGACGACATCCAGCGCCTGCACGACGTGAAGGCGACCAAGCCGGTCGCCCTCGAGAACACGGTGGGCAACTCGGCCGGCACGCGCGTCGGCGGCCCCGCCACGTCCGACGGCGGCGGCATCGCCTCGCCCGACTCCGCGCCGGACGCCGGGGCCGAGCCGTCACTGCAGCGGGCCAGCACCTACACCGACGCCTTCACCCGCGCCCTCCTCGACGCGGCGGAGGAGGACCCGCGCGTCGTGGCGCTCACGGCGGCCATGCCCGGCCCGACCGGCCTGCTCGCCTTCCAGGCCCGCTTCCCCGACCGCTTCTTCGACGTCGGCATCGCGGAACAGCACGGCGCCACGTCCGCCGCCGGCATGGCCATGGCCGGACTGCGACCCGTCGTGGCGGTCTACTCGACCTTCTGGTCCCGCTCCTTCGACCAGGCCAACCTCGACGTCGGCCTGCACGGCTGCCCGTCGTGTTCGTGCTGGACCGGGCCGGCATCACCGGGGACGACGGGCCGAGCCACCACGGCATCCTCGACCTGGCCCTGGCGCTGTCCATCCCGGGCATGACGGTCTTCGCGCCGTCGTCGGCCGAGGAGGTCGGGCCGATGCTGCGCACCGCCCTCGAGCTGCCCGGCCCGTCGACCATCCGGGTCCCCAAGACGGCGCCGCGCCACGTGGACCCCGAGGACGTGGGCAGCGGACTGGCGGCGCGCCGCCTGCGCGTCGGCGACGGCTCGGTCTGCCTGCTCGGCGTGGGAAAGATGGTCGGGGCCTGCCTGGGCGCCGCCGACGAGTTGGCGGCCGAGGGGATCGACGCCACCGTGTGGGACGCGCGTGTCGTCTCGCCCGCCGATGCCGCCATGCTCGACGACGCCGCACGCCACCGCCTGGTCGTCACGGCGGAGGACGGCGTCCGCCACGGTGGTGCCGGCGCCTTCCTCCTCGACGCCATGGCGGCGCACGTCGAGTCGGCCGGCCTGCTCGTCCCCGCCGTGCGGATCCTGGGCGTCCCCCGGCAGTACCTGGCGCAGGGCAAGGCCGATGACATCCTGGCCAGCCTCGGGCTCGACGGGACCGGCATCGCCGAGACGATCCGCCGGGCCCGTATCGGCGTGCCGGCCGAGCCCCGCCCCGACTGAGTCTCCTCGGGATCCTCGCCGTCGGGCGCCCCGGCGCTCTCAGGCCGAGTTGGCGCCGTTCTGGCGCACGAAGTCGTTCACGGCGTAGTACGCCTCGATCGACTCCCCGGCGTCACCCCAGAAGCCCTCCTGGACGTCGTGCGCCATCTGGCCCTTCGCCGACGTAGTGGTTGTTCACGTCCGTGATCTCCAGCTCGCCGCGGCCCGAGGGGACGAGATCGCCGATGATGTCGAACACACCCGCCTCGTAGCAGTAGATGCCCGTCACGCAGTAGTCCGAGGCGGGTTGCTCGGGCTTCTCGTCGATGTGCGTCACCCGGCCGTCCGCCCCGAAGACGGGCACGCCGAGGTGGCGCAGGTGCTCGGGCTCGTCCACCTTGGACAGCAGGATGCGCGCCCCGACGGGATCGGCGCAGAAGGCGTCGACCATGGGACGGATCGAACGCTCCACGATGTTGTCGGCCAGCATGACGAGCACCGGCCCGCCCTCGGCGAAGTGCGCCGCCAGCCCGAGCGCCTCGGCGATGCCGCCGGCCTTCTCCTGGTAGGCGTAGGACAGCTGGTTGATCCCGTACTCGCGGCCGTTGCCGAGCAGGCGCAGGAACTCGCCGGCGTGGGTGCCGCCGGTGACGAGCATGATCTCGTCGATGCCGCTCGAGACCACCGCCTCAATCGACCAGGCGATCATCGGGCGGTCGTAGATCGGCAGCAGGTGCTTGTTCGTGATCCGGGTCAGGGGATACAGGCGCGAGCCCGTGCCACCGGCGAGGATGACGCCCTTCACGACCGCGCCCGGGCCGCAGGCATTGTTGGCATGGCCTGTTTCTAGTCGAAGGTGAGCACGCCACGCGCCACGCGCCCGGCATGCATTTCGTCGACGACCTCGCCGAAGCGGTCGAGGGGGCGGGTCAGGGACACCAGCTCGTCGAGCATGAGCATCCCGGACTTGTAGAAGTCGACCATGAGCGGGATGTCGTGGTGCGGCCGGGCCGAGCCGTAGCGGCAGCCCAGCAGCCCCCGGTCGACGTAGGCCAGTGCGTTGACGTCCACCGCCACCTCGGTGCCCGCGGGGCGGGATGCCGATGGCGACCGCATTGCCGGCCCAGTCGAGGCAGTCCAGGGCGCTGCGCAGCACGGCCGGGTGGCCGACGCAGTCGAAGGCCCACGTCACGCCGCCGAGCGGGAAGAGCGCCCCGGCGGCCGACTCCCGGTCGGCCGGGAACGAGCTCGCGCACCGCCGCCGCGGCGTCGCCGGCGCTGGCATCGACGAAGTGGGTGGCGCCGAACTGGCGGCCCAGCGTCTCCTTGGCCGCCACGGTGTCGACGGCCACGATCCTGCGTGGCGCCGGCGATGCGCAGACCCTGGATCACATTGAGCCCGACGCCGCCGACGCCGAAGACCGCCGCCGTGTCCCCCGGCTTCACCTTGGCCCGGTTGAGGACGGCGCCGACGCCGGTCAGGACGCCGCAGCCGATGAGGCAGGCCGAGGTGAGGGGCACGTCCTTGGGGATGCGGACGGCCTGCACCTCGCTGACGATGGTGACCTCGGAGAAGACCGATGCGGCGGCGAAGTTCGACGCCGGCTCGCCCTTGAAGGTGAAGGGCGTCGAAATGTTGCCGAGCGAGCTCTTGCACCACGTCGGGTGCCCGGTGCCGCAGGCGCGGCAGGCGCCGCAGCTGGCCAGCGTGGCGATCACCACGTGGTCGCCCGGCTTCACCGACCGCACGGCGTCGCCCACGGCCTCGACGATGCCGGCGCCCTCGTGCCCGAGCACCGCCGGAGCCGGGAAGGGGATGGTGCCGTCGATCACCGACAGGTCGGAGTGGCACACCCCGGCCGCCTGCATGCGGACCTGCACCTCGTTCGGCCCGGGGCCGCGCACCTCCAGCTCGTCGGTGACCTCGACCCCCTCCCCGGTGTAGACGATGCCTCGCATTGTGTGCTCCTCTCGTTTCCTACGACTCGTTCGTGATCACCGCGTCCGCGCCCTCTGCGTGGCGCTGGCGGAGCTCCCGCTTCAACACCTTCCCGCTGGCGTTCACCGGCAGCGCGTCGACCAGGACGACGCTCCGGGGGACCTTGTAGTTGGCCATGACGCCCCGGGACCAACTGAGGATCGCCCGCCCGATCCTACGGGGGTCCTCCGCCGCCGCGGCCGCCGTGGGCACGACGTAGGCACAGCCCACCTCGCCCATCCGCTCGTCGGGCACGCCGACGACGGCCACCTGGCCCACGGCCTCGTGGCCGCGCAGCATGGCCTCGATCTCGGCCGGGTAGGCGTTGAAGCCGCCGACGACGAACATGTCCTTGACCCGGTCGGTGATGGTGACGTTGCCGGCCGGGCTCGAGGACCCCGATGTCGCCCGTGTGCAGCCAGCCGTCGGCGTCGATCGCCTCGGCCGTCGCCGCCTCGTTGCCCCAGTAGCCCGGCATCACCGTGTAGCCCCGCACCACGATTTCGCCCGGTTCGCCCGGCGCGACGTCGGCACCGCCGGCGACGGCCCGCACCTCCAGGCCGGGGATGGCCCGGCCCGACGTCGCGGCGACGACCTCGGGCGGATCGCTGCGCCGGCACATGGTGACCGTCCCGCTCGACTCGGTGAGCCCGTACGCGGTGAGCACCGTGTCGAAGCCGAGCTCGTCGCGCATGGCCTGCACCAGCTCGACCGGCACCACGGCGGCGCCGGTGACCCCGAGGCGCAGGGACGACAGGTCGTACTCGGCACGCCGGGGGTCGCCAGCAGCGTCTGGTAGAGGGTCGGCGGTCCCGGCAGCACGCTGATGCGCTCGGCGCCGATGCGGGCCATGACGGCCGCCGGCGTCGAAGACCGGCTCGGGCACCACGGTGGCCCCGGCCATCAGGCAGGCCAGGATGCCCGCCTTGTAGCCGAAGGTGTGGAAGAACGGGTTGACGACGAGGTAGCGGTCGCCGGCGGCTGAGCCCGACGATGGACGACCAGGTCCCGAAGGTCCGCAGTGACTGGGCGTGGGTGGCCGCCGCACCCTTGGGATGGCCGGTCGTGCCCGAGGTGAAGATGAGGTCCGAAAGATCGTCGGGCTGCACGGCGGCGGCCCGGGCCGCGCTCGTCGCCGGTTCGACGGCCTCGCCGGCGGCCGAGGAACGCCTCCAGCCCGGTCAACGGCACGGGAGCGGCGCCGGCAGGTCGCCGACTCGCCGTCGTCGCGCAGGAGCAGCATCGCGGGCCAGGTCGCCGGTGTCCTGGCCCGTCGAGCATGGCCGGGTAGTCGACGCCCAGGAAGCCGCGCACCGTCACCAGGGTCGAGGCGCCGGCGTCGCGGATGATGTACGCCGCCTCAGCCGCCCTTGAACCGGGTGTTCAACGGGACCAGCACGGCGCCGGCGCGCAGCAGCCCGAGGGCGGCCAGCATCCACTCGGCGCAGTTGGGCGCCCACATGGCGACCCGGTCCCCGGCGCTCGACCCCGGCGGCCACGAAGCCCCGGGCGTAGCGATCGACCTCCTGGGCCAGCTGGGCGTAGGTCAGCCGGAGCTCGCCGTCGACCAGCGCCTCCATCTCGCCGTGCCGCAGCGCCGCGTCCTCGACCAGGCGGGGCACGGTGCCCCAGATGCGGTCGGCCCGCGGATCCTCCTGCTCGGGCGGCGCGCCGCCGATCCCGCTGCTCACGGGTGCTGGCTGCTCACGGAGATGACCTCGCCGGACAGGTAGGACGAGTAGTCGCTGGCCAGGAAGACGATGACGTTGGCCACCTCCCACGTCTCGGCGCCCCGACCGAACAGCTCGCGGCGGCGCAGCACGGCGAGGTCCTCGTCGGGGATGGCCCGGTTCAAGAAGGGATGCTCGGCCAGGCTGGGCGACACCGCGTTGACCCGGACCCCGGCCGGGGCCGCCTCGGCGGCGGCGCAGCGGGTCAGCGCCATGACGCCGGCCTTGGCCGCGGCGTAGTGGGCCTGGCCGGGCTGGGCCCGCCAGCCCAGCACCGACGCGTTGTTGACGATGACCCCCGCCTTCTGCGGCAGCATGCGGGCCAGCGCGGCGCGCGTGCAGCGGAACGTGCCCGTCAGCGTGATGTCGAGCACCGTGGACCACTGTTCGTCGGTCATGTCGACCAGGGGCACCGTGCCCCCGAGGCCGGCGTTGTGCACCGCCACGTCGATGCGGCCGAACCGCTCGAGCGCGCCGTCGTAGAGCGCCTGCACCTGTGCCTCGTCGCGCACGTCGCAGGGCAGTGCGTGCACACGGCCGGACGCCGCCGCGCCGAGCTCGCCCGCCAGCTGTTCGGCCGTCTCGGCCAGGCGCCGTGGCGTGGGCGTCCGACACCACCACCGACGCGCCCTCCTCGAGGCAGCGCCGCGCCGTGGCCGACCCGATGCCCGTCCCGGCCGCCGCCGTGACGACGACCGACCTTGCCGTCGAGGAGCCCGTGGCCCGCCGGCGGCGGCGGCGGAGGCGGTGGCTCGAAGGACCGCGTCGAGGCTGGTGCTCACGCCACCCCTTTCGGCTCGGGCGGCAGGCCGAGCACCCGCTCGCCGATGATGTTGCGCTGAATCTGGTTGGACCCACCGTAAATGGTCTCCGCACGCGGCGAACAGGAAGGACCGCTGGAACTCTCCGAGGCCGTACCCGCCGCTCTCGGGCAGCGCCTCCCCGTCCAGGACGGTCGCCGCCGGCCCCAGGATGTCCATGGCCAGCTCGCCGAGCCGGCGGTGCCAGCTCCCCCAGTACAGCTTGGCGATGGAGGCCTCGGGCGGGGCCACCGGCCCGTCGACGCCGGCCAGGCTGCGCAGCGTGTTGTAGCGCATGATCGTCAGCTCAATGTGGGCCTGGGCCAGCCGCTGGCGCACCACCGGGTCGCGCGCCGCTGCCGTTGCGCTCGGCCAGCGCCACCAGCCGGTCGAGCTCGCGCCGGAAGCCGAGCTGGTGGCCGAGCAGGGCCACGCCCCGCTCGAAGGCCAGGGTGGCCAGGGCCACGCGCCAGCCCTCGCCGACCTCGCCCACGACGTTGTCGACCGCAGTGCGGGCGCCGTCGAAGAACACCTCGTTGAACTCGCTGGTGCGGGTGAGCTGCGTGATCGGACGCACCTCGATGCCCGGCTGGTCCATGGGCACCAACAGGTAGGACAGGCCCCGGTGGCGCAGCCGAGTCGGGATCGGTCCGGCAGACCACGAAGCACCAGTCCGCCTGGTGGGCGAGCGAGGTCCAGACCTTCTGGCCGGTGACCACCCACTGGTCGCCGTCGCGCACGGCCCTGGTCTTGACGTTGGCCAGGTCGCTGCCGGCGTCGGGCTCGGAGTAGCCCTGGCACCACAGCTCGCTGCCCTCGCGTATCGGCGGAAGGAAGCGCGCCTTCTGCTCGGGCGTGCCGTAGTGGATGAGGGTCGGCCCGAGCAGCCCCTCGCCCATGACGTTCACCCGCCCCGGGGCGGCGGCGCGGGCGTACTCCTCGTTGAAGATGACCTGCTCGGTCATGGTCGCCCCCCGCCCGCCGCCCTCGACCGGCCAGCCGAGGCAGGTCCAGCCGCCCCCGGCCAGCACCTTCTCCCAGCGCCGGCGCACCTCGAAGCCGAAGGTCTCGTCGCCCGAGCCGCCGCGGCCCCCCAGCTCGGCGAACTCGCCGACCAGGTGCTCCCCCAGGAAGTCCCGGACCTCCTGGCGGAACGCCACATCCTCGGGGCGGTCGCGCAGATCCATCGCCGGGGAGCGTAGCCAAGCCCGGGTCGCCGATCTGACGGGCCGTCAGATGCGGGCGGCGGCCCCCGCCCACCCGGTCCGGCCGCCGCCGGCCTGGAATACTGGCCCACGCACACCACGGCACGAGCGGAGTGCCAGAGGGAGGGAGGAAGACATGCCCTACTCCCAGGGCCGGATCGTCCACGACGCCGACGCCCACATTATGGAGACGCCGACGTGGCTCCGGGACCATGCCGAGGCGGCCTACCGCGACCGCATGCCCGTCCTGCGCTATCCGGGCGGCAACGAGTTGCGCCAGACCGGCAACCCGGCCGACCAGCAGCGCGACCTGGTCGCGGCCTTCGACGCGTTGCGGGAGCGCCACGCCTCCCCCGAGTACCGGGCCGACGAGGAAGCCGAGATCATGGCGCGCAAGAACTTCGCCGCCACCGGGTCGTTCATTGCCGAGGACCGCGGCCGCGCCCTCGATCTCCTCGGGTTCTCGAGCCAGCTCGTCTTCAACACGTTCCACAACGGACGCCTGCACGACATGGAGCACGCCGACGCCGACCTGGCCTACGCCGCCGCCCGCGCCCACAACCGCGGGCATGCTCGAGTTCTGCGGGGCGGACCCGCGCCTGCTGCCCTCCCTCTACGTCCCGCTGGTGGATCCGCCAGCGCGCCGTCGCCGCCACCGACGAGGCCCTGGTCCAGGGCGCAGCCGCCCTGCTCATCGCCTCGGGGTGCCCGCCGCGGTCCTCACCGAGCCACACCGATCTGTTCGGCGTGTGGGCCCGGGCCGAGGAGGCGGGCATTCCCGTGGTGTTCCACGTCGGGGGCACCGGGACCCTCGTCGACCCGAACTACTTCGTCAACGGCAAGCCCGTGCCGCCCGACTTCCACGGTGGCGAGGAGAACTTCCGGTCGGTCGACTACATGGGCATCCCGGTCCCGCCCGCCCAGACGCTGGCCACGCTGATCTTCGACGGGGTGCTCGAGGCGTTCCCGGATCTGCGCATCGGCGTCATTGAGCAGGGCGCCATCTGGGTGCCGTCCTGGCTGCGCCAGATGGAGTCCGCCTTCGAGGCCTTCCACCGCCACGAGGAACGCCTGCAGGCACTCTCGCTCCGACCGAGTGACTACGTGCACCGGCAGTGCCGGTTCACGCCCTATCCGACCGAGGACGTCGGCTGGATTGTGGAGCAGGCCGGCGCCGACCTCGTGCTGTTCTCCTCCGACTATCCGCACGTGGAGGGCGGGCGCAAGCCGCTGGAACGCTTCGAGGCCTCGCTCGGCGACGTCGACGCCGTAGTGCGCCGGCAGTTCTATACCGACAACTTCCTCTTCCTGATGGGGAGCGCCGCCGTCGGGCTGGCGGCCTGACCGGTGCTCGCGTCCGGTCAGCCCGGGCCTTGCGTGGTCGCGCCCGACGTCACCACCTTGCCCACCGACGTGCAGTCGACCGCCGGGTAGTTGCACATCGTCTTTTGCAGCCACGGCTGCAGCACGGCCGTCGGTTCCGGCTCCGGGCTGTGGGCCGGCTCCCGGATGCCGCCGACCAGGAACATGCTCATCCCTAGGATCACGCCGACGACGAACAACGTGACCCTCTTGCGGGTGTCCACCCCTCGTACCTCCGCGACCGTGCATCCCCCCCTCAAGGCGGCCAACGGACGCCGAGCGAGTGTGATCCTCCACAGTTGTGCGGGTGTTGTCAAGGACAAGAGCGAGCGGGTCCGCATGCAGGAGAAATGATTCTGACCAGGGCCGGGGCACTCCCGTTGCAGATGGAGGTTGACGATGTTCACACGCAAATCCCGTCACGACGAGGCCACATTCGAGGTCACCAAGAGCGAGGACGAATGGCGGGCGGAGCTGCCGGCCGACCGCTACGCGGTCCTGCGCCGGGCCGGCACCGAACCCCCGTGGTCGGGCCGCTCCTGCACGTCGACGGCGAAGGCGTCTTCTGTTGCGCCGGCTGCGGCGCCGAGCTCTTCGACACCGATGCCAAGTTCGAGTCAGGCACGGGCTGGCCCAGCTTCGACCGAGCCCGCGCCGCGGGGACCGTCCTCGAACGCAGGGAGCGCGGCTTCGTCATGGCGCGCACGGAAATCGTGTGCGCCCGGTGCGGTGGCCATCTGGGGCATGTCTTCCCCGACGGTCCCACCGACACCGGGCAGCGCTACTGCGTCAATTCGCTCTCGCTGACCTACGAGCCCGAGAGCGACCCGGCCGGCCCCGGGGCCGGCGCCGCCGGCTGAGCACGGTCACCTCGACCGGCCGCGGTGGCCCGGCGGGCTCGCGTCCCCAGCAGCAACGCGAGGACGCCGAGGACGACGAAGGCCGTCGCACCCGCGGCAACGGCGGGATCGGCCAGCGCCTGGGCGGACACCCGGGCGACATGCGCCGCCGGCGCCGCCCAGGCGGGCGTGATGATGAGCCACGGCCCCACTCAGGCCTCGACCGCCAACGCCTCGACCGAGTCGGCGTCGCCGTTCTCCGGCGAGGCCGATCCCCGTCGCTCCACCTTGTGGACATCGGCCGTGGCGAAGCGCAGGCTGGCGCCCACCTCGTCCGCGGTGATCTCCACCTTGGAGCGGTGCTCGCCTTCCTCGGTCTCCCACGTGCGGTGTTCCAGCCGGCCGGTGACGACCACCCGCATGCCCTTGGTGAGGCTGAGCGCCACGTTCTCCGCCAGATCGCGCCAGCAGATGACGTCGAAGAAGGACGTCGACTCCTGCCACTCCTGGGTCGTCCGGTCTTGCCACCGCCGGTTGACGGCGACGCCCAATTGCGCGGTCGCCTGCCCCTCGCGTGTGTAGCGGATTTCGGGTTCACGGGTCAGGTTCCCGGTAATGGTGGTGGTGTTGGCCATCTGCATCCTCGCTTTCGTGCACGCCCTCCGATTGGGGGCGCGGCCCAGCGTGATGACCTCCACTTGGCGCAAACCTTGCCGAGAACCTCACCGGGCCGAATTCGGCCCGGCAGCGAGGCGGGCGTTCTCCTAGGACTTGGGCTTCATGCCCAGGACACGGAGAACGAAGGCGCCGAAGCGCCCGGGGGCGTTCTCGGTCCCATGGTGATCGGCCGAGTGCCCGTAGCGTGATCCGTACACCCCTCCCGAGCTCCCGGTCAGGCCCTGGGCCGGGAGCGAGTTGGGCTCCTCGTACTTGGGGACCTTGGCCAATGCGCCGCTTCTGCTTCCTGGGCTTGTCGCCGGCGCTTCCCATGGCCTCAGTCTGGCCCAGATGAGCCCGGCCGCACGTGTCCCTCGGATCCCGCGGGTCTGTGCCAGCATGCGGAGCCGTGCCCGTGCACACCCCGCTCCGGCGTCTGGCGTCCCTGGCCGCGACCGCGTTCGTGGCCGTGGCGCTGGCGGCCTGTGGCAGCTCGGGCACGCCGTCGGCGCACCAGAGCGGTGCAGGCGCGACGCACCGGACCTCCACGTCGACCACGGCGGGCGCCAGCACGACGCAGAGCTCCTTGCGCTCGACGACGACGACCACAACGCCGGCCCCGGCGTCACCGGAGGACGTGACCTTCTCCCCGTTCACCGCGCAGGGCGGCGTCGCCCCGGGCCTCCAGGTGACCCAGGAGGTCTCGGGCCATTGCACCAGCCCGGGCGTGGCCGGTTCGGCCTCCTACCGCTGCATCGCCGAGCCCGGTGCCGTGCCCTACGACCCGTGCTTCGCCCCTCCCGTCGCCTCCGGGGGCTCGCTGCTCTGCGTGCCCGACCCGGCCGTCATGGACGTCATCGGCTTCTCCGCCGGCGCGCTGCCCAAGGCGTCGACCTCCGTGCCGCAGACACGCGTCTGGGCCATGCGGCTCAAGAACGGCGAGGTCTGCGTGCTCGTCAACGCGCCATGGGACGGTCGGGGGCCGTTCGCCTGCCCGACCCCCAGCGCGGCCGCCTCCGTGGCCGACTGCCGGGCGCCCACGCAGACGGCGCAGGGATGGTCGACCGAGTGTCAGGCCAAGGAGAACGCCTCGAGTCCCTTCACCGTCATGCCGGTCGTGAACGTCTGGACCTGACGGCCGGCGGCTGCGCTCCTAGCTGCAAGCTGTCGCGGCGCAGGCGACCGCCGATGACGTAGAGGGTCACCCCGGCGACGAGCGCGGCGCAGAATCACCCAGCGGACGACTGCGGTTTCGAGCGAGGTCGGCGATCCGCTCGAGCTGATTTCGGCGAAGCCGCCCCCGATGACCAGCGCGACGAAGGCGATGATGCCGCAGACGAGCGATCCCTTGCGGGCGCTGTTGCAGAAGAAGCGAGATTGGGACAGGTCCGGCTTCGAGCCGTTCGCGGCTGCGTCCCGCCGATCCGGCACGCCGTCAGACGTCGAGGAAGCGTCGGATCGCGATGGCGGAGCCGATGGACCCGATCGCCATACCGACAATGACCACGACCACATTGGTCAGCAGCACCTCTGATCCCGACATGTGCATGGCGGTGAAGATGTTGCTCGTCGTCTTGCCGCCCCCCTCGTGATTGATGAAGAGGTACACGAAATAGACGACGACGGCCGCCAGCAACGACCCGAACAGGCCCTGCAAGAGACCCTCGGACATGAACGGGATCCGGATGAACCAGTTGGTGGCCCCGACCAGCTTCATCACGGAGACCTCCCGCCGTCGGGCGAAGATGGCCATGCGGATGGTGTTGAGGATCAGGACCGCCGCCGAAATGATCAGCACGATGGCGATGGCGAGGCAGACCCACTTCGAGACGTTGATCACCGTCTCCTCGTTGTGGATCGTCTGCTGCGGTTCGGTCACGGACAGGACGCCGGCGGTGCCGCTGAAGGTGTGCACCACCTGGGCCGCGTCGCTCAGTGCAACGGGGGTGCACCAGTAGGACGTCGGCATCTCCGCCTGGGTGGTCGCCTGGAAGACGTCCGAGGGAAGCAGCCGGCGGGCCTCGGTGAAGTTGCGCGCCTTGTTCCAGTAGACGCACGGTTGCGTCACGTAGTTCAGCTGGGACAGCTCGGTGCCGACGGCGGAGATCTCCTGCGCGTTGGCGTTGGGCTCCATCCAGACGGTGACCTGGGTGCCCCGCTCGAGCGTGCCGGTGGCGTTGGCCGAGCCCTGGCGCAGGAGCAGCGCCGCACCCACGAGTGACAACGAGACGGCGACCGTCAGGACGGCGGCGATCGTCATGAGGCGGTTGCGCCACAGGTTCGACGCCGTCTCGCGGACGACGTAGTCAACGGAGACGGCCATGTCAGCCGATCCCTCTGGTGCCCATCAGACGACGGCCTCCTGCCCCTGGCCGGAGCCGTCGAAGCCGTACACGCCGCGGGCCTGGTCGCGCACCATGCGCCCGTTGCTCAATTCGATGACGCGCCGTCGCATTTTGTCCACCAGGACCTCGTCGTGCGTCGCCACCACCACGGTCGTGCCGGTCCGGTTGATGCGGTCGAGCAGCTGCATGATGCCCTGGCTCGTCTGCGGGTCGAGGTTCCCCGTGGGCTCGTCGGCCAGCAGAATGAGAGGCCGGTTGACGAAGGCGCGGGCGACGGCGACCCGCTGCTGCTCGCCGCCCGAGAGCTCGCCCGGCAGGTTGTCCCGCTTGTTGGCCAGGCCGACCAGGTCCAGTACCTGCGGCACCTGGTTGGCCACGACGTGCCGTGGGCGCCCGATGACCTCGAGGGCGAAGGCGACGTTCTCGAACACGCTCTTGTTGGGCAGGAGGCGGAAATCCTGGAAGACGCAGCCGATGTTGCGGCGCAGGTACGGCACCCGCCATTTGGGCAGCTCCACAATGTTGCGGCCGGCCTCGAGGATCTGGCCCGTGTCGGGGAGCTCCTCGCGGAGGAGCAACCGGATGAAGGTGGTCTTGCCGGAACCCGAACGCGCCGACGAGGAAGACGAACTCCCCCTTCTCGATCTCCACGGTGATGTCGCGGAGCGCGACCGTGGATCCCTTGTAGGTCTTGGTGACGTTTTCGAATCGGATCATCGGCAGGAGAGGTGTCGCCCCCGCTGATGCAGCAGGAGCACCGCATAATCCTAACGACTCTGTCTTGCGGTTTCGGGTCATGGGCTCCGGCGCAGGTCACAGCGTCCTGCGGCGCGGAGAACCAGCGTGCCGGCTCGCATCCGACGCGTCGACCCGGCTCGGCCTCCGTGGTCGCCCGCCGCGCGGAGAGGGGACCGACCGCGTCCACCGTCGGTCCCGCACGCGGACCACTTTCGTCCGGAGCCGACGGAGCCGGCACCTCGCCGGCCGGCGCGACTCCGTTCTCCGCTCAGTGGTGCGTCACGCCCTCACGATGCCGGCGACCGCCGCCGCACGTCGGCGCAACCGACCCGGGCCCGGACCGCCGCTCCGCGCCGGTCGGTCGACGACGCTCGAGCCGTCGCGAGCGGGCCGGGCCACCGCGTCGGGGACGGACGTCGTGGCAGGTCACGACCCGCATTGCGTGCGGGCCGGACCGCGGCATGGGCGCGGTCAGGTCAGGTGAAACGTGCGGTGGCAACGCAGGACCCGGACCGCGCACGGTCCGCCGGCCGGCGCAACGCGCTGCGCTCGACGCGCACACGAGACGTGGCGCGGATCGCGAGTCGTTCCCGCGCCGTACGAGGCGCGCACCGGGCGCCCGCGCCAGGGCGACGCGCGCGCCGCTGCGTCACCATGCCGGACGGTCGACCGACGAGACGTCAACGTGCGCGACTTCCGAGAAGCCGTCGCGACCTCTCGTCGCATGACGCGCCCCACGAAGCAGCGACGTTCGCGGCGCGTGCACGACGGCACGACGCGCAGCGCGGCGACGCACACGGCGCGACGCGGACGCCGCCGACGCCGGCGCCGACGCCGACTTACGAGCTGCCCTCGCGCTGGCGGCGGAGCTCCGCCTCCATGAACGCATCGAGGTCGCCGTCGAGCACCGCCTCGACATTGCCCGTCTCGTAGTTGGTGCGGAGATCCTTGACGAGTTGGTACGGCGCCATCACGTACGAGCGGATCTGGTTCCCCCACGCGTTGTCGACCGCGGTCGCCGCTCAGCGCGTCGAGCTCGGCCCGGCGCTCCATGCGGGCCCGGTCCGCCAGCTTGGCCCCGAGGATCTGCATCGCCTTGGCCTTGTTCTGGTGCTGGCTGCGCTCGTTCTGGCAGGAGACCACCAGGCCGGTCGGGAGGTGGGTCAGGCGGACCGCCGAGTCCGTCTTGTTGACGTGCTGGCCCCCCGCCCCCGAGGACCGATATGTGTCGATACGCAGGTCTTTCTCGTCGATCTCGACCTCGGAGGACACGTCTTCGAGGAAGGGGGTGACGTCCATGGAGGCGAAGCTGGTCTGGCGGCGGTGCTGGGAGTCGAAGGGGGACATCCGGACCAGCCGGTGCACGCCCCGCTCGGTGGCCAGCAGCCCGTAGGCGAACCGCCCGTGGACGATGAAGGTGGCCGACAGCAGCCCGGCCTCCTGCCCCTCGGTCGCCTCGTCGACCTCGACCGTGAAGCCGCGCCGCTCGGCCCAGCGCTGGTACATGCGCAGGAGCACCTCGGTCCAGTCCTGCGCGTCGGTCCCGCCCGCGCCGGCGTGCACTTCGCACACGGCGTCGAACTCGTCGTACTCGCCCGAGAACAACGACTGCAGCTCCAACGCGCCGAGCCGCGTGCCCAGCGCGTCGACCATCTCGACCAACTCTGCGTCGAGCGCGGCGTCACCGGTACCCTCGGCGGCGGACTCCTCGGTGAGCTCCAGCAACGCCTCGCGCGTCCTCGAGCACGCTGCGCAACGTCTCGAGTTGCTCCAGATCGGCCGAGACCCGGCCCAGCTCCTTGGTCACCACGCGCGCGTTGTCGGCGTCGTCCCAGAGATCCGGCCGGGCCACCTCCGCCTCGAGCTCGGCCCGCCGCACCTCGAGCTTCTCGCGCCCGAGGTAGCGCTCGGCCTCGGCCAGCCGCTCCCCCAGCGCTGCGAGCTCAGATGTGAAGTCGCGGGGGAGGTCGGCCGACGGCCCGTCAGGCGGCGCCATGGCAGAACTTGAACTTCTTGCCGCTCCCGCACCAGCAGGGATCGTTGCGGCCGACCTTCTCGTGTTGCTCCTTGACGATCGGCACCAACGCCTCGGGGTCGGGCGCGTTGGGCCGCTTGATCTGTGCCTTGCCTCCCGCCGCCCGTCCGTTGCCGCCGGCACCGCGTCGTCGGGCCGGGTCAGCACGGCCGTCTGCGCGGGCACGTTCGCCCCCTGGTCCGCCAGCAGCGCGGAGGCCATGCGCCCCCGTCTCGGCCACCGGGTCCTCGGCGGCGGCGTAGACCGCCCGGTCGAGGTCGGGCTCGGCCGCCGGCTGCTGGACCGCCTCGACGTGGAGGATGTAGCGGAGATAGTCGTTGTCGATCACCTCCATGAGCTGGCCGAACATGGAGTAGCCCTCCTGCTGCCAGGCGTTGAGCGGGTCGGCCTGGACCGTCCAGCGCAGGTGGATGCCGTCCTTGAGGTTGTCCATCTCGGCCAGGTGGTCGCGCCAGCGGGCGTCCATGATCTGCAGGTAGACGTCGCGCTCGATCTGGCGCATGGTCTCGGCGCCGCCCGGCATCGCCTCGCCGTGCTTCTCGTAGTAGTCGAGCGCCTCTTCGACGATGGACTCGACCAGGTCCTCGGTCGTGGCCGCCTGCTCGAGGTCGGCCACGGTGAACTTGGTCGGGTAGTACTGCATCAGCGAGTCGACGAGGCCCTTGAGGTCCCAGTCCTCCTCGAACTCGGTCGGGCAGTGCTCGGCGACGAGCTTCTCCGCCGCGCCGGCCAGCAGGTCCTCGGTGTGCTCCTCGAGGTCGTCGCCGTCGATGATCTGCAGCCGGCGCTCGTAGATGACCTTGCGCTGCTGGTCCATCACCTCGTCGTACTTGAGGGCGTCCTTGCGCATTTCGGCGTTGCGGGCCTCGACCGTGTTCTGGGCCCGCTCAATCGCCTTGGCCACCGTCTTGGACTCGATCGGCACGTCGTCGGGCAGGGTCCGCCCCATCACCCAGCTCATGGCACCGGTGGCGAACAGGCGCAGCAGCTCGTCGTCGAGGCTCAGATAGAAGCGGCTCTCCCCCGGGTCGCCCTGGCGGCCCGACCGGCCCCGGAGCTGGTTGTCGATGCGCCGGCTCTCGTGGCGCTCGCTGCCCAGCACGTAGAGCCCGCCCGAGCTTGCGCACCTCTTCGCCCTCGGCCCGGCAGCGGGCCTCCATGGCGGCCTGCCGGCGCTCCAGCTCGGCCACTCCCTCGTCGCTCTCGATGTCGACGCCCTCGGCCGCCAGCTCGTGCTGGGCCAGCAGCTCGGCGTTGCCCCCGAGGATGATGTCGACGCCGCGGCCCGCCATGTTGGTGGCGACCGTGACCGCGCCGCGCCGGCCGGCCTGGGCCACGATCTCGGCCTCCCGGAAGTGCTGCTTGGCGTTGAGCACGTTGTGCGGTCACGCCCCGCTTCTCGAGCAGGCGCGCCAGCAGCTCGGACTTGGCCACCGAGGCGGTGCCGATCAGCATGGGCTGGCCGAGCTCGTGGCGCTCGACGATGTCGTCGACCACCGCGTTGAACTTGGCCTCCTCGGACTTGAACACGAGGTCGGGCTCGTCGAGGCGGAGCATCTCCTTGTTGGTCGGGATGGGCACCACCGGCAGGCCGTAGGTGCCGGCGAACTCGCCGGCCTCGGTCTCGGCGGTACCGGTCATGCCGGACAACTTGTCGTAGAGCCGGAAGTAGTTCTGGAGGGTCACCGTGGCCCAGGTGTGGTTCTCCTCCTTGATGGCCACGCGCTCCTTGGCCTCGACGGCCTGGTGGAGACCGTCGGACCACCGCCGACCTTCGAGCGTGCGCCCGGTGAATTCGTCGACGATCTTCACCTCGCCGTTCTGCACGAGGTAGTCCTTGTCCCGCTTGTAGAGGTCCTTGGCCGTGAGCGCCTTCGTCAGCTGATGGACGTAGTTCACCGAGACGGCGTCGTAGATGTTCTCCACGCCCGACCGCCTGCTCCACCTTCTCGATCCCGGCTTCGAGCGGGACGACCGTCTTCTTCTCCTCGTCGACCTCGTAGTCGACGTCACGGGTCAGCGTGCGGGCAATGGAGGCGAATTGGTAGTACAGCTGCGCCGCCTCGTCGGCCGGTCCCGAGATGATGAGGGGCGTGCGGGCCTCGTCGATGAGAATGGAGTCGACCTCGTCGACGATGGCGAAGGCAGTGGCCCGCGCTGCGCCATGAGGTCCCGGCTGCGCTGTCATGTTGTCGCGCAGGTAGTCGAAGCCGAACTCGCTGTTCGTCCCGTACGTGATGTCCGCCGCGTACGCCGCCCGCTTGACGAAGTCGTCGTCGATGTCCGCCCCGATCCGCCCCACCGTGAGGCCGAGCCAGCGGTGGACCCGCCCCATCCATTCGGAGTCACGGGTGGCCAGGTACTCGTTGACCGTCACCATGTGCACGCCGTCGCCGTCGAGGGCGTTGAGGTAGGCCGGGAGGGTGGAGACGAGCGTCTTGCCCTCGCCGGTCTTCATTTCGGCGATCCACCCGAAGTGCAGGGCCATGCCCCCCATGAGCTGCACGTCGAAGTGGCGCTGGCCCAGCACCCGCCAGGCCGCCTCCCGCACGACCGCATAGGACTCGACGAGGAGGTCGTCGAGGCGTCTCGCCCTGGTCGAGGCGCTCCTTGAACTCCACCGTCTTGTGCGCCAGGGCGTCGTCGCTCAGGCCCTGCATCTCGGGCTCGAGGGCGCCGACCAGAGGGACGAGCTCGGCCAGCCTCCTGACCTTCTTGCCCTCGCCGGCGCGCAGGACCTTGGTGAACACGCTCATGGGGGCACGATCCTACCGGCCGTGGCGGGCCCGGAGCCGCCGCCGGGTCTCCGGCGGCAATTTGGGGCTGCGTGCGGCTGACCTGGTCTTTGACCCCACACTCGCCTGCCGCGAGGGTGACGCGCCGGTCCCGGCGGTGCGGCGGCGAGCCGCCGCACCCAACGGCACCGTGTTGGCGCGCATCGCCTCGTCTCCGCCCGCCCCCGACAGCCGGGGACGCAGCGGGCAGGGCTTACCTCTAAGCCGCACCATGCTCAGCGACCACAAGTCGCCTTACGTGGGTCGTTTTGCCTGCGACTGGCATCGACTTTCAACCACAGACCCGCACGCAGCCCGTCGGCATCCTACGCCCCGACGGCCGCCCTACTGCCCGGGGACGTTCGAGCCCGCCGAGCCGGAGGCGCTGCCCGCGCTGGCGGGGGTGGCCCCCTCGAGCACGGTGACGTCGGAGATCTTCCACACGCCGTTGACCTGCTTGAGGTCGGCGACGAGGCGGACGACGTCGGCCTGGGGCGAGGTGATCTTGTTGTTGACGTAGGTCTGGTCGACCACGGCGTAGACCGAAGCCGTGCCCTGCCCCCTGGTTCTCGGACTGGACGGCCACGTAGCGGATCTGCCCGCGTGACTCGGCCAGCGCCTGCTCGAGTGCCTTGCGGATCGACGCGTTGAAGAACTGCTGCGCCTGGGTGGCGAAGGCACCCGTCGCCATGCCGTCAACCGCGTTGAAGTCCGAGTCGACCGTCTTGGCGTTGAAGTTGAAGAAGTCGGTCAGGAAGGCCCGGGACGCGCTCACGACCGCCGGGTCCTGCACCGGCCCGCCGCTGCTGCTCTTGGTCGTGTAGAGGATGCCGAACACCAAGGTGCCGACGACTCCGATCACGGCCAGGAGGCTGACCAGGCGAAAGGCCCTCCTGCTCGGGACGCCGCGGTCCCGCCATCTCGGCGCGGCGCCGCTTCCTCTCGCGGGATTCCTCGGAGGCAGCGGTCGACCGCTCCTCGTCCGGGGCGGGCGCTCCGACCACCTTCACACCGCTCGTCCGTCGTTTCTTCCGTCATGGTCATGTCTCTCCGTTCTCCCTCCATCTGTCACTGCTCCCGGCGCGCCGCTGCGGCGCGTCGGGACATCTCTCAGGCCCGCCGGCGAGTGCGCCGGCGGGAGGGGCGGGCGCCCCAGGCCAGGAACAGGGCCGGGACCACCAGCCCGCCCAGTGCCAACAGAAGTCCCTCGCGATTGGCCGGCTCGCGGTACGAGGCGCTGGCCACCTGCCCGACCGGCGTCGCCGAGGCGACCTCGACGTCGGCCTCCTGGGCCGACGGCGCCACGACGTGGCCACCGGCGGCAGGCGTGAATCCGGGCTGGGTGGCCGGGCCCACGCCGTTGCCGAACGCGGTCACGCACCCCGCGCCGGGCAGCGTGTCGGGGATGGTGTTGGCCGCGCCGTAGGACTGCGCCTGCTCGTCGAGGATCGGCGGGAAGAGCAGGCGGGTGCGCAGGAACGTCTGGTTGGTCGCCGACCGCGCTCGCTCGTGGTGGGCTTGGCCACCCCCTGGACGGCGATGTTGTCGACCGCGCCGAAGAAGTACGTGTTGTAGGCGAGCCCTTGCGACAGGTTGGTCAGGTTGGTGGGCTGGGCGATGTTGGAGAGGATGTCGGCGGTGTCGTGCAGGAAGCAGCCCAGGTTGGCCGACTGGGACGTCAGGAGGTTGTCCACCGCGTTGAAGGCTGACGATCCCGACGTCAGCAGGGTGTGGAGCCCCGTCTTCTGCTGCGGCCAGGACCTGGACGAGTGCGGCCGTGTTGGCCACGTCCTGCCGGAGCTCAGGCGCGACGGCGGTGATCGCGTCGAGCGACGGTGGCGCGTTGGCCAGGAGCTCGGTGAACTGCTGCTGGTAGGCGACGAACTCCTTGGAGAAGGTCGTCCCGGCGCTGATGAGGGTGCGCAGGTTGCCCGCCTGGCCGGCCAGCGACGTCGCCAGCTCCCCGATCAGCTTGTTGAGGTTGCCGGCCGGGATGGCCTGGAGCAGACGGGTGGCCGAGGCGACCACGGCACCGACATTGGCCGGAACCTGGTCGGGCGCAGCCGGCACGTCGGCGCCGCTGGCCAGCGCCGGCGCCGGCCCGCCGCGGCTTGGCACCAGGTTGACCACCTGCTCGCCGAGGTCGTTGGCGATCTGGACCGACGACTGCACGTCGTCGGGCACCGTCGTGCCGGGGTCGATGCGCATGGTGACCTTGGTGGCGGTCTTGGTCAGCGCCGTGGAAGTGACGGTGCCGACCGGCACGCCGTTGAGCTCCACCTCGAAGCCCGGGTACAGACCCGACGCGTCGGCGAACTGGGTGGTCAGCGTCGTCGGGCTCTGCAGCGGGTTGCCCGAGGAGGTTCACCATGCCGTAGACGACGAGGGCGAAGCTGACCACGAAGAACACGATCAGGTTGACGATGAGGCGGCGGTTGATCACTTGGAGTTCGCCCCCGCTGCGTTCGGCGCGCAGGTGAAGGCGGCCGAAGCTGTCCTCACCCAGGCCCGGAATGCCGCAGACGATGATGTTCTCGTAGAGCTGCACGTAGCCGTTGCGCACCGCCTGGGGCAGTGCATTGTCCGCCGCGGGGATCTCGGAGAGGAGCCCGGCCAGATCGGACTGATGCTGCGCGAGCTGGCTGCTCACCGCCTGCAGCGTCTGCAGCTGCGTGACGATCTGGGGGTAGTAGTTCTCCAGAATGCTCCGCCCCTGAGAGGACAGGCCGTCCAGGGACTGCAGCAGGGTTTCGAACTGCGACGAGTTCTTGGCCAGGATGGCAACGGTCTGCGACAGGTTCGAGAGCGCGGTGGCCGTCGCGCCGCTCGTCGGGGCGAGCGACGCGGTCGAGGCTGTTCAGGCCGTTGACCGCCTGCGTGATGTCGCTGGTGTGTTGTGCGTACCCGTTGGCCACCGTCGAGCAGGTCGGCCAGGAACGCCTTGAGCGACGCCTCCTGGCCGGTGAAGCCCTCGCCGCCGGCCTCAATGATCTGCTCGAGCTGCGTCGTGGAGATGGCACCGAAGACCTGCGACCCGGCCGCGACGAACTGCTCCACGTCGGGAACGAGCGAGGTGTGGGCAATGCGGGCCCCGTTGGCCAGCTGCGGCGCGCGTGGCCGCAGCGGGCCCCGTCTCGTTCTTGGGGACGGCCAGCTGGACGAACTGGTCGCCGAGGATCGTCGTGCGGTTGATGGCCGCGCTGACGTCGGCCGGGATCCGCACGCCGTTGTCGAACGCCAGCGTCACCTTCGCCTGGTTCCCGTCGAGCGCGATGGAGCGCACCGAGCCGACCGGCACGTCGGCCATCTGCACCTGGGCCCCGTTGGCGAGATCGCCCACATCGGTGAAGACGGCGGTCGCCGTGCGCTGTCCCCCACCACCGGAGACGGAGCAACCGGCGAGTGCCAGAACGAGCGCAGCGAGGACGGGCACTGCGGCCAGGCGGCGACGCGAGCGACCGGCGGGACGTGCGAAGCCCGCATCAGAACCACCCCTCCACGTCGTGCACCCAGCCCGCCAGAAGCCCACGCCGGGCGTGCCCGTGACGCCGGTGGGTCTGATCCTGCGGCAGCGGCGGCAACAGGGAGGCAGCGGGAGCGGTCAGGGTCGGGTCGCACGTGCGTCGAGGGGAGCGGCGACGGCCACGTGCCGCACGTGGACTGATTGGCGGCACCCGTCACCTGGTTCGACAACAACCCGCCGAGTCCCGAGCCCGACGATCCCGAGGAACTCGACCCCGAGCCCGAGCCCGAACTCGAGCCGGAGCTCACCGGAGCAACCCAGAATGGCACCGAGGAGGCCGCACGGGGTCGTCGTGGTCGTGGTCGACTGCGGCACCGTGGTGGTCGTCGTGGTCGAGCTGGTCGCCGGGCTCTTCTGTGCCGGCGTCGACGAGGACGGCGTCGTGGGCGTGGTCTTGGAACCCTGCTCGGCGTTGGCGATCTGGGTCAGTCCCTGCTGCAGGAGCGACTGCGCAGTGGCGGCGCCGCTCCCCCCGCTCAGGGTGTTGAGGATGGTCGGGATGTCGTTGAGGAGCGGATCGAAGAACCCTGATGAGGGGTTGCCGCACTGGTTCAAGGTGGCCAGCACCGCGGCAGAGAGCCCGGTGGAGTGGTTGGCGACGATGCGCCGGCAGATTCCGGCGAGCCGGTCGCGCAGCAGGCCCGGCGATGTAGGCGCCGGTCACGCCCGGCGCCGCGGCGAGGTTCAGGTTGAGCCAGTTGTAGTTCGGGTCGTAGGCACGCGTCGGCGCCCTGGAAGAGGTTGTTGCCGTTCTGCAGGATCTCGTCGACCGAGGAGAGGTTGCGGTCCAGCGTGCGCCCGACGGTCGTGACCGTGCCGACGTCGGCCTCCAGCGGCTGGAGATTCGGCACCAGCAGGCTGACCAGTCCCGAGCTCGCTCCCGCCAGCTGGGTGATGGCGTCGTTGAGCTGACCCGAGTGCTGGGCCACGGTGGTCGAGACCGTGTCGTATTGCTGGACGAGCTGCTCTATCTGACTGGTGTCGGTGTCGAGCGTGCCGGTCAGCTGGGCCAGTGTGCCGTTGAGCTGACCGAGGTCGTTCCCCTTGGTGGCGAGGAGCTGCACGGTCCCTGCTGCCGACGCGATCAGCTTGTTGAGGTTCGCCCCTTGGCCGTCGAGGTCGGTGGCCAGATTGGTCACCAGGTTGCCGACCGCGTGCGGATTGATGGCGTTGAGGGTGTGCTGCAGCTCCTTCAGCAGCTCGTCCGTCGAGACCGGGACGGCCGTGTGGTCCTGCGGGATGGTGGCGCCGGGGCTGAGGGTGGGGCCTCCGGTGTAGCCGGGGTTCAGGTCGACATCCGGCGAGCCCAGGAGCTGGGGCGCCACCAGTGACGCGAAGGCGGAGGAGGGAATCTGTGTCCCCTGGTCCACGGCCAGCGTGACATCGACCTTGTCACCGACGTTCTGCACGCCGGTGACCGTCCCCACCTTGACGCCGAGCACGTCGACGGCGGCACCGGTGAACAACCCGGGGGCGCTCGAGTACACGACGTTGATCGGGTAGGTCGGAGCGCCCTTCGTCACCTCGACGCCGACGATGACCCCGGCGACGATGACGACACCGGCCACGGCGAAGCGGGCGACCTTCGACGTCAACGCGGTTCGCAGCGCGTCCATCATCCGGCCCCCTGCAACAGCGGACTGATCAGCTGGGAGAGCCCGCCCAGCCCCGAGTTCGGCCCGGTCAGGCTGCTGCCCGCTGATGGTGAGCTGCCCGACGATCCGGAGGCCGGGGACGAGGTGGAGGTCGTCGTCGACGGCGTTGGATGAGCGACGACGAGGAGCCCGACGGTGCGCCCTGCCGGAGCTGGCGTTCGATCCCTCGCCCGGCAGCGGGCCCGTCTG
Organism: uncultured Acidimicrobiaceae bacterium; assembly: GCA_963781565.1. Taxonomy (GTDB): domain Bacteria; phylum Actinomycetota; class Acidimicrobiia; order Acidimicrobiales; family RAAP-2; genus Bog-473. Next base: position 7,238 of record CAWAHA010000011.1, on the reverse strand, counting down.
GTCGTCGCACGACGCGGGATCGGGCCCGAGCACCTGGTTGAGCACCTCGTCGAACGCCCCGCAGGGACCGATGACCCCGAACGTGTTGGACAGCGATGCGGGGTTGACGAAGATGTTGCCCCACGGCACGGGGCTCGACCCGCTGTAGGCGATGGACTGGAACCCCTTGAGCGCGCCCCCGAGATAGCTCACGCCCTCGGCCAGGTCCTCCTGGTGCTGGCCGACGACGGTGAGGTCGGAGTGAAGGCTCTTGAGCAGCGAGTTGAGAGCGGGGGAGTCCTGGCTCACCAGACTGTTGGTCTGGCTCGCCATGCTGTCGACATTTGTGATCAGGTTGGACAGGTCCTGGTCGTTGTTGGCCAGGCCGGTGGAGACCGTGTCGAGGTTGTTGACGATGGACAGCAACTGCTGGTCCCGGCCCTGCCAGCGTCGACGACAGCGTGTTCGCCGAGTCGATCAGCTGCGAGACCTGACCGGAGCGTTGATCGACCGTCGTGGTGAGCGCGCCGAGGCCCGAGATGATCTGGGCCACCTGGGTCTGCTTGCCCTTGGTGATGTTGGCCAAGGAGGTCACGAGGCTGTTCAGCGCTTTGGCGTTGGTCTTGGAGAGCAGCGAGTGCGCCGTGTTCTGCAGTTCGTAGAACTCCGTGGGCACCGAGGTGTCGGTGATCAGCGCGTTCGGCTTCAGCGGATCGTCCCAACCGCTCACCGGCTTCAAGGTCACGTCCACGACGCCCAGGAGTGTCTCGACCTCAACGGCGGCCGTCGTCGTCATGCGGCAGCACGACCGAGCGGTTGACCGAGAGCTGGGCGTCGACCGCATTGCCGTGCACCTGCACCGACGCTGACCGTCCCGACGTTGACGCCGGCCTCCATGACCTCGGTGCCCTTGGCGATCCCGGCGGCGTTGGTGAAGCGGGCCTGAACGGTGTAGCCGGAGCTGAACAGGCTGCGGTTCAGGAAGAGGATGGCCAGCACGCACGCCGTCATCACAACGATCCGACGATGCCGACGACCTTGGGATTGCGCTCGGTGACGGCCTTCACTTCGAGCCTCCCGTGACGGCCCCGCTCACCGCCTGCAGGTTCTGAGCCGAGGCTCGAGACGGCCAGCGGGCTGCGCCCGACGCCGAGGAGCTGGCGGCATTCGACGAGCTCGGGGACGCACCGCTACTCGGGCAGCCCGGCGTCGTGACGCCCGACAACGGGGCTCGGCAGCGGCGGGCTCCCGAAGGGGCCCGGAGCCCGCCGGCGGGTTGCCGGGCTGGTAGTACGGGCAGACCGACTGGCCGGCGAGGCACGTGTAGACGGTCTCGACGGCGAACCACTGCCCCCACTGGGAGATCTGGATGTACGGCGCCAGTCCCGCCCCCAGGCTGGACAGGCTGTTCGCCAGGTTCTGCTGGTTGTTCTGGACATCGGCCGCCACCGTCTGAAGGTTGTCGATGGTGCTCGTGATGGTGCTGTGGTTGTTCCCGATCAATCCGGCCAGGTCGGTCGCCACCAGCGAGAGGTTGCCGACGACGTCGTCGAGCAGCGAGTTCTTGGATGCGAGGGCGGACGACACGGTCTGGAGGTTCGTCACCAGCGAGTCGATGTCACCGGACCGTGACGCCAGCGCGGTCAACACCTGGTTGAGGTTGCCGATGATCTGGCCGACCTGGGAGTCGAGCGCCTGGACGGTCGAGGACACGGTGGCACCGCTGTTGATCAGCTGGTTGATCTGCGCGGTATCGCCCTCCAGCGCACCGGAGACGTTCTCGACGAACGCATTGGCCTCCTTGGGGTTGATGGAGGACAGGACCGGGCCCAGCGAGTTCAAGAACGTGTCGATGCTGGCGTCGGTCACGTCGTGGCTGAGCGGGATGGTGGACCCGGGCGGCAAGGATCGGACCACCGCGCCCCGGGAACAGCTCGATCTCCTTCTGGCCGATCACGTTGTGCCACCGCATCCCCACGTCGGTCGAACGAGGGAGCGACACCGTGTTGTTGATGCTCAACGAAATGAGTGCGTGCCCGTGCTGCACGCCGATGCTCGAGACCTGCCCCACCGGGACGCCGGCGATGTTGACGCTGTCGCCGCTGGCCAGGCCGGTCACGTCGGTCAACTGCGCGTCAATGGTGTGGCGGCTGCTGAACAGCGAGATGTTGCCGATCTTGACGGCCAGCCCGCCAGCAGGACGAGGCACACCAGCGGCGAACACCATGAACTTGAACGCCGACTTCGGGAGGTGCGAGCAGCCTCACGACGAGCCCCCGAGAAGCTGGGTGATGATGCCGCCGACGGTGGTCGGCGTGGACTGGTCGGGCTGCCCGACAATGCCGTAGGCCTGGTTGGCCGCGGCGGCGCCGGCGCTGCTGGCCCCGGACGTCGCGGATGGCGTCGGCTGGCGGCGCTGGCGTGGCCGCGCGGGGTCGAGGCGCTCTGGAGCGCATTGAATGTCGACAGCTCCGACGAGCAATTGAACGCGGAACCGGTTCCGGCCAGCGCCTGCTGTATCGGCTGGAGGAACGACATCCCCCCGGTCGGCGGTGCGATCAGATTGCAGACCAGGCTGTTGACGTCGCTGAAGAGAATGAAGGTGTTGAAGTAGGCGTAGGTGCTGCCATCCGGGCAGCTTGTTGAGGCCCGACGCCCCCTCGGCGATCTTCTGGAAGTAGTGGTAGGCGCCGTTGATGACCTGGCCGATGGAGTCCTGCTGTGCCAGCAGGACGCGGGAGACGTTGTCGCCCGATTCGAGAATGGTCGCGATGTCGGGGTGATACGTCGAGAGCAGCGCGGCCAGGCGGTTCGAGAACGGGATCAGCGTGTTGAGGAGGTTCTCGTAGTCGGCCTCCTCTGCGTTGAACGACGGCAGTGCGGCATTGATCTGCGCGTTCAGGTTGTTGAGGTCGCCGGCAGCCGGTGCGATCGCCTGGGTGAACTTGGCGAAGGACTGCAGAGCGAGGATCTGCGCGTTGAGCGTCCGGTCGAGCAGCCCGGCCAGTTGGGTCCCGGCGCTGATGGAGGCGGCGATCTTGGGCCCCTCACCCTGTGAGGCCTGGGCCAGCTCGCCCAGCACGGTGGACAGGTTGGTGGTGTCGATCTTGTTCAAGAGCGGCGTCGCGGCTGCGAAGAGGTCGCCCAGTTCGTCGCTGCTCTGGGCGTGCGCGAAGGAGCCGCCGGCGGCGAGGTAGGGCCCGGCATCGGAGTTCTTGTCCGGCGTCGAGATGGAGACCTGTTCCGCGCCGAACAGGTTCACCGGCTGCACGGTCGCTGTCGCTGTGCTCGGCACCTTGAAGGACGGCTCAATGAGCATGGTGATCTGCGCCAGGTTGTGCTGGAGGGAGATGGTGGACACCCGGCCCACCTGCACTCCCCGGAAGACCACGGCCGAGCCCGGGGTCGAGCCCCTCGCCGGCTCGGGGAAACGTCCCGCTCAGCTTGTAGTCACCCGCGAAGTCGCCGTTGGCGAGGCGCACGAGCGAGACCGTGCCGAACACGAGGCCGAAGAGGACGGCCAGGCTGACCACGATGCGGAGGAGGCGCTTCATCCGACCAACCTCGCCGTGGCGTTGACCCCGCCGAACAGGATCAGCGACATGAAGAGATTCACGACGACGACGAGGATGATGGAGAGGCGAATGGCGCGTCCGGCCGCCACACCCACGCCGGCCGGGCCGCCGGTCGCGTTGTAGCCGTAGTAGCAGTGCACGAAGGTGACGATGACCGCGAACACCATCGCCTTGAGGAACGAGTAGAAGATGTCGAGCGGCGGGAGGTAGAGCCGGAAGTAGTGCGTGTAGGTACCGGTCGACAACCCGAAGAACTTCGTCACCACCAGCTCGGAGGCGAGGTAGCTGGCGAAGAGCGCCGCCAGGTAGAGCGGGATCATCGTGATCAGCGCCGCCCAGACACGGGTGGCGACCAGGTAGACGACGCTGTTGACTCCCATGACCTCGAGGGCATCGATTTCGTCACTGATGCGCATGGCGCCGAGTTGCGCCGTGAACCCGCGCGCCGACCTGCGCGGCCAGGGCCACCCCGGCGACCAGCGGGGTGATCTCGCGGGTGTTCGCCAATGACGTGATCACGCCGGTGAACGCCTCGGCCCCGATCTGCTGCAGGCCGTTGAAGCCCTCCAGGCCGACCTCGGTCCCGGTGAAGAAGGAGATCGAGACGACGACGAAGAACATGCCGCCACCGACGACCAGCGCACCCGAGCCCAGGGAGATGTCCGACATCAGGACGAGAATCTCCTTGGGGTACGCGCAGAGCGCGCGGCAGGGCGCGCACGATCCGCACGTAGAACTTCAGCTGCGCGTAGAACGCGTCGAAGACGCCGAGGACGGCGTCCCCGGACTCGACCGCCCTGCGCGCCGACCGCCTTCCCGGCCGAGACGATCTTGGCCGGCTCTTCGCGCGGACCGGAGCATCGATCGCCATCAGAGGCCCTTCTGCGGAATGAAGTTGAAATAGAAGACCGTCAGCAAGAAGTTCACGAAGAACGACAGGATGAACGTGACGACGACGGCCTGGTTCACCGCGTCGCCCACGCCCTTCGGGCCGCTCTTGCAGTAGAGGCCCTTGTAGCAGGCGACCATCGCGGCGATGAAGCCGAAGATGCCGGCCTTGACCAGCGCGATGACGAGGTCGGCCATCTGGCTGAGCTCGCCGAACGTGGCGAAGAAGCTGCTGGCCGTGATGTGGATGGCGTGCGTGCCGAACCACAGGCCGCCGGCGATGCCGGCGACGCTGACGACGGCGTCGAGCAGGATGGCGACCAGCGTGGCGGCGAGCAGCCGCGGCAGCACCAGGCGGTGGAGCGGGTTGACGCCCATGACCTCCATGGCGCTGATTTCGTCGCGAATGCGGCGCGATCCGAGGTCGGCGCACATGGCCGATCCGCCGGCGCCGGCGATGAGCAAGCGCCGTCGCCACCGGCGCCTGCTCGCGGACGACGGCCAGCACCATGGCGGCGCCGAGCTGCGACTGCGCCCCGATCTGCTGCAGAAGCGAGCCGACCTCGAGCGCGATGACCATGCCGAACGGGATGGAGAGCAGGATCAGCGGCAGCGTGGTGACGCGCGCCAGGAACCAGCACTGGTCGAAGAACTCGGAGACGGGAACGCCCTTGAGCGGAGCCTGCCGGAGCGCCTCGAACGCGGTGGCGAACATGTTGCCCGTCTCGCGGACGGCCGTAGCGATCTTCCCGTCGTCGGTGATCGGCCGGCTGGGCCGTGGGAGCACGCCCGTCGCATCCGGGCGCCCGCTCGGAGTACCCAGTCGGCGAGCCATCTCGTCGCGGCTCAGGGGCTGCGTGGTACTCGGCGCCTGCTCGGGCACGACGCCTGTCCTGTCACCCGTCTCAGCCAACGCCGTCCCCCCTTCCGAGGCCTCCTCTGGCACGTGAACGGGCTAGCGCCCGTTCCCCCGTCCTCTCCTTCACGGAGAAAAACGGCAGGCGGGCCTGAACCTTGCGGGTGGCGTGCGTGGAGCGTGGCCGGGCGACACGGGCCGGTTCGCGCAGGGCCGGCTTGCGACGAGCGCAGTCGGGGTATGACCCGATGGAAGCTGGACCGCCGGATTCTCAACTTTGTTGTGCAATCAGAGTCCAACCCCCATTCACGAAAATTGGGCGGCAGGTTTTCAAAAAGCCGTTAAATGGCGGACATAATGTGACGTACCTCCTTGTAGGAGGACGAACCGGGGGGAGGGACGGGACAGTTGGCGCTCCGCGAAGAAGAGCTGACAAGCCTCTGCGACGACGTCGACCTGGACCGCGACCGCGCGCTGGTCGAGCGCTGCCAGGCGGGCGACTCGGCGCCTTCGGAAACCTCTACGCCGCGCTACTACGAGCGGCTCCTCCGCTTCTGCCTGCGCCGGCTGAACGACCGCCACGAGGCCGAGGACGCGGCGCAGGAAGCATTCGCCCGGGCCTGGAAGGCGCTGCCGCGCTTCGCCGGCGAGCGGCGCTTCTACCCCTGGCTCACCGTGATCGCCGGGAACATCTGCACGGACATGCTGCGCCGCCGCTCGCGCAGCACGCCGACCGACGACTTGGAGCTCGACCGCGCAACATCCGGTCGGTGTGGTCGGCGAGGACACCTCCGAGGAGCTCGTCCTGGCCGCCGTCGACGGCGAGCTGGTCAACCGCGCCCTCGACCGGCTGTCCACGCGCCACCGCCACGTGCTTGCCATGCGCGAGGGCTCGGGGTGGACCTACCAGCAGATCGCGGACCACGAGGGCGTCGAGATCGGGACCATCGAGACGCTGCTCTGGCGCGCCCGCCAGGCGCTCAAGCGCGAGTTCGCCGTCGTGTCCGAGTCGAAGGAGGCCTTGGCCGGTTTCCTCATCGCCACCGGCGCGCTCATCCGCCGCACCGTCTTCCGGGCGGCGCACCGCGGTGCCACCGTGCACCACAGCGGCGGCGGCACCGGGGCGGATGCGCAACGCGGTGGCCGGCGTCGCCGTCACCGGCGCCGCTGTTGCGGCCGCATTCATCGCCCCGCACGCCCTGTCGAGCGGCCCGAGCGGCGCCGCTATCGGCGCCCGGCTCGGCCCTGGCGCTCCCCCTCTCGTCCTGGGGTCGACCCTCATGGATCCGAGACGGCGGTACGCCGCGACGGTGCCCAGGCATTCGCGCTCGGCGGCTCGGGTGGATCGATTGAGCGGCGACGCGGCTCCGGAGGACTGGCGGGGTTCGGGAGTGGCGGTCCGGAAGTAAGGGCTCCGGTGGCGTCGAGTCCGGCAACGGGTCCGGCGGCGTCACCTCCATCCTCGGTGAGCCCCGGCGGTCGTCCGGCGCCGCCGGTGTGGCGGGCGGACTCAACCAGGCCGGAAGCGGTCTCAACAACACCGTGAACGGTGCCACCGGCGGGGTCAGCCAGACGGTCAGCGGCGTCACGGGCGGGCTCGGGCAGACGGTCAGCGGCGTGACGCGGGGGCTCAGCCAGACCGTGGCGGCGTCACGAGCGGCGTGACGGAGACCGTCAGTGGGGTCACCGGCGGCGTCGGCCAGACGGTGGGCGGTGTCGTGGGCGGCGTGACCAGGCGGGGTCAGCGTCGTCACAAATGGTGTGACCGGTGGCTCTGGCTCGGGCATTGCGAGCGGCGTCAGTGGCACCGTCGGGGGTGTCACCTCCGGCGTCAACGGGATGACGCAGGGGATGGGGCTCGGCAGCGTTCCCCCCGGGACCTCGGGTTCGGGTTCGGGTTCGGGTTCGGGTTCGTCCAGCTCGGGTACCTCCTCGAGCAC
>CAWAHA010000010.1:0-35326 GCA_963781565.1 uncultured Acidimicrobiaceae bacterium | reverse complement strand
TTACACCATCGGCCCACCCCCCTGCCAGGCGTCTGGCGGGGAGACGGGGTGACCGGCCGTCAGGCCGTCTGGATCTTGATCTCGATGTCCACGCCGGCCGGAAGGTCGAGCCGCTGGAGCGAGTCGACCGTCTTGGGCGTGTGCTCGACGATGTCGACCAGGCGCTTGTGGACCCGCATCTCGAAGTGCTCGCGGGAGTCCTTGTACTTGTGCGGCGACCGGATCACCGTGTAGCGGTGCTTGTCGGTCGGCAGCGGCACCGGCCCGAGGACCTTGGCCTGCGTCCGGAGGACCGTCTGCACGATCTTCTCCGTCGACTGGTCGAGGATCTCGTGGTCGTAGGCCTTCAGCCTGATGCGGATCTTCTGCTTCGGGCCGTCGGCCATGTGCCTGCTCTCGCTCTTGGTGGTCGGACTACTTGAGGATCTCGTCGACCACGCCGGAGGCGACGGTGCGGCCACCCTCACGGATGGCGAAGCGCAGGCCCTTGTCCATGGCGATGGGCTTGCCGAGCTCGACGGTCATCTTCGTGTTGTCGCCCGGCATGACCATCTCGGTGCCCTCGGGCAGCGTGATGGTGCCCGTCACGTCCGTGGTGCGGAAGTAGAACTGCGGCCGGTAGTTGGTGAAGAACGGCTTGTGACGGCCGCCCTCCTCCTTGTTCAGCACGTAGACCTCGGCGGTGAACTGGGTGTGCGGGGTGATGGAGCCGGGCTTGCACAGCACCTGGCCGCGCTCCACCTCCTCCTTCTTGGTCCCACGCAGGAGGGCGCCGATGTTGTCGCCGGCGCGACCCTCGTCGAGGAGCTTGCGGAACATCTCGACGCCGGTCACCGTCGTCTTCTGGGTGTCCATGAGGCCGACGATCTCGACTTCCTCGCCCACCTTGACGATGCCCTGCTCCACCTTGCCGGTCACGACGGTGCCACGACCGGTGATGGACATGACGTCCTCGACCGGCATGAGGAAGGGCTTGTCGACGTCACGCTCGGGCTCGGGGATGTACGAGTCCACGGCGTCCATGAGGTCGACGATCTTCTCGCTCCACTCGGCGTCGCCCTCCAGCGCCTTCAGGGCGCTGACCCGGATGATCGGGGTGTCGTCGCCCGGGAAGTCGTACTGGCTGAGCAGCTCGCGCACTTCCAGCTCGACGAGCTCGAGGAGCTCCTCGTCGTCGACCATGTCGGCCTTGTTGAGGGCCACCACGATGTAGGGCACGCCGACCTGGCGGGCCAGCAGCACGTGCTCACGGGTCTGGGGCATGGGGCCGTCGGCGGCGGAGACCACCAGGATGGCGCCGTCGATCTGGGCCGCACCGGTGATCATGTTCTTGATGTAGTCGGCGTGGCCGGGCATGTCGACGTCCGCGTAGTGGCGCTTGTCGGTCTCGTACTCCACGTGGGCGATGGTGATCGTGATGCCGCGCTGCTTCTCTTCGGGCGCGGCGTCGATCTTGTCGAACGACGTGAACGAGGTGTTCGGGTTCTTCTCCGAGAGCACCTTGGTGATGGCGGCGGTCAGCGTCGTCTTGCCATGGTCGATATGACCCATGGTCCCGACGTTTACGTGTGGCTTCGTGCGCTCGAACTTCTGCTTGGCCATCGCCTGGCTACTCCCTGCTCCTTGTCATGGCCACGGTGGCCCTGACGCTCTTTTTGTCTGCGATCTCTGCTCTGAATGTCTGTAACTGTCCGGTCCGCGACCGGGGCGGACCGGGGTCTACTCCCCTTGCGCCCGGGCGATGATCTCCTTGGAGATCGACTCCGGAACCTGGTTGTACGAATGGAACTGCATCGTGTACGTGGCGCGACCCTGGGTGCGCGAACGCAGGTCAGTAGAGTAGCCGAACATATCGGCGAGCGGGACCAGCGCCTTGACGACGTGGCTGGTCCCCTGCTGATCCATGCCCTCCATACGCCCCCGGCGTGAGGAGAGGTCGCCGGTCACCGCGCCCAAGAAGTCGTCGGGCACCGTCACCGTCACCTCCATGACCGGCTCCAGCAATGTGGGGCTGGCCGCCCGGATGGCCTTCTTGACCGCCATGGAACCGGCGATCTTGAACGCCATTTCCGAGGAGTCGACGTCGTGGTACGACCCGTAGGTGAGGGTCACCCGCACGTCCACCGTCGGGTAGCCGGCCAGGATGCCCGAGGTCAGCGCCTCTTGAATGCCGGCGTCGACCGAGGGGATGTACTCCTTGGGGATGACGCCGCCGCTGATCTTGTCGAGGAACTCGTAGCCACCACCCGGGCCCGTGGGCTCCAGGCTGATGACCACGTGGCCGTACTGGCCACGGCCACCGGTCTGGCGGACGTACTTCTCCTCGATCTTCTCGACCGGCTTGCGGATCGTCTCGCGGTAGGCCACCTGGGGCTTGCCCACGTTGGCGTCCACGCTGAACTCGCGCAGCATGCGGTCGACCAGCACCTCGAGGTGCAGCTCGCCCATGCCGCTGATGACGGTCTGGCCGGTCTCCTCGTCGGAGCGCACCCGGAACGTGGGGTCCTCCTCGCTGAGCGAGTAGAGGGCACGGGACAGCTTGTCCTGGTCGGCCTTGGTCTTGGGCTCCACCGCGACGTGGATCACCGGCTCGGGGAACTCAGCGCTTCCAGCACGATCGGGTTGCGCGGGTCGCTCAGGGTGTCACCGGTCGTGGTGTTCTTCATGCCGACCACGGCCATGATGTCGCCGGCGAAGATGGCGTCCTTGTCCTCGCGGTGGTTGGCGTGCATCTGGAGGATGCGGCCGACCCGCTCCTTCTTGTCCTTCGTCGAGTTGGTGATCGAGTCGCCCTTCTGCAGCGTGCCCGAGTACACCCGGATGTAGGTCAGCTTGCCGACGAAGGGGTCGGTCATGATCTTGAAGGCCAGGGCCGAGAAGGGCTCGCCGTCGTCGGCCTTGCGCTCCAGGAGGTCCTCGGTGTGGTTCGGCCGGTGGCCCTCGGTGGGCGGGAGGTCGAGCGGGCTGGGCAGGAAGTCGATGACGGCGTCGAGCATGGGCTGCACGCCCTTGTTCTTGAAGGCCGACCCGCACAGGACCGGCACCACGGCGGCGGCCAGGGTGGCCGTGCGCAGGGCGCGGCGCAGGTCGACGGCCGTGATGGGCTCCTCGGCCAGGTACTTCTCCATGATGGTGTCGTCGAAGTTGGAGACGACGTCGATGAGCTGGTGGCGGGCGTCCTCGGCCTCGGCGGCCAGGTTGTCGGGGATGTCGAGGGTCTCCCACTCCTCGCCCATGTCCGAGGACCAGACGAGCGCCTTCTCCTCGAGCAGGTCGACGATGCCCTTGAACTCGGACTCGGCGCCGATGGGCAGCTGAATGACGGCCGGCAGGGCGTCGAGGCGGTCCTTGATCATCTCCACCGTGCGCTCGAAGTCGGCGCCGATGCGGTCCATCTTGTTGACGAAGCAGATGCGGGGCACGTTGTACTTGTTGGCCTGGCGCCACACCGTCTCGGTCTGGGGCTCCACGCCGGCCACGGCGTCGAAGACGGCGACGGCGCCGTCGAGGACGCGCAGCGACCGCTCGACCTCGACGGTGAAGTCGACGTGGCCCGGGGTGTCGATGATGTTGATCCAGTTGTCGCGCCACGAGCACGTGGTGGCGGCCGAGGTGATGGTGATGCCGCGCTCCTGCTCCTGGACCATCCAGTCCATGGTGGCGGCGCCTTCGTGCACCTCACCGATCTTGTAGTTGCGCCCCGTGTAATAGAGGATGCGCTCGGTCGTGGTGGTCTTGCCCGCGTCGATGTGGGCCATGATCCCGATGTTGCGGGTCTTGGCCAGGGGGAAGTCGCGGGTGGGGAGGGCTTCAGCCATATCTCTTGCTCGTGATCGTGTGGGTGTGGATGTGCGTGTGGATTTCGGCGGGGGTTGCCGGGTCCGCGGCCAAGTCTGTGACCGACTACCAGCGGTAGTGGGCGAAGGCGCGGTTGGACTCGGCCATCTTGTGCATGTCCTCGCGGCGCTTCACCGAGGCCCCGATGTTGTTGGAGGCGTCGAGGATCTCGTTGGCCAGGCGCTCGGCCATGGTCTTCTCCCGGCGCTGACGCGAGAACGTGGTCAGCCAGCGGATGGCCAGCGTGGTGGCGCGACGGGGACGGACCTCGACGGGCACCTGGTAGGTGGCGCCACCGACGCGGCGGGACTTCACCTCGACCTCGGGCCGGGTGTTCTCCACGGCGCGCTTGAGCGCGGCCACCGGGTCGCCGCCCGACTTCTCCTGCACCTGCTCGAGGGCGGTGTAGACGATGCGCTCGGCCAGCGTGCGCTTGCCGCACGAGAGGATCTTGTTGACGACCTGGGTGACCAGGACGGAGCGGTAGACGGGGTCCGGCGCGAGCTCGCGGCGGGTGGCTGGTCCATTACGGGGCATGCCTAAGACTCCTTCTTGGCGCCGTAGCGGCTGCGGGCCTGGCTGCGCTCGCGCACGCCCGAGGTGTCGAGCGCGCCGCGCACGACCTTGTAGCGAACACCGGGCAGGTCCTTCACACGACCGCCGCGGACGAGGACGATGGAGTGCTCCTGGAGGTTGTGGCCGACACCGGGGATGTAGGCCGTGATCTCGACGCCCGAGGACAGGCGCACACGGGCCACCTTGCGGAGGGCCGAGTTCGGCTTCTTCGGGGTGGTCGTGTAGACGCGGGTGCACACCCCCCGCCGCTGGGGCGCGCCCTTCAGGGCCGGGGTCTTGGTCTTCGTCACCTTGGCCTGCCGTCCCTTGCGGACGAGCTGGGCGATTGTGGGCACGCGCTACCTCTCGCTAATCAGAAATGTGAATCCCATATGCCGTCCGGTTCGTGGCGCTGGCGCGCCGACCGAAGCTGCACATGGCAGGGATTCAATGATAGCGGCTGCCTGGGGTTCCGACAATCGCGGTCGCACCGCCCCCGACGGCCGGGCGGGCCGCCGTCCCCGGCTCAAGCCGCTCGGGTACCCGCCAGTCTACCGGGCCGCTCCTCGACCGGAGCCGGCTGCGGCGCCGGCGCGGGGCGCCGTCAGGCCGGCCCACCACCGGTGGAAGCGGGCGTAGGCCAGGGGCAGGACGCCGTCGGGATAGAAGGCCAGGGCCACCGTGCCGGCACCGATGAAGACGTCCTGGGCGTTGCCGGGCAGGAAGCCGATGGCCAGGCCGCCGGCCAGGGCGCCCGAGCAGACCGAGGCCCCGCCGATGGCCACCACGGCCAGGATGAGGAGGCTCTCGAACATCTCGAAGTTGGTGCCGCCGGCCACGGCCTCCGCCGCCCCGAAGAGGGCGCCGGCGATGCCGGCCATGGCGGCCGAGAGCGTGAAGACGACCAGCTTGGTCGTGGTGAGCGACAGGCCCGAGGGTGGCGCAGGCCGCCTCGGAGTCCTTGGCGGCCACGAGGACCCGGCCGAAGGGCCCCCGGCGCAGGGCCAGGAGGGCGATGGAGAACAGGGCGAACACGACGGCCAGGAAGATGGTGAACGCCTTGTCCGAGCTCACGTTCAGGCCGAACAGGTCGGGCCGGTGGATGGGGACCGAGCCGTCGAAGCCGAACACCGCTGACCAGGGGAAGAAGGCGTTGTCCATGAGGCTGGCGAAGGCCATGGTGAGCAGGGCCAGGTAGAGGCCGCGCAGGCGCAGCGCCGGCAGCGAAATGATCGGCCCCGACGCCGCCGGCGATGACGGCCGCCATGACCAGGCCGAGGATGGAGCCGCCGCTGCCGAACTTGTACATGGCGTAGCAGCCCAGGCCGGCGAAGGTCAGCTGGCAGATGGACACGTAGCCGCCCCAGCCCGTCAGGGGCACCAGCGAGAGGCAGATGAGGCCGAAGGCCAGCCCGATGCCCAGCTTCACCACGTTGCCGGGGTCCATGAAGGTCACGGCCACGACGACGGCGACGACGAGGACCACCCCGCCCTGCAGCGGAGCGGAAGAAGCTGGCCGGGGCCAGCGGCACGTGGCGCTGCGGGGTGCCGCTGCGGATGCGGTCCATCGGGAGCATGAGCAGCGCGATGAAGAGGATCAGGGTGGGCACCGAGAGGGTGAGGGTCCCCTGGACCGGGGTGGAGGACCAGAACCCGGTGCTCGGGACGTACCCCACGGCGTAGGAGGAGGCCAGCCCGACGACCAGGGCGCCGAGGAAGGTCATGGGCAGGCTGCGCAGGCGGCCGATGACGGCCGCCGCGTAGGCGTCGATGACGAGCAGGGTGAGGATGAGCGGCTGCAGCTGCAGGCGCGGGGCCACCAGGATGCCGGCCACCGAGGCCAGCGAGGCCCCGATGGACCAGCTGAGGGTGGAGAGCCGGGTCGACCGGCCGCCGAACAGCCCGATCAGGCTCGCGGTTGTCCACCACCCCTCGCATCGCGATGCCGGTCCGGGTCTGGTAGAGGAACAGCCGGAGCCCCACGGCGATGGCCACGGCGGCGCCGACGGTGATGACCTCCTCCCAGGTGATCTTGACGCCGAGGAAGGTGAACCCGTTGAAGCCGAAGAACTGGGGGACGACGCGGGCGGTCGGCGGCCAGATGTAGCTGTTGACCAGACCGAAGAAGAGCAGCGTCAGGCCGACCGTGACGGCCAGGGCCGTGGCCACGTTGCGCGGGTCCATCCACTGGATCACCCCCCGCTCGACGACGGCGCCCAGCAGCGGCGCCAGCACGAAGACGGTGAGGACGAAGGCCAGCGCGGTGTTCATGTGCCAGCCCACCGACAGCTGCCAGTACACGAAGGCCATGAACATGCCGATGGCCCCGTGGGCGATGTTGAAGATGCCCGAGGTGGCGTAGGTGACGACGAGGCCGCTGGCGGCGACGGCGTAGGCCGAGCCCAGGACGATGCCGATGATGGTGAACTCGAGGAATTCGTGCACTGGGTCTCGGGTCGGGTCCTGGTCGGCCTAGTACTGGCGCGTAGCCGCTGTTGCAGTCGTAGGTGTTGGGGGCGGTCGGGTAGACGCGCTGGAAGGCCCCGTTCTCGATCTTCATGTAGAAGAAGCACTTCGACGGGATCTTCTGCCCGATGTCGGTGGGCGGCGTGACGCCACCACCGGTCCAGTTGTTGATCCCCTGCAGCTTCGAGATCACGGCGGCCCGGGTCACGTCGGGGCCGACCTCCTTGAGGGCCTGCTCGAAGGCCAGGCCGGCCGACCAGGCCAACATGGCGAAGATGTCCTGGTGGTAGCCGGGTGCGACCCGGTTCATCCAGCTCTCCATGAGCTGGAGGCCCGGGTTGACGCTGGCCTCCGAGTAGGCGGCGGTGGCCGACATCAGCACCAGGTCGCCGTTGGACTCGGGCGCCGTCTGCTGGGCGAACTGGGGCGAGTACTCCTCGGAGAACCAGTCGACCACCTGCGGCGCGTAGTTGGCCTGCTGCATGGCCTGCAGCAGGCGCTCGGCCGAGGAGGCGTCCGAGTACTCGGTCACGTACTGCGCGCCTGCGCTCTGCATGGCCTGCACGTTGGCGGCGTAGTTGGCGTTCGTCGGCGTCGTCGACGTGTTGTACACGTACTTGAAGCCGTCGCCGGTGTAGGAGGCGGTCTCGTGGGCGGCCTGGGTCTGGGTGGCCGAGACGTTGAGGTAGATCATGGCCGCCTTCGTCACGGCGGCCGGGTAGGTCGTCTTGAGGTAGTTGGCCGGCCCGAGCGCCCAGTAGTGGGCGTTGCCGGGACTGGCCCCGAAGATGTCGGCGGTGTTCCCGGCCGCCGCCGTCGAGACCTCGGCGGCCATGGTCGGGATGCCACAGGCGCCGACGGCCTGCGCGCTGCCGTCGTCGAAGCCCGAGGCGTTGCCCACCATGGCGAAGTCGGCCGAGCAGGCCTGCTGCGCGTCGGCGTAGTTGGTCCCCGAGTCGTTGCCGTCGTCGAAGGGCTGCACCTTGATCTGGCGGCCGCAGATGCCGCCCGTGCTGTTGACGTAGGCGGCCCAGGCCTCGGTGGCCTGCTGCGCGCTCTGGGTCAGGCCGGGCGCCACGCCGCTGATGCTGGCGATGTTGCCGACCGTGATGGTGGTGGCCGTGACGCCCGTGGCGGTGGCCCCGCCGTTGCCGCCGGCCGGGGTGACGTTGCCGTTGGTCCCACACGGCGCGGCCGCCGAGGTGCCGGCCGCTGCGGCTGCGGCGCCCCCAGCGGCTCCGGCAGTGCTGGGCCCGGTCGCCACATGACCGGCCGTGCCCGCCGAGCCCGGCGTGCCGGCGGTGCCGCCCGATGCGGCGGCCGTCGCCACGGTGGTCGTCGTGTCGCCGGCGCCCGTGTTGCCCGACCGTGCTGCCGGCCGCAGACCCGCCGCCGGCGCGCCCGTTGGAACCGGCGCCCTGGGCCAGCGCAGCCTGGCTCCCGTTCAGCCGGGACCCGCAGGCGGTGGCGAGCAGGGCCAGCGCGGACACCGACACGACGACGGCCAGGCGCTGATGGCGGCGGCGCACACTCCGGCGGACGCCGGCTTCACCGGACAACCTCTTCGTGGTCGTGTCCGTACTCGTTCTCGACACGCCGCGTCTCGTCGAGACTGCGCAGTATGCGCTCCAGCCGGTCGACCGAGCGGACGATGGCCAACGCGTTGCGCCGGTCCTCCTCGACCTGCCGCATGCTCCAGGCGCAGCGCACGAAGACGCCGCCGCCGATCACCAAGGCCACGCCGAGCAGCCCACCGGAGATCAGGTAGGGGATCTCCTGGTACAGGTACGGGCTGTGCGACGCGCCGTACCAGCCCAGCAGGATGCACACGAAGCCGAAGACGATCAGCAGCATGCCGATCGTCTCCATCCACTTGCGCACGTTGCGACCGCTGCGGCTGGGACGGGCCCGGTCGATGGCGGCGCCCAGGCGCTGCAGGCGCGTCGGCACCGGCGTCGACGGCTGCGAGCTCGGAGGCCGGCGGCACGGTGCGCACCGGCGGGACAGCCCGACGTCGTCCGGCGCCACGACCTCGCCCGGCAGCCCGCCCGTGACCCGCGTCAACGAGCCGGGGTCCGGCGATGTCCGATCGAACGGGTTCAGCTTCATGTGTTGGTTCCTCCGAAGTCAGCGAGGTCGTCGGCGCTTGCGTTGAAACGCTCCATGAGGGGATCGCCGTCGGCGCACGACGTGGCGAGCACCCCTCCGGCGTCCTCGGCACGCTTGTAGGCGTAGGCCAACCCGGCGGCGGCCAGCAGACCCAGCAGGACGAGTGCCGCCCCGACCCCCTTGAAGGCCGGCGCGATCACCGACGACGTCGGCGTCGACGCGGTCGACGTCGGGTTGCCCGAGGTCGAGGTGGACCCGGTCGGGGTCGATCCCGAGGTGCCGCCCGAGAAGGTGCCGCCGGTGCCGGTGGTGCCCGTGAAGCCCGGCGTCCCCCCGAGTTGCCGGTGCTGTCGGAGCTCGACACGGCCGACGGCGTCGAGGCGTTCGAGCCCGACGCCGCGCTGCCCGAGTTCCCGCTGTTGCCGGCGGCGAAGGAGGGGGACGCCGTCGAGCTGACCTGCAGGGTGGCCAGGTCGAGGGTGAGCTGCTGGTCGTTGGGCAGGGCCACCGGGAGCTGCGACGTGAGGGACGCCGGCAGGAGCCCCGCCACCATGTTGAGCGGCGAGTCCAGCGTCTTGAGGTCGATGCTGATCTTGAGACCGTCGAGCGTCCGCGCCGCCGACGGACCGTTGACGGTGTCGGTCGGGTTCGTGAGCGAAATGGAGATGCCCAGCTGGCTCAGGTCCGCATTGAGGGTCGAGATGGGAAGCGTGGTCGACGTCGTCGTCTCGCCGGGGGCAGTGATCCCGTTGGCGCCGACCGACACCTGCTCGCCGGCGATGTCCATGTTCTGCACCTGGGTCGTCCCGGTGACCTTGCCGGTCGTCCCGTCCGAGGTGGCGGTGGCCGTCGACGTGACGCTGCCGATGGTGATGAAGCCGCCCAGAATGGAGATGCCGGCGTCGGTCGCGCTGGCCTGGGAGTTGGCGGACGCCGCCGGTGCCTGCGACGACGACGTCGCCGACATGTTGCCGATGCCGATGATGAGGGAGGAGCCGGCGAGGGGGTTGCCCGAGCCCGACGGTGCCTGCTGCGTCGGGTCGGCGCCGTTCGAGCCGGCCGTGGCCGCATCGTCGCCCAGGGTGGCGCTGGCCGTGTTCCCGTTGGTGGTGCTGGTGGCGTCCATGTTGACGCCCGGCTGGTCCGTCGAGCCCGAGTTGGGTGCCTGCGGATACTCGCTGGTGGCTTGGACGGGCCAGACCGGTGCGGGCGGCAGCGGCGCGCCGGGGACCAGCAGCGCGAGCTCGGGGCCGGCGTTGGCCACGACCTGGCCCGGGTAGAGGCTCGAGGCGGTGGCGGTGCCGCTCGGCCCGAAGTTGTCGGTGGTGGACGCGTAGCCCTCGTCGAACTCGAGCGACGGCGTGGCCGGAAGGGGGAAGTTCGGCTGCTCGTACTGGGCCGTGACGGCCTCGGCCAACCCCGCCACGGTGAAGCCGCCCAGCGTGCTGTCGGCGCCGGCCGGGCCGGCGGAGAGGGCGGCGGCGGCGAACAACCCCGAGCCGCCGGCGACGAGGAGCAGCGCGGCAGCACCCAGGACGGGCAGCCGGCCGGAGAGTCGGACGTGACGCAGATGGCGGCGGTTCATGCGGCGGCTCCTCCGAGATACGCGTCGGCCAGGTCGTCGGGCAGGTCGTCCGGCTTGCCCGACGGCCACAATGCGGCCCTGCACGACGACGGCGACGTCGGTGGCGACGCTCAACGCGGTCGCCGCGAACTGCTCGGCCAGAATGACCGCCACGCCCTCGGCCGCGATCTGGGCCACCAGGCCGTAGAGCTCGGCGACGATCATGGGCGCCAGACCCATGGAGATCTCGTCGAGCAGCAGGACGGCGGGCTCCACGCTCAGCGTGCGGGCCATGGCCAGCATCTGCTGCTCGCCTCCCGAGAGGGTGCCGGCGACCTGGTGCCGCCGCTCCAGCAGCCGCGGGAAGCGGCCGAACGCCATCTCCTCCACGTGCGACCGGGACGGCCCGCCGAACGTCATCAGGCGCAGGTTCTCGGTGACGGTCAGGTTCGGGAAGATGCCGCGGCCGTCGGGCAGCGTGCACAGCCCGGCGCGGGCCAGCTTGTCGGGCCGCATGCCGTTCACGTGGCGCCCGAGCACGTGGAAGCAGCCCTTCGTCGGCTCCATCTGCCCGCTGGCCACGCGCAGCGTGGTCGACTTGCCCGCCCCGTTGGGGCCGAGCAACGCCAGCACGGCGCCGTTGGCCACGGCCAGGTCGATGCCGTGCAGCACCTCGATCTGCCCGTAGGCGGCGTGGACGCGGCGGAGCTCCAGGACGGGGGCCTCAGCCATGCTGCACAGCCCCGGCCAGTTCGCCGTCGCCCGACGGTCGGAGTCCGGCGGTACCTCGGGGTCGTCGGCCGCTCCCAGGTAGGCCGGCGCGGACCCGGTCGTCCGCGCGCACCTCGGCGGGCGTCCCGGCCATGAGGATGGCGCCGAAATCGAGGACGTTGATGTCGGAGCAGACCCGCATGACGAGCTCCATGTCGTGCTCGACGAGCAGGACGCCCATGCCGGCCTCGGCCAGCCGGCACAGCAGGTCGCCGAGCTCCTCGCTCTCGGTGTCGCTCAGGCCCGAGGACGGCTCGTCGAGCAGCAGCAGGCGGGGCCGGGTGGCCAGCGAGCGGGCCAGCTCGAGCAGCCGGGCCTGCCCGGTGGGCAGCGTGTCGGCCCCGCGGGCGGCCAGGTGCGTCAGGCCGACCAGAGCCAGGACCTCGTCGGCGTTGGCACCGGCGTTGGAACGATCGTGGGACCAGCGGCGGCGGATCTCGGCCGCGGCGAGGACGTTCTCCCGGACGGACAGGGAGCCGAAGATCTCGAGGCGCTGGAAGGTGCGGGCGATGCCGAGCCGGGCCCGCTTGTGGGGTTTGAGGCCCGTCATGTCGGTGCCGTCGAAGGTCATGCGGCCGGCGTTGATGGTCTGCAGGCCGCAGATGGCGTTGAAGCACGTGGTCTTGCCGGCGCCGTTGGGGCCGATGAGACCGGTGACGGAGCCGGCGTCGACCGTCAGGTTCACGCCGCGCAGCGCGTGCACGCCGCCGAAACGGACCTCGGCTTGCGCCACTTCCAGGAGCGGCATTCGTCTCCCCCCAATGCGGTCGGGCCGGCCCCCAGGGCACCCCGCCCTGAGCCTCCATGTCTTCTTCCTGGTCAGACCAGGTTTCTTCAGTCGCAAAGAAGAACGGGTTCCACTCTGGAGACTTACGGTCGCAATTTCAGGGGGCGTGCCGGGAGCGTTAGCCTCACCGTCATGGAACATTCCATGGCCGAACGCCTGGCCGACCTGGCCGAACGCAAGAACGAGGCCCTCCACGCCGGTAGCCCTCGAGCCGTCGAGAAGCACCACGCCAAGGGCAAGCTCACCGCCCGGGAGCGGATCGACTACCTGCTCGACGAGGGGTCCTTCCAGGAGCTCGACATGCTGGCCCGCCACCGGGCCCACGGCATGGGGCTCGAGGACAACCGTCCGTACACCGACGGCGTGGTCACGGGCTTCGGCACCATCGACGGCCGCCGGGTCTGCATCTTCAGCCAGGACTTCACCGTCTTCGGGGGAGCGCTGGGCGAGGTCTTCGCCGAGAAGATCCACAAGGTCATGGACCTGGCCGCCTCCACCGGCGTTCCGATGATCGGTCTCAATGACGGGGCGGGGGCCCGCATTCAGGAGGGCGTCGTCTCGCTGCACTCCTACGGCGGCATCTTCCACCGCAACGTCGCCGCCTCGGGCGTGATCCCCCAGATCAGCGTGATCCTCGGGCCCTGCGCCGGCGGCGCCGTCTACTCGCCGGCCATGACCGACTTCATCTTCATGGTGCAGGGCACCTCGCACATGTTCATCACCGGGCCTGACGTGGTGAAGACGGTGACCGGCGAGGACGTCACGTTGGAAGAGCTCGGCGGCGCCATGAGCCACGCCACCAAGTCCGGCGTGGCCACCTTCGTCTCGCCCGACGAGAAGGCCTGCCTCGACGACGTGCGCCACCTGCTGTCGTTCTTGCCGTCGAACAATCTGGAGGAGCCGCCGGTGGAGCTTTCGGGGGATGAGCCCGACCGCCAGGTGACCGAGCTCATCGACTTCCTGCCGACGTCGCCCAACCAGCCCTATGACATGAAGCGCATCATCACCGCCGTCGTCGACGACGGCGAGTACATGGAGGTGCACCGCCACTGGGCCATGTCGATCACGTGCGGCTTCGCCCGCATGAACGGGCGGGTCGTGGGCATTGTCGGCAACCAGCCGGCGGTGCTGGCCGGCGTGCTCGACATCGACTCGTCGGAGAAGGCGTCCCGCTTCGTGCGGACGTGCGACGCCTTCAACATTCCGTTGTTGACCTTCGTGGACGTGCCCGGCTTCATGCCCGGTACCGACCAGGAGTACGGCGGCATCATCCGGCACGGCGCCAAGCTGCTGTACGCCTACTGCGAGTCGACGGTGCCGCGCATTCAGATCATCACCCGCAAGGCCTACGGCGGCGCCTACGTCGTCATGAACTCGAAGTCGATCGGGGCCGACCTGGCCTTCGCCTGGCCCTCGGCGGAGCTGGCCGTCATGGGCCCCAACGGCGCCGTCGAGATCGTCTACCGGCGCGAGCTGGCCGAGGCGGCCGACCCGGCCCGGCGGCGGGCCGAGCTCATCGACGAGTACACCGAGCGCTACGCCAATCCGTACATTGCGGCGGAGCGGGGTTATATCGATGACGTCATTTCGCCGGCGGACACACGGGCCGTCATCAACCGCAGCCTCGACATCCTGGCTTCCAAGCGTGAGGAGCTGCCGCGGCGCAAGCACGGGAATGTGCCGCTATGACGGCTGCTGCGGCTCGTGCGGCTGCCGCCCCGGTCGACGCCGACCAGCTCACCCTGCGCCCCCGGCCCGAACCGGACCCGGCCGTCCTGGCCGCCATCACGGCCGCCGTGCAGTTGGCCTGGCCCCGCCCGGCCCCGGCGGACGAGCGCGACCCGGTGCACGAGGCGTGGCGCTTCAGTGGCCGCTGGTGGAACAAGCCCGTGCCGCTCAGCCGCAATCGACCCTGGGCCCGCGGCTGACCGTCTACGTCGACGACTGGCGCCAGCGGGCCACCATCCGCGGCCGCAGCGACCGCTGGTCGCACCTGCTGGCCGACGACCCCGAGGAGCTGCACGCCATGGCCGCCGCGCTCGGGATCCCGCCGAGGGGCTACCAGCTCCATCGTCGCTCGGCGGCGCTGAACCACTACGACCTGCCCGAGGTCCTCCGCCTGCAGGCCATTGAGTTGGGCGCCGTCGCGGTGACGTGGCGGGAGATGGCCCGCCTTACGCGGGAGTGGCGGCGCGCTGGCGCTCGGCCAACGACACCAGGTCCTCCATGATGCGGTCGAAGCTGTAGTCCTTGGGCGTGTAGACCGACGCCACGCCCTTGCCGATGAGGAGCTCGGCGTCCTCGGGCGGGATGATGCCGCCCACGACGACCGCCGCCGTGCTGCCGGCGGCGCGCAGGCGGTCCAGCACGTCGGGCACCAGGTCCAGGTGCGAGCCCGAAAGGATGGAGAGGCCGACGATGTCGACGTCCTCGTCGCGGGCCGCCGCCACAATCTGGGCCGGGGTCAACCGGATGCCTTGATAGATGACCTCGAACCCGGCGTCGCGTGCCGCCACCGCAATCTGCTCGGCGCCGTTGGAGTGCCCGTCGAGACCCGGCTTGGCCACGAGCAGGCGCGGCGGCCCGCCGGTCCGCTCGGCCAGCGCCTTGGTGCGCAGCCGCACGGGCTCCATGCCTTTGTCGTCGCCCCGTCGGCCCACGCCGCCGCTGACGCCGGTGGGCGCCCGGAACTCGCCGAAGACCTCGCGCAGTGCGCCGGCCCACTCCCCCGTGGTGCCCCCGGCGTGGGCCAGCGCGATCGTCGCCGCCATGATGTTGGCGCCGGGGCCGTCGTCCTCGGCCACCCGGCGCAGCTCGTCGAGCGCGGCGTGCACCGCCGCCCCGTCACGATCGGTCCGCCAGCTGCTCGACTTCGATGATCTGCTCCGCCTCGACCTTGTGGTCGACCTTGAGGACGTTGTCGATTTCGCCGTCGCCCACCAGCGGCGAGGGCGCCGTCTCGGTGAAGACATTGACGCCGACCACTTTCTGCTGGCCCGACTCAATGCGCCGCACCCGCTCGGCCTGGCTGCGCACCAGCCGGCGCTTCAGCTCGTCGATCGCCTCGAAGGCCCCGCCGAGCGCCTCGACGTCGGCCAGCTCGGCCGTGGCCGCCTCGGCCAGCTCGGCCGTCTTGGCCTCCATCACCACCGAGCCCTCGAAGATGTCGCCGTACTCGAGCAGGTCGGACTCGAAGGCCAGCACCTGTTGCATGCGCAGCGACCACTGCTGGTCCCACGGCCGGGGCAGCCCGAGCGCCTCGTTCCACGCCGGCAGCTGCATGGCCCGGGCCCGGGCGCTCTTGGACAAGGTGACGCCGAGCGACTCCAGCACGATGCGCTGCACGTTGTTCTCGGGCTGCTGCTCGGTCAGCCCGAGCGAGTTCACCTGCACGCCGTAACGGAAGCGGCGCAGCTTGGGGTCCTCGACCCCGTAGCGCTCGGCGGCAGATGCGGTCCCACAGCTGGGTGAAGGCCCGCATTTTGGCGGTCTCCTCCACGAAGCGCACGCTCGAGTTCACGAAGAAGCTGATGCGACCGACGACGGCGGGCAGCTCGTCGGGCTCGATCTTGCCCGAGTCCCGCACCCCGTCGAGCACCCCGATGGCCGTGGCCAGCGCGTAGGCGATCTCCTGGACCGGCGTGGCGCCGGCCTCTTGGAGGTGGTAGCTGCAGACGTTGATCGGGTTCCACTTGGGCGCCTGGCGCACCGTGTAGGCGATGGTGTCGACGGTGAGGCGCAGGCTCGGGCCGGGCGGGAAGATGTAGGTCCCCCGGCTCAGGTACTCCTTGACGATGTCGTTCTGCGTCGTGCCCGCCAGCAGCGCGGGGTCGACGCCCTTGTCCTGGGCGTGGGCCACGTAGAGCCCGAGCAGCCACGCCGCGGTGGCGTTGATCGTCATGGAGGTGTTCATCGACTCCACGGGGATGCCCTCGAGCAGCTCCTTCATGTGGCCCAGATGCGCCACCGGGACGCCCACCTTGCCGACCTCGCCGGCCGCCTCGGGGGCGTCGGGGTCGTACCCGGTCTGGGTGGGCAGGTCGAAGGCGATGGAGAGCCCCGTCTGCCCCTTGGCCAGGTTGGTCCGGTAGAGCTCGTTGGAGGCGCGTGCCGTCGAATGGCCCGAGTAGGTGCGCATCACCCACGGCTTGTCACGCTCACGATCACGCTGCGGCGTCAGCGTCGGCGTCGGTTGCCATTCACATCACCTCCAGACGAGTGGGGCGCACCACCATTGTGCCCGGGTTCGGCGACCCGGCTGCACCGGCCGCACCGGCCGGCCGGCCCAGCCGTCGGCCGGTCAACGGCTGTAGTCGTAGAAGCCCTTCTTGGTCTTGCGGCCGAGCTGGCCCGAGGTGACCAGGCGGCGCAGCAGCGGGACGGCGGCGTAGTTGGGGTCGCGGTACTCCTCGTAGAGCGCGTCCAGAATGGCCAGCGAGGTGTCGAGGCCGACCAGGTCGAGCAGTGCGAAGGGGCCCATCGGGAAGCCGCAGCCGCCCTTCATGGCGGCGTCGATGCCCTCCTTGTTGGCCACGCCCTGCTCCAGCAGGCGCACGGCGTTGTTCAGGTAGGGGAACAGCAGCGCGTTGACGATGAAGCCGGCCTGGTCCTTCACCTCGACGGGGTCCTTGCCGCAGGCGGCGGCAAAGGCGACCGCCGCCTCCACCGTGGCATCGCTGGCCGTGATGGGCCGCACGACCTCGACCAGCGCCATGGCGGGTGCCGGGTTGAAGAAGTGGATCCCGCACACCCGGTCCGGCCGCGCCGTCGCCATGGCCATCTCGACGACCGGCAACGTCGAGGTGTTCGTCGCCAGAATCGTGTCGGGCTTGCAGATGCTGTCGAGCTCGGCGAAGAGGTCCTTCTTCACGCCGAGGTCCTCCACGACGGACTCGATGACGAGGTCGACGTCGACGAGCTCGCCCAGATGCGTGGTGGCGCTGACACGGCCGCTGATGGCGGCCGCCTCCTCTTCGGTGCGCTTGCCCTTCTCCACCTGCTTGGCCAGCGAGCGTGCGAGCCCGGCCACCATGGCCTCGGCGCCGTCCTGGCTCCGGCTGCGCAGCACGACGTCGTGCCCGTTGGCCGCCGCCACCTCTGCGATGCCCGCGCCCATGATCCCCGAACCGATGATTCCCACCCGTTTGATCGACATGGGCGGCAAGCTTACCGGCGGGTAACCACGGGCGTCGAAGCCGCCCCGGAGCCGGTCCCAGCCGGTCCGCAGCAGGAGCAGGGGGGCGGGGCGTGCAAGAGTGGCGCCATGGACACGTCCGGCACGCTGGCCCTGGTCGGGGGCGATGAATGGACCGAGGGCTGCACCTTCGACGCCTCCCTGCTGGCCGCCTCGGGAGGGACCGAGGTGATGGTCCTGCCGACCGCGGCCGCCTATCAGCACCCCGAGCGGGTGGTGCTGCGGGCGGCCGAGTGGTTCGAGCCACTGGGGGCGCAGGTCGAGGGCCTCATGGTGGTGGACCGGCCCTCCGCCGAGGACGCCGGCATGGCCGCCAAGCTCGCCGGGGCCCGCTTCATCTATATCTCCGGCGGCTCGCCGCTCCACCTGCGCGCCGTGCTGAAGAAGTCGGCCGTCTTCGAGGCCCTCCTGCAGGCGCTCGCCGACGGGGCCGTCGTGGCGGGCGCCGGCGCCGGCGCCATGGTGCTGACCGATCCCATGGCCGACCCCCGCGGTGGCGCGCTGACGCTCGGGCTGGGTCCCGTCGACAACATGACGGTGGTCCCCCACTTCGGCGACGAGCACGATGACGCGCACGGTCAGAAACTGGAACGCACGGTGGCCATGGCCCCGGCGGCGCTGCCCGTCGTGGCCCTCCCCGCCCGCACGGCACTGATCCGCGCCGGCCAGGGCGCCTGGCGTGCCGAAGGCGTGGGGACGCCGACCGTCTTCGTCGGTGGCGTGCCGACCGAAGGGCTCGGCGCACTCGCCGACTGAGCAGCGCTGTGGCGGCCTGACCGCCCATTTGGTGAGCTGACCGCCCGCTTCTGCGCGCACTCTTCGGGCGGCCGGGACCATTCAATAACCGATGCCGGACGCCACTCACCGCGCTGGCCCTCCACCGCCGCCGCCGCCGCCGCCGCCGACTTCATCAGCTCCGTGGCCGCCGAGTCCAACGAAGCGCTGGCGGCCGGCATGGGGGAGGACCGCGCGTCTGATCTCCATGGCCGAGGCGAGAATCGTTCTGCGCCAGGCCGAGTTCGACCGACGTCAGGCCTATGCGGACGAGGGTGCGACCTCACTCGAGTCTTGGACCGCCAGCGCTTGGGGGTCTCGGTGGCGACGGCCCGCTCGTACTCGCAGGTGGCCGAGAAGTCCGAGGATCTGCCCCATCTGATCGGGTGCCCTGGCTGCGGGCGAGATCTCCTTCGACAAGGTGCGCACCGTGGTCGATGTGGCCACGCCCCGAGAACGACCGGGAGCTGTGCGCCCAGGCCAAAGAGCTCAGCGTCCGCGAGCTGGCCGAGGTGGCCCGGACCGCCGCCGCCCGGGCCCGGTCCGCTTCGGTCTCCCCGTCACGCTCTGAGCACGACAGTCGCTACCTGCGCTTCAACGACGAGCACCGCACCATGACGGTCCAGTTGCCCGAGCGAGGACTACGCCCGGACCAAGGCCTCTGTCGATGCCTTTGCGGACGAGGCGTCGCCTCCGATGAGGAGAAGACGCCTTTGGACCAGCGGCGCTGCGACGGCTTCATGGCGATGATGGACTCGGTCACGGGCCACGGCGCCGCTCGGGCACCACGCTCGGGCACCACCTCGGGCACCGCCTCGGCCCACGTCGGCGACCACCACTCAACCGACCCCCAACCCGTTCTTCGTGGTGGCCCATGTGCCCTTGGAGGACCTGGTCGACGAGGCCGGGGACAAGAGCGAGCTGGCGGGCGAGCTCGAGCACCATGGCCTGATCGACCTCGAGACGGTCCAGCGCATCGCCTGTGACGCCACCGTGGTGGTGGCGGTCGACGACGAGTTGGGCCACACCATGTACGAGGGCCGGGCCCGGCGCTTCCCCACCGGGGCCCAGAGACGAGAAGTGATCCGCCGGGACCGCCATTGCCGGTTCCCGGGCTGTGCCAATGCCACGTTCGCCGCCGTGCACCACGTCATGCCCTGGGAGCTCGGAGGTCGGACCGATCTGGACAATCTGGTCCTGCTGTGCACAACACCACCATGGGATGGTGCACCGAAACGGCTGGTCCATGACCGGCAACGCCAACGAGGAGCTCACCATCGTCGGCCCCAACCGGCCGGGTCATGGTGTCGCGCCCTTCGGTGCTCTGGACCCGGGTGACGGGTCGTACACGGGGCGCCGAAAACCTAGAGCCGGCCCGACGGCCAGCTCCCTGTCGGAGCGCTTAGTCCTTCTCCTCAATGGTGACGCTCTCGATCACGACCGGCTCGGTCGGAGACCCGGAACGGCTGCCCAGGTTGTTGATCGTCTCCACGACATCGAGACCGGTCACGACCTCGCCGAAGTGCGAGTACAAAGGCGGCAACCGCACGCCGTCGGGGCCACTGATGACGAAGAACTGGCTGCCGTTCGTGTTGGGTCCCGCGTTGGCCATGGCCAGTGAACCGACCTGGTAACTGCCTTCCTTCGGCAGCTCGTCGGCGAAGCGGTACCCGGGGCCACCCGAACCAGAGCCCGTGGGGTCACCGCCCTGGAGGACGAAGCCCGGGATGATGCGGTGGAACACGATGCCGTCGTAGTAGTGGTAGCGCGCCAGGAAGACGAAGCTGTTCACGGTCTTGGGCGCGGCCAGCGGGTCGAGTGCGATGACCATCGTGCCGTGGGAGGTCACCATGGTCGCCACATAGCGCTTGTTGGGATCGATGAGCATCGGCGGCTCTTCGTCGAACTTGCGCTGCTGCGGGCTCGAACCGTCGGCTTCGGGAGGGGTGGGTGTGGCCATGGTGGCAGTCCTAGCTCTCGTTGATGGTGAGGGAGATGATGCGCTGGGTCACGTCGGGCGGGACCCCGCTGGCCGAGCCCTGCTTGTCGATCGTGCTCACCACATTCAAGCCGGACGTCACCTGGCCGAAGAGTGAGTAGGTGTTGGGCAGCGCCTCGCCCTGCGTTCCCGAGACGACGAAGAACTGGCTTCCGCCGGTGTTGGGCGATCCCGTGTTGGCCATCACCAGCGATCCCAGCGGGTACTGCTGCGCCGGGTTGGCCGCCTTGGGCGGGAGCTCGTCGGGGATGGTGTAGCCGGGCTCGGTGCCGGCGTTCGTCTGCGTCGGGTTACCGGTCTGCAGCACGAAGCCCGGGATGACCCGGAAGAAGCTGCCACAGTTGAAGTAGCCCTTGTTGGCCAGGAACACGAAGTTGTTGACGGTCTTCGGGGCGGCTGTGGTGTCGAGCGACGCCACGAACGTCCCTGTCGTGGTCTTGAAGGTGGCCGTGTACGTCTTGGTGGTGTCGATGGTCATGGGCGGCGCTGCGGTGTACTTCTGGCTGGCCGCGGCAGTCGGGGTCGTGGGCGAGGCCGGGCAGCCCGCCTTGACCGCCGCCTCGTTGGCCTGGGCCTGGAGCGCGGCGTTGGAGCCCTTCGCTGCGGCCACGGTCGTGGTCGTGCTGTTGACCTTGGACTGCGAGGCCACGTTGTTGTTGTCGTTGCCGGAGACCAGGAAGACGATCCCGACGATCACGGCGGCGATGACCACCACGATGATGCCGTTCCGGATCTGCTTGCGGCGCTTCTGGCTCTGAGCTTCGGCGGCCAGCCGAGCTTCCCTGGCCGCGCGCTGGCGGGCTCTCTTGTCGCTGGGCACGGCCCGAGACCCTACCCAATCCCCAGGGAGGCTTCGGATCGCCCACCAGGATCAGGCCCTTCAGGCTGCCCTGCGGGCCCGGGCTGCCGGGCTGGCCAGGGAGGCCGTCGGGGGCGAACCGGCCGGTGCGCAGTCTGTAGCCTCGTCCGGATGCCACTGGTCGTCCAGAAATTCGGGGGAACCTCGGTCGGCGACGCCGAACGGATCCGTGCCGTGGCCGACCACATCGCCCGGACCCGCCGGCAGGGCACCGACGTGGTGGCCGTGGTCAGCGCCATGGGCAAGACGACCGACGACCTGATCCACCTGGCCAACTCCGTGAGCGCCACCCAGCCGCCCCGGGAGTACGACATGCTCGTCAGCACCGGAGAGCGCATCTCCATGTCGCTGCTGGTCATGGCCCTGGCCGACCTCGGCGTGGACGCCGCGTCGTTCACCGGGAGCCAGGTCGGCATCATCACCGACGACGACCACACCCGGGCCAAGATCCGGGAGGTCAAGGGCGACCGCCTTCGGGACGCACTGGCCGCCGGGAAGGTCCCGGTCGTGGCGGGCTTCCAGGGGGTCTCTGAGGCTCGCGAGATCACCACGCTCGGACGGGGCGGGTCCGACGCCACCGCGGTGGCACTCGCTGCCGTCCTCGATGCCGACGCCTGCGAGATCTACACCGACGTGACCGGGGTGTTCACCGCGGACCCCAGGATCGTGCCGGAGGCGCACCGGATCAACCGGATCTCCTTCGAGGAGATGCTCGAAATGGCGGCCACCGGCGGGCGGGTGCTGATGCTGCGCGCTGTCGAGTTCGCCCGGAATCACAATGTCCCACTGCACGTGAGGAGCAGCTTCACCTGGGAGCCTGGCACCTGGGTGGTCGAGGAGGATGCAGACATGGAAGAAGCCGTCGTCACCGCAGTGACCCACGACACCTCGGAAGCGAAGGTCACGGTCAGCGGGGTCCCGGACCGCCCCGGCGTCGCCGCCCGGCTCTTCCGTGCCCTGGCCGACAAGTCGATCAACGTGGACATGATCGTGCAGAACACGTCCGCGCACGGGACGACGGACATCTCCTACACCGTGCCGACCGCCGACCTACCGGTCGCCGTGGAGACTTCGCAGACCCTCGCCGACGAGCTGGGCGCGTCAGGTGTGACGGCCGCCGCCGACGTGGCCCGGGTCTCGCTGATCGGGGTTGGCATGAAGTCACACCCCGGCATCGCCGCCACCATGTTCGAGACACTGGCCAACGAGGAGATCAACATCGACATGATCTCGACCTCGACCATCCGGACGTCGTGCATCGTGGCCGAGGATGACGTCGAGCGGGCCGTCCGCACCCTTCATGCGGCCTTCGCCCTGGGCTGATGGCGACCAAGTCCAAGGCTGGTCGGACGCTGTGGCTGCTGCGCCACGCCAAGACGGTGACCGACCCGCCCCCAGGTGGCGCCGACTTCGACCGGGTCCTGGCTCCGCGGGGTCGCCGCGATGCCACCGCCCTCGGACGCCTGTTCGCCGGCGCGGGCGAGGGGCTCGGGCCAGGCCTCGAGGCAGTCCCGCGGCCGAAGATCGCGTTGGTCTCCCCGGCCGCCCGCACGGCGGCCACCGCCGAGCTGGTCCTGGCCGAAATGGCGGATCCCCCTGAATGCCGGCTCGAAAAGGGCCTCTACGAGGCCGACCCCGAGGAGGTCCTCGCCCTCGTGCGGGACCTGCCCGACGACGTCGACGCCGCCATGGTGGTCGGCCACAACCCGACGGCGCAAGCCCTCTCCCAGGGGCTGCTGTCACCCCGCGACAAGAAGGGCCTTTCCAGCGCGGTGCGCAACGGCTTCCCCACTTGCGCGCTCGGCGTCTACACGTTCAAGGTCGACCACTGGTCCGACATCACTGCGCGCAGCGCCAAGTTGATGGCCATCATGGCCCCGCCGTATTAGCACGCCGGCGGCGTTCCTCGCCGATCCCTCGACACTCCGTCGGTCTACGCCCCGGAGGCCCTTTTCAGCCCAGCAAGCGCAGGATGGCAGCGTCGCCCTGGCCACCGCCGCCGCACAGGGCCACGGCCGCGGTGGAAGCACCACGACGGCGCAGCTCGAGCAGCGCAGTGAGCGCGACCCGGGTGCCCGACATTCCCACGGGGTGACCAAGTGCAATGGCGCCGCCGTTGACGTTGATCTTGTCCTCGTCAATGCCGAGCTCGTCCGCCGAAGCGAGGCCGACGGCAGCGAAGGCCTCGTTGATCTCGAAGAGGTCGATGCTCTTGATGTCGACGCCGGCCTTCCCGGCCGCCTTGATGATCGCCCGCGATGGTTGCGTCAGCAGTGAGTTGTCCGGTCCGGCCACCATGCCGTAGCTGACGAGCTGGCCGAGTGGCGTGATCCCGAGCTCCTTGGCCTTGGCTGCCGACATCACGACGACCGCCGCGCCACCGTCGGAGATCTGCGACGCGTTTCCGGCGGTGATGGTGCCGTCCTTCCTGAATGCGGGCTTCAGCGCACCGAGCGACTCGGCCGTGGTGCCCGGGCGCACACCCTCGTCGGTGTCGAAGAGGAGCGGGTCACCCTTGCGCTGGGGCACCTGCACCGGGACGATCTCCTCGGCCAGCCGTCCCTCCTTGGCCGCGGCGGCGGCCTTCTCGTGGCTGGCGGCGGCGAAGGCGTCCTGCCGGTCGCGGGTGATGCCCACCTTGTCGTTGTGCTGCTCGGTGGACAGTCCCATGGCGATGTGGTCGAAGGAGTCGGTGAGGCCGTCGTACATCATGGAGTCGACCAGCGTGGCGTCCCCGATGCGGAACCCGGCCCGAGCACCGGGCAACAGGTGGGGCGCCTGCGTCATCGACTCCATCCCGCCGGCAACCACAATCTCGGCATCGCCGGCACGGATCATCTGGTCGGCCAGGTAGATGGTGTTGAGACCCGAGAGGCAGACCTTGTTGATGGTGTTGGCTGGAACCGTCATCGGGATCCCGCCCTTCACCGCAGCCTGGCGGGCCGTGATCTGGCCCTGCCCGGCCAGAATGACCTGGCCCATGAGCACGTAGTCGACCTGGTCCGGGGACACGCCGGCCCGGGAGAGGGCCTCCGCAATGGCGAAACCGCCCAGGTCCATAGCCGTGAAGCCGGCCAACGCACCCGAGAGCTTTCCGATGGGCGTACGAGCCCCTGCGACGATGACGGCCTCGGCCATTCCTGCACCTCCGGTTCCCGCCGGTCTGGTTACCAGTCGGAAACCACATCTTATTGGCCCACTATCGTCGGGTCACATGAGCGACATCCTGACTGCTGCCCTGGCCGGCGCCCCTGGCGATGAGCTGGCCGCTCTCCCCATGCCCGACTCCTACCGGGCCGCCCTGGTCAAGCGGAGTGAAACCGGCATGTTCGACGGCATGGAATCCTCCGAGAAGGACCCCCGCCGTCTCCCTCCACGTGGAGGAGGTGCCACTGCCCGAGCTGGCCCCCGACGAGGCCTACGTCGCCGTCATGGCGTCCTCCATCAACTTCAACACGGTCTGGACGTCCATCTTCGAGCCGCTGCCCACCTTCGGCTTCCTCGACCGCCTGGCCAAGGAGGGGCCGTGGGCTGCCCGCCACGCCCTCGACTACCACGTCGTCGGGTCCGACGCCGCCGGCGTCGTGCTGCGCACGGGCGACCTGGTGCGCAACTGGAAGCCGGGCGACAAGGTCACGGTGCACTGCAACTACGTCGACGACCAGGACCCTTCGGCCCACGACGACTCCATGCTGGCGGCGAATCAGCGCATCTGGGGCTTCGAGTCCAACTTCGGCGGACTGGCCGACATCACCGTCGTGAAGGCCAACCAGCTGATGCCGAAAGCGACGCATCTGAGCTGGGAGGAGGCGGCGATCAATGCGCTTTGCAACTCCACCGCCTACCGCATGCTGGTCTCGCCCAACGGCGCGCGCATGACCCAGGACGACAAGGTGCTCGTGTGGGGAGCGAGCGGTGGCCTCGGGAGCTACGCGGTGCAGCACGTCCTCAACGGCGGTGGCACGCCCATCGGCGTCGTGTCCTCCCCCGAGAAGGTGAAGCTCCTCAATGATCTCGGCGTGGAAGCGGTCATCGACCGCAAGGCGGCCAACTACCGCTTCTGGTCCGACGAGCACACGCAGGACGAGTCGGAATGGCGCCGCTTCGGCAAGGACATCCGCGGGCTGGTGGGTGGCGAGCCAGAGATCGTCTTCGAGCACCCGGGCCGCCAGACGATGGGCGCATCGGTGTTCGCCTGCAAGCGTGCCGGGACGATCGTCACCTGCGCCGCCACCTCCGGCTACATGATCGAGTACGACAACCGCCACCTCTGGATGAAGCTCAAGACCATCAAGGGCTCGCACTTCGCCAACTACCGCGAGGCCTGGGACGCCAACCAGCTCATCTGCGAAGGCAAGGTGCTCCCGCCGCTCTCAGCCGTCTACCCCCTCGAAGAGGTGGGCGAGGCCGCGTACCAGGTCCACCACAACCTGCACGAGGGCAAAATCGGCGTGTTGTGCCTGGCCCCCGAAGAGGGCCTCGGCATCGACGATCCGGCGCTGCGCGCCAAGGTCGGCGAGGACCGCATCACCCTGTTCCGGCGGCACGGCGCATGAGCGATTCCCTGCTGACCGAGATCGACCACGTCGCCATTGCGGTGAACGACCTCGAGGCCGCCATCGCCTGGTACGCCGAGGTCTTCGGTGCCACCGTGGACCACCGCGAGCGCGTCGAATCCGACGGCGTCGAGGAGGCGCTGCTCAAGGTGGCCGACTCCTACATTCAGCTGCTCACCCCGATCAACGACACCTCTCCCGTCGCCAAGTACCTGGCCAACAAGGGCGAGGGCTTGCACCACATCGGCTACCGGGTGGATGACTGCGCCGTGGCGCTGCAGGCGATCAAGGACGCCGGCGGCCGTGTCATCGACGAGGCGCCGCGCCCCGGCTCGCGGGGCACCACGGTGGCCTTCGTGCACCCGAAGACCTCGTTCGGCACGCTCATCGAGCTGGTCCAGGAGTAGAGATTCACCTTCGGGAGCTGGCGCCCGAGCGAAGACGTGGGCGCGGACGTTGGGTTCGCGGACCAGATCTCTGATCGCGTGCGGCCTGCCCTCGTTGGGAACCTGGGACTGGGCGCTGACGACGTTGGCCTGGCGGCGCGACCACCAGATGGTCGCTGCCGGCGCTGCCCGGAGCGGCGACCCCCAAGCCCGGCATCGCCGGCTGGACCGAGGTCGGGAGCTACGACGAGAACACACTTGGCGCCGGCGAGGGTGTCGCGACCGTCTCCAATCCTGGGCCACGGCTCCGACGAGCTCTACCGGGGGATCCAGTCGGTACCGGCCAACCTGAGCGCGTCAGGGTTGGTCCCACATCGGGGATCCGGATTCGACCCGTGGCTACATTTTCGATGCCTACCAAGGTCCGAGCTCGGGGAACTCCAAGATGTTTCTGGTCACCACGCCGGCCGGCAAGACCTTCGAGTACATCCACACGCTCGTCCACGGCGAGCTGTACAACAACTCCTTCGCCACCGTGTCGCCCGACGCCCAATGGATGGTCGCGGGTGAATGGCGCGACGATGAGCCATCTGCAGATCTATCCGACCCCTCTCCTCAACCACAAGACCTCCCCCAACGGCGGCTCACTTCGCTTGGCCGGCTACATCAAGCTCGACCACAAGGTGAACGACATTCAAGGTTGTGACTTCGTGACTCCGCTGCCGACTGATCTGCGCTTCCGACGACGACTCGGAAACCTTGTTTCCGAACCAGAAGCCGCTCTTGGAGGTCACCCTGCCCGGACCTCTGCGCGGCGCCAACGTGAAAGGCGCACGTGGTCGACCTGGGATCGATTCCCCAAAAGAGCACCTGCTCGGGCACCTTCGAAGCCGAGGGAGTCGACTTCGACACCTCGACCGGCATGTTGCGGGTGGAGGTCATTCAGCCTGGCTCATGCATCCTCATGACGACGGTCTACGAGTACCAACAGGCCGGCACACGCCGCTAACTGTGCTCGACGTTCGCTCCAGCAACTACCTGAGCAGGTCCTCCAGGAGCTCCAACACCCGCGAGACCCGCTCGGGGAACGAGCCGGCCTCGGAGCCGAGCACCAGCTCAGGAGCCAGCGGCACCTCGTAGGCCGAGTCGATCCCGGTGAAGCCCGGCAACTGCCCGGCCCGGGCCCGGGCGTAGAGGCCCTTGGGATCGCGTCGCTCGCACTCCTCAATGGAGGTGTCGACGAAGATCTCGGCGAAGGGAAGCCCGGCCCGCTCGTGCAGCGTGCGGATGAGTTGGCGGTCCTCGGCGAAGGGGCAGATCAACGCAATGAGCGCCAGCGAACCCGCCTCGGCGAACATCGCCGCCACCTCGCCGGCCCGGCGCACGTTCTCCGTGCGGTCACGATCGGCGAAGCCGAGGTCGGCATTCAGCCCGTGGCGCAGGTTGTCCCCGTCGAGCAGGAAGGCGGGCCGCCCTGAGCGCACGAAGGCCTCCTCCACGCCGGCGGCCAGCGTCGATTTGCCCGACGCGGACAGCCCGGTGAACAGGAGTGTCCCTCCCGTCGTCCCCAGGACGGCGAAGCGCTCCAGACGTGACAGCCGGCCGGCCTCGTGGCGCACCACGTTCGGGCTGGCGTGCGCGGCGGCGATGACCCGGATGACACCGGCACCTGCCGTCGCGTTCGTGATCGGGTCGATGATGATGAAGCTGCCGGTAGAGCGGTTGGTGGTGTAGTCGTCGACCAGGAGCGGCTCGGTACAGCGGAAGGTCAGGCGACCGACCTCGTTCAGCTGCAACGCCGTCGCCGCTTCGTCACGGTGCAGGCCGTTGACATCGAGTCGGTAATGCAGGGACAGGGCCGTCGCCCGCACCGTGCGCGTGCTGTGCTTCAGGAGATAGGTACGGCCTTCGGCCAGCGAGGAGCGCTCGTCCATCCAGCACACCGTGGCCTCAATGTCGTGCGAGAGCGTCGGGCGGTTGTTGGGCCGGCACAGGATGTCGCCCCGGGAAACCGCAATGTCGTCCTCCAGTGTGATGACGACCGCCATGGGCGGGAACGCCTCGGCCACCTCGCCGTCCGCCGTGGCGATGGAGGCGATGCGCGAGGTCGTCCCGGAAGGCATCACCAGCACGTCGTCGCCGGGGCGCAGCACGCCTGACGCCACCGTCCCCGCGTAGCCGCGGAAGTCGGGGTTCTCCGGCGTCTGGCTGCGGATGACGTACTGCACGGGGAAGCGCGGGTCGATGAAGTTCTCGTCGCTGCCGATGTAGATCGACTCGAGGTGGTTCAACAGGGGCGAGCCGTCGTACCACCACATGTGCTCGGACCGCTGCACCACGTTGTCGCCCCGCAGCGCCGAAATGGGGATGAACGTGATGTCGTGCACGTTCAGGCGGGCCGCGAACTCCATGAAGTCGGATTTGATCCGCTCGTAGCGCTCCTGGTCCCACTCGATCAGGTCCATCTTGTTGACGCACACGACCATGTGCGGCACGCCCAGCATGGAGGAGAGGAAGGCGTGCCGGCGCGTCTGCTCGATCACGCCCTTGCGGGCATCGATCAGGATCAGGGCCACGTGGGCGTTGGAGGCGCCGGTCACCATGTTGCGCGTGTACTCGGTGTGCCCGGGGGTGTCGGCGATGATGAACTTGCGCTTGGGCGTGGCGAAGTAGCGATACGCCACGTCAATGGTGATGCCCTGCTCCCGCTCCGCCCGCAGGCCGTCCGTCAGCAGGGCCAGATCCGTCTCGGTGCCGCCCCGCTGTTCGCTGGTGAGGCGGATCGCCTCCAGCTGATCCTCGAAGATCCCCTTGGCGTCGTAGAGGAGGCGACCGATGAGCGTCGACTTGCCGTCGTCAACCGAGCCGGCCGTCGCCAGGCGCAGGAGCTCAGCCATTAGAAGTACCCCTCCCGCTTGCGATCCTCCATACCGGCCTCGGAAATGCGGTCGTCGGCCCGGGTGGCCCCACGCTCGGTCATCCGTGTGCCCGCCACCTCGGCCAGGACGAGGTCGATCGTCTCGGCCATCGACTCCACGCACCCGGTGCAGTCCGCGTCCCCCACCGTCCGGAAACGGACCATGGTTTCGAACACCGGATCGCCCTCGGCGGGCGCCAGATGCTCGGTGACCGCCATGAGCATGCCGTCGCGCTGGAACACCTCCCGACGGTGGGCGAAGTAGATCGACGGGACGTCGATCGCCTTCGTCCCGGATGTACTGCCACACATCGAGCTCGGTCCAGTTCGAGAGCGGGAACACCCGGATGTGCTCGCCCTTGTTGTGCCGGGCGTTGTAGAGGTTCCACAGCTCGGGGCGCTGGTTCTTGGGGTCCCACTGGCCGAACTCGTCGCGGAAGCTGAAGATGCGCTCCTTGGCCCGCGCCTTCTCCTCGTCCCGCCGGGCCCCGCCGAAGACGGCGTCGTGTCGCCCCTCTGCAATGGCCCGCAGCAGGGTCGGCGTCTGCAGCCGGTTGCGCGTGGCGCCCGGCGAGGTGTCCTCCACCGTCCGGCCGGCATCGATGTCGTCCTGCACCTTCGCCACCTCGAGCCGGACGCCGGCGTCGACCGTGTGGCGATCCCGGAACTCGAGCACCTCGTCGAAGTTGCGCCCCGTGTCCACGTGGAGCACGGGGAAGGGCACCGGCGCCGGCCAGAAGGCCTTCTTGGCCAGATGCAGCATGACGATGGAGTCCTTGCCGCCCGAGAACAGCAGCACGGGACGCTCGAACTCGGCCGCCACCTCCCGGAAGACGTGGATGGACTGGGCCTCGAGGGCCCTGATGTCGGACAGCCGGTAGTGGCCCGTCCCGGCGTGGCCGCAGGAGCAGGACGCCGGCGAAGCGACCGACGCCGTGATCCGAGCCAGCCACCACGCGCGCGCCGTCCCCATCGAACCCTCCCCTTTGTCTTCCTCCGCGAACGGAGAGAAGTTTAGGCCCCGGCCTCCGCGGCGCCCGTCTCCGGGGCCTCCGACGACTCCGGCACCAGGCCGCCCGCAGCACCGCCACCAGCAGCAGCGGCAGCCGCCGCATCGCTGACGACGATCGGGTTCCCGAAGGCATCCTCGGCCGTCGGCGCCGCGCCGAGCCAGCTGGCGTCGATCGACGAGTCGAAGGGGTCTTCGCTGATCCCCTCGCCCATGTCACGCAGCCAATTGGCCAGGTCCTCGGTGTCCGACTCGCCCGAGCCCATGGCCCAGAAGGGCATGGCCTCGGCGTCGGGCATGTCGAGCCGGATGTTCCGGTAGTGCTCCATGCCCGACCCGGCGGGGATCAGCTTGCCGATGATGATGTTCTCCTTGAGCCCGAACAGCTGGTCGCTGCGGCCTTCGATGGCCGCCTCGGTCAGCACCCGGGTCGTCTCCTGGAAGGAGGCGGCCGAGAGCCAGCTCTCGGTGGCCAGCGACGCCTTGGTGATCCCCATCAGCT
Source organism: uncultured Acidimicrobiaceae bacterium (assembly GCA_963781565.1). GTDB lineage: Bacteria > Actinomycetota > Acidimicrobiia > Acidimicrobiales > RAAP-2 > Bog-473. The sequence goes on along the minus strand of CAWAHA010000010.1, from coordinate 5,041 downwards.
CGGGGCGACCCTCGGCGGGGACGCTGCCGTCCTCCACCAGGGTGCGGTTCACCTCGGCGTAGATCTGGTTGTCGACGCGCTCGCCCGGCAGGAAGGGCGCGTCGCCCGGCTCTGCCACGAGCACCCGGCGCAGCATCTGCCGGACGATCAGCTCAATGTGCTTGTCGTGGATCGACACACCCTGGTCGCGGTACACCTTCTGCACCTCTTCGACGAGGTACTGCTGGGTCTCGCGGATGCCCTTGACCTCCAAGAGCTCCTTCGGGTCCTTCGGGCCCTCGACCAGTGCGTCACCCGCACCGACCTCCTGGCCGTCCGTGACTTCGAGGTGGGCGCGGGGAGCCACCAGCGTGGTGGTCTCCGTGCCGTCGTCGGCCACCACGACGATGTGGCGTCCGATCTCGTCGTCGTCCACCCGGACCACGCCGGAGTGGTGGGCCAGCACCGCGGCGCCCTTGGGCGTGCGAGCCTCGAAGAGCTCGACCACGCGGGGCAGGCCGTGGGTGATGTCCTCACCCACGACACCACCGGTGTGGAAGGTACGCATGGTCAGCTGCGTGCCGGGCTCACCGATGGACTGGGCGGCAATGACACCGACCGCCTCGCCGAGCTCGATCATGGAGCCCGTCGCCAGCGACAGCCCGTAGCAGGCCGCGCAGACGCCCTGGGGCGACTCACACGTCAGAACCGAGCGCACCCGGATCCGCGTGACGGTCTCGTCGTCGCGCATGGCGGCGATGTTGACGTCGTCGAGCACCGTGCCCACCGGGTAGACGGTGCCGTCGGCCAGCTTGACGTCCTCCGTCAAGAGGCGGCCGAAGGCACGGGTCTCGAGGTAGTTGCGGTGGCCGGGACCGTCGGGCGCCACGCCCTCGATCCAGATGCCGCGGGTCGAGCCGCAGTCCATGATCCGGATGATGAGCTCCTGGGCCACGTCGACCAGCCGTCGGGTCAGGTAGCCCGAGTCGGCTGTGCGCAGGGCGGTGTCGGCCAGGCCCTTGCGGGCACCGTGGGTGGAGATGAAGTACTCCAGGACCGACAGACCCTCACGGAAGGAGGACTTGATCGGGCGGGGGATCATCTCACCGCGCGGGTTGGACACGAGGCCCTTCATGCCGGCGATCTGGCGGATCTGCTGCGAGTTCCCTCGGGCACCGGAGTCCACCATCATGTCGAGCGGGTTGAAGGCGATGGTGGCCAACTGGGCCTCCATGGCGCGTCCGACCTCGGAGTTGGCCGAGGTCCAGATCTCGATCTCCTTCTGGCGCCGCTCGTCGTCGGTGATGATGCCCCGCTTGAACTGCGTCTCGGCCTTCTCGGCCTCCTTCTCGTAACGGTCCAGGATGGCCGCCTTGTCGGGCGGCGTCTGCACGTCGTTGATGGAGATGGTCAGGCCCGACTGGGCGGCGAAGCGGAAGCCGAGCGCCTTGATGCGGTCGAGGCTGGCCGCCACCACGTTCTTGGCGTAGTTGGCCGACAGCTCCTCGACGATCACGCCGATCGGGATGTTGCGCTTGCCGACCACGTCGTTCACGAACGCGAAGCCCTCGGGCAGCGCCTCGTTGAAGAACACGCGGCCCAGGCGTCGTCTCGTAGGACAGCACCCCATCCTCACCAGGAACAACGCCGGCGGCCGTGAGCCGGCCGTCGAGCGAGGAGCCCGGCGCCGGACGCAGCGTGATCGGCACCTGCAGGCCGACGTCGCCCGCCTCGAAGGCGGCCTCGATCTCGTGGATGTGGCGGAAGGTCCGACCCGCACCGGTGCCCGACTCCACGCGCAGCGTGAGGTAGTAGGCACCGAAGACCATGTCCTGGGTGGGCACGGTGATCGGACGGCCCGTGGCCGGCGACAAAATGTTGTTGGCCGACAGCATCAAGACCCTGGCCTCCGCCTGGGCTTCGGCGGACAACGGGAGGTGGACAGCCATCTGGTCACCGTCGAAGTCGGCGTTGAAGGCCGTGCAGACGAGGGGGTGGACCTGAATGGCCTTGCCCTCGACCAGGACGGGCTCGAAGGCCTGGATCCCCAACCGGTGCAAGGTCGGGGCACGGTTCAGGAACACCGGGTGCTCCCGGATGACGCCTTCCAAGACGTCCCACACCTGCGGGCGACGGCGCTCGACCATGCGCTTGGCCGACTTGATGTTCTGCGCCAGCTCGGCGTCGACCAGCCGCTTCATGACGAAGGGCTTGAACAGCTCCAACGCCATGAGCTTGGGCAGGCCGCACTGGTGCAGCTTCAGGTTCGGACCGATCACGATGACCGAACGGCCCGAGTAGTCCACGCGCTTGCCGAGCAGGTTCTGACGGAAGCGGCCCTGCTTGCCCTTGAGCATGTCGGACAGCGACTTCAGCGGACGGTTTCCGGGACCGGTCACCGGCCGGCCGCGGCGGCCGTTGTCGAACAGCGCGTCGACGGCCTCCTGCAGCATGCGCTTCTCGTTGTTGATGATGATCTCGGGCGCGCCGAGGTCCAACAACCTCTTCAGGCGGTTGTTGCGGTTGATGACCCGGCGGTACAGGTCGTTGAGGTCCGACGTGGCGAAGCGGCCACCGTCGAGCTGCACCATGGGGCGCAGGTCGGGCGGGATCACCGGCACGGCCTCCAGAATCATGGCCCGGGGGTCGTTGATGCGACGGCCGTGGTCGTCGCGCCGGTTGAAGGCGGTGACGATCTTCAGGCGCTTGATCGTCTTCTGGCGGCGCTGGGCCGACAGGGGACGGCGGCCGTCCTTGGCGTCGATCATGTCGCGCAGCTTGATCTCCTCGGCATCGAGGTCGATGCGGTCGATCAGCTTGAGGATGTACTCGGCGCCCATGCCGCCCTCGAAGTACTCGTCGTAACGCAAGCGGAGCTCGCGCCACAGCATCTCGTCTTCGAGGATCTTGCGGCCGTGCAGGTTGCGGAACTCGTCGAGGGAGCGCTGGGCGATCTCGGCGTCCTCCTGGGCCCGCTCGCGGGCGGACTGGATCTCCTTCTCGACGGCGCGCTGGCGCGCCTTGATCTCCGCGTCCTTGGCGCCGTCGGCCTCGAGGGCCTTCAGCTCGTCCTCGAGCGCCTTGAAGCGACGGTCGATGTCGAGGTCGCGCTTCTTCTCAATGTCGGCGATCTCCTCGGCCATCTCGTTCTCGAGCGAGGGCAGGTCGGTGTGACGCTTCTCCTCGTCGACCCAGGTGACCAGGTTCGCCGCGAAGTAGATGACCTTCTCGAGCTGCTTGGCCTTGAGCTCCTCGCGGGGCTCGGTGCCCATGAGCAGGTAGGCCAGCCACGAACGGGTACCCCGCAGGTACCAGATGTGCACGACGGGCGCGGCCAGCTCAATGTGGCCCATGCGGTCGCGGCGCACCTTGGAACGGGTGACCTCGACGCCGCAGCGCTCGCAGATGATGCCCTTGAAGCGCACCCGCTTGTACTTGCCGCAGTAGCACTCCCAGTCCTTGGTCGGACCGAAGATCTTCTCGCAGAAGAGCCCGTCCTTCTCAGGACGCAAGGTGCGGTAGTTGATCGTCTCGGGCTTCTTGACTTCGCCGTTGGACCAGCCGCGGATGGAATCGCCCGTCGCCAGCCCGATACGCAGCTGGTCGAAAGTGTTGACGTCGAGAGCCATTAGGAGAAGCTCCTCTCTGCGGCACGCCGCTCGTCTTCTTCGTCGGAGCCGCGCTCGTTGCGGCTGATGTCGATGCCCAGCTCCTCAGCGGTGCGGAACACGTCCTCGTCCAGCTCGTGCATCTCGATCTCACGGCCGTCGACGGCCAGGACCTCGACGTCGAGGCACAAGGACTGCATCTCCTTGATGAGCACCTTGAACGACTCGGGGATGCCCGGCTCGGGGATGTTCTCGCCCTTGACGATGGCCTCGTAGACCTTGACCCGGCCCAGCACGTCGTCGGACTTGATGGTCAGGAGCTCCTGCAGGGCGTAGGCGGCGCCGAACGCCTCCAGAGCCCACACTTCCATCTCACCGAAGCGCTGGCCACCGAACTGTGCCTTCCCACCCAGCGGCTGCTGCGTGATCATGGAGTACGGGCCGGTGGAGCGGGCGTGGATCTTGTCGTCGACCAGGTGGGCCAGCTTGAGGATGTAGACGAACCCGACCGAAATGGGGTTGTCGTACTTCTCGCCGGTGCGCCCGTTGTACAAGGTGACCTTGCCGTCGGTGCCGATCTGCACGTCGCCGTTGGCCGAGTCCGAGTTCAGGGTCCCGAAGACCTTCTGAATCGTCGGGTGCGCCCCGGCGTCCTCGACCTCGTCCCAGTGGGCACCGTCGAAGACCGGGGTGGCGACCCAGGCCGCCGGCTCGGTGCGCGGCCGCGTCTTGCGGGCCGCCCCGTCACCCTTGGCCGAGGTGCCGACGCCCTCGTTCACGACGACGCCCTCCCAACCGTGGCGGGCGGCGTAACCCAAGTGCGACTCGAGCACCTGGCCCACGTTCATCCGGCTCGGCACGCCGAGGGGGTTCAAGATGATGTCGACCGGGGTGCCGTCGGACAGGTAGGGCATGTCCTCGACCGGGAGGATCTTGGAGATGACGCCCTTGTTGCCGTGACGGCCGGCGAGCTTGTCGCCCTCGGAGATCTTGCGCTTCTGGGCCACGTAGACGCGGACCAGCTGGTTGACGCCCGGCGGCAGCTCGTGCGACTCCTCGCGGGAGAAGACACGGACGTCGATGACCTTGCCGTACTCGCCGTGCGGCACCTTCAACGAGGTGTCACGGACCTCACGGGCCTTCTCACCGAAGATGGCGCGCAGCAGGCGCTCTTCGGGCGTCTGCTCCGTCTCACCCTTGGGGGTCACCTTGCCGACCAGGACGTCGCCCGGCTCCACCTCGGCGCCGACGCGGATGATGCCGCGGTCGTCGAGGTCGGCCAGGATCTCCTCCGACAGGTTCGGGATGTCCCGCGTGATCTCCTCGGCACCCAGCTTGGTGTCGCGGGCGTCGACCTCGTGCTCCTCAATGTGGATGGAGGTCAGCACGTCGTCACGGACCAACCGCTCGGACAGGATGATGGCGTCCTCGTAGTTGTAGCCCTCCCACGGCAT
>CAWAHA010000009.1:0-169334 GCA_963781565.1 uncultured Acidimicrobiaceae bacterium | reverse complement strand
AACGGGCGGCGACTAAGTTGGAGGCCGTCATGACTCCCCCGGCCGAGGCGCCGCCGCCCGACCGCGCCCGCGGGAGGAGTCGCTGCACCGGGCGCTCGGCCTGACCGACGACGAGTTCGAGGCCGTCGGCAAGATCCTGGGCCGGCCGCCCAACCACCTCGAGCTGGCCCTCTACGCCGTGATGTGGAGCGAGCACTGCTCGTACAAGTCGTCCCGGCTGCACCTGCGGCGCCTGCCGACCGAGGGGCCCGCGGGTGCTGGTCGGCCCGGGCGAGAACGCCGGGGTCATCGACGCCGGCGACGGCATCGCCGTCGCCATCCGGATCGAGAGCCACAACCACCCGTCGGCCATCGAGCCCTACCAGGGCGCGGCCACCGGGCGTGGGCGGCATCCTGCGCGACATCTTCACCATGGGTGCCCGCCCGCTGGCCGTCATGGACCCGCTGTTCTTCGGGCCGCCCGACGACGCCCGGCAGCGCTGGCTCGTCGAGGGCGTGGTGAGCGGCATCTCGGGCTACGGCAACTCCGTCGGCGTGCCGACGGTCGGCGGCGAGCTCACCTTCGACCCCTGCTACGCGCAGAACCCGCTCGTCAACGTGCTCTGCCTGGGCGCGCTGCCGGCCGAGCGCCTCGTGCTCGGCATCGCGTCGGGCCTCGGGCAACCTGGCCGTGCTGCTCGGCTCGAGCACCGGGCGCGACGGCATCGGCGGCGTCAGCGTGCTCGCCTCGGCCGGCTTCAGCGGCGACGACGCGGGCGCGGCCGACGACACCAAGCGCCCGAGCGTCCAGGTGGGCGACCCCTTCGAGGAGAAGCGGCTCATCGAGGCGTGCCTCGAGCTGCTCGACACCAAGCTCGTGGTCGGGATCCAGGACCTCGGCGGCGCCGGCCTGGCCTGCGCCACCAGCGAGACGGCGGGCGCGGCGGCGTCGGCATGGACGTCGACGTGTCGGCGGTGCCCCGGCGCGAGGAGGGCATGGAGCCCTGGGAGGTGATGACGAGCGAGAGCCAGGAGCGCATGCTCGCCATCGTCACGCCCGAGTCGTGGCCGGCGGTGGCGGCCATCTGCGCCAAGTGGGAGGTGCGGGCCACGGTCATCGGCACGGTGACCGAGCCCGACCCCGACGGCGGCGGGCGCCTGCGCATCCGCGACGGCTCGACGGCCCGGTCCTCGCCGACGTGCCGGCCGCGTCGCTCTCCGACGACGCGCCGCTCTACGACCGGCCCGCGCCGGCGCCGGCGTCCCGCCACGGCGCGCCGCCGCCCGCGCCGCCGACCGACTGCGCGCGCCGACCTCCTCGCCCTGCTGCGCTCGCCGCGCTGGGTCTACCGCCAGTACGACCACCAGCTCTTCCTCAACACCGTGGCCGGTCCCGGCGCCGACGCGGCGCTGCTCCGGCTGGCCGGCCCGGGCTCCCGCCCTCGGAGCGCGGCGTCGCGCTCACGACCGACTCCAACCCGCGGGCCTGCGCGCTCGACCCGCGGGCCGGCACGGCGCTCGTGCTGGCCGAGGGCGTGGCCAACCTGGCCTGCGTCGGTGCGACGCCGGCCGCCGTCGTCAACTGCCTCAACTTCGGCAACCCCGAGCACCCCGAGGTGATGTGGCAGCTCTCCGAGTGCATCGACGGCATGGCCGAGGCCTGCCGCGCCCTGTCGCTCCCGGTGATCGGCGGCAACGTCAGCCTCTACAACGAGAGCGGCGGCGCCGACATCGACCCCACGCCGGTGCTCGGCGTGCTCGGCCTCGTCGACGACCGTCCACGCGCCGCCCGCCGGGGCTGGCCTGGTCGGCCGGCGACGCGCTCGTCCTGCGTCGGGCCGCGGCGGCGCCGACGGGTCCTTCCCGCTGGAGGGGACGCGCTGGGCGACCGAGCGGCGCGACCACCGCACCGGGCGGGTCCCGGCGGTCGACTTCGCCGCGCACGCGGCGGCGTGTGCGCTTCGTCGCCGCGCTGGTCGCCGCGCAGGTGGCGCGGCGCCGACGACGCGCCCTCGTGCACGCCGTGCACGACGTCTCGGGCGGCGGCCTGGCCGTCGCGCTGGCCGAGATGGCGGCCGCCGCCGGCGTCGGCTGCGCGGTGGACGCGGTCGACGACGCCGGCCGAGCTCTTCACCGAGCTGCCGTCGCGCTTCGTGGTGGCCACGGCGCGCCCGACGAGCTGTGCTGCCCGGGCCGCCGCGCTGGGCGATCCCGGCCGCGGTGCTCGGCCGGGCCGGCGGCGAGCGCCTCGCCCTCGGCGACGCTGGTCGACCTCCCCGTTGACGGCGCGTGCCGAGGCCTACGAGGGGAACCTGGCCCGGGCCCTGGGCGAACCGTGATGCCGCGGGCCTGTGCGAGAATGGGCGGCGCGTGAAGGAAGCGTGCGGTGTCTTCGGTGTCTACGCGCCCGGCATGAGGGTGGCCAACCTCACCTTCGACGGCCTGTTCGCCCTGCAGCACCGCGGGCAGGAGTCGGCCGGCATGGCCGTGAGCGACGGCGACACCGTCACCGTGGTCAAGGACATGGGCCTCGTCGCCACCGTCTTCGACGAGCGCACGCTGTCGGGTCTCGAGGGCCACCTCGCCATCGGCCACACCCGCTACTCGACCCACGGCTCCTCGGACTGGGCCGGGCGCCCAGCCGGTCTACCGGCCCGTCGGGCGGGCCGGCTTCGCGCTCGGCCACAACGGCAACCTGACCAACACCGCCGCGCTGGCCGAGAAGGTCGGCATGCTGCCCGGCTCCATCGCCACCGACAGCGACGTCGTGGCCGAGCTGCTGGCGCAGTCCTTCCCCGAGACCGAGGACCTGGCGACCGCGCTGCAGGCCGTGCTCCCCATCCTCGAGGGTGCGTTCTCGTTCGTCCTGATGAGCTCCGAGCGGCTCTTCGGCGTGCGCGACCCCTACGGCTTCCGCCCGCTGTGCCTCGGCCGGCTCGGCCCGGCCGACGCGCCCGAGGGCTGGGTGCTGGCCTCCGAGACGCCGGCGCTCAGCGTCATCGGCGCCACCTTCGTGCGCGAGGTCGCGCCGGGCGAGATGGTCGTGATCGACGCCGACGGCCCGACGAGCCTGCGAGATCCCGTGGCTGCGCGAGGTCGAGCCGCGGCTGTGCATCTTCGAGTTCGCCTACATCGCGCGGCCCGACAGCCGGCTCTACGGCCGCGAGGTCCACGAGACCCGCTGCCGCATGGGCGAGCTGCTGGCCGCTGCAGGCGCCGGCCGACGCCGACATGGTGATGGGCGTGCCCGAGTCGGGCGTGCCCGGCCGCCGAGGGCTTCGCCCGGGCCAGCGGCATCCCCTACGGCCAGGGCCTGGTGAAGAACCGCTACATCGGCCGCTCGTTCATCGCACCGGACCAGCAGCAGCGGGCCGACGCGGTGCGGCGCAAGCTGAACCCGCTCCCCGACGACCATCGCGGGCAAGCGGCTCGTGGTCGTGGACGACTCCATCGTGCGCGGCACGACGCAGCGCTCGGTCATCCGCATGCTGCGCGAGGCCGGCGCGGCCGAGGTGCACCTGCGGATCTCGTCGCCGCCCTGGCGCTGGCCCTGCTTCTACGGGATCGACACCCCGTCGCACGAGGAGCTGCTGGCGACCGACCACACCGTCGAGGACATGGCGCGCATCCTCGGCGCCGACTCGCTGGCCTACATCAGCATCGAGAACCTGAAGGCGGCCATCGGCGCCGACGCCGGGTTCTGCGACGCCTGCTTCACCGGCGACTACCCGACGCCGGTCCCGGCCGTCGGTCACGCTCGCGGCCGGCCCGAGCCGGTCGCGGTCACGGCCCACCAGGCCGCGCTGCCCGGGGTCTGACCACCGTGGGAGAGGGCGGCGCCACCTACGCCGGCGCCGGCGTCGACATCGCGGCCGGCGACGCCGCGGTCGAGCGCCTGCGCGGCATGGTGGCGGGCATCGGCGGGTTCGGCGGCCAGTTCCCGCTCGACCTCGGCCGCTACGCCCACCCGGTGCTGGTGGCCTCGACCGACGGCGTGGGCACGAAGCTGGTCGTGGCCCGCGCCACCGGCCGCTACGACACCGTCGGCATCGACCTGGTGGCCATGTGCGTCGACGACCTCGTGTGCGTCGGCGCCGAGCCGCTGTTCATGCTCGACTACGTCGCCACCGGCAAGGTCGACCCGGACCACGTCGCGACCGTGGTGGCCGGCGTGCACGAGGGCTGCCGGCAGGCCGGGCTGCGCCCTGATCGGCGGCGAGACGGCCGAGCACCCCGGCGTGATGGCGCCCGACGAGCTCGACCTGGCCGGCTTCGCCGTCGGGGTGGTCGAGCAGGGGACCCAGCTCGGGCCCGAGCGGGTGCGCGCGGGCGACGCCGTGGTGGGCCTGCCCTCGCCCGGCCTGCGCTCCAACGGCTACACGCTGGCCCGCCACGTCCTGCTCGAGCGGGCCGGCCTCGACCTGGGCGACCCGGCCTGGGACGGCGCGGACCACAGCGTGGCCGACGAGCTGCTGCGGCCCTCGGTCATCTACACCCCGGCCGTGCTGGCGGTGCGGGCGGCGGCTGGGCGACGCGCTGCCACGCCGTGCGCGCACATCACCGGCGGGGGCATCGTCGGCAACCTGCCCCGGGTCGCTCCCGGCCGGCCTCGGCGCGGTGCTCGACCGGTCGACCTGGGACGAGCCGCGGGTGTTCGCCGAGATCCAGCGCCTGGGCGCGGTCGCCGAGGACGAAATGGACCGGGTCTTCAACCGTGGCGTCGGCATGGCGCTGGTCGTCGACGCCGGCCGGTCGGCGCCGCGCTCGACGCGCTGGACGCGGCGGGGCAGACCGCCGACGGTCATCGGCGAGGTCGTGGCGGGTGCCCCGGGCGTGCGCTTCCGGTGAGCGACGACCGGCGCCAGACGTTCGCCGAGCTGCGCGACCACCTGCTCGGCGCACTCGGTCAAGCCGGGGACTTCACGCTCAAGTCCGGCCGCAAGAGCAGCTGGTTCATCGACTCCAAGCAGACGGTCTGCCGGCCCGAGGCCATGCTGCTCGTGGCCGACGCCGTGCTCTCGGTGCTCCCGCCCGAGGCGACGGCCATCGGCGGGCTCACCATGGGGGCCGACCCGGTCGCCTTCGTGACGGCCGGTGTGGCGGCCACGCGGGGTCGTCCGCTCAAGGCCTTCAGCGTGCGCAAGGAGGCGAAGGACCACGGAGGCGGCGGGCGCATCGCCGGCGCGCTCGACCCCGGCGACAAGGTCGTCGTCACCGAGGACACGGTCACGCGCGGCACGTCGCTGCTCGAAGCGGCCCACGCCGTGCAGGAGGCGGGGGCCGAGGTCGTGCTCCTCGTCGCCGTCGTCGACCGCGGCGGCACGGTCGAGGCGATGGCGGCCGCCGAGGGCATCCCGTTCCGCGCCGTCCTGACCGCGCCCGACCTCGGTTTCCCCTACGAGGGGGCCTGAGCGTCCGCACGCGGCGTCAGAAGCCGGCGGCCTCAGAACAGGGCGATCGGGTTGACCGGCGAGGCCGTGCCGCGGCGCAGCACCAGCGGCGCCACGGTGAAGAGGAACTCCCAGCGGGCCTCCTCGGCACACGCGGCGGCCAGGTTGTCCAGGTCGAGGTTGTCCAGCAGATGGACGCCCATGGCCACGATGACGATGGTGTGGATCGGCATGCCGACGCCCGTCGACGCGGGAAGGCAGGACGTCGGACACGCAGTCGCTGCCGAGGGCGGCCACGTCGCGGCCGCGCAGCCAGGGGAGGCATGACGCGTCGAGCCCGGCGGCCAGGCTGCCGGCGTCCCACGGGCCGTTGGCGCGCCGCCAGACCCAGCGTCCGGTGCGGACGAGAAGTGCGTCGCCGGGCTGCACCTGCAGGCCGGCCTTCTTCTCGGCTGCCTCGAGGTCCTCGGGGAAGATCGGCTCCCCGGGCTCGAGCGCGTCGACGCCGCGCAGCGCAGGGATGTCGAGCAGCACGCCTCGCGTCACGATGCCGGCGCGCAGCTGGTCGATGCCGAGCTTGGTCGCGCCGTGGGCGGTGACGGCGTCGGTCGGGTACCCGTTGTAGAGCTTCCCCTCGTGGAAGATGTGGCACAGCGCGTCGATGTGGCTGGTGGAGAAGCCGTGCGGGGAAATGGCGAAGTAGTCCGCGCCCATCCCTTCGGTCGCGGTGCCGGTCATGTGGTGGGCCACCGGCTGGGGGTTGTCGGCGGACGGGCTGCGTGTCGAGCGGCCGGGCGCACGACACGGTCCGGCCGGAGCGCACGGTGGCCGCGGCGGCCGCCGTGACCTCGGGCGTGATCAGGTTCAGCGCCCCGAGCTCGTCCTCGTCGCCCCAGCGCCCCCAGTTGGACAGCGTCCGGTGGAACTCCAGGACGTCGGCGGCAGCCATGGGCTCGCGGGGCACGGACGGAGAGTAGCCCGCACCCTCTACGATCGGCCCATGACGACACTCCAAGGTGACTACGAGCCCAGCCCGTCGGACTGGGTGAAAGATCAGGTGGCCGAGTACGAGGCCTCCGGGGGCCAGCGGGCCAACACGCTGCTCGACACCGGCCTGCCCATCATTGTGGTGACGACCCGGGGGGCCAAGAGCGGCAAGGTGCGCAAGACCCCCGTCATGCGCGTCGAGCACGACGGCGAGTACGCGCTGGTCGCGTCCAAGGGCGGGGCACCCGAGCACCCCGAGTGGTTCTACAACCTGGAGGCGCATCCGGACGAAGTGCTGATTCAGGACGGGCCCGAGCCGTTCGCCGTGTCGGTGCGCGAGGTCAGCGGCGACGAGAAGGCCACCTGGTGGGAGCGCGGCGTGGCGGCGTACCCGCCCTACGCCGAGTACCAGGAGAAGACGGACCGGCAGATCCCCGTGTTCGTCGCCTCGCCGAAGGGCTGACCGCTCCGGCTCAGCGGGCGCGGGCGAAGGCCTGCACCATCGCCTTGCGCCACGGGACGAGGTGCTCCTCGTTCTCGTGCGGCGTCTTGCCGAGGCGCACCACCATCAGGTCGAGGCTCGGGCAGAGCGTGATGGACTGGCCCTCGTAGCCCGAGGCGCGGAAGGTGCCGAGCGTGTCGCCGGCCACGCCCCACCAGTGGGCGCCGTAGGGGCTGGCGTCCTCGGGATCCTCCGAGACCCAGGTGCGGCCGTAGTCGACCCAACCGTCGGGCAGCAGACCGAAGCCGTCCCACACGCCGCCGCGCAGGTAGAGCAGCCCGAAGCGGGCGTAGTCGCGGGCCGTCGTGCACAGGGTACGAGGAGGCCACCCAGGTGCCGGCCTCGTCGAACTCCGGGTCGGCGCTCGTCATGCCCGAGGGGCCGAAGAGCCGGCCGTGCAGGAAGCGGGCGTAGGGCTCGCCCGGCCCCACGGTGCGGGCGACGATGCCCGAAATGATGTTCGACGTGCCCGACGAGTAGTTGAAGCGCGTGCCCGGTGGCGCGGCGAGGGGGCGATCGGCGGCGAAGTGCGCCATGTCGCGCCTGGCCGTCCCCGAACAGCATCTGAATGGTGTCGGAGACGTCGCCGTCCACGTAGTCCTCGGCGAAGGCGAGCCCGTCGCGCATGGCCAGCAGCTGGCGCAGGGTGATGGCGTGGCGGGGATCGTCCGCTGTCGGCCCACTCGGGCACGGCGGCGGGGGCGTCGAGGTCCAGCCTGCCGTCGCCGACGAGCAGGCCCACCGCCGCGTGCAGCACCGACTTGGCCATCGACCAGCTGAGGAGCGTCGTCTCCGCCGTCACCGGCGTGGCGGGCGGTCGAAGTGCTCCAGCGCGCCCTGGTAGCGCTCGGCCACCACGCGCCCGCCGTAGACGACCAGCACGGCGAAGGTCTGGGCCAGCGGCCCGCCGTCGTCGAAGACCTCGTCGAGCAGCGGGTCGAGGTCGACCCACGCGGCACCTCGCCCGTCGGGCCACTCCTCGGTGGGCCAGTCGACGCCGGTCGGCTGCGGCGGCAGCGGGACGAGGTCGCTCACAGCGAGGAGAGGAACGACAGCAGCGCGGCGTTGGTCTCCGCCGGCTTCTCCTGCTGCACCCAGTGGGCGGCGCCGTCGACGACGGTGGTGCCGCGGTAGTCGGGCAACGCGGCCGCCATCTCCGTCGGCCGCGTCGGGCATCATCGAGGCGACGGGGTCGAGGGCGCCGGTCAGGAAGCCGGTCGGCATGGTGTAGATGGAGGCCGGAATGTCGTGCGAGCGCTCCCAGTTGGCGTCCATGTTCCGGTAGAAGCTGCAGGGGCCGAAGAAGCCGCCCTTCTCGAAGGCGGCGGCGTAGACGTCGACGTCGGCCTCGGTGATCCAGGGCGGGAGCACGTCGGGCGGCGGCGTCAGGATGTCCAAGAAGCGCGTCCCCTCCCGCGGCGCGTCCGAAATGAGCGGTCCGGCGTGGGCCATGCCCTCGGCGCTGGCCGAGTAGAGCATGGTGCGCAGGAAGCGACGCGGGTCGGCGTCGAACTCGGCTTCGGCCGGGCCGACCGGCTGGAAGTAGAGCATGTAGAAGAACGTGTCGGGGAAGAGCATCTCGAAGATCTCAATCGGCGGGGCGGGGGCGTTCGAGTAGGGCACGCTCATGTTGTAGAGCGACGAGACGCGTCCGGGGTGCAGGCGTCCCATCTCCCACACCACCATGGCGCCCCAGTCGTGGCCGACGAAGGCGGCCGTGTCGTAGCCGTAGTGGTCGAGCAGGCCGCAGAGGTCGCCGGTGAGCTTGTCCGAGCCGTAGTCGGTCACCTCGGTCGGGTGCGAGCTCCCGCCGTAGCCGCGCAGGTCCGGGGCGTAGGCGCGGTAGCCGGCGTCGGCCAGGGCGCCGAGCTGATGGCGCCACGAGTACCAGAGCTCGGGGAAGCCGTGGCACAGGACGACGGGCGGACCGTCGGCCGGCCCGGCCGCCGCCACGTGCAGCTCGATCCCGTTCGTCGGCACCTGTTCGTGCGTGACTTCAGCCATTCGGGCGTCACCTTCTCCCCTCTCGTCCCGGCTGTGGCCGCCTTGTCGGCCTTCTCCTCGTGATGCTTCTGAATGGCCGACATGACGGCATTGCCGGCGGCGCCGATGAACTCGGGGCGGTTCTCTGCGGCCCAGTCACGGCTCCGGGTCAGCGAGTCGGCCGAGTCCTGGAACCGGGGCGCCACGTAACGGGCGATCAGCTCGTAGGAATGGCGGGTGGCGGCCGTGTCGGCCCACTCGTGGCCCATGAGGAGGAAGGTGCCGAAGCCCTTGGACTGCGCTTGCAGGCGGGCCACCTGCGCGATGGCGTCGTCCACCGTGCCGATGACGGCGAAGCCCGATGCGTTCAGCGCGTCGACCAGCGACTCGAAGTTCTCGGTGTTGGGCGCCAGCGGGAGCGCGGCCACGCGCTGGAAGTAGTCGACCCACTCTTCGAGCCCGAAGGCGACGTCGGCGATCGCCTGCTCCTTGGTGTCGGCGATGTGCATCGGCCCGACCAGGCGCCACTTGTTGCGGTCGACCGTGGTCGAGAACTCGGCGGCCCGCTCCTCCATGACGTCCCAGTGGATGCCGAGCACGTCGAAGCCGCCGGCCGAGGTGGCCCCGATCGACAGCAGGCCGGTGCCGAAGCGCCCGGCCGCCCGGGGCCCGGCCGGCGACACCTGCGCCGCCACGGCGACCTCGGGGAAGGGGCGCTGGTAGGGCCGCAGCTGCAGGCGCGCCTTCACGAGCTTGAACCACTCGGTCTCCATGGTGACCGTCTCACCGGCCAGCAGCAGCAGAATGGCCTCGAGGGACTCCTCCATCATGTCGCGCTGCTTGGCCGGGTCGATCCCCATCATGAAGGCGTCGGAGGGCAGCGCCCCGGGCCGACGCCGAACATGACGCGGCCCGCGTGTCAGGTGGTCGAGCAGCACCATGCGGTCGGCCAGCATGAACGGGTGGTGGTACGGCAGCGACGAGACGCCGGTGCCGAGCCGGATGTGCTTCGTGCGCTGCGCGGCGGCGGCGATGAAGACCTCGGGCGAGGCGATGATCTCGTAGCCGGCCGAGTGGTGCTCGCCGAACCAGGCCTCGTCGAAGCCGAGGGCGTCGAGATGCTCGACGAGCTGCAGGTCGCGCTCGAGCGCCAGCGTCGGGTTCTGGCCCACGGGATGGAACGGGGCCAGGAAGATCCCGAACTTGAGGCGGCCGTCGGCGTCAATGGTCGTCATTGCTCTCCAGGGTCAGTTGAGTGGGGCGTGCAGGGCAGGCTGTCAGGGCGTCACCAGGATTTTGCCGTGCTCGCCGGGCGTGCGCAGCGTCTCGAAGGCGCCGGGTGCGCCGGCGAGGTCGACGGTGGAGGTGACCAGGAGGTCGGCGCCCGGCATCCCGTCGGCCAGGCGCTGCAGCGTGGCGGCGAACTCGGCGGGGGTGTAGCCGAAGGAGAAGCGCAGCTCCATCTCCTTGGTCACCGCCATGAAGGGCTCGATGGTGTCGCTGTGCATGCAGACGCCGACCACCACGATGCGGCTGTGCGGCGGCGCGTCGGCGAGCAGTGACTGCAGCATGCCGGGGACGCCCGACCGCCTCGAAGATCACGGGGTCCGGGACGCTGGCGCCCGAGCATGGCGGAGCCGATGCGCTCCATGACGGTGCGGGCGATGCCGAAATCGGACCAGCGGTCGTGCGGCGAGCCCTGGGCCGGGTCGAGGACCTCGTCGGCCCCGAAGGCCTCGGCCAGCCGGCGCCGCGTGGGCGAGAAGTCGGCGGCCAGGACCGGACCGTGGCCCCGTCCCTTGAGCGCGGCGATGACGGCGAGCCCCACCGGCCCGCAGCCGACGACGAGGCAGGGCTGCCCCGGCGTGAGCCCGGCCAGCCCCACGGCGTGCTCGCCCACGGCGAGCGGCTCGGTCAGCGCGGCCAGGTCGGTCTCGAGCGAGTCGGGCACCGGGAGCAGGAGCAGCTCCTGGAGCACCATGTGCTCGGCCAGCGCGCCGGGGTACGCGTTCGAGTAGCCGATCTGCTCCACGCCGGTCGGGCCCAGGACGATGGGCACCGAGCAGACGCGTGTCCCGACCGGGAGGGTGCCGGCCGTGTCGGGCCCGTGCTCCACGATTTCCGCGCAGAACTCGTGGCCGAAGACGCAGTCGGCCGCCGGGTCCAGGGCGGGCACGCCGACCGAGCCCATGAGGTCGGTGAAGTGGCGGAAGTCGGCCAGCGCATGCAGGTCGGACCCGCAGATGCCGGCGGCGAGCGAGCGCACGACCACGTGACCCGAGGACGGAACCGGTTCGGGCACATCGCCCACCACCAGCCGTCCATCCCTGGTCACCGCCGCACGCATGGCTGCGCCCACCCCCACGGACAGCGCGGCCGCCCGCATTCGTCGCTACGTTTGCCCGGTGAGTTTCACACACGACGCTGCCGGCGCGCCTGTTCGAAGGGCACGTCGCGCTGGTCACCGGCGCGGCCCGTCCCCGGGGCATCGGCCGTGCCACCGCCGTGGCCCTGGCCAGGGGCGGGGCGGACGTGGCCTGCCTCGACATCGCGCAGCCCTACGCCGACGCGCCCTTCCACGGCACCGGCAGCGGCGACGACCTCGAGGCGGTGGCCGCCGAGCTGCGCCAGCACGACGTGCGGGCGATCACCCTCCGGGCCGACATCTCCGACGAGGCGGCGGTGGAGGCCGCCGTCGGCTCGCGCCACCGAGGAGCTGGGGACGATCACGCTGGTGGCCAACGTGGCCGGGGGCAGCGGCCCGGGGTTCGGCCTGGGCCCGCTGCTCGGTGTGCCGGCCGACGAGTTCCGCCGTGTGCTCGACGTCAACGTGGTCGGGACCTGGCTGGTGTCGAAGGCCTGTGCCAGCCGGATGGTGGACGCCGGCGTGGGCGGGCGCATCTGCAACGTCTCGAGCCAGGCCGGCAAGCGCGCCTTCCCCTTCCTCGGGCGCCTACTGCGCGGCCAAGGCGGGGGTGATCCTGCTCACCCAGACCATGGCCCTCGAGCTCGGCCCGTCCGGCATCGCGGTCAACGCCGTGTGCCCGGGCACGGTGGACACCGACCTCATCAACCGGGACGCCATGTTCGAGACGCTGCTGGGCGGCCCCGACGGGCTGGCCGACTTCATCGCCCGCGAAATCCCGCTCGGGCGCCTGCAGGACGCCGACGAGATCGCCGCCGCCATCGTGCTGGCTGCTCTCCGACGCCGCCCGCGGCGTCACCGGCGAGGCGTTGAACGTGAGCGCCGGACAGACAATGGTGTAGCGATGCCGATCCTCGACGCCCGTCACGACCTGGCCCACCCCGTCGAAGGCGACAGCGCCTGGAGCGAGTCGTACTACTTCAACGCCTATGACCCCGGCACGGACTCGGGCTTCTTCACCCGCGTCGGCATCCGGCCCAACGAGGGCACCATGGACGTCGGCATGTCGCTCTGGCTGCCCGGCGGCGAGCTCGGCGAGTACCGCTGGGTCAAGGAGCAGCACGAGATGGTCGACTCCGTGCTCGAGGTCGGCGCCGTGCGCTACGACATGCTCGAGGCGCTGCAGTCGTGGCGGCTCACCATGGACGGCGAGGTGCAGGCGCGCCCGTGCGTGCGCGGCGAGACGGCGACCCACCCGGTCCGCGGTCGCGCTCGACGTGCGCTTCGACGCCGTGACCCCCGCCATCGGCACCGACGGGCAGCCCAGCGGCGGCCCGAAGTCGGCCGAGGCGGCCGCCGCGGCCGGCACGGTCGGCAAGGGCCACCTGGAGCAGGCGGGCCGCTGGACCGGCACGCTCACCGTCGACGGCACGGCGCACGCAGTGGCAGGGCGCCCACGGCAACCGCGACCGCTCCTGGGGCCCGCGCCGCTGGGGCGGCCCGAAGATGTGGCGCTGGTTCTCCATCAACATCGGCGAGGACATGCACTTCGGCGGCATCCGCCTCGGCACCGACGCCGGCGACCTGCACCGCGGCTGGGTGTGGGACGGCACCCGGGCCACGTCGGTGGCCGAGTGGCGCGTGCGCACCGAGCTGGCCGACGACGGCGTGACGCAGCGCGTCACGCATCTCGACGTGGTCGACAAGTCGGGCCGGACCTATCCGCTGCGCGGCGACGTCATGCGGGTGGCCGACATCGGCCGGGCCGGCGGCACCATGGTCAACGAGGGGCTGGCGCGCTGGACCTACGAGGACCCGGACGGTCCGGCCCAGACCGGCTACGGCATCTGCGAGTACCTGCACCAGCTCGACGACGGCGGGAGGCCTGTCGTCCCCGTCGAGTAGCGGATGGCGCCCCGCCTGAGCAACGAGGAGCTGGCGGCGGCGCTGGGTCGTGCCGCTCGGCGGCACGGTGCGCGACCTGCGGCGACTGTCCGGCGGCGCCTCGCGCGTCACCAGCGCCTTCGAGCTGCGACGGCCGGACGGCGGCACGCGGCCGCTCATCCTGCAGATGGACCGCGGCGGCGCGCGCCAGCAGGGCCGGGTGCGGATGGAGGCGGCGCTGCTGCGCGCCGCCGCGGCGGCCGGCGTGCCGGTGCCGGCGGTCGTGGCGCTCGGCGACGCGCGAGCGAGCTCGGCGCCAGCTGGCTGGTGGTGGAGCGGCTCGAGGGCGAGACCATCCCGCGCAAGATCCTGCGTGACGACGAATGGGCCGCGGCCCGTGCCGCGTTGACCGCCCAGGCCGGGCGGGCCCTGGCCGCCATCCACACCATCGACCCGGCCGCCATCGAGGGCCTGCCGCCGGCCGACCCGCTGGGTGACCCCCTGCCCGTCCTCGATGCCCTGGGCGAGGTCCGGCCCGCGCTCGAGCTCGGCGTGCGCTGGCTGGCGGCGCACCGCCCACCGAGCGGGCCGCGGGTGACGGTGCACGGCGACTACCGGATGGGCAACTTCCTGGTCGGGCCCGACGGACTGCGCGGCGTCCTCGACTGGGAGCTGGCCCACACCGGCGACCCCGCCGAGGACATCGGCTGGCTCTGCGCGCCGGCCTGGCGCTTCGGCGGGAGCGGCGAGGTCGGCGGCTTCGGCGCGCTCGCCCGACCTGCTGGCCGCCTACGCCGACGCCGGTGGCGAGGCCATGACGCCGGCGCGCGTGCACTGGTGGCAGGTCTACGCCACGGTGAAGTGGGCCACCATCTGCGCCCTGCAGGCCTCGGCGCACCTGAGCGGGGCCACCCGTTCCGTCGAGCTGGCCGCCATCGGCCGCCGCGTCTGCGAGAGCGAGTGGGATCTCTTCACCCTTCTGGGCACGCCGCCGCCGTCGACCGCCGGACCGGTCCCGGCGGACGGACCGACGGCCACCGTTCGGCCGACCGACCGCGGCCGAGCTGGTCGAAGCGGTGCGGGAGTACCTCGATGCGCTGCATGGAGCGCAGCGCGGACGGCGCCCGCTTCGAGGCCCGTGTGGCGCGCAACGCCCTGGGCATCGCCGAGCGCGAGCTCCTGCTCGGTCCCGTCCTTCGCCGCCGCCCACGCGGCGCGCCTGGCCGGGCTCGGCTTCGACGACGACGCCGCGCTGGCCGCGGCGCTGCGGTCGGGCGCGCTCGACGGCGACTGGGACTCGATCGCGCCGGCGCTCGCCGCGTCGGCCCGGGACCAGTTGCTGGTGGCGAACCCGGCCTACTTGCCCGCCGCCAGCGGGTAGAGCACGGCGGGCGGCGGCACGGCGTGCCGTCGTCGAGCGCCGGGTCGTGCGGCTCTGCCTCGAGAGAGGCGTCGGCCACCTCGGTGACCTTGTTGCCGACGCCCTGCAGCAGCGCGCCGGCCACCAGGCTGCAGGCGATCATGAAGATCCAGGCGTGGTGGAAGGCGTGCACGGCGCCCTCGCCCGGTCGAGACCCCGAGGATGGCGACCAGGCAGGCCACGCCGAGCGCGATGCCGATCTGGCGGCTCATGACGTAGAGCGCCGAGCCGGTGGCGAAGCGCTCCGGCGGCAGGGGCGCGGTGGCGGCGCCACCGAGCGAGGGGAGCATGAGCCCGACGCCGATGCCGCTGAGCAGGCTGCCCGGGCAGGTAGGCGCCGGCCCAGTCCGGCGTCACGCCGACGTGGGTGATCCACCACACCCCGCTGGCCGCGAAGAGCAGCGCGCCGACGGTGCCGACGGCCCGGTGCCCGAAGCGGGCGCCCAGCAGCCCGCCCGGGAACGCGGTGATCCCGGCCAGCAGCGGCCCCGGGGCGATCATGAAGCCGGCCGCGCAGCACCGACTCGTGCCACAGGCCGGTGAGGAACAGGACGCCACCGAGCACCAGGGCCCCGAAGCCGCCGAAGAAGGCGAGCGAGCTGAGGTCGGCCAGGGCCACGGCGCGGTGGCGGATGACGGCCGGCTCGATGATCGGGTTGGGGTGGCGGAGGGAGCGCAGCACCAGCCCGGCGCCCGGCCGCGCAGAGCCAGCCCGAAGGCGCCGAGGATGCGCCCGCTCGTCCAGCCCCAGTCCGAGCCCTCGACGATGGCGGCGACCAGGCTCGCCACCGCGACGGTCAGCAGCGCGGCGCCGACCAGGTCGGACTTCTGGGCGTCGGGGTCCCGGACCTCGTCGAGCGTGCGCACGCCCAGGACCAGCGCGACCAGGGCGAACGGCAGGTTGACCAGGAAGACCCAGCGCCAGCTGGCCTGGACGAGCAGCCCGCCGATCGGGGGCCCGAGGGCGGCGGCCGCCCCGCCGACGGCCGACCACAGGCCGATGGCCGCGCCCTTGCGCTCGGGACCGAACGCGGGCAGCAGCAGGCCGAGCGAGGTGGGCAGCATGAGCGCGCCGCCGATGGCCTGCAGCACGCGGGCGCCGACGAGGAGGCTCGAGGGACGGGGAGACGGCGCAGAGGGCGGAGGCGGTCGTGAAGATGGCCAGGCCGAGCAGGAAGGCCCGCTTGCGGCCGGCCCGGTCGGCCCAGCGACCGGCCGGGACCAGGGCGGCGGCGAACACGATGGTGTAGGCGCTCAGCACCCAGGACAGCGAGCTCAGGCTCTCGCCGTGGTAGCTGGCCGAGATGCTGGGGAAGGCGATGTTGACGATGAACAGGTCGAGCGAGGACAGGAACACGCCCGGTGAGCACGATCAGCGCGGTCAGGACAGGCCGGGCCCGCTTCACGCGTTGCCGGCGGGCTCTCCATGAGTTCTGTCATGCAACGCACTCTACGAGAGAAAGTTGTATAAAACAACCCACTGACCGGAATTGTCGGTTATGCTGGAAGGATGCTGAAGAGGGACTATCCCACCCAGTACTGCCCCGTGGCCTCGACGCTCGAGGTCATCGGCGAGCGCTGGACCTTGCTGATCATCCGTGACGTCTTCCTGGGCATCCGCCGCTTCGACGACATCCAGCGCGACCTGGGCGTGGCACGCAACATCCTGCAGGTGCGCCTGGAGCGGCTGGTCGAGGAGGGGATCCTGGTCAAGCGCCCGTACCAGGAGCGCCCGCTGCGCTCCGAGTACCGCCTGACCGAGAAGGGCGCCGACCTGTGGCCGGTGCTGGTGGCGATGCTCCAGTGGGGCGACCGCCACGCCCTCGAGGGGCGAGCGGCCGATGATCCTCCAGCACCGCGGCTGCGGCGGCGAGCTCGACGACCGCCGCCGCTGCATGACCTGTGGCGCCGACGTCTCGGTCACCGAGGCGGTCGCCGTGCGCACCGGCGGCTCACCGCCGGGGACCCGGCCCTGACAACGCGGGTGCCGCTCCGGTGCAGGAGGCGCAGACGGCGAGCACGGCGCACGCCGGTCTGAGGCGCCCGGGCGCGCCGTCGCCCGCGTCGCTACCGTGCACGTCATGAGCGACGACACGGCATGGCTGGACGCGACGGGGCAAGCGGAGCTGGTCCGCACCAAGGAGGTCACGCCGTCCGAACTGGTGGACGCGGCCATCGCCCGCATTGAGAGGCTCAATCCCGAGCTCAACGCGGTCATCCACGACCTCTTCGAGCGAGCCCGGGCGGAGGCGGCCGGCGAGCTGCCCGACGGCCCGTTCCGCGGCGTGCCGTTCTTGTTGAAGGATCTCGGCGCCGAGCTGGCCGGCACGCCGTTCTGCGAGGGCCTGGCCTTCGCCGGCGACTACCACTCCACCACCACGCAGGCGCTGACCCAGCGCTACATCGACGCCGGCTTCGTCATCTGCGGCAAGACGAACACGCCCGAGTTCGGGATTCTGCCGACCACCGAACCGCAGCGCTTCGGGCCGTCGCGCAACCCGTGGAACACCGAGCCGCTCGACCGGCGGGTCCTCCGGTGGTTCGGCGGCCGCGGTGGCCTCGGGCATGGTGCCCGCCGCGCACGCCAACGACGGGGGCGGCTCCATCCGGATTCCCGCCTCGTGCTGCGGCCTGGTCGGGCTGAAGCCGACGCGGGCGCGCAACTCGGTTGCCCCCGCCTACGGCGACATGATGGGCGGTCTGGTGGCCGAGCACGTCGTGACGCGCTCGGTGCGCGACTCGGCGGCCATCCTCGACTGCACGGCCGGTCCCGTTCCCGGCGATCCCGTACTGGGCGCCGCCGCTGCGCGGTCCCTCGTTCGCGGCGGCCGCCGCCACGCGCGCCGCAGGGCCTGCGCGTCGCGGTCATGACGGCGTCGCCCACGGGCAGTCCGGTGCACGCCGACTGCGTGGCGGCGGTCCAGGCCACGGCCGCGCTCTGCGAGTCACTCGGGCACCGGGTGGAGGAGGCGACGCTGTCGGTCGACGGCGACGCCTTCACGGCGCACTTCGTCAACCAGTGGGCCTGCGCCAACGCCTGGGCCATCGCCGACTGGGAGGGCCGGTTGGGCCGGTCGGTCGCCGAGGAGGACCTGGAGCCCCTGAGCTGGGCGCTCGTTTCGCTCGGCCGGGCCATCGACGGCGGGACGTACCTGCGCTCGGTGCAGGAGCTGCAGCGCATCAGCCGCCAGATCGCCGAGTACTTCGAGGGCATCGACGTCCTGCTCACGCCCACCCTGGCCGAGCCGCCGGCGCCGCTGGGCACCTTCGACTCGCCGCCCGGCGAGCCGCTGACCGGACTGTTCCGCGCCGCCTCCTACGTGCCGTTCACCCCGCCCTTCAACGTGACGGGCCAGCCCGGCATTTCGTTGCCGCTGCACTGGAACGAGGCGGGCCTGCCGATCGGCGTGCAGTTCGTCGGGCGCTTCGGCGACGAGGAGACCCTGCTCTCGCTGGCCGGCCAGCTCGAAGAGGCGGCCCCGTGGTCCGGACGCCGGCCGCCGGTCGCCGCGTAGGCGGCACCGGGGCGGCCGGCTACCCAGTCGGGCCGGTCACCAGGACGCAACGCGTGCCCGAATAGATCGTGGGCATGCACTTGTTGCAGTGGATGCAGAGCGACGTCGTGGCGGCATCCGCCTGCATGCGGTTCGGCAGGTCCGGCTCGCGCAGCAGGGCGCGGGCCATGGCCACGAAGGCGAACCCCTCCGCCAGCGCCATCTCAATGGTCGCCAGCTCGGTGATGCCACCGAGAAGGATGAGCGGCGTGGAGAGCGCCGCCCGGAACTGCCGCGGCGTAGGGGAGGAAGAACGCCTCCTCGTAGGGTAGGAGCGCAGGAAGCGGTGGCCGATGAAACGGAAGCCGAGCCGGACCGGCCCCGGCAACGTGGCCCCGAACTCCTGCAGCGGCGCGTCGCCCCGGAAGAGGTACATCGGATTGGCCAGCGAGCTGCCCTCCGGTGAGCTCCAGCGCATCGAGCGCGCCGTCGGCTTCGAAGAGCCGGGCGATCTCGACGCTCTCGTCGAGCCACAGGCCGCCGTCGGCACGCCGTCCGCCATGTTGAGCTTGGCCGTCACCGCCACGCTGGGCCGGGGCGGCGTCGCGCACGGTGCGCAGGACGGCGCGGGCGAAGCGGGCCCGGTTCTCGACCGAACCACCGAACTGGTCGTCGCGGCGGTTGAGCTTGGGGCTCAAGAAGGCGCTGAGGAGATAGTTGTGACCGACGTGCACCTCAATGCTGTCGAAGCCCGCCTCCACCGCGAGCATGGTGGCGCGGCGGTAGTCCTCGGTGATGCGCTCAATGCCGGCGGCGTCGACGGCGCGCAGGCGCGAGCCCATCGGCGTGAAGCCGCCCGAGGGTGAAAGCGCCGGGGCCCCGTTGGAGCGGGCGTTGGCCACCGGCCCGGCGTGGCCGATCTGTGCCGCCGCCGCGGCACCCTCCGCGTGCACGGCGTCGGTCAGCCGGCGCAGGCCCGGCACCGTGTCGTCGCTGAGCAACAGGCAGTGACGATCCGTGCGCCCCTCGGGCGAGACGGCCAGGTAGGCCACCGTGGACAGCGCAGCCCCGCCGGCGGCGACGCGGCGGTGGAACTCGACCAGCGCGTCGCTCACCGTTCCCCCCGGCGTCACCCCTTCGAACGTGGCCGCCTTGATGATGCGGTTGCGCAGGGTCAGCGGCCCGAGGGCGGCCGGGGCGAAGACGGCAGGGACGGCGTCGGTGTGTGGTGGCCCCGGCATGCGGCCTACCTTTGCCCACCGTTGTGCCGGTTGCACATTGCTTCAGGCGCCCCGCCCCTCGGAAGCGGCCAACGAGGGATCGACCGGGGGGCCGCTGACGCCGCAGCTCCAAGCCGGCTCCTTCTCCACGGCTGCGACGGGGGCGGCGGATCGCACGCGGGCCGGGTTGCGGATGGTCAGGGCCGCCAGGACCCCGCCGGCCGCGCAGGTGAGGCCCGAGATCACCATGGCGGTGCGGAAGCCGGCGGCCAGGGTGGCGCTCTCCAGAGCGGCCGCCCCGGTCAACCCGGCCAGGAGCGGGAGCACGGCGACCGCGAGCAGGCTGGCGGCCCGGGCGACGACATTGTTGACGGCCGAGGCCACGCCGGAGTGTTCGGCCGGTGCCGCACTCATGGCGGTCGCCGTCAGGGGGGCGACCGTGACGGCCAGGCCGATGGCAAAGAGGAGGACGGCGGGGAAGACCTGGGTCCAGTAGCTGCCGGGATCGGTCGCCCGGACGAGGAGGAAGAGCCCTGCCCCGACGATGAGGGGCCCCACCGTCATCTGCAGGCGGGGACCGATGCGGGCCGACAGCGCACCGGAGCGCGCCGAGAAGGCCAGCATGACCAGCGTCAGCGGGAGCAGCGAGATGCCCGCCTCGAGCGGCGAGTAGCCCTTCACGATTTGCAACTCGACGGGCAGCAGGAAGAGCGCACCCCCGAGCGCGCCGTAGACCGCGAAGGTGACCCCGTTGGCGCCGCTGAACTGGCGGGAGCGGAAGAGGCCGAGCGGGAGCATCGGATTGGCCTTGCGGTGTTCGACCAGCGAGGAACGCCGGCGCCGACACGGCCGCCGCCACGAGGGAGATCACCACGGCAGGGCTGGACCAGCCCAGGGTCGGCCCCTCAATGAGGCCGTAGGTCGAGCCCGCAAGGAACACGACCGCCAGGGTGGCGCCGACGGTGTCGACGCGACCGGTGGCGGTGGGATCGTGCGATTCGGGCACGTGGCGCGCCGTGATCACCAGGACGGCCGCAGCCACGGGCACGTTGATGAAGAAGACCCAGCGCCAGGAGCCGACCGCGAGCAGATAGCCGCCGACGAGCGGGCCGGCGGCGCTGGCCACGCCGCTCAACCCGGACCAGGCACCGATGGCACGGGCCCGGTCGTCGGCGCGGAACGAGGTCTGCAGGATGGCCAGGCTGCCCGGCGTCAACAGCGCCCCGCCGATCCCCTGCACCAGGCGGGCGGCGATGAGGAACGCCGGCGTCGGCGCGATGCCGCAGAGGGCCGAGGCCACGGCGAACCAGGCGACCCCGATGGAGAAGACCCGCTTGCGCCCGTAGTGGTCGCCGAGGGCGCCACCGAGGAGCAGGAAGGCAGCCAGGGTCAGCGTGTACCCGGTGACGACCCACTGCAGGGTGCCGACACCGCCGTGGAAGTCGCGTCCGATGGCGGGGAGCGCAATGCCGACCACGGTCGCATCGAGCATGGCGATGCCCGAACCGAGCACAGTGGCCGCCAGCACCCAGCGCCCGCGCCCGCTGGAGAGCGCAAGGGGAGCTGCCGTCGCTCCCGCCGGAACGCCGCCGCTCGTGCCGCCCGCGGCGCTCATCGGGTGGCGCTCATTGAGGGCAGTGATGCATGGTGAGCGTGACGGTGGCGCCGGGGTGGAGCACGGTGTGGGCGGCCGGGCTCTGGGTCAACACGGTCTGCACCACCTTGACCGTCGTGGTCGTCTCGGGGGCCTTGGTGGTCGTCGTCGATGCCGTCCGAGGTGGAGGTGGTCCTGGGCGCACGGGTCGTCGTCGTGGCCGCCGCCTGGCCGACGGAGAAGCAGGCCCACGTGAGCCCCACCCCATGGATGGCCTGGCGCGCCGCCGGGAAGGGCAGCCCGACGACGGCGGGAACCTCGGAGGCGTCGCCGAAGCAGCCGGACCAGTTGATGCCGATCCGCGTGCCCGGCGGGACGGCCGCACCGGCGCTCAAGGGCACGGCACCGACGCGCACGTCCGGAGGCTTGCCGGGGATGGCCAGCGACGCCACGACACTCTGACTGGCCAGCGTGCCCTTGTTGCACGGGGTGTTCAGGCTCACCGTGGGGAACCCGGCCGCGCGCAGGGCGGCGCGGGCTGGCCGCGATTTTGAGGCCGATGACGTTGGGGACGGCGACGCCGGGCTGTGTCGTGGTGGTCGACGACGAGGTGGAGGTCGTGGGTGGGGTCGTCGTCGTGGTCGTGGTCGTGGTGAGGATGTCGCGGATCGCCTTCTTCTGCGCGGCGGTGGGACCATTGCCACACGACGTCACGAGACCGGCGGTGACCAGTGCGGTGCCCACCAGCGCGACGACCCGGCCCCCGGACGGCATGGCCCCATTGTTGTTCGCTGGAGTCCGACGGCGCGGCCGATACGAGAGCCGGAGCGGATTACTTCAAGATGTTCACGGCCCGGGCGACCACGAGAATGGCCACCACCAGGGAGATGGCCTCCTCCGCCATCATCATGAGCTTCATCCAGGGTTTCACGGCCGACACATCGGTGGGACTGAAGGCGGTCGCGGTGGCGAAGGCGAAGTGGAAGTAGTCCACGAAGGTCGGGGTCCAGTTCTCCCCCACGTGTTGCGGGTGCAGCATTTCGGGAAAGATCAGCGCAGGCCGGACGTATCGGCCCGAGGCGCGGGCGGCCGGGCCGCCACGGTCCAGGTTCCAGTACCACAGGGCGAAGGTGATGATGTTGGAGAGCCAGATGGCACCGCCACTGGCCAGCAACACCTTGGCGTTCTGCGTGAAGCTCGACACGTTGATGATGCCCACCACGAGGCGGATGGCGGCGTCTGCGTTGGCGACGGAGATGAGCCCGATCATGACGCTGGTCAGGTTGTGCAACCAGGGCCGGTCGCGGTCGATGCGGCCGGGATCGCCGATGATGAGGATGGCCAGCAGTCCCACGACGAGGACGAGGAAGAGCCATGCCGCGTCGCCGTTGCGGAGCTCGTGCGGGAGTGCCGCCCGCAACAGGCCGGTGGCCACGACGGCCAGCGCCATGGGCCAGCGAGGCTCGCCGAGCCGCGCCTGGTCGACCCCTGGGCCGGCTCGGTTGGCGACGACATAGGGCCATCTTCCCCCACCATGCGCCCGGGAGCCGGGTGACCGCCTCAGGAATCCGCCCGGCGACCGGCGCTAGGGAACGTAGGCGCCCTGGAAGGCCAGCACGGCGTAGAGGGCCATGGCGGCGCCGCACAGGACGTAGGTCACGGTGGCGACGCGTGGGGAGCGGAGGAGGGTCGCTGCCGCCATCACGAGTGGGAAGGCGCTGAGCGCGTAGCGCTCGAACGAGTCGAGGTTCGAGCCGGACAGCGCGACGGCGACGACGCACAGGGCGAAGGCGCCATAGGACACCGGCAGCCGCCAGAAGGCGAGGACGAGCAGCACGGCGGCGACCGCGATCCAAGGGACATGCAGCGCGTCGCCGATGTGGTGCCCGTGGGACAGGGCGGCCAGCGAGTGGTAGATGGTGGAGACGGGGTCGGTCAGCGCGCCGTGATGGGCCTGCTGCTGTTGGACCTTGAGCGGCTCGAGGAAACCTCCTGACGTCGTCCTGACCCAGCCGAGGTAGGTCACCGTGCCGGCCACGGAGGACACGATGGCGGCGACCTTGCCCGGCCAGCGTCGCCAGCCCTCGGCGGGCCAGGTGCGCAGGACCTCAATGAGCGCCGGCACCACCAGGAGGCAACCGATCGGGCGGGCGGTACCGGCCAGGTACCCGAAGAGCGCGGCCCACCACCAGGTGCCGCGCCGGATGGCGAGGAAGAAGGCCACGGCGAGCAGGACGAGCAACGCCTCCGAGTAACCCATGACGAAGACGAACGCAGGTGGCGCCAGCATGATCAGCCAGACCGCCCGCCGGGCCAGGAGGGTGTCGTGCCACTCGAAGCGGACGAGCGCGTAGATGCCCATGCCCACGAGGAGCGCGGCCAGGTTCGTGATGAAAAGGGAGGCGATGCCCACTGTCAGCGAGGTGACGTCGTGCAGGCCGCGGTCGAGCAGGGGCAGCAACGGGAAGAAGCGCGTGGTCGAGCGCGGGAGCGCCCCGTACCCGTGGGCGGCGATGGTCTGGTACCAGCCGGCGTCGGACCCCAACAACCCGTCGTGTGACTCCAGCACCGCCTTGGTATCGGTGATGTGGAAGTGCTTCACCTCGTACTTGGCCAGGCCGAGCGCGAAGAGCGTGATGGCGCGCGCGGTCAGCCACGGCAGCCATGCCTCGCCCAGCGCCTCGAGGAGCAGGCCGCGCCGACGGCGCCAGCGCCCGACCAGATTGGGAGCGGGCCCGAACTCGGCGGTGGATCCGGACTTGCGCACCCTGTGTCATCGGGGAAGCGGTGTCCACTGCTCCCCACGGCATCCGTGGATGTTTGCACGTCGACGGTGCCGGGACGGTATTTCAGGCACGGGCGCTCGCCAGGAAGCGGTAGAGCTCGGCGAGCTCGCGACCGGAGCGCTGCCACGAGAACAATCGGGCCCGTTCGAGGCCGGCGGGGATGAGGCGCTCCCGGGTCGTCGCGTCCGTGGCCACGGCGAGCAGCGCTTCGGCCAATGCGGCCGGACTGCGGGGTGCGACCAGGAGCGCGGCCTCGCCGACGACCTCGGGGATGGCGCCGGCCGTCGTGGTGACCACGGGGACACCGAGGGACATCGCTTCGAGCGGGGGCAGCCCGAAGCCCTCGTACAACGAGGGATAGGCGAGCAGCCGCGCCCCCGCAATGAGGGTGCTCCTGTCCTCGACCCATCCGATGCGGTGAATGCGGCCGGCGTGCCGGGCGGACCGGCGGGCGGCCTCCAGCGCGTCCTCGCCCCAGCCGGAGGGCCCGGCGATCGTCAGCTGCAGGTCGGGCACCGAGCCGGCGATGCGATCGAACGCAGCCACCAGATCGGGAAGGCCTTTGCGCGGTTCGGTCGTGCCGAGAGCGAGGATGTACGGCGGCGTGGTCTCGTCACGCGGCCTCGGCGGCGGAAGCGGCGTCAACCCGTTGTGCACGACGTGGACCCGCTCCGGGTCGATACGGAAATGGTCGACGATCTCGTCGGCCATGGACTGCGACACCGCGTGCACCGACGCGCCCTGTCCGAGGGCGCGACGGATGAGGCCGGGATAGCGCAGCGACGTCGGGCTGCAGAGTTCGGGGAAGTGGACGGAGGTCAGGTCGTGCACCGTGACCAGCCGGGCCGCCCGCCGCGACGGCGGGACGACGAAATTGGTGCCGTGGACCACGTCCACCGGTCCGGTCCAGCGCTCGACCACCGGGTGGTCGAAGCGCTCCCAGGCCCTGAGCAGGGCAGTGGCCGGGATCGGGATCGCCCGTCCGGCCCGGACCGCGCCGGGCAACACGTCCGGCAACGACCGTCCAGCGCTCGCGCTGAGGCCGTAAGCGACCATGTCGAGCGCCGGGATCCGTTGATGCCGCGGCGATGAACCCGGCCACCGAGACGCCCACCCCCGTCCGCATTCCCAGCAGGGGGGTGGCGTCGACCGCCGTGACGACGGATCTGGCCGGGCCGGGCATGACCGAACCTTACGGAGCGGGGACGGCGCAGCGGAATTACTGGCAGTTGCGGCAGCGACCGAGGATGGAGAAGTGGTGGGGATCGATACGGAACCCGTACTGCGCCTGCGCCCGCTCGGCCAGGGTGACGAACAACTCGTCGGGTGCCATGAATGCCGTGCCGCACTGTTCGCACACGAAATGGCAATGGGCACCGGCGGCCAGGTGGTAGGTGGCGGGACCATGCCCGAGATGCGAATGGACGACGACCCCGAGCCGCTCGAGTTCCTCGAGGTTGCGGTAGACGGTCGACAGATGCACGTCGGGAGCTTTTTCCTGGACGATCGCGGCGAGGTCTTCCGCGCTGTGATGACCCGGGTCGTTGAAGATGGCCTCGAGGAGCAGGCGCCGGGAGCTCGTCACGCGTCCGCCGCTCTCGCGTACGAGGGCGAGGACGTCGTCCACCGAGCTGAGGTCGTGTTGCGGTGGGTCTGCGCCGAGGGGAACGCCCATGACCAGTTCAGTGTATGGCCGGATGCTTGTTGCAAGTCACTCGCATTTGCCTTAGGGTGGCGATAGCGACATGTCTGGATCCGGCGTACTCAGGGGGTCCCCGGACGTGGCGGGCCCGACCAGTCGAATCAGCAAGATTCGCAACGGCCTGACACGCCAGGAGTGGACCAAGGTGGGGCTGATGGCCGCGACCATCCTCGGCCTGAACGTCCTCGGTTGGGGCATGCTCGCCCTGGCGCTCCACCATCACGCCCAGCTCAGCCGGACGGTGTTCTTCGGGTTCGGGACCGGGGTCCTCGCCTACACGCTGGGGATGCGGCACGCCTTCGACGCCGACCACATTGCGGCCATCGACAACACGACCCGGAAGCTGATTCAGGACGGGGAGCGCCCCCTCAGCGTGGGCTACTTCTTCTCGCTGGGTCACTCGACCATCGTCTTCGTCCTCGCCGTCCTGCTGAACTTCGGGATACGGGCATTGAACGGAGCGGTGCGGAACAACAACTCGGCGCTGCACCACTGGACCGGCATCGTCGGCACGTCCATTTCCGGGACCTTCCTGTACCTGATCGGCCTCCTGAACCTCGTCGTGCTCGTCTCCATTGTGCGGGTCAGCCGTGAGATGCGGCAAGGGAAGTACGACGACGCCGAGCTGGAGCGCCAACTTCAGGCGCGGGGGCTGATGAACCGAGTCCTAGGCGGCTACGCCACACGGGTCGACACGCCGGGGAAGATGTATCCCGTCGGCATGCTGTTCGGGCTGGGGTTCGACACCGCCTCCGAGGTGGCCCTGCTGGTGCTCGCCGGTTCCGCCGTGGTGGGCGGGCTGCCCTTCTACGCGGTGCTTTCGCTGCCGATCCTCTTTGCCGCCGGTATGTGCCTCTTCGACACCATCGACGGGTGCTTCATGAACTTCGCCTACGACTGGGCCTTTTCGAAACCCATCCGGAAGATCTATTACAACCTGACGATCACGAGCCTGTCGGTCTTCGTCGCCCTCTTCATCGGCACCATTGAGATCCTCGGGCTCATTGCGCAGGAGACGAATCGGAGCGGCGGCTTCTGGAATGTCGTCGCGACGTTCAACATCAACCGGGCTGGCTTCATCATCGTCGGGGTTTTCGTGGTGACCTGGGTGATTGCGCTGGCCATCTGGCATTTCGGTGACATCGAACGGAAGTGGGAGGACCAGGCCGCCCGGGCCTTTGCAAACGCGGGGGCGAGCGCCGGGGAGTGATGTCACGAGGACCCTGGCGTCGCCCGGCCGTGCGCCGAGGCCGGCTCCGGCTCTTCCAGACGATTGATCGGTTGCGGCAGCGCGCCCTGCAGCACGTGCTTGGTGCTCGCTGACTCCTGAACGAGCGGTTTTCCCGCGGAAAAGAAGGCATCTCCGTCGATTGACGGAACATCGGCATCCACCCACCGGGGCGCTCCGAACAAAACACGGAGCAGAGCGGAGGTTGGCCATGAGTGATTCCCCCAGCGAGCACGTAGACCAGTCCGACGGCTGGCGGGGGAGCCTCAGCCGGCGCAGCTTCTTGCACCGCGGTGCGTTCACCGCGGCAGCCGTGGCCGTTGCCGGCAGCGTTCCCGGGTTGTCCGGACTGGTCGCCAGCACGGCAGCGGAGGCTCCGGCGGTCGATGCCAACGTGAGCGCGGCGGCCGACGACAGCGGCGAAATGACGGAACCGCTCGTGGCCCAGGTGAAAGACCTCACGACCGGCGAGATCAGCCTGTTCCAAGGCGAGAGGGAAGTCGTCGTCCGGTCTCCGGAGCTGGCTCGAAGCCTGCTGTCCGCGGCCAAGCAGTAGTCCAGTCCAGCTGTTCCATCGACAAATAGGAGGGAAACCATGTCGTCACACAGAGAAGCACCCGAGATTTCGAAGGACCCGGTCGCCGACAGCACCGATGTCTACGCCTTCGTGAGCCCGGATCAGCCCGAAACAGTGACGCTCATTGCGAACTACATTCCGCTGGAGGCACCGGATGGTGGACCGAACTTCTACGAGTTCGCCGACGACGTGCTCTACGAGATCCACATCGACAACACCGGCGATGGCAACCCGGACATCAGCTACCAGTTCAGGTTCACGACCGTGAACAACATTCCGTCGTCGTTCCTCTACAACGACGGCCCCATCACGTCACTGACGCCCCCCTCGCCGTCCTCCAACTGGAACCGCCAGCAGACCTACTCGCTGACCCGCGTCGACAACAACCCCTACAACCGGTGGCGGAACGAGTCGATCGTCCTGGGGTCGGGCCTTCTGAGCCCGCCGTGCAACATCGGACCACTGTCCACGCCGAACTATGTGGCCCTGGCCAATGCGGCGATCCACTCCGTCGGAGCCGGACCGTTCTCGGCCCAGGTGTTCGCCGGGCAACGGGCGGAAGGCTTCTACGTCGACCTGGGCGCCGTCTTCGACCTGGGTGACCTTCGCGGGTTCGCGGGGGACCATGCGGGCGGCCCCGCCGCCGGCCTCATGAACGGCATGCCCGGCGTCAACTCGACGGCGGACGTCAACGTGCACTCGCTGGCGCTGCAAATTCCCACGAGCGAGCTGACCCGTGCCACCCCGAAGGGACCGGGTGACCCCGCCGCGGTCATCGGGGTGTGGACGACCGCGAGTCGTCAGCGGGTACGGCTCTGGGGCAACTGGTTCAACGGAGGCGACCTCAGGAGCGGTCCGTGGACGCAGGTGTCGCGTCTGGGCAGCCCGTTGGTCAACGAGCTCCTCATCGGCATCGGCGCCAAGGACGTCTGGAACACCCAACCACCGACGACCGACGGCAGCGAGTTCCTGAATTACTTCGCCCACCCGTTGCTGCCCCAGCTGCTGCCCTCGCTCTACCCCGGCGTCTTCCCGAATTTGGCGGCGTACAACGCCGGCTCATCGAATGCGCGGCCCGACATTGAAGCCATCTTCCTGACCGGGATCCCGGCGGGGGTGATCACCCAGGCCCCGTCGTTCACCAACTACAACGGCACCGGCGTCAAGGCGGACATGCTGCGGCTCAACACGGCGATCCCTCCGTCCTCGAGCCCGAACAGCCTCGGCCTCCTGGGACTGGATGTCGCGGGGTACCCCAACGGCCGCCGCGTCGTCGACGACGTGGCCACCATTGCATTGCGAGCGGTGGCCGGGGCGACGCTCGGCTACGTGGTCCCGTCCTTCACCGCGGACGGGGCGGCCGGTGCGGTCGACTTCGGGCTCACCGGTGGTGGAACCGATCTCACGGCGAACGGCACGCAGCACTATCTGCCTTCGTTCCCCTACCTGGGCACCCCCTACAGCGGATTCTCGAACCCCGCCGTGACCCCGACATCGGTGGCTCCGTGACCGTGGACCACAACATGGGAACCAGCGAAATGGGGTCTGTGGTGCTCGACATCGGAGGCGACCGGGGCGCTGCCATTGTGCAGACACCGCCGAGCCTCGACGGGCTCGAGGTCGAGATCCGCCGCTGCGGCACGGTGTGGGACGGCACGCATGTCGCCGTCCGGCCGCGGCGCATCCCCGATGGCGTGGTGTATGCCGCGCTCTTCCCGGAGCTGCAGCAAGGGGACTACGAGGTGCGTGTTCGCGGTGGTGTCCCCGACGGGACTGCGGCCACCGTGTCGGTCCAAGGTGGACGGGTCAGTCAGGCCCGCCTCCATACGACTGCGTGACCCCTGATCGGGTGTGCGCCGCCGAGCACGGCGGACGACGGCCGGCGCACGCCCGAGGCGCACTGCGAGCCATTCCAGCGAAGTCATCCGGTGGATAGGGTGTCGCAATGGCTCACGAGACAAGCACGGGATCGTCGCCGATCATCAGGGGACTGCTGAACGGTCTCCGAGAGATCCTCCCGGAGGATGAACGGGCGAAACTCGCGGCGTACACAGAACCGGCGGAGAGCGCACACCCGCGTGGGGACTTCCACCGGGCCTGGCATTGCCTGCACTGGGCGATCGAAGTCACCGAACAGCCCAAGCACTCACATCTGTCGGGCGTGGGCGTTCGATTGAAGGAGACCTACAAGGCCTGGCAGGACGTCGTGCTCGGCGCGGAGTTCGGGTCCGACGTGAAGATGGGGACCGGCAACCCGTCGCAGGAGATCAAGGGAGATCAGAAGATCGGCCCGGGCGAGGACATTGAGCTGCTGTGGGTCGGCGAGGCGGTGTCGGTGGCCAAGAGCGCAGCCGAGAAGTCCGGTTGGGAGCAGCGTCCCCTGGCAGGATCTCGTGCGAGGACGTCCTGAAGATCGGCTGACCGGCCAGCCGAGGGATCCCTAGCGCGGTCCTTCCCGGTCGAGGTACCAGTGGCTCACCGCGGCGGGGAACCATCCGTCGTCAGGCCCGCCATAGCGGGCGATGGAGAAGCGGCTGATCGTGCGCTGCCCACCCTCCTGGTCGCCGTAGAGCAGGTCGATCAGGAGCGGGTCGGTGCCTTTCATGGCCGCTTCCACCCGAGCCCGATCCGGGTCGTCGACCGTCCTGATGGCCGCCTGCCAATAGCTCAGATCGTGGGGAGGCGAATACAGGTCCCGGGTCTGGGGGCGGAAGTCGGCCGGGTCCGGACGAACCATCTGCGCGCCAGACCGCATCTCCTCGATCGACGCGTTCGGATTGATGATCTGCCCGGTGTCGACCCTCCAGCCGAGAATCACGGCGATGCCGGTTCCGACGTTCTGGAGGGACATCGCCAGGTAGATGACGCCGCCCTCCTCGTCCAAGATGGCGCGCCCGGGTGGCAACGCGGCCCAGTGGCCGTCTCCCCACCGGACCTTCTGCACGGTCTCGTGCGGGCGGGATGCGAAGAGGACTGGACGCTGGCCGGCCTGGAGCGCACGTTCGGCGTTGCGTCCGGCCCGATTGCCGGATCGGACCGAGGCGAAGGTCGCTGCGGCCAAGACCAACGTCCCGACGGCCGTGCCCCACGAGGCCCAGTCGATGGTGGTGATCATCCGCGGACGCCGCGCGAGCAGTACGTCGGGTTCACCGCTCGATCGTCTTCATCTGCTGCTCATTGTGGTGTTCGCCGGCGGCGGGGGAAGCTTGTCCAGCCGATCGATCTGCTCAGGACCGAGCTCCACGCCGTCTGCGCCGACGTTCTCCTCGACCCGGGACACGCGCTTGGTTCCCGGGATGGGCACAATGTCGTCCCCTTTCGTCAAGAGCCAGGCCAGCGCGACCTGGCCCGGCGTGGCGCCCACCTCGGTTGCGATGGCTTCCACTTCGTCGACGAGTCGCTGGTTGCGTTGGAAGTTCTCGCCCATGAAGCGCGGATTGGATTTCCGAAAATCGGTGTCGTCCAGCTCGTCGAGCGAGCGGACCTTCCCTGTCAGCATGCCCCGTCCGAGCGGGGAGTAGGCGACGAATCCGATGCCGAGCTCGCGCAGGAGTGGCAACACCTCAGCCTCCTGATCCCGGGTGAACAACGAGTACTCGGACTGGAGGGCGGTGACGGGATGCACGGCCTGGGCGCGTCGGATGGTGCCGACCCAGGCCTCGGAGAGCCCGATGTGGCGGACCTTGCCTTCCTCGACGAGCTCGGCCAGCGCGCCGACGGTGTCCTCGATCGGCGTCCCGGGATCGACCCGGTGCTGGTAGTAGAGGTCGACGTGGTCGGTTCCCAGGCGGCGGAGCGAGCCCTCGATGGCGGTGCGGACATTGGCCGGGCTGCTGTCGAGATGGCCCGGGCCATCGCCGGCGTGCGACGACCATGCCGAATTTCGTGGCGAGCACGACCTCGTCACGACGACCCTTGATCGCCTCGCCGACCAGCTCCTCGTTGGTGAATGGCCCGTAGATCTCGGCGGTGTCGAGGAGGGTGACCCCGAGGTCGAGGGCACGGTGGATGGTCCTGATGGACTCGGCGTCATCCTTCCCTGCGCCCGTGAAGGCGGTCGACATCCCCATGGCCCCCAGCCCGATGCGGCCGACATCGAGCGTTCCGAGAGTGGCGTGCTTCATGGTTGCTCTTCCCTTCGTGGTGTTCTCCTGATCATGTCAGGCCTCGGAAGTCGATCCCAGATTGGCGGCCCGCACGGAAACGACCGGTTCGGACGGTCTCCGACGGGCCAGGCTTGGCGAGCATGACGCCTCCGGCGACGGCGAGCCCGGCGAAGACCAGGAGAGGGAGCTCGACTTCGACAGCGGCCAGCGCTCCGCCGGCAAGGCCGGACAGGGACTCTGCCCCCACCTGCATCGATTGGTTGTTGCCCATGGCGCGCCCCTGCTCCTGGTCATCGGCGGCCAGCGAGAGCATGGCCGCGCACGACGGAAGGCAGATCGCCAGCGCGAGCGCAGTGGCCCCCAACGTGAACCAGAGGGCCGCGGTCGACTTCGGGATCAGGATCAGCATGCCGCTTGTCGTTGCGCAGGATCATCAGGCGTGAAGGTCGTGATGCATGACAGGCTGTAGCCAAGGAAGCCGCACGAACACGACGATGTGGAGCGGCACGAAGGCGGCGTGTTCGATGGTCCTGTCTCATCGCCCTGTGGTCATTCCGGTCCCTCCCGTCAGGAAGATGGTCCCAGGGCGCGTACCAGGATTTCGTGCGCCTCGGTGCTCCCAGTCGATGACGCGGTTGGCCCTGCGGATCACGCGCCACCCGACCGGTGTGCGGGCGAATTCCCACAGGTTGGCCGAGACGCGCCAGACGGCGTGACCATCGTCGGAATGCAGGTACACCTGCGAGTAGGTCACCGCTTGCGCCTTCGTCGCCGTCGATGCTCACGATCGGTGCGCTCTGCACGTGGGCACAGCCTTGTGTGATCAGCGCCTGCTGCCGCATCGCTCTCGACCATGGCGAAGACGGCGCCGGGACCCTGCAGGTGTGAGAGATCGGACACGAGCACACCATCCTCATGCCACAGAGCGGCGGCGGCCTCGCTGCTCCCCGTGTCGACGGCCGGGCCCCAACTGTTGACCAGCCGCAGCACCGCTACCTCGTCTTCGAGGCGTTGGAGACGTACGCTCAAGGATGGCCAGCCTGTCCTCGTCCTCTGCGCCGTCGCTCACCTGCCGGCCCGATCTCTCAACCCGGTGCCGGGGCGCCGGTCGTTGGCAGTGTCCCGTCGGCGTCGAGGAGATGGTGATGTGCCTCGTCTCCGACAAGCCGGCCAAGAAGCACGTCGCCATCGAGTGAACGTTCTGCACGACGCCGTGCAGTCCCGATCCGTCCACTAGAGATCATCGTGCTGAGCGACCACTGTGCTCGGCTCAACCCGTCGAAGATGTCGGAGAGGCGCCAGGCCTGTGACCTACAACTGTCCGGTCGGCCAGGGCTTCACGACTGAGCTGGCCGTAGCTGTCCCACGACGCTCTCGTCCGGGTTGAACTGCTCGAACGGGATCGTCCTCCCTGAGCATGCATGAGGATGCGTTCGCCGTTACGCGCAGGATCATCGGCGTGAACATGCGCCCCGTATTGCACGGGGCTGAAGATTCCACGGAAGCCGGATGGTGCGCAGTACGACTCGTCGAGCCTCCATCAGGAAGACCCGCCAGGCACCGGCCGACTCCATCCTGCTCGGCGCCGAGGGTGGACCGTTCCGTCGGTCCCGGCGGGTGGTGACCGCACTGGGGGCAGCGACCAGTCTGGGCCTCGGTGCCCATTGCCACCCCTCACCGCGCTGGCGCCGCAGGTCGTCCAGCGTGATACCGCCGGCCCGGTCACGTGGGAGGACTCGGCAGCACCGGTCATTTGGTAAGTATGTCAGCCCAGCGCCTTCTTCAGCCGGGGAGATGCAGCCGCGGCAGGTTTGTGCGCGGCCGAGTGATCTCGAAGAACCCCTCGCTCTCGGAGAGCACTTGCATGGCGTCCCACAGCCGGACAGCGTCGGGGCCGGTGGGAGCGGGCGCCATCACCGGTCCTTTGAACCCGTGGGGCGGATCGGCTCGCACCACGATGGTGGGCGTCTGTGTCTTGGGGCCGCCGAAGGCGTAGGCGACTTCCATGGCCTCACGTATCGGTGCATCCCACTTCTCGTCATCGGCCGCTGCCCGCAAGTCGGGCGGCAGCCCTGCCGCCGCCACGCAGTCGACGAGCAGACCCTCGGGCTCGGGTCGGACCCCGGCGAAATTCAGCGCCCCCCACGCGGTGTAGAGCCGGTCCACCGCGGCTTCACCGTCCTGGGCCCGCGCCGCTTCGAAAATGCGCAACATCCGGTGCGACACGGCATGACCGTCGAGCGCCTGTTGGCGATAGGCCTCCGGGACGGTGGGCGCCACGCCATAGTCGTCCCTGATCTCCAGGCAATACGAGCGCCAGGTCACGGACAGGTCCCGCTGCGGCGCCACCTCGACGACAAAGCGGGAGGTGACCCAGGCCCACGGGCAACTCGGATCGATGAAGACCTCGACGTCGGTCACGTCTGCAGGGTACCGGAGCACGCGCCCCGTCGGCCGTGGCGCGCCCGCTTGTACGCTCAGCCTTCGATGACCATTGGACGCCGGAGCATGAAGCATTGACCGAGTCCGAGCCGTCCTCTGTGCGATTCCGGCGCTGGGCCGGGACCATGCTGGCCCACCGGAAGGGCGCGCACGGGATCCATCACAATGCGGCGCAAGCGCACACCCTGTACCAGACGTCGACGATGTCGGCGCTGCTCGATGGCATTTATGACGGATCCGTCACCATTGCGGAGCTGCTGGAGCACGGGGACTTCGGCGTGGGCACGTTCAACCACCTCGACGGCGAGATGGTCGTCAACGAGGGCGTGTGCTTCCACCTGTTCTCGAGCGGGGAGGCCAGAGTGGCGGGTCTGCAGGAGCTGACGCCGTTCGCAGCGGTCACCACGTTCCAAGCCGACATCACGCTCCATGTGCAGTCGCCGACCAGCGCGCAGCGACCTGCTGGCGCGGATCGACGCCAGCGTCTCGAGCGAGAACCTGTTCTACGGCATCAGGGTCACCGGACGCTTCGCCAGCGTGTCCACCCGGACTGCCGCACGACAGGAAGCCCCCTACCGGCCGCTGGCCGAGGCCACCGACGACGAGTCCGAACAGACCTTCGATGCGACGACCGGTGTCCTCGTCGGCTTCCGGACGCCCGACTACGAGCAGGGCATCTCCGTTGCCGGCTATCACCTGCATTTCCTCAACGAGGACCACACCGCCGGCGGCCATGCGTTCGACTTCGTGCTGGAGTCCGGCCTGGTCGAGATCTCGATCGTGTCAGAAATGCGGCTCAGTCTGCCGACGTCCGGACCGTTCCTCGCGGCCGATCTCCACAACAGGGACATGGAAGCGGAGATTCGCAAGAGCGAAGGA
Organism: uncultured Acidimicrobiaceae bacterium; assembly: GCA_963781565.1. Lineage (GTDB taxonomy): Bacteria > Actinomycetota > Acidimicrobiia > Acidimicrobiales > RAAP-2 > Bog-473. Next base: position 134,796 of record CAWAHA010000009.1, on the reverse strand, counting down.
TGAGCAGTTGCATAGTCGAGGGAACCTGGTCGAGATCTCACGTTGAGCCAAGGAGGGGCGGCTCCACTCCTCGGCGTCACTCTCGGTGCCGATGAGACGTCGAGAGACGGATTGCGCGAGGCGAGGAAGATGCTCACGAAAAGCACCCACAGAACCGTTGCGGCCAAGGCGAAGAACGCCAGGAGAAATGACGCCGCCAACACGCCGAGCAGCCAGGACACCCACGCCAGCCAACCGGGGAGAACCCCGGACTTGTAGATGAGGAAGCCCGCGCTCAGGTACAGGATTGCCAGCCCCGTGGCGAGCGCGGCCACGTTGAGGTCCATCGCCATGGTGTTGAGGAGTTGAAGGGAAGAGGCACTCAACGAGGCGGGGGAATCGCCCATGACGGCATCGATACCGCCGGCAAGAGCGCCGCCGACGCCGAAGACGATCGCACCACCGAAGAAGAGCGTCGAGAGCCACTCCATGCCGGGTCGACTTCGGAAGATGGCGCGCAGGTACCCGTAGAAGAACAGCCCGAACACAATGGCCAATATGGACAGGAGAGCACCCACGCTGTAATGGCTCTTGTGAGCCAGGACATAGGCCCTGACGCTCGACGCGCTCGCGTTGGAGTTCGGAGAGCCAGATGTCACCAACACGGCCGGCACGAGAAACACGATGAAGATCACACCGGTCAGTGCCGATATTCGAGTCGATCTGGAAGTCATGTCTTTCCTTTCGTTCCCACGACGTATTGCCATCTGTTGCCTTTCAATGTCGTCCACGCAGACCGCGAGCTCAATGGTGGTAGGCACCCCCACCATGGGTGTGGCTAACCCCCCGCCGGGCCGAATTGGTGCGTGCTCGGTTCGAACGTCGTCCGGTGAGGTCGCAGACCGTCCAGATTCGGAAGAACCGGATTTCCGGTGGTCGGGACCGGCGTCGATCCGGTGACGAAGTCAGTTCTTGACGTGGAACAGGCGCCAACTCCCTGGGACGCCCTTCAGCTGGTGCTTTCCGCGATCCAAAAATTCGATGCCCGAGCCAACCACGAGGTCTTTGACGGTGCCCGAGACAAGGACCTCGCTCGGTGATGCCAAAGAACCGATGCGAGCGGCGATGTGGACGGCGAGGCCGCCCAGATCGTCGCCCCTCACTTCGCACTCACCGGTGTGGAGACCCACGCGCAGCTCTATACCGAGAGCTTTGGTGGCGTCGACGATCACCTGGCCGCAACGGATAGCCCGAGCCGGACCATCGAATGAGGCGACAAAGCCGTCTCCCGTCGTGTTGACTTCCCGACCTCGGAATATCCGCAGTTGTTCGCGGACGATCTGATCATGGCGATCCAACAGAGACCGCCAACGTTGATCACCGAGCGAAGCTGCCCGCTCAGTTGATCCGACGATGTCGGTGAAGAGTACCGAGACCAGCACCCGGTCGATGTCGGTCACAGGTCTCGTACCGGTCAAGAACTCGGCTACTTCGTCGAAGACAAGGTCCCGCTGGCCGAAGATCAACATATCGTTGCCCGGCAGCGCGACGAACTTGGATCCCGCAATGTGCTCGGCCACATAGCGCCCATGAGCAATGGGAAGAAAGCTTTGATTGTCGGCGCTCAGGACCAGCGTGGGCACCCTGAGGAGTGGGAGCACCGGGCGGACATCGAGATTGCGAAGCAGGTAGTCGTACTGTGCCGCCGCGGTTCTCGGGGTGACCGACGACCGGAAGAGCCGCGCAAGGGCATCGCGGCGAACTGGATCTTCTGAGCCAGCTGCACCAGCAGCCGCGAGGAACTCCGGCGTACCCCAGTTGGCCCGGAGGAACTCGACAACGAAATCGAGCGCTTCAGGTGTGAAACCGATCGGATAGTCGTCAGCGATCAGATAGCGAGCAGTGGTATTGCACAGCACGAGGGAATCGACCCGTTCGGGATGTGCGGCGGCGTAGAGGATGGCGATCGGGCCGGCGTCGACCGTCGCAAGGATGGATGTCCGCTCGGACCCGACCGCATTGAGGACGCTCTCGATGTCTTCGGTCCATTCCTCCCATGTCGGAATGGCGTGACGTGGGACACCGTCAGAGGCCCCTGTGCCTCGTCGATCGAGAAGGATCAAGCGGCGTAACGACGCCAGCCGTCTGAGGAAGTCGGCGATCTCCGGGTCCTCCCACGCCATTTCGACGTTGCTGCCGAGCCCGATGAAGAAGAGGAGGTCAGAGGGTCCTTCTCCGAGGACCTGGTAGGCGACGTCAGCATCCCCGACGGCCACGTACTTCGTGTCTGGACGGCTCATGACGGGAGCAGTCTGACCGGCAATCCGCCACAACGTTGGAGTACTGCTTCTCCACGGTTGACACATGCTGATATCGGCATATGATGCACCTGTGGCCCGATCAGCGACGACGACCGATGCCTTCAATGCCGTCGCTGAAGGCAGCCGGCGGGAGCTCCTCGACGCCCTTGGCTCCGGGGAGGCCACCGTCGGCGACCTTGTCGATCGACTCGAGTTGAGCCAGCCCCAAGTCTCCAAGCACCTCGCCGTGCTCCGAACGGTTGGGCTGGTTTCGGTCCGGGCCGAAGGTCGGCATCGCTGGTACCGGGTCAACGGGGTGGCATTGCAACCCGTCTACGAGTGGATCCGCAGCTTCGAGTCCACCTGGAACACCCGACTGGACCAGCTGGACGACGTGCTCGTCGAGCTTCAGAAAAAGGAGAAGTAGCTATGACCAACAGGATCGGCAACCGGCACGGCTCGGCCCTCGTCACGTTGCCCTCCGACGACGAGATCCTGATCACCCGGGTCTTCGACGCCCCCGCAGAACTCGTGTTCGACGCATGGACGACGCCCGACTTGGTAAAGCGTTGGTGGGCCGGGGACCGTGGGGAGGTGACCGACGCAGCGATCGACTTGCGGATCGGAGGGCGCTGGCGGTGGGTCATGACGGCCCACGGTGGTTTCGAGGTGGCCTTCAGCGGCGTCTTCCGCGAGATCGATCGTCCGCACCGTCTGGTCAAGACCGAGGTGTTCGAACTGGTACCTGACGCCGAGGCAGTCAGCACAACCACCTTCGACGAGTCCGACGGTGTGACCACCATGAAGATCCTGGCCCGCTATCCGAGCAAGGAGCACCGCGATGCGGCCATTGAGTCGGGGATGGAGGGTGGCGTCCAAACCTCCTTCGACGAACTCGAGGAGCTCGTACGCCAGGCCTAATTGAGAAGCCGGCGGTGGGTGTCACCGGTGGACCTCTGCCTTCGACGCTCTCGCTCGAGTGGTCAACAGACAGTTGGGTCGAAGTTGGTAGGCGATGCTTGGGGAACCGGGGTCGTCGTTGCCGCGGTTCCAGGCTTCGGACTCGATGGAGTGGTGGCAACCGTCGGAGTGGTCGCTGTGACGGAAGCAGCTTCGGGATTCCCGTTGCCGTCGAGGGGCGGCGTGGTGAGCGGCAGCGGGGCAGCAGAGCCCAGGAATTGCGTAATCGTCTGTTCGGCCTGGGGCTCCTGGACGGTCTCAACATCACCGTAGTCACTGGTCATGACGCCGGTCGTCGGAAGCGTCCAGGTCTGCAGGCTCGAACCCGAGAAGGCGTGATACTTCGTGGCCAAGGAGATCAGATCGTTGCCGGAGAGCGGAGGGTCCTTCGTGATGTCTCCCACGAGGGCTCCAAGAACATGGTTCAGGTCTATGGGATTGAGATCCCCTTTGGCCTTGTCGATGATGGCCGAGATGACGATGTTCTGGCGTTCGATCCGCCCAAGGTCCGAGCTGGGGTCGGAGTGCCATGAGCCATTCTCGTAGTACTGGTAGAACCGGGAACGAGCGAGCGCGAGGGCCACGTTGCCGTTCAGCGACTGACAACCTGGCTGCGTGATCTGGAGACCGGAGTTGTTGTTCCCGTCATCGTCGTCGCGAGCGGGAAACGGAAAGTCGAGCGATATGAGTGCCCACCGCATTCACGAGGTTGATCACTCCGGAGAAGTCGATCGTCACGTAGTGATTGATCGGTATCCCCAATGTGTTCTGAATGGTCTGCACGAGCGGCTCGATGCCATCGTCGAACGCGGTGTTGATCTTGTTCTTCGTCGAGAGCCCAGAGCTGGCGGGCATGCCCGAAAGGCTTACGAATGTGTCGCGAGGAATGGACAACACCTTCGCCACGCCGGCTGCCGGATCCACATGAACGATCTTTATGGTGTCGCTTCGCTGGCCGCCGACCTGGCTTGCACTTCCAAAGGAGTGAGCGGCTGATCCGGTGTCTCCGACTCTCGAGTCTGAGCCCACGACCAGGACATTGAAAGCCTTGCCGGGCGCCGTGCTCTTGCAGGATCGGCATTTGACCGATTTGATCTGCGACAACTTCCACTGAACGTATCCATACTCACCTGCGACCAGCCCGGCACCGATTACGGCGATTGTGATTCGCAGTGATGATGATTGCTTTCCATCGCCGCCGTGTTCCATGCCGCGAGCCGTGGGCTCGTCGGCGAGATGGTGCATGCTCAATATGCTCACCGAGGTTCTCGCAGGCCGGCCAACGGATCGGATCTGTGCTCAAGCCGCTTCAAGCCTGAGAACGGGTCGTCGGTTGGGTGAGGCGTAGAGCTACCCCTTTGGGATGCGGGGTTCGAGTGTTCTTCTTCGGACATTCCACCGCTTTGCGTTCTCGTGCCCCGAGAAGTTCGACTGCTTCCGTGACGACCAACATCGACCAACAATCGGGCCTTCAGAAACAGAGACCGTTGCAGCCGCTGCCGTCAACACGGCGGAGTCTCTGAATGATTGTGGTCACTCAAGCAGCCGAGGATAAGAAATTCGTGAGAGGCCCAGACCGATCATGTCTGCGTCCTACTTGCCACCCTGGAGTCCCGCAGCCGCATTCAGCATGGCCTTCATGATCGGACCAGCGATACCCGCGCCCGTTCCACCGAACGGCTGCAGAGGGACCACAACCGCTACGGCGACCTTGGGGTCGCTCGCCGGGGCGAAGCCGATCATCCAGTCGTCCGTGTTGGCTTGAGGGTTGCCGGTCTGTGCGGTTCCGGTCTTTACCGCCGCATTTAGTGACGGTGAGAATCCGACGCCATCGGCAGTACCGCTGGTGACGACCGACTCCATGAGGGAAGTGACACTGGCAGCGGCTTGCGGGGTTGCCGCCGTCATGAAGGCGGCTGGCTTCGTTGTCGAGACTGTGGCACCGGCATTGTCGGAGACCTGCTGAACGAGGTACGGCCTCATCACGACGCCGTGGTTTGCGATGCCGGCAGCGACGAGGACGTTCGAAAGAGCACTGGCCTTCACGTTGAATTGCCCGATTGCGGAGTACGCCAGGAACGCCTGGTTCGGCGGGGAGACGGCGGACACGGCAGGAAATGCTGGCGTTGTCACCCAGTCCTTGGGCAGGTCGATGGGCGGGGTGGTGTTATAGCCGAACAACTCCGCCTGCTTTGAAAGAATCGGCGCACCCAGTGCGATCCCGAGCAGTCCGTAGCCGGGGTCGCATGATTCGGGCAGCATCGTGACCATGGTCCCGCCGCACACCTGTCCCTCCCATCGTTGGTCAGAGGAACGTTCGAATTGGGCAACTTGGTGGCGCCGGCGGGGGGAAAGTCGAAATTGATAAGCGCGGGATCGAGGTTGTACACCGCCGTCGAGGTCACCACCTTGAACGTCGATCCTGGGGGAAAGGCGTCGCCAGTTGCCAAGGGAACTCCCGGGTAGATGCCCTCGGCGTCCTTTTGGTCGAAGTAGGCGTAGCCAACCTCTGCGCTCCGCAGCGATGTTCGGATTGGCGAGGGCGTTCGGGTCGAAGGTCGGATTGGAGTAGTCCGCCAGGATCGCACCCGTTGAAGGATCCATCGCCACCACGCCGGCGTCCTTGTTGGCCCCGCTCACCTGACTCAACGCCGCCGCTGCGGCCTTCTGCAGTGTCGGGTTGATTGTGAGCGTCAGATTGTCAGTCGAGGTCTCCAAAGGATTGAACCCAAGCGCTTGTGACAACGTCTGGGCGGGCATGGTGTGTTCGACCAACTGATCGTCGTACTCGTTCTCAATCCCCGCAGTGCCATAGTACGGAGAGGAATAGCCGACGACCTGGGAATACAACGAGCCCTGGGGGTACTGGCGGAGGTACTCGTGGGGGCTCGCTGCTTCTGATTTGACCGAATCCGCCAGGAGCGTTCCGTCGGATGCGTAGATGTTGCCGCGATTGTTGTCGAAGCTCTCCGCCTGGTTGCGAGGGTTGAAGGCAGACGCTTGAAGACTTGGCGCCTTGACCTTCTGAATATTCACCAGTTGAGCGATCACGAGTGCAAAGGCCAGCACGAGAATCACGCCCAGCCAACGAATGCGCCGACCCATTGAGCACTTTCCCGGCTACCGTGCCCGTTCACCTCTCCGAAATCACGATGAGCGCCCTGCGCTTGCTGAATGTTTCGGCCCGCGGGGCTCCTCAGGAAGGATCCGCTCGACCCTCGTCGTGCAAACCCAAGGGCGGCGCTCAGGGGCCTGTCGACGTCGTTGTCGAGGAGCCTGCAATGGAGGTGGAGGTAGTCGGAGAACCCGTCGAGCTGGGGGTCGTTGTGAGGGTTCGGGCGGTGCCGATCGTGGTCGGGGTCGTGGTCGTGGTCGGGGCGACTGTCGTGCTCGTCGTGGTTGGCGAACTTGAAGTAGTCGTCGTCGCGTTGCTCGTCGACGTCGTCGTAGAGGACGGGGTGTCGGGCGAGACACAGTTCGCTGGGGGTGTCGTCGGACCCACTTGGCCGGGCATGAGAACGGTTCCAGCACAGCCGAAGTTGCTGAAATCGGCCTTTACGGTGACCGAACCTCCGTCAGAGAACTGGTACGTCGTGATCGACTGGATGATGAAACCCTTGCGCGTCCACGGCCACCTCCGTTCCTGTCCCGGAGAGCCCTTCGCTCTGGAGCTTCGCTATCGCCCCTCGGATGGTGGCGAGTTCTTCGGCGGTGGCGGTCGGGTCGCTTTCGAGCTGACTGGCGTCAGCCGCTACCTGGTACTCGGTCACTGGTTGGCCATCGACCGTGCCTTGTCCAGCAGACGTCACGCCGGTGATCTCCTGCTCGTCGAGCACCAGGTAGCCCGTCGGGCTGGCGATCCCGAGCATCGCCACCGCACCCTCACGAGCCCCGAGGGTGGACTCCACCAGGGAGGCGAACCCTGAAATGGATTCACCCGCCGTGGAACCGACCGCCTGGTCCGGGGGCCAGACCTCCTCCATCGTCACTTCCGAGCTCCCAGAGCGTCGACGAATCGAGCCGGATGATGACCGTGCCGAAATCGCTGGGGTCGGCTGTCGTCACCATCGCCTTGGGATTCACATCGATCACGCCGCTTCCCGTCACAGTCACACTCCCGTTGTCGGGCGCCGATGACCCCGGTACGACGAGGACCGCGCAACCGCTACCCGTTGCGCCTGACGGAGGGATCGTGGTTGGACAGGTCAGGGCGGGCGGCACCGTGGTCGTCGTGGCTGAACTCCGTCCGGGAACCTGGGTGTACGAGTACGTGATATTCCAATTGCCGGCAGCAGTCGTCGCTGCGAGCGCCGAGATCGACTCGTGCACGCGCTCCCGAAGCCTCCGTGTTCGAGGACTGATGCGGTCCGGACCCCGTGCTGCCTGTCCCCGCCGCCACGAGGCCGACCGACACCCCGACTGCCGCGAGCAGCAACAACGATGCAGCCACCAAGACGAGCGTTCGTCGACGGGGCCGGAGCGAGACGGTCGAAGGTTTCTCGTCGAGAAACGCACCATCGTCGTGACCGACCGGGAGCCCACGAGAACTGACCGTGTGAGGCCGATCCTCACCGGTGTTCGGTGGCCCCTCGGCAACCCGGCGAAAGACGCGCCGGAGCCGTTCCTCGAAGTCGTCGTGTTCAGGCATGACTCGGCCCTCCCTTTGCATCAGGGTTTGCTTCACCCAGCTGCTTTCGCAGGGCGGCAATGCCACGGTGAAGTGATGACTTGACTGTCCCGGGGCGGCACTTGAGTACCCGAGCGATGTCGGCCTCGGACAAGTCCTCGTAGTAGCGGAGCATCAAAACCGCCCGCTGGCGAAAGGGCAGCATGCGGACAAGGTCCCAGGTCTCGTCAATCTCTGGGATACCCGAAAGGAGAGGCGCTCTGGGCGCCATCCGTCGTTCGAGGAGCGTTCGGCGCTGTTGGGATCGACACAGGTTGACCACAATGACCCGGAGGTAGGCAGCCGGCTCGTTCTTCCGCCCCGGCGACCGAGCAAAACGAATGAACGCGTCTTGAACGATCTCTTCGGCCACTGGCGGACGAATCGGTCAGCAGCCGTGCCAGACGCACCATCGCAAGTCGCTGGCTCCGATACAGATCCTCGACATCGTTTTCAAGCTGCGACATCGTGTCGCTGTCGGAGACCCTGGGAATGGACTTCCCCTTGGAACCACCAGAGCTCGCGTGAGTGCCGTCGGACGCCGGATCGGTGTGCGCCACGAAGACCCTCCTATGGGTGGTTTGCTCCATGTCCTGATGACGCATAGGCCCCTCTGTCGGTTCCACTATGCCGCTGGCCTGGACTTCTACGGGCCAGGTGCAGTCCCCGAAGCACCCGGCCAAGGTGGTGGTAGCGCAACGAGCGCCTGACCCGTTCTGCGGCGGCACGGGCCGCAATTGCTGCCCCCTCTCCGGTCGGACGATCCCCATAACGTGCCTCCCGCTCGAGGAGGGCCAGCGACTCGACGTCGTTCACCAGCTGTTCGAGGCCGACTCCATCTGGCTCCGCGAGCTTCCACCCGGTGTCAGGCGGTCCGAAGATCGCCTCGCGGAGTCTGTGGGCATGGTCGAGAGGGGTTCGGCTGCGAGGGCAGCCGAGGCCCAGCCTGGCGAGCGACCGATCCGATGCCCACCACGCTTCGAGGACGGCCTGACGCGGTCCCACGTGGCCCCCGAAGGTCTTCCGGCGGACCAAAGTGACCAGGGCGATGAGAGCTCCTCCCAGGACGACGCAGGCGAGGAGAATCCAGAGCACGGCGAGCCTTGTCGGCCATACCTTCGACCGACTGTCTCGCGGGCGGAACGACTGGCACTGTCGGAGTAACCGACGTGGGTGCGGGCGAAGTTTTCGGACTCGTTGGAGTGACCGCCGAGGTGGGCGTCGGTGTCGGAAGCGCGGACAGGTGTGCTCGTCGGCACCGGCCCGACGCCGCGTACGTTCGAAGGGACGATGGCAGTGATACTCGAGGCCGGCGTCGGCTCCACCGACTCCCATCCTGAATCCGGACCACCGAAGACTTCGGGCCAGGTGTGAGCATCCGCTCCCGTCACGACTGTCTCGCCACTCGGCTCCCGCGCTCCGGAAGTGAATCCGACTGCCACTCGGACCGGTATCCCCAGGGATTGCGCCATCATGGCGAACGCGTCGGTAAATGTTTGGCAATTGCCGACCTTTGTCCGGGTGAGGAACGCAACCACGGGAGCAGTCCCCCGCGGCGACGGGGGTTGGGCCGCAGTCGAATACTGGAATCGCCCTGAACGGAACCAGTTGACAATTCGCTGCACCATTTCTGCTTGGTCATCTGACCCGGCGGCGACCCGTCGAGCCATCAATTGGACCTCGGCGGGAATGGATGCAGAAGACGCGGGCGCAGGACCTGCTGTCGGTGCACTGGCGGCATGGTCAGCGGGCGCCGACGGAATGTCCTCCTGACCGACGGCGGATCCCGAACCTCTTGTCACGTATTGCTCACCTGGCGTGGTCGGTCCCTGCTGCACTATCGCATCATCCACCGACTGTGTCGGCCGGGGGCCTTGGACGGCAGATGTTCCCAACGGAACCGGAAGCACGCGCCCTTGGTACGAGGCGATCGTCACGTCGGCTGTCACATTTGAAGGGGTTTCGATGCTTGCGTCCGACCCGTCCCCACCCGACGCAGGCTTCCTTCCTGCCAGGGCTCGAGCCAGACCCGGCGACGCTTCCCATGTGCCGGCGACCTGCCTCGTCAATACTGCAACCTGCCAATACGTCGCCGCCCTGCTGTGCGCCCGGAACATGACGACATTCGGATCTTGTGCCGCCAACCCGACAACGTTGGTGACTAACGCTTCGGTCGTCGGAACGTTGGATGAACCGGCCGACCCACTCCCGCGTGTACCGAGCGCACCGCTGACGGATACCGAGAGCACCACCACAAGAAATGCCGCCAACGGCGGGAGAACGGCTGCCGTGATTCGTCTCCGTCGAGAACCGCCATGCGTGACACCAGCGGAATCTGCGTCGGAGTGCTGAACAAACGGTTCTCCGAACAATATGAGCGAACCTCCGATGACGATGAGGCCCCCACAGAGCGCGGCCGACACCAGGCCCGGCGCCGCGGCGGCCGACCACGTGACCAGGGTGAGAGCGGGGAGTGCAGCCAGAGCTGGGTGCCCGACGGACCCCGACCGGGCACGGTCTCCGAATGCCGCTCGTTCAGAGGCGCCGGCGAGACCTGACCAACACGCAGGCTGCGAGCAACGTCCGCTCCGTTGGAGCACGCAGAGACGAGGCCAGCCGATGCCAGGTGTTGGGATCCACGAGGAGGTGATGCCAAATGGGAGGAACGGCAGCTTCGACGATCACGGCCACCAGCACCACTGCGCTCACGACGACAGCCCGCTCGGGATACAGAGTTCGGACGATCCACCGCCCAGCGCCCCAACCCAGTGCCGCACTGATCAGGAGCGCAAAGAGGGTCGACGATCCGGCAGGTTTGTCCAGTAACTCGAAGAGTGCAATGGACCCAAGGAAGCTGAGTCCCGCGCAGAGCCCTTCGTCCATCCAATCCCTCGGGCTCAATGGAATGTGCATCCGCAAGCTCATGGAGCCACCACCAGTCGAACCCCTCGCTCGCGCAGTGATCCAAGAGACCTCGATGCTGTGGCGGTGGTGAAGACCGTGTCGCCCGAACCAATCTCCAACACTGACCTTTCTGCGTTGGGAGTAGGACTATCGGTCCGTCGAGGCTCGAGGACGGCCAACCACCGCAGCAGGTCGGGCGTCACACCGCCCGAGACCGAGACGACATGACCCGAGGTCAAGGACCGCAGGTCGATCGGCTGTGCCATCTGCGGCCAGCTCGCCATCGCGCCCGTCAAGAGGTCCACCACTCTCTCGAAGGAGGATCGAAGGTGCACCCACGCCCGATCATCAATCACGACTTGGACTGGCCTCACCAACTCATCCCCCAGCTCGCGCACCAGCAAGGGTCCGGTGCCTGCCAGAGACCGCCAATGAACTGAGGACAGCCTGTCGCCCTGTTGATAGGGGCGAACACCGAGCACATCGACGCCGCCCGCTTCGGTCGTTGTCTCAGCGACGTTGCGACCCTGCCTTTCCCAAGGGACTGGGTCCGTCTCTACTTCAATCTCACGGAGGACAACGGGATGAACGACAATGGTGAGACAGGAGAAGACGGCAAGCCGTGCGCCGAACATCCCGAGAGGATCGTTCAACCACAGCGTCACCCCCCGGCACTCAAAGATCCCTCTCCGTGTGGTTGGGACGGGCAGGGCTGGGAGAGGCGTCCTTCCCAGGCCCTTGGCGCTCAGCGCGACTCTGTGGCGGGATGCTGGAGCCAAGAGGCGCGTTCGGAATGGACCACGGGTCGGGTCAGCTTGGATCCCACGGCTCCACTTGGCTGAAGATGGGTCGATCCCGATCGAGCATCCCCACGCCGACACGTCTCCGACGGCAGCAATGTCGAGGAGGGTGAACTCACCCCTCGGGACGAAGGGTGGACCAGAAAGCACAGCATGGAGGTCTCCGGGGCGCGATCGACAGGACAGCACGATGATCCACGCTCCGGCGAGGGCAACCACGAGGCCGGCGTCGAGCGCAATCGCGGGCGCCGACGGCCAAGTGGCCGCCACAGCCGTCACGCAAAGGACGACCAGCAGCAGGGCCCACCCACGGCCGGTTGGAGCGATGCCCCGCCGCACACTTGACTGCCCGAAAGCCACGTCAACGGAACTCGAAGACGGCATGGCAAGCGCCTGGTCAGCGAGCCCGAGGCCCTGTGTCATCGACGACAGCTACGGAACGCAGGACTTCGTCCACCACGTCGTGGGGTTCTGCCCCTCTCAGCGTCGCTTCAGTCGTGAGCAGAATGCGATGGCCAAGCACAGGGCCCGCAGCGGTTTGAATCTCGTCGGGGGAGATGTAGTCGCGACCCCGCCCCACAGCCAATGCCCCGGCTGTCCGTACCAGTGCGAGCCCAGCTCGGGGCGATCCACCAACTTGCACACTTCCATGGCGTCGCGTCGCTTCCAGTAAGGCGAGCGCATAGTCCGCAATGCTCGGTGAGACGTGAACAGAGCGAGCTGCCGACTGCATAGCAGCCAGATCGTCCTTGCTGATTGGAGCGACGTCGTCAATCAATTCGGAGCGATCGCCATGAGTGAGAAGCTCGTGTTCACGAGCGGGCGTTGGATATCCGATGGAGATTCGAATGAGGAAGCGGTCACGTTGCCCGAAGGGGAGCTGCATGGTGCCCGGGTCCTCAAACGGATTCTGCGTTGCGAACACGATGAATGGTCGTGGGAGGGCGTAGGTGATGCCGTCCACGGTTACTTGCCGCTCACCCATGGCCTCGAGGAAGGCGGACTGCGAGCGAGGTGAGGCACGGTTCAACTCGTCAGCCAAAACAATGTTGGTGAAAATCGGACCGGGGCGGAATTCGGGTCTCTGCGACGTCGGGTCGAGGACGAGTGCTCCAACCACGTCGGCGGGAAGAAGGTCCGCTGTGCATTGGATGCGATGGAAGTTGAGTCCGACAGCAGCCGCCAGCGACTTTGCCATCGTTGTCTTCCCAAGTCCGGGGTGGTCCTCAATGAGTAGATGACCCTCCGCCATTACCGCCGCCACTGCGAGCTCGACCGTGGCGCGGTCAACCAGAATGACTTTGGCCACAGTGTTGACGACTGATTCGAACAGCTTCGAGACCAAGCTCAGTTGCTCCCCGAAATCGGTCGCGATCCCCTCAGATGCGTCCACCCGGGGATCATAAGTCTTGGCGGAGCGGGAATCACCAGCAGTATGCATGGCTCCGACCGAGGGTCATTTCGAGCCACATGCCGACGCGAGATGGCGCGATTCCCAAAGGGACGGGATCATTGCCGACGGCCCGAGGCACTACGAGGCGGGATTTGACCAGAGCAAGGACGGAGGTCCTGACCCTTCCGCAGGGACCGAGACCAATGCGGACTTGTCGGCGTATCCATTGCCGTAGAACGTGTCGAGGTAGATCGTGCCATTTGTTCCGACGGCGATGCCGTTCGGTGAGAAGCCGGTGATACCCAGATAGCTCACTTTGTCGGTGGTCGGAAAACTCAAAAGAGTCTGGAAGCCCTGCGGTGAGAGCTCATCGACCCCGAGCTCGTCCATCGCGACGACCGAACCGTCGGGAAGCGTGGTCAGGCCGCTCGGCCCCCTGGGGTAGAGGCTTCCGAGATTGTGCACGATTCCCTGAGGGTCGACCATGAGAATCGCCTTGGCGTCGAAGCCGAACACGTACAAGTTCCCCGAGGAGTCAAATGCCAGCCCGGTGGGGCCATCGGCGGGGGCGTCCACCGCCGGCCCTCCGATTCCAGTACGACCGGATTCGTCGCGCACGCCCAGCACCGTGGTGAAGGTCCCGTCTGCGTTGAGTCTCAAGACCTGCTGACCGCTTGTCACGTACAGCAACCCGTCCGGCCCGAACGCCATGGCGAACGGCTCGAGAGAGGCCTGGTGGGCAGGCGTTCCGTCGGGCACCCATCCAAGAGTTCCGCCGCTACCTGCGATCGTCGAGATGACGCCGCTAGGCGATACGGCGCGTATGCGACCGTTGTTCTGGTCTGCGATGTACAGCGTTCCGTCTGGGCCGAAGGTGAGTCCCGCCGGGTAGTTCAGCTGCGCGTTCGTTGCGGGTCCGCCGTCTCCGGATGAGCCGACCGTGCCGTTGCCGACGACCGGTTCGAAGACTCCATTGGGCAGTCGCTCGAGAATCTGGTTGCGTAGGTTGTCGGCCATATACAGATTGCCATTGGGTCCGACGGCCAGGGAGCTCGGGCGTTGCGGAGCGACCCCGGAGGTGGTCGGCTTCAGGGGTGTGACCTTGTGGATCGGTGCGGGTCGGGCTGCGCTGCGCTTGCGGGCCGGGGCCCCGCTGGTCAGGCCGACGATCGCTGTCGCCGCGCATGCCACCACCACGATGACGGCGCCAATGGCGAGCCGGCGACGGCGCTGCCGGCGTCGCGCTTCGCGGATGACCAGGTCGTGATCGACGCAGGTCGGGCGCCGGAGCCTCCTTCAAGAGGTTTTGGTGCCGGACACAATGATGACACTATGATTGTCACCATGCGCAGAGTCAAGGTCGATCGGAACGACACCATGGCTCTTCATGACCAGGTGGCCGCCGAGATCCGCCGCGACATTGCCAACGGCGATGTCCGGCCGGGCCAGCGACTGCCCCCCGCCCACGACATGGCGGCCGTCTTGGGTGTCCACAGCAACACCGTTCTGCGTGCTCTTCGGATCCTTCGAGATGAAGGCGTCCTCGAGTTCCGCCGAGGACGAGGTGTGACTGTCTCAGGAGAACCCGAACGAGGCATCATCTGGGCGCAGGCTCAAGATCTTTTGGCCCAAGCCCGACGGTTCGGTCTTCAGCGCGATGACGTGCGTGTCGATCATTGAGAGCCTGTCGTAAATCGGCTTCCGTGAACGGCGCGCAGCACGCTGGTTCGAAAACTGCAACCCGCTGAGCTTTCCTGTGGGCACGCGGTGGGCACGAAATCACCACACATGAGAGAGGTCTGAACGACCTCAGCTCAGTCGGCGATCGACTCCACGAGCGAGCGCCCGAAGTAATCGGCTGTCGACGTCACTCCGGGAACCACGAAAAAGTACCCTCCCCCGACTGGGCTGATGTAATCCACCAGCGGCTCACCGATCAGTCGCGTCTGTACGGTCTCGAACTGCCGCTCCAGATCCTGCTGGTAACACGTGAAGACCAATCCCTGGTCGAGGTTTCCGTTGACATCGAGGCCGCGGTCGTAGTTGAAGCCCCGGCGGAGTATCCGGCTCCGTTCGGTCTGTGGCGTGCGAGGGTTGGCCAACCGAATGTGTGCCGTGGTGGGGATGATCGCGCCTTCCGGATCTGCGGCGTAGTCGGGCATGTCCGACTGGCGATTGCCGTCGAGGGGTGCGCCGGTGTCTCGTTTGCGGCCGATCATGAGCTCCTGTTCGCTCAGTGAGACTCGGTCCCAGAATTTCGACCAACATCCGGATGATCCGGACGACCTGATACGTCCCTCCCGTCGTCCACGCCGGCTCGCGGTGCCCGGACCGGACCCACACGAGATCGTTCATGGCCTCGGCCGACTTGACGTTGGGATTGGCGATGCCGTCGTTGAAGCCGAGAAGGTTTCTCGGAACTCCGATCAGGTCTGGGATTGCTCACGAAGCCATCGATGCGCCACCGAGGCTGCATCAGGCCCACGGGTGTACTTCGTGATGTCCCGGAGGGCATGGATGACGGTGTCTGCCTCGGCAGCGTAGAAAACGAGACTCAGATCGCCGTGGCACTGGGTCGGATCGAGGTTGTCGTCCGGAAACGAAGTCATCGGCTTGAGCACCGCAGGTTTGACCGCGGCGAATCCGTATCTCGAATCGAACAAGCGACGATCCCACGCCTAGCGCGACCGACAGCTCCCGAGGTGGGATCACCGGTCCCAAGATCCCGTTGTCCGAGGTCGGAGCGCGCCGGCCCGGCATATGGCGGCACGCCTCCGGCCACGAGGATCCGGATTCGGTCTGCGTCAGGGTGTGGAGGAGCTCCACCATGCCGGCTCGGTTCGGCGCGATGACGTCGAATGACACAAAAACTCCCGGCGTGCGAAGGCAAGGACGTGACGATTCTCTGGTGTGGCCCGTGGAACGGATGCGATCGGGTGGCCCCGGCCGGCGATCCTCCGAGGGCTGGGCTGACGGCCGCGCTGCCGCCGCCGCGGCGGCGCCAGCTCGCAGGAATCCCCGCCGGCTGAGGAAGGATGGACGCCCGTCGTCGGCGTCGTGCGGTACCGGTTCGCCCCGATGCGCAGAACTCGTCGGAAGTCGGTCATGGGCTCGACGCCTCGGGCGGAAGTTCGAGCAGGTCGGGAACAGGTGACACCGTCTCGAGGTAGTTGCCGATCGCTCCATCGAGCTGTTGGCGCTGTGTCAGGGAGAGAGATTGGACGGCGGTCCATGTCCCGTCAGGCAGCTGATCGGCATCGAGAAGGTTCGTCACTTGGCCCAGGTCGGCCTGGAGCTGCCCGACGAGGGCTGGCTCCCGTTTCCCGAGGAGCGGCGCAATGATGCCGAGGATCATTTCGGTGCCCTGGACATTGGCCATGGCGGTGGCGAGCCCCGTGTGACTGCCCTGGTCGGTTTCGCCGGTGAGCTCGAACTGCAAGGTGTTCTCGAGAATCTCATGGGCGCGCAGTGAAAGGTCGTTGATCGGAGTCGTCTGTTCGGGGAACGCTGCGACCAATTGGTGCACCTCCGCATCCAACTGGTCGGCGATGCTCGCGACGATGGCTGCCGGCTGGTTCTGCCACAGGGCGTATTCGAGGCGGAGGAACCCAGTCCAGCTCGGATCGTCGACACCCTGGGGAAGGCCGTTGGGGCGTCCGTCGATCTCGTCGTTGAAGTCCCCGAAGGTGTCGTAGGCCGCCCCCAGGCGGGCGTAATCGAGGTGGGCGACCAGCCACGCCTGCTTCGCTTGCTGTTAGCTGCCCGGCATCGGCAAAGGACTGCAGACGGTCGGTGTCGGAGGCCAGACGTTGCAAGGCCTGCAGACACCTCGGCCCGGTATTTGGTGACCAACGGGGCGAGCTGGGCGTAGGTCACCTGCTGATAGGGATGCGCGTCGTGCACCGGTCTGCCGGACACCGTCACTATGTGCGAATACACGGTCGCGTTCTCCGAGTACGTGCATCCCAGCCGGAACTTGCCCGGCGGAATCACCGCGGTCATGGTGCGGGTCGTCCCTGGAGCCATGGCCTCGATCTCTCCGTAGATGAGCAAGTTGTGCGCGCCCAGGAGAGTGACGTCCACCACTGAGTGGCCGGCATTCGTCACGGAGATCTGGCGCTGGCCGGAACGGGGGGAACCCATCCGTTGGCACATCGGAGGTCGCCGACGGTCACCGAAGTCTCGTGCCGGTCGTTGATGCCGTCGGCCGTACCTCGTCGGTGTGACGGCCACGCCTGCCCCGAGCAACGATCGGACTGCAACGGCGATCGCCCTGCTTGGCGTCAGCATCCATGCGCACCACGATGACTACGAAGAGGCCTCACGATCGGATCTCGTAAGCCCCTCGCGACAGCTGGTCTCGGTCAAGCCTTGGAAACCGCCGACGGCGGCGGGATGGTGCCGGCCCCGGTCGTCAGGCATCCTGCCTTGATCGCAGGGTTGGGCGGCGCGGGCAGCTTGGGGGGCTTCAGGAACGCTGGCTTGGCGCTGGAGGTCCAGCATGTCGAACAGGCTGTTCGCGTTGGCGTCACGTCGCGTGAGCGCTGGCAGGTTCCACTTCTCCTCGACGGTCTTGAGGATCGAGGTGTGGTCATAGATGGTGTGGGAGACGTGGTTCTTCTTGGAGTACGGGCTCACCACGGAGCACGGGACCCTGAATCCATACCGATCGAATCCTCCGGGGGGATCGCCGGCGGTCAGGGTCGGCGGCACGTCATCGGGCGGAACGGCGGCGGGCGGGGGCACGTGGTCGTAGTAGCCACCATGCTCGTCGTAGGTCCAGATCAGCATCGTCTTCGGCCAGTTGGGGCTGGACATCACGGCGTTGACCACTTTGCCCACGAATTGGTCACCGAACTGGATGTCCTGCGGATTCTCCTCGGACTGCTGGTCGTAGTTCGGCTCGACCAGGCTGAACGCGGGGAGATTGCCGGCCGCGGCGTCGACGAAGAACTGATCGATTGGAGTGACGCCGCTGCGGAGAGCCGGGTCGTTGAGCAGCGGGAGGAACACACCCAGAGTCGGCACGGTCGAGTAGTAGTCCTTCCAACTGATGCCGTGCTTGTTGAACTGCTCAAAGATCACACCGTTGGGTGGCAACTCCAACGGGAAGGAGTCGTCGATGAGGCCGAGCGAGGTGCCGGCGATGAGATAGCGGCGGTTCGGATCGGTCTGTGCCATGGCCGAGCAGAAGTAGCGATCGGCGATGGGAAACGTGCTGGCCATGCCGCAGCTGAACGGAAGGTCCTCCTTGGTGAAATAACCCATCGCCTCCGGGGTGGTGCTCGTCACGAATCCCTGGCAAGTGCCCCCGTCGTACGCCTCGTGGGTCACCTTCCAGTCGTTCCCTACGCCGTCGGTCTGGCATTCCGTCGGCATGTGGAAGGCGTGGACGTAGTTCCCCTGTCCGTCCGGGTTCTTGGCGGTCGGTTGTCCGTTCGATCCGAGGGTGAACCCGTCGCCTCTGCCGATGAGCCCGAGGATGTTGTCGAACGAATGGTTCTCCATCATCAACACCACGAAATGATCGATCTCCGGTACCTGGTCGGATCCCGCAGCTCGCTTGGGGAAGGGGAGGGATCCGGCCTCTCGCAATCCCTGGTGCTTGTGGGCCGTCGCGGCCGCTGCGCAGGTCGGCGAAGAGCGGCTGGCCTGCTGCTCCCAGCAGCAAGGACGCGCCGGCCAACCCACCGCCGAGGAATTGGCGTCGGCTCAATTCCATCCGGTTGTCTTCCCTTTCGCTCCGTCACCTGGTGACGTCATGAGACTAGACGGGCTCTTGCAGTTCCAGGGGTTCACGGCCGGGGACCGTAAGAGGGCGCAGCGACACGGTCTTTCCGGTGGTCGGGACCGGCGTCGATCCGGTGACCTCACGCTTTTCAGGCGCGCGCTCTACCAACTGAGCTACCCGACCGGGTAACCGTGCTCCCGCCGCCCGAAGGCGGGTCGGAGCTCGGTGGCGGACCTGACGGGATTTGAACCCGCGACCTCCGCCTTGACAGGGCGGCGTGCACTCCGAGCTGCACCACAGGTCCGTGGAATGGCTATCGGCTCCTCGGTCCGGTCACACCGGCCGCTGAGCAGCCCTTCACTCTAGCCCCTCCCGGGTTCGAGTTTCCCCAGCGAGAAGCCTCTGAGGGGCTGCTACGGGGTGGCGGCGCGGAGCGTCGTGACCCCGGCTCGGAAGTCCGGGTATTTCGCCTCGTCGAGCGCATCGGCCAGCGCCGCCGCGCAGAGGCGGTCGGTGATGTCCTCGGCCTCGTCGTGCCGCTGCTTTATGGGCCCGAAGTCGGGGAAGGGCTCCGGCCATCCGAAGAACTTGGCCTGACCCGGACCCTCATTGGTCAGGATGGCTTCCAGCGGGGACAGGCCGACGGCAGTGGTGGCGACCAGGTGGATGCCGCCTCGCCATTCGCGCAGGATCTGCATCAATTGCGCTGCCCGACCAGCGGACGATTCGGACCTCGGGGCGTCACGCCAGCCGACGAACAGTGGAATGGCCGATCCTTCGAGTCCGTCGACCAGCTCTTCCGTGACGGCGACGATCTCGTTCAGCCCCTCCACGTCGCCGTAGTGCTTCTCCCCCCACCTCCCGTGTGCCTCGGCCATCCGGGTGGCGGCGTTCGTGGCACCAGCGACGCCGACGCCTTCGGAGTACATGGCTCGGACCGCGTTCGGCTCGAACCATCCAAAGGCGGATGTCACGACGTCAGCGCCGACATCACCGAGCATGCCACCCCGTCCGGCGAAGTAGAACGAAAAGGGGTTGGACCACCCCCACTCCGCCGCCCACCCCGCAATGTCGGGGCTGAGGTACACGGAGGTGCCGATGTCGTGGATGGGAACTGACGTCGCCCGCACCACATCGAGTGCCGGGTCCTGCACCTTGGCGCCCATCGTGCCCTCCTTGTGGTCAGCTCGGTTCGAAGGGGACCGACGACGTCGTGCGGAGGACCCGTCGCATGCCCGGAATCGTTCCGACAACGCCCTCCATGAGCCGCGCCAAATCGGTCACGACGGTGTCCAGATGCGCGAATCGATCATCGAGAATGCCGACGACGCTGGCCAGCTCCGGCGAAATCTCCTGCAGTGATCGGGTCGCCTTCGGGAGCTCGCTGGCCAGCTCCATTGCGACGCCGCTGAGTCGCTCGGTGAGGCCGCGCAACGCCGAGGCGGACTCCGAGAGCGAAGGGAGTGACGCGTCGAGCATGCCCACGGCCTGCTCGAGCCCCGAGACGGCGCCGGAGATCCCGAGCGCGGCGAAGTCGATGCCCGAGCCGGCTTTGTTGACGCCTCGATCGAGCTGATCGAGCAGGGTCATCAGGCGATCCATCCGATCGGTGACCTCGTTGACGGCCTCGAGCGTCGCCAAGGCCGACGAGGGAAGCCGAAGCACTGCGCCCGGGAAGCCGATCAGCGTTTCCAGGAACGAGGGAGAAGACTCCACCAGTTGATCATGGGTCGGATGAAGCCGGGTGTCCAGTCACTTGCTCCGCCGTAGACGACGGACCGGCCAGCTCCGTCTCAATGGCGCGTTGCAGTTCGTCCAGCACGGCCTTGCGGACGCGCAGCTTCGTGGCGGCGTGCGCCGAACGGTCGATCGAACTGAGCTCCCGGGCGACGCTCTGCGCCCGATCGCTCAGCTCGGCCGGCGAAACGACGACGTCGAGCAGTCCGGCCTCCCGGGCCGTCTGCGGATCGAACATCTCACCCGTCACGGCTCGCGTGATCGAAGTGCGCCGGAGTGAGCCGGTGTCGCGCCAGCACGATGGCGAACCACGGCAAGGTCAGTCCGATCCGGACCTCGTTGAGCCCCAGCCGGAACGGCCCGTCGGCGCCGAGACGAACGTCGGCTGCCATCAGGAGGAACGCGCCGGCGGGGAACGCATGCCCCGTGCAGGCGACAACGACCGGTGCAGGGAACGAAAGAATGCGCCCGGCCAGGGATGCTCCCAACCGGAGGAGGGTGAGGGCATCCTCGGGCGGCCCGCCCAGCGTCTGCAGATCGAAGCCCGCCGAGAAGCAGCCCGGCCTCCCTTGGAGGACGACCACGGCACCGTCCGCCTCCGCCCGCCCGAACGCCTCATGGAGGGCACGCAGCATCGGAATGGAGAAGACGTTGACCTTGCCGTCGTCCATGGTGATCGTGCTCACCATGTCGGCCCGGACGTACGTGACGGTGTCTGTCATGGTCGCTCCCTGAGGGTCGTCTCGGCCTATATTGAACCAATGTTTCAGAACAAGTGTTCTAAACGGGTTGGGTGGATGCAAATACTCTGGTTCCGCAGGGATTCCTGATGCCGCGGACCAAGCAGCGGACGCCGGAATTGCGAGAGCGGCTGCTGGCGGTGGCCGTGGATCTCTTGGCCGAGGAAGGTGCCGCAGGGCTGACCGCACGGTCGTTGGCCGCCCGGGCGGAGACGTCGCCGCCGGCGCTCTACGAGTTGTTCGGGGACAAGTCGGGGGTTGTCCGGGAGCTGTATTTCGAAGGGTTCCGGCAGCTCTCCGGTGAACTGGCGGGGCTGGCGGAGACGGCGGATCCCATCGCTGATCTGTGGACCCTGGCCGGCGCGTACCGCCGGTTCATCCGGGCCAACCGGGATTTGGCCGAGGTGATGTTCTCCCGCCCCTTTGCCGATTTCTCGCCCGGGCCCGACGAGCTGGCGGCCACCAGCTCGGTCCGCGTCCTGATCGTGGGGCGGGTCCGACGGTGCATCGAATCGGGTCGTCTCCGTGGCGACGAGACCGACGTCGCCCATGTCCTGGTGGCCTTGATTCAGGGCATGGCCTTCGCTGAGGCAGCGGGTCGGCTCGGAACCTCGACGGAGTCGGTCGAACGCCGGTGGCGACTCGCCATCGGCACGGCCCTCAACGGATTCGGATCCCGCCCGGCCTCCTAAGGGAGGCGCCGGTCCGACGCTGGGCGCCGCAGGGATCGTGCGCCCTTGGTGAGAACGGATTGGTAGACGGTGGCGGGCAGGCGCGAGACGAAATCGATCGCCTTGGCGTCCGGGCCGATGAGGGCGCGCCGCCGGTCGCGCCGCACCGCGGCGAGTATCTGGTTCGCCGCCTTCTCCGGGCTGGTGATGAAGGCTCGCTCGAAGTCCCTGACTGCCTTCTCGGGGTCACCGGCCACGTCGCGCACGCTCGCATCCATGCGGGCGTTGCGCGCAATGTTCGTCTTGATGCCGCCCGGGTGGATGGTCGTCACCGAGACGTTGGCGCCTTCGATCTCGAGCTCCATGCGCAGCGAGTCGCTGAATCCCCGTACCGCGAACTTGGCGGCGTTGTAGGCGGACTGCGACGGCACGCTGATGAGCCCGAAGACGCTCGAGATGTTCACAATATGGCCCTCACCGGACACCTTCAGAGAGGGCAGGAACGCCTTCGTGCCGTACACCACGCCCCAGAAGTTGATGTTCATCAGCCATTCGAAGTCCTCGTACGACATCGACTCGACCGTGGCGCCGAGCGCGACGCCGGCATTGTTGACGATCAGATTGACCCGCCCGTGCTCGGCGACGACGGCGTCGGCCCAGGCGGAGACGGCGTCCCGATCCGCGACATCGAGGCGCGTCGACGTGATCTTCACCCCGAAGCCCTCGCACTGCCTCACCGTCTCGGCCAGGCCGGCCTCGTCGATGTCGCTGAGGGCCAGATGCGCTCCTTGCCGTGCCAGCGCGCATGCCAGTGCCCGCCCGATGCCCGAGCCCGCCCCGGTGATGGCGGCGACGCGATTGCTGAAATCTTTCATGGCTGTCCCTCGGAATGCTTCAGGAGCCGACAGGCTCGAGCGGCTTCTCCGGCGTCAGCGAGCCGGAGAATTCCATGACGGAGTCGTCGATGTCGCTCATCTTCAGTGCCCGGTAGTCGCGTAAGTAGCTCTGGTGCACCTTCCACGGATGCTTCGTCCCCTGCTTGGGGAGGAGGTGCGCTGAGCGTTGGATGTAACCAGAGGTCAGCCCGAGGATCGGGCCCGACGCGGCGGACTCGTCCCGGTTGCGGGCGACGCACTGCGTCAGCCCGCGTGTGCGCATGTAGTTCAGGAGGCGGCACACGTAGTCACATGTGAGGTCACACTTCAGCGTCCAGGAGGCGTTGGTGTAGCCGATGGCGAGAGCCAGATTCGGTACGCCCTCAATCATCATCCCCTTGTACGTGAGCCTGGTTGACGGGTCGATGACTTCGCCGTCGACCCGCAGTGCGATGCCGCCTAGGAAGAGCAGCTCGAGCCCGGTGGCGGTGACGATGATGTCGGCTTCGAGCTCCTGACCCGAGGCCAGGAGGACCCCGTGCTTCGTGAAGCGCACGATGGTGTCCGTGACGACCGACGCCGTACCGGAGGAGAGCGCCTTGAAGAGGTCGCCGTTCGGGACGGCGCAGAATCGCTGATCCCAGGGGTCGTAGCGGGGCGTGAAATGCGTGGCGATGTCGTAGTCCGCCGGCAGTTGGCGCGTCAGGCCCTTCGACAGCATCCGCCGTACCTGCTTCGGATACTTCCGGCTCACTTGGTAGAAGGCCTGCGTCAATAGGGCATGGAACCACTTGGCGGCAGTCCCGGCTTGCTGGGCGGGGAGCACCTTGCGCAACAGCGCCACGACCGGGCTCTTCTCGGGCAGGGACGCGATGTACGTCGGGGAGCGCTGCAGCATGACGACGTGGGAGGCCGACCGGGCCAGCGCGGGGACCAGAGTGACGGCGGTGGCACCACTGCCGATGACCACGACGTTCTTGCCGGCGACGTCCAGGCCTTCGGGCCATGCCTGCGGGTGCACGATGGTGCCGGCAAAGTCGGACATGCCTTCGAAGTCGGGCTGATACCCGTGGTCGTAGCGGTAGTAGCCGCTGCAGGAGAAGAGGAACGAGGCCGTGACCTCGACGGTCTCGTTGGTATCGGTTCGTTCAGCGGTGACGCGCCAGAGCGAGTCGGGCGTCGACCACTCGGCCGCAATGATGCGGTGGTTGAAGCGGATGTGGCGGTCGACGCCGGACTCGCTCGCCGTGTCCTTGATGTACTGGAGGATGGAATCGCCGTCGGCGATGGACTTCTCGCCGTCCCAGGGTCGGAACGAATAGCCCAACGTGTGCATGTCGGAGTCCGAACGGATGCCCGGATAGCGGAACAGGTCCCATGTCCCACCGATGGCGTCGCGGGCCTCGAAGATGGCGTAGTCGGCCCACGGGCACTGGGTCTGGAGGATAGTGCCCGGCGCCGATGCCGGACAACCCGGCGCCGACGATCAGGACGTCGAGGTGCGTGGCGGCGCCTGCCGTCGTCGATCGCATCAGGCTGCCGCTCCCATCAGTTTGTCGTTCAACGTCCCGTCCTCCCCGAAGAGCCTCGCCCTCCAGGATTCCACCAACTCGGTGGTGTCGCTGTCGTCGGGATGGAAGTCCGCACGGTTGTAGTCCTTGAGCTGGGCCCAGATGGCGGGGTCGGCGAGCGGTGATGTCTTGAGCCGCCGCCAGCTCCGCCGGAGATTGCCCTTGCGATAGGTGGACCGGTCACCGAGCAGCGAGAGCACCACGGCCAGTCCCATGCCGAAGACGAACCCGAACCGGAAGAAGTTCATCGTCCAGACGCGGAGCCGCTCACCGCCACCGACTGCCTTGTAGACGTCGAAGGCCACGGCCTTGTGCTCGGACTCCTCGAGGGCGTGCCAGACGAACAGGTCCCGGACGGCGTCGGCTCCCATGAGGTCCCGGATCTCCTCGCTGGTCAGCACGAGCTCGGCCAACGTGGCCGTGAAGTGCTCGAGTGCGGCGGTCGCGGCCAGATTCGAGATCGGCGGGAGGATGCGCTCACGAAAGCGCAGTCCCGCCTTCGTGAACCTCTCGTATCTCTTCGTCGGATACCCGAGCTCGGCCAACCGGTCGTTGAAGACCCGGTGCTCCCGCCCGTGCACCGCTTCCTGACCGATGAACCCGGAGACCTGTCGCTTGAGCGCCGGATCGGTGATCCGGTCGCGGTAGTGGCGGACGGACCGGACGAAGTAGTCCTCCCCATCGGGAAAGACACTCGACAGCGCCATGATGACGTGCCCCGAAATCAGATCGCCGTCGGCGGCGAAGGCACGGGGCAGATCCTCCATGGATTCCTCGAAGGACATCCTCCGGGTCGGGACCTTGCGGTCCGGATTGCTGGTCTGGGCCACGGTGGCCACATCGGTCATCTCACTCGCCTCCCGCTCGGCTGCGTGGCACCATGGTAGAATAAATGAGAGATTTACTCAAATCCTCTATTTACTTGGAGCGAGCGTGGACCCTGCAACCGACCAGACGCCGGAGACGAAGGGAGCCCAGACGCGCCGTGCGATCCTGCAGGCGGCCATCATCCGGTTCGGCCGGGACGGGTTTCGTGCCACCTCGGTTGCCGACATCGCCCGCGATGCATCGGTCGGAGGCACGGTGGCCTACGCCTACTTCCCCAACAAGGAGGCGTTGTTCCTGGCGGCGGTGGACGAGGACGCGGCGGGGGTCATTCAGGAGGGTCTGACGACCGTCCTCGACGAGCCCGACGTCCGGCGCTGGCACGACACGCTGATCTTCACCCTGGTCGAGGCCGTGGAACACCACCCGTTGGCGCGCCGGCTCCTGGCGGGACTGGAACCCGAGGTCACGGTGCGCGTCCTCGAGATCCCCGCCCTGAACGAACTGCGCAAGGCCTGCACGGAAATGCTGCGGAACGGCCAGGCGGCAGGCACGGTGCGAGTCGATATCGATCCTGCCGCCGTCGGCAACGGTGTCATCGCCCTGATGTTGGCGGTGCTGATGTCGGTCACCCAGATCGGCACGGAAGCAGCAGTGACCTATTCCCAGGACGTGGCGGCGGTCTTCGAGGCCGCACTCACGCCGCCGGCGGTCGGCTGACCGGGTCGACCGCACATCGCCCCTGGTCCAGGGCTTCTCGGCCGGCGCTGATTCATGACCCTGACGTTAACGTTAAACTTCTGGGAGTGAGTGCGACGACCTTGACCAACGGCCACGGGTCGGCCCCGGCCGCTGCGGTCGCCGACGGGGGTCAGTCGAATTACCGGTGGATCGCCCTGGCGACCGTGACGCTGGGCACCCTGATGGTCTTCATCAACCAGTCCATCGTCCTCATCTCGCTGCCCGACATCTTCCGGGGCATCGATCTCAATCCACTCACTCCCGGCAATACCGGCTACCTGCTGTGGATGCTCATGGGCTTCAGCGTGGTGCTGGCGGTGCTGGTCGTGACGCTCGGACGGGTCGGTGACATTTTCGGCCGGGTCAAGATCTTCAATCTGGGCTTCATCGTCTTCACGGCGTTCTCGCTCCTCTTGGCCGTGACGTGGCTGACCGGCACGCCGGCCGCCCTGTGGCTCATCGGGATGCGCGTCGGTCAGGGCGTCGGTGGAGCCATGCTCTTCGCCAACTCCTCGGCCATCATCACCGACGCATTCCCCTCCGATCAGCGGGGGCTCGGGCTCGGGATCAACAACACCGCGGCCATCGCCGGTTCGTTCATCGGGCTCGTCCTCGGAGGCGTGCTCGCCCCGGTCGAATGGCATCTCGTGTTCCTGATTTCGGTGCCCGTCGGTGTCCTCGGCACCATCGTCGCCTACGTCAAGCTCAAGGAGAAGGGCGTGCGCACCCCGGCCAAGATCGACTGGCTCGGGAACGTGACGTTCGCCGTCGGCCTCATCTTGGTCCTGATCGGGATCACGTACGGGCTCCTGCCCTACGGCGGGCACTCCATGGGCTGGACCAACCCGAAGGTGCTCGCCGAGATCTTCGGGGGACTCGCCGTGCTGGTCGCCTTCGGCATCATTGAGACCAAGGTGAAGCAGCCGATGTTCCGCCTCTCCCTGTTCCGCATCCGCGCCTTCTCGGCCGGCAACGCGGCCAGCTTCCTCGCCTCGCTGAGCCGCGGCGGCTTGACCTTCATGCTGATCATCTGGCTGCAGGGGATCTGGCTCCCGCTGCACGGGTACAGCTTCTCCTCGACGCCGCTGTGGGCGGGTATCTACATGATCCCGCTGACCGTCGGGTTGCTGGCGGCAGCCCCACTGAGCGGGGTGCTGGCCGACCGCTACGGCGCCCGGCCGTTCGCAACGGGTGGGTTGGTGCTCGCGGCACTGACGTTCATTCTGCTGACCATGCTGCCCGTCAATTTCTCGTACCTGGGGTTTGCCGCCCTCATCTTCCTGAACTCGGTGGGCATGGGCATGTTCATCGCCCCGAACCAGACGGGCATCATGAACAGCCTGCCGGCGAACCAGCGCGGCGCGGGGGCCGGCATGGCCGGCACCTTCAACGCTTCCGCGCAGGTCCTCTCCATCGGGATCTTCTTCAGCCTGATGATCCTGGGACTCGCCGCGACGCTGCCATCCTCGCTGTACCACGGCCTCATCGCGCAAGGGGTCAGTCCGGCGGTGGCGACGAAGGCGTCGCACCTCCCGCCGGTCGGCAGCCTCTTCGCGGCCTTCCTGGGCTACAACCCGATACAGGTCCTGCTGGGCCATGCCGAACTCTCGCATCTGCCCCATTCGACGGCCGCCTATCTCACCAGCCGTCAGTTCTTCCCCCACCTGATCGCACCCGCCTTCTCCAAAGGGCTGACCGAGGCCTTTTCGTTCGCCGCCGGTGCGTGCCTCCTGGGAGCCGTGGCATCGCTGCTCCGGGGCGGCAAGTATCACCATGTGGAGGAAGAGAAGCACGACCCGGACGCCGATTGGGTCCCCGCCCAGGAGGCCGTGGCCGAGACCGAGTCGTTGTTGGTCGACTGACATGGCCGTCTCCACCGAGCGCAATGAGGCGGAGACGCCTGTCCAGGCGGAAGGAACGGAGCCCGGCATCCGTATCAGCGACGCCGCGACCCGGGTCGGCGTGTCGGCGCGGACCTTGCGCTACTACGAGGAACTCGGTTTGCTCACGCCGTCGCTGTACACCCCGGGCGGTGAGCGGCGCTACACGCCCGATGACCTGGCCCACTTGCAGCGGATCCTCGAGCTGCGTGAGGTGCTCGGCATGAATCTCGACGAAATCCGTGAGTTCCTGGCCCGCGAGACGAGGCTGGACGAACTGCGGGCCTCGTACCGTGCCACCAAGGACGCGACGAGCGAGAAAGCGCTGGCCGAGCAGAAGGCAACGCTGCAGGAAGCCCTGGTCCTGAACGAGTCCCTCGCCGAGCAGATCACCGCCAAGCTGGCCCGGATGGACGGCTTTCGCTCCAAATTGCGCAGCGACGCGCAGCGCTGCCGGGAGCTGTTGACCGAGTTGGAGTAGCGGCAGGCCACGGGCGGGCGTGCGTACTCTGGTCCGATGGCCTACGACGAGGACCTGGCACAACGGATCAGGGTGCTGGTCGCGACGCAGCAGGGCCTCAGCGAGAAGAAGATGTTCGGCGGCTTGGCGTTCCTCGTCGGGGGCAACATGGCGGTCTCGGCGAGCGGCCAAGGCGGCATTCTGGTGCGGGTCGGGCCCGAACGGTCAGAACAGCTGACAGCCGACACTGCGGCGTCGGTGGCCGTCATGCGGGGTCGTCCGATGCCCGGCTGGCTCCGTGTCGACGCCGATCATCTCAGGACCGGTCGACAGCTCAAGAAGTGGGTCGACCTCGGCGTCGCTTGCGCACGGTCGCTGCCGGCGAAGGGATAGCCCAGTCCCCCACCATGACGGCAGCCGAATTGTGACGGGTCCCACCGATACGCAGACGCTCGGCTCCGGCGCGACCGAATCCGGTGAGGTGGCTACGCGCCAAGGATCCCGACCTCCTGGTCGTGAAGCGCTCGGTCAGAGCCGCCGTGGTGATGCCGCTGGTGTTCGCTCTCGCTCACTTCGCCTTCTCGAACCCCCAGGTCGGGTTGTTCGGGGCGTTCGGCTCGTTCGCGCTCTTGCTGCTGGTGGAGTTCACGGGGCGACCCCACGTGCGGCTCATGTCGTATGGAGGTCTCTACGTCGCGGGCGCGTGCTTCGTCGCACTGGGCACCGTCGTCTCGACCAACAGGGTGGCCGCGGTCGTGACGATGGCGCTGGTTGGCTTTGCGGTGCTCTTTGCGGGGGTCGTTGCGCCCCAGGCGGCAACGGCGACGACGGCGGCACTTCTCACCTTCGTCCTTCCTGTCGCGGTGGCGCAGCCGACGTCCGCCGTCGGGCCGCGCCTTCTCGGGTGGACGATTGCCGCGGCCTTCTGCATTGCGGCGTGCATGCTCGTGTGGCCACCCCCTTGGCACGACAACCTCCGCCGCCGGCTGTCCGCCGCCGCCGCTGCGGTGGGACGCCTGGTCGAGGAGAGGTCACGGGGGGTGACCGACCCGACGGCGTACGACGACGTCGCGGTCAAGCGGCGGGAGTTGGCCGACCAGTTCTCTGGCACGCCCTATCCCCCCACGGGTGCGGCATCGGGCGCGGTGGCGCTCTCCAAACTCGTCGGCCGTCTCGAGTGGGTCGCCGACACCACCGTCACCATGCAGGACGCACAATGGTCGTCGGAGCCGCGTCCGGCCAGGGCTGTCACCGAGCAGGTGGCTGAAACGCTGGACCGGATAGCGGCATTGCTCTGCGACGGCGAAGGACACCCGGTGCACGATCCGGCGCGGATCGAAGAGGTGCGGAGCTCGACGCAGCGGCTCGATCAACTGATGATGGCCGCCCTCGAAGCCGATGTGGTCTCGCTGACCGACGCGGAGGCCGCGCCGGACTCCGACCCGGAGCTCGAGCTCGCGACGAGCGACAGCATCGCGGGAACGTTGGACCCGGGCTTCCACGCCCGCGCGCTGGGTATCGCCACCGAAATGGTGGCAGACGCGACGCTGGAGGCGGCCGGGGCCGAGCCAGCGAGCGGGCGCCGCCTGGGCATGGCCGACGAGACCGCTCCGCAGGCGCTGGCCCGACGGCTCGTGTCGCATCTCTCGTTCCGCTCGGTCTGGTTCCGTAACGCCCTGCGCGGCGCGGTTGGCCTGGCCCTGGCGGTCGGGGTGGTCGAGATCACAAATGTCCAGCACGGCTTCTGGGTCGTGCTCGGGACCATGTCGGTGTTGCGCTCGAGCGCCCTCGGCACGGGAGCCACCGCACTGCGCGCCGTCGGAGGCACCGCGGTGGGGTTCATCGTGGGGTCGGTGATCATGATCGGGTTGGCCGACCATTCGGTCTTCCTCTGGGTCGTCCTGCCGTTTGCCGTGCTGCTCTCGGGGATGGCTCCGTCGATGATCTCGTTCGCCGCCGGGCAGGCCGCCTTCACCCTGGTCGTGATCATCCTCTTCAACATCATTCAGCCGATCGGGTGGCGGGTCGGGCTCACGAGGATCGAGGACGTGGCCATCGGTTGCGGGGTCAGCATCGTGGTCGGGATCCTCTTCTGGCCCCGGGGGGCCACCGCAGCGCTCGGGCGGGCCCTGTCGACGGCGTTTGCGGCCAGCTCGGCGTACCTGGCCGACGCGGTCGAACGGTTGACGGTGACCAGCCGGCACGTGGACACGTCGGCCAGCCAGCAAGCGTCACACAGCGCCTACCTCATCTGCGACGACGCCTTCCGCCAGTTCTTCGCCGAACGGGGAGCGAAGGTGGTGTCGGTGCAGACCATCTCCCGGCTCTATACCGGCTCGAACAGGCTGCGTCTCGGCGCCTTCATCCTCGACACCTTTCCCGTTCGGGCGCCGGACCCGGGCCAACCCGAGCTGGAGTCCGTGGCCGTCGCCGAGGCCGTCCTGCGTGACTCCTACGCGGCCACCCGCCGCTGGTACGAGCGCTTTGCCGACGTCCTGGCCGACCGGCACGACGTCATCGACACACCGGTCCCGCACGGTGAGGTGCTCCACGAGGTCCTGCGCACCGCCTTCGAGGACGTCCGGGCACAGCGCCGCGCCGACCGGGTGCAGACGACGCTGCAGATGCTCTGGGCCGATGAGCTGTTGGAGAACCAGACTCAGATGCAAAGTGACCTGCAAGCCTCGGCCGACCTGTTCGTCAGCGGAAAGCGCCGCGGCCGCCTGATTTAGCCGCGCGCCGGTGTTCGCCCGCTCAGGCCTCACTCAGCGTGTTGTGTCATCCCCGTGTCCCGTGGGAGCGAGGTCCGGGGCGGACGATCCATGTGCGCGTTTCCTTGCGGCTGGGTGGGTACAGTCGGCAGTTCGGCGCGGGCGTTGGCGGATGCAGAGAGGGAACTGATGGGGCTCAGATTCACCTATCCGAAGAAGATCGCTCTCGTTGGGGTCGCCGTCATGGTCTGCGGGCCACTGCTGGCCGTGCTCGACGCAACGGGCGCCGGCGCCGCGACCACCACGACCACTGTCGTCCCGAAGCCGTCGACGACCACGACCTCGGCGTTGAAGCCGCCGGTGACCACGACGTCTGTCCCGGCGACCACACCGACGACGGCACCGGTGACCACGACGACTTCTGCCGGCCCGGCGCCCATCGCCCCGACCACGACCACCACGACGACGCCGCAGCACGTCGTGAACCAGCCGAACATCAATGCGCTGACACCGCACGTCGTGGAACTCCAAGGCAAGGGCGTGCAGTACCAGAGCAGTAGCGGCGTGAAGTCGCAGGGCATCGGACCGAGTGTCCCGAGCTACCTGAGCTCCCCCGGCGGACCGTATCTCTACGACTCCAAGGGCCGCGTCATTCTCATGCACGGCGTCAACGTCGTCTACAAGCACGCGCCCTACATCGCGTATCCCGACCCCGGCGAGCCATGGAACTTCGATGCGACGGACGCCGCCAAAATGCAACGGCTCGGCTTCAACGTCGTGCGCCTCGGGATTGAGTGGCAGGCGCTCGAGCCCGGGTCGGGTGGGCCCAACCAGCCCCAGATCTGCACGCCCGGGGCTCCGGAGACGACCAGCCAGGTCGACGAATGGAGCCAGAGCGTCGCCGAGCAGTACCTGAGCCATGTCGCCGCGACCGTGAAGCTGCTGGCCCAGTACGGCATCTACACCCTGCTCGACATGCACCAGGACGTGTACAACCAGAACTTCCGGGGTGAGGGGGCTCCGAACTGGGCCGTCTGCACCAACAACGTGCCGATCGTCCCGAAGGGCGGCCGTTGGTCGAACAACTACTCGAACCCGACGCTGCAGACTGCGGTGGGGCACTTCTGGGCCAACGACGTCGTGGGCAACCTGCAGGGCAACTACGACTTGGTGTGGAAGACGGTGGCGCAGTACTTCAAGAACAACCCGTGGGTGGTCGGCTACGACCCGTTCAACGAGCCGTTCTCCACCGAGACCCAGGTCGCCTCGGAGTCGACCTACACCGGACAGCTGGAGTGCTTCTACATCGGCAAGGGTCACCCGGCCGACCTCGCCAACGGGGCGGGTCCGCTGACCTGCCCGCCCGGAGATCCCGACAACGGCGTGATCCCGACCATCCAGTCGGTCGACAGCCATCACCTCACCTTCGTCGAGCCGGACATCTACTGGGTGACCGGCGGGAACATCCCCTCCCAGCTCGGACCGCTGCCGTTCAAGCGCGTGGTGTTCAACTTCCATACCTACTGCGGCGACCGCAGCCCCGTCACCGGCAATCCGACCGACCTGCTCAAGTGCCTGCAGGCCGAGGAGACCGCCGCGTCGGAGCAGGACATCACCCGCCTCTCCATGGGCTCCGCCGCGCAGCCGACCGGACCCGCCATCTTCATGAGCGAGTTCGGGGCCACGACGAGCATCCCCTTGGCCGGGTTCGACGTCGAGTGGGCCGGACTGGACGACCTGGGCTGGATCTACTGGGCCTGGAAGTTCTACGACGACCCCACCGGCTCGTCAGCCGAGGGACTGGTGCAGCCCGACGGCTCCTACTCGCCCATCGTCACGGTGCTGTCCCGCACCTATCCGCAGGCGGTGGCGGGCGACCCCAACTCGACGATCTTCAATCCCTTCACGGGGGCGTTCAGCATGGTGTACGCACCGACACTGGCGGCCAACGGCGTGACGACGGTGTTCATCGCCGCGTCGCAGCACTACCCGAACGGGTGGTGCGCGGCGGCGAAGAACGGCAAGATCACGTCGAAGCCCGGTGCCAGCCATCTCACTGTGCAAGCTGTCGGGCACCCGGCCCAGGTGTACATCTCGGTCACGCCGGGAGCGTGCCCCACCTCGTCGTCATGAGCGGCGGAGCTCTACGTGGACTCCTGGCTGTGCACGTCGAACGAGATCGGCAGCAGGTAGTTGACGTAGAAGGTGTGCACCGTCAGCCCCGGATAGGCCAGGTCCTCGCGGAGCTCTATTGACACCCTGTCGTCTGCTCTCGGCGTAGCGCTCGCAGGCTGCGCGCGCGGTGTCGACGTCCTGACGGGACTCGAGCAGCAGGCCGAGGTGGTCGGAACCGGGCGAGCGCATCGGCTGCTCGCTTTCGAGAACTTGGATGAATTGGTCCGAGCCGCACATCAGGAGACGGCAGGGCCGGCCCGCCACGTCGATGTCGAACCCGCTCCACCCGAAGATCGATCCGTAGAAGTCGTCGATCTCCTTGCGCAGTGTCGTGGTCAGGCTGCCGACCGGAACCGTCAACTCCATATGGTCGAACCGCATGGGACTACGAGCGCTCCATGCTCTGCACGTCGAAGTAGATCGGCAACAGGTACTTCACGTAGAAGGCGTGGATGGTCAGCCCCGGGTAGACGAGATCCTCGTACCGCTTGATCGACACCCGGTCGTCCTTTTCGGCATAGCGCTCGCATGCCTCGAGCAGGTCGTCGACTTCCTGGCGCGTGTCCTGCAGGAGCCCGAGGTGGTCGTACCCCGGCGAGCTCATCGGTCGCTCGCTCTCGGCCAGGAGGAGGAATTGATCGGGGTCGGGCATCAACAGGTGGCAGGACTGCCCCACCACGTCGGTATCGAACCCGTTCCACCCGAAGATGGAGCCGTAGAAGGCGTCGATCTCTTCCCGTCGCTCCGTGCTCAGACTGCCAACCGGAAACGTCAGCTCCATGTGATTGAAGCGCATCGCTCAGTGTCCTCCCCATCGGGCCTGCGGACCCTCAGTCTGTCCGAACAAAGGACCGCACGCCTCCCATCCGGGTTCACCCTGTGTGGTCGGGATCACCCTGCCGCGGATCGGAAGAGGGCCACGACCTCCTCCAGGCTTTCCTGGGTGCTCTTCCGCCAACGGAGAGCCGAGGCCGCGATGCGAAAATCGGTGATGCCGAGCTCGCGCAGACGAGGCACCGCCGCCATGGTGCGGCCGACGTCCAGCCGGCGGGTGCCGTCGGCCTCGTCCCATTCGGCCCGCAGTGACCCGACGATCCCCACCTCATTGGGATCGCGTCCGCGCTCGGTGAGGGCGCGCCGCATCCGTCCCACGCCGCGCTCCAGCTCGGCTGCATCCTCTCCCCAGGGGATCCATCCCGAGCCGAAGCGCGCCAAGCGATCCATCGACCTGTTGTTGACCGTTCCGCTGACCCAGATCGGGACGCCTCCGGGCTGCACAGGCTTGGGCATCTGGTGGATGGCGTCGAACGACAGGTCCGGGCTCCGGTAGGAGGCCGCACCGCTGGTCCAGAGGGTCTGGCAGACCTCGAGGGTGTGGTCGAGCAGCTTGCCCCTGGCCTCGAACGAGAGGCCGGCTGCCTCGTACTCGGCGCGCTGCCAACCGACCCCGACGCCGAGGTCCAGACGACCGTGCGAGAGCACGTCGACCGTGGCCGCCATCTTGGCCAGGACCACCGGCCGTCGCAGCGCCGCCAGAAGGATGTTGGTCGTGAACCGCACCCGGCTCGTCGCCGCGGCCAGGTAGGCGATGGTCGTCACCGGCTCGAGCCACGCTCCGTCCGGGCCGGTCGGTTGCGTGCCGCCCGGGTCCCACCCGTGGCGGGATCGCCGTAGGCCTCGAGGTCCTCGCCGAACGCGACATGGTCCGACACGGCCAAGCGGTCGAACCCGGCCCGGTCGGCCCGCTGGGCGAAGTCGACGACATCGGACCAGTCCGTCGCCGGTTCGGGGGCGAACGTGCGCAGGTCAGTCGAGAGGTGGACCGGCGGGTTCACGCCGTGTGCCCCCGCCCTCGGAGCCACTATCACGAGAAGATGCTGCCGAAGCCGTCCGCCACGGGAGCCATGAAGAAGCTTGTGAGCGTCATCGTCTCGTGCAGCCAGGCGCCGTCGACCCGGACGTAGCGATCGGCCTCCGCGCCGCACATCCAGAACGAGGTCCCGTCATGACGTTGGCACGGGCACAGGAGGTCCCAGGTGGCCGTCGCACTGTCGCCGTGCACCTCAATCACCGGCTTGACGAAGAGATGGCGCGAGAAGGTCAACGTCGGGTGTTCGAGCCGGTCGATGATGGCGGCCCGGCCGGTGGCCAGGCCCAATCCCGGCCCGCCGTCCCAGACGGCGTCAGGGGTGAAGAGGTCGGCGATCTCCCGCGCAATGCTGGTGAGCGTCTCCTGGTCGACCACCTTCCCCTTCGAGAAGCGCCGGTCGACCAGGTCGGCGTAGCGCGCCTTGAGCGTCGTGGATCTGCAGAATGCTCTCGCTCGTCTCGACCCGGGCCGTGAGCCTGGCCAATGCTTCTGCGAGCTCCTCCATCGTCGGCATCACGTCCCCCTCGCTCGCGTCGGTCAGGTCCCCGGTTGTAGCAGGGCCGGCGTGGCCGGGGTGATGCCCGCGGGCGCGATGTTTCGGGCACCCCCAACCGGATTCGAACCGGTGCTGCCGCCGTGAAAGGGCGGTGTCCTAGGCCGCTAGACGATGGGGGCCGGACCGTGCCGTGGGCACGGGATGTTCCAGCCTAATGGGCACCGATCGGGACGCCCGGCGCCGTCGTGTCGCGGACGACCGGGGCGGGCACCGCCTCCGGCGCGTGGTACGTGCAGGCCAGGAACGTCTGCACGGAACCGATCACCAGCGCGGTGGCGCCGAGGATGTGGACCTCGACCAGGAGGGCCGGCAGGTGGGTGAAGTACTGGGTGTAGCCCACGGCCGCCTGCGCCACCAGCACCACGAGCAGAATGCGCCCCGAGCGGCGCACCCGCTCGGGGACGTCGCCCATGTGCAGGGCGACCACCAGGCCGATGGTCACGCCGACCAGCAGCAGGGCCAGGCTCGAGTGGAGCTCGGCCATGTCGCGCAGGGCGATGGGGATCCGCTTGGCCACCTGCTGGCCCGAGGCGTCGCCGGCGTGGGGGCCGGCGCCGGTCGTGGCGGTGCCGGCGGCGATCACCAGCGCCAGAATCGCCAGGGCGCCGTAGAAGAGGCGGATCAGCGGTCGGGGCACCAGGAGGTGGGCCGAGCCCGGCGCTGTAGTCGCGGGTGGAGCGGTGCACCAGCACGACCGCGTCGACCAGCAGGAGCATGGTGGCGAAGAAGTGCACCATGACGAGGTACGGGTTGAGCTTGGTGTAGACGACGATGCCGCCCAGGACCGCCTGGGCCACCACGCCGCCCACCAGGCCGCCGCTGAGCCAGACCAGGTCGCGTCGGCGCGGCGAGCGGAAGATCGACCCGAGGAAGGCGGCGATCACCGCCACGG
The DNA here is from genome assembly GCA_963781565.1 of uncultured Acidimicrobiaceae bacterium. GTDB lineage: Bacteria > Actinomycetota > Acidimicrobiia > Acidimicrobiales > RAAP-2 > Bog-473. The sequence continues at coordinate 98,359 of CAWAHA010000009.1, read as the reverse complement.
TCAGGACGACGGTGACCAGGCGGTTCCCGAACTCCACCAGGCCGTGGAACTGGAGCGCCGGGGTCAGGTGGCCCACCGAGCACTCGGGCCAGTCGGCGCAGCCGAGGCCCGAGCCGGTCAGGCGGACCGCCGCCCCGGTCAGCACGATGAGGGCGGTCAGGACCAGGGCCAGGACGTCGAGCCGGTGGCTGAGCGAAGGCGAGACGGTGGGGGTACGGCGCCGCGACACTCCGGGCAAGCGTACCGGCGCCCGTCGCCTGGTCCCGGGCGAGGCTTCGGCCGTAGGCTGCACGGACATGTCCATTGAGGCGCCCGCCCTTCCGGGCCGGCGAGCCACGTGGTCGCGGTCGACCGTCGGGGCCTACGTCGCCCTGACCAAGCCACGGATCATCGAGCTCCTGCTGGTCACGACGCTCCCCACCATGGTGGTGGCGCAGCGCGGCCTGCCTCCGGTCTGGCTCATGGCGGCCACGCTGGCCGGGGGCGCGCTGGCGGCCGGCGGGGCCAACGCCATCAACATGGTGGTCGACCGCGACATCGACCGCCTCATGAACCGGACCAAGAACCGCCCCCTGGTCACCGGCGCCATGACGCCCACCGCGGCCCTCGTCTTCGCCCTCGCGCTCGAGGTGGCCGCCTTCGTGGAGCTGTGGCTCGCCGTGAACCTGCTCTCGGCGGTGCTGGCCATCTCGGCCACGCTCTTCTACGTCTTCGTCTACACGCTCTGGCTCAAGCGCCGCTCGACGCAGAACATCGTCATCGGCGGCGCGGCGGGGGCGGTGCCGGTGCTGGTCGGGTGGGCCGCCGTCACCGACAGCCTGGCCTGGGCGCCCGTGGTGCTCTTCGCCATCATCTTCATCTGGACGCCGCCGCACTTCTGGTCGCTGGCCGTGCGCTACAAGGAGGACTACCGGGCGGCCGACGTGCCCATGCTCCCGGTGGTGGCGTCCATGAAGCGCACCACGACCGAGATCGTCTACTACACGGTGGCGCTGGTGGCGGTGTCGTTCCTCTTCGGGCCGGTGGCCCACCTGGGCTGGATCTACATGGTCACGGCCGCCGTGCTCGGCGCCGGCTTCCTCTACCTGGTGACCCGCCTGTGGGGGCTGGCCCAGACCGACAAGGCGACCGGGCGCGAGGCCATGCGGGTCTTCGGGTACTCCATCACCTACCTCACCGTGCTCTTCGTGGCGATGGCGGGCGACGTACTCATCCCCAACCACATTCACTAACGTCCCGCGGGCATGACCGACGCACCACCCCCCGAGGCGCCGTTGCCGCCTGCGCCGGCGCCGGAGGCCGGCGCCGACCGGTCCGCAAGCCCGCGCAAGCGCTTCATCCTCGTCGGCCTGGGCATCGGCATCGGCATCATCCTGATCGTCGGGCTGACCACGAGCTTCGGCATCCAACCCGAGCACCACCGGCCGGCCCAGGCGAGGGTGAGCCCGTGCCGTCGTTCACCCGTCAGAACCTCGGTCCCACCGGGTCGTCCCAGGTCTCGGTCCCGGCGGACGGCGGGTCCAACGGCACCCCGGCCGTGCTGCTCTTCTTCGGGAACTGGTGCCCGAGCTGCCATCAGGAGCTCCCGCCCCTGGCCGCGGCCGTGCAGCAGCAGGACAGAGCCGGCGGCGCGCTGGCGACGATCCGGGTCATCGGCGTCGACAGCGAGGACTCGCTCGGCAGCGCCAAATCGTTCATCAAGAGCGCCGGGCGTCACCTTCCCCGTGGCCTACGACCCCGACACGACCGTCACCAGCGGCCTCTTCTACTTCCGCGGCGACCCCTACGCGGTGTTCGTCAAGGGCGACGGCACGATCGACAAGATCGTGGCCGGGGCCCAGCTCACGCCGGCGTCCTTCACGGCCGACGAGCGGGCCCTGCTGCCCCGAGAAGACGACGTAGCAGGTGACGGCCCGACTCAGGCCGGGGCGACGACGTGGGCGCTGGCCGGCCGACGGCGCAACCCGACGAAGGCGATCACCGTCGCCAGCAGCGCCACCACGACGTCGAAGGTGAAGGCGTCGGTCACGCCCCCGACGAAGTCGAACGAGTCGTTCGGCGCCGCCGCCACAATGGCGGTCGTGATGCCGAGGCCGATGGAGCCGCCGGCGACCTGGCACATGTAGATGGCGCCGCCGGCCAGGCTGGCCCGCTCCGCACTCGAGCGAGGTGACGCCCGCCGTCGTGACCGACGAATAGAAGAACCCGATGCCGACGCCGAGGATCAACAGGCCGGGGAGCAGGGAGAGGTAGTCGGGATTCGCCGGCAGCAGGGCGAGGACGCACCATGCCGGCGGTGATGCAGGCGGCACCGCCCGAGACCGCGATGCGGGCGCCGATGCGGTTGTAGAGCGGCCCGGCGACCAGGGACACGAGGGCGTAGGTCACCATCATCGGGAGCAGGCCGAGGCCCGCGCTGAGCGGGTCGTAGCCGAACACCTTGATCATGATCTGGGGCACGTAGAGCAGCACCCCGAAGAAGACGGGCGAGATGCACAGGACGCAGCCGCAGGCGGCCAGGAAGTCGCGGTTGCGCAGGATGTCGCGGGGCAAGCAGGGCGTTCTCCGCGGGGTCGGCCCTGCAGGAACACGAAGGCGAGCACCAGCACCACGGCGACGGCGACGAGGAGCTCGACCCTGCGCTGCTCCAGCCCCACGAGCTCGAGAAGTCGAGGGCGAGCAGGAGCGCGATCAGCCCGCCGCTCAAGGTCGCCACGCCCGCGTAGTCGAGGCGCTGCCCCGGGTCCACGGGCTTGTCGTGGGGAATGGTCCACAGGGTGGCCACGGCGGCCAGCCCGGCGATCGGGAGGTTGACGAAGAAGATCCAGCGCCAGCTGAGGGCCTGGGTCAAGGCCCCGCCCACGAGCGGCCCGATGGCGTTGCCGAGGCCGGCGGCGGCGATGACCAGGCCGCCGGCCAGGCCGGCCTTCGAGTCGGGCAGGAGGTCGAACGTCAGGCCGAGGATGGCCGGCCACATCATGGCGCCGCCGATCCCCATCAGGCCCCGGAAGATGATGAGGGTCAACGCGTCGGGCGCCAGCCCGCAGGCCAGCGAGAAGCCGGCGAAGATCACCGAGCCGATGAGGAAGACCCGGCGCCGGCCGAACATGTCGGCCAGCCGGCCGCCGGTGACGATGGCCACGCCGAAAATCAGCGCGTAGGCGTTGATGACCCACTGCACGGTGGACAGGCTGGCGTGCAGGTCGTTCTCCATGGTGGGGATGGCGACGCTGAAGGCCGTGAAGTCGTTGGCGATCGTGATGACGGCCAGGCCCATGGCGACCAGGGCCAAGACGGTGCGCCGGGTGAGCCAGGCCTCGTCCGGCACGCTCGGCAGGGCTCCGCCACCGCTCATGGAATTATTCTCGGTCATTCCCACTTGAACGTGAGCGCGGCGCCAACGGGCGCTGCAACCGCCCAGACGGCCAGCACGACCCAGGACTCGGCCGAAATGGAGCCGCCGCTGCCGAGGGTGGCGTGCAGGGCGGACGAGAGGGCGGCCGCCGGCAACAGCTTGGCGAAGCTGGCCAGGCCGCTGGGCAGCTTGGACAGCGGGACGATCATGCCGCCCAGCAGCAGGAGGATGAGGTAGAGGCCGTTCGCCGCGGCCAGGTTCACCTCGGCCCGCAGCGTGCCGGCCATGAAGAGGCCGATGCCGGCGAAGGCGGCCGAGCCGAGCAGGATGGCGCCGACGGCCCCGCCCACCGCCACCGCGCCGCCGCCACCGGGGTTCCAACCCAGCGCCAGCCCGACCGGGAGCAGGACGGCGGCCTGCAGCAGCTCGACCGCCACGATGGTGATGATCTTGGCCCCGAGCAGGCGGGGACGCCCGAGGGGTGTGGCCCCCAGGCGCTTGAGGACGCCGTAGCCGCGCTCGAAGCCGGTGGCGATGCCCAGCGAGACCATGGCGGTCGACATGACGGCCAGCGCCAGAATGCCGGGCACGAAGAAGTTGGCCGGCGTGGCCGTCGGGGTCGACACCACCGAGACCTTCGAGAAGAAGAGCAGGAAGACGACCGGGATGCCGAGGGTGAGGAGGAGCGTCTCGCCGCGGCGCAGCGTCATGTGGACCTCGGCGCCGGTCTGCGCTGTCAGCGGCCGCAAGGCATCGGCGGTCGTCGCTCACGGCGCCTGCCTCCGACGACGGCCACGACCGACGACCCCGACGCCCTGAAGTCGCCGGCCCCGGCACCTCGGCCGGCGCCTGGGCCGCCGCGGCGGCCCCCACCGTGTCGAAATAGACGTCTTCGAGGGTCTTCCCGACCACCAGGTCGGTCAGCGTGGCGCCGCGGGCGGCCAGGAAGTTCGCCACCGCCGCGGTGACGGCCGGGGTCTCCAACGCCGTGGCCTCCACCCGGTAGCGGCCCGGCGATGTCTCGGCGGCCGTGGTCCCCGGGCCGACGGCGTCCGCCAGGGCCACGACGTCGAGCGACGGCGGAGCGCCGAAGGTGAGCGATCCGGGAGGCGCCGGCAGCCGCATCCGACGCCGGCGCCGGCGGTGAGGCCGTGCGGCGTGCCCTCCAGGACGACCCGGCCGGCCGACAGGATCACGATGCGGTCCGCCATCTTCTCGGCTTCGCCCAGCTCATGGGTGGTGAGCACCACGCAGACGCCCTTTTCCTTCAGCCCGGCCACCACGGCGCGCACGGCGATGCGCCCCTCGGGGTCGACGCCGGCCGTCGGCTCGTCGAGGAAGGCCACCTCGGGCCGCCCGACCAGGGCCAGGGCCAGGGAGAGCCGTTGCTGCTCGCCGCCCGAAAGGTGGCGCCAGGGCGTCGTGGCGACGCCGCGCAGCCCGACCAGGTCGAGCAGCTCCTCGGCCGGGACGGGCGCGGGGTAGTAGGCGGCGAAGAGGTGGAGCACCCGGCGCGGCCCGAGCATGGGGTACACGCCGCCGCGCTGGAGCATGACCCCGACGCGGCCGCTGAGCGCGGCGTGGTCGGCGCTGGGGACTGAGCCCGAGCACCCGCACCAGGCCGGCGGCTGGGCGCCGGTACCCCTCGAGCGTCTCGACGGTCGACGTCTTGCCGGCCCCGTTGGGCCCGAGCACGACGAGCACCTCGCCCGCCGCCGCCGTGAGGTCGAGGTCGTCGACCGCGGCGGGCGTGCCGGCAGGTCCGTAGCGCACGGTGAGGCCGGTGACCTCGACGGCTGGCACGGCGTCGCAGACTACTTTGAGCAGGAGTGATCGATATCCGGGTGCTGCGCGCCGATCCCGACGGGGTCAAGGCCGCGCTGGCCCGGCGCGGCGTGGAGGCGGCCGAGGTGGACGCCGTGCTGCGAGGCCGACACGGCGTGGAGCGCGCGGGCTGCGCGTCGCCGAGGACGATGCGGGCCGAGGTCAAGGAGCTCTCGCGCCAGGTCGGGCAGGCCAAGAAGGCGGGCGACGAGGCCCGGGCCGCCGAGCTCAGCCGGCGCAGCCGGCAGCTGGGCGACGACGAGCGGGTCGCGGCCGCCGAGGCCGAGGCCTTCTTGGAGCAGCGCCAGACCGGCCTGCTCTACCTGCCCAACATCCCGGCCGAGGACGCGCCGGACGGCATGGGCGAGGACGACAACGTGGAAGTCCGCCGCTGGTGGCCCGGCCAGGACGCCGGGCGGCCGGAGCCCACAAGGGCCGAGCACCAGGAGGTCCCGCACTGGGAGATCGGCGAGGCGCTGCAGATCCTCGACATGGAACGCGGCGCCCGGCTGGCCGGCTCCATGTTCCCCCTCTACCGAGGGCCGGGGGCGCGGCTGCTGCGGGCGCTCACCGCGTTCGCCATCGACCGCCACGCGCCGGTCTACGAGGAGATCCGGCCGCCGACGGTGGTGCTGACCGAGACCATGACCTCGACCGGCCACCTGCCCAAGTTCGCCGACGACGCCTACCACCTCGAGCGCGACGACCTGTGGCTGATCCCGACGGCCGAGGTGCCCCTGACCTCCATGCACCGCGGCGACATCCTGGAGGAGTCCCAGCTCCCACTGCGTTTCACCGCGGCGACGGCCTGCTACCGGCGTGAGGCCGGCTCGGCCGGCCGGGACACCCGCGGCCTGCTGCGGGTGCACGAGTTCGACAAGGTGGAGCTCTTCGCCTACACGACGCCCGACGACGCGCTGGAGGCCCAGGCCGACATTCTGCGCCGGGCCGAGACGATGCTCCAGGAGCTCGAGCTGCCCTACCGGGTGCTCGACCTGTGCTGCGGGGACCTGGGCGGTTCGGCGGCCCGGACCTTCGACCTGGAGGCCTACGCCCCGGGCGTCGACCGCTGGCTCGAGGTGAGCTCGGTCAGCTGGTTCCGCGACTACCAGGCCCGCCGGGCCAACGTCCGCTTCCGGCCGGCCGACGGCGGGCCGTTGCAGCTGGTCCACACGGTCAACGGCTCGGCGCTGGCCTGGCCCCGCATTTGGGCCGCCCTGGTGGAGAACGGGCGCCAGCCGGACGGGACCGTGCTGCTGCCCGAGTGCCTGGCGCCGTACATGGGCGGGGAACTGCTCATCAAGGCCCCATGACGATCACCGACCTGGACGGGCGGGCGCCGGGCGAGCGCTTCGGCTTCGGGGACCGGCTCGAGATCATTGCGGCGGAGAGCCGCCGCCTGAGCGACGTGGTGGCCTCCCTCGACCTCGAGGACCGGGTGCCGTCCACGCCGGAGTGGAAGGTGCGCGACCTGGCCCACCACATCGGCGAGGTGCAGTGGTACTGGGGCGAGAACGTGCGGGCCCAGAACCCCGACGAGCGCTCCGGGGCCTCGCTGACCGCCTTTCCCGAGGACGCCGACCTGCTGGCCTGGATGGGCTGGTGCACGTACTCCCTCCTCGGGGCGTTGCGCGAGGTCGGGCCCGGACGCCCCGTGCTGGGCCTGGTGGCCCGAGCCCCACACGGCGGGTGCCGTCGGGCGGCACCAGGCCCAGGAGGCGTCCGTCCACCGCTGGGACGCCGAGGGCGTGACCGGGGCGTCGCAGCCGCTGCACGAGGGGCTGGCCGAGGACGGCGTGCCCGAGTTCATTGAGATCATGGTGGGCGAGGACCTGGCCTCCCTGCCCGGAACCGTCACGCTGACGGCCACCGACACCGGGGCCAGCTGGCGGGTGGCGGGGACGCGCGGCGGGTGGCCGGTGGCCGGTGGGACCGGTGGGACCGAAACGGGCAGGTCGGCCGGCCGGGTCTCGGAGTTGCTGGCCTCGGCCTCTGACCTGGTCCTCATGCTCTACCGGCGCCTGCCGGTCCCCGACGACGCCATTGTGGGCGACCCGATCCTGGTGGCGGCGCTGCTGTCCCTGGCCGACACCCGCTGACGCGGCGACCGAGCACCGGGACCGGCGACCCAGACCATGACCACGCTGACCTTCCTCGGGACGGGCAACTTCCTCGCCCCGCCGGGCCGGTACTGGAACAGCTTCGTCCTGGATGCAAACGTGCTGGTGGAGCCCTCGCCGACCGCCCTGCCGCACCTGCGCCGGTGCGGCTTCGCGGTCGAGGACGTCGAGGTCGTGGTGGTGTCGCACTTCCACGCCGACCACTGCTTCGGCTGGCCCTTCTTGCTGGAGGCGTTGGCCGAGGTCGGAGGGGGCAAGACGGTCCACGTGGTCGGGCCGCCCGGCATTGAGGCCCACCTGGCCCAGTTGAACGAGGCGGGCGCCGTGGGGTCCGTCACCGCCATGGCCTACGACCGGCTCGACCTGCGCTTCGTCGAGGTCGACGGGACCTGGCAGGAGGCCGGGCCGCTGCGCTTCCGGGCCATCGAGGTGGTGCACGTGCCCTACCTGCGCTGCTTCGGCTACCTCTTCGAGCGGGCCGGCGGCGCTCAGGTCCAGCTCATCGGCTATTCGGGCGACGTCACGCCCTGCGCCGGGCTGACCGAGCTGGCCCGGGAGGCCGACGTCCTGGTGGTCGAGTGCAACGGGCGGCACACGCCGCCGGGCGTCCCGACCTCGCACATGGACGAGGAGAGCGTCCGCGCCCTGGCGGCGGCGCACCCGGACACGCACCTGATCCTGACGCACCTGGGGGAGCAGGTGGACACGGCCTCCCTGGTCGGGACGGGTGTGACCATCCCGGACGACTTCGAGCGGCTGACGGTCTGACCGAATCAGGCCGGACCGGGCCGGAGCGTCGCCGGCCAGACCGCTCAGTACTGGGCCGCCCCGCCCACCACGGGCTGGACCAGCGCCCGGCCACCCATGGAGCCGAAGAAGCCGGCGTCCCCGTAGTTGAAGACCCCTCCGTCGGCGGCGATGAGCCAGTAGCCCGACGCCGTCGGTCGTTGACGCCATCCCCACCACGGGCGCCGACAGGGGAAGGCCCCCGGTGGAACCCTGGAAGAGGGCGTCGCCGTAGCTGAAGATGCCCCCGTCGGAGGCCACCAGCCAGTAGCCGCCCCCGTCCGCCGTGGGCGCCATGCCGACGACTGGTCGGTTGAGGGCGAGGCCGCCCGCCGAGCCGTAGAAGGGGGCGTCGCCGTAGCTGAAGATGCCCCCGTCGGAGGCCACCAGCCAGTAGCCGTGGCCCGAGGCGTCGGCCGCGATCCCCACGACGGTCCCGCCCACCGGGAGGCCGCCCCGTGAGCCGTAGAAGTCGGCGTCGCCGAAGCTGAAGACCCCGCCGTCGGCCGCCACCTCCCAGTAGCCGCCCCCGTCCGGCGTGGCGGCCATGCCGACGATGGGCGAATTGAGGCGCCGGCCCCCCATGGAGCCGTAGAAGTGGGCGTCGCCGTAGCTGAAGATGCCACCGTCGGACGCCACCTCCCAGTAGCCGCCCCCGTCGTGCGTGGCGGCCATGCCGACGACGGGCTGGGCCAGGAAGTGCCCGCCGATCGAACCGGCGAAGCGCGGCGTCGCCGAAGCTGAAGATCCCGCCGTCGCCGGCCACCAGGTGGTAGCCGTGGCTCGAGACGGCGCGCAGGGCGACCTGCTGCGTGCCGTTGGGGCCGGTGACGGTCAGTGTGGCGCTGAACACGCCGAGTGACGGCGGGGTGAAAGTCAGCGGCACGTTGCAGGTACCGCCGGCCGGCAGATCGCAGTTCGTGGTGTTCATCTGGAAGACCCCGCCGCTGCTGGTGAGCGACGCCGTGATGTTCATGTAGGCGCCGGAAGCCCAGAGCTGAATGGTCGAGGACTGGGACTGGCCGGGCGAGGACCGAGGCATTGACGCCGTAGGGGTAGACGCCGACGGGCAGCAGCGGGATCTCCTGGGCCCAGGTGAAATAGGGAGTGTCGGTGGTATCGCCGCCGAGGAAGAGCTGGGTCGTCGAGGGGCCGTACCCCACGCCCATGAGGGAGGGGCTGGCGTACTGGCCCAGGATGATGTCCCGATGGCCCCAGCAGCCGCCGCCGCCCGAGGCCGGACAGTCCACGTCGGACCCGCCCGGCCCGTCGTTGTAGATCCACTCGGCCATGGACAGGCCGAGCGACCCCGAGGAGGACCAGGTCGAGCCACCCGCGCTCGCATAGGGAGGGAAGCCGGGGTCATGTCCGGCGTTGGCCCCGGCCTGGGCGTAGGCGTCGAGGTTGGCCGACAGCCCCGAGATCGGCGGAATGCCGCGGTCGATCCGCTCCAGGTCGGTGAGGACGAAGAGTTGCTCGGGTGGGGTGAGGGACGGATAGTTGCTGGGCAGGCTCATGGGGCTGATGCCCTCGGCCTGGCGGTCCCCGTAGATCTTGGTGAGACCGCTCGGGCAGAAAGGATTCGGTGCGGCCAGGCTGCCGCAGGGCCCGACGTAGCCGGGGGCCGGCGCAATGTTGCTCCCGGGGTTCTGCGGCGGGACGATCGCCGCAGCACCCGCACCTGCCGGAACCGATGGCGGGGAGCAGCAGGAGCACTGCGGCTGACCGTCAGCGCAGACGGCGGCCTTCCTCACGACTGACAAATCGAACCATCCTCAAACAGTCGGCGGACCAGCCTGAGTGTTCCAGCTGCCTCCTGCCTGAGCAACCTCGGAGGAAGCCCACCAGGTCAGCGCCGTGCCTTCCGTCCGGATGCGCTCCGTCCCAGCGTACGGGCAGGTTAACGGCCGAACAACGGACTCACAACGGAACGCTACGCGGCAGCGAAGCGGTAGCCGACGCCGCGCACGGTGGTGATGAGAACGGGGTCGAGGGGTCCGCTTCAATGCGCGAACGGAGCCGCTTGATGTGCACATCGAGCGTCTTGGTGTCCCCGATGTAGTCGGTGCCCCAGACGCGGTCGATGAGCACGTCGCGGGTGAGGACGCGGCCCGAGTTCTCGACCAGCAGTCGCAGCAGCTCGAACTCCTTGCGCCGGAGGTGGACCTCCTCGCCGCGGACGAAGACGCGACGCTGGTCGAAGTCCACCTTTATCCCGTTGGACTCCCAGATGCCGTCGCTCCCGAACTCAATGGATCCGGCCATGTCACCGGACTCGGAGCCGCCCGGCGCCCGCCGCAGTACCGCCCGCATGCGGGCGACCAGCTCACGGAGGCGGTAGGGCTTGGTGACGTAGTCGTCGGCGCCCACCTCGAGGGCCACCACGGTGTCGATCTCGGTGCCCTTGGCCGTGACCATGATGATGGGCACCTGGGAGCGGCTGCGGATGGCCCGGCAGACGTCGATGCCCGACAGCTTGGGCAGCATGAGGTCGAGCAGGAGGATGTCGGGCACCGTCTCGTCGAAGAGCTGCAGGGCCTCGTTGCCGTCGCGGGCGACGGTCACCCGGAAACCCTCGTTGGTCAGGCCGATGACCAGGGCATCAATGAAGGACTCCTCGTCCTCGGCCAGCAGGACCTTGACCGGGCCCTCGCCCGGCGTGGGCCGGCCCGCCTTCTTGGCGGCCTTGCCCGGAGCCTGACCCTGGCCGACCTTGCTCATGCCAGCCGCTCCGCCTGAATGGGCAGGACCAGGGTGAACGTCGAGCCCTCGCCCTCGCGCGACTCGACATCGACCCAACCCTGGTGGTTGTTGGCCACGTGGCGGACGATGGACAGGCCGAGCCCCGTGCCGCCGGTGTCCCGGCTGCGCCCGTGGTCGACCCGGTAGAAGCGCTCGAAGATGCGGTCCAGGTCCCGGGCCGGGATGCCGACCCCGTGGTCCTGGACCGAGAGCCGCACGTTGTCCCGCTCCTCAATGCGCCAATTGGGGGGGATGGCCGCGCTGGAGTCCGCCGGACCGGTTCCGGCGGCGTCGCCCTCGGCGGTCACCACCGGAGGCACGGGCATGGAGGGGGCGGTGGTGCCGGTGGCGGCCGACGCCCCGGGGGCGGCCTGGCCCAGCGGGGCGTACTGGTCGAGGATCTCGGGGGTGAAGACCGGGTCCACCGTCCCGGCCGTCGGGACTCTGGTGCTGGTCGTCGTCTCGGTCTCCCCCGTGTCGGCGCCGTCCGCGTTGCCACCGTCCGCGTCCCCATCGTCCGCGTCCCTGCGGCGTGTGTCCCCGCGGCGACTGTGCCTGGCGCGAGTGTGCCCGGCGTCCGTGTTCCCGGCGTCGGTGTTCCCGGCGTCCGTGTTGCCCGGCGTCCGTGTTCCCGGCGTCGGTCTTCCCCGCGTCCGTGTCCCCGGCGCCGGGCATCATTCCCGCCTCGGCCACCACGGCGGGATATTCCCCGGTGATGGGGTCGTGTCCGAGGACATCGTCGCCCTCGTCGACCAGGTTGCCGGCGATGGAGGGATGGCTGAGGTTCGGGTTGAAGCGCTGCACGGCCCCGGTGACCACGACCTTCGAGTTGTCGTAGGAGTAGGTGATGGCGTTCTCGAGCAGGGCGTGCATGGCCGAGACGAGCTGGCGGCGGTCGCCCAGCACGGCGACGGGGGGTGAGGGCTCGTGGAGCACGATCTCAATGCCGCGCTGGTCCGCCGTCGCTCGCACCCGCTCAATGGCATCGGCCATGACCAGGTTGACGAGCACGGGCTCGCGGGGCGGGGCCTCCTCGGACTCAATACGCGAGAGGTCGAGCAGGTCATCGATGATCCGGCTCACCCGGAACGCCTCGTTGTGGATGCGGCCGGCCAGGCGCTGGGCCACGTCGGGGTCGGGCTCGGCGACCAGCGTCTCGGCCAGGAGGCCCAGGGCGCCCATCGGGGTCTTGAGCTCGTGGCTCACATTGGCCACGAAGTCGCGCCGGATCTCCTCGAGCCGGCGGCGCTCCGAAATGTCCTCAATCAGCGCGATGACCCCGAGCGGTCGCCGGCCGTCGTCGATCTGGCGGGCGCGTACCTGCAGCGTGCGCCGGGGCGGGCCGTAGAGGTCGAGGGTGCGCTCGGCCGATCCCTCGTGCCAGGCGTCCTCTAAGACGTCGGTCACCGCCTGGGCGGCCAGGGCGTCGCCGTGGCGGCTGACCATGAGGGCGTTGGCCCGGCCGTTGCGGTAGATCACGGTGCCGTTCTCGTCGCAGAGCACCACGCCCTGGGTGAGGGTGTCGAGCGAGCGCCGCAGCCGGATGGCGTCCGAGCTCGATTCGGTCACGGCCTGGGCCGCGCCGCCGGTGACCTGCTCCAGGTAGGCGAGCGAGGTCTCGACGTTGTACTCGTCCTCGGGCGGATCGAGGCCGAGGCGGGTGCCGAGCGAGGCCAGGCGCTGCGAGATGGCCCGTCGTCCCGATCGCCGTCCGAGGAGCGCAGCGATGACGCCGACCAGAACGGCGACGGCGACGGCGATCACGATGAAGACGATCGCCTGGGTCATGCTCAAATTGACTTCCCCCGGGCCAAAGAGCAACACGCCCCCAATATGACAGGGCTGGAGCGTGCCCGGCGACCAGGTTGATCGGTGGTCGAGGGTCGTCGTGCCGTCTCGGCGGTCACCGCGGCCGGGACCCGCTCCCTGAGCTGCCCTTCTGCAACCCCCGGATGGGCGCCGTCGTCGGTCGCACGGCCTCCGGGTTTTCTTTCCACCTCTTTGTTCTTTGCGTTTCTTCTTTGCGGTCTTACTTCTTTACGGTCTTTCGCCCATTCGCTCACTGGTCGAACCGTTCTCCGGCCGAAGGGCGTCCCGGAGGGTCCGGCGCCGGCACACATTTGGAGGGCACCCATGGTCGTGTGGCACCTGGCCGATGTCTCGCTGAACCCGAGCGTCAACGCGCTCCCGGGCGGGGGGACCCTGCAGGACCTCACGAACGGGCTCGGCGCCTGGGCGCTGATTGCCGCGCTGGCCGGCCTGCTGATCGGCGCCGCCGCCTGGGCGTTGGGCGTGCACGCCCAGAACTTCCAGCAATCAATGGTCGGGAAGCGGGCCGTGCTGGTCTCGGGCTTGGCCGCCCTCCTCATCGGGGCCGCGCCGCCGATCATCAACTTCTTCTTCCACACCGGGACGAACCTGCACTGATAGCTGCACTGAGCACCTGCACTGATCTCCCGAGGACCCGGGATCGCGTTTCCCATGCTGGCCGCCGGTTGCACCGGTCTCGAAGCACTCAATCCGATCTGCCAGGCGGGCAGTATCGGTGGTTCGGTCGCGTCCTCGGGCTTCGAGTCGGTGCTCAGCGGGATCAGCCAGTGGGTGGCCAGCGGCGCCGAGTGGCTGTTGAGCCAGATCGGCCAGGTCCTCAGTGCCACCACGACCGTGGACCTGGGGGCGAGCTGGTTCCAGACCCACTACGGCCAGATGACGGCACTGGCGGGGGTGGTCATCCTCCCGATGCTGCTGGCCTCGACGCTGCAGGCGATCGTGCGGCAGAACCCGGGCCAGCTCATCAGGACGTTCCTGCTGCAGCTGCCGCTGGCGCTGCTGCTGGCGGTGGTGGCCGTCCAGATCGTCATTCTGAGCCTGTCCGCCACCGACGCCATGAGCGACGCGGTGGCCGGCGGCACCAGCGCCGACGTCGGCTCCCTGCTCAACGGCATGACGTCAGGCCTGGTGGACTCGGCGGCCGACCCGTCCATTGCCAGCTTCGTGCTGTTGCTGGTCGGACTGTTGATCGCCATGGGGGCGTTCGTGCTCTGGCTCGAACTGCTCATCCGGGCGGCCGCCGTCTACGTGGCGGTGTTGTTCCTGCCGCTGGCCCTGGCCACGCTGGTCTGGCCCGCCGTGTCGCACTGGTGCCGCCGGCTGGTCGAGACGCTGGCGGCCCTGATCCTCTCCAAGTTCGTGATCGTGGCGACGCTGAGCCTGGCGGCGGGGGCGGTCTCCTCGGGCACGGCCGGCACGGGCGACCACGGAGCGGGCTTTTCCTCCGTGCTGGCGGGTGGCGCCCTCCTCCTCATGGCCACCTTCGTGCCCTTCGCCATCCTGCGCATGATCCCGGCCGTCGAGGCGGGGGCGGTGGCCCACCTCGACGGGTTGCGCCAGCGGGGCTCGGCCGCCATGACCCGCGTGCCGCGGACGGCGGCGAGTCTCGCCCTCCATGGGGGTTTGGAAGGGATGGGTGACTCCCGGTTGCTGGCAGGGGTGGCTGCGGGCGGGGCGCCGGGTAGTGGCGGCGGCGGTGACGGCAACAGCGGCACGGGGATCGACCGTGCTCAAGGCGATCTGGAGGCGCAGCGGGAGGGCGAGGCACGCTTGGCCCCCGACGCTCCCCGCGGGCCCAAGGGAAAGAACCCGCTGCTCGAGCCACCGGTGTTCGGCCCCAAGTCGCTGGACTACGCGGGACCGGAGCCGGCGGAGCTGGGCTCGGGGGATGCGGGTTCGAGCGACGCGGGCTCGGGAGCGGCTGGGTTGGCGGCAGCTTCGGGCGCCACCGGGTTCGAGCCGGACCCGGCCGATCGCGTCGGAGCCCGGTCGGCCAAGGGGCGACGCATCGGCCCGGCCACTGCCGACCAGGCCTGGATGTGGCAGGGCGTCCCACCCGGTCGTGCGCTCATGACGCACTACCGACCGGGTCAGCCACGCGCCTACATGGAGTACGACGAGGGCGGGAGCCCGTCGGTCAAGACACTGCCGCCCGCGTGGCCACCCGGTCAGGGACCCGACGCATGAGCCCCGACGCATGAGCACCGACGCATGAGCCCCGACGCATGAGCGACGGACGGGGAGAGGAGCTCGCGCTACCGCTTTGGGCCGCGCGAGCGGGCCGGTGCCCTGGCGGGGTGGCGGGGTGGGCAGATCATGACGGTGGCCGTCGGCCTCGTCTTCGGCGTGCTCGTCCTGCGCTGGGAGCCCAACGCAGTCGGCGTGGCGGCGGCGGTCGGCATCCTCGTGCTCTACGGCGCGCTGGCGACGGTGCCGGTGGCCGGCCGCACCGGCGACGAATGGCTGCCGGTCGTCGTGTGCTGGGGTTCGCGCCGCAACGGGGTCCGGGGGGCGTCCGGGGCGGCACCGGCCGCATCGGCGCACTGCGCGGCATGCGCCTCTTGCGCGCCGGGTGGCAGGACATGGGTGTCGTGCACGACCGCGCCGGGCGCACGTTGACCGCTGCTCTGTCGCTGCGCGGCGGAAGCTTCGCCTTGCTCGGGGCGGACGAGCAGGACCGGCGGGTCGGTGCCTGGGCCTCGGTGCTGGCCTCGTTGGCGCGCGAGGGGTCGCCGGTGCACCGGGTGCAGTGGGTGGCGGCGTCCTTCCCCGACGACGGACACGGGCTGCGGTCCTACGTCGCCGCCGAGGCCGTGCCCGGCGTGGCCTCGGCCTGCACCGCGTCCTACGACGCCCTGCTGGCCGACATGGACTCGCACACGTGCGCCCATGACGTGGTCCTGGCGCTGCAGGTACGGCTGACCAAGTCGGTCGAGGTGGGCTGCGCCACGTTGGCCCGCGAAATGGCCTCGCTGGTCCGGTTGCTGGGCGACGCCGACGTGCAGGTCGAATCCGTCCTGTCCGACGATGACCTGGCCCGTCACCTCCTGCGCACCTACGAGCCGCAGCCGGCGTCCGCCGACACGGCCCCGGCGCAGGACCACTGGCCGATGGCCATGCAGGAGAACTGGTCCGACGTGCGCGTCGACGCCATGGTCCACGCCACCTTCTGGGTGGCCGAGTGGCCCCGCACAGAGGTACGCAGCGACTTCCTGGCTCCGCTCCTGCTGGGCTCGTCCCGCTCGACGCTGGCCGTCGTGATGGAGCCACTCGGTCCCGACGCAGCGGTGCGCAAGGTGGAGGCGTCGCGGACGGCCGATCTGGCCGACAGCGAGCTGCGCCGACGCGGTGGGTTCGTCTCGACCGCCCGACACGCCCGCGAGTCCGAAGTGCTCGCCCGACGTGAGGCGGAGCTGGCCGAGGGGCACGCCTCGTTCCGTTACTCGGGCTACGTCACCGTCTCGGCGCCGCAGCGACGGAGGAGCTGGTGGCCGCGTGCGACGTCGTGCAGCACGCGGCGGGCCAGAGCCGGCTGGCGCTGCGTCGCCTCTACGGCGACCAGGCCTCGGCCTACACCTGCACACTCCCGCTCTGCCGCGGGCTGCACTGAGGGTTCTCGCATGGAGACTCGCATGGAGTTGACATTGGCACGATCAGCCAGAAATGGCCACCACCGGGGCGTTAATGGGCTGGCCACCCCTGCTGCCTAAGAAGGGAGGGCCGTTGGTGGTCGGGAAGGCAAAGATTCCACCGTCGGCTGCCCCGAGGTAGTAGCCGTTGCTGACCAGGTCGATGCCGACGATCGGCTTGTTGAGCTTGATGGATCCGGTCGAACCGTAGAAGGCGGCTCCGTGCTCGGGGTAGCTGAAGATGCCGCCGTCGCTGGCCACCAAGTAGTAGCCGCCGTCGGACTCGACGGCCATGCCGACGACGGGCTTGTTCAGCGTCAGGGAGCCGGCCGAGCCCAAGAAGGGCGGGCCACCGACGGTCGGGAAGGTGAAGATGCCGCCATCGCTGGCCACTTCGTAGTAGCCGTTGCCGTTCGGGGTCGGAGCGATCCCGACGATCGGCTTGTTGAGCGGTTTCCCTCCCATGGAGCCGTAAAACTGGGCGTCGCCGAAGCTGAAGATGCCGCCGTCGGACGCCACCAGCCAGTAGCCCCCGCCGTCAGGGGTGACCGCGATTCCGACGATCGGCTTGTTGAGTGGCTTGCCGCCCATCGAACCGTAGAACTGAGCCGACCCGTAGTTGAAGACCCCGCCGTCGGCGGCCACCAGGTCGTAGCCGTCACCGGCCGGCATGGTGGCCATGCCCACGACGGGCGAGTTCAACTTGGTGCCGCCCGTCGAACCCAGGAACGGGGCGCCCGACCCGTAGTTGAAGATCCCGCCGTCGGCCGCCACGAAGCGGTAGCCGGAGCGGGCGATGGGGGCGGTCATCTCGAGGGGCAGGCTGCCCACGTCGCGGGAGTTACCTACCGCGACACAGGCCCAGTCGGTCAAGCAGTCGACGCCGAACAGTGTGCTCTCGGTGGAGCCCGAGCCGACCGCCGGGGTCGAACGCAGCGTCCAGGACGTTCCGTCCCACGTCACCGCCAACGTGGTCTGGGTGTCGCCCACAGCCGTGCAGGAGCTGGCACTGAAGCAACTGATGCTGTTGAAACCAGCCCCTCCGGGCACGTCCGGGAGCCCAGTCACTGCCGTCCAGGCCGACCCGTTCCAGGTCTGGCCGTACAGCGAGGGCGGCTGCATGCCCGTCAAGCTCCGCCCCACTGCGGTGCAGAACGAGGTCCCGACGCACGAGACGCCGGCGAGGCTGTAGTCGGTGGTCGAGGTCGACAAGTTGGAAGGAGGGAATGTCCCCGTCCAGGTCGACCCGTTCCAGAAGTCGGTGAACGGACCGAGCGTGGACGAGCCGGCGAGTTGCGATTCGCCGGCGAACATGCAGAACGAAGGCGTCGTGCACGACACGGCGAACACCGCGATGTCGCTGTTGAACGCCGCCGTGATGGTCGTGGCCGTCCACGTCGAGCCGTTCCACTGCTCGACCAGGCCCGAGCCCCCGGCGGCCCCGATGTAGCCGACGGCCATACAGAACGAGGTGCCGGTGCAGGACACGCCAGTCAGGAAGGTCGGCGTCGATGACAACGGGGTGGACTGGACCACGCTCCAGGTCGTGCCGTTCCATTGTTCGATCAGCGGCGCAGAGATGGTGGTGTCGACGGTACCCACCACGACGCAGAACGACGTCGTGACGCAAGACACACCGGCCAGGTAGATGTCGGTCTCACCGGGCACCGTCGGCGACGTCATCGGCGACCAGGTCGAGCCGTTCCAGAGCTCGATGTTGGCCGCGTCGGTCGTCACCGTGTCCCCGTTGCCCACCGCCACGCACCAGACCGAGGTCACGCAGGACACGCTTGTCATCCCGTTGGTCGGGTTCGCCGTGGTGTTGGTGTTGGGCATCGTCGTCCAGTTCGATGCGCTGACCGTGGCCGGCGAGGAGAGGGCGGCACCGGCCACCGATCCCCCTTGGCCGATGGCCAGCGGCAGGGCGGTCAGGGCGAGGACACAGCCCAGGGCACCAAAACGAAGCAGTGAGCGCATTGCGACCCCTCTCGTTGGCATGCTTGCCGTAGAGCAGGCTACCGAGGACACGGGTGCAATGCGAGTGGCGTCCTCGTAGCCCTTCGGGTGGTCAAACGTGAACCTGGCCGACACCGAGCTGCGCCGGCGCGGCGGCTTCGTCTCGACCGCCCGCCACGCCCGCGAGTCCGAGGTCCTGGCCCGCGCGAGGCCGAGCTGGCCGAGGGGCACGCCTCGTTCCGCTACTCGGGCTACGTCACCGTCTCGGCGCCGAGCGAGGAGGAGCTGGCGGCGGCCTGCGACGTCGTGCAGCACGCGGCGGGCCAGAGCCGGCTGGCGCTGCGCCGCCTCTACGGCGACCAGGCCTCGGCCTACACCTGCACGCTGCCGCTCGTGCCGTGGGCTGCGTGAGCACTGAGCCACCCCGACGATGCAGCCATGCCCGCACGGCCGGACGGCCGCGGCGGGAGCGGGCGGCGGAGCGACCGCGGGGCGGGCCCGCGCAATGTCGTCGTGCTCCTGCTCGACAGCCTCAACCGGCACATGCTCGGCAGCTACGGCGGCACGGAGTTCGACACGCCGAACCTCGACCGCTTCGCCCGCGAGCGGGCGGTCCGTTTCACGTCCCATGTCACCGGCTCGCTGCCCGTGCATGCCGGCGCGCCACGACATCTTGTGCGGCTCGCTCGACTTCCTCTGGCGACCGTGGGGCTCCATCGAGATCTGGGAGGAGCCCATCACCGCAGCAGCTCCGCCGGGCCGGTGTGACGACCATGCTGGTGTCGGACCACCCGCACCTCTTCGAGGTCGGGCGGCGAGAACTACCACACCGACTTCAGCGGCTGGGACTACGTGCGCGGGCACGAGGGCGATCCCTGGCGCACGTACCCCGACCCGAGCTTCATCGGCGCGCCCGCGCTGCCCGCCCGCGGCGGCGGGTGGTTCTGGCAGGACCGGCTGGGCTGGGCCGGGCGCGGGCGATCGTCCCTACGACCGCTCGCGGACGTTCTTCCGCGCCGAGGAGGACTTCCCGGGGCCCAAGACGATGCGCACGGCCGCCGGCTGGCTGCGCGACGGGCGCGCCCGGACGACGCGCCCTTCCTGCTCTTCGTCGACGAGTTCGACCCGCACGAGCCGTTCGACACGCCCGAGCCGTGGGCCGGCCGCTACGACCCGGACTGGGAGGGCGAGCTGCTCATCTGGCCGCCCTACGACGTCGGCGCGGTGGCGGCCGGACGGCTGAGCGAGCGGGAGGGCCGGCACATCCGGGCCAACTACGGCGCCAAGCTCAGCATGATCGACCACTGGGTCGGGCGAGGTGTTCGCCGCGCTCGACCGAGCGCGGGCTGTGGGACAGCACGGCGGTCATCGTGTGCACGGACCACGGGCACTACCTCGGGGAGAAGGACATCTGGGGCAAGCCCGGCGTCATGCAGTACGAGCCGCTCGGCCACATCCCGCTGCTGGTGCACTGGCCGGGTGTCGCCGGCGGGACGCGTGCGGGGCGCTGACCACCAACGTCGACATCCACGCCACGATCGCCGACGTGTTCGGCGGTGCGCGGCGTCGGGGCGTGGCTGCGTGCGCACGGCACGTCGCTGGTGCCCCTGGTGCGCGGCGACGGCGGCGCACGGTGCGGGAGTGGGCCATCGGCGGCGTCTACGGGAACTGGGTGCAGGTGACCGACGGCCGCCGCAAGTACGCCCGCGGCGCCGTCGGCGACAACTTCCCCCTCTCCATGTGGTCCAACCGCTGGTCGACCATGCCGGTGCACGGGCTGGAGGACGCGGTCCGCCTGCCCGCCGCCCGACCGGCGGGCCCGGCTCGACTTCATGCCCGGGTCGGACGTCCCCGTCATCCGCCAGCCCTTCGAGCCGGGCGACCGCCTGCCCGTTCTGGGTCGGGACGCAACGCGCGTCGACGCGCACTTCCTCTTCGACCTCGACGAGACCCCGACGAGGACGAGAACCTGGTCGGGTGCCGCGGCCGAGCCGGACATGGTGGAGCTGCTGCGCGTCGCGTTGCGCTCGGTCGAGGCGCCGGGCGAGCAGCTCGAGCGGTTGGGTATCGCGTGAGCCGGGCCGAGCGGCCCGCTCAGGTCAACGCGGTCGGTCTCAGGTCACCTTCGTGCAGTAGAAGAGCTGCACAGTGCTGCCCTGCGGGGGTACCTGCTGCATGACCTGGCCCGGGGTGGAGCAACTGCCGCCCCAGGGCTGCGCGTGGCGCTGTACCCCGCGGTCCCCAGCTGATTCTCCGCCGCCGACAGGCTCTGGCCGACGACGTTGGGCGGTGCTCCCTGCGCCGCCGTGGTCGGGGCGGACCCGGCCTGGCCCGACGGCGGGGAGCTCCCTGCCCCGGGGGCGGTCGAGGTCGGTGGCGATGAGGATGCCCCCGGTCCGACCGAGGTCGAGGTGGGCGTCACACCCGACGCCGTCGTCGTGCTCGTCGTCTCTGATCGTCGTCCGGTGCTTCGCGGATGGCGTGGAGGAGTCCTTCGGCGCATTCAGGATGCCCGCCACCGCCCGCTTCTGCTGCGCCGTGACCTGGGGTCCGCTCGAGCAGGCGGCGGCGGTGCCGGCCAGCGCCAGGAGGGCGAGCGACATGACGACTCTTCTGGCGATCCGGTGTCGTGTCGGCCTGTCCTTCCGTGGTTCCCGCGGCGGACAGGGTAGGACACGCACGCCGCATGGGAAACAGAGAAAAAAATATTGTCCGTCAAAGACCCTGGTTACGTCCGGTAGTTCACGCGGCAGTCACGATTCCCGGCTCATTCGTTCACGAAAGATTCATTGCACGCAGTTATGTTGCGGCCGTCCCGCTCTTTGTCCGAGCACACGTGCCTTCACTACGAGCAAAGAGGATCTTGGCGCATGTTCCGTCTTTTGCAGCGGTCCGGAGTCAGTCGGATCGCCTTCGTCTTCTCCATGCTGGCGGCCATAGTGCTGACGGCGCTCGGCGCGTCCAGTGCCGGCAGCGGGGCGGCCGCCCCGTCCGGCTCGGGCTCCAGCCCGTTGGGGGTGTACGTGGGCTATCAGTCACCCGGCGGCGTCAGCTCATTCGGTCGCGCCATCGGCAAACAGCCGACGTTCGCCATGGACTTCTTGGACGGGGATTCGTGGTCCGCGCTGGTCGGCACCGCGCCGTCGTACATGTCGGCCTGGAAGGGTTCGGGTTACACCATGATCTGGGGCCTGCCCATGCTGCCCAATTCCCGGGTCCAGCCTGAGCCAGGGGGCGACGGGGGCCTACAACTCCTACTTCTTGCAGCTGGCCCAGGACATGGTGGCGGCCGGGCAGGGCAGCTCCATCATTCGTCCGGGTTGGGAATTCAACGGCGGGTGGTTCCCCTGGGCCGCCAACGGGCAGGCCGCCGCCTTCGTCACCTACTGGCAGCAGATCGTGAACACCATGCGATCGGTGCCGGGCCAGAACTTCACCTTCGAGTGGAACCCGACGGCGGGTGACGAGGGCGTGGGGAATCTCGCCGACTACTACCCGGGCAACGCCTACGTCGACGAGATCGGCCTCGATCTCTACGACCAGAGCCTGGGGCACGTTCGCCGGCATTGCGGCGCAGATGGAAGACCGTACCTGACCGAGCCGTACGGCCTCGACTGGCTCGCATCGTTCGCCGCCTCGCAGGGCAAGCAGATCACGCTGCCCGAGTGGGGCCTCGGCCCCGATCCTTCGTCCAACGACGGCGGCGTCGCTTTCGGCTCCCAACACGAAGGTGGGGGGAGGCGACGACCCGACCTTCATCAACGACATGGCGCAGTGGATCACCCAGAACAACGTGTTCGAGGCGACCTACTGGCAGTACAACTCGAGCCTGCTCAGCACCCGCTCCAATCCCAACAGCTTCGCTGCCTTCGTGCAGGACTTCGGGAGCGGATCCGGGTCGTCGAGCACGAGCACGACCTCGACGACGAGGCCCAGCACCACGACCTCCTCGAGCACCAGCACCACCACCACGACCTCGTCATCGTCGGGGTCCAGCTCCTCCTCGGGATCGGGTGCCAGCGGTTCGAGTCCCTCGGTCGGGCAGACCTTTCCCGGCACCGGTCAGGACGGCTCGACCGTGACCATCCAGAATCCGTCGGGGGACGTCTCCACGTGGCGGGGGGCCCACTTCTCGGCGGTCGTCGGTTCGGGTGGTTCCAGGACGAGAGGCCCGTCCGGGTCGGTCTCATGGGGGATCAGAAGCCGTTCCGGCGTGCCGATTCCCTGTCGCTCGGCCAACAGTGTGATCGGTCGCGCCAACAGGACGGCCCACTGCAACGTCGGGGCGGGCATGCTGACGGCCGCCGACGGTCCGTACACGGTGTCGGTGACCTACCCCGGAAGTTCGGGCGTCGCCGCCTCGTCGGCTTCGGTCACGCAGCCGGTCGCCAAGGGGAATTCCGAGGATCTTCATCAGGACGAAGGCAATCGTCCGATCGGGCGATCCGGCGACGGTCTCGGCCTTTGTGGTCGGCAGCCCACGCTCGGCGGGCGCGGCGACCGGGACGGTGACGTTCTCCGTCTCCCCCGTGGACGGCTCGGGGCAGTCGCTCTCCTGCGACGGAGGCGACACGGTGTCGCTCGCATCCGGTGCGGCGACCTGTTCCATCGCCACCCTCGGGCCAGCGGGCTCGACCTACACCGTGACGGCCAGTTACAGCGGCGACAGCACGTTCGCGGCCAGCGCCTCGAACAGCAGAACCGTCACGGTGGGCTGACTTCGAAGGGGACGGTCCGGCGGAAGAAGACCGCCGTGACGGTGACGATGCCGGCGGCGACGCCGAGGGACCACGTCGCCCCCGCGTGGAGCACGAGCACGGCGCCGACCAAGGCGCCGCCGAACATGCTGACGACCGACGTGGTGCCGAGCCGTGCGTGGGGGTTCGTCCCGCCGGCCAGGCGTGAGCGCGACGCCAGCCCGGTGAGAGTGGTCGTGAGCACCGTGGTCGACATGTCGGGGACTCCCACGCGCCGGACGGCCGAGTTCCGGAGGCCCACCGCCCCGGCGAGGAGCGCCAGGACCGCATAGCGGGGCCACCCCGAACCGATGGACGGGACAGTGCCCGCGATGACCGCGGTGGCGGTGGTGCAGGCCGCCTCCATCACCATGGCCACGAGGAGCAGCTTGCGGACGGGGCGGACACGCCGGGCGAGCCGTCCCCCGGCCACGGCGCCGACCAGGAACGCCCCGAGTGCGCACAGGCTGGCCGTCACGGAGAACCCGGCCGCGCCGGCAGCGGCGAACCCGATCAGGAGCACGTTTCCTGTCATGTTGGCCGTGAACACGTGCCCGAGGCCGAGGAAACTCACGGCATCGATGAAGCCGCTGACGACGGTCAGGGCGGCCAGGGAGATCACCAGGGGGAAGGGTGGATGCTCGGCAGCGGCGTCGCTCATGTGCGTTCCACCACCCCTTCCTGCTCTTGTGCGTACCGCCCATGCCTGTGCCGGCAGCGGTGCCGGCGGAATGGTCGCGGCCTCGTCAAAGTAACGGAGCTCGTGGTGCCGGCGAGGAATTCCAGTCCACCCGGTGCGAGCTCCGCCGCAGCTCGATCGTCTCGTTGCGTTGCCCGAGCTTCAGGGCTCGTGCCAAAAGGCGGTCATGGAGTGAAGAGAGCCGAATTAGGGAACGGATGCCGGGGACGCCGGCCCACCAGGTGACGACGCGGAACCTCGGAGCGGCCTCTCCCTTCATTGCCGAGGGGACTCGGGCAGCGCGGGGTTGGTGTCAACCCCAACATGTCGTGTCTTCATGCGCCAGATCTGCGATACGCGATCGCCGTTACAACCTGCAGTCGAACGACCTGACTGGTTGGTAGTGACGCAGGCGTATGTGCGGGCGTGGGCGGCTCAGCTCAGGGCGAAGGTGACGAGTGCAGAGACGTCGTCGGTGCGATCAGCTTGGACCAGGGCGGCGATGTAGAGCCGGCGCAGGTCCGGAGTCGACAAGCCCAGGCCCGCACCCCAGGTGGGACGTTGTGCGCCCAGCGCGCCGGCCAGGTAGAGCGCAGCCTGTCGGCTGTGGCGGCCGTTGCCGTTGGGGAACGGGTGGACGGCGACAAGCCGGTGATGAAACCGCACAGCGATCTCGTCGAGCGGGTACGTGGACACGTCGACCCAGTAGGCGACGTCGCGCACCAGGGACAAGACATTGCCCGCGATCTGGGGCCATTCGCAGCCGATGATCGGGTTGGACTGGCGATAGGAGCCGGCCCAGGTCCAGACGTCGCGGAACATGGCCTTGTGCAGGTCTCGCAGATAGCTGTCGGTGAGCAGCGCTTGAATTGTCGGTTGGCGGCGGTTCTTCGTCGCCTTGAGGATGTTCTCCTGTTCGGCGCTGTTGAGGTCGGCCCGCGTGGTGATCCAGGCCGGTTTGAGCCCCGCCCTCTGCGTCGTCGTCGAGGGGCGTGTGGCCGTCATCGACCGCCCACAGCGGATCGCTCATGACGCAGCGCTCAAGCGGTGGCCCACAGACCGGGCGAGTCGACGAGGTCGTCTGCGATCTCGTCGACCTGGGCCGTCACCACCGAAGCGTCTGGCTCTTGGTCCTCGAGACGCATGGTGTGGGTGGCTGCGCCAACCAAGGCCTGCGCCTTGGTCCGGGCCTGTTGGCGCACGGCATCTTCGAGCGGGGCTGCCGGGACGAACACGTAGTGGAGCTCGCAGCCAAGAGCCTCGGCGGCGCGCCGGAGCGTGTCGAGGCGGATGGAGTCGTCGGCTTCGGCGTGCTCGAGCTGGCTGATCCGCGACTGGGTCACGCCCATGCGCCGGGCCATCTCCTTGGTCGACATACCGAGAGCGGTGCGGATTGCTCGGATCCACCCCTGGGCAGGGCGCGGCCCCACTTGCGCGGCCACGCCGGTAAGACGGTCGTCGAGCCGGCGGCGGGCGAGGGCTTGTGGGCTTCGCATGGGGCACCTCCCTGTAGGTTTTCCTACTACTTATCTCAGTTAATAGTAGCTTACTCTACTACTTCGGACAGATATCCAGTAGGTATTCCTACTGGAGCAGCCTACCTCCAGAGTGGTCACAGGCGGGCCCTAGACGTCTGAACTTGGCTTTTGGTGCAGCACAACCACCACCCGGGGCCAGGGGCGGGGCCCCTCAGGCGCTGAGCCGCTCGAGCAGGATGGCGTCGCGCCAGCGGCCGTCGAGCTGACCGAGTCGCTCGCGGCGCCCGACGACCCCTAAGCCGCAGGCTTCCTGGAGCGCCACCGGGCCACTTCCCTCCGAAAGGCAACCGTTCACCCCCAATGAGAGAGCGCATGCCCCGGATGCCGGCCCACCAGGTGACGACGCGGAACCTCGGCGCGGCCTACCCGTTCATCGCCGAGGCGGGACTGGGGCAGCGCGGCGTCGTGATCGGCGACGACCTGCTCGGCGGCTCCTTCGTGTTCGACCCCTTCGAGCTCTACGCGGCGGGCGTGGTGTCCAACCCGAACATGGTGGTCTTCGGGCAGATCGGCCGGGGCAAGAGCGCCTTCGTCAAGACGTTCCTGTGGCGTCAGGCCGTCTTCGGGCGCCGCGCCTGGGTCGTCGATCCCAAGGGTGAGTACGGCGATCTGGCCGACGCCTGGGGCGTCCGCCCCGTCGCGCTCCGACCGGGCGGGGCCATCCGGCTCAATCCGCTTGACCCCGGACCCGATGTGCGAGGGCGACGCCAGGCTCCGACGCCAGCGGGCGCCGCCGGATGGAGCTGCTCTCCTCACTGGCCAGCGCCTGCCTCGGACGGAGCCTGTTTCCTCGCGAGCGGGCCGCTCTCGGCGCGGCGCTGGCCGAGGCGACCCAGGCGACCGAGGTGCCCGACGGTCCCGTCGTCGTCGAGGCGCTGCTGACGCCGACCGCCGACGCGGCCCGCTCGCTGCGTACCGAACAACGCGACCTTCTCGAAGACGGCCGAGATGTCGCGCTGGAGCTGCGCCGGCTGGTCCACGGCGACCTGCGCGGCATGTTCGACGGGCCGACCACAACCGGTCTGGACCTGTCCTCGCCGCTCGTCGTCCTCGATCTGTCCGCGCTGTACTCGTCGGCTGCGCTGGGCGTCCTGATGGCGTGCGCCACCGCCTGGTTGCAAGCGGCGCTCGCCAGAACCGCCGTGAGCGCGGGCGGCGCAACTGTCGGGCCGCGGTCGCTTCTTCCTGGTGGTCGACGAGGCGTGGGCGATCCTGTCGAACCTCGGCGTGGCCCGCTGGTTGCAGTCGTCGTGGAAGCTGTCCCGCGCCTTCGGCGTCTCCAACGTGGCCGTGCTGCACCGGGTGTCCGACCTGCGTTCGGTCGGGGCGTCGGACTCCGAGCAGGTGGCGCTGGCGCAGGGTCTCCTCTCGGATTCGGAGACCCGAGTCGTCTACGCGCAGTCGCCGGGCGAGCTGGAGGCCGCGGCAGAGCTGCTTTCGCTGTCGGCCACCGAGACCGATCTGCTCCCACAGCTGCGGCGGGGCATCGCCTTGTGGAAGGTCGGCCAGCGATCGTTCCTGGTCCAGCACCGACTCAGTGCGACCGAGCGGTCCATCGTCGATACCGACGCCGCCATGACGGCGCGGGTAGGCGTGGCGAGTCTCCCCGACGTCGTCCTGCCGATCGCCCTCGGCGGCGCACTCTTCGCCGGCATCTCCTGGCAGGGTGCGGGGGGCGTGGGGGCGATGCGGGGCTCGCGCCGGCACGCGACGCGGAGCCCGCTGGGCCCGGCGGCGCGACCTGCGCCCGCTGCGGGTGGCCGCCGAGGGTGCGCCGCCGGGACGTCTGCTCCTCGGCGTGCGGCCCGGCCTGGCGCGGCTCACCGGCCTGGCCGCCGAACCAGCCCAGTCGCTCGTCGTGGTCGGGCCGACCCAGAGCGGCAAGACCACGAGCCTGGCCGTCCCGGCGATTCTGGGGTGGCGTGGCCCGGTGCTGGCGGCCAGCGTCAAGAGCGATCTCCTCCGCCACACGCTGGGGACGAGGGCGCGGCGGGGCCAGGTGTGGTGCATCGACCCCACGGGCTGCCACCGGCGCACGGGCCAGTACCTGGTCGCCGCTGACCGGCTGCGGCGAGTGGCGCGAGGCGTGCCGGTCCGCCGCCGATCTGTGCGAGGCCGCCAAGAGTGAAGGGACGACCGCGGACGGGGAGTTCTGGTACGCCACGGCAGGCAAGCTCCTGGCCCCGCTCTTCGTCGCCGCCGCGCTCGACGGTCGCACCATGGCCGACGTCGTGCGCTGGGTCGACACGCAGGAGGTCGGCGAGGTGGCCGCCATTCTGGAGCGCGCCGCGGCGACCGAAGTGCTGCACGCAGCCGAGGCGACGTGGAGCCGTGACGACCGCACGCGCAGCTCCGTCTACACCACGGCCGAGACCGTGCTCGCCCCCTTCGCCCATCAGCCGCCGGGGCCGCCGGCCGGCGGTACCTTCGAACCCGGTCATCTCCTACGGGATGCGAACACGCTGTACCTGTGCGCACCGGCGCATGACCAGCGCCGGTTGCGCGGGTACTTCACGGCCTTGACCCAGGCGGTCCTGGCGCACGCCTTCGCCAGCGCGACGAAGTCGGGGCGACCGCTCGACCCACCACTTCTCGTCGTGCTGGACGAGGCGGCGCACATCGCACCCCTGCCCGAGCTCGACGGGCTTGGCGGCGACCTGCGCCTCGCACGGGATCCAGATCGTGACGGTCTGGCAGGACCTGGCGCAGGTGCGGGGCCGCTACGGCGCCCGGGCGCCGACGGTGCTCAACAACCACCGGGCCAAGCTGTTCCTGCCCGGCATCGCCGATCCCGACACGCTCGAGTACGCCAGCCGGCTCATCGGTGACGAAGAGGCCTCGCATCCCTCGATCACGCGTGACCCGACGGGCAAGCGTTCGACGACGTCGACCACCACGCCGCGCCGGCTGCTCCCGCCCGAGGCCCTCCGCTGCCTTCCCCGTGGTCGCGCCGTGCTGGTCTACGGGACCCTGCCTCCGGTGCGCCTGCAGCTGCGGCCCTGGTGGGTGCCGGGGCGCCGGCGCTTCAGGTTTCGGCTCCGGTCGGGGTCGGACGTCGTGACGGTCGGTGCGTCGGCTGCCCGGCAGAGGCGCGGCAGGCGCGGGCACGCTCTTCGGACAACATCCGTTCCTGCGCGTTGGTGGCCCCGTCCGCGGCCCGGTCGAACTCGAGCGCGGCCTCGTCGAAGCGTCCGAGCCGGTCGAGCAGGTCGCCGCGCACGCTGGAGAGCAGGTGGTAGCGCTCGAGCGTGCCCGTCTGCGACCAACTGGTCGACCAGTTGCAGGGCGCTCTCCGGACCCGACGCCATGGAGACCGCCACGGCCCGGTTGAGCTCGACGATGGGTGACGGCGCGGTGCGGGCCAGCTCGCCGTAGAGCGACACGACCGCGTCCCAGTCGGTGTCCTCGGGACGAAAGGCAGCGGGCGTGGCAGGCGGCGATCGCCGCCTGCAGGGTGTACGGACCGCGCGGGGCCTCAGCACTTCGGCCCGGGCCATCGCCTCCTCGCCCCGGTTGATGTGCAGGCGGTCCCAGGTCCGTCGGTCCTGGTCCAAAAGCAGGACGGGCCGGCCCGACGGTCCGGTACGGGCGCGCAGGCGCGACGACTGGAACTCCATGAGGGCGACGAGGCCGAAGACCTCCGCCTCCTCGGGAGCCAGGGCGGAGAGCACCCGGGCGAGCCGGAGGGCTTCGGCGCAGAGCTCGGGCCGCAGCCAGTCCTCCCCGGCTGTCGCGGCATACCCCTCGTTGAAGATCAGGTAGATCACCTGGAGCACCGACGCCAGCCGGGCCGCCCGTTCGTCGCCGAGCGGCACCTCGAAGGGCACGCCGGCTTCGGCGATCGTCCTCTTGGCGCGGACGATCCGCTGCGCGATCGTCGGCTCCGGCACCACGTAGGCCCGGGCGATCTCGGGCACCGTCAGGCCGCCGATCAGGCGCAGGTGAGCGCCGTCCGGGCCGGGACGGACAGCACCGGGTGGCAGGACACGAACATCAGGCGAAGGCGGTCGTCGGCGATCTCCTCCTCCGATGCCGGATCGAAGTCGATCTCCTCGCTCGTGCCGGGCAGCGAGACCGCCCGCTCGAGCTCTTGGCCCAGCTGGGCGTACTTCTCCGCAGCGTGTGGTTGCGGCGGAAGCGGTCGACCGCCTTTCGCTTGGCCACCGTGGTGAGCCAGGCGCCGGGGTTCTGCGGGGTGCCGTCGCGGGGCCACTGGCGCAGGGCGTCGACCAACGCGTCCTGGGCCAGGTCCTCCGCCAATCCGATGTCGCCCACGAACGCCGCCAGGGTGGCGACCACCCGGGGGAACTCCATCCGGAAGACCGCCTCGATGCGCGGAGGTCGAATCGGTGGCCGGCACGCCACCGATTCAACCACCGGCCCTGCTCGACGGGTCGCTGGGCTCACATGACGGGGCGGACGCGGACCTTCGCCCTCGCCGAGCACGCTGAGGAAGCGCTTGGTCCACTCGATCGGCCTCGTCCATGTCCCGGCACTCCATCAGGGCCCAGCCGCCGACCAGCTCCTTGGCCTCGGTGAACGGGCCGTCGACGACGGTGAACTCGCCGTCCTTCAGGGTGACCTTGGCGCCCTCCGCCGTGGGGGCGATGCCGCCGGTGGCCACGATGACGCCGGCTTCACCGCCTCCTCGACGAACGTGCCCATCTCCTCGTACAGCTCGGGAGCGGGGCGGCTCGGTCGGCATGTCGGCCTCGTTGGCCAGCGTGTAACCCAGGAATCGCATGGTGGTGCTCCTTCTTCTCGAGCTGAGGCGTCTTTCGCCTCACTCTGGCAGAGCGTCGAACAGGAGTCCGCCGGAATCGACACGGTTCCGAGGAATTTCTGGCGAGCGTTCAGAAAAACCCAGGTCACCTGGTCGGTCACGGAAGGGCAGCCATTTCCGGCCGCCACCTTGCACCTTCGTGGCGGCGCTTCGTAAGTGTCGCCTGGGATTCCAGAGGAAGGGGGCGCAACATGGCCGACCAAACCGGTGGGCGAAGTGCGCATGCTCATTGACGGCGAGCTCGTCGAGGCCGCATCGGGCAAGCGGTTCGACAACATCAATCCGGCCACCGAGGAGGTGCTGGGCGAAGTCGCCGACGCGTCGAAAGAGGACATGCAGCGGGCCATCGACTCGTCGCGGCGTGCCTTCGACGAGACCGACTGGTCGACCAACCACGCGTTCCGCAAGCGCTGCCTGGAGCAGCTGCAGGCCGCGCTCGAGGCGGAGCGGGAGGCGTACCGCGACGAGATCATCGCCGAGGTGGGCTCGCCGCGCATGATGACCTTCGCGGCGCAGGTCGACTGGCCCATCGACGAGGCCCTGGGTTGGCCGACCGAGATGATCGACAAGTTCGAGTGGGAGCGGTCGCTCCCCAACTCCGAGATGATGGGGATGAAGAGCCGCCGCGGCGTCATCAAGGAGCCGATGGGCGTGATCGGCTCCATCGTGCCGTGGAACTACCCGCTGGAGGTCACGCTCAACAAGCTCGGGCCGATTCTGGCCACCGGCAACACGACGATCATTAAGCCGGCGCCGGACACGCCCTGGAACGCCACCCGGCTCGGCCGGCTCATCGCCGAGAAGACGGACATCCCGGCCGGCGTCGTGAACGTGGTCACCTCGTCCGACCACCTGGTCGGCGAGGAGCTCACGCTCTCGCCCAAGGTCGACCTGATCTCCTTCACGGGTTCGACGGTCACCGGCAAGCGCATCATGGAGAAGGGTGCGGCCACGCTGAAGCGGGTCTTCCTGGAGCTCGGTGGCAAGTCGGCCATGATCGTGCTCGACGACGCCGACTTCGCCTCGAGCGTCCCGATGGCGGCCATGGTCTGCGTGCACGCCGGCCAGGGCTGCGCCATGCAGACCCGTCTCCTGCTGCCCCGTTCCCGCTACGACGAGGGCGTGGAGCTCATCACCGCCGGCATGGCGGGGATCCCCTACGGCGACCCGTCGAGCGACGCCGTCGTCATGGGCCCCGTCGTCAGCGCCAAGCAGCGCGACCGCGTGCTCGGCTACATCGCCAAGGGACAGGAGGAGGGCGCCAAGCTCGTCTTCGGCGGCGGCCGCCCGGCCGACCAGCCGAAGGGATGGTTCGTGGAGCCGACCCTGTTCGTCGACGTCGACAACTCCATGACCATCGCCCAGGAGGAGATCTTCGGACCGGTCCTCTGCGTGATCCCCTACGAGGACGACGACGACGCCGTCCGCATCGCCAACGAGAGCCACTACGGCCTGTCGGGCGGCGTGGTCTCGGCGTCGGAGGAGCGGGCCACCGCCATCGCCCGGCGGATCCGGACCGGCTCCATCGGTGTCAACGGCGGCCTCTGGTACGGCGCCGACTCGCCCTACGGCGGCTACAAGGACAGCGGCATCGGCCGCCAGTGTGGCATCGAGGGTCTCGAGCAGTACCTCGAGACCAAGGCCATCGCCTGGCCCGGCTGACCCCGGCGCCAGGCCCGGACGTGCGGTCCGGATCAGGCTGACCATTCGGCCAGCAGCTCGTCCGTGGTGGCGAGGCGGGCCACGAAGGCGAGGCTGTGCCGGAGCATCGACGCGTGGTGCTCCGCCGGCGTGCCCACCGTGGCGTCCGTGGCCACCGTGACGCCGAAGTCCTCGTCGGCCGCGCCGACGGCGACGAGCGGGACGGCCAGGTTGGTCGACACGCCGGCCACCACGACCTCGTCCATGCCCATGTTGCGCAGCACGGTCAGCACCTCGGTGCGGTGCACCGGCGAGATGCCCTGGTGCCGCGGCAGGACCAGGTCGTCGGGGCCGACGCCCGATCTCGGGCACGATCTCGAGCGCGGCGTCGGCGTCGCGCCAGGCCGCGCCGTCGACGTGGTGGCGCGCATGAGCGGGGAGCGCTGGCTGGCCGAGCGGCCGCCGCCAGCGGGAGGTAGGTCAGGTGCACGACCTGCACGCCGGCCCGGCGAGCGCCGGCGGCGAGGCGGGCCATGGCGGCGAGTGCCGGCTGGGCCGCCTCGGCCAGGGCCGGGAGCACCGAGAGGTCGCCGATGACCCCGCGCTGGCACTCGACGAAGAGCAAGGCCGTGGTGCGGGGTCCGCTCATCGGGTCACGGCGCGGGCCTGCATCAGGCCAGGACCCCGGCCACCTTGAGCTCGATCATCTCCTCTTCGCTGCAGTCGATGCCGGCGAGGATCTCCTCGCAGTGCTCGTTGAACTCGGGTGACCGCTTGGGCGGGGACGGCGCGCCGCCGAACTGCACCGGCGTGGTGACGAGGGTGAAGGGCGTGCCGTCGGCGGTGGCGGTCTGGCCGAGGTAGCCGTTGGCCTCGACCTGCACGTCCTTCGTGACCTCGATGCTGTCCTGGGCCACGGCCCACTGGCCCTCGAAGTCGGCGAGGCGCTCGCGCCACTCGCTCAGGGGCGCCGACTCGAAGGTCTCCTTGAGGATGGCGCGTGCCTCGCCGGCGTTGGCGGCGAGCTGCTCGTGGGAGGAGAACCGCTCGTCGGTGATCAGCTCCTCGCGGCCGATGACCCGGCAGGCGCTCGGCCAGTAGCGGAACCCCTGGAGGCACGAGAAGGCCAGGAACCGGTTGTCCTGGGTCAGGTAGGTGCCGACGAGGGGGTTCGGGAGGTTGATGCCGCCGCCCTTGCTGGGACCGGGGCGCCAGGGCATGTCGAGCTGGAGCGACAGCGCGATGGCGGGGCTCATGGCCCACATGCCCACGCCGAGCAGCGAGACGTCGAGCGGGAGGGCCTCGCCGGTGCGCTCCCGGTGGAAGAGCGCGCCCATGATGCCGCCGGCGATGGTCATGCCGCCGATGGAGTCCCCGTAGCCCGGCCCGGGCTGTCCGGCCAGGTAGTCGACGTCGGTGGGCGTCGTCCCCATGGCGCTGCCGGCCCGGCACCAGTAGCTCAAGAAGTCGTAGCCGCCGCGGTCGGCCTCGGGCCCGCGCTCGCCGCCACCGGTGCCGGCCACGTAGATGATGTTCGGGTTGTGGGCCTTGATGTCCTCGAGCTCGATGTGCAGCTTCTTCCTGACCGCGGGCACCTTGTTCGTCAGGAAGACGTCGCACGTGGCGGCCAGCCGGTAGATGAGGTCGAGGCCCTTCTCGGTGCTGACGTCGATGCCGATGCTCTTCTTGCCCCGGTTGGAGTGCTCGAGCAACACGTGCACCGCCCCCATGGAGGGCATGACGCCGCTGGAGGCCAGCCCGCGCATGGCGTCGCCGCGCTCGGGGTGCTCGACCTTGATGACCTCCGCGCCCCAGTCGGCCAGGATGGCGGACGCCGCCGGCACGAAGGTGTGCTCGGCGACCTCGAGGATGCGAACACCCTCCATGATGTCTGACAACTGGATCCCTCCCCTGCGTACGTGACCGACGCAGCTTTCCCGATGCGTGCGCGGGGCGCCAGCCGAGCCTGGTCAGCCCGCCTTCGGGGAGGCGGGCTCAGGCGGTGCCGTACTCGGCGGGTCGACCCTCGAGGATGACGGTCTTCGTCTCGAGGAAGGGGAGCAGCCCCTCGGTCCCGCCCTCGCGGCCGATGCCCGGACTGCTTGAACCCGCCGAAGGCGATGCCGAAGTCGGTGCGGAACGCGTTGTGGCCGACGGTGCCCGAGCGCAGCTGGCGGGCCACGTCCCGGGCCCGCTCCACGTCGTTGGTGAAGACGGAGGCGTTGAGCCCGTAGATGGTGTCGTTGGCGATGGCGATGGCGTCCTGCTCGTTCTGCGCCGGGATCACGCTCAGCACCGGGCCGAAGATCTCCTCCTGGGCGATCGTCGAGGAGTTGTCGACGTTGCCGAAGACCGTCGGCTCGACGAACCAGCCCCGGTCGAGGTGCTTCGGCCGTCCGCCGCCGGTGGCCAGCGTGGCGCCCTCCGCCACGCCCTTGGCGATGTAGCCCTCGACCCGGTCACGCTGCCGCTCGGCGACCAGGGGGCCCATCTGGGTCTGGGCGTCGAACGGGTCGCCCACCTGCACCTGGGAGAAGATGCCGGCCAGGGCGTCGACGAGCTCGTCGTGGCGGTTCTGGGTGACGACGATCCGGGTCAGCGACGAGCAGACCTGGCCGGTGAGGATGCACTCGGCGCGGGCCAGCGTGGCGGCGGCCGTGGCCAGGTCCATGTCGTCGAGGATGACGGCGGCCGACTTGCCGCCGAGCTCGAGGGTGCAGCGGGCGATCCGCTCGCCGCACATGCGACGCGATCCGCCGGCCGGCCGCGGTCGACCCGGTGAAGGTGATCTTGTCGACCCGGGGGTCGCGCACCAGCAGCTCGGACACCTCCCGGTCGGCGGTGACCACGTTGAGCACACCCGGCGGGAGGCCGACCGCCTCGGCGATCTCGGCCACCACGTAGGCCTCGCCGGGCGCCTCGGGTGAGGACTTCAGGATCACGGTGCAGCCGGCCAGCAGGGCGGGGGCGATCTTGTAGGTGATGAGGCCGAGCGGGGCGTTCCAGGGGATGATGGCGCCGACCACGCCGACGGGCTCGCGGACCAGGAGCCCGAACTTGCCGCCCATGCTGGGCTGCGCCTCCTCCTCGAAGGGAAAGGTGTCGGCCAGCCCGGCGTAGTAGTCGAAGGTCGCCGACGGCGCCGGCGACGGACGCCCTTGGCGACGGAGTGGAGCACGCCGGACTCGCGGGGCCAGATCTGGCCGATGTCCTCGGCCCGCTTCTGCAGCTCGGTCGGCGATGGCGCGCAGGTACTCGGCCCGCTGCTCGTGGGTCAGGCGGGGCCAGGGGCCCTCGTCGAAGGCCTGGCGCGCCGCGGCGACGGCCCGCGCCATGTCGGGCTCCTTCGCCTCGGCGACGCTGAAGAAGAGCTCCTCGTGGTCGGAGTCGATGACGTCGATCACGGCGTCCGACGACGGCTCCACCCACTCGCCGCCGATGAAGAACTGATCCGCGTGTTGCAGGGGTGCGCTGATGTCGTTGGCGATGGCCATGTCGTCTCCAATCGTGAGGTCGATCAGGTGTCACCGTAATCGGGGCGGTCGGGCGTCACACCCGCCGGGTGCGGCCGGGTCGGACCGGCGCGGCCCTGCCCGAAGCTCGATGCCTCGGCGAACAGAGTGTCCTCAATAGGAACGGGTGGAGATCGGGCCCAGGCGGCTCGCGCTCGGTGTGCCGTCAGCCGTCGATCCCGAGCTCGGCGAGGACGCGTGCCGTGTCGGCTCCGAGCTCCGGCGCCTGCTGCCGTCACCGGGCGCGCGCTGCGGTTCGGCGACGGTGAGGCCGGCGGGTAGCCGGCAGGGTCGGTCCGGCGAGCTCCGGCGCTCACGGCGGCCATGGACACATCGAGGAGCCAGCGTCCGCCCGAGCGGAGCGTGTCGAGGCAGGCGTCGGCGGCCGTGAGGCCGGTGAGCGGGTCGGCGACGGCGTCGGCGCAGAACAGCGGGCCGGCCTCGGTCCAGGCCACGAGGCCGCCCGCCGCGGCGGCGTCGTCGCCGAACGCGACGCGGTTGGCGTCCTCGCCGGAGCGGCCGTAGCCGGTGATGGAGATCCAGACCTGGGGGCCGCCGGCGCGCGACGACCTCGGGCGCGTCGAGGCCGAACTGCGCCAGCGCACGCGGGCGGCTGGCCTCAATGACGATGTCCGCCCGTCGAACGAGGGCATGGAGGATGCGGATGCCCTGGCGGCTCTGCAGGTCGAGGGCGACGGACCGCTTGCGGCCGTTCAGGAGGTCGAAGAAGGCGCGGGTGCCCCGGCGTGCGCCGTCGGGTCGTTGCGTCGACTCGACCTTCACGACGGTGGCGCCGGCCCGGGCCAGCAGGTCGCCGCACAGTGGCCCCGCCCACAGCGCCGACAGGTCGACGACGACCACGCCGTCGACGTCGGGCCGTGGCGGCGCCTCGCCGAGGCGATGCGCGACCACGCGGCGCGTCCGCGGTCCGCCGTCCGGCGCTTCGCCGACGCGTGCGACCGGGAGCCCGAGGAGCTGGGCCCGCTCGATGCAGGACCTCCGGGTCACGCCTCCGCGCAGGCCGGCGGCCGACGGCGGACCACGTCGGCGGGCGCCGAGGCCGGGACGGTCGTCGAGCTCGAGCCAGGCCGGGACCATCTCCATGTCCTCGTCGCGGGGAGCGAGACGGCCATGAACCCGTCCGCGGCAGGGCAGCAGGCGGCAGCTCCCCCCACAGCTCGTGGCTCCCCGTCGCCAGAGCCCCATGAGCGCCGCCGCGCTCGCCCAGGAGCGCGAGTGCGTCCAGGCCCGGGAAGGACCGGCCGAGCTGATCGACCCCCTCCACCAGGCCCTCGGGCGGCCCGAGCGGCTCGTCGGGCAGCCCCGTCAGCGCCATGGCGCCGCTGTTCGGCCCAGCGCTCCACCCGGGGGTCGTCCACGTCGGCAGGGTAACGTCTCGCGATCCTCGAACCCCTGAGCGCCGAAGCACTGCTCGCCGAGCTGCGCAGCGACATCACCCCCGAGCGAACCGGTGCCGTCCTGGTCGATCTCCACGATGGGTCTGGCCGGATCCGGGGGACACCGCCGCAGGAGAACCGGGCGAGCCTGCCCTTCGTCGTCGTCGGCGTGCAGCCACGGTGCGGTCGGCGAACCGCTGGCTCGAACTGTGCGACGTGGTGGTCGACGAGGGCGACCCGGCCCTGGACCACGATCACCGAGAACGTCACCGACCACCCCGTCACGGCCACCACGCTGGCCCTGTTGCTGCGCGGGCAGGACCACCTGTCGGTCGGCGAGGGCCTGGTGGCCGAGTCCGCCGCCTACTCGGTGCTCCAGTCCGGGCCCGAGTTCGCCGCATGGCGTGCCGGCATCTCCGCCACGCACGGAGGGGCCACGGACCGGGGCCCCGGGTCCGGGTGCAGCGCGACGGCGACGTCCTCTCGATCACGCTCACCCGGCCCGAGCGGTTGAATGCCCTCGACGCGCCGATGCGCGACGAGCTCGTCGAGGCGCTGACGCTGGCCGCGGCGACGCACCGACATCAGCGCGGGTCGAGCTGCGGGGCGAGGGCAAGGCCTTCTGCGCCGGCGGCGACCTCGACGAGTTCGGCAGCAGGTCGGATCCGGCGACGGCGCACGTCATCCGCCTGGAACGCAGCGTCGGGCGGACGCTGTCCCGGCTCGAGCAAGCCGACCGTGACCTACCTCCACGGCGCGTGCATGGGGTCCGGCATTGAGCTTGCCGCCTTCACCGACTGGGTCGTGGCGGCGGCGGACACGCAGATCGCGTCTGCCCGAGATCGGGCTCGGCCTCGATGCCCGGCGCGGGTGGGACGGTCAGCCTGACCCGCCGGATCGGCCGCCTGCGTACGGCGTGGCTCGCGTTCTCCGGCTGCACCATCGACGCCGACGACGGCGCACGCCTGGGGCCTGGTCGACGAGCTCGAGGGCTGAACTGGCCTTCGTGCGCATTCCAGGAGAGCAGCCAGTGGCGCCGGGACCGGGGCGACGCAGACGTGGCGGAGGAGGATGGGCGCTGGCAGGACGCCTTCCCTTACGCTCGTGCCTGGACCATTGCAGGAGGATCGAACGAGATCATGCGCAACCTCATTGCCGAGCGGGGACCGGGCCTGCCGCCGCGAGCCCCGCGGGCAGTCGCCACGTCGTGACCGAGACGTCGCGTCACGAACACACGCACTCGCACCCGCGCGGACCACCCCACGCGCAGCGGGCCCGCGGCGCCGCGGCGGCCAACGACCCCTTCCCCGGGGTCGAGAAGGTCCGGGACGGGCTGTGGAGCATTCCCGTGCCGCTCCCGAACAACTCGCTGCGCTACGTGCTGGTCTACGTCTTCGAGACGGACCGCGGGCCCTACCTGATTGACGCCGGCTGGAACACCGACGACGCCTTCGGCGCGCTGTCAGCCGGCATGAAGGAGGTGGGGTGCGACATCGCCGACGTGCAGGGCGTCATGGTGACCCACATCCACCCCGACCACTACGGGCTGGCCGGGCGCATCCGCGAGGCCTCGGGCGCCTGGATCTCGCTGCACCCGGCCGACGCCGAGCTCATTCACGACCGCTACGACGAGCCGGACGACCTGCTGGACCGGGTGGCCGCCGCGCTGCGGCGCATGGGCGCCCCGGCCGAGGAGCTCGAGCCGCTGCGGAACGCGGCCATGCCGGTGCGGCAGCTGGTCG
The DNA here is from genome assembly GCA_963781565.1 of uncultured Acidimicrobiaceae bacterium. Taxonomy (GTDB): domain Bacteria; phylum Actinomycetota; class Acidimicrobiia; order Acidimicrobiales; family RAAP-2; genus Bog-473. The sequence goes on along the minus strand of CAWAHA010000009.1, from coordinate 60,089 downwards.
ATGCCGTCGTGCCCGACATCCTCTTCGAGGACGGGGCGCGACCCGAGGTGCCCGGCTGGGACCTGACCGCCATCTGGACGCCGGGGCACTCGCCCGGCCACCTGTGCTTCTACGAGGCGACCCAGGAGCTGATGCTCTCGGGCGACCACGTGCTGCCGCGCATCACGCCGAACATCCCGTACCACCCCCAGGCCGGTGCGAACCCGTTGGGCGACTACCTGGCGTCGCTCGACAAGCTCGAGCCCTACGAGGTGCGCGAGGTGCTGCCGGCGCACGAGTACCGCTTCGACGACCTGCACGCCCGGCTGGAGGAGCTGCGCCAGCACCACCGGGACCGCTTCGGCGAGGTCATCGCCATTCTGCGCGAGGGACCGCACACCGCCTGGCACGTGGCGCAGCACATGAAGTGGTCGCGTCCCTGGGACGACATCGCCGGCTTCATGCGCCGGGCTGCGGTCGGCGAGGCCGTCTCGCACCTGCGCGTGCTCGAGATCGACGGCGTGGTGGAGGTCCAGGACGGCGAGCCGGCGCTGTGGTCGCTCACGGAGCACGCCACGCTCTGACGCGCGACGGCGCGTCCGGCCACCGTGCCGGCTCGATCCTGTCAGGTCTCGGACGTCACTCCCAGTGCCCGCTCGCAGAACGACCGCACCTGGCGCGCCGCCTCGGCCCGTGAGGACGGCGTGTCCCGGGCCGGGTTGAGCCCCGCCGCCGCCCAGACGACCGACTGAATCGAGCGGCGCGTCGGCGGCGGGATCGGCCAGCGGGAAGGATCCGTCGGCCGCACCGCGCCGGAGCAGTCCTCCAGCGGTGCCGTCAGGATCCGGGCGGCGTGGTGCATCTCTTCGGCGTAGCCCTCGGCCCTCATGGCCCCGGGCGACCCGAGCACCCTGATGCGGGCCGCCTTGGCCCGATCGTGGCCGAAGCTGAGGATCTCGTCGATCCACGCCCGCAGTGCCGCACAGGGGTCGCCGGCGCGCATCGACCTTGGCCCGCAGCCGCGCCGCCGCCGCGTCGGCCTCGCGGCGGAAGAGCGCGGAGAGAGTTGGTCCTTGGATTCGAAGTGCCGGTAGAACGAGCGGGTCGAGAGGTCGGCCTCGTCAGGATGTCGGCCACGGCCGCGTCGTGTAGCCGTTGCGCTCCATGACGACGAACGCGGCATTGAGCAGAATGCGCAGCTCGTCCTCGGCCCCGAAGCGCCGGGGGCGCCCGCTCCGTACCGCGGGCGCGACGTCGGTCTGACCACGTTCGCTCACTCCGGATGCGGGCTTCAGCGGAGCAGGCCGCGGCGAGGATCGGCACCTCGGCCAGGGAGCGCAGCCCGTCGTTGAGGTGGGTGCAGCAGTCGGTGGCGCGCAGCCGCTCCAGGACCTCCCGGCGCATGGCGCGGAGCGCCGTGCCCTCCATCCATGCGGCGTTGGGCGCCGCACCCGGGCATTCGGCATAGGGCAGCACGCGTGGGACGGCCGTCACCGAGAGCGAGCATGCCCGCGTCCCGCATCGGCCGTCCCGAGGATCTCGTACTCGTGCACGACCTCCTCCTCGCCCGCGGGGTTCCAGCAGCTGTCGCGGAACATGGCGTCGATCCGGATCTCTCCGCCTTCCTCCCACACGTCGATGCGGCGGGCCCGGCGCATGGCGATGGCGGGATGGTCGGGGAGCTCGTGCCAGCCGACAGGGTCGGCCGGATCGACCAGCGGCCCGGGCCGGCCGGTGTTCTTGCTCACGCCCTTGAGCGTGCCGTCGAGATTCAGCGCGCTCGATCCCTGCCGGAAGCCCGAGCAGATGCCCGATCATGACGGGCGGTGCCGCAGCCATCCGCTCGTGGAATCCGGGGATCTCGTCGGCCCAGACGAAGAAGGCAAAGCCGGAGATCAGCGTGGCACCGGCGAGGTCGTCGAGAAGCAGGTAGAGCGGCGTCCCCGCCTCCACCTCTTCGGGCAGTTCCTCCGCGATGGCCTTGCGGAGGTTGCCCCGGGCCCGCCGGCCGACGAGCCGTTCCAGACCCGTCGACGCCGGGCATCCGCCTCGATCTGTTGGATGTCGTGGGTCGTGGCCGGTGACGGCGTACGAGGTCGGTGGCGGCGAGCGACGACGGGATCGCCGGCGACGGGGGTCAGGAGATCGCGGGCCCGACCGTTGAGGTGCAGCTCGGTGCCCAGCCCACCGGGCCAGGACATCAGCATGGTCGAGGTGCGGCGGACGGAGCCGGGGCGCCGGGCCGGCGGCGTGGCGACGGGGTCGTTGGGGGCAGGGGCCAGGAGCTCAGCTCACGGGCGACGGACGCAGGCCGTCTTCGCAAATCATGTTTTCAACTTAATCACGCGCCCATCGGGTCGCAATCTTTCCGGACCACTCTTTTGACGAATATGCAGGTCAAGGCCGGAATGTGTCAGGGGCCGCGGTAGGCTTGGCTCGATGACGATGCCCGCGGCCGCCCGCGAGGTGCCGCGGCCCGGGTGCGGACTCCAACGCCAAGCGGGCAGCCAAGGTGGCCGACCGCATCATTGAGGACGTCATGGCTCTGGGCTGGCCCGTGGGAGAGGTCCTCGGGTCCGAGGCCGACCTGCTCGAGCGCTACCAGGTCAGTCGCGCCGTGTTCCGGGAGGCCGTTCGCCTGCTGGAGCACCAACAGGTCGCCCGCACCCGACGCGGTCCGGGCGGCGGCCTCGTCATCACCGAGCCGACGATCGGTGCGGTGATCGACGCCGTCGTCCTCTACCTGCACCGGGTGGACGCCCGCCTCGACGAGATCTTCGAGGCGCGCATCGTTCTGGAGGAGCTCGCCGCGCAGCTGGCGTCGGAACGGACCGACGAGCTGGAGCTGAACGAGCTGCGGCGCTTTGCCCACAGCGACCCGGTCGAGCCCGAACGCGATCCGCGGGAGCTGCATGCGCTGGTGGCGGCGAGTCAGCCACAACGCCGGTCTCGAACTGTTCGTCGACGTGCTCAACCAGGTGGCCCAGCTCTACTCGCCCGATTGGCGTCGCCTCGGAGCAGCGTGGAGCAGGAGGCCGTCCACGCGCACGCCATGATCGCCGAGGCGGTGATGGCGGGCGATGGCGGGCTGGCGCGGAACCGGATGCGCAAGCACCTCGCAGGCCGAGGCCGAGTTCTTCCGCCGCCGCCGCTCGACCCGGCAACTGCTGCCCGACTCGGTGGTGCTCGCCGAGTCGGGCCTCGGCAAGGGCGCCGAGAGCCGTCGCCCGCCACATCACCCAGACGATCGTGGCCGAGGACCTGCAGCCGGGGGACCTCGTGGGCACCGAGCCGGAGCTCATTGCGCGCGAAGGCGTGAGCCGGGCGCTGCTGCGCGAGGCGGTGCGCCTCCTGGAGCATCACCACGTGGCCCGCATGCGGCGGGGCCCGGGTGGCGGCCTCTTCGTCATGGCGCCGAGCGCGGACGCCGTCACCGAGACGGCCGCCATCTACCTGGCCCGACGCGGCATGCGGCTGGACGAGCTGGCCGAGATGCGGACCGGCGTCGAGGTGGCCATCACGACCTGGCGGCCGAGCGCATCGACGACGCGGGCATCGGCGGGCCTGCACGACGCCTTGACCCGTGAGGAGAACGCCACGGACGCCGAGCGGGTGGAGGCGGTGCACGACCTGCACGCGGCCGTGGCGGCAGCGGCCCAGAACCGTGTGCTGTACCTGGTCGCGCTGGTGCTCATCCGCTTGAGCCGGCTGCACCAGATTGAGCGCCTGGCTCCGAAGATGCAACGCCAGATCAAGGCGGAGGTGCTCCGCACCCACACCGGGATCGCCGAGGCCGTGGAGGCCGGCGACCGTGAGCTCGCCCGCCACCGCATGCGGCGGCACCTCGAAGCCCTCGGCTCGCTCACGCGCTGAGACGCTGGGCGCTCCGACACTCGTGGCCCAGGATTCTTCGACGGAGTTCTTATGCCGTTCCTCGAGCCGGTGCTCCAACATATCCGCGGCGCAAGGTGCACGCATGAGGAAAGCACCAGAGGTGGGGTCATCGCCGCCGGGTCCTGTGTGGCGTGGCGGCCACGGTCCGTTCTGGAGCGGCCCTTTGGCCTCGGCCTCGGGCGACCTGCACTCGTCTGCCTCCGCGGCGGCATCCCAATCCCATCAGAGCGTGCCCGGCGCACTCGACGGGGACAACCTCGAGGAACCGGTAGCCAACGCCAGTCCCGGACGAAACCTGGGCGGCCGAGGCCGCTGAGGAAGGGGCGGTTCAGCAGGCCGTCTGGAGGCCATACTGAGCGAACTCGGCTGACCCGACCGAGGCCATTCGCGGACGCTGCGAGACAGGAAGGTTGTGGCCTGATGACGGACACTGCGACGGAGGCGCCGGCCGAGCCGGTACTCGTCAAGGAACGGCGGGGAGCGGTGCAGGTGCTGCGGCTCAACCGGCCCGAGGCACGCAATGCGTTGAACCCCGAGCTGCTGACGGCCATCGGCCTCGCCATGCTCGAGGCCGAGAAGGATCCTGAGGTGCGGGCCGTGGTGCTCACCGGGACGGGCGACCGGGCGTTCTGCGCCGGCATGGACCTGCGCGGCTTCGCCGAGGGCGGCTCGGGCGGCATGAGCGGAAACCCCGATGCCATGCGCGGCTTCGCCCGCTTCACCAGTGGGGAGATCGGCGTCCCCATTGTCGGTGCCGCGAACGCCACCGCCGTGGCCGGCGGGTTCGAGCTGCTGCTGGGCTGCGATGTCGTGGTGGCCTCGGAGGCGGCCTCCTTCGGGGTGCCCGAGGTCAAGCGGGGGCTCTTCGCCGCCGGCGGAGGCGTGTTCATCAGCACGCGCATCCCCCTGGCGGTGGCGCTCGAGCTGACGCTGACGGGCGATTCCATCGACGCCGGGCAGGGCGCTGTCCCTCGGGTTGATCAACCAGGTCGTCCCGCCGGCCGAGGTGCTCGACGCCGCGCGTGGCGTTGGCCGAGCGGATCGCACGGAACGGCCCGCTGGCGCTGCACGCCACCAAGCAGATGGTGCGCACGGCGTCGACCGACCTCGAGCGGGCCAAGGTGCTGGCGGCGGAATGGCAGCCCAAGGTGTTCGGCAGCGAGGACGCCAAGGAGGGTGCCACCGCCTTCATTGAGAAGCGTGACCCCGTGTGGAAGGGCCGCTGAGCCCGGGCGTCAGGTTCGTGCCGGCTCCGGGTCCCGACTGGGATTCGGGCTGGCGACCTCGGTCGCGGCCTGCGGCCCGGCCTCGGCCTCGGTCTCGGGAGGCTCCAGCGGCACCGTGACCCGGGCCACGACGATGTCGTCCCGGTTCCGCAGCGCGGCGGAGAGGACCAGGTCGATCTGGTTGTGGAGGATCCGGTAGCGCAGTTTCGTCCGGCCGCACAACGGGGATCAGGACGACGAGCTGGTCATCGGGATGATCGGCGCGCAGCTGGTCGATGAAGGCGACGATCGGCTGGACGACCGAGGCGTACTCGGTGTGCAGCACCTTGAGCGGTATGCCGCAGTTCCACCTGTCCCAGTGGTCGAAGAAATGCTCTGGCGTTGCGGCGGCGCCCTCGTCGCCCCCCTCGAGAACGACGGTCACGGCGATCACTTCCTGGCCGAGTGACTCGGCCTCGCTCAGCGCGTGCTCGGTGAGCCGCGAGATCCGATTGACCGGGCACGACCACGATGGTGCGCTTCGGCTCGGGCAGGCCGGGGTTCTCGTCGAAGCGCAGATCCTTGGCGGCGCGCTCGTAGTAGGCGTGAATGCGCAGGAAGAGCCAGATGAAGGCCGGGATGGCGATGACGACCACCCAGGCGCCCTCGGTGAACTTGGAGATCAGGAAGACGACGGTGGCGATGGCGGTGATGCACCGCGCCGAAGCCGTTGATGGCGGCGCGGCGGCGCCAGCGGGCCGGGCGCTCGCGCCACCAGTGCACGACCAGCCCGGCCTGGGACAGCGTGAAGCCGATGAACACCCCGATGGCGAAGAGCGGGATCAGCGTCGTTGGTGTTGCCGTCGACGGCGACGAGCAGCGCGCCCGCCATGATCGTCAGCACGAAGATGCCGTTGCCGAACGTCTGCCGGTCGCCCCGGATGCTGAACAGGTGCGGCAGGTAGTTGTCCCGGGCCACCAGGCTGGCCAGGACGGGCAGCCCGCCGAAGGACGTGTTGGCCGCCAGCGCCAGCACGACCGTGATGGTGATGGAGATGACGTAGTAGACCAGCCCCGCCCGACGGACATCGCCATGATCTGGCTCAGCACGGTCTGCCCGCTGCGGGGGCCGATCTGCCAGCGCTTGGCCAGGACCGCCAGGCCGAGCAGCATGGCGCCGAGGATGAGGCCGAGCAGCACTTCGGTCCGCTTCGCCCGCACGGTCCGGGGCTCACGGAACAGCGGCACGCCGTTGGCGATCGCCTCCACGCCGGTCAGCGCGCTGCACCCGGCCGAGAAGGCCTTGAGGACGAGCAGGAAGGTCACCGCCTTGAGCCCCACCGTGGGCAGTCTGGGACGTGCCGAGCTGCGCCTCGTTGAGCCCGAGTGGGTGGATGAGGCCGATGGCGATGATGGCCAGCAGGCCGACGATGAAGAGCAGGGTCGGCAGCAGGAAGGCCCGGGCCGTCTCACCGAGGCCGCGCAGGTTCAGCACCATGATGAAGAAGAGGATCCCGAGGCAGAGCGGGATGGTGGCGCCGTCCAGGCCCGGGAAGGCGGACTGCAGGGAGGCGACGCCGGCGGCGATGGAGACGGCGACGGTCAGCGTGTAGTCGACGACCAGCGACGCGGCGGCCACGAGGCTGACGTGTGGGCACCGAAGTTGGCCCGCGAGACGGCGTAGGCCCCGCCGCCCATCGGATAGGCGTCGATCACCTGGCGGTAGGAGAACACCAGAATCGCCAACAGCCCGACGATGGCGATCGTGATCGGCAGGACCAGGTGCAGCGCCCCGGCGCCCGCCACCGCCAGGACGAGGATGATGGCTTCGGGGCCGTAGGCCACCGACGTCAGCGCGTCGAGCGAGAGGGCCGAGAGCCCTTGGACCGGGGTGATGCGGTCCTTGCCTGCCGTCCCAGCGCCCGCTTCGGTGGACCGATCAGCAGGTTCCAGACGCCGGAGGACCGGCCGCCCGGGCGTCAGCGTCTGCCATAGGCGCACTCTAGAGCAGGGGACCGGCAGCGTCGGGTACGCCGGCGACGCATCGGTCCGGTCCGCCGACGCCCTGCGTAGGATCGGCGCGTCCGTCCGCACACCGAGGAAGGAGGTCGACGCCGCCGTGGAACTCTGGGAGCTCGCCGCCCGCGAGGCGTGCCGCGACACGTTGGCGCAGTACACGCACAGTGGCGACCGCTACCTCCTGGAGGACTTCGCCGGGGCCTTCTGCGAGGACGGCGTCCTCGAGATCCGGGGCGCCGAACCGCTGCAGGGTCGGGACGCCATCATGGCGCGCTTCGGTGGTGCGCCGGCCGCCACGCAGGCGCAGGAGGAGGCGGCCCAAGAAGCGCGACGCCGGGGCGCTGCGCCGCATCGTGCGCCACAACGTGACGAACATCCGGTTCGAGTCCGCTGCAGCCCGACGAGGCCGTCGTCGCCAGCTACTTCACCGTCATCACCGAGATCGGCCTCGACCACATGGGCCGCTACCGCGACCGCTTCGTCCCCGTCGGCGACCGCTGGCTGATTGCCCACCGCTTCGTGTCGACCGACTGGCGTTCGCCCGAGACGACCTTCGGGGGCCAGCTAGCCGGCACGCGATCGTCAGCGCATCGCCTGCGTCGAGCACGTCGCCCAGCCAGGGCACGCGTGTTCGGGCTGCGGCGAGAGCTTCCGCCTCTGTCTCGTATTCCTGGCCCGAGTAGTACGTCGACGGGCGTCCAGGCGCCACGGTCCTCCGGATCCCGCCGGAACTCTTCGAAGCCGAACGTCCCGTCGGGCCTGAGGAAGATGTCGACGCAACGGTCCACGCTGGCGGTCGACGGGCTGGCCAGCACCTTCCACGACTTGTCCAGCCGCGACGACACGCTCGAGGGTACTCGAGCCTGGTCAGCCGGCAGCGAGCGTCGCTAGTTGATGAGCGGGTCCCGCGGCAGCCCGAGGATGCGCTCCCCGATCTGGTTGCGCTTGATCTCCGACGTGCCGCCGGCGATCGACATGCCTCGGTGCATGAGCACCATGTTCGACACCATGGCACCGGCGCCGTCGCTGAACAGGGTCCCGGGTCCACTCACCGCGACCGTGATGGCCGCCGCCTCGTGGCCGAGCTCCGACAGGACGAGCTTGGTGACGTTGCCCTCGGGGCCGGGCCCACCGCCGATGAGCGCACGGTGGGCGGTGCGCATGTTGAGCAGCGTCATGGCCTCGGTCTGCGCAATGTAGCGACCGATCCGTCCGGACCCGCCCGGCAGGCGTTCCGGGTGGGCGTCGAACGGCCCGATCACCGCGCCCGCCGGCGTGGTCTGTCCGCCCTGGCCGCCGCCGATGGAGACGCTCTCGTTGCCGAGCGTGGCCCGCGCCACGGTCCAGCCGCCGTTCACCGGCCCGACCACGTCGTCGTCGGGCACGAAGACATCGTTGAAGAAGACCTCGTTGAACTCCGACTGCCCGGTGGTCATGCGCAGCGGGCGCACCTCCACGCCCTCGGCGTGCATGTCGATCACCATGGTCGTGATGCCTTGGTGCTTGGGCGCGTCGGGATCGGTGCGGATGGTGGCCAGCCCGAAGCTGGCGTAGTGCGCGCCGCTCGTCCAGACCTTCTGGCCGTTCACCAGCCAACCGCCGTCCACCCGCGTGCCCCGCGTCTTGACGCCGGCGGCGTCGCTCCCGGCCTCGGGTTCGCTGAAGAGCTGGCACCAGATGACGTCCTGGCGCAGGGCGGGAAGGACCCAGCGCTCGACCTGGTCCTCGGTGGCGTTCTGGATGAGCGTCAGGATGACCCAGCCCGTGATGGAGTACTGCGGACGCCGCACGCCGGCCGCCGCGAACTCCTGCTCAATGACGAGCTGCTCGACGGCGCCGGCGTTGCGCCCCCAGGGCTTCGGCCAGTGCGGCATGACGTAGCCCGTCTCAATCATGGCGTCGCGCTGCGCCGCGGCGTCGAGCCCCTGCATGCGCTGCGCAAAGGCGCGCACCTCGTCGCGCATCGGCTCGGCCTCGGGTGGCAGGTCGATGGTGCGCGTGCGTGCCGTCCCGGCCCGGACCAGGTCGGTGATCTCGCGGGCGGCCGCCTCGCCGTCGACGAACGCCTCGAGCGCGGTGGCCCGGCGGAGATACAGGTGCGCATCGTGCTCCCACGTGATGCCGATGCCCCCGTGCACCTGGGTGTTGAGCTGCGCGCACTCGTCGCCGGCGGCGAGCGCCAGCGCGGCGGCGATGGCGGCGGCATAGGTGAACTGGTCGGCGCCCTCGGTCGCCGCCCGGGCCGCGTCCCAGACGGCACCGGTGGCCAGCTCGGAGGCGACGAGCATGTTGGCGCAGTGGTGCTTGACGGCCTGGAAGGTGGCGATGGGCCGGCCGAACTGCACGCGCACCTTGGCGTAGGCGGCGGCCTGCTCGGTGCACTCGGTGGCGACGCCGGTCGCCTCGGCGGCGGCGATGAGGCGGGCCAGGTCGACGAGCGCCCGCCGCCCGCCGGCGATCACCTCGGCCGGCGCGCCGTCGAGCGTCACCCGGGCCGCGCGCCGCGTCGGGTCCAGGTTCGGCGGCACCTCCACCTGCACGCCGCCGGCCGACACGTCGACGACGATGACGTCGTCGCCCGCGGGCAGGACGAGGATGTGGGCGAGGCCGCCGCCCAGGACCGCCGGCGCCGTCCCGGCGGCCCGGCCGTCGCGCACCGTGATGTCGGACTCGAGCGCGACGCCGCCGAACGTGGACCCGTCGGCCAGACCGGGCAGCAGCCGTGCCGCCAGCTCGTCGGAGCCGGCCGCGTCAATGACCGCGCTGGCGATCACGGTCGGGACGAAGGGCCCGGGCGTCAGGGCCCGCCCCAGCTCCTCGACGACCACGACCAGTTCGGGCAGGCCGAAGCCCGAGCCGCCGTACTGCTCGGGCAGGTGCAGGCCCAGCCAGCCCAGGTCGGCGATGTCGCCCCAGAACGAGGGCAGGGTCTCGGTGTCGGATTCGAGCAGGAGCCGGGCGGCCCCTCGGGAATCGTGCTTGGCCAGGAAATCCGAGGCCGTCTGGCCCAGGGTCCGGTGGTCTTCGGTGATGGCGATCGGCATGGCTTAAAGAGTATCCTCTATTATCGGTCGTGGACCAGGCCACCCTGCCACCGCGCGGCGCCGTGGCGCCAAAGACCGCCCGCCGCTCAGCCCCCGGCGGGGTGCTCCTCGTGCGCCCCCCGGCGAGCCGCCGCCTCCTCGGGATCGCGGCTCTCGCCGGCCAGGTCCTCGTCGGAGGGGAAGGCCGCGGCCAGCATGTCGGCCGCCGAGCCGGGGAGGAGCAGCTGCTCCTGATAGATGGTGGCGCCGAGCAGCGCCGTCGCGGTCGCGCAGCGAGCCGTGGTAGCAGCCCCGCGGCGCTGCGGGCCTTGACCGGCCGCAGGTCGACCAGGACCCACTCGTCCGCCCGGATGTCCTCCTGGAACCACACGGAGTGGTCGATGGACGGGCCGCCGCGGCCGACGAGCGCCCTGTCCTGCTGGCCGAAGCCGGTGCCGAGGTCGGACAGATAGGTCAGGCCGGCGCGGTGCAGCAGCGGATCGTCGCCGAGCGAGACGGCGGAGCGTGACCCACAGGCAGTCGGTGAACACGCCCTTCAAGAAGTCGGTCGGCGTCACGGGTCGCACGTCGAGGAGCGGTGTTCCACCCGCCGAGGGCCGTGTCCTCCGGTGCGGGCACCTCGCGGCGGGGCGCGTCGTCGAAGCGGCTGCCCTCGCTCTCGACATGGAACGACGTCACCATGGAGAAGATGACCTCGCCGTCCTGTACGGCGACCACGCGCCGGGCGGAGAACGACCGCCCGTCCCGGTCGCGGTCCACCTCCAGGATCACGGGAATGTCGCTCCGGCCGGCCCGGAGGAAGTAGCCGTGGAAGGAGTGCGGCAGCCGGCCCGGCTCGACGGTGGCCGCGGCGGCGAGCAGGCACTGCGCCGCCACCTGCCCACCGAAGAGGGTGCGGCGCGGGCCGTAGTTGGCGTTCCGGCCGCGGAAGAGGTCCTTGTCGACCCGCTCGAGGGTGAGGAGCGAATGCAGGTCGTCGGCGAGGTCCATGCTCAAGAGTGTGCAGGACGGCGCGCCCCGGGGCAAGTGGACCGCGTCCGCGGCCGCGTGGGCTAGACAGACGACTGATGCCCAGGGACATCAGGGAGCTGCGCGACGACCCGGAGGCCTACGCCGCCGAGCTGCGCCGGCGGTGGGGCGGCTTGCTGAGCTACCGCTACATCGGCCGGAGCTGGTCGTCCATGAACGTCGGGCCCGGTCGACAACACGGTCACGCTCCGCCGCGACATGCGGAGCCCGACGCGGCGCCATCCTCCTGGCCGTGCTCGGGATCGCGGCGCCCGAGGGTGGTGGCAGGAGCGACCTCGAGGCGGTGCCGAACCCGGTCATCCACTCCTGCCAGGTCCTCGATCCGGGACGAGACGTCCAACGCATTGAGGTGGTGTCCGAAGTCCTCAAGCAGGGTCGACAGATGGGCTACAGCCGCTCGCGCATTGTCGACGCGGATCAGCCCGGCCGGGTGCTCGCGCTGACCCAGGGCCAGGGCATCAGCCTCGGCACGCCGCCGGCCGGGCTCGAGAAGATGCCGGTCGAGCCGATCGTCGTCGAGGACGGCCCGGACCTGCCGCCGCTGTGGCAGGTCTTCGGGGCCGCACGTCGCCCGGACGGCCATTGGGCGCTGCCGGTGCTGTCGTCGGAGGTCGCCTCGCCCGATGCCGCGTTGCACCTCGGTCCGCAGTTCGTCCTCCTCGAGACGGCGGCCTTCGACGTCGTGGCGGCGAGGCCGGCGGGCACCGATCGGGTGCAGGCGGTCTCCTCGCACGTGATGTTCCTGGCCCGGGGCAAGGTCGGCCCGTTCCGGGCCGATGCCGAGGCGGTCGGCGGGTCCGACGGAATGACGGCGGTGCGGATCGATCCTCCACGACGAGGGCGACGGCGACCGCGCGGTGACCGCCGCCTCGTACCAGTTCCGGATCGGCGGACGTAGCCGCGTCAGCGGCTCGCCGGCGTCCCGGACCGTTCGGACCCACTCGGCCCACGTCTCGATGCGGCTGCCAGAACAGCTCCCGGGTACCCGCGAAGTTGTGCATGTGCGCCATGCGCGGGCATACGAAGAAGTCGACGCTCGGCGACGACTCGAAGGCGCGCAGCTCGCCGCGCGGGTCGACGACCACGTCCCGCTCGCCCAGCGCGACGAGGACGGGGCAGCGGATGGCCGCGGCCTCGGCCAGGATGGAGCCCGGGGCCAGGCACCACAGGACCGCGGTGCCGGGGATGGTCGCCGACGCCCACGGAGGGAGGTCGCCGTGCCGGGCGGGGTAGTCGTCCATGTCCCGCCGCACCACCGCCGGGTCCACGTCGTCGTAGTGGAATCCCCATGCCATGGCGTTGTCGTCGCTCGGCGCCGGCGCACTCGCCGGCGCCGGCGAGATCGGCCAGCGCCGGCGCGTTGGTGAAGATCCCCTCGGACAGCAGCGTGTCGCGCGGCACCCAGGGCAGCGCGAGCGGCGGCGTGCCCGGGCCGCGTCGGCGGCTGCGTGCGCAGCGGGCTGAAGCCGAGCACGCCGACGCCGTCGTAGCCGTGGTGGCGCCCCTGCTGCACGATGGTGAAGGCGCCGCCCATCGACTGGCCGATGCCGACGGTGACCGGATGTCGGCACGGGGCCGAGCCCGTCGATGCAGGGTGCCCGCCGCCAGCTTCTGCCGCACCTCGGCCTCGGCGGCCTGCGCCGCCGCCATGATCGGGCGCGAACGACAGCCGATCGGGGTCGTGCAGCGAGCTCTCGCCCACGCCGAGGTGGTCGACGGAGACGAAGACCCAGCCGCGGTCCGCATGCCAGGCGGCCTGCGAGCCAGCCCGGGCCCGGTCCGGGCAGGTCCTCGGTGTAGTAGCCCGCGGCTGTAGCCGGCGCCCGGCTTGGCGAAGCAGACGACGGGGTCGGTCGGCAGCCTCGTCGGGCGCCGTCACGGTCAGCGCGATGTGCGCCGGCTCGCCCAGGCCGGCGGCCTCGGTGACGTCCACCTGCAGGTCGATCGTCCGCACCGACGCCACTCGTGCCTCCTGCTCTCCGATCGTCTCTACTTCGGGGCGAAGCGGGTGCCGGCGTCGAGCCGGATGCAGAGGCCGTTGAGCATCGGGTTCTCGACGATGGCCACGGCGAGCTTGCCGTACTCCTCGGGCCGGCCCAACCGCTTGGGGAAGGCGGCGTCCTTGGTCAGGGTGGCGGCGAACTCGTCGGGGATGCCCTCGGTGAGGCCGGTGGCGAACAGGCTCGGCGCGATGGCCATGGCCCGGATGCCCAGGCTGCCGAGGTCGCGGGCCATGGTGAACACCATGCCGACGATGCCCGACTTGGCGGCGGCGTAGGCCACCTGCCCGATCTGGCCCTCGAAGGCGGCGATGGAGGCGGTGTTGATCATGACGCCGCGCTCGCCGTCCTCGGGCTCGTTGGTCGACATGTGGAAGGCCTGGAGCCGGTTGAGGTTGAACGTGCCGATGAGGTTCAGCTCAATGGTGCGGCGGAAGGTGTCGAGCGGGTGGGGGCCGTCCTTGCTCAGCGTGCGCTTGGCGGCGCCGCCGCCGGCGGTGTTGACCGCGATGTGCAGGCCACCGAGCGCGGCGACCGCGTCGGCCAGGGCGGACTCGGTCTGGGCGTCGTCGAGGATGTCGACCTCGTGGAACGTGCCACCGAGCTCCTTGGCGACTTCGGCGCCGGCGGTGTTCGGCAGGTCGAGGATGGCGATGTCGGCACCCTTGGCACGCAGGAGCTCGGCCGAGGCCTTGGCCATGCCCGACGCTCCGCCGACGATGACGGCCTTCTTCCCCTGGATCTCCACGTCGTGTCCTCTCTGTTCGTTCTGTCGCGGTTGTCGTTGCTGTCGGATCGTCTGCTCGCCGGCGTGTCCGTTGGCGGGTCGTGTGTGATGCTGGCTGGCCCGCAGCCCCGGCCGCAAACCGGGAAAAGAGTGTACTATTTCGCCTCGCATCGTCACGGGGCCCAGGAGGATCCATGGAACGCGCAGCCATCCTGTTCGACGTCGCCGACAACGTGGCCACCATCACGCTGAACCGGCCGGACAGCCTTGAACTCGTTCAACAACGACATGGCCGCCGACATGCAGTGGGCCTGGGAGACCGTGCGCGACACCGACGACATCCATTGCGTCGTGCTGCAGGCCAACGGCGACCGCGCCTTCTGCACGGGCGTCGACATCCGGAGCGGCGACCTCTGGTTCATGAAGGACAACGACTTCAACAGCTTCGATCCCGGCGAGACCTTGGGACCGAAGCTGCAGTACAAGGTCTGGAAGCCGGTGGTGACGGCCGTGCACGGGCTGTGCGCCGGCGGGGCGCAGTACTTCCTGAACGAGTCGGACATCATCATCTGCTCGGACGACGCCGTCTTCTTCGATCCGCACGCCAATGTGGGGATCGTCAGCTCGCTCGAGCCGATCGGCATGCTGCACCGCGGCGTGCCGCTCGGCGACGTGCTGCGCTGGGCGCTCATGGGCAACGAGGAGCGGATCACGGCCGAGACGGCGCTCCGCCTGGGCCTCGTCACCGAGGTCGTGAGCCGCGACGCGCTGCGCGACCGGGCCCGCGAGATCGCGCTGTCGATCGCCCGGCGCAATCCCAAGGCGATTCAGGGGACCATCCGGGCCATTTGGGAGTCCCTGGACATGACGCGCACGGCGGCCCTGCAGAACGGGTTCTCGTACACGCTGATCGGCAACTACCCGCGAACCCGCCGGCGCCCAGGGACAAGTCGGAGACGCAGTACCGCTGATGCACGGCCCGTCGGCGCCCACGAGGCCGACGCCGCCGAACTGCACATACCGTCTCTCTGACTTTCGTGAGTGGTCAGGAGTCCAAACCCGTGCGAATTGCACACCAACGCCGGCTCGCATGAGCGGCCCGCTGAGCGGCATCCGGGTGGTCGAGCTCGGCGTCTGGGTCGCCGGCCCGGGGCCGGCGGCATCATGGCCGACTGGGGCGCCGACGTCGTGAAGATCGAGCCGCCCGAAGGTGACCCGTGCCGGACCTTCCTCAACGTCCTCGGCGGTGACCTGCCGTCCAATCCGGTGTTCGAGCTGGACAACCGGGGCAAGCGCGCCATCGCGCTCGACCTCTCGAGCGAGCGTGGCCTCGACCTGGCGCATCAGCTGGTGGCCGGCGCCGACGTCTTCCTGACCAACCTTCGCCCGGCCGCCCTGGAGCGCATCGGGCTCGGCCCCGACCAGGTGCACGCGCGCCACCCCGGCCTCGTCTACGCCATCATCACCGGCTACGGACTGGAGGGTCCCGACGCGGAACGGGGCGCCTACGACGTCGCCGCCTTCTGGTCGAGAGCCGGGATCGCCGAGGCCCTGCGTGCGCCGGGCGGCGCGTTGCCGTTCCAGCGGGGCGGCATGGGGGACCACTCGGCCGCCATGACCGGCGCCGCCATGATCAGTGCCGCCCTCGTCGAGCACGCCCGAACCGGTCGGGGCCAGGTCGTCTCGACCTCCCTGCTGCGTCAGGGCTGCTACACCATCGGTTTCGACCTCAACGTCATGCTCATGTGGGGCCGGTCGCTGAATGTCGGGGTGCGCGAGACGATGTACAGCCCCGTCGTGAACAACTACACGGCGGGAGATGGTCGACCCTTCTGGATCGTCGGCCTCGAGGGTGACCGCCATTGGCCCGCCCTGGCTCGAGCCGTCGGACGTCCCGAGTGGCTGACCGACGAGCGCTTCGCCACCGGCACCGGCCGGGCGATCAACGCCCGCGTGCTCATCGGGCTCTTGGACGAGATCTTCGCCACGCGGCCGCTCGACGAGTGGGCCGAGGCCTTCGACGCCGAACCCGAGCTCTTCTGGAGCCCGGTCAACTCCATTGAGGACGTGATCGCAGACGAGCAATTCCTGGCGGCCAAGTCGGTGGTCGATGTGCCCGACGAGCAGAGCAGCATGCCGATGCTGGCGACGCCGGCCGACTTCGACGGGGAGCCGCCGCGCCCCGCTTTCGCGCCCCCCACCTCGGGGAGCACACCCGCGAGATCCTGGCCGAGCTGCAGATTCACGCCGACGAGATCGAGGCGCTCGTGGCCTCCGGTGTTGCGGTCGCCGAGACGGCGGAGACTGCCTGACGCCGACTGACCGACGACCTGCGGACAGTGACCCGTGCAGCCGCTACGACAGCGCCGACACGGCTGCCGCGGCTTCGAGGTAGGGCCAGGCCACGTCGCGCGGGATCCCGCCGACGAGGGGCTGCAGTCCGAGCGGTTGCCCTGGCCACGAGGTCGCGGCTTCGGCCGGCGTGATGATCTGGTAGGCGCCCTTCTCGGCGGCCAGTGCGGCGACCGTCGGCGCGCGTGAGATCGACACGGTGCCTTCCCGGTGGGCGTTCCACGCCTGAGTAGCTGAGGGCGTCGAGGAGCAGGTACTCGCCGATCTCCGCCCAGGCCGCGCTCGGGGTCGTCGGCGACGAAGACGGTGTTCGGGACGCCGGCCGGTGCGAAGAACGCAGCCGGGCGCGCCGTCCCCACCTTCGGCGCGGTAGGCCTCCTCGAGCGTGTGTCGTGTGACTCCGCCATGAACATCAGGCCGAGTCGCCCCGCTCGCCGGGCGGCCACCTCTGTGCCGCCGCCGTAGGCGAGCATCGGGCCACCCGGCGTGAACGGCAGCGGCGTCACGCGGACGGAGCGCCCGTCGAGGTCGAGTTGCTCGCCCGACCAGAGGCGCTGCAGCAACCCGATGCGCTCTTCGACGAGATGGCCCCGGCCGCGGCGGTCGACGCCGAACATGTCGAACTCCTCGTCCCGGTAGCCGATACCGACGACGTAGGACACCCGGCCCCGGCTGATGAGGTCGACGACGGCGAGATCCTCGGCGAGCTTCACGGGCTCGTACAGCGCGAGGAGGAGGGCGGCCACCGTGATGGGCAGCGTGCTCGTCCGGGCCGCGATGGCGGCAGCCAGGGGACGGGCGACGGGAGGTAGCCGTCGTCGACCGCGTGATGCTGGCTCAGAATGGCCGCCAGCGCACCGTGGTCCTCGGCCCAGGCGCACATGTCGATGGTCGCCGCGTAGAGGTCGGCACGAGCGGCTGGGTCCTCTGTCGCCGACCGCTGGGAGAAGCGCATCGTGAACATGCCTGATGCGTAGCACGGGCCCTGCGACGCCCTCAACCGGGGCAGTGGGAATTAGATGCGTTCGATGATCACGGCCGGCGCCATGCCGCCGCCGGCGCACATCGTGATGAGTGCGACCTGCTTGTCCTGGCGCTCCAGCTCGTCCAGCGCGGTGCCGACGAGGAGGGAACCGGTGGCGCCGATGGGGTGGCCCAGGCCATGGCGCCGCCGTTCACGTTGATCTTCTCGCGGTCGACGTCGAGGTCGCGGATGTACTTCTCGGGCACGACGGCGAAGGCCTCGTTGACCTCGAACAGGTCGATGTCGGTCAGCGGACATGCCGGCCTTGGCGAGCACCTTCTTGGTCGGCGGGCACCGGCGCGTTGAGCATCAGCGTGGGGTCGTCGCCCATGTTGGCCGTCGCGACGATGCGGGCCCGGGGCCGCAGGCCGTGCGCCTGGGCGTATTCGGGCGTCGTCATGAGGATGGCCGCCGCGCCGTCGACCACGCCCGAGGAGTTCCCGGCGTGGTGGACATGGGTGATCTCGAGGCCGGGGTACTTCTGGATGACCAGTGAGCGGTACGTCGTCCCCTCCTCGTCGAGCTGGTAGTCGGCCAGCGCCTCGAACGACGAGGGCAACGAGGCCAGGGAGTCCGCCGTCGTGCCCGGGCGCGGGTACTCCTCGCGGTCCAGGGCGCACGGACCCGTCGAGGTTGTGCACCGTCACGAGGATCGGTCGAAGCGGCCCTCCTTGATGGCGATCTCGGCCCGGCGTTGCGATTCGGCGGCCAGCTCGTCCACGGCGCGGCGGGTCGATGCTTCTCCAGCGTGGCGATGGCGTCGGCCGCACGCCCTGGTTGGTCTGGGGGTGGATGGCGCGGAGGTGCGCGTTGCCCGCTGTCGAGGAAGGGCGAGCGCCCCTTCACTGCATTGCCGGCGTAGGACGACATCATTTCGGTGCCGCCGGCGATCACCACGTCCTCCATGCCGGACATCACCGACGCCGCCGCGAGGTTGACCGAGGTGATGCCCGAGCCGCAGAAGCGGTCCAGGGTGACACCGCTGGCGGTGGTGGCGTAGCCCGCGTCGAGCGCGGCCATGCGGCCGAGGTCGCCGCCTTGCGTCCCGGCTTGATTGGAGGTGCCCCAGATGATGTCGTCCACATCGCCCGTGTCGAGGCCCGTTCCGCTCGGCCAGTGCCCGCAGGACGGTGGCGCCGAGGACCTGCGGGTGCAGCTCGGCCAGGGCGCCCTTGCCCACCTTGCCGATGCCACGCGGGGTGCGACAGGCGTCGATGATCCAAGCTTCAGTCACGTCGTATCCTCATTCCTCGCCGCCCTGTGCGGTGTCATTACTTTCGCAGGCCGAGGAGCCTTCGCTAAAGAGTATCCCCAATAGACGGGCCTGGCCGAATCGGTCCACCCGTCGTCCCGACCAGGGAGGATGGCCCGTGGCCAGCACACGAGAGACAGCGTTCGCCGAGATGCCGGGCGCGGCGCCGGACATCATGCGGGACTACGACCTGGCCACGCTCGGGCTACGAGGAGATCGAGTACAGCTTCGAGGGCACGGCGGGCTCGTACGAGTTGCAGGGCGAGCGGGGTGCCGACGGCCGCTGGGACGTGACCCCGGGTGCCGAGGCTCCGTTCCGGACCCGGTTCGTGGCGCGCTGGCCCTCGGACCCGCTGCGGTTCAGCGGGACGGTCGTGGTCGAGTGGCACAACGTCTCGGCCGGCATCGACGCCGCGCCCGACTGGGGGTTCTTCCATCGCGCCTGACCGCGGCGGGTCACGCCTGGGTCGGCGTCTCGGCGCAGAAGGTCGGCATCGACGGGGGCGGCTTCGTCGAGAGCATCCACCTCAAGCTGCTGGCGCCGGAGCGCTACGAGGACGCTGGAGCATCCCGGCGACGCCTGGTCCTTCGACATCTTCACGCAGGTCGGCCGGTTGCTCCAGCTGCCGAGCGACGAGAACCCGCTGGTCGGCCTGACGCCGACGCAGATCCTGGCCGCGGGCGAGTCGCAGTCGGCCGCCTGCCTGGTGACCTACATCAACGCCGTCGATCCCGCACGCGCAGCTCTTCGACGGCTTCTTCGTGCACGGCCGGCCGGCGTCGGGCGTGTCCATCGACGGCGTGTTCATCCCGGCGTCGGCACGGTTGGGCATGGAGGCGACGCGGGTGGCGATCTCGTCGACAGGCGAGCGCATCCGTGACGACGCCCGGGTGCCGGTGCTCGTGCTGCAGAGCGAGACCGACGTGATCCTGCTGGGCGGGCAGCCTGGCGGAGCAGCCCGACTCGGACCGCCTCCGGGTCTGGGAGATGGCGGGCGCGGCGCACGCCGACACCTACACGGTCGAGCGCGGGACGGCACGACGACGGCACGTTGACCGCCGAGCGCATGGCCGAGCTGCTGCGCCCGACCAGCAACCTCATGATCGGGCAGACGGACACGCCGATCAACGCCGGGCCGCAGCAGCACTACGTGGCCCAGGCCGCCCTGGCGCACCTGTCCCGGTGGGCGGCGGGTGGCGAGGCGCCCCCGTCGGGCCCCTCGCCTCGAGCTCAACGCCGACCGAACGGGCTACGTCCTCGACGAGCACGGCATCGCCAAGGGCGGGATCCGCACGCCGTGGGTGGACGTGCCGACGGCCGTCATGGGCGGCCTCGGGCAGAGCGGCGAGACCTTCGCCATGCTGTTCGGCCGCACCGAGCCCTTCGACGAGGCCACCCTGGCGACGCTCTACCCCGGCGGGGAGGACGAGTACCTCGAACAGTTCGCCGCCTCGTTGGACGCGGCCATCGCCGCCGGCTTCCTGCTGGAGGAGGACCGCATTGAGATCCTGGCGGTGGCGGCGCACTCGTATCCCTTGCGGCTCGCCGACGGGTGACGCCCGTTCGGAGCCGGTTCGTCCGGATCCGCAGCTGGACCCGCTCCCCTCTTTTCCCGGGAGGGTGATGGAGCAGTCAATGTTGCGCTGTGAGGGCCTGCGCAAGAGCTACGGCGACCGCGAGGCCGTCAAGGGCGTGTCCTTCTCCATCGCCGAAGGCGAGTGCTACGGCCTGCTCGGGCCCAACGGCGCCGGGAAGACCACGACCATCTCCATGCTGTGCGGCCTCATCATCCCCGACCAGGGAGAGGTCACCGTCGACGGTTTCGCGGGCGGCTCCCTGGAGGCCAAGGCGGCGGTGGGCTACGTCCCCCAGGACCTGGCCCTCTACCCCGACCTCTCCGCCGTCGAGAACCTGACCTTCTTCGGCCAGCTCTACGGGCTGGGCGGCAAGGAGCTCCAGGGCCGCATCGGCGAGACGCTGGACCTGGTCGGGCTGGCGGACCGGGGCAAGGACCGCATCGGGACCTACTCGGGCGGCATGAAGCGGCGGGCCAACATGGCGGCCGGCCTGCTGCACCGGCCCAAGTTGCTCGTCCTCGACGAGCCCACGGTCGGCGTCGACCCGCAGAGCCGCAACTCCATTCTGGAGACCGTCGGCCGGCTCGGCATCGCGGTCCTCTACACGACGCACTACATGGAAGAGGCCGCCCGGCTGTGCGACCGCATCGGCATCATTGATGACGGGCAGCTCGTCGCCGAGGGCACGGCCGAGTCGCTGATCGGCACCCACGGCGGCCAGGACAAGGTGCACCTGTCCTGTGACGGCGCCTCGCTCGACATCCTGTCCGCCGCCTGCCTCGAGCTGCACAACGTGCACAACGTGCACGAGCACGAGGGCAGCCTGGAGCTCACCACCGACCACGGGCCGGCCGTCCTCTCCGCCGTGGTCGCCGTCGCCACCAAGCACGGTGTCGATCTCACCGGGGTCGAGGTGCGCACGCCGAACCTCGAGGACGTCTTCTTGACCCTCACCGGGAAAGAGCTCCGGGATTGATCCGCGTCATCGTGTGCCGGGGCGGTGCAGGGCATTCTGAGCCTTCCGGACTCTGCACGTGACGCTGCGAGAAGGCAGCTCGTATCGTCTCTGCATCCGAGGAGTTGCCTGCATGATGAGAAGTGAGGAGCCGCTGCCATGACCTTTGTCGAGTCGTACGGGCCCTGGGCCGTCATCGCCGGCGCCTCCGAGGGTGTGGGGGCGTCATTGGCTGCCGCCGTGGCCCGGACGGGTGTCAACGTCGTGCTGTTGGCCCGCCGACAAGGGGTCCTGGACGAGGTGGCCGCCCGGATCAGCGAGGAATCCGGCGTCCAGGCTCGTGCCGTCGCCGTGGACCTGGCGTCGCCCGACGCCATGGAGACGGTGGCGGACGCGACCCGGGACCTCGAGGTCGGCCTGCTGACGTACTGCGCCGGCGCCGACCCCAACTACCAGCCCTTCCTGGCCAATCCGGTAGAGGTGGCCACGGCCATGGTGCACCGCAACTGCACCGTGCCGGTCCAGATGTGCCACCACTTCGCCGGGCCCATGGTCGACCGAGGGAGGGGCGGCATCATTGTGCTCAGCTCGGGTGCGGCCTTCGTCGGGGCGCCCAACATGGTCATTTACGGCGGGTCCAAGGCCTTCGACGTGGTGTTCACCGAGGCGCTGTGGACCGAGCTGCACCCTCAGGGCGTCGACGTCTTGAGCCTGGTGTTGGGGGAGACCGACACGCCGGCCCTGCGACGCCTCCGGGCCGAACGTGGCTTTGTCGACGAGGAGGACGTGCCCTTGGCGGGGGCGGCCACGGTCGACGAGGTCGTCCGGGATGCGCTGGCCCGTCTGCCGCACGGGCCCAGTTGGATCGTCGGCGACCAGATGTACGCCGGGCTCCAGATGCTGGGAGGCATGCCCCGCGGCGACGCGGTCGAGGTGTTGATGAAGGCGGCGAGCGCCACCATGGACCACGACGCCGGTGGTGGGGACGGGGCTTCATGACCGCCGATGCCACGTCGAAGCAGGACATCGCCGAGGTCCTGGTCCGCTACGCCACCGGCATCGACCGCCGTGACTGGGATCTGTTCCGGTCGTGCTTCGCCTCTGACTGCGTGGCCGACTACGGGGACATCGGCACCTGGGAGAGCGCCGATGCGATCACCGACTTCATGGTGACCGCGCACGCCGGCATGGGCCACACCATGCATCGCATTTCGAACATCGCCATCGACGTCCAGGGTGGCGGCGACCGTGCCGTCGCCCGCTGCTACGTCGACGGCATGCTGATGGCGGCGGACGGCCAGACGGGCTTCAACCCCATCGGCTTCTACGACGACGAGCTGGTCCGCACGCCAGACGGCTGGCGCATCGTCCGCCGGACTTTCACGATGGTGACTTTCCGCACACTCCCGTAGTCCTGGGGACCGTTCTCACAAGACGCACCTTGACAAGCTGAGTAGATCGTTCTACCTTGTATGGGCAGATCGTTCTACCTACGAGGAGACCGCCATGAGCTCGACCACGACAACCGCAACCGAACGCCTTGGGGACAGCGCTTGTCACCGGGGCCACGTCGGGCATCGGCCGGGCCACCGCCCTGCGGCTCGCTGAGGACGGCTGGACCGTCATCGTCCACGGCCGCAACGCCGAGCGCGGCCGCGACGTCGTGGCGGAGATTGAGGCGGCGGGTGGGCGCGCCCGGTTCGTCGGGGCGGACCTGGGCGCCATGGACGACGTCCGCCGACTGGCCGACGAGTCCGGTGCGATCGACGTCTTGGTGAACAACGCCGGCACTTCGTGGTTCGGCCCGACGGCGGAGCTCGACGAGGCCGAGTTCGAGTCGCTCTTCGACGGCAACGTCCGCTCGACCTACTTCCTGGTCGCCGCGCTGGCGCCCGCCATGGCGGAACGAGGCCGCGGCAGCATCATTAACGTCGGCAGCATGGCCGGCACCATCGGACTGGCTGGCGGTGCGGCCTACGGAGCCACCAAGGCCGCGATGGCCTCGTTGGCCCGCTCGTGGGCCGCCGAGTACAGCCCGCAGGGCGTTCGGGTCAACGCGATCTCGCCCGGTCCGGTGTTCAGCCAGGAGGGCTCGGCGCTCATTGAGGGGTTGGGCAAGACCACCATCCTCGGGCGCGGCGCACACGTCGACGAGATCGCCGACGTCATTGCGTTCCTCGCCTCCGACAAGGCCAGCTACATCACCGGCTCGGTCATCGCGGCCGACGGCGGGCGCACCGCCATCTGAGACGACGTCAATGACCGCACAGACAGCACTTTCGTTCGACAGACCGACCATCAGCAACGAAGGAGAACCAATCATGAGCGACAGCCGCCCTGTCCTGGAGCCAGGACCAGACCACCCCATCACCATTGAGCCCCACCAGGGCCACGTCACGGTTCGCCGCGGTGCGGCGGTCATCGCCGAGACCGACCGGGCGCTCGACCTGCACGAAGCCAGCTATCCCGCCGTGCTCTACGTCCCCTCGGCCGATGTGGACCAGGGCGCGCTCGGGGCCAGTGAGCAGCACACCTATTGCCCGTACAAGGGTGAGGCGTCCTACTTCGACATCGTGGCCGGGAGACGGCGGCACCGATGCCGGCGCCGTCTGGTACTACCCCGAGCCCTACGGGGCAGTCGAGGCCATCCGCGACCACGTCGCCTTCTACGCCGACCGTGTCGCCATCACGAGCGAATCGTAGGATTGAGCACTGCCATGACCGTCACCTCGCCGAGCGCCTCCACCCGTCCGACGCCAGCCCGTGACCGGCTGATCGCTGCGGCCAACGAGCTCTTCTACGCCGAGGGGATCAACACGGTCGGGGTCGACCGGATCATTGAACACGCCGGCGTCTCGCGGGCGTCGTTCTACAACAACTTCGAGAGCAAAGAGCAGCTGATCCACACGTACCTGCTGGGGCGTCACGAGGGAACGACGATCCGACTGAGCGAAGCCATCGCCGCACACGACGATCCTCGGCAGAAGATCCTCGCCGTGTTCGACATCCAGGCCGACATCTTCCGTCAGCCGGACTTCAACGGGTGCCGCGTTCCAAGCGGCCAGTACCGAAGCCCCGGCCGGCGGGACCATCGCATCCGACGCGACGGATTTCCGGCATTGGATCCGCACGATGTTCATCGACCTCGCCGGTCTGGTCGGCGCCGCCGACCCCGAACAACTCGGGCGCCAGCTCCATGTCCTCTACGACGGGGCGGGGCTCACGGCCCGGATGGACCACGATGCCGACATCGCCGTCGCCACCCGGGCGGCGGTGGAAGTGCTTCTCGACGCGGCGACGGTGGCGACGCACGTAGAGGCGATCGACGCAGTTCAGAGCGAGGAACGATCTCCGGCGACGGATCGGCTCGCCCTGTCGTCGTCGAGGTCGCCCGGCATGAGATCGCCCTCTTTGTCGCGGTGGCAGCCCCAACTCGCGCTCGGCGATCACATTGCGCACGATCTGGTTGGTGCCGCCGCCGATGGAGGCCGACTGCGAGCCCAGGAGCTGGCCCGACCAACGCCCACCAGCGGACTCCTCGGGGTCCCAGGCCATGGCGTGCAGCCCCGAGGCCTCGACGCCCACAAGCGCCGACTGCTGCACCAGCTGGGCCATGGCCAACTTGAGCAGCGAGGCCGATGCCCCGGCACCGCCCGATGATTTGGCCTTGGCCTGCAGATAGCCCGAGAGATAGCGCAGGATCATTTGGCGGATGCGCAGCTGGACGAGGTGGTCGCGCAGCACGGGCCGGGCGGCCAGGTCGCGGCGCCGAGCCTCTTCGACCAGCGCGCCGAAGCCGCCTCCTCCACCACTGCCGCCGACGTTGCCCAGCGCCTGGCGCTCGAAGGCGAGCATGGTGCGGGCCACACGCCAGCCGTCGTTGACGTCGCCGACGACGTTGGTCACTGGCACCCGCACGTCGTCGAGGAAGACCTCGTTGAAATGCGTCTCCCCGGTGATCTGACGCAGCGGCCGCACCGTGACGCCGGGCGCGTGCATGTCGACGATCACCATGGTGATGCCCTCGCGCTTCGGACGTGTGGGGTCGGTGCGCACGAGGCAGGCCCCGTAGTCGCTGTACTGCGCACCCGATGTCCACACCTTTTGGCCATGGAGCACGAACACGTCTCCATCACGCCGAGCGCGGGTCTGCACGCTGGACAGGTCCGAGCCCGCACCTGGCTCGCTGAACAGCTCGCACCAGACGCGATCGCCGCGCAACAGGGGCGGGAGGAAGGCTCTCTTCTGCTCCTCACCCGCGTGGGCCAGCAGCGTGGGGCCGCACATGGCGAGGCCGACTTCGAGCGCGCGGGGCGGTATCTGGAACGCCTTGGCCTCGCGGTCGTAGATGCGCTGGAAGCGCGCCGGGAGGCCGCGCCCGCCGTACGCGACCGGCCAGGTGATGCCGGCCAGGCCGGCGTCGGCCAGTTGCCGCTGGTAGGCGACGGAGCCCGACAACCCCGCACCACCGAACGAGACGACACCGCTGGGCTGACCGTTGCTCGGTGGGAGTGTGGCCTGCAGGAAGTCGAGCACCTCGCGCCGGAACGCCTCCTCACTGGGCGACGTCGCTTCGTCGGGCACGTCTGTCGGGGGCTCCGTCATGACCGGACGCCCATCACGTTCGGGACTACGCGCCCGACTGCGACAGCTCGTCCCGCAGGACCCGCCGCAGCAGCTTGCCCGTCGGTGAGTAGGGGAGCTCGTCCCGGAAGGCCACGACGCCCGGCATCTTGGTGGAGCGCAGGCGCTCCTTGACCCAGACCTGCAGGTCGACCTCGGTCACCTCGCCGTTGGGGTGCAGGACGACGACCGCGGCCACCGCCTCGCCCCACTCGGCGTCGGGGATGCCGATGACGGCCGCCTCGGCGACGGCGGTGTGCAGCATGAGCACTTCTTCGATCTCGCCGGGCGAGATGTTCTCCGCCCCGCGCACGATCACGTCGTCCAGCCGGCCGTCGACGTAGAGGAAGCCGTGCTCGTCGAACCAGCCGGCGTCGCGGGTGCGGAACCAGCCGTCGTCGGTCAGCACGTTGTTGCCCACGTACTCGCCGGCCACCTGCTCGCCGCGCACCCAGATTTCGCCCTTCTCGCCTGCCGGGAGGACGGCGTCGTCGATGTCACGCACCTCCACCTCGAGGGACGGCAGGGGACGCCCGACCGACCCCAGGCGCGCCCGGATGACCGGGTCGTCACTGGCGAAGGCCTCCCGGTGCTCGTCGGGGGTCAGCATGGCGATGGTCGAACTGGTCTCGGTCAGCCCGTAGGCGTTGACGAGGTCGATGTGGGGCATGTCGGTCAGCGTGCGCTCGACGAGCTCGAGCGGCATGCGCCCGCCGCCGTAGGAGAGGTGGCGCAGGGACGGGAGCTCGGTGTTCGTCTCCTCAATGGCGTTGAGGATCCGGCCCAGCATGGTCGGCACCACCATGGCGTGCGTCACGTGCTCGTCGGCGGCGAGCTGCACCCAGGAGTTGGCCTCGAAGGCCGGCAGGTACATGATGCGACGTCCCGCGTAGAGCGAGCTCAGCACGGCCGCGATGCCGGCGATGTGGTACGAGGGCACGCAGATCAGCTGCGCCTCGGTGGGTTCGCAGCCGAGGAACTCGACGCTCGAGATGATGTACGAGACGAGGTGGCGGTGGCGCAGGATGGCCGCCTTCGGCTCCGACGTCGTGCCGCTCGTGAAGAGCAGGACGGCGATCTCCTCGGGATCGACGAAGGGGTGCTCGCCGGTGACCGGCTCGGCGATGGCGGCGGCGAACTCGTCCTTGGTGAGGACGTTGGTGGCGCCGATGCCGTTGAGGCGCTCGACCTCCTGGTCGTCGGCGATCATGACGCCGCCGGCGACGCGGCCGAGGATGCCCCGCAGCTGCTCGTCGGGGGCGCGGTAGTTGAGCGGCGCGAACGGGATGCCGGCCAGCGCGGCGCCGAAGAGCGCGACCGGCAGCGTGTCCTCGTTCAGCCCGAAGTAGCCGACGACCTCGGCGCCGCTCTTCTCGAAGTAGATGGCAGCCCGCCGGCATCGCTCGAGGAGATCCGAGGCGGTGATCCCCCCGTCATGCGAGCCCAGAACGACGCGGTCCGGGTCGCCCTCGGCCGCCATTTCGAGCAGCATGGCGATGTTCACGACTGCGTCCCCCGTCTTCCCGGTCGGTCAGTCCGAGGCGGGGAGGGGCTTGGCGCCCTTGACGGCCAGGATCGTCTCGCCGACCGAGATGGCGCCCTCGCCGGCCTTGGTGCAGAGGAGCTCCAGGCCGAGCTCGTCGTCGCTGTAGCGCTTGCCCAGCTGGGTGCCGCCCTCGAAGCCGGCCACGATGCTCTCCGACGCGGGCTCGGCGTCGGCGGGCAGGAAGGGGTGGCCGCCGCAGCGCAGGTCGACCGGGTCGGCGGGTGCCTTCACGACCACGACCTCACAGGCGTCGACCGCACTGCGAAGCCTCACTCCTGCCTTCAATTGGATAGCCACCGCAGTCCTTCCATTCCTCGTTGTTGTCGATCATTTGGTCCCCGGGAAACTCCGAGGGGAGCGTGGCGATCCTATTCTGGTTGTGACGTGTGCTCCGCATCGAGAGCGGGGCGGTCGGGAGGCGGGTCCTTCACGTTTTGTGGGGACTCAGAATCCAAGTGCGCACGTCGCACGGTGTTTTCTCGGAGGGGGATCCGAGCAATCGGAGGAGGACGACGATGGATGACGCCGCGGGGTGGCAACCTGACCCTGGCCTGAATCCCGACGCCGGCGACCGGGAGCGCTCCTGGGACGGAGTCGGGGACGACCTGGGCCCGACGAGGGGCGACCGCCCGACCACGTGCCCCAGCTGCACAGAGCCATGTCGGAGGCCGCCGAAGACCTCGGCGCCGTGGAGGACCGGTTGTCCACGCTCTTCGAGCGGACGGAGGGACCTGGACCGGGCTCGGCGCCGAGACCAGCGTCAACACAGCGGAGCACGTTGCACCCTGAGTTGGCGGCGGGCGACGGCACCACCGGTGCTGCTGCTGCGTGATGATGACGACGACGACATCCTCGACCTCTTTGAAGACGGTGAGGATGGAGGAGGACGACGACGTCGCATTTGCTCAGCCTGCCACCGCCGCCACCTTCGCCGACCGAATGGCGATCATCGGCGAGTACGAGGACGACATCGGCGGGGACTTCGCCGAGCTCGACGCCGAGTTGGCAGCCGAGGAGCCGGACGAGCCTGCCGGGAAGGCCAAGCGTCGGAAGTTCGGGCGCCGGGCCAAGGGGACGACGGCCGTCCGGCGTTGACGGCGATGACTACGAAGCGTCCCTGACTTGCTGGGCCAGCGCGCCCCAGCGTTCGAACGCGGCGGGATCCTGCACGACGTCTGATCCCGTGAAGTAGCTCACGACCCGGGTGGCGATGCCGCCGTACTTGGCCACGATTTTGTCGGCGATGTCGTCCCAGCGTCCCTCGGTGACGAAGTTCTCCAGGATGTCGTCGTCGATCTCGGCCGCCATGCCGGCGACGTCACCGGCCCGCTGGCGTTCCCGCAACCGGTCGGTCATGTCCTCGCGGTCGAGCTGTTCGAAGATGAACGCGTAGTTGGGCGTCGTCCCGTAGAAGGCCACCTGCACCCGTGCCCGCTCGCGCCACACGGAGCGCTCGGCCTCGTTGTCGCCGACCACCAGGAAGGCGGGGACGATGACGTCGAGGTCCTCGAGCTGGCGTCCGGACAACGCGGCGCCGGCCTCCAGGTTGGGCAGCAGCGTCTCGCGCAGGTAGGTCGGCGTGTTCAGCGGGTGCACGTGGACGCCGTCGGCCACCTCGCCGGCCATGCGGACCATCCAAGGGCTGACCGCGGCGATGTCGACCGGCGGGTTCTCGCAGTCGATGGCACCCGGCGACCAGATGGGCGGCAGCAGCGACAGGTTGTAGTACTCGCCCTCCACGGCCAGCGGGGCGCCGCTGCGGAAGGACTCGAAGATCTGCTTCACCGCCAGGACGTACTCGCGCAGGCGTGGACCGGGGTGGGCGAACTCGGACCCGTAGCGGCGCTCAATGTGGGCCCGCACCTGCGACCCCAGACCCAAGCGGAAGCGGCCGCCACTCGCCTCGGCCAGCTCCCAGGCCGTGGCCGCGGTGACCATCGGACTGCGCGGGAAGGCGACGGCGATGCCGGTCAGGATGTCGATGTCCGCCGCCACCGCGATGGCCCCGCACGTGAGGTACGCCGTGCGTCCCGCCTCCGTGACGACCAGGCCCGAGAGCCCGGCCGCGGCGGCCTGTCGTCCGAGCTCGGCGGCCCGGCGGAGGGGCTGGGCCGGCAACATGGCGTCGAACTTCACGTGGAGGGCGAGTCCCGGACCTCGCGGATGTAGCCCACCATTTCGTGCACGGTCGGCGAGTCGAGCCAGGGCGTCAGGTCGACGTCGTGCGACGAGGGCGGTTCGGGGCCCTCGTCGAGGTGGTGCGGCTCGGACGCCATGAAGCGGCCGTCGACGAGGCGCACCTCGGTCACGAGGTCGGCGTAGGGGCGGGTGCTGGCGGCGGGGGAGCCGAAGCCGAAGACGCGCTCGGACCCCATGACCGCGTTGGCCGCCGCCCGGCCGGTCAGGAAGGGCCGGTAGTCGTTGCGCTCGAGCTCGCCGGCGTAGGCGTCGAGGATGTGCAGGGCACGGTCGAGCACGGCGGCGTCGAAGCCGTAGTACACGTTCGGCGCCGGCAGGTCGCCCCAGACGCCCCACATCCACCAACGCACCGACGGGGGGAGGGCAGCCATGGCCCGCTGCACGCCCCGGCCGACGGCCTCGTGGGCGTGATGCACATCGTGGGGGGAGGGCGACACCACAATGGAGGCTTCGTGCTCCTCGACGATGTTCGGCAGCTCGGTGGCGACGCGGCGGGTGGCCAAGCGCCAGGTCCCCGTCGAGGTCGAGGTTGAGCGGCGGGTCGAGGAAGACGGGCACGAAGCCGGCCCGGTCGGCCGCCTCCTCGGCCTCGGCCCGACGCCGGTCCCACTGGCCCTCGTAGCCCAGGCTGGCCACGACGCTGACCACCTTCCAACCCCGGTCGCGCAGGTGGAGGAGGGCGCCCGGGCAGCCCACCGCCTCGTCGTCGGGATGCGGTGCGACGTGGAGGATGGTCGGGGCCACGGGGACTCAGGTTAGACACGGTGGCTCTCTCCAGGAGACTCCAGCCGCGGTCGACTCAGATGCGAGAGGAGCGACGAAGGTAGGCGCGGAGGCGCACATCCTCCCCGGCGTCCAAGGCTTCGAGCAGTGCTGCCAGCGCGGTGAGTGTGGCGTCCCCGAGCTCGGCTCGCACTTCGTCCTCGATGGACTTTGCCGCGGCGCGCTGATGGGCCAGGTAGTCGCGTCCCCGAGCTGTCAGCACGACGGACTTCTCCCTCTTGCTGGTGGTCGAATCGGCGACAGCGACATAGCCACGATCACAGAGTTGCGCCACGACCTTGCCGGCGCCTTGCCTGGTGATGCCGATCTCCCGTCCGATGGCCGAGATGGTCGATCCTCCCGTGTCTGCGCACATCCGCAACACACGGCCGTCGGGGAAACTGCGTTCGCCGAACCCCGCTTCGGCCATCGCTTGGTCCAACCGGAGCTGGTAGCCGAGCCAGGCGCGCCGGAGTGCCGCACCGAGCCCCATCGGCATGGACGCGACGGGCGACGTGTCGGCGTTCGTGACCACGGGGAGATGTTAGCAAACTGTAAACTTGGTTGACAGTCTGCGGGCTGAGCCCGATACTTGCGAGCATGCGACGCGTCGGGAGCCTGACCGAGCCGGCGTGCGAGGCGCACCGAGCGGGCGGGGACGGGGAAGCCACCCTCGTGGGGACGACGACGGCCTCGCCGGTGCGCTGGCCTGCTCCCTGGGCGCGGTCGTGGTGCTGACAGGAGGCATGGCGCTGCAGGGCGCGGCGGACGCCGCCGCCGCACCGGGGCGACCGCCACCGCGCCCTCGGGTGCGTCGTTCGCCGTGGCGGCACAACGCCAGCCACTGACCACGAACCCCAGGTCCGTGGTGGCGCACGACACCGAGGTCGAGGCACTCGTGCCCCACTCGGGGCGCCTCTTCGCGGCGACGGGCCAATGGGAGTACCCCGGTCCGTCGGCGTCCGGACAGGTTCTGGTCAAGAAATCGAAGACGGGTCCGTGGACGGTCTTCGAGAAGACGCAGTCGCTTCGGGTCCAGGCCTTGGACTCCTTCCCGATTCCGAGCGATCAGGGTCTCGGGCCGGGCCACTCGCTGCTCGTGACCCAAGCGATCGTCGCCGGGCGGTCGAGGATTCAGTGGTTGCTCGACGGCGCCAACTCCTTCTCCCTCCGCGATTCGTACGTTCTGCCCGCCCGGTGCCGACGTCCGTGCCTTCGGGGCGCACGAGTCGGGTGGCGTCTGGTCCGTGTACGCCGGAGTCAGGCCGACGGGCGTCCTCCGGGGCGTGTGGTCACCAGCGCGCCGCACACTTGATCTTCAGTCCCGTTCCCGAGCTCACGGTGGCGCCGCCGGGATCACCGGGCGCCGTGACACAGAAGGTCACCGGCTTCGCCGAGTGTGGCGGGGCGCTCTACACCACCATCAACACGACCCTGTACCGGCGCAACGACGGCACCCTGCCCTCGGCCATACCTCGCTGGGTGCCGGTCTACCGAGCGCCACCGGTGGGACCGCACAACAGCGGGCTTCGAGGCATCACGTGCATCGAGCACGGCGGGTCGCCGTCCCTCCTCATCTCGACGGAGGGCAACGGCGACGTGTACCGATTCGACGATCTGCCGCGCGGGCCAACTCCGAACGATGGCGCAGCCGCGCCCGGGTACGGTCTCGGACGGGCTGGTGCAGACGCTCGAGTTCCAACCCGCCCCGGCCATCCGCCAGATGCTGGCGACGCAGGGACACGGTCTTGCCGGCAACAGGTCGAGGTTCGATCGCCTACGTGATCGCGGCCTACAACAACGGCGACTTCGAGACGGTCAGGATCGGCGGCGTAGACCGGCAGGTGTTCGGATTCGAGTGGGGATACCAGGGCGTGTGCCCGAGGAGCCGGACGCTGTGGACCGATCGCCTCCGGCGTCGTGCACTTCAACGCGAGCGCCTGCTTCGCGATCAGGACCGATCAAGGTCGATCGCCGACGTATACGTTGCATTGCCTCAGGGGGGCGACGATGCAACCCTCGGCTCAGGTCTCGAAGCCCATCCGCTCCGGGCAGGCCTTCGTCTCCATTCGGAGCATCGTTCCGTCAACGTTCACGAGAAGCCAGATCTACTACGGCGGCTACGACTGCAACTTCTACCCCGCAAACGGCACGGCCTGGGTGGCCTCCTCAACGCTCGGTGCCCTCGACGGTTCCGTTTCACCCAAAGGAGAATCCATGAAACGACACACCGAGATCAACGCGACGCAGCGCCAAGGTCGCCGTGGCCCTGAGCTGCGTCGGGCTCACTGGCTGTCGTGCTGGCCGCGTGCGGCAGCTCGCCGCCGCCGCCGCGCGCAGCCGCCGAGCGGGTCCCCGGCGGACCCACCGGCCACTACCTCGTCGCAGCGGGCATCCACAAGATCAAGCACGTGATCGTCATCGAGCAGGAGAACCGCTCGTTCGACAGCTACTTCGGCACCTACCCCGGCGCCGACGGCATCCCCATGCAGAACGGCGTCCCGACCGTCTGCGTGCCGACCACGACCGGCGGGTGCCAGGCGCCGTACCACGACACCGCCGACGTCAATGGCGGCGGACCGCACGGCGAGGCGAACGCCCGCAAGGACGTCGACGGCGGGAAGATGGACGGGTTCATCAAGTCGGCCACGCTGGGCAAGAAAGGCTGCGGGGCCAACGTGAACACCGTCGACAACCCGCAGTGCTCCAACTCGGCGACGCCTGACGTCATGGGGTACCACACCGCGGCGGAGATCCCGAACTACTGGACCTACGCCAAGGACTTCGCGCTCGACGACCACATGTTCGAGCCGGTGGCGTCGTGGTCGCTGCCCGACCACCTGTACCTGGTGTCGGGCTGGTCGGCCAAGTGCTCGATCGCCGGCCCCGTCGAGCTGCCAGAACGAGATCAGGGGCCCCTACACCCCGGCACAGATGCAGGAGTACGTCGACCAGGCGCATCGACACCGGCACGGCCGACGTCACGAACGCCTGGACCGACATCACCTGGCTCCTCTACAACAAGCACGTTCCGTGGGCCTACTACGTGCAGACGGGCGACCAGCCCGACTGCGACGACGACTCGGCCGTCGCCTGCCCGCCCGTGAACCAGAGCTACCTGACGCCGGGCATCTGGAACCCGCTGCCGATCTTCGAGGACGTGCAGAAGGACCACCAGCTCCGCAACATCCAGCCGCTCAACAACTACTTCGC
Organism: uncultured Acidimicrobiaceae bacterium; assembly: GCA_963781565.1. Taxonomy (GTDB): domain Bacteria; phylum Actinomycetota; class Acidimicrobiia; order Acidimicrobiales; family RAAP-2; genus Bog-473. The sequence goes on along the minus strand of CAWAHA010000009.1, from coordinate 26,688 downwards.
CGCGGCGAAGAAGGGCGACCTCCCCGCGGTCTTGTGGGTCACCCCCTCGCAGGCCGACAGCGAGCACCCGCCGGGCAGCGTGCACCAGGGCCAGGCCTACGTCACCGCGGTCATCAACGCGGCCATGAAGAGCCCCGACTGGGACTCGACGGCCATCTTCTTGCAGTGGGACGACTGGGGCGGCTTCTACGACAACGTGGTGCCGCCGCCGGTCGACCAGAACGGCTACGGCCTGCGGGTGCCGGCGATGGTGATCTCGCCGTACGCCAAGCAGGGCTACATCGACCACCAGACGCTCTCGAGCGACGCCTACCTCAAGTTCATCGAGGACGACTTCCTCGGCGGGTCCCGCCTCAATCCCAAGACCGACGGCCGGCCCGACCCCCGCCCCGACGTCCGGGAGGACGTCGGGATCCTGGGCAACATGGTCAACGACTTCGACTTCGACCAGGCGCCCCGGCCGCCGGTCCTGCTGCCGACCAACCCACCGACCGACTCGCCCTCCATCCCGGCCTACTTCTCGGGGCATGGGTCCCTGCGACGGCTGCACGGCGACCCCGCCGAGCACGAAGGGCTAGATGTCGCCCGCCGCCGCGGTCACGGCTCAGGAGATCCCTCGTCCTCCCGGCTGTCCGGGTTCGGGTCCCGCTCCGCCAGTTGTCGGAACTGTTCGGGAACCCGGTCCTCGGGGGACAGGGCGATCGAGGCGTAGCCGACGGCGGTTCGTCCGAACTTCTCCCGGATGGCGTCCATGGACCGGTCGACTCCCCATCGGGATGCTTCGACGACGGATCCGATTGTCGGCCGCTCATCTCGACGCCCTGCCGCGGCATCGACATCGGAGTCGGCATCGACAGGGAGCTCGAGCTGAAGGGAATGCTCGGGGTGGAGGTTGGAGACCGAGACCGCGAGGAGGGTGATGTCGCGCTCGTGTTCGTTGTCGACCATGGCCGAGAGGGCGAGCCCCACCGCCACCTCGGTCAGCGTGAGGGTCGTCGAGATCGCAACGGACAACGTCACGGAGCGCGTCACGGAGCGCATGCGGGGGAAGCGGACGCGGACGGTCACCCGCCGCCCGGCGAGGCCCGCCCGTCGCAAGCGGCCGGCCACCCGGTCGACCAGGTAGCCGAGTGTCTGGCGCACGAGCTCGGGTGTGACGGCGCGCCTTCCGAGGGCAGCCTGGGCACCCATGGACTTCGAGCGGGCGGGCGTTTCGACGGCCCGCTCGTCGACATTGACCGCCAGAGCGGCCAGCTTGGAGCCGGCCGCCTCGCCCAGCAGACTGCCGAGGATCGGACTGCCGACTTTGGCCAATTGCCCGATGGTGTCGATGCCCGAAAGGTGTAGGCGACGTTCCGTGGTGGGCCCGACGCCCCAGATGAGGCCGACGGGAAGGGGTTCGAGGAACTCGCTCTCGTGCTCCGGGGCGACAACAACGATGCCGTCAGGTTTGGCCACCTGCGAAGCCACCTTGGCCAGGTGCTTCGTGCGGGCGACGCCCACAGACAGCGGAAGGCCGATTTCGTCGCGGACGCGTCGGCGGATGGCGGTGGCGATCTCGGTGGGCGTTCCGAAGAGGTGGATCGCGCCGGTGACGTCGAGGAATGCCTCATCGATCGACACTCGCTCGACCCGAGGGGTGAAGTCGTGGAAGACAGACATGACCTCGTCGCCGAACTGTTGATACCGATCGAAGTGGCCACCGACGAAGACGAGATCGCCGCAGAGCTGGCGGGCCTGCCACCCCGACATGCCGCCGCGGACGCCGTACCTCCTGGCCTCGTACGACGCTGCGAGCACGACGCCGCCACCGACCGCAATGGGCCGGCCCCGCAGCGACGGATCGAGCAGTTGCTCCACCGAGGCGTAGAACGCATCGAGATCGGCGTGCAGGACGGTCGCCGCTCCTCGTGGAGGAGTCCGCATGCCGAGAAATTAGACGAACATGTGTTCGTCGTCCATGGGTCCAGCGCGGCCGGATGCTGACCCCGGGAGTGCGCTCATCTGTCAGAGCACTCTTTACAGATTACTCTGAATACGAATATACTGACCGACCATGCCCCGCTGGTCCCGTTCCAATCCCCTCGCCCTGGCGGTCCTCGTCTGCCTGTACGAGAAGCCCATGCACCCCTACGAGGTGGCGCAGACGCTGCGGGCCCGGGCCAAGCAGGAGAGCGTCCGCCTCAACTACGGCTCCCTCTACGCGGTGGTCGAGTCGCTGGAGAAGAAGGGCTTCATCAAAGCCACCGGCACCGTGCGGGAGGGGAAGCGGCCCCAGCGCACGATCTACGAGATCACCGACGAGGGCTCGCTCGAAATGACCGACTGGCTCACCGAGCTCGTCGGCACGCCGAGCAAGGAGTACCCGGCCTTCATGGCCGGCCTGTCCTTCATGCCCGCGCTCGATCCCGACGACGCCCTGGCGGCGCTCCGGCATCGCGCCGAAATGCTGACCGTCAAGCTCGCCGCGCCTGCGCGGCGTCGAGAAGGCCGCCCGCGACGCGGGCCTGCCGCGCATCTTCGGCCTCGAGGCGGAGTACGAGGAGGGCCAGCTCGTCGCCGAGTTGCGCTTCGTCACGGCGCTCGCCGAGGAGATGGAGAACGGCACGCTCGAGGGCCTCGAACTGTGGCGCCTCTTCCAGACCGAGGACTTCAATCCGGAGGAGGTGCACTTCACCTTCGAACTCCCCAAGGAGTAGATGACCCGGAGCCGCGTGTAGCACCACGCGACCCCGGGCCGGTACGACCACAAGCTCAGTCCACGAGGGACCTTCGCCCGAGGCAGCACTCGAAAGCGTAGGCGACCCCCGTGGGACGGGCTCTGCAAGAACACAACCCACGAAAGGAGTCGCGCATGGACGCGCTCATAGAGGCCGACGGCCTCAGCAAGCATTTCGGCAAGGTGCAGGCACTCACCGACCTGACCCTCACGCTGCCGGCCGGACAGCCGGTGGCCATCCTCGGGCCCAACGGCGCCGGCAAGACCACCTTCATCCGCATGGTGGCGACGCTGCTGACGCCCGACCGCGGCACGCTCGTCGTCAACGGCCGCGACGTGGTGCGCGACCCCATGGCGGTGCGCCGCATGATCGGCCTGGCCGGCCAGTCCGCCGCCGTCGAGGAGATGATGACGGGCCGCGAGAACCTCGTCATGGTGGCCCGCCTCTACGGCCAGGGTCGCAAGGAGGCGGCAGCGTCGGGCCAGCGGATCCTGGAGCAGATGGATCTGGTGGAGGCCGCCGACCGCCAGGCCCGGACCTATTCCGGCGGGATGCGACGGCGGCTCGACCTGGGGGCGAGCCTGGTCGGCTCGCCCCGGCTGCTGTTGCTCGACGAGCCGACGACGGGCCTCGACCCCGGCAGCCGCAACGAGGTGTGGGACGCCGTGCACGCCATGAGCCAGAGCGGGACCGACATTGTGTTGACGACGCAGTATCTCGATGAGGCCGACCACCTCGCCGCCTCCATCGTCATCATCGACGAGGGCCGCGTCATTGCCCAGGGCACGCCGGACGAGCTGAAGTCACGTGTCGGCGCCGACATGGTGGAGCTGCACACGGTCGACGTCGCCACCATGCAGCGCGCCGCCGAGGTGCTGGCGTCGCTCGGCATGGCCGAGCCGTCGACCGACCCGGCGACGCGCCGGTGCTCGCTCGCCGCGCCCGGCGGCTCCAAGTTGCTGCCGATCGTCGTGCGCGCCCTCGACGACGCCGAGGTGCCGGTGGAGGACATCGCACTGCGCCGACCCACCCTCGACGAGGTGTTCCTCGCCCTCACCGGGCACGGCGCCTCGGCCCACACCCCTGACCCGACCACTCCCAAGGAGGACGCAGCATGACCATCACCCTCGACCAACCAGGCCAGCAGACCCGACCGACCCCGGGCGCCGTCACCAACCAGGGCGCCTCGTTCCTCGTGGCCACCGAACAGGTGGCGGCGCGCACGCTCAAGAAGTTCATCCGCTCGCCGGCGCTGCTCATCGCCGGCACGGCGCAGGGTCTGCTCTTCCTGCTCATCTTCCGCTACGTCTTCGGCGGGGCGGTGGGCCACACCGGGAGCCTCTCCTACGTGGACTTCCTGGTGCCCGGCTTCGTCGTCACCGGCGTGCTGTTCCAGGGCATGAGCGCGGCCAGCGGCGTGGCCGACGACAAGGAGGGCGGGCTCTTCGACCGGCTGCGCAGCCTGCCGATCCGGCTGCTGTCGATCGTGCTCGGGACGGGTGGGCGCCGACACGGCGCTGGTGGCCTGGGGCGTCGTCGTCATGACCGTGGCCGGGTTCGCCGTCGGCTTCCGGGTCACCGGGACGACCCTGGACGCGGTGGCGGCGCTTCGGCCTGACCATCCTCTACGGCTTCGCCTTCGTCTGGCTGTTCATCGCCATGGGCCTCATGGCCGGCAGCCCGCAGGCGGCGCAGGGACTCTCGTTCCTGGTCTTCCCGCTCAGCTTCGTCTCGTCGGCCTACGTGCCGGTGTCGACCATGCCCGGCTGGATGCAGGCCTTCGCCAACAACCAGCCCATGACGCAGATGGTGAACACGGTGCGGCTGCTCACCGGCGGCCCGCAGGCGCAGGCGCTGCTCGGGCACTCCGGTGTCGTACTACCTGGTGCCCTCGCTGCTGTGGACGGCCGGGCTCGTCGTGGTGTTCGCGCCCATCGCCGTGTGGAAGCTCAAGTCGACGTGAGCGGCACGACGAGGCTCGCGCCGGCGCTGACCCCTCGCCAAAGTAAGGGTCAGCGCCGGTCGAAGTCCTCGTCCTCGGGCGGCTCGCCTGTCTGCAGGACGGAGTTGATGGCCCGACGGAGCCGCTCCTGGGCGTCGATCATCCAGTCGATGAAGAACGCGTACTCCTCCACCTGGGTGATGTCGCCCTCGCTGTAGTCGGCCACGCGGTAGGCCGAGCGGTCGGGCAGGCGCTCCCACGAGAGCGGCGCGCCGTACATCGACTCCACCGTGTCCTGCTGCAGCTGCAGCACGTCGAACTGCGCCGCGCTGGCCTCGGGGGAGCCGAGGTCGACGTAGAACTCCGAGCGCAGGCGACCGCCGGCCGCGAAGCTGAGCCCGTAGTGCGTCCCGCGCACGGGCGAGGGGAGGGTGATGAAGTTCTGCGCCGGCAGCGTCGTCATCTGCGTCCACTGCGGGTGGCGGACGCGCACCTTGTCGAGCCAGCGCGACCAGTACTCGCGGTACATGGCGCCCTTGCCGCCGCCGAGCGGACCCGCCAGCTCGCTCATGCTCCACCCCGTCGGGTCGCGCCACCACTGCGTGCCGGAGTAGTTGGCGGTGACGCCGGTGGCCTGCTCGACAATGTGGCGGATCAGGCCGGCCGGCGTGTAGGCCGCCTTGTCGACGTCCCAGACGAGCGGCGCGTTGACATTGTTCTGCCAGTGCGCCGTGCGCCGGGCCGGGTCCATGTCGAGCCATTCCTCGAGCTGGTCCCGCATGTCGAAGTTGAGGTCGGTCCGGGGGCTCAGCGTGAAGATCGTGCCGTCGGCCACGGACTCGGTCTTGACGAGTCGCCGCACCAGCGCGGCGTCCTGCACGCGCCGCTTGGACTCGGCCATCTCCTTGGCCAGCTGGCGCTCCGGGCTGATGGTGAACTCCTCCACCTCGCGCACCGGGTAGATCTGGCTGACCGAGATCATCGGGACGTTGCTGCTGCCCAGTTGCCCGTAGACGTAGGAGCGGAAGGCGCTGACCTGAATCAGCTGAGATGTCGAGGCCCATTTCGCTGAGCCAGACCACGCTGGCGCTCACGACGGCCGAGAAGTCCCGGGCCAGCAGGACGATGCGGGGACGGCGCAGCGACTCCGGCGAGAGGTCCGGCGCATGGGCCTGCAGCTCGGCCAGCGCCTCTTCGGGGCTGACGGGGGTCTGGCGGCGGGACTGGAACCGGGCGTAGAGCTCGGCCAGCGACTCGGGCAGCATGCGGCTGACGGCGGCGGCGTACTTGATCGCCGTGACCTCGGTGTCGGCGGAGCGGCTGCTCTTGAGCTCGGCCACCACCAGGCGGCCGTCGGCGCCGAGGCCCAGCACCGAGACGCGGTCGCGGTTGGCGCCCCCGGCCGCCGGCAGCCCGTCGAACTCGAAGGTCACGACCTTGACGGCGGGACCGAGGATGGCGGGGTTGGACAGCACCCACTCCTGCAGATCGGCGCGCTGCTCCAGGCCCGCCTCCTGCGAGCGAGATCATCTGCGCCGGCAACGCGACGGAGCCAGCGACGGTGAAGAGCATTTCTTCCGCCATTTCTCAGTCCAGGCTAGGACAAACGGTTGTTTTCAGGCATGTACCGAAAGTCACACGAAGACACAACGGAACATCAAAACTCGTGGCCAGACGCGTGCTGGGCGCACGGGCCGACGGGTCGGTCAGCCCCCATGTGGCGTCGCGTGCGACGCGCCGACATCCCCTGCCGACGTCGCGATCCGCACCCGCGACTACCTCGTCGAAATGTCGCCGATGTGCCCAGAAATCAACAGGAATTGTGCAAAAGGTGTGAATTGAAGGTCGTCACGGCCGGTGCAGCGGCGCTGCGAGCGGCCGGACCGACGCCGCCGGAGCGACTCAGACCGGCGCCCCCGGCGCGACGAGCGGCCACGGGCGCTCGCGCTCGACGACGTGGGCCAGGTCGAGCAGCAGTTGCTCGGCGTGTCGCCGGCCGATGATCTGCATCGACACCGGGAGGCCGTCGACCAGACCGATCGGGAATGGCGACGGCCGGGTGCCCGGTCGTGTTGGCCGGGATCGTCAGCGCGCCGTTGTTGCCGACCGCCGCCTCGAACCCGTGCTCGGCGATGAGGTCGACGCCGTCGATGGTCGTCGGCATCGGCCCCTGGGCGCCGAAGGCCACGTCGGGGTTGGTGGCGCAGATGATGAAGTCGACCTGCTCGAAGATCTCGGCCATCTGCACAATGATCTGGCGCCGGAAGGCCTCGATGTTCTTCGCCGTGTCGAGGTTGTAGTGGTTGGTGGCGATGTTGGCCGCCAGCATGATCTCGGGCGTGAGCTCCGACTCGCAGGCGGGGTAGAGGTCGCCCAGCCCGACGAGGAGGCTGGCCGTGCCGGCGAGCGCCCACTCCAGGCCGCCCCGGGGCAAGGCGAACGGCACGTCGACCCGCTCGAGGCCGGCGTCCTTGATCAGCAGGTCGGCCGCCTCGTCCACCTTGTCCCGCACCGCCGACGCCACGATGGCCGCACCGAGGTCGACCGACACGGCGACCCGCTTGCCGCGGATGTCCTGCTGGCCGAGCCCGGCCTCCCAGCCCTCGACCCGCGGCAGCGAGAAGGGGTCGTACTCGTCGGCGCCGTTGCAGGCGTCGAACCAGCGGGCCGTGTCGCGCACCGAGCGCGAGAGGCACCCCATGACCGCGGTCAGCGGCTCGATCTCGGTGTGCGGTCCCTTGGGGATACGGCCGAACGTCGACTTCAGTCCGAACAGGCCGGTGAAGCCGGCGGGGATCCGGATGGAGCCGCCGCCGTCACCGCCGGTGCACAGCGGGAGCAGCCCGCCCGAGACCGAGGCGGCCGAGCCGCCCGACGAGCCGCCGGGCGTCCGCTCCAGGTCGTAGGGGTTCGACGTGGCGCCGTGCAGCCGGGTGTAGGTGCAGTTGATGCCGCCGAACTCCGACGCCGTCGTCTGCCCGACGAGCACGGCGCCGGCCTGGCGCAGCCGGGCCGTCATGGTGCCGTCGTACTCGGCGATCCGGTCCTTGAAGACCAGCGAGGCCTCGGTCTGGGGCCAGCCCTTGACCGGGTCGAGCTCCTTCACGCCGATGGGCACGCCGCCGAAGGGCAGGCTGCACGTCGGCCGAGGCCGCCGCCTCCCGGGCCCGCTCCTCGTCGACGAAGCACACCGCATTGAGCTTCGAGTCCGCTATGGCCGCCAGCGATCCCTCGAGGGCCTCGGTGGGCGAAATGGTGCCCGCCCGGTAGGCGTCGACGAGGGAGCAGGCGTCTCCCATCCATGGTTCTGTCGTCATGAGTCTCCTCTCACCGACTTAGGAACAGCCAAGCACACTGTCTCTTTCGTGTGACGCCCAACCTGACCGAGATGTTCGGATCCGCCCCACCGTTTCTCTCGGGGATCAATCGCTCGCGGGCCCTCGCTCTGGACCCACAATGCGGACCGAGGACCACCTCCTGTCGATCTGCGAAAATCACACACATGGAACCAGAGCCACCGGAACCGGCCGAGCTTCCGCCCCTGTGGCCGGTGCCGATCCGAGCCGTCAGGTCGTACACGGTCTCCAAGGATCCCGACGCAATGTTCGGCTGGACTTCAGACGGCTACAGGGTGATCGAATACCAAGGTCAAGAGGCTCCCGAGGAGCGTGCCTACCCGCTCGCCGCGGAGTCTGGTGGCGTGCCTGTTGGGATCTTCTCTCGACCAAGCGCCCCAACTGGCCAGAGCGGGTTCCGGGTTCGCGCCGCGGCCTTCAAAGGGCAAGCCATCATCCCTCGGTCGGTGATCCACGCAACGCTGATTCGCCAGCAGGTCCTCGCGTCTGTCGGTCTGTGCGTCCTGTTGGGCGGATACGGATATGGGAATCTGACGCCCGGTGTGGACATGGCGGTGGAACCACGACGGCTGGTCTTCGGGCGAGATCAACCGCAACTCATGACCCTCTCCTTCAGCTGCCCTATGCAGATGCCCTGGCCATGGATTTCTCGGGGCCCGGCCGCGTTGAAAAGGGGGAGGATTCATCGGCGGCGGCTTCGGGTTCGGGGCGCCGTCGAAGGGATGATCGTTGCGTCGGTTCTCAACAAGCTGACGCGAAAGTCCGAGATTCAGTCAGTGATTCGTTGGGAAGCACAGAACTGGAAGTGTTCCTCTTCACCAGCCGGCGACTCCCAGTGAGCTACGAGTGAAACTCTCGCCCGTTCTCGGCGCAAATTGCTCGTGACCCGAGTGCCCCCGAACCCACGCCCGCCGAACTCACGCCCGCCACCGCCGCTCCTGAAGATCGGTTGTCGAAGATAGAGATCTTGGTGCTCTCTTCAAAGACGGACTTCTCTCTGCAGAAGAATTCTCCGTACTCAAGAGTGAGGTTCTTGTCAATAGCGTCCGCCGGGTCTTCCGAAGTTCCGGAGCCGGCCCCGGATCTGACCTGGCGCCCGCTACCCCTGTGAGGAGGCTTGCGCTGCCTTCAAGTCGTTCAGGAACTGGTTGAACGGAATCACGTCGCTCGGCGCCGGAACGGAGATGGAGACCGGCGTCCCGTAGTTCTGGTACGTCACGGTCGCCTTGGCAGTGATGCCGCCGCTCCCGCCAGCGAGGTTCACGTTCTCCTGCCGCACCAATCCTGACCCGTCGATCCACACGTCGGTGGTGAACGAGCCCAGGAGATCCGGGGCTTGCTGCATTTGCTGAGCGGTGATCGCCGTGATCTGGTTCTGCTGGACTTCCTGTTGAATCTCGCTCTGAATCTCCTGGCGGCTCGGTGTCACCGAGTACCCCGAGACGGTGGTGCCGTCGATGGTTTTGGTACCGAGCGACGTCACGGTCGCCCCCTTTTGCTCAAGGTTCTTCAGCTGACCGATCGGGTCCACGTTGGTCGCACCGAGGCCGCTCGAACTCGCCTGGTCGGGCAGCGAAATGCTGGCCCAGTGCGCCCCACCCGTGACCTGCGGACATGTCCTGTCCGTCGATCGTCATGCCCATGTAGAACTGGCCCGATGCGATCAGTTCGCGGAGGACGATCGTGGTTGACGAAACGTCCTCCGTCAGGGAGGCACTGAAGGTGTTCGTGTCGAAGTCGACCTGTCCGCTGCCGTTGCAGCGGGACGTCCTGGCCGTCTGCGGAAATGGATCCGCTGTAGGCGACGTCTGCTGTGCGCTGCGCCAGCGTCGTCTGCGTCGACGACACGACGAAGTCGGCTGGTGCCATCCCAGAGCCCCGGCACGCTCCAGCGCCACGACCCGCAATGACGCCGCCCACGGCCGCGGCAATGATCACGACCGCCGCCCCAGAGGCGATCAGCATCCGCTTCGTTCGGCGCTTCGACACCGCCTTCGCCCGCACTTCCTGGTCATGTGCGAACACGACCCACGGATCAGGAGCCGTAATGGGCGCCGGGCGCACGGTGAGCCAGTCGCTCCGTATGGCCGGCCGCCGCCGAACCATCCGGACGGCCGGCTCAGGTCCAGTCGGCTCGACCGCCGCCGTCGGCGCTATCGCTTCGGGCGCCACGAGCGTCCGGCGGTGGCCTCCGGCCTCAGACTCCGCCTCATGCTCGTTCGGGTGGTCGTCCATGCGCCCCATCCTTTCGCCGGAGGCGCACGATATCCGAGAAGAGCAGCGAAAGCGAAGTGCCGAAGGTCCCTTATTCCATCGTCCAGCCTTTTGAACTCAGCGGAGGTCGACCAACCCCGCCGTTAGGAGAAAGGGTCTAGCCCCAGAAGAGACAGGTCGGATCCTCTTCGATTTCGTGGATGTGGACATCGACAGGCTGCATCGGTTCGAGCTCGGGGTACCTCACCCACCTGCTGTTCCGGTCGGCAAAGTAGAGCGTCCACTTCCCATCGCCCTCGTAGCGGAGCTGGGCGACAGGCATTGAGGTCCACTCGCCTGGGCTTCCGTCCCACGGCGGTCGGCGTTCGTCGATGGAGACGTTCTTGCCCCTCGTGGTGACGTCCAGGCGCACTTGGTCCGCCATGGTGGCGGGCACCTGAGTCCGGCAGAACCGTCGGAGCTTCTCCAGATCGATGTCGGGCAGGAGTCACCGGCATGGTCCGATGTTACGACCCAGGGTTCCCTGGATCTATGGAAGACGGCCGGAACCGCTCGGCCGTTGGAATGACGAGGACCTCGGACCATGTACTGACTAACTGAGACGCCAGACAGTTCTTATGCAGGTGGCCCGTGATCCAGTCATTTGAAGTGACGTTTCAGCGTGCCGGCAGAGGGTGGCGAGCCTGGGTAGTCCAAACATCCGGGGTCGCCGCTCTGCCGCATGAAAACCTCGTGTTCAGAGCTGAGGTCACTCGCGAGTCGTGGAGGAGCGAGGTCAGCACGTACCTGACCGGGCTCGACCTCGAGGAATGGGAGCATGTCGTACGACTACGACTCAGTCCTCACTGCACGATCAGCACCAGCTCCTGGAGACGGCTCTCGAACGCCATTCGAGAGGCCGAATCCGCTGAGTATTGGAGAGCTCCGGCACTGTTATGCCGCCATACGGGCGCTCTCGTCGACATGGTTCTCCATGCGTGACATTTCAGTGCTTCTGCAAGAGTCCAAGACGTCCATCGGACACATTGTGAAAGAGGGAAAGCTCTTCGAAGAGGAAGAGCGCCAAAATGCCGAGGACTCCGAAGACTTGTTGGTATTCGACCCGGATGCCGCTCTGAGAAACGGGCCAACGTGGTACTCAGAGAGGCATATCGATGCAGGCCTCTCACCTGGAGCGGCGATTGCCGTGGATATCGCCTTGGAGTAATGCCGCTCGCTGAACGATCGCCTGATGCCCGTGCACTCGTAGAGCAGCTGCCAGATCGATTCGCCCGCCACTACGACCGAGAGTTCATAGGCCGGTTCGTCTCGGTTCTTGACGGAGTCTTTGACGCCATCTCGCGATCTGATCTTGTCAGCGTCTGTTCGTCACCCGCCGACGAGATTGCCTTGGCGGTGCTGATCGAAGGGGCACGAGACCACGTAAGGGGACTCCTGGAAATGGGACCCTGGCCTTCGGCTCCCTCGGTGCTATCGAAAGCCTGTCCGTTTCCGAGAAGCGATCACCGATGACCGTGATGTCGATTTCCTCGTGGGGTCATGAGCATGACGGTCTTGAAGAAGACATGCCAGCTCACGAAGTTGACGATGAATCTTGCTCATCCGATCACTGGTGCGAAACGTCACTCGAGTTCGAGGTCCCGCTGATGGCGAGTTGTTAGGCAAGGTGCAAATCAGCCGCGGCGGGATCGACATGCCCTTCAAGTCGCATCCGCGGCACGGCGAGCATAGGGAGCAGCTTCCCGCCATGGATGCGAAGGGACCGCGTAGGAGGCGGATCGCACACCGTACTTCTTCTCGCCCCAGAAGAGGCAGGCGCGACCGATTCCGATCGCCCTACTCCGTCGTCCGCTTCTTGAAGAAGTGCGCCGCCAGCGGGCAGGCCACGGCGAGGATCGCCACCGACCAGATCAGTGCCGCCTCGACCGGATGCTGCATCGGCCAGGCCTGCACCGTGGCGGAGGGGTTCGGGTTGCCCCACAGGTCGCGGGCTCCGGCCACGACGGCGCTCACCGGGTTCCAGTTCGCCACGGCCTGCAGCCACCCCGGCATGTGCTGGGTCGGCACGAAGGCGTTGGAGACGAACGTCAGCGGGAACAGCACGATGAAGCCGAACGAGCGCCGCCGACTCGGGGCTCTTGGAGTTCAGCCCGACACAGGCCGAGACCCACGACACCGCGTAGGCGAAGAGCAGCAACAGGCCGAACCCGCCGACGACCGAGATGGCGTTTGCACCCGGACGCCAACCGACGACCAGCCCGGTGACCGCCACGATGGCGGCGCACACCACGGACGTCAGGAAGTCGGCCGCGGAGCGCCCGACCAGCACGGCGGAGCGCCACATGGGCAGCGTGCGGAAGCGGTCGATCATGCCCTTCGTGCAGGTCGGTGCTGAGTCCGACCGCCGTCCCCATGGTCGAGGTCGTCAGGTTCAGCGCCAGAATGCCGGCCAGCAGGAAGTCGACGTAGCTGCCACCGCCGGGGATCGGGATGGCGCCGCCGAAGATGTAGACGAACAGCACCGTGAACAGCAGCGGCTGAATCGTCACGTCCGAGAGCTGCATGGGCTCCCGCGAAATGTGCACGATGTTGCGCCGGGTCATGGCCCAGATGTCCGCCAGCGACCCGAGCAGGTTCCCGCCCGCGTGGGGCCGGTCGAACCCGGTGGCCGACGGCGTCAGTGTTGCGGTCGTCATGCCGCGTACTCCTTCCAGTTCGTGGCGGCCTTCGCCGGACCCGACGGGACCGGCGGAACCAGCAGCGGCACCGCCCGAGCCCGAACCCGAGCCGTCACCGAGCCCCGGCGTCGCCCTCGGCGGCGCCTTCCTCTTCGATGTGGCCGCCCGTGAGCGAGAAGAACACGTCGTCGAGCGACGGCTGCCGCACCTCGATGTTGTCCACCAGCACCCCCGCGCTATCCAGCGCCCGCACCACGACCGTCGCCAAACCGGTCGACGAGTCCACGCCGGCGCTCAGGTGCCGCCCGTCGTCGCTCACCGCCACCGGTCCCGAGACCAGCGGTGCCATGGCGCCGACCGCACCCGCGTGCGGCTCGGACAACGTCACTTCCAGGCGGGCGCCCCGGCTCGCCTCCTTCAGCTCCTGCGGCGTCCCCTGGGCGATGACCCGGCCGTGGTCGACGACCACGATGTCGTGGGCCAGCTCGTCGGCCTCCTCCAGGTACTGCGTCGTCAGCAGGACGGTGACGCCCTCGCCGATCAGCTCCCGGATGGCTTCCCACACCCGCAGCCGTGACGTCGGGTCCAGCCCCGTCGTCGGCTCGTCCAGGAACAGCACCGGCGGCCGCGTCATCAACGCCCCGGCCAGGTCCAGCCGGCGGCGCATGCCGCCCGAGTAGCCCTTGACCACCCGGTCGGCGGCGTCGGTCAGCTCGAACTGCGCCAGGAGCTCCTTGGCCCGGGCCCGGGACTCCGCCCGGCCCAGGTCCGACAGCTCGCCGATCAGCACCAGGTTCTGGCGCCCCGTCAGCAGCTGGTCCAACGTCGCGTCCTGGGCGGCCACGCCGATGTGGCGCCGCACCTCGCCCGGGTGCCGCAGCACGTCGATGCCCGCCACCGTGGCCGAGCCCGAGTCGGGTCGGGCCAGCGTGGTCAGCACCCGCACGCAGGTCGTCTTGCCGGCGCCGTTCGGCCCCAGCAGTCCCGAGGATGGTGCCGGCGGGGACGGCAATGTCGACACCCGCCAACGCCTGGGTCGAGCCGTAGCTCTTGGTGAGCCCCTCCGCCTGGATCATCAGATCAGTAGCCATAGACATCCTTACCGGTCGTTAAGTAAACTGTGGTCCAAGGGCATCGTAAGCCGACTACTTACCTGTCGTCAAGTAGGTAAAGGGACAAATCCCGGGTAAGGTGCAGAACGGAATGGACAAGATCGCCAACGACATGACCACAGACACCGCAGGGCCAGGGCACGTGACACAGACCGCCGACGACCAGGCCCGGGCCGACGCCGTCCAGGCAGAAGAGGACGCCATCGGCGAGCTCGAGTCGGTGATCGGCGACGAGCCGGACCTCGGCCCGCCCTCCGACCCCGAAACGGCCACCGCCACCGCCAGACCGCCGCCACCGCCCCGCCCCAGCCGACGCCAAGTCCGACACCCGCCAGCGCATCCTCGATGTTGCTCTCGACCTCTTCACCGAGCAGGGCTACGACGGCACCAGCCTGCGGCAGATCGCCGAGCAGCTGAGCATCACGAAGGCGGCGATCTACTACTACTTCGAATCGAAGGAAGACATCCTGATGGCGCTGCACATGCGCCTGCACGACTTCGGCAAGGACGCCCTGGTGCGGATCGGGGAGGCGCCGGTCACGCTGGCGCTGTGGGAGGAGCTGCTCGACGACATCGTCGGCGAGATGCTGGCCCAGCGCAAGATCTTCCTCATGCACGAGCGGAACCAGGCCACCCTGGAGAAGCTGCACCGCGAGGACCACGACGCCGAGCACGAGGACATCCAGAACCAGTTCCGCCGGATTCTCGAGGACGTCCGCCTGCCGCTGCGGGACCGGGTGCGCATGTCGGCCTCCTTCGGCGTGATCTTCTCGAGCCTCTTCCTCGCCGGCGACGCCTTCGAGTCGACGACGAACGAGGAATTGGGGGTCATGCTCCGCGAGATCCTCCACGACGTCCTCGCCGGATGACGGCCCTGGTCCCGCCGGGCAAAAACCCAGCCCCAGCTGGCTACAGTCGTCGCGGTGACTGACGCCCCCAGCAGCAACGCCGCAGGACGCCCCGCACGAGCACCCCTTCACGATCGCCATCGACGTGGGCGGCACCGGCCTGAAGGCCGACGTGCTCGACAAGGACGGCAACCCCGTGGCCGACCGGGTCCGGGTCCCCACCAAGTACCCGATGTCGTCGGACGGCCTGGTGCAGACGCTGACCACGTTGGTCGCCAAGCTCCCCGAGGGCGACCGCATCTCGTGCGGCTTCCCCGGCATGGTCCGCGGCGGCCACGTGCTGAGCGCGCCGCACTTCGTGTGCGAGGCCGGCCCCGGCACCAAGACCGACCCCAAGCTGGTCAAGGCCTGGTCGGACTTCGACCTGGCCAGCGCGCTCGGCCAAGTCCATCGGCAAGCCCTGCCGCGTGGCCAACGACGCCGACGTCCAGGGCCTGGCCGTCGTCGAGGGCAAGGGCTTCGAGGTCGTGATCACGCTCGGCACCGGCTTCGGCACGGCCTTCTTCATGGACGGCAGCCTCATGCCCCACATGGAGTTCTCCCACCTCGAGTTCCGCAAGGGCGAGACCTTCAACGAGCAGATCGGCGAGGCGGCGCGCAAGAAGGTCGGCGACGAGCGCTGGAACAAGCGGGTGCGCAAGGCCATCGCCTATCTCGATGCGCTCTCCTTCTTCGACCACCTCTACATCGGCGGCGGCAACGGCGGCCGCCTCAACCGGCGCGACCTCGGCGAGGTGCTCGAGCGCATCACGGTGGTGGACAACAAGGCGGGCATCCTCGGCGGCATCAAGCTCTGGGACGCCCACCACATCGGCGTCGAAGGAGAAGGCGAATGACCGCCGTCGACACCGAGCCGCTGGCCTGGGACCCGCTCAACGAGAAGTACAAGGCCGACCCGCACGCCATCTGGAAGCGCCTGCGCGACGAGCAGCCCCTCTATTACAACGAGCAGTACGACTTCTACGCCGTGAGCCGCTTCGCCGACGTCGACGCCTTCAGCCGCGACCCCAAGACGTTCGTCTCCTCGCACGGCACGGTGATGGAGATGATCACGGCCGATCCCGATCGACATGCAGATGATGATCTTCATGGACCCGCCGGAGCACACCCGCTACCGGCGCCTGGTCTCCAAGACCTTCACGCCGCGCCGCATGAAGCTGCTCGAGGACGACATCCGCGCCCTCTGCGTCGACCTGCTCGACGGCCTGGTCGGCCGGAGCTCGTTCGACTACGTGCAGGACTTCGGCGCCCGCGTCCCGGCCTACGTGATCGCCGCGCTCCTCGGCGTGCCGCCCGAGGACCGCGACATGGTCCGGGGCTGGATCGACGAGTCGTTCCACCTCGACCCCGAGATGGGCATGTCGAACGACATCTCGACGGCGGCGATGTTCAACTTCATGGAGTACCTCGGCAAGACGCTGACCGACCGCCAGGCCAACCCGCGCGACGACATGTTCACGGACCTCGTCAACATGGAGATCACCGAAGACGACGGCGTGCCCCGCCGGCTGACGCATGGAGCAGGCGGTCAACTTCGCCGTGCTCATCGCCAGCGCCGGCACCGAGACGGTGGCCCGCATGCTCGGCTGGGCCGCCTTGGCGCTCGACGACAACCCGGACCAGCGGGCCGAGCTCGTGGCCGACTCCAGCCTGATCCCCAACGCCGTCGAAGAGGTCCTGCGCTACGAGGCGCCGTCGCCGGTGCAGAGCCGCTGGTGCACCGAGGACGTCGAGGTGCACGGCGGGACGATCCCGGCCCGCTCGAAGGTCGTGATGATCACGGGCTCAGCCGGCCGGGACGAGCGGGCCTACCCGGACGCCGACCGCTTCGACATCCACCGGAAGTTCGACCACCACCTGTCCTTCGGCTACGGCATCCACTTCTGCCTCGGCGCCGCGCTGGCCCGGACCGAGGGGCGGATCGCCCTCGAGGAGACCTTCAAGCGCTTCCCCGAATGGTCGGTGGACATGGCCGGCGCCGTCCCGCTCCACACGAGCACGGTCCGGGGCTACACCAAGCTGCCGATCAGCGTCTGACCTGGTCGCGGGCGCCTCGGGGGCCGGCCAGGGCTCCGGTACACTGTCCTGTCTCACCCAGCGCTCGTAGCTCAACGGACTAGAGCATCTGACTACGGATCAGAAGGTTGGGGGTTCGAATCCCTCCGAGCGGCGCACAGTGGCCTATTCCCCATAGGCCGAGCCAGCGTTGTAAGAGTTGGGTCGTGAGCTACCAGGAGGTAGTCCATGCCCAAGCAATATGGAAGAGAGTTCCGGAGGGCGATCTGTGATCGCCTGGTGGCCGGCGAAGCGGTCAGCGGCGCTCAACGAATCGGGTGTCTCGGTGGCCACGCTCCATCTGTGGAGGCGCCAGGCGCTTATCGATGCCGGCCTCACCGAGGCACCAAGAGCGTCGAAGTCGACGAGCTCGCCCAGGCGCGCCACACCATCGCTGAGCTCGAGGCCGAGCTCGAGATCGGTCAGGGCGGCCAGCGCGCTGTTCAACGGCGAGGAGCCCGTCAGCCCAAAAGGCGGTGCCAGGTTGCCGAGGGCCTGAGCAACCTGGGCTACACCGAGCGCGTGGCCTGTCGGGTCGCCGGAGTCAGCCGTTCGTGCTTCTACGAGTACAAGTACCACGTGCCGAGCAGACCGCGAGATCCGCCGGCTCTTGGTCAGCGCCCTGGTGGCCGACATCCACCAGAGGTCGAGGGGCACCTATGGGATGCTGCGCATCCGCGCCGCCCTCATGCGTGAGCAGAACATGGTGGTCAACAAGAAGCTGATCCTCTCCGATCATGCGCGAGCTGGGCATCAAGGGCCTCCCCGGGCCCAAGAAGCGCAAGAAGAACCTGGTCAATCGGCCACCGAGGAGGACCTGGTCCAGCGCAACTTCACCGTGGATCGACCCAACGTCTGTGGCTCACCGACATCACCGAGCACCCGACGCCGAGGGCAAGGTCTACTGCTGCTGTCGTCCTCGACGCCTACAGCCGCAAGGTCGTGGGCTGGGCCATCGACCGGCGCTGCGAGACCGCCCTGGTCAACGACGCCGTCCTCATGGCGAGCGAGTCACGACCGATCGGTCCGGTTCGATCATCCATTCGGACCACGGGTCCCAGTTCACCTCCTGGGCCTTCAGCGAGTTCGTCCGCGCCAAGGGCCTCGTCGGCTCGATGGGGACCGTCGGTGACTGCTACGACTGTGAGAAGACTTGCGCTGCCGTCCTGTCGGGTCTGACCCTTGCTACGACCGGCCGATTAGTGCCTTTGCGTTGATCTGTCGACTCGGCTGGACGGTCTCATCAGGGGCTGTTGGCTGGTCGGGAGGGCAGTGACCGAATAGGGGCCTGGCGCTAACTCGACCCATCACAGTCTTGTCCACCCCCTCGACCAGCTGGCATGCACCGTCATCCAAGGAGGATCACAGCATGACCAGCATTGCACCTGTCGCCTCACCGCGCCGCAGTGACCGTGGGCGTCGACACACATAAACATGTCCACGTCGCTGTTGCCCTTGATCACCTGGGCGGCCGACTGGACGACCTCACGGTCAGTGTCGACACCGGGGGCTATGCCCAACTCCACGAGTGGGCGCAGAGTCTCGGCAAAGTGGACGCCTTTGGGATCGAGGGAACCGGCAGTTATGGAGCCGGACTCACCAGTTTCCTTCGTCGCCATGGTCAGCGGATCGTCGAGGTCAACCGGGGCGACCGCAGAACCCGGCGTCAGAATGGAAAGTCCGACACCCTCGACGCAGAGAGCGCAGCACGGTCGGTCCTCAATGGGAGCGCCACGTCGGTGCCCAAGTCAGCCGATGGACTCTCGGAAATGATCCGTCAGATCAAAGTGGCCCGAGACACGGCAGGAAAAGGTCGAACGGCCGCCATCATCACCCTCAAGACCATCGTTGTGAACGCGCCAGCCGAGCTCCGAGAGACACTCGACGGCCTGGCCGATAAGGCCCTGATTGACCGTTGTGCCGGCTTTCGACCTGGCCGCATCGCCGATACGACGGCCTCGGCCAAGCACACCTTGAAGGCACTGGCCAAGCGCTGGCTCGACCTCGAAGCCGAAGTCAAGGGCTCATGACGTCGTGCTGGGGGACCTGACGGACGCAGGCATCTCCGACCTTGTGCGACGGATTTGGGATCGGAGCTGATACCGGCGGCGGAGATGCTCATTGTCTTCGGTGACAACCCGGGCCGCATCCGCTCCGAAGGGCGCCTTTGCAAAAATCTGCGGCACCGCTCCGATGCCAGCGTCATCGGGAATGACGAGCCGACACCGGCTGTCACGTGGCGGCCATCGGCAAGCTAATGCTGCGCTCTACCGCGCCGTCATTGTCCGCATGCGCTTTCACGAGCCAACGATCGCCTACGTGACCCGGAGGACCGCCGAAGGCCTCACCAAGAAGGACATCATCCGATGCCTGAAGCGATTCTTGGCCAGGGAGGTCTACCAGCGCGTGATGGTCGATCACCGAGCTCGGTTGGAGTTGATTTCGACGCCTTGAAGACTCGTCTTGACCTATAGGGGCGTCAACGCCGCCATGGAGTCGTTCTGGGGAACCATGCAGATCGAGTTGCTCAACCGCAGGAAATGGCGAACCAAGTGGAGCTGTCCATCGCCATCGCTGAGTGGATCGAGCACTTCTACAACCCCGACGCCTCCACAGCTCCCTCGACTACCTTCCCCCGGTCGAGTTCGAGGCCCTACACTCAGCACAACCAGACCTGACCCTTATAACCCTGGTCCGGCAAACGGGGTCAAGGTCAAGGTATACCTGCTCAACGAGCAGAAATTGGGTCCGCGTCAGCAGAAGCACGGTGGCTGTCAACCGTTTCCTCAACGCGGAACGAGGGACCACTATCAGCGAAGCCACTTGGTCCGCTGAGGCCTGATCAACCTCGGGCCGTACTTGGGAGTACGTGTCAGCAGGCCAACTACGGTAGCATATCCATGGCGCAGATCTTGGAGCCGGATCTTGGGCATCAACTGAGGCGGGCCGCGCTGAGCGCCGTTCGGTCCGCCCGAGATCCCGAGCCCTCCTGCGTCGCGTTGCGGACGCAGGAAGCACATGAGTTTTGCACGGCAAATCGTGCATCTTTGGCAGCAGCAGCACCTAACGGCAAGGTCGCCTGTGCGCTCGAGACCCATTTTACCGATCAGGGCTTCGCCGGTCGGCGGAGCTACTCGGGGCCTAAGCTTTTTGGCTTGATGTCGACAGGTCGCACCGAAGGCCGACAAAAGAAGGACTCGGCAACTCCCAAGGTTACTTTTACATCGTCCGTTATCCGTGTGGCGTTGGTTGAATAAAGACCTTTGCCAGAATGGTCATGAGTTCGGCAGCCATTGAGCGATCCAGCTGCAGAACTTGGCTCGTAGTTCCATATTCAACACGTAGGTCTCGAGTTGAAGGATTGGCCCGTCAGATCCAGGACTCGTAAGTCAGCCACATTCGACGACAGTGCGGTAGGTGATCGACCTATCGGATCGATATCGGAATTTTTTGATAAGTGCCACTAAATCCCCTTGGCAAATTCCGTCGTTTCGTTCTCAACGCTGTGTCCTGAATGGGCACACGGTCTAATCGCCCGCAGACCTGTCGTCGCAGTCTGACCTCGGGTGTCCCAGATAGCAAGCGATGTAGCAAGTTGCTCGCGAATGCTCCGACATTCCGCTCTACCTAGTCCACTGGACCTTCCGTTAAGAGCCGGGCGAGCGAAATGCTACATCGATATCCGGCGTGCCGATCCTCCCACATACCGGACAAATTTCTCAACGATCCATTCAGCGAATGGGCTATCGATCGTTCGCGACCCTTCGATACTCCTTCGAAAGCTTTGCGATTGGCAGGCTCGCTACTCGTTGAAAGTCGATGACGAGATCGGGAATCTCCCATGCGGGGAGGTACACGTTCCGATCACGCTGACCTCCTCGGTTATTTCTCATGAGCTGCAGCAATTCGCTTCTCACCTTTTTGTTCTCTGGGGATTGCTCAGCATCCAGTCCGAGGAGGGCTGCTGTCGAGAAACTCCTTAAGTCCCTCGACCTCAGTCAACGGAATGCATCGCACGAGAAGGACGTAGTCAGCTTTCAGGTGGGCCAGGTCACATGAGGGCGTAATCACTACGTACCAAGCATTCTGCTTCGAGTCCTCCTCAGTGCCCGCTACCGGTTCTGCTGCGTCCGCTAGAAGCGGTGGTCCGAATACCAGGTCTCCCGTTGTACATTAGTCCACCACGGGAATGAGGTAGTAACGCATCGGATGGACTTTGTCCGAATCTAGACTGAGCGGTTCTCCTCGAGAGCCGCTCGCAGGACGGAGCCGCCTTCCGCCAAGGACAGTGACAGGCGACGTAGTAGAAGGTGAGCGACATCCCCCTTGCGAGGTGGTGACTCAAGCGACCGCCAGTGCTTCTCGACAAAATCGGTCATGAATTCTCGAACGATCTGATCGACGTGATCGATCAGGGCGCGGTTGATCGCCGGCAATGTTGATTGAAATACTGCTCTTACTTGATCCCGCAGCTGATTGGTCGAGTCCGGTGCATTTTTTCGAGATGACGCTGACAAACGGTGACCCCGGAATGTCGCCACCTACGAGGTTCGGAAGCGCAGTGAAAAAGATTATGGGAACAAATCGAAGCTCTCTTACGCTTCCGAACAAGCGCAGCCCGATATCGGCATCGGTGACCTGGGTTCCAGTTGCGTCTGCGGATCCTTGGTTCTCCCCACTTTTGGATTGATCTCGGACACTAGGAGACTGTTGAACAAATCGCCATTGGTGCTCGCGATTTGGCTGCCGATCGTCGAGAATTGGCAGGTGCAAGGACATAGCGATCCCAATCGTGAGCTGCTCGACGCCGCAGCCCTGTGCCGCCAGCTCGTTCCCGAGGGCAGCGTCGAGGCCTTCTTGGCCGACCACCGCCACGAGCTGTTCCCCGACGAGATGTTCGAGGACCTGTTCCCCTCGCGTCGTGGCCGGCCGTCGGTGCCCGCTGACGTGGTGGCCTCGGTCATGGTGCTCCAGGCCCTCGAGGGGCTCTCGGACCGCGACGCCGCCCGGGCCCTGCGCGACCGGATCAGCTGGAAGGTGGCCTGCGGGCTGGCCCTCGACGACGAGGGCTTCGACTTCTCGGTGCTCACCTATTGGCGCACCCGGCTGCGCACGTCTGAGCATCCCGAGCGGATCTTCGACGCCGTGCGCTCGGTCATCGACGCCACCGGGGTCTTGAAGGGCAAGACCCGCCGGGCCCTCGACTCGACCCTCCTCGACGACGCCGTGGCCACCCAAGACACCGTCACCCAGCTCATCTCGGCCATCCGTCGGGTGCGCCGGGTCGTCCCCGGCGCCGATCGAGTGCCCGTGTCCGCCCACGACTACGAGACCTCGGGCAAGCCCCTCATCGCCTGGGACGACCCCGTCGCCAAGGCCGCTCTGGTCGACGCCCTGGTCACCGATGCCCTCGCCCTGCTCGCGGCCTTCGAGGACGGCGCAGCGCGATGCCGAGGCCGCCGCCGCCCTCGGACTGCTGGCCCTCGTGGCCGGCCAAGACGTCGAACAAGGCGACGACGGCACCTGGAAGATCGCCCAGCGTGTGGCCCCCGACCGGATGATCTCGACCGTCGATCCCGAGGCCCGCCACATGCACAAGTCCCGCTCTGAATACCGCGACGGCTACAAGGCCCACATCGCCATCGAGCCCGAGACCGGGCTGGTGACCGAGGCCATCTTGACCCCGGCCAATGTCGTCGGACGGGCGACCGCGCTCGCGCTGCTGGCGGGCGAAGAACCCGGACTCGAGGTGCTCGGCGACTCCGGCCTATGGATCGGGCGAGACGCTGGCGGCCTCGCGGCAGCTGAGCACGCCACGGCCATCAAGCCTTGGCCGTTACAGACCGCCGTGCCCGGCGGCTTCGACCGAGACGACTTCGTCATCGACCACGAGGCCGGCACCGCCACCTGCCCGGCCGGCCACACCGTCACGATCACCGCCCACCTCAACGCCGTCTTCACCGCTCACTGTGGTGGGTGCACGCTCGCGAGCCGCTGCACCACCGCCCAGGGGGCCGAACGCTCGACCTCACTCCTCACGACGAAGAGCTCGTCGCGCCCGCGCGCCGTGGCGCAGATGGTGAGTTCACAGAGGACTACCGACGATTGCGCCCGATGGTCGAGCGCTCGATCGCCTGGCTGGTCGCCGACGCCACCGACGGGTGCGCTTCCGGGGCGTGGAGAGGAACCAGCTCGGTCTCTCGCTTGCGGATCGCAGCAATCAACCTACGACGCCTGATCAACCTCGGCCTCGTCCACGACGGAGCCTGGACGCTCAGCACCACCTGATTCGGGGCGCGCAAGCCCGGGTCACCAAAGAAGGGACCTCACCTACGGGCTCTGCCCAACCAGGGTGGCCAGCTTCAACCCTCTTCATGCTGGCTCTTCGGTTCGGCCATACCCAGGCTTGCGAAACGAACGCTACGTCCAGATCCGGCTTTGTTCAACAGCTTCCTAGATCACCAGGGGGCGTGGGTGAGCCGCGCGACCTCGGGGTGGGTGCGTCATGGCTGATCAGTCCGGCGGTCTCCAGGGCAGTGCTCCCCGGCGACTCCCGGCCGTTTCAGGTGAGGGGGGAGCTCGACGGGGTTCTGCTGGGCGGGATCCGCCACTGCGTCGAGTCGCACCGTGCGCAACGGGATCTCCCCGGCCCAGACCGGCCGGCCTGCGTCCGGGCCATCGCCATCGAGCGGGGGGCCAGTACGGGTCTTGACCGACGCCTCGTCGAGGACGAGCACCGTCGTGACGGCGAGCTCATCCTCGGACGGCTCACGTGCGTACCCCCACTGGCCGGGCGCGACCTGCTCGCTGATGGCCCGGAGTCCGCAGTCTTGGCGAGGGGTTCGGTCAGGACTTCCGGTGTCCCGTAGATCAGAGCGGACCGGTAGTTGACGGCGTGTTCGAACACGGAGCGGGCCAGAACGATCCCGTCGATGTGCGTGACCGTCACGCACATGGGCACCCGCCCCAACGCGGACCGCAGGCTGCGACTGGCCACTGAGCCGTGGAGGTACAGGCGATCGCCCTCGCGCCCGTAGCTGGTCGGCAGCACCATCGGCCCGTCAGGTGCCTGAAGTCCCAGGTGACAAACGAACCCCGCGTCCAGTACCGCATAGAGGTCGGCCCGGTCATGGGACCCCTTCGGAGCGAATCGCCGCAGGCGGGTGCGCTCGGTGATGGTCAGCGTGTCTACCGGTTTCGGTGAGTCCATCGACGGATCTTCGCACCGCCCGGCAGCGGCCGTCCCCAGGTGTACGCTCAACGCCGGCGGGCGACCAGGTGCATGTAGAGCGCTGTCGAGGCCTCCCCGGGCGCCGCTCCTCCGCATGGTCGCACGGGACGACCGCTTCGACGTCGAACCCATGTCGGTCCATTTCCGTGCGAGCGCCTCGGAGTGTCACGAAGTGGGTGACCAGCCCGAACTCATGGGCAGCGAAGGGCGCAAGACCCCAGTCACCTTTGTCGCGTGTCTGGCTCCGGAGTCGGCGCCAGTTGCGTGCGGCCCTGAACGCGCCCTCACTTTCGGCCCCGGCCGCATCGCCATTCGTGCCGTCGGCCGACACTGGCAGGAGCGATCCGATCATCCAGGTGATGCCACGGCGTCGCCCGGATGCGCACGGTAGAGCGGACCGTTCTTGTTCAACGTGGAGTAACAGAGCGCCGCCGGTCTCGAGACCACGGTGGGCCTGGGCCAAGATTTTGGCCCGGTCCTCATGGTCGACAGCGTCGATACCGTTGTTGCTGAACACCACCAACCCTTGGGACCCGTCGGGGATCCCCGACAGGTCACGTGCATCGCCCAGTCGTATGTCCGCATCGGGGTGACGGCTCCGGCACAGGCCTAAGAGCTCGGGGGTGTAGTCGACGCCGATGTACTGCGACGACACCAGCCGCAGGAGTGATGTTGTGGGCCTCCGCCAACGCCGAGATCGAGTACCGGCCTGCCCGAGCCCGGTCGGCGGCCAGCCGAAGCGCGCGGAGTTCGCCTGGGTCACCCCAACCCTCTATGGCGTATTCCGCGGCGACCTTGGCCCAGACGGCACGGTTTGTCTGGTCGAGCGAGCCGTCGGGGTCGTCGAGTGACATCTTCGGAGTTTTGCACGTGCGGTAAAGGCCCGATTGCAGTCTGGCCGCACGGCCCCGCTGGCCGACGAGCGAGGATTAGGCGGGCCACTAGTGTCAGCCGCAGACGGGGGCAGGAGAGGGATCGGGGGTTGCATGCGAGTCGCACTCACGGTGGCGGATTTTCTCGACCGCGCCGCGACGGTCTACGGCCACCGGACGGCGGTCGTGGACGAGTCGTCGGGCCGGGCTCGTTCGGGACGCTCACCTACGCGGAGTTGGCCGCGCCGGGCGCGGGGCATGGCCCTGGCGCTCGACGAGCTCGGGGTCGGGCGCGGCGAGCGGATCGCCGTCGTCAGCCAGAACTCCGCGCGGCTGCTTGACCTCGTTCTTCGGCGTCAGCGGGTACGGACGCATCCTGGTGCCCATCAACTTCCGGCTGAACGCCGAGAGATCGCCTACATCGTCGAGCATTGCGGCGCTTCGGTCCTGCTCGTCGATCCCGAACTCGACGGCGAGGTCGGCACGCTCAAGTCGCCACCGCTTCCGCCTCGGCGGCGAGTGACGACGCGGCGCTCTTCGCCCGGCGCTCCCGACGCCGCGGCCCCGCGGCCGTGGAAGCCCGACGAGGACGCCACCGCTCGATCAACTACACCACGGGCACCACCGCGCGTCCCAAGGGCGTGCAGCTCACCCATCGCAACTGCTGGATCAACGCGGCGACCTTCGGCTGGCACACCGGGGTCAGCGACCGCGACGTCTACTGCACACGCTGCCGATGTTCCACTGCAACGGCTGGGGGATGCCGTACGCGGTGACCGGCATGGGGGGCCGCAGGTCGTGCTGCGCAAGGTCGACGGCGCGGAGATCCTGCGCCGCATCGAGCGCGCACGGCGTGACGCTGCTGTGCGGTGCCCCCGCGGTCCTGGCGGCGGTCCTCGAGCGCGGCCGACACGTGCCGCGGCGGCCGGGCGATCCCGGGCCGCGGCACGGTGCGCATCGTCGTGGCCGGCGCGCCGCCGCCGTCGCAGACGATCGAGCGGGTCGAGGACGAGCTCGGCTGGGAGTTCATCCAGATCTACGGGCTCACCGAGACCTCGCCGCTGCTCACCTTCAACCGGGCGCCGCGCCGAGTGGGACGGCCGACGCCGGCGACGCGCCCGGCACTGCTCGGCCGGGCCGGCGCACCGGCGGTCGGCGTGCAGATCGCGTCGACGACGACGGCGAGGTGCTGGCCCGCTCCAACCACGTCTTCGACGGCTACTGGGAGCAGCCCGAGGAGACGGCCGACGCGCTCGCGGACGGCTGGTTCCACACCGGCGACGGCGGCCATCTCGACGGGGGCTATCTCGTCGATCTCCGACCGCAAGAAGGACGTGATCATCACCGGCGGCGAGAACGTGTCGTCGATCGAGGTGGAGGACTGCCTGTCCAGCACCCGGCCGTCGCCGAGGTCGCCGTCATCGGCGTGCCCGACGAGAAGTGGGGCGAGACGATCAAGGCGCTGGTGGTCGTGCGCGGCGGGTCCCGAGGCCACGCGAGGCCGACCTGATGGAGCACTGCCGGGCGTCGCCTCGCGCACTTCAAGGCGCCCACGAGCGTCGAGTTGCGTGACGACGCTCGACCGCACGGCGACAGGCAA
>CAWAHA010000008.1:0-19360 GCA_963781565.1 uncultured Acidimicrobiaceae bacterium | reverse complement strand
TCTTTGAGGAAGGTGGGAGCACCGGCCAGATGGTCGTTCGGTTTCATCACAGCTGTAGGTCTCGTTGCCCACCTCCCACCAACGAGACGGCTTGACCTTTGGTGCTGGAGGCTCGTGTCACCCAGGCGGCGGCCTCGTTGGGCGTCCCGGAGCCGTAGTTGACGGTCACAAAGGTGGAGGCGTCGGCCGAGCGGGCCTGGGTCGAGACTTCGCCGAAGTTCAGCGCGTCCGGCGCACTGCAGCTTGCGCTGACAGTTCCAGCGCAGTGAGACGAGTCGGTGTTGGTGCTCCAGTCGTATTCGTCGGCCCAGCTGCCCCCGGGATAGCGAATGAGTGTCACTCCCGCTGATTTGAGAAGATCGGTGATGGTGGAGGAGTCGACGTGTTCAGAAAGACTGTCCCAGGCGGCCCCGTTGACACCGAGAGGAGCGGACCGATCGCTCTCTGACTTCGTTTGTGTCGCCGCGGAAGATGTGCTGGAACCGGGACATCCCCCGGCCAATGCTGCTGCCGAGAGCAGTATCACGACAACGGCCGCCGGGCGCGGCAGGTGCGGCCTCAGATCGGCTTCGTGATCACTTCGGACACCTTCTGGCTTCCGAATCCCATGAAGCGGACGATACCCAACATCACGCCCAAGGTTTCTATGAGCGTGATCAGATCGATGCCGGGAATGATGATCAGGGAAAGCAACAGATGGGTCCGGGGCCGATCTGATGCCGAGAGATTCACCTTGAGACCCTCGATGTAGCACCAGAAGACACCGGCCAAGCTGATGGCCCAGAGGGGCAGGAACACCGGGCTGATCGGTGAGGTGTTGTCGATGCCGGAGGCGTAGGAGAGAAGCAGGGCCAGCCCGACGAACTGGAAAGGTGCCAGGCTCCACGTGAAGATCGAATAGAGCAGCGGGAACTTCGGCACCAGGGGAAGTCGCCGATTGAACGCCAGGTGGAGAAGGCCCTCGATCCACCTGCGCTGTTCCGAGCAGGTCGCGCACTGAAGGCCGGAGATGCCCCGTAGGAGTAGGAGTTGAGGGTCGTGGAACGCTTCGGGTACCTCATGGCGAACTGAATCGCGAAATAGGCGTCCTCAATGACCGTGTCCGGGAAGTCCCACCCGATCTCATCCTCGATATCGGCCCGGACCACCAGGTGCTCTCCGTGCAATCCACCCAGGGGGGTGCCCAGGAGACCGGTGAAGAAGGCGAACCTGGTCAGGTCGTCCGCCGGGCGGATCGAGTCGGCCAAACGACAGAACTTCGACGGGGTCAGCTCGTGGGGAAAGGTAAGGATCCCCTGGGCGAGGTAGAAGCGGTCACCGTCGAGTTCGATGAATTCGGCCAGTGAGGCCGCCGTGTCCTTTCCGATGTGGGTGTCATCGTCGAGGTGGTAGACGTAACAGCCCTCGGTGTTCTCCCCCGCTTGCCTTCGGATTTCCATGGCGAACTGGTTGGCCCGCTCTTTTACCGAGCACCGAGCGGTGTCGAGTAGTCGGCAGGGACGTTCACGATCCGGATTGGATCGGCCATGGCGCCGCAGCGCTCGATCCAGTCCTGGAGCGGCCGCACGTCGACGTTCCCCTCTGTGATCACGTCCACATGGAACCGGTCGAAATAGACGGGAAGATTGAGGAGGAGCGAATGGAGGACGCGCTCGAGGGCGGGCAAATTGCCGTTTGCCAACAACGTGGGCACGGTCACCACGAGCAGACGGCTCGTCCGACCTTTGTAGTCGGACCGAAGGGGCTTGTTCCGCCCGTGGCGGAGGCTCAGCTCTGTGGCCGACGACATCGGTACCTCATTCGGGTCGTCACACACCCTCTTACGACCACGACGCTGCTGTCTCCGGAGGGACAACGCGCCGATCATGCCGACGACGATGAGAGGGGCATAGACCGACCACACCACCGAAAGGAAGTAGTTGAGAGGCGTTCGCTGGTACGAGCTGATTCTCGCGAACACGACGAGGACGCAGACGAACAGCAGCAGGAAGACGACAAGGTTCACCTTGGGAGTTTTGCGACGCACCATCCGGCGCTTGAGTTGGTCGGTGCGTGGGTATCAGTCGGAGAGCCGCGGGAAGCTTCGGGAGGGGTTTCGCCGGGCGTAGCGCCTCAATCGTCGCCGATGGTCCCTGGGAGTAGAAATTCTTCGCCGTCAGCGTGGACAAGAGCGCCGCCAGACCCACAAAACCATCCGTGACCTCGCTGAGGACACCGAGCTGCAGCGCACCGTCGACATCCGCGGCAGGGACGACGACTCCCTGGTGAACGACGCCCTGTGGCACCGCCAGTTCGGCCTCGACGAACTCGGACGCGACAGCGGGGGCCAGAATCGCCGCGCCGATTCCGGGCCCGTCCGAGGCGGTCGCCTGATCCGAGCGTGGAGCGGTGATCGTCACGGCGCGACGGGGCTCGGCGTCGAGGTCTCTTCAGATCCGCTCGCCATGGAGGCAAACGTCGCCCCGGAAGCAGAGAGTGGGCATGGTGTCGGCCGAAGCGGAGGGACCGGGGAAGTTGAAGCTCCGACAAGCCTCAACGGGTCTTCCTATCGCCAACCGCCACCTCCCAGAATCCCGGTCCCCCCAACCGGCCGCATGCCTACTCCATCAACTTGCGGACAACGCACGAACAACGCGGGAACAACAGACGGTTGCACTGTGTATCCAAACATCAGCGTGTGTCAATAGGCATTGCGACGTGCGACCGTTGTCGAAGGTGCGAGCAGACGGACTACACGTTTGTCGTTTCAGACGAGGTGTCGATGCACAGACGCGACCCTTTGGGTGCCTTTCCTCAATCGTCGTGCCTGGCATGCGTGCGACGGCCGCCCACCACGTGCCACCTCCGGCGACGCCCGGGCGAGAGCACTCGAGCGATGCAAAGCAGAAGGCCCGGAGGCTTCGAGTGCGGGATGCGGTGCACCACACGCGGCGTGCCACCGCCGAATGAATCGCTGCGGCTCACGCCTCCCTCCCAGCGGACGTCACGGCCGAGAGAAGTGACCGCCTCGGACTAGGTGCCCGTGCCCAGATCGCTGAACTTCTCGAAGCGCACTTCGGCGGCCCGCGCCCAGGCCGGATCCGGCTCGATCGTCCGCCCCACGGCCGACCAGCGCGTCGCATCGTCCAACGATGCCTCCAACCCTGCGGCCAGACGGGCGAAGAACGCCGCGCCGAGCGCGGCGCCCTCGGGCACGGCGACCGTCTCGACCGGCAGGTTGGTGGCGTCGGCCACGGCGGCCATCCAGGCCGTCACCCGCGAGCCGCCCCCGCTGGCCACAATGCGGGTCGGCTTCACGCCGGCGCGCTCAATCATCCGCCGCACCACGAAACCGCTCGCCTCGTAGGCGGCCCGCTCCATCGCCTCCGCGCCCGACCCGATGTCGAGGCCGTAGATGTTGGAGCGCAGCGTGTGGTCCTCGAAGGGCGTCCGCTCCCCGCGCACGTAGGGCAGCCACACCGGCACCCGGTCCGGTGTCCCGAGCCGGGGCTCCAGCTCCTCGCGCTTCGGGCCCGGGACGCGGCGTGTCCCGCAGCAGGTGCCGGGCCCAGTCGACGAAGAGGGCGCCGGCGTTGCTCGGGCCCCCGACGAGATACCGGTCCGGCGTCGTGCTCGGGTAGCTGATCAGCCCGTCGATGGTCAGCCACTCGTCGCAGATCACCCAGCAGATCAGGGTGGCGCCGAAGATCACGAGGACGTCACCCTTGTGGATGGCGCCCGACACAATCTGGTCGCAGAAGGCGTCGATGGTCCCACCCGTGATGACGACGTCACTGCCGGCAGCGTGCCGGCGGCCGCGCCCATGGGCACGACCATCGGCATCTGCTTCTCGGCGATGCCCATGGAACCGAGCAGCTCGGTGTTCCAGCCCTTGTGCGTGTGGAGCATCCCGAGCGAAGCGGTGACACCGGTGTCGATGGCGGGCAGTCCCGAAATGGCGTTGGTCGCCACGGCCTGGCAGGGCCAGTAGCCCCGGGCGTCGGGCACCTCGGTCGAGGCCCAGCGGAGGAACCCCTCGGCGTCGGGCATGGCGCCCAGCGGCACGACGGCATCGGGCGCCGCGTCCTCTGCGGGCCGGCCTTCGCGGTCGCCGTAGAGCAGGCCCGGCAGCAACGGCACGCCCTGGCGCCCGACGGCGGTCATGGACGGGACCATGGAGGCCACGGCGACGCCGGCGAGCGAGTTCCCCTCGGCTTCGAGCTGGGCGGTCACCTCCTCGAAGGCCTTGCGGGGCCCGGCGCGCCACGCCTTCTTGGCGTCGTGGCGCAACACGTCGGGCTCGGGCGCCACAATGCTGTGGGGCACCCTGCTGCGGGCCACGACCTGGCCCTTTTCGTCGACGGCCAGCGCCTTCACCGACGTGGTGCCGATGTCGACGCCGACGGTGACGGGACTCCCGGACGGACTCATGAATCTGACACGTGTGTCATGATCCGACATTGCCAAATGGACCGAGGGTACTGGGGAGCATCGCTCATTCGAAGCCAAATTCAGCACGGCCGGTGTCGCCTTGTGCAAGCTGCGGCGTCCAGGGTGTTCTGTGCAGGTTTCGGTGTCGACGAGCCTCAAGGACCCAGCTAGAGTTGTGTAGGCCGGCGTCGGATCTGCATTTCAACCCCGATGTGAGGCGGAGACGACCATATGTCGAGTTACATGATGATCCTGAATCAAGAGAACTGCACTCGTGATCACGTCCGTACCCGAGTCGTAGCCGTCCGTAAGCTGTATCCGCAACGTTGCGCTGGATTTTTTGGTGCTCAGCACCGAGAGGTTCAATCGGAGCCCGACCAGGTGAGGGTGCTGGACCACCATGGTGCCCGCCCCCGTGACGGTGGCTTCGGCGGCATTCGGCGAGCAGCTGACGGTCGCCAAGTGGATGCTCTGCAATCTCACTGGTGTTGCCGGGCCCTGATCCGTAAAGGACACGGCACCCGTGGGCGGCGCTGTGCTCGCAAGAATTTCAAAGTGTGACGTGTCGCCTCGGGCGGTCTCAACCAGATCCGCTGTCGCCGAAATTGGCACACAGGCCGATATGGGGGCACGGGTCCGACGAGAAAGGCTGTCAGTAGCAGAGCTGTGTACAACGTAACGACGACGGCACCCCAGGCCAGTCGGGTGGAGCGTCGCACCGCCACCGGGCAGACACTACACGATCAGCGATCGGTGCGACGGGCGGCGCCGACGCGTTGGCTGCACGACACATCGCCGGTTGGCTCCAAGCGCCAAAAGGGACGCGGTGATACCTTCCGTTAGCTAGTGACCGCTCCGAGGCGCTCAAACACAGCAGCTCGCCGCCGCACGTTCGCGTCGCTAGGTGTCGTCGCACTAGCCGTTTTGATCGGTTTGTGGGCGTGGCGGGCTTTCTCCGACACAAAAGACTGGGACTTCGGGTTGGCATATCCCGCCGGTCGGGTCACCTGGGACAGCGGGCATCCTGAAAACGTGTTCACGTGGGAAAGCACGCCTTTCCTCGCTGGCAGCATGGCGATCACCTACAAATTGTGGAGTGAGGCCACCGCGAGTCGTCTACTTACTGCGCTCAACGTGACACTGGTTGTCGGCACGATCACAGTAGTCGTGCAGCGGCTGCGGGCCGTATTATCACCAGGCTGGCTGTGGATCGTCGCTCTGGGTTTGGCGTCGTTCAGTCCGGTGCTGTCCACGGTCTGGTGGAAGCAGTTCAACATCATCGCTCTGGTGCTGGCTCTCGCCGGATTCGCCACGCTTCGCCGAGATCGAGCGGGTCTCTCCGGTGGATTGATCGGACTGTCTATCGCCGTGAAGCCCCTCGCCGTATTGTTGCCCTTCGTACTCCTACGTCGCCGCGGCACCCGCGTCGCAGGTATATGGTCCCTCGTCTTTGTAGTTGGATTGAACCTCGGCGCACAGGGCCTGTATGCAGCACATGCCCACAGCCTGAGCGCTGCTGACCCGCTCAATGCAGTGAGAAATTTTATTGACAAGTCGTCGCCCAAAGGGCTGGCGTGCAACCCAATCAATTTTTCTCCTCAGGCCCTGCTCTGCCGAACTGTCGGCTCGGCCCATTTGACGTTGCTGGAGGTGGTGGCGTGGGCGTCGTCGCCGGTCTAGCTGTGTGGTCTGTCAAGGCTCTCCATGGCTACGACACTGCGAGCTGGGAATCGTTTGCGTTTACCTACGCGTTCTCCACCATGGTGAGTTCTACCCACTGGTCCCACTATCAGGTGATGTTGGCGCCCATGTTCGTGGTACTCGTCGTGCGGTTCACCACAACGAAGACGGAGCCCTATTTCTGGGTCGGCCTGACCGCGGCCTACGTGCTGGCCTCACTAATGTTGACACCTTACGGGACGATCCTTGACGCGCTGGGATTGCGGCTTTCAACCACTCTGCATCTCCATTCGCACCCCTTCATCACGAACATCGCCCAGTACTCGCAGTACGTACTCCTCGTCACAGCGACCATCTGGTACCGGCGCCACGGGCGCGAGGCGCTGATGGGAGACGAGCCGAGAACCGCCCTAGCGAACATTGAGGCCTGAATGAGGCCACCGGCGGTGACGCTCGGACTCCTCAGGGACCTGGAGGACTTGCTCGGCTTAGGCTTCGGTCGGCGGCGAAGCTGAAACGGAGACGCCAACTCCGCGTCCGACCTCAGAAGTGGGTCGGTCTGCGTTGTGCAACGCGCAATCGTCGATTGACCCTCACCTACGACGACTCCTTGAGCCTGGGTATTGACCATGCAAATGACTGAGCGGCCCGGCGCCGACTCACACCGATCCGGGCGGTTGGCCACTTCCTAGCGAGGAGGTAATAACCCATTACCTACTGAGGAGCCAAGGACATGAAACAGACCTGACCATCTCGGTGACCTCGGTCCGAACCCGCCATCTCATCCTCGAGCTGACGCTCGTTGCCGCGGTCGGCAACGTGGACAGTCTTGGACCGCCGGATCAGACGATGGATCGATGGATCTTCACCACGACCCGGAGGCGACGGACGCCCGGGCCACGGCGCTCGATTGATCCGGTCTTGTAAGGTCAGCGGCCTTGCACGTTCCCAGACACCATATGCCCCATTTCTGGCCGACACCCCGTCTATCGGGGTGTTGATCCAGTCCAGAGGCATTCATCCCACATCTTCCGCCATTATGGACGACGCCCGCCCCACAAGGAGAGTTCGACCGACATGACAGGTTCCCGCCCCAAGGCTCTGGTGACCGCCGCCGTGAGCGGCCCCGGCCTCGACCTGCTGCACCAACTGGCGGATCTGGTGCTCGATTCGTGGCTGGACCAGCCCTCCCTGCGCATCTACAACGCCGCCCAGCTGGCCGAGCGGGCGGCCGCGGAGGGCGCCAACATCGTGATCGTCGAGAGCGACGTCTGCGGCGCTGACCTCTACGAGCAGCCGATCATGGCCGTGTGCAGCTGCCGCGGTGATCCCACCAACGTCGACGTGGCGGCCGCGACCGCGGCCGGGGTCCCCGTCCTGCGTGCCCCGGGACGCAACGCCGACGCCGTGGCCGAGCTGGCCGTCGCCCTCCTCTTCGCCGCCACCCGCGGCATCGTCCCCGCCGACCGCGACGTGCGCGAGGGCGAGATCTACCGCGACGGGAAAATCCCCTACCAGCGCTACCGGGCCTGGGAGCTGAACGGCCAGACCGTCGGCCTGGTCGGGCTCGGGGCGGTGGGCCGCGCCCTGCGCTGGCGCCTGCGCGGCCTCGGCATGGACGTCCTCGCCTACGACCCCTACGCGCCCGACGCCACCAGCTCCTTCGACGAGCTGCTGGCCAAGTCCGACGTCATCTCCGTTCACGCCCCGGTGACGCCGGAGACGACCGGCAT
This sequence comes from uncultured Acidimicrobiaceae bacterium, assembly GCA_963781565.1. Lineage (GTDB taxonomy): Bacteria > Actinomycetota > Acidimicrobiia > Acidimicrobiales > RAAP-2 > Bog-473. Next base: position 11,537 of record CAWAHA010000008.1, on the reverse strand, counting down.
CATCGACGCCGACGCCTTCGCCAAAATGCGCGACGGCGTCGTCTTCCTGAACACGGCCCGCGCCAAGATCCACGACACCGACGCGCTGGTGGCCGCCCTGGCCTCGGGCAAGGTCGGCGCGGCGGGACTCGACCACTTCGAGGGCGAGCACCTGGCGACGGACCACCCGCTGACGACGTTCCCCCAGGTCGTGCTGACGCCGCACATCGGCGGCGCCACCTACGACACCGAGTCCAACCACACCCGGACGATCGCCGAGGACCTCTGCCGCCTCATGGCGGGGGCGCGGCCGCTGCACATCGTCAACCCCGAGGTCCTCCCTTCCTGACGTGGCGGCGCGCCAACCGACCATCATCGCCACCTCCATCGGCTTCCAGGCCGAAGGTCCCGACCCGGCGAACCTGCGACCGGGACCGTCCTACCGGCTGGCGGCCGACCTGGCCCAGGCCGGCGCGCATCCCCGCATCTGCATCATCGCCACCGCGGTGGGCGACGACGCGTCCCGGCTGGCCGCCGCGCACAACGCGTTCTCCAAGCTCGGCTTCATCAGCTCGCACCTGACGCTGTTCCCGATGCCGAACGTGCCCGGACGTGCGCGCCCATCTGCTGGCGCAGGACGTCATCTGGGTGGGCGGAGGCAGCACCGCCAACCTGCTGGCGCTGTGGCGCCTGCACGGCCTCGACGTCGTGCTCCGCGAATGCTGGGAGGCCGGCGTCGTGCTCAAGGGCGTCTCCGCCGGCTCGCTGTGCTGGCACGTCGGCGGGACGACCGACTCCTTCGGCCCGACCCTGGTGCCGGTCACCAACGGGCTCGCCTTCCTGCCCTGGTCCAACAGCCCGCACCACGACGCCGAGGAGCAGCGCCGGCCGCTCATCCACCGCCTCATCGCCGAGGGCACGCTGCCCGACGGCTACGCCACGGAGAACGGCACCGGGCTCGTCTTCTTCGGCACCGAGCTGCAGGACGCCTTCACCGAGGTCGAGGGCAAGCTGGCCTACTCGCTGACCCGTGACGGCACGACGACCCGCGAGGTCGCGCTGGAGACCCGGCTGCTCTAGCCGGCCTGGCTCGTCGTCCGTGCGGCGCAGGTTCGCCTCGATCCGAGCTGCAAGAGGCGGGCCAGCCGCGGTCGGCACCACGTGACCGACTCGAGCGGAGAAGGCCCCGTCCTTGAAGCTCCCTTGTAGGGCTGATCGCCCAACCCGAGGTCGGCGACGTCACAGCCGGCACGCGACCCGGCCGCGATCGACTCGAGCAGCGCCGCCACACCGGGCCCGAACCGGGACCACTCGGGGTCGTAGCCGGTGAGCCAGCAGCTCATCGCTCGTCCCGGCGCGCACGGACCAGGGTCGCCCCGATGACCACGTCGTCGCGCTCGAGCACCGAGAGCGCGAATCGACCCGGCCGGCGACAACGCTCGAGCGCCGTGCCGATCGTCCGTGACCATGTCGTCGTCGAACCGGTAGCCCTCGCCGCCGCGCAGCCTCCTGGCTCCCGACGTAGAGCGCCTGCAGGTGCGGCAGCCGCTCCATGATCTCGGCCGGGTCCTCGGTCGTGAAGAGCCGGAAGCCCTTTCCTCGGCGCGGCGGGCCCGCCGCCCGACCCCCTGCCGGAAGTCCCTGTCGCGCGCTCGCCAGCCAAGCGTCCAATGCCGGAGGGACGCTCGGTGTAGTACGAGCCGTACTGCGTGACGCTCCGTCGTCGACCCAGTCGGGCTCGGCCAGACGGCTGCCCGAACGCGGCCGCTCCAGGGTGAGCCTTGCGGGCAGCCAGTAGATGCTCGCCACGTTCGACCTGCTTCCGCGCGCGGCGACGAAGTCGTCGGCGACCGCGTCGGCGACCCGCTGCGCGCGAGTCCGGCATGCGCAATCGGGACGGTGCCGAACATCAGATCGGTCGTGGGCGGGCAGGAGCCGCTAGCGTCCCCGAGGCATCGTCTCGGCGACGAACGGGAGCACGCCGACGACCGCCAGTGCCCTCGGTGGCGACCCACACCGCGCAGCTCGCGTGTCCGGCGGCCATCATGTGCGCGCGCCCACGCCGCCACGATGCCCGCCTCCACGCGCGCGGCCGGCGACGCGCGTCCGCCGAGCGCCTCCCACCCGTCGACGACACTGGTCATGCAGCCGGTCGACGTCGGTCACCAACTCGATGTCCACGAGCACAAAGCATGGCTGGACGAACCTGAGCTTGGACTGAGCTGTGAGGCCGCTGAGAATCAGTGACCCGTCGTGCGCAATCACCACACGCGTTCGTTCAGCGTCAGCGGTGCACTCAGCGCTGCGCGGCGCTGCACCGGCGCGGTGCGAGCGTCACACGGACCTCGTGGGCTCAGGCCGGCGCCGGCCCAGTCCGAGCCCGCGTGCACGGTGTCGGTGTCACGGCCCGAGCGCAGCACCCGCCCGGGCACGGCGCCGGTGAAGGCGCCGTCGCGCACGATCTCAGTCCCGTTGACCAGGACGTGCCCGACGCCCGACCGCATCGGCGTAGAGGCGGCTGGCGCCACCCGGCAGGTCGTCGCGGGTCCGCACCGCCCCGTGGCCGATGGTCGTCGGGTCGAACACGACCACGTCGGCGAAGCCTCCCGGGACCAGCCGGCCGCGGTCGCGCAGCCCGTAGAGGCGGGCCGGGACGTCGGTCAGCAGCCGCACCGCCTGCTCCCAGCTGAGCAGCCCGCGCTTGCGCACCCCGTCGCCCAGCATGGAGGTCGAGTAGATGGCGCCGCACATGGTGTCGAGGTGGGCGCCGGCGTCGGAGCCCCCGACGATGGCCCGCGGGTCCTGCCAGACCTGCGCCCGCAGCACCCAGTCCTCCTCGGATTCGCCGATGGGCGGCCGCAGCCCCGTACGCAGGCCGTCGGCCACCACGACGTCGAGGAGCGCGTCGAACGGCGTCAGGCCGCGCTGGCTGCGCCACCTCCCCCACCGTCTTCCCCTCGACGCCGGCGTTCTCCGGCGCGAACGTCTCGTCGATGATCAGGCGGTCCCACACCGCCAGATGCCGCAGAATCCCGGCCTCGTCGGACTGCGCGCCGGCGTCGAGGCGGCGGCGGGTCGCCGGGTCCGACAGCGCCGTCATGCGCTCGGGCACCGCGAGCGCGAAGACCTCGCGCCACCCCGGGAGGCCGTCGAGGATGGCGCCGTGCTCGAAGCTCAGGCGCAGCTGCATGGTGTGGGGCAGCGTCAGCGCCAGCACGGTGGCGCCCGCGGCCGGCGCGGCGCTGCCGGCCGCCAGCTGGCCCCAGGCACCGTCGGGGTTCATGGCCGAGACGCCGAGCACGTTCCAGTTGACCGGGCGATCCGCCAGCAGCGACATGGTCGAGAGGAAGTCGATGTCCTCCTCGGTGAAGCCGTTGAGGCAGCCGGCGACGATGAGCTCGACCGTGGTGCCCTCGTGCTGGCGCACGGCGGCGGCCAGGCGCTCCATCTCCTCCCGGGCCGCCGCACGCGACGGGACGGGCTGGCCGTCCCCGTCGTTGTGGGTGTGGACCTGCGAGGTCGAGAAGCCGAGCGCCCCCTCCGCCAGCGCCGCGTGCAGCGCCGCCTCCATGGCCGTCCATGTCACCGGCGTCGGCCGCGCCCCCGACGGCGCGCTCGCCCATGACGAGGCGGCGCAGCGTCGAGTGCCCGACGAGGAAGCCGGCGTTCACGGCGATGCGGCCGTCGAGCCGGCCGATCCATTCGCCGAAGGAGCCCCAGTCCCAGGGCAGGCCGGCCCGCAGCGCGGCGAGCGGCATGCCCTCGACCCGCGCCATCATCCGCGAGATGTAGTCGACGTGCTCCGGCGCCATGGGCGCCAACGAGAAGCCGCAGTTGCCGCCGAGCACCGTGGTCACGCCGTGCAGCGGCGACGGGCTGGCGTTGGGGTCCCAGAAGAGCTGCGCGTCGTAGTGGGTGTGCAGGTCGACGAAGCCCGGCGTGACGAGCATGCCGTGGCGTCGATCACGGTGTCGGCACGCACGCCGTCGGCACCGTCGCCCACGGCGACGATCCGCTCCCCGTCGATGACCACGTCGGCCCGGACCGGCGGCGCCCCCGTCCCGTCGACGACCGTCCCGCCGCGAATGGCCACTGTCATGTCGACTCCTCCTGTTCGTCCGGGCCCGGCCGCACGACGCGCACCCGCTGGCGGGCGAAGGCCTGCATGCCCTCGGTCCCCAGCTCGACGCCGAAGCCCGACTGCTTCCACCCGCCCATCGGCGCGTACATGTCGATGGCGGACAGGCCGTGGGCGTTGACGAAGACCGTCCCGGCCGACAGCCGCGACGCCACGTCGGCCGCCAGCGCGTCGTCGTTGCTCCAGACCGACGCGCACAGGCCGAAGGGCGGTGTCGTTCGCCGCCGTCGACCGCCTCGTCCATGTCGTCGTAGGGGATGACCGGCAGGGCGGGGGCGAACTGCTCCTCGCGCACGATGCCGCTGTCCGGCGGCGGCGCCACCACCAGCGCCGGGGAGACGAAGTAGCCCCCCGACTCCCTCGTCCTCGGCACGCATCTGCGCCCGGCCGCACGAGCACGGCGCCCGCCGCGGCGGCCTCGGAGAGCAGCGCCTCGACCCGGTCCCGCGCGCCCGGCCGTGTGCACCGGGCCCATGGTCACGCCGTCGGCCAGCCCGTCGCCGACCAGCTCGGTCGCCAGCCGGCCGGCCAGCGCGTCCACCGTCTCGTCCAAGCGGTCCCGGTGCACGTAGAGGCGCTTGATGGCCATGCAGACCTGCCCGCTCGTGACGAAGGCCGCCTCCACGATGCGATCGGCCAGCGCGGCGTCGCCGGCCACGTCCGGCGCCAGGATGGCGGCGTCGTTCCCGCCGAGCTCGAGCACGACCGGCCGGCGTCGTGGCGGCCGCGGCGGCCATGACGGCCTGGCCGGTGCCCACGCCGCCGGTGAAGGAGACCATGTCGACGTCGGGGTGGCCCACCAGCGCGGCGCCGAGCGCGGCGTCGGGCCCGTTCACGACGTTGAGGACGCCGGGCGGCAGCACCTCGGCCATGGCCGCGGCCACGAGGAGCACCGTGCCCGGGCAGGTCGGCGGCGCCTTGACCACCACGGTGTCGCCGGCCAGCAGCGCGGGCAGCACCTTGTTGCCCATGACCGAGACGGGCCAGTTGAAGGGCAGGATGGCGGCCACGACCCCGTGCGGCACCCACTCGATCCGCGTCGCCCCGCCGCTGAGGTCGCGCGGCGCCAGCGCCTCGGCGACCAGCGGGGCGAAGGCGGCCGCCATGCCGCCCATGGTGGCGGTGTCGAAGATCGCCTCCAGGTAGGTCTTGCCGTGCTCGCGGGTGAGCAGGCGGGCCAGGTCACCGGCCTCGACCGCCGCCACGCCCGCCTCGGCGGCGGCGACGACCAGGGCCGCCCGGTCCTCGGGCTCCAGCGCGGCCCAGGCCCGCTGCGACCGGCGGGCGGCGGCCACGGCCAGGTCGAGCTGGGCCGGCGAGGTGGACGGGGCGTCGAGCACGACCTCGGCCGGCCGGGCGGGGTTCGTCACCGGGTAGGTGCCCGCGCCGCCGGCCACGACGTCGCCGTCGATGAGCAGGCCGACGCCGGTGATGACGTCCATCGACATGTGTGGTCATGCGCACCCCCGGGCCGGACGACTTCGCTGACGATAGTGTCACCTTCTCGTGGGAACCGTCGAGACAGGGCCCGCACCGGGCCGGGCCACCCTGCTGCCCGACCCCGAGCCCCGGCCGATCCGGATGCCGGTGATCTCGGTCGACGACCACCTGATTGAGCCGCCGGACCTCTTCGAGGACCGCCTGCCCGCCGCGCTGGCCGCCGGCGGCCCCCCGGGTCGTCGAGCAGGAGGACGGGACCCAGAGCTGGGTCTTCGAGGGGAACCACTACCCCAACGTCGGGCTCAACGCGGTGGTGGGCCGGCCACGCGAGGAGTGGAGCATGGAGCCGGCCCGCTTCGACGAGATGCGCCCGGGCTGCTTCGACATCGACGCCCGCATCCTCGACATGGACCGCGCCGGCATCTGGGCCTCGCTGTGCTTCCCGTCGCTCGTCTCGGGGTTCTGCGGCGCCGTCTACTCGCGGGCGAAGGACAAGGACCTCGGGCTGGCCTGCCTGCGCGCCTTCAACGACTGGCACCTGGAGGTGTGGGCGGGGACCCACCCGGACCGCATCATCCCGCTGCAGCTGCCCTGGCTGGCCGACGTGGAGGTGGCCGACGGCCGAGGTGCGGGCCAACGCGGCCCGCGGCTTCAAGGCGGTCAGCTTCCCCGAGTTCCCCGCCCAGCTGCAGCTGCCCTCCATCTTCAGCGGCGACTGGGACCCCTTCTTCGCCGCCTGCGAGGAGACGCAGACGGTCGTCTGCCTGCACACCGGCGCGTCGTCCTGGGCCCCGCTGCCCTCGCCCGACCCGCCGTTCGAGCTGCTGCCCACCGTCTTCCCGGTCAACGCGCTCCTGGCCGCCGGCGAATGGCTGTGGTCGGGCGTGCCGCTGCGCTTCCCGGGCCTGCAGGTCGCCCTGTCCGAGGGCGGCATCGGCTGGGTGCCGATGCTGATGGACCGGGCCGACTACGTCCTGAGGCATTCGGCCTCGGGCACCGAGAGCAACGCCTGGCCGTCGGACCTCCTGCCGAGCGAGGTGCTCCGGCGCAACTTCTGGTTCTGCTCCATCGACGACCCGTCCGCCGTGGCGCAGCGCCACGTGATCGGCCTCGACCACATCATGGTGGAGAGCGACTACCCGCACGCCGACTCGTCGTGGCCCGACACCCAGGCCGTGCTGGCGCGCGACCTGGGGCGCGCTGCCCGACGACGAGCTGCGGGCGGTGGCCGGCGGCAACGCCAGCCGGCTGTTCCGCCACCGGCTCCCGCTGGTCGACGACTGGCGCACGCCGACCACGTGAGCGGGCGCGGGCGATCCTCCGCTCCCACCCCGCGCCGGCCCGATCGTCGACGCCGACGGCCACGTGGTCGAGCCCGAGTCGGCCTGGGCCGCCCTGCCCGACCGGTACCGGCCCCGCATCAGCGCCGACCGTGCCGGCTACGAGCACGTCGTGGTCGGCGACACCGAGCTGCTGGCGGTGCCGCTGGGCAACCTCGCCCGTCCGGGCTCGACCTTCGACGACCCGGCGTCGTTCCGCCCGCTGGCGGACGCCCAGCCGGGCGGGTCGGACCCGGTGGCCCGGCTGCGCGACATGGACAGCGAGGGCATCGACCAGGCCGTGCTGTACCCGACCATCGGGCTGTACTTCTCGCTGCTGGCGGACCCGGCGGCGGCGGTGGCCCTGGCCGCGCGCCTACAACGACTGGCTCGCCGGCTACTGCGCCGCCGACCCGCGCCGGCTGTTCGGGGCGGCCATGCTCCCGCTGCAGGACCCGGCGGCCGCGGCGCGCGAGCTCCGCCGCGGCGTCGAGCGAGCTCGGTCTGGTGGCCGGCTTCGTCCGGCCCAACCCGTGCCTCGGGCCGCTCGCTCTCCGACCGCGCCTACGACGTGGTGTGGGAGGCGGCCGAGGAGCTCGGCGTGCCCATCGGCATCCACGAGGGCAGTTCGGTGGATCGTGCCGACCCTCGGGTCGGACCGCCCCTTCAACCCGCTCATCCTCCATGCGGTGTCCCACTCCTTCGAGGCCATGCTCGCCTGCGCCCAGCTCATCGCCTTCGGGACGCTCGAGCGCCATCCCGGGGCTGCGCCTGCTCTTCTTGGAGTCCTCCGGCGGCTGGGCGCCCTTCTGGCTCGAGCGCCTGGACGAGCAGGCGGAGTCGTTCGGCGGCTTCTGCCCCGACATGGCGCTGCGCCCGTCGGAGTACTTCGCCCGCCAGTGCGCCATCAGCTTCGAGGTCGACGAGCACACCCTGCCCGCCCTGGTGCCCTTCGTCGGGCGAGAGCCGCATCGTCTGGGGCAGCGACTACCCGCACCACGACGCCACGTTCCCCGGCGCCGTCGAGGCCATCCGGGCCACCGTGGCCCCCTGCCCCACCGCGACCCAGGTGCACGTGCTGGGGCTCAACGCCCGCCGGCAGCTACGGGCTCCCGTCGCGACACGACGGGCTGCCCGGGCTGCTCGACGACTACTTCACGGCGGTGACGGCGCAGGAGATCGACCTCGTGCGGGCGCTCTTCACCGACGACGCCGTGTTCGAGAGCGGGGACCACCGATTGCAGGGTCTCGACGCCATCAGCGGCTACTACCTCGCCAACACCTTCACCTACGAGGACTTCCGGCCCGCTCCGCGGACACCGACCTTCGAGGGCACACGGATGGAGGTCGACATCGACGTCCACCTGGGCGGCGCCGACCACACGGTGCACGACGTGTTCGAGACGGACGGCACGCGCATCACCGCGCTGCGCGTCAGCGGCTTCGAAGAGGCGCTGCAGGACGCCCGGCGCTGAGCCCGGGCCGAGCCGGCGTCGGCCTGTCGACCGCTCAGACGGGCAGGGGCTGCGGGCCGCGCAGGAGCCGGCCGGGTCGCTCTCCCGTCGCCTCGCCGTGCTCGCGCACGACCCGGCCCGCCTTGATGGTCGCCGCGTAGCCCCGGGCGCGCTGCACGAGCCGCTTGCCCGAGGCGGGGAGGTCGTAGACCATTTCGGGCGGCTCGAGCACCAGCCCGTCGTGGTCGATGACGTTGAGGTCGGCCAGGTACCCCGGGGCGAGCAGTCCCCGGTCGCGGAAGCCGTAGAGCTCGGCCGTCCGGCGGGTCTGCAGGTGCACAACGGTCTCGACCGGCAGCTGCTCCCCCGGCTGCGGTCGCGGGCCCAGTGGGTCAGCATGAAGGTCGGGCAGGCTGGCATCGCACAGCACGCCGCAGTGGGCGCCCCCGTCACCGAGGCCGAGGACGGTCGCCGGGTGCACCAGCATCTCGCGCACGGCGTCGAGGTTGCAGGCCGAGTAGTCGAGCAGCGGCAGGTAGAGCAGCTCCTTGCCGTCGCGCTCGAGCATCAGGTCGTAGAGGACCTCGTCGGTCGTCCGGCCCTGTGCGGCGGCGAGGGCGGTGACGCTGCGCTCCGGCGGCGGCTCGTAGTCGGGCGGGTCGCCCGAGCGGGAACAGCTTGTGCAGGTTGCCCCGCAGCAGCTGGACGAAGCCACCCGGGCCGCGGCTCCTCGGCGAGCATGGCGGCGCGCACCTCGGGCCGGCGCAGGCGGGCCACCCGCTCGGCCAGCGGCAGATCGGCGATCTCCTGGTAGGCCCGGTGGTGGGCGAAGGGGTGGGTGACGATTGGAAGCCCACCATGAGCGAGGTCGGCTTGCCCGCCACCTGGGGCACCAGCCAGGCCCCGCGTCGGTTGGCGGCCACGCCGCGGTCGATCCACTCGCGCCACAGGTCCGGCGCGAAGTCGGCCTGCAGCACCTGATAGGTCACGGGCACGCCGGCCCGGATGGAGATCTCCGACATCCAGGCGAACTCGTGGTCGAGGTCCCGCATGTCGCTGCCACGGAGAAGACCCGGTGACCCGCCTTGCCCAGTGCCTCGCCGATGGCGATGAGCTCCTCGGCCGCCGCCGTCGTGCCCGCCGCCAGCTCGCCGTCCTTGGCCCGGTGCAGGATCGTCCGCGTGGTGGAGGCGCCGATGGCGCCGGCCTGCACGGCCTCGCGCACGAGCGCCGCCATTTCGGCGATCTCCTCGCTGTTGGCGATGTCGTTGGCCCGGCCCTCACCCAGCACGTAGGCGCGCAAGGCGCCGTGCGGCACGAGCGACGCCACGTCGAGCACGCGATCGGTGCGCTCCACTTCGTCGAGATACTCGCCGAAGGTCTCCCAGTTCCAGTTCATCCCCTCGGCCAGCGCGGTGCCAGGAATGTCCTCCACGCCCTCCATGAGCTGAATGAGCCAGGCCCGGTCGGACTCGCGCGCCGGTGCGAACCCGACGCCGCAGTTGCCCATGACGACGGTGGTCACGCCGTGCCAGCCCGAGGGCGATACCTCGGGGTCCCAGGTGGCCTGGCCGTCGTAGTGCGTGTGGATGTCGACCCAGCCCGGCGTGACGAGCAGCCCGTCGGCTTCGATGACGCGCCGAGCCGGACCCTCGACCCTGCCCACCTCGGTCACGAGGCTGCCGTCGATGGCGACGTCACCGGTACGGGTGGGTTGCCCCGATCCGTCGGCGATGGTGCCGCCGCGGATGATCAGGTCGTGCATCAGTGCTCCTCCCCGGGGCGATCAGCGTCGCCCCCGCCATGCAGCGGTCCGGTGGTCGGACCGCGGTCGGCTACACCCAGCTTCGCAGTTTTTCGACCATGGCGACCGGGTCCTGGCCCACGGGCGTGACGTTGAGATGCGTCACGCCCGCCTCGGCCATGGCCGCCACCCGCTCCTTGATGTAGGACTCGGGGCCGCAGAGCGACGTCGCCTCGAGCAGCTCGGACGGCACCAACGCGGCCGCCTCCTTCTTCTGGCCCGAGAGGTACAGGTCCTGGATCTCGGCCGCCTCCTTCTCGTAGCCGTAGCGGCACGCCAGCGCGTTGTAGAAGTTCTTGCCCTTGGCCCCCATGCCGCCGATGTAGAGCGCGGCCGCGCCGCGGCCGAGCTCGCGGATGGGCGCCACCTCGGACTCCTCGCCGATGGCCAGGAGCCCGCCGGCGGCGATCTGCAACGTCCCGAGCGAGGGGTCCCGCTTGGCCGTACCGGCCGCCAGCGAGGGGCCGAACACCTCCTTGGCCTTTTCGGGGAAGAAGAAGATCGGCAGCCAGCCGTCGGCCACCTCGGCCGTCATGGCCACGTTCTTCTCCCCCAGCGCGGCGACCCAGATCGGGATGCGGGGCCGCACCGGGTGGTTGATCAGCTTGAGGGGCTTGCCCAGTCCCGTGCCCTCGCCGGGCGGCAGAGGGATGTGGTACGCCGCGCCCTCGTGCACGAGCGGCGCCTCGCGGGCCCACACCTGGCGGCAGACGTCGATGATCTCGCGGGTGCGGGTGAGGGGGCGGTCGTAGGGCACGCCGTGGAAGCCCTCAATCACCTGCGGGCCCGAGGCGCCGAGACCGAGGACGCAGCGACCGCCGGACACGGCGTCGACGCCGGCGGCCGTCATGGCGATCAGTGTGGGTGTGCGGCTGTAGATGGGAAGGATGGCCGAGCCGATCTCGACGCGCTCGGTCTTGGCGGCCAGGAAGCCCATGAAGCTCGGCGCATCGAAGCTGTACGCCTCGGCCACCCAGACGACATCGAGCCCCACCTTCTCCAGCGCCACGGCCTGGCGGGCCGACTCCTCGAACCCGCCGGCGTAGTTCAACGTCATGGACAGCTTCACGCGGTGCCTCTCTTTCTTCCCTGTCGGAGCGGCGTCCCCGGCCCGGTGCCGGGGTGCCGTGCGCTCGCTCGCTCGTCGTCCCGCCCATGTTGGCTGCAGAAAAGAGTGATCTCAACTCTCTCCGGCATGGGTCGGGCCCTAGCATCCCAGGCGTGACGGCCGACCGGATCGACCTCGTCCTCTTCGATCTGGGTGGCGTGCTGATTCGGCCCGGCGGGGTGGCCGCCATGCGGGCGCTGGCCGGCATCGACAGCGACGAGGCGTTGTGGGCCCGCTGGCTCGGCTGCCCGTGGGTGCAGCGCTTCGAGGCCGGCGGCTGCACGCCCGAGGAGTT
>CAWAHA010000007.1:0-86839 GCA_963781565.1 uncultured Acidimicrobiaceae bacterium | reverse complement strand
GCCGCCGAGCCGGCCTCCGGCGTTAAGCTGACGGGTCGTCAGATTCGGCGCCCGGCACCCGCCGTGCGTGCCCGCTCCCGGAGGTCCCATGCTCGACTACGTCATCCGATCAGGCACGGTCATCGACGGGACCGGGGAGCCCGGCCGGCTGGCCGACATCGGCATCCGCGACGGCCGGATCGTCGCCATCGGCCAGATCGACGAGCCGGCGACCACGGAGTTCGATGCCGGCGGGCTCGTCGTCATGCCCGGCGTGGTCGACCCGCACACCCACTACGACGCCCAGCTCTTCTGGGACCCGTTGGCCTCGCCCTCCAACGTGCACGGCGTGACCACGGTCATCGGCGGCAATTGCGGGTTCACCCTCGCCCCCATCAATGCCGAGGACGCCGACTACATCCGCCAGATGATGGCCAAGGTGGAGGGGATGCCCCTGGCCGCCCTGGAGAACGGCGTGCCGTGGAACTGGTCCACCTTCGGCGAGTATCTCGACCGCCTGGAAGGCCGGCTGGGCGTCAACGCAGGGTTCCTGGTCGGGCACTGCGCGCTGCGACGCAAGGTCATGGGCGCCGACCGCGGCGAAGAGGTGGCCACCGACGAGGAGATCGCCGCCATGCGCGCCCTGCTCGACCGAGTCCCTGCCAAGCCGGCGGGCTGGGCTTCTCCTCGTCCCAGTCCCGCACCCACTCCGACGGTGATGGTCGCCCCATCAGCTCGCGCTACGCCGATCGGCGCGAGATGCTCGCCTTCTGCGAGGAGGTGGCGGCGCACGAGGGCACCACCCTCGAATACATCACGAACGGCTGCCTCGACTCGTTCAGCGACGAAGAGGTCGACCTCATGACCACCATGAGCGTCACCGCCCAACGGCCGCTGAACTGGAACGTCCTCACGGTCGACGCCCGCTCCACCGAGAAGATCGCGCACCAGCTGGCCGCCTCGTCCACCGCTGCCGCCGCCGGCGGGCAGATCGTCGCTCTGACCATGCCGACCGTCGTGCCCATGAACATGAGCTTCCGCACCCACTGCGCGCTCTTCCTCATTCCCGGTTGGGGTGAGGTCATGGGACTGCCCGAGGCCGAGCGGATGCAGAAGCTGGCCGATCCCGCCGTGCGCACCCTCCTCGACGAGCGGGTGCACAGCAAGGAGGCGGGGGTCTTCCGCGGGCTGGGCCGCTGGGGCACCTACACCATCGGGGACACCTACTCGCCGGCCAACGAAGGATGCGCCTTCCGCACCGTGGCCGACATCGCGGCCGAACGTGGCACGGCACCGTTCGACACGCTCCTCGACATCGTCCTGGCCGACGACCTGCGCACCGTCCTGTGGCCCAACACCGACGACGGCGAAGACGCCACCTGGGAGCTGCGGGCGGAGATCTGGAGCGACCCGCGCGCCATGGTCGGCGGTTCCGACGCCGGCGCCCACCTCGACCGCATGTGCGGCTCGAGCTACCCGACCGCCTTCCTCGGCGACTGCCTGCGCGGCCGCAAGCTGGTGCCGGTCGAGAAGGCCGTGCACATGATGACGGAACAGCCGGCCCAGCTGTTCGGCCTGCGCGACCGGGGCCTGATCCGCGAGGGGTACGTGGCCGACCTGTTCGTGTTCGACCCCGAGACGGTGGCGTCCGAGCCCGCCCGGCTGGTGCACGACCTGCCCGGCGACACCCCCCGCCTCTACGCCGGTTCCCACGGCGTGGTCCGCGTCCTGGTCAACGGCGTCGAGACCATCCGCGACGGCGCCCCGACCGGTGCACTGCCGGGCGCGCTGCTGCGGTCCGGCCGCGACACCGCGTCGGTCATTCCAGCCCCGGCCTGAGCCCCGGCCTGCCCGCGGCGGCCGTCTAGCCTGCGTCCGGTGACGCCCGACCCGAACGACCCGGCGCTGGCCGTCGAGGAGCCCCCCGTCGCCGGGCCGCCGGATGTCGAGAGCCCCGCCGGCCGCACCGGCGGACAACCCGAGTTCGACCCGGTGGATCAAAGAAGCCGCCGTCGTCGTCGTGGTGGCCGTCCTGGTGGCGGTGCTGCTGCGGGCGTTCGTCGTCCAGACCTTCTTCATCCCGTCCGGGTCGATGGAGCCGACCCTGCAGATCGGCGACCGGATCCTCGTCAACAAGCTGAGCTACCACCTGCACGGCGTCAACCGCGGGCGACATCGTCGTCTTCTCGCGGCCCCCGACGGAGAACTGCGGCGGGCCCGAGGTGAACGACCTGGTGAAGCGGGTCATCGGGCTGCCCGGCGATGTCGTCTCGCTGACGAACGGCTACGTCTACATCGACGGGAAGAAGCTCGACGAAAGCTGGCTCCCGTCCTCCGAGCAGGGCGTCACCGTCGCGGGACCGGCCGGCAACGATTCCAATCTGGCCCGCCCGTACCGGGTTCCGTCCAACGACTACTTCGTCATGGGTGACAACCGGACCGACTCGTGCGACAGCCGGTACTGGGGCCCGATCAGCCGGTCGCTGATCGTCGGCAAGGTCGAGCTCCGCGTCTGGCCGCTCTCGTCCCTGCACATCTTCTGATCTTCTGAACAACGGTCCGAGCTCCGGCCGGAAGGGGCCGGTGTTCAGCCCTCGTCTTCGGTCTCCGCGTTCACCCGGGCCACGGCAGCCACGCTCTGGCCGTCGTCGAGGTTCATGACTCGGACCCCGGTGGCGTCCCGTCCCTGCGAGGCGATCTCGCGGGCCTGGGTGCGGATCACCACACCACCCGACGAGACCAGCAGGATCTCCTCGTCGAGCGCGACCATGAAGGCGGCGACCACACTGCCCGCGCTTGCCGGTCAGGCGGATGCCCCGCACGCCCTGTCCCCCGCGTGCCTGGCGGTTGAAGCGCTCGAGCTTGGTGCGCTTGCCGTACCCGGCGTCGGTGACGATCAGGATGTCCGTGTCGTCCGCCGCCACGTCGAGGGACACGACCGCATCCCCCTCGCGCAGGCGGATGCCCCGCACGCCGGCCGCGTCGCGGCCCATGGCGCGCACGTCCGTCTCGTTGAAGCGGATCGTCATGCCGTTCCGCGTCACCTCGAAGAGGTCGTCGTCCCCCGAGGTGGCCACCACCCGGACCAGTTCGTCCCCGTCGCGCAGATTGATGGCGATGAACCCTTCCCGGCGTGACTTGTCGTACTCGCTGAGGGCGGTCTTCTTCACCTGCCCCAGCGCCGTGGCGAACACGAGGAACTGATCGGGCGCGAACTCCCGGGTGGCGATGATCGCCGTGATCGACTCCCTCGGCGCCAAGGGCACGAGGTTGACCGCCGCCGTGCCGCGGGCCGTCCGGTCCTTCATCGGGATCTCGTGGCCGCGCAGGCGGTAGACCTTGCCCTGGTTCGAGAAGAGCAGGAGGAAGGCGTGGGCCGAGGTGTGGACCACCTGGCTCACCAGATCCTCCTCCTTCAGCCGGGCCCCCTGCACGCCCCGGCCACCACGGCCCTGGGTGCGGAAGGCGGCGGCGGCCACGGACTTGATGTAGCCCGCCCTGGTCATGGTGACGACGATCTCCTCGTCGGAGATCAGGTCCTCCACACCCATCTCGCCCGGGTCGTGGGTGATCACGCTCCGGCGCGGGTTGGCGTACTTGTCGCGGATGGCTGTCATCTCCGTCTCGATGACGCCGCGCAGCTTGTTGTCGTCCGAAAGGATGGCTTCGAGCTCGGCGATGGTGGCCCGGAGCTCCTCCATCTCGGCCTCCAGCTCGGAGCGGCCGAGCCGGGTCAGGCGGCCGAGCGTCATGTCGAGGATGTGCGTCGCCTGCACCTCGGTGAAGGAGAAGGGCTCCGCCATCAACCCCGTGCGCGCCTCGGGCCGGTCGGCCGAGCCCCGGATGGTGGCGATGACCGCGTCGAGCATGTCGATGGCGCGCAGCAGGCCCTCGACGATGTGCGCCCGGTTGCGTGCCTTCTCCAGCCGGTAGGCCGAACGGCGCTGAATGACCTCGATCTGATGGTCGATGTAGTGCGACAGCGCCTGCGCCAGGCTCAGCGTGCGCGGCACGCCGTCGACCAGGGCCAGCATGTTCACGCCGAAGCTGGTCTGCAGCGGCGTCTGCTTGTAGAGGTTGTTCAGGACGACGTTGGCGTTGGCGTCGCGCTTGAGCTCAATGATGAGGCTGGGCTGCTGGTTGGCCGAGGCGTTGCGCATACCGCTGATGCCATCGAGGTCGCCGGCCCGCACGAGCTCGGTGATCTTCTGCTCAATCACCTCGACGGACGTCTGGTACGGCAGTTCGGAGACGACGATCCGGTCCCCGCTCCGGCCCTCTTCGATCTCGGCGACGGCGCGCATCTTTATGGAGCCGCGACCGGTCCGGTAGGCGTCCAGAATGCCCTGGCGGCCGAGGATCTGCGCGCCCGGTCGGGAAGTCCGGGCCCTTCACGAACTCCATGAGCTCGTCCGACGTGGCGTCGGGATGGCGCAGCACGTGCAGCGCGGCGTCGATCACCTCGCCCATGTTGTGGGGCGGAATGTTGGTCGCCATGCCGACGGCGATGCCCTGCGACCCGTTGACGAGCAGGTTGGGGAACCGGCCCGGCAACACCACGGGCTCCTGGGCCGACCCGTCGTAGTTGGCCACCATGTCGACGGTCTCTTCGTCGATGTCGGCCATGAGCTCGAGGGCGAGCGGTGCCAGCCGGCACTCGGTGTAGCGCATGGCCGCCGCACCGTCGTCGGGACCGCGGCCCCCGAAGCTGCCGTGCCCGTCGATCAGCGGGTGACGGAGGGAGAACTCCTGGACCATGCGGGCCAGCGCCTCGTAAATCGCGGAGTCGCCGTGCGGGTGGTAGGTCCCCATGACCTCGCCCACGACCTTGGCGCACTTGCTGTGCGGCCGGTCGGGGCGCTGCCCGTTGTCGAACATGGAGTAGAGGATCCGGCGGTGCACCGGCTTGAGCCCGTCCCGCACGTCGGGCAGGGCGCGGGCGACGATGACCGACATGGAGTACTCGAGGAACGAGCGCTCCATCTCCTCTTGGATCTCAATCGGCTCGATTGAGCCACTGACGGGTTCCTCGGCTCCTGGTGGAGTGTCGCTGCCCCCACCCGAGCCCGCTCCCCCACGGCCCGAGCCGCGTGTCGTCTGTGCCATGTGCTCCCTATTTCCCGTCCGGCCGCTCAGATGTCGAGGAAACGGACGTCTTTGGCATTCGTCTGAATGAAGTGGCGCCGGAGCTCCACGTCGTCACCCATGAGGATCGAACAGACCTGGTCCGCCGTGGCGGCCTCCTCGACGTTGATCTGCAGCAATGACCGCTTGCCCGGATCCATGGTGGTGTCGCGCAGCTCGGCGTAGTCCATCTCACCGAGGCCCTTCAATCGGTTGAAGTCGTGCTTGTGGTCCGGGTGCTCGGCCAGGAAGGCCAGCTCGGGCCGCTTCGTCCTTCAGGTAGATCTTCTCCTTGCCGACCAGCGTCGAGTACAGCGGCGGCTGCGCCACGTACACGAAGCCGCCCTCCACCAGGGGCGTCATGTAACGGAAGAAGAAGGTCAAGAGCAGTGTGCGGATGTGGCTGCCGTCGACATCGGCGTCGGCCAGCAGGATCACCTTGTGATAACGGATCTTCTCGACGTCGAACTCCTCGGCCAATCCCGCGCCGATGGCGGAGATCAGTGCCTGAATCTCGGCGTTCTTCAGCATCTTGTCGATCCGGGCCCGCTCGACGTTCAGGATCTTGCCGCGGATGGGCAGGATGGCCTGTGTGTGCGGATTCCGGGCGTCCTTGGCCGAGCCGCCGGCGGAGTTTCCCTCCACAATGAAGATCTCCGACTCGCGCGGGTCGCGTGACGAGCAGTCGGCCAACTTGCCCGGCAGGCCGGCCCCGTCCAGCGCCGACTTCCGCCGCGTCAGGTCGCGCGCGCCCTGTGCCGCCAACCGGGCCCGCGCCGCCTGCATCGACTTCTGCACGATCTGACTGGCCTCGCGCGGGTTCTCCTCCAGCCACTCGGTCAGCTTCTGGTTCGTCGTCCGTTCGGTCAGTGACCGGATGGACGTGTTCCCGAGCTTGGACTTCGTCTGCCCTTCGAACTGCGGGTCGCGCAGGCGGACCGAGACGATGGCGGTCAGGCCCTCGCGGATGTCCTCGCCCTTGAGGTTCTCCTCTTTCTCCTTGAGGAGATTGCGGGCGCGGGCGTAGCGGTTCATCACGTTCGTCAAGGACTTGGAGAAGCCCTCGACGTGCATGCCACCCTCAATGGTGGAGATGCCGTTGGCGAAGGAGTGGATCGACTCGTGGTAGCCCGCGTTCCACTGCAGCGCGATCTCGACCTCCTGACCCTCCTCCGCCTGCTCGAACGACGCCACCTTCCGGAAGAGGGACTCCTTGGACGCGTTGAGGTGCTTGACGAAGTCGACGATGCCGCCGTTGTACTTGTAGGTCGTCTTCGTCACCGGGTCGGTGCGCTCGTCGACGAAGCGGATCTCGAGGCCCTTGTTCAAGAAGGCCATGATCTGCATGCGCTCGACGATCGTCTGCGCCCGGAACTCCGTGTCCTCGAAGACCGAGGCGTCGGGCCAGAAGGTGACGGTCGTGCCCGTCCGGGGCAGCCCGGTGCTCCGGTCGACCGGAGCCGGTCCGACCGCCGTGATCTTCTGCTTGACCTTGCCGCCCTTCTCGAATTCGGCCTCCCAGTGCTGGCCGTCGCGGTCCACCTCGAGCACGAGCCGGGTGGAGAGGGCGTTGACGACCGAGATCCCGACGCCGTGGAGGCCCCCCGAGACCTGGTAGCCCTTGCCGCCGAACTTGCCGCCGGCGTGCAGGGTGGTCAGGACGATTTCGGCCGTCGACTGCTTGGGGTACTTGGGGTGCATGCCGACCGGGATGCCGGCGCCGTCGTCACTGACCCGGCAGCCGCCGTCGGCCAGCAGGGTCACGTCGATCCGGGTGGCGCGGCCCGCCATCGCCTCGTCGACCGAGTTGTCGACCACCTCCCAGACCAGGTGGTGCAGCCCGGTCGGGCCGGTCGAACCGATGTACATCCCGGGGCGCTTTCGTACCGCCTCGAGCCCTTCGAGGATGGTGATGTCATCCTCGGTGTACGACCCACCGGTCTCACCAGGTCTCTCATCCACCTTTACTGCCACAGGCGCGCCCTTTCAGAACATATGTCTTCGCGGTGCGAATCGAATCCCCGAATTGGTGTGCTCCGGCCTTTCGATGCGAACGCACCATTCTACCCGACAGCGGCCCCAATTCGGCACTTCTGAACGGTCTGCGCAGCTGCCACCGATGTGTCCTTCAGCCGCGCTCGACCACCACTTCGAGACGGTCGATCGAGGTCTCTCCCAGGTCCTGCAGGCGGGCCAGGATCTGCCCTGATTCCATGCGGGCGCGGGTCGCCCAGGCCGGGTGTTCCACCGCGACGACGAGGACGCGGCCGTCGACACGTTGTGGTCGCAGATGCGCGCCCAACTCGGTGCCGACGAGCTCCTCCCACCGGGTGAAAACCGCTTCCATCACGGCCGGGGTGGGGGCCGACCCCAGCCGGCCCAGCACGCGGGGCATCGAGTCGCCGACCGGTCGGGGCCCGTTGTCCCTCCGCCAGCGTCTCATCGGACCTCCAGGCTCTCGACGGCGAGCAACCGGGCCACCGCGATCCCTTCGGGCAGGGGCGCCGCCGTGGTCAGGATCGACTGCCCGGTCGGCAATTCCGCCACCAGGGCCCGGCTCCGGGCCGGGTCGAGCTCGGAGAAGACGTCGTCGAGCAGGAGGGTCGGGACCAGCGCCGTCCGGTCCCGGATGAGCCGGTGCACGCCCAGGCGCAGCGCCAGCGCCAGGCAGCGCTGCTCGCCCTGTGAGGCGTGGGTCCTGGCCTCCCTGCCGTCGATCTCGAGGAGCAGGTCGTCGCGGTGGGGGCCCACCGTGTTGACGCCGCGGCGCAGGTCGTCGCGCCGGGACGCGGCCAGGGCGTCGAGCAGGTCCCCGTCCCAACTCCGCACGTACCGTTGCACCGTGAGGATCTCGTCCCCGACGCCGGCCAGGTGGCTGTAGGCCGACGCCACCAGCGGATCGAGATCCGCCACCAGGCGTTCGCGGGCGGCCGCCAGGACCTTCCCTGCGTCAGCCAGACGTTGGTCCCACACGTCGAGCGTCGCCATGATCTCTTCGCCGGCACGCCCGCCGGACTGCCTGAGCAGCGCCGCCCGCTGGCGGAGGATGCGTTCGGTCTCGTCGGCCGCCCGTGCTCCCTCGGCATCGAGGATGGCCAGCGCGTCGTCGAGCACCTCGCGCCGCCCCTTCGGGCCACCGCTGACGATGCCCAGGTCCTCGGGGGAGAAGATGGTGCACGGCGCTGCCGCACCGAGTTCCCTGCGGCCACTGACCGACTTGCGGTTCACCTGCGTGCGGCTCCGGCCTGCCGCAACGATCTGCGCTTCGACCAGGGTGGGGCTGTCCTCCCCCTCGAGCTCGGCCCGGACGATCGCACTCTCGGCACCGGTGCGCACCATGGCCTCGGGTGGTGCGCCACGGAAGGAGCGGCGGGTCCCGAGATAGGCCAGTGCCTCGAGCACGCTCGTCTTGCCGGTCCCGTTCGGCCCGGTGATGACAGTGGTCCCCTCGGCTTCGAGGTCGAGCTGCACCGCGCGGAAGATACGAAAGTCGGCCAGCTCCAGGTGCCGGACGCTCACCGCGACCGTGGGCTGCTCAGGAGACCCGGACCGGCATCAGGAGGTAGCGAAACTCCTGATCTTCCGCGCCGCGCACGGTGGCGGCGCGTGACGCGTCCGCCGTCTCGACGATGACCTCGTCGCCGGCGACCGCTTCGACACCGTCGATCAGATACGAAGGGTTGAAGGCGATCACGAGGTCCTCGCCCGTGTAGTCACCGTCGACCGCTTCGGCGGCATCGCCGACGTCCTGGCTCTGCACACTGAGATCCACTCCGCCTTGGCGCATGGACAACCGCACTGGCGTCGTGTTGTCCCGCACGAGCAACTGCACGCGCCGCAAGGCCGACAGGAAGCTCTCTTTCCCGAGATGCAGCTTGTTCGGGTAGTGGTCCGGGATGAGTTGCTTGTAGTCCGGGTACCGCCCTTCAAGCAGTCGGGTGCTGATCTGGACGTTGCCCTGCCAGAAGGTGATCTCGTTGCTGTTCGCGGCCACGCCGACGCGATTCGTCTCCGAGCCCTCCGAGATCGTCCCCGTCGGGAGGCGTTGCAGTTCGGAGAGGGCACGGGCCGGGACGAGCAGGTCCTCCTCGCCGGGAAGGCTCTCCGAATCGGGTAGATCACGCATCGCCATGCGGTACGAGTCGGTGGCCACCATGCGGATGGAGCCGTCGACCCGCGAGACCAGCACACCCGTCAGCAAGGGCCGCCCGTCGTCGTGTGAGGCGGCCCGCACGACCTGGCGTACCGCCTCGCCCAGCGCGGTCTCCGACAGTTGGGTCGTCGGCTCGTCCGTCTTGCCCACCGGAGGAAACTCCACCACCGGGTACGTGTGCAGCTTGAACGTCGAACGGGCGGCGCTGATGGTGATGTGATCTCCCTGGTCGGCGAACGTGACCGCTCCGGGTTCCAGCCGGCGCACAATGTCGGTGGAGAGCCGCGCCGGAATGACACAACTTCCGTCGTCGATCCCGATCACCTCTCCTGTCACTTGGATCGTGAGGTCGAGGTCGGTGCCGGTCACTGACAACGAATTCCCGTCACAGGTGAGCAACAGGCCGAGGAGGACCGGCGAGGAGCCCCCACGCCCTCCCACGGCTCGGCTTGCTGTTGCCAGCATGTCGACGAGTGCATCGCGCTCGGATCTGAACTTCACCGACTCCGGTCCTTTCGGGAGTTTTCCCAATCCTTCACTTTGGAGGGAGAGGTATATGAGGTTGGTAGAGGTAGTAAGGGGTGTGGATTGTGGATGACACGGCTCCGCGCCTGCTGGTGCGACCAAGTTGTCCTCCCCATGGTGCTGTGGGCGGGGCGCGGGTGTGATGCTACGCGCGCACGCCGGGCTCGACAGCTTGGGGACAAGCGCGGCCATGGTCCCCAGCGTTCGAGGTTGTGGTCCACAGCCTTTGCCCTTGGCAAACCACAACTCGACGGCGGGTGACGAACCGGCGGGACGCGTCAGGCCGAACCGGCACGGATCTTCTGAATCAGTTCGGTGACCTGCTCGTAAATCTGCCGGCGTTCCTGCATCTGCCCGGCGATCTTGTCCACCGCGTGAATGACAGTCGTGTGGTCGCGCTTGCCGAAGACGCGCCCGATGGCCGGATAGCTGTAGTCCGTGAGCACCCGGGTCAGGTACATGGCGACCTGACGGGCCGTGACGAGCGGGCGGGTCCGGCTGGGGCCGCAGATGGCGTCGACCGAGAAGCCGTAACTCGCCGAGGTGGCGTCGAGGATCATCTGCGGGGTGATCCGGCGGGGCTCGCCCGCCAGGACGAGGTCGGAGAGGACCTTTTCCGCCTGCGCCAGCGAAATCGGCTCCTTGTTGAGGTTGGCGAAGGCGCAGATCCTGGTGAGGGCGCCCTCGAGCTCCCGGATGTTGTCCTTGACGTGGGAGGCGATGAACTCGAGGACGTCGTCGGGCACATCCTGGTGCTCGCTGAGGGACTTGGAGCGCAGGATGGCGAGGCGGGTCTCGAGGTCCGGCGGGTCGATCTCGGTGATGAGGCCCGAGAGGAATCGGCTGCGCAGCCGGTCCTCGAGGGTCTCGATGGACTTGGGGGGCCGGTCCGATGTCAGGACGATCTGCTTGGAGGCCCCCTTGAGGTCGTTGTAGGTGTGGAAGAACTCCTCCTGGAGGCCCTCTTTGCGCTCCATGAACTGGACGTCGTCGATCAGCAGGACGTCGCAGTCCCGGTAGCGCCGCTTGAAGGTCAGGGTCGTCGACGTCCGCAGCGAGTCGACGAAGTCGTTCATGAATGTCTCGGTGGTGACGTAGAGGACCTTGCGGCGGGGGTAGTTCTCGGTCACGTAGTTCCCGATGGCGTGGAGCAGGTGGGTCTTGCCCAGCCCGGAGTCCCCGTAGATGAAGAGCGGGTTGTAGGAACGGCCGGGCGTTTCCGCCACGGCCTGGGCGGCGGCGTGCGCCAAGCGGTTCGACGATGCGGCCACGAAGGTCTCGAAGGTGAATTTGGTGTCGAGCTGCACGGCCGGGGATTCGCGGCCGACCTGGTGTTTGCGCCGGCTCGGGCTGGCGTTCGGGGCGTGCCGGCTCGGGCGGCAGGCCGAAGACCTGCTCGGTGGTGGGTTCGGCCAGCGCCGTCACCGGCTCGGGTTCCTGGACCTCGAGGCGGCCCCGGACGGGGGATCCCACCTCGTTGGCCAGGGTGTCCTCAATCATCGGCAGGTAGCGGGACTCGACCCGCTCGCGGATGAGGCCGTTGGGCACGGACAGCACGAACTCACCGTCGGTGTACGCCACCGGCTCAATCCCCGAGAGCCACAGCTGCCAGGTGCTCTCGGACACCTGGTCGCGCAGGGACCCGGTGCATCGTGTCCAAAGATCTCCGGCCTGGGTCACTGCGAGTTCCGAACGCCCCTTCTCCCCCCTCGGCGTCCAGCCAACATGTTCGGAACGATCCTCGGTATGGGTAATTGGATGAACGTACACCGTGCCAGGCGGTGCGACTAGAGGCCATTGGCAAATCGCGCCTAACATGGGCGGACTCGCCGCCGGCGGCTGGGATCGATTCGAAGGCCGAGGCCTGGAACCTACGACGAACCGGCTCCGGATCACCGTACGGCTGTCGCGAAAGGCTGAATTGACGTGAAGCGCACTTACCAACCGAACACCCGGAAACGGGCTCGCACCCACGGGTTCCGCAAGCGCATGTCCACGCGGGCAGGGCGGGCCATCTTGAAGTCGCGGCGGCTCAAGGGGCGCCACCGTCTCACCGTCTGAGGGCCTCTTGTGCCTGCACGGACGGTCGGACGCATCACCCGCCGCGCGGCGTTCGCCGAGCTGCAACGCTCACGGGCGCGTGGGGCCAGCGGCCCGGTGCGGGTGACGTTCGTCCCGGCTGAGGCCGGCGAGTCCGGAGTATTTCCCCAGGTGGGGTACGCCATTGGGCGCCACTGTGGCAATGCCGTCGTGCGCAATTCCCTGCGCCGCCGCGCCCGTGCCGTCGTGCACGACGCCGCAGCGACGCTGGCCCGGGGTAGCTATCTGGTCCGCCTGGAGCCGTCGGCGGCCGAGCTGGACCCCGACGTCTTCCGCCAGGACGTCGAGACCGCCCTGCACAAGGCCGGCGACCGGGGCCGGGTGAGCGCATGAGCGCGACCGACTCCACCCAGAGCCTCCCCGTGCGGATGGCGATCGCCCTGGTCACGGCCTATCAGGGCGCGGCCTCGGGCCGGATCTCGCCCTGTCGTTTCTACCCGAGCTGCTCCACCTACGCGGTGGAGGCCTTCACGGTGCACGGCTTCTGGCGTGGGCTCGGGTTGAGCGCCCGCCGCCTGCTGCGTTGCCGTCCGTTCGGGCCCCACGGTGTGGACCTGGTCCCGGTCCGAGTCCATGCCCATGAACGGAGCCATTCGTGCTGAGCCACACCATCCTGGCCGAGAATTCCCTGTTCAAGCTGGTCGGGGAGATCTTCCACCCGCTCTTCGAGCTCTTCGGCCTCATTCTGGCGGGTCTCTACGCCGTCTGGCCCAATTACGGCTTCGCCATCGCCGGCCTGACGGTCTTGATCATGCTGGCCCTGACCCCGGTCACGGTGAAGAGCACGAAGTCGATGCTGGCCATGCAGCGCTTGCAGCCGGAGATGAAGAAACTCCAGGCCAAGTACAAGGGCGCAGAGAACCGGGAACTGCTCAACCAGGAAATGATGAAGCTCTACAAGGAGAACGGCACGAGCCCGTTCGGGGCCTGCCTCCCCAGTCTCCTGCAGATGCCCTTCCTGATCGTCCTGTACTCGCTCATTCGCGGGCTCTCAAATGTGGTGCCCAAGGGTCAGACATATACGAACGTAGCGGGAGCAGACAATCAAGTGCACTCAAAAGCTTGGATGCGCGGAGCCGCGTTACATTCCGACCAGCTCACAGATGCACCAAGCATTGGTGACCAGTCATGGCCAAATGCATTGGTGGTTCGGAATGGATTTGTCATCCCTTCCGCTCTCGCATCACGCCTTCCCAGGAGTGCAAGCCAAGCGGTATTGGTGCTTCCTTACCTGGTGCTCATTGGTGCTGCAATGTTCCTGCAGTACTACCAAATGAAGCAGATGAATAGTCGTAATCCTCAGGCTGCTGCGGCCAATCCACAGATGCAACAAATGCAGAAGTTTTTCCCCATTATTTTCGGTGTCATTTACCTAAGAGTGCCCGCAGGAGCAACCATTTACATGGTCGTGTCCTCGGCGATGCGTATCGGGACTCAGGAATTCATGTTCCGGAGCGGCATGGTCACACCGGTCGTGCACGAACGCGAGATCGGCGCCACCAAGGAGACCAAGGAGAAGGAGAAACCGCCTCCGAAAGGCGGTGAAGAAGACGTCGGGCGCCACGGACGGGACGGCGGCCGCCAAGGCCACGCTGCCGCCGGCCAAGAGCGCGGCAAAGACGAACGGGGCAAAGACCAACGGCAAGGCGACCACCAACGGGAGGAAGCCGGCGGCGGGGAAGAAAACGACGAACGGCAAGGCGGCGAGCGACGAAGACGTCGAGGACGCACCAGAACCGAAAGTTCACCCGCGGTCGCGCTCGAAGCGGACAAGAAAGGCTCGATAGCGTGTGGAGTGGGTTGAAGTAGCGGGCAAGACCGTCGAAGAGGCGACCGAACAAGCACTCGATCAACTCGGTGTGGCGGCGGCTGATGCCGAGGTGATCGTGGTGGACGAGCCCAAGACAGGCCTTTTCGGGCGGGTGCGGGTCGAGGCCCGCGTGCGGGCCCGTGTGCGTCCCGTCGGCGCCCGCCCCCGCCGGGAGCGCCCGCGGCGCAGCGGCGGCCGGTCGGGCCAGGGCGGTCGTCAGGGCGGTCAGCGCTCCGCGTCGGGTGGTGGGGGGCGCAGCCGCCCCGAGGGAGGTGCACCGGCAGACGCAGAGCCGGCCAGCACGAATGGAGCGGGCACGACCACGGCCGGGACCGGCAGCGGCACCAGCCGCTCGGCCCGCCGCCGGCGCAATCGAAGCAAGGCGACGACCACGGCCGTAACGTCGGTGGAAGGCTCGAGCAACGGCTCGGGGACGCCGTCGGCTGAGAAGGCTCCAAAGCGGAGCAGCGAAGCGAAGGAGACAGAGGACATGGCCGAAGGAATGACGCTCGAAGAGCAGGGTGAGGTCGGGCGAGCATTCGTGGCCGACCTCCTGAGTGAATTCGGCATGGAGGGAACGGTCGAGACCCGCCTCCTCGACGAGGACACGGTGGAGATCGCCGCCCTCGGTGAGGATCTGGGGATTCTGGTCGGCCCTCGAGGGTCGACCCTGGCTGCTCTGCAGGACTTGACCAGGGCCGTGGTCCAGCGCCAGTGCCCGTCGCGCACCGACCGGATCCTGGTGGACGTCGCCGGCTACCGGGAGCGTCGCTCTGCCGCCCTGAAGCGCTTCAGCGTCCAGATCGCCGAAGAGGTGCTGGCCTCGGGCCAGGAGAAGGCACTCGAGCCGATGAGCCCGGCCGACCGTAAGGCCGTCCACGACGCCATCAACGAGATGTCGGGGGTTCAGACTCGCTCCGAGGGCGAAGACCCCAACCGTCACATCGTCATCGCTCCCGCGGGCTGACCCGGCGCCGGTGCCCGGCGCCGACGAGGGGGCCCACTCCCCCACCCTTCTGCACGAGCTGCTGGCCGAGGCCCGCGCCCTGGGCTTCCTGGGCCCAGGGCCACTGCAACCGCAGATCCAGCACGCGCAAGGCTTCGCCGCTGTCGGCCGGCGCCTCTCCCTGGAAGGCCGGTCCGCCTCGCCGACCTGGGCTCGGGCGGTGGCCTCCCCGGCCTCGTGACGGCGACGGAATGGCCGGCCGCCACGCTGGTGCTGATTGAGGCCAACGGGAGGCGAGCCTCCTTCCTTCGACGGGCGGTGGAACGCCTGTCCCTCGAGGCTCGAGTCTCCATCATGGAAGAACGGGCCGAACTCTGTGGCAGAGACGCAAGCCTGCGGGCGGGGTTCGACGGCGTGCTAGCTCGGTCGTTCGGACGCCCTGCCGTGCTGGCCGAGTGCGCCGCCCCCTTGCTGCGGGTCGGAGCATGGCTGTTGGTCTCCGAGCCTCCGCGGCCAGGACGACCTGGACGAGCAGGACGGCCCGACGAGCAGGACCGACGGTGGCCGCCTGAGCCGCTCCGTCAGTTCGGCCTCAAGCCCGCCGAGGTGGTTCACGAGGGATTCGAATACCGGGTGCTGCGTCAGGTGGAAGCCTGCCCGGAGCGGTTCCCCCGCCGTAACGGGGTCCCGGCCAAGAAGCCCCTCTTCTGAGTGTCCGCCGACCAGGGCGCCCGCGCAGGGTGGTTGCCGACGGTCCGCTGCTGCGGGCCGCCGGGTGCCAGGCTCCGGCCATGGACGCAGGTCCGACGGAGCACGATGCCGTGGCCGGCCCGCCCAGTCCGCTCGACAGGGCTCCAGACGACGATGGAGGCCCCCCCTTTTCGGTCCCGCCGGCGGCCGATCAGCGAGCGACGAATGACGAATTACTGGTGAACGAAGCCACGATGACATTGCTGCCATACCGTGTCAGCCAGGGGGACGAGCTGGCGATGAGAAGCCCCTTCACGACTTCCAGCTGCCCTGCAACCGGGAATGCGCAGGCCACGGCCACGGTCCTCTGGGGCACGAGCAGCGTGACGAGAAGATGTTCCACGTGGAACGGCTCGGTAAAATCAAGATGACCCTTCGAGAGCCGGTTCCACGTGGAACAATCTCAAGTCTTGACCTCGGCACGCTGACAGGCCAGGATGGGCGGCGTGCTGCGGCGTTTCGGAAGTCCTACCTGATGCGCATCAGACGCAGGGACAGAGACCCTGCCGAGACAGGCGGATCAGAAGAACCGGCGGTCGTTCCATATGACTTCGACCAGGATCACGTGCACCAGGCGGAACCGATGACGAGTCTGGGAACCGAGGAGAGCCTGGTTGTCCCGGAGGCCTCTCCCCCGTCGGACCAGGAAAGCCCCGGACTCGATCCTGTGTCCGAGCCGGCTCCTGTTGCGGCGGACTTCTCGCCGACGGAGATAGAAATCGAGGCCGCGCCAGCCGGTGGCCGAGCCCGCCCCGCCCTCCCCTGCCTCCGCACCGGCTCCCGAGCCGGCTCCTTCTCCGGCCCACGCCGCGGCGACAGAGCCGGCGCCGGCCGAGCCCGAGCCGGCCATACCGGACGTCTCGGAGCGCCAGGCGCCGGCTCCCAAGCACGCCATGCGCGCCCCTTCCATCGGGGACGAAGCCACTGAGCTTCTGAACGGGTCGAAGCCCGCACCACGGGAACTGCCGAGAATCATCGCGGTCGCCAACCAGAAAGGTGGCGTGGGCAAGACCACCACCACCGTGAACCTGGGGGCAGCGTTGGCCGAGCTCGACTACCGTGTGCTCGTGATCGACCTCGACCCTCAAGGCAACGCCACGACGGGTCTCGGCGTGGAGGCCCGGAACTTCGAGCACTCCATGTACGACGTGATCATGCGGGATCTGCCGCTCGAGGACGCTATTGAGCCCACGAGCGTCAAGAACCTCTTCGTGGCGCCGGCCACCATCGACCTGGCCGGTGTCGAGATCGAGCTGGTTCCCGCCTTCAGTCGGGAGCTCAAGCTGAAGCGGGCCATCGACACCGTGGTCGACGATTTCGATTTCGTCATCATCGACTGCCCACCGTCCCTGGGCCTGATCACGGTCAACGGCCTCGCCGCCGCGGACGAGGTGTTGGTACCCATTCAGTGCGAGTACTACGCCCTCGAGGGTCTGAGTCAGCTGCTGCGCAACGTCAACCTGGTCTCGACGAACTTGAACCAGACCCTGGAGGTCAGCACCATTGTGCTGACCATGTACGACGCCCGGACCCGGCTTTCAGTGGACGTGGCCAACGAGGTCCGTGAGCACTTCTCCGAGCGGGTCTGCCGCGCGGTGATCCCGCGTACGGTCCGGCTTTCCGAAGCACCGTCCTTCGGGCAACCCATCACGGTGTTCGATCCGACCTCGCGGGGAGCAGTGGCTTACCGTGAGCTGGCCAAGGAGGTGAGCAATGGCGCGCCGCAGCGGTCTCGGTAAGGGCCTGAGTGCACTGATCCCGAGTGAGGCGACGGGGGAGACCGACTCCCTGCTTCGGGTGGTGCCGATCTCGCATATCCGGCCGAACTCCTATCAACCTCGCAGCCATTTCGACGAGGAGTCGATGGGGGCGTTGGCAGCCTCCATCCGTGAGGTCGGTCTGCTCCAGCCCGTGCTGGTGCGCCAGCTCGAGGACGAAGACGACAGCTACGAGCTGATCGCGGGGGAGCGGCGCTGGCGGGCGGCCCGCCGCGCCGGACTGCAGACGATCCCCGTGCTGGTCCAGGTGGCCGACGACGTGGCCAGCCTGGAGCAGGCGCTGGTCGAGAACCTCCACCGGGTGGACCTCAACGCCTTGGAGGAGGCGGCCGCCTACCAGCAGCTGATCGACGAGTTCGGTCTGACCCACGAGCAGGTGGCCACCCGCATGGGCAAGGGCCGGGCCACGGTGACCAACACCCTGCGCCTCTTGCAGCTGCCCACCGGCGCCCAGCGCGCTCTGGCCGAGCGGACCATCTCGGCCGGCCACGCCCGGGCCCTGCTCGGGACACCCGACCGGGCCCTCCAGGAGAAGATGGTCGAGCAAATTGTCGAGGAGGGGTTGACAGTTCGGGCGGTGGAGGAGCTGGTCCGCCAGGGGAGCTCCGAGCTCAGGGTCGTGCCCGATGCACCCGAAACGGCCGAGGAGCCGGCGGTCGCAAGAGGTACTACCTCAAGTACCACCGAGCCGAGCACCCGTCGGGCGACCATTCGCAAGCTGCCCGAGCCCGGTGTCCTGGAGCTCGAGGATCTGCTCTCGACCTACCTGAACACCCGGGTCAAGGTCGATATTCAGAACCGACGGGGCCGGCTGGTGGTCGAGTTCGCGACCCTCGAGGACCTCGAGCGCATCTACCGCGCCATGGTCGGTGACGGAGGCGTCGCGTAGTTCACACAACCGTCAAGGGGCGGTACAGCTTCATCCACAACCTGTGCATGACGTTGTGGATTGTCACTTCGTTCACCTTGCGGAAGCATTGATCGCGTAACCGTCGCCGGGGCCGCGGGAATGCCAGGTCGACATGCGAGTGGCAATTTCGTCCGTTGTGATTACCGGTAATCAGTCCCAGGAGGCGTCGGCCCAGCGTCCCAGCGCAGCAGCCAGAGCGGCGGCCAGCGCCGGCGCACCCTCGACCACGCGGCTGGCCGGTCCGACCTCAATCAGCACTGCAGGCATGCGCGTCTCGCGCAGGAGGGGCACCGACATGCCGTGGACGCCGGCGTCGGTCACGCCCAGCGCCTCGGGGACGGCGGCCTGCACCAGCTCGGCCAGCCGCCGCCCGCCCAGCGACTCGTCGTGCCGGCCCGCCCAGAAGGCGGTCCGGCAACCTGAGGTCGAGGGATTGAGCCGGAGCCCGACGAAGACGTCGACCGCCAGCTCGTTCGCCTCCTTGGCCTGCACGGCGTCCTCCGGGTGGTGCAGCTCGGTCACCCTGATGCCGCCCCAGCTCAGCCTGCGCCGCAGCGCACCGGTGACACTGCCCAGGCCACCGCTCTCGCCGACCGCGATGTGCCGGCCGCGCAGGGTGGGTGGGGCGTCGCGCAGGGTGGCGCGGGCCCGCACGGCCGAGACCAGGGCGGGATCGTGGTGGCGGCTCTCCAGCCGGACCAACTCCTTGAGGGTTGCGCCCCCGACGATGCCGTCCACGGGCAGGCCGGCATTGCGCTGGAACTCGTCGAGGGCCCGCACGGTGGCGTCCCCGAAGATGCCGTCCACCCGGCCCGTGTCGAAACCCAGCGTGCACAGGCGCTGCTGCAGCTCCGCCACGTCGTCACCCCGCAGCATGGGGGTCCGGCGGTAGAGGAAGCGGTCACCCAGCCGGAAACTGGCTTCGACCAGGGTGTTCCAGGTCTGCGGGCCACAGACGCCGTCGACGCGCAGGCCGCGCAGGCGCTGAAAGGCCTCGAGGGCGGCCCGCGTGCCGGGGCCGAAGATGCCGTCGGCGTCGACGGGCGCGCCGGGGAGGATGGCGGTCAGGCGGTGCTGAATGTCGGAGACCGCGTCGCCGCGGTCTCCGACGGCGAGGGGCAGGCCTACAGGTAGGCCGAGATCTCCTCGAGCAGCTGGCCCTTGGGCTTTGCTCCGATCAGGCGTACCTGGGGCTCCCCGTCCTTGAACAGGATCAGCGTCGGAATGCTCATCACGTCGAAGCGACGCGTCACGTCCAGGTTGTCGTCGATGTTGAGCTTGCCGATCCGGATCTTCCCGGCCTGCTCCTCTGCGATCTCCTCCAGCACCGGGGAGATCATCTTGCACGGGCCACACCATTCCGCCCAGAAGTCCACCAGGACGGGGACATCCGAAGCTTTGACATGCTCGTCAAAGGTAGCGTCGGTCAGGGTCTCGATCTTCTCGCTCATGGCAATCTCCTTGTCAGAGGGTGTAACGCTGGTCCAGGCGGTTCTGTTCCCGGCTACTCGCCGCGCTCTTCGAGCCAGCGTTCGGCGTCGATGGCGGCCATGCAGCCCGACCCGGCCGAAGTGATGGCCTGGCGGTAGTAGTCGTCCTGCACGTCGCCGGAGGCGAAGACACCGTCCACGCTGGTGCGGGTGGTGCCGTCGACGGTGTGGACGTAGCCGTTGGCCTCGAGCTCGAGCTGGCCCTTGAACAGCGAGCTGTTGGGCTCGTGCCCGATGGCCACGAAGAGGCCGCTGATGTCGAGCTCGGATTCCTCGCCGGTGACCGTGTCGCGCAGCTGCACGCCGCTGACCTTGGTGTCGCCCAGCACGCTGGTGATCACCGCGTTCCAGCGGAACTCGATTTTGGGGTTCTTGAAGGCGCGCTCCTGCATGATTTTGGAGGCCCGCAGCTCGTCGCGCCGGTGGATGACCGTGACCTTGGAGGCGAAGCGGGTCAGGAAGAGGGCCTCCTCCAGGGCGGAGTCGCCGCCACCGGCCACCGCGATGTGCTGCTCGCGGAAGAAGAAGCCGTCGCAGGTGGCGCAGGTGGACACCCCGTACCCGAGCAGGCGCTGCTCGTTGGGGCAACCCAGCATGAGGGAGCGGGCGCCCGTGGCGATGATGAGCGTGTCGGCCACCACGGTCGGCTCGTCCGCCTCGGGATCGCCGATCCACAGCTCGAAGGGCCACGGGGCGAGGTTCGACCCGGCTGACCTTGGCCGTGCGCAGCTCGGCGTCGAAGCGCAGCGCCTGGGCCCGCATCATCCCCATGAGCTCGGGGCCCATGACCCCGTCGACGAAGCCCGGGTAGTTCTCCACGTCGGTGGTCAACATGAGCTGGCCGCCCGGCTGGTCGCTGGTGGAGGAGGGCTCACCTTCGATGACGAGCGGCTCGAGCTGGGCCCGCGCCGAGTAGAGGGCGGCGGTGAGACCCGCCGGCCCGCTCCCGATGACGACGACCTTGCGGCGCTCAGGCATCGGGCGGGACGCCGCGGCGCGAGTACAGCACGGCGCCCACGGCACAGAAGATGAGGCCCAGGACCAGGTAGGACGCCCAGATCCGATGCCCCGCAATGGTGGTCAGCCGGATGAAGCCCACGCAGAAGAGCACGACGACGGTGATGCCCAGCACGGCGATGATGACGCCGAAGACGATGCCCCGGGCGGCCACGATGGCCGGTCGGATCGCCTTGTCGTTGACGGTGGCGACCACCGTGTCGACGGCCCCGAGGGCCCGGTCCGACAGCGCGTCTGCAAGATCGTTCTCAGCCACGGCAGGAGACTACCCGGCGGTCCCGGCCGCCCTGGCAGGGACGATGTAGCAGACGCCCACCGTGTTGGGCCCGGCGTGGGTCCCGACGACCGGGCCGAGGTCGACCGAGACCAGCGGGTGCTCGGTGGGGATGTCGCCCAGGCTCGCCAGCACGTCGCTTGTAGTCGTCGCAGGCACCGTCGGCCACGGCCAGTCGCTCGAGGGGTGCGTCCGCCCTGACCTTGTCGTTCATGTAGGCCAGCGCCCTGCTGCGGGTCCGCTGCTTGGACTCCTCGGCCACCTCGCCGTCCTTGAGCTGAATCACCGGCTTAATGTTCAACAGCGAACCGAGGAGCGCCCGGGCGCCGCCGACCCGGCCGCCGCGTTGGAGGTGCTCGAGCCCGCCCAGCACGCCGTAGATGCGGGTGCGGGGGATGCGGTCCTCGGTGGCGGCCACCAGCTCGTCCAGGCCGGCACCGGCCGCGGCCTCCTCGGCGGCGGCGATGACGAGCAGCCCCTGGCCCATGGTGAGCGAGTACGTATCGACGACGCGGACGGGCACCGCGCTGAACGTGTCGGCCGCGGTGACGGCCGAGCCGTAGGTCCCGGACACCTTGGAGGAGATGGTGAGGCAGAGGACGGCGTCGGCGCCCTCGTCAGCGGCCTGCTGGAAGGCGGCCTGGAAGGCGCCGGGGGAGGGAGCCGCCGTGGCCGGCAGGTCACCCTTGCCGCGGCAGCGCTCCCAGAACTCGGCCGGGGTGAGCTGGCGCCGGTCCTCGAGCTCCTCGTCGCCGAAGCGGATCGACAGCGGCACGACGATGACGTGGTGCTCCTTGACGAGCTGGTCGGTCAGGTCACAGGCGCTGTCGGTGACGATGTGGACGCCGGGCATGCAGGGAGTCTGCCACGGTGCGGCGCCGGCAGGCCCGTTAGGCGGGGCCGCGGAGGTCGTCGAGTTGGTGGAGTGCGTGGAGTTCATGGAGTTCGTGGATCTCGCCGGGTTCACCGAGCCCCGTGGCCGACGGGCCCGGTGGAGGCGGGTCCAGCGAAGAGGCAACGCGTCGGGTGGCGCCCGGCGGCAGGAAAGGACGGACGGATCCCACGGGGCGACTGGGTCCGCCGGGTCTGGTGGTCCGCCCGGTTGCCGGTTCGCCGGTCCGCCCGGCCCCCGGGGACCGTCGGGGTCGGGTGGCCCAGCGGGTCGTCGGGCCCGATCGGGCGCGAGGGACGGGGACGAGGACGGCGAGCCTCGTCGCGCCGGCCCAGCCAGATCACGACGGCGCCGAAAGTGAGGCCTCCGGCGACAACCGAGCCCACGACACGGGCCAGGAGACCGGCGATGCTGGTCGACGCCGAGAGGTTGGACACCACGAGGACCACGACCGCCATGGGCGACGGCGGCCACGAGGACGCGGACGAGCGGCGCCCACGAGGCGCGCTCCGCCAGCCGCCCGAACCACTGGTGGAACACGGCGAGCGCCAGCAGCGCGGACACGCTGTAGGCGATCGACAGCGAGAGCGCGAGCCCGCGCACGCCGAGCGGATGCACGAGCAGCAGGGCCAGCACGATGTTGAGCGCGTTCTCCACGAGGTAGAGGTAGAAGGCGACCTTGGTGCGCTGCATCGACTGCAGCACGCGCACGAGGTACAGGTAGGTGCAGAAGCCCGGCAGCCCGAGGGCGAACATGGCCAGCGCGGCGCCGGTCGTCGCCGTCTCCGCCGGCGTGCTGTGGCCGTTGCCCAGCAGGAGGGCGACCGAGGGCTTGGCCAGCAGCAGAATGCCCACGGCGGACGGGATGATGAGCGCGAGGACGGCGCGCAGGCCGCCGGTCATGCGTTTCAAGAACGCGGCCTGGTGCCCGGTGGACCACTGTTGCGCCAGGTCGGGCGTGACCACCGACATCACGGTCACCGCGACGATGCCGTAGGGCAGCTGGAAGAAGGCGTAGGCGTACGTGTACGAGGACACCGGGTCCGGTCCGGCCACGCTGCCGGCGAGGATCGTGACGACGAACAGCGCGATCTGGTTGGCCAGGACGAAGCCGAAGGTCCAGCCGCCCAGGCGGGTCACGGCGCGCAGCGCCTCGTCGCGCGGGTTCCAGCGCCAGCGCAACAGCCCGAGGTCGGCGCGGCGCAGGCTCGGGATGAGCGCCACGCCCTGGAGGACGACGCCGAGCGAGGTGCCGAGCCCGAGCAGCAGGAGCTCGGTGTGGTGCTGCTCCACTCCGGCCAGCGAGGCGCCGTGGCCGGCCCACAGCCCGAACCACACGAGGATCCCGATGCAGACGATGTTGTTGACGATCGGGGCCCAGGCGACGGCGATGAAGCGACGGCGTGTGTTGAGCAGCGCGGCGGCGAGCGCGAACAGGCCGTAGGCGGCGATCTGAATGACGAACCAGCGCAGGAACCCGGTGGCCACCTGGCGCTCGAGCAGGACGCGGTGGATCTGGTCGGCGACCCGCATGCGTATCGAGCACGGTGAGGGCGTCGATGAGGTAGGGCGCCGCCACCAGTGCCGCCACCGTCGTGCCGAGGAGCACGACCACCGAGACCGTGAGCACGGCCGAAATGGAGTCGAAGGCCTCGCGCTCGGTCTTGTTGGCCAGCCGGTCGACGAAGACGGGAATGAAGGTGGCCGAGAGCACGCCGCCCAGCACGACGTCGTAGAGCATGTTGGGCGTGGTGTTGGCCAGGTTGTAGGAGTCGGCCAGGGTCGTCTGCCCGAGCGCCCAGGCCAGGGCGACGAAGCGGAGCAGCCCGGTGACCCGGGAGACGCCCGTGCCGACCGCGACGTAGGCGGCCGACGTCCGCAGCGGCATCGTGCGGGCGCGGCGGGGGGTCGGCACCGTCAGTGCGCCCGGGGGCGGGCGCGGCGGGAGCGTCGCCAGGTACGCACCCACCAGAAGAGCAGAACGGCGCCGGCGAGGACGGTGAGGGCCACCCCCACGAAGGAGATCTCGGTCGAGTGCACCGTGAGCACGGTGTGGGCGATGAGGACCTGGCCGTCCGGCGTGTGCAGGGTCACCTCAATGGGGAGGCGGTCGCCCGAGGTGCGGGCCTGGGCGGTGACGCGGACCGACGTGGTGGGGTGGACGAGGGTCAGGCGCTGCGTGTTGCCGTCGGGGAAGGTGAACTTGTCGCTGCTGAGCGTGACCACCACGGTCACGGGGTAGGGCGCGGAGGAGAGCACGGTGACGGGGATGGCGGCCTTTTGCGAGGTGAAGGTCACCGTGCGCTCCGTGCCGAGGGTGACCTGGCCGGTGGTGCCGGCAAAGGACTTGGCGTAGGCGTTCAACGCGCTGGACCGCGCCCGCGTCGGAGAGGCCCCTGGCCTCGGTGGTCAGGAGCGTGTCGCCGAGGGTGGTCAGGTTGGCCGGATGCCCGGCGACGGCCGAGCTGAACGAGGACAGTTGCTGGCGGTCGAGCGCAATGCGCCCGGCGGCGCTGGTGGTGATGCCGTGGTCGGCCGCGTCCCGACTGCAGTTGGCGCACGGCGGGCTCGCGGTTGCCCCCTGCGGGCACCTGGGTGAAGAGGTCACTGAGCGTCACCGCCTTGAGCGCGGTGTTGGCGGGCGTGAGCCCGCCGAGCAGCGCATCCAGGAAGGCGGTGGAGGGGTGCCACTTCGCCGGCGGGACCACGACGACCCCGCGTGGCTGCCGGAGGAAGGTGTCCTCGAAGTGCACGAACGAGAGCCCGGCCAGCAGCTGCTCGGCCCCGAGGACCGGATTGCCCGGCGTGGCCGTGAAGCGCGCGCTCAGGCTGGAGTCGGCCGCCGCCGCCGGGATGGTCGAGCCGTGCGCGAGATCGAGCGTGAAGGGCTGGGCGAACGTGTAGTTGCTCACCCCGGCCGAGGCCAGGTCGTTGTCGCTGACCACCGTCTGGGTGGCGCCGGCCAGCTGCAGGCCCGAGGCCAGGTTGCCGGCGTCCCCCGCCGAGAGCGTCGAGCTCGTGTCGACCCACGCGCCGCCGTCGGGCTTGAGGCCGGCGGCGCGCAGGATGTCGTCGCCGCGGCTGAACTGCGCGCTGATTTCGCTCGGACAACCCGGCCCCGGTGAGCGCGGCGAGGTTGATGGGGACGTAGGGCTGGTCGATCATTTCGTCGCTGCTCGAGCGCGGCGAGCTGCTCGAGGGCATGCGTGCCGTCACGGGCGTGGGTGGCGTCGACGGCGCTGACGGCCAGCGGGCTCACCGCCAGGGTGGTCGGGACGTCGCTGGTTGTCGGTCAGGGCGTCGGCCATGGTGGTCAGGCCGCTCGCCGTCACGGGGACGACGATGCCGACTCGGAGCGGCGCCCCCCGTCGTCGACTCGGCGTTGGGCTGCTGGTAGGTCAGGAAGGTGGTGAAGCGGGCGACCGGGGTCGAAGAGCCTTGGCGCACGAGCGCGACGGACACGGGGTAGACGCCCTGCACAGTCGTCGTCGAGCGGCTGGCAGTCCAACGTCATGGTGCGCGCGCCGGCCGCGCAGATGCCGTCCCCGGTGGCGGGGACACTGGCGCTCGACGTTGGGCACCACGGTGACGCAGGTGGCCGCCGCCAGGCCGCCGGCCGCCTCGCTGACCGGGATGCCGGTCTCGCGTAGCAGCGGCGTGCCCGAGCGGCGTGCCCGAGATCGCCTGCTGCAGATCGGAGCCGTCCACCATCCGCCCGTAGAAGGAGACGCTGACCGACAGGCTGCTCGCCGCCCCGGCGCCCGGGGACACGCCGACCAAGAGGTTGAACCAGGGCTGATCGGCCGTCACCCACGGGGTCTGGGAGGACAGCACGAGCGGCGCGCCGGCTCGAGCGGCGCCTGCTCCGCCGCGCCGGCGCCGCCGCGCTCCCAGCGTGCTGACCAGGGCGGCGACAGCCACTGCGAGCGTGCACAGGGCGGTCCTGGCGCGGCGCGTCGACACAGGCAAAGGGTAGAGGGCGCACTACCGTGGGCGGGTGCAGTCCACGTCGGTGCCTGAGCGGTTCCGCCCCTATGTCGAAGCCACCGAGGAGGTGGGGCGCCGCTTTGCCGCGGCCGGCCGGTCGCTGTACTTGGTCGGGGGCTCGGTGCGCGATGCCCTCTTCCCCGGTCCGGCGGGCACGGCCGAGCCCCACGATCTCGACCTGACCACCGACGCCCTGCCGGCCGAGATCGAGCGGCTCGTGCAGGGCTGGGCCGACGACATCTGGACCCAGGGCGAGCGGTTCGGGACCATCGGCTGCCGCAAGGGCGCGCCAGGTCTACGAGATCACCACGCACCGGGCCGAGGTCTACGTGCCCGAGTCGCGCAAGCCGGAGGTCACCTTCGGCGACGACGTCGTGGTCGACCTGTCGCGCCGCGACTTCACCATCAACGCGCTGGCCCTGCGCCTGCCCGACATGGAGCTGATCGATCCCTTCGACGGCCTCGGGGACCTGGCGGCCGGCCGGCTGCGCACGCCGCTCGACCCGGAGATCTCCTTCGGCGACGACCCGCTGCGCATGCTGCGGGCGGCGCGGTTCGCGGCGCGCTTCTCGCTCGAGCCCGACCCGGCGCTCATCGGCCGCGGTGGAGCGGATGCACGGGCGCCTCTCCATCGTCTCGGCCGAGCGGATCCGCGACGAGCTCGACAAGATCGTCCTCGTCGACGTGCCGTCCGTGGCGCTGTGGTTCGTGGTGCGCACCGGCCTGGCGGGCGAGTTCCTGCCCGAACTGCCGGGCCTGGCGCTCGAGCAGGATCCGATCCACCGCCACAAGGACGTGCTGGCGCACACGCTCGCCGTTGTCGACAAGACGTCGCCGAACCGGTTGCTGCGGCTGGCCGCGCTCTTCCACGACGTCGGCAAGCCCCGCACGCGCGCCATCACCGACGGCGGCGTGAGCTTCCACCACCACGAGGTCGTGGGCGCGCGCATGACGCGGACGCGCATGGAGGCGCTGCGCTACTCGTCCGCCGACGTGGACACCGTGGTGCGGCTCGTGGAGCTGCACCTGCGCTTCCACACCTACCGCCTCGGCTGGACCGACAAGGCGGTGCGGCGCTACGTGCGCGACGCCGGCGAGCATCTCGACCTGCTCAACGAGCTGACCCGGTGCGACTGCACGACACGCAACGCGGCCAAGGCCCGGGCGCTGGCGCGGCGCATGGACGAGCTGGAGGCCCGCATCGCCGAGCTGGGCGAGCAGGAGGAGCTGCGAGGCCCTTCGCCCCGACCTGGACGGCAACCAGATCATGGAGCTGCTGGGCATCGGGCCGGGCCGGGCCATCGGCCAGGCCCTGGACTTCCTCATGGAGTTGCGGCTGGACGAGGGCCCGCTGGGTGAGGAGGAGGCGGCACGCCGATTGGCGGCCTGGTGGGCCGAGCAGCCGCACCCGAGTAGGCCGTCAGTTCGTAAGGCCGGGGCTGGGCGTCCGCAAGGGCCGGGCGATAGCGTTGCGGCTATGACGAGGATTGCGGCACCAGAGAGCGGCATGGGCGAGCACATCGACTGGGCGTTGCTGCGCACGGACATGGCGGCGGGCATGGGCAAGCTGTCGGCGGCGGTCTACGGCAACTCGCAGCTGCCCGTCCGCGAACGCGAGGCGGCGCGTTGGACCATTGCGCTGATCAACGACTGCGCGGTGTGCCGCGACACCCGCGCCCGCGACGGCGAGGCCGCCGGAGCCGGCGAGCCCTTCTACGCCGAGGTGACCGACTGGCGTTCGGCCACCGGTCTGAGCACGCGCGAGCGGCTGGCGGCGGAGTTCGCCGAGCGCTTCGCCATCGACCACCTGGCCATGGACGACGAGTTCTGGGGCCGCCTGCACGACGCCTTCTCCGAGGCCGAGCTGGCAGACCTCACCATCTGCTGCGGCATGTTCCTCGGCATGGGGCGCACCCTGGCGGTGGTGGGCGTGCGGGCGCCGGACGAGCGCATCCTGGTCTGAGCCCGGCCGGCGGGTCGGGTGCGCGGGTCGACCCGGTGTGCCGACCCCCGCAGACGCAGGAGACGCCAGGGCGCTCCCGATCAGTCGACCGGCCAGCTCTCCTGGGCCTCGCCGGCGGCGAAGGCCTCGATCAGCTGGTGCGCCACGTCGTCGTGGTACTGCACCGGCGGCGACTTCATGAAGTAGGCCGACGGGCCGAGGAGCGGGCCGCCGATGCCACGGTCGAGCGCCAGCTTGGCGCAGCGCACGGCGTCGATGATGACGCCGGCCGAGTTGGGGGAGTCCCACACCTCGAGCTTGAGCTCCAGGTTCAAGGGCACGTCGCCGAAGTTGCGGCCCTCCATGCGGATGTAGGCCCACTTGCGGTCCTTGAGCCACGGCACGTGGTCGGACGGGCCGATGTGGACGTCGTCGGCGTCGAGGACGTTGTCCTCCAGCTGGCTGGTCACGGCCTGGGTCTTCGAAATCTTCTTGGACTCCAGCCGCTTGCGCTCGAGCATGTTCTTGAAGTCCATGTTGCCGCCGAAGTTCAGCTGGTACGTCTCGTCGAGGGCGACGCCGCGGTCCTCGAAGAGCCGGGTGAGGATGCGGTGCACGATGGTCGAGCCGACCTGGCTCTTGATGTCGTCGCCGACGATCGGGACGCCGGCGTCGCGGAACTTGCGGGCCCACTCGGGGTCCGAGGCGATGAAGACGGGGATGGCGTTGACGAAGGCGACGCCGGCGTCGAGGCAGGCCTGGGCGTAGTGGCGCTGGGCCTGCTCGGAGCCCACCGGCAGGTAGGAGACGAGCACGTCGGCCTTGGCCTCGCGCAGGGCGGCGGCCACGTCCACCGGCTCGGCCGGCGACTCCTCGATCAGCTCGCGGTAGTACATGCCCAGCCCGTCGAAGGTCGGCCCCCGCTGCACGGTCACGCCGAGCTCGCCGACCTCGGCGAAGCGGATCGTGTTGTTCAGGCCGGCGAGGATCGCCTTGCCCAGGTCCGTCCCGACCTTGGCCTGGTCGACGTCGAAGGCGGCCACGGGCACGAGGTCGCGCACGTGGTAGCCGCCCAGCTCCACGTGCATGAGGCCCGGCACGACTTCGGTCGGGGTCGGCGTCGCGGTAGTAGGTGATCCCCTGTACGAGCGAGCTGGCGCAGTTGCCGACGCCGGCGATGGCAAGGCGGATGGGGTTGGACATGGACGTTTCTCCTTCGGTGATGTGAGGCGGGTTGCTGTTCAGGCCACCGGTTCGGTACCGGCGATGGCGAGGGTCGGCGCGTTCGGACGCGATGAGGGTGTCGAGCCAGGTGATGTCGCGGGCCACGCCGTCGGCGGTGTGCTGGACGACGGAGCGGGCGTAGACGTCGAGGTCGGTGCGGGCGGCCTCGGCCTCGGCGAGCCGCTGCACCAGCAGGGCGCGCCGGTGCTCAAGGAGGGCCAGGCGGGCCTGGGGGGCGAGGTGGCGGGCGAAGGCCAGGCGCAGGCCGAAGCTGCGGGCGTCGTCGGCGGCCCCGCTGCCCGCCAGCAACTCGACGAAGAGCTCCCGGCCGGCGTCGGTGATCCGGTAGACCTTGCGGCCCCGCCGGGCCCGGGTGGGGGAGTGCCGGCGGGCCCGCAGCACCGCCCGCTCGCCGCTCAGCGAGCCCGTGGGGGGCGCCGGGACGGCCGGGGCGCCGTGCTCTCGGCCCGGCCCCCTCGGTGGCCACCACGGCGCCGGACTTCTCCAGCCGGGTGAGGGCGGGGTAGATGGAGCCGAAGGAGACGTTGGCCAGAAGTCCCAGGTTCTCGCGCAATTGGCGCCGTATCTCGTACCCGTGCAGGTCACGTTCTTCGAGCAGGCCCAGGATGGCCAGATCCAACATGACGGATGAGTATATCGGATCGATATAGCGATGGCACGTTTCCGTCACGCAGCCGTCGCCGTCCGTGCCTGATTTTGCTCACAATTGGTGCCCGGATTCCGGGCGCGGGGGGTAGCCTGGCGGCCGTGTCCGTCACCTCGGAGCCGAGGTCACCATCCCGTGCCGTGAGCCCTGACGTCACGGCCCAGGTCGAATACCGGATCATCCGCAACGGGGTGGTGCGGGAGGTCGACCGGGGCAAGCTCCTCAAGACCGACGTCTGCGACGCCCACCCCGAGTTGCTCCGGGCGGCCCGCAACGTGGGCCGGGCGACCAAG
This sequence comes from uncultured Acidimicrobiaceae bacterium, assembly GCA_963781565.1. Taxonomy (GTDB): domain Bacteria; phylum Actinomycetota; class Acidimicrobiia; order Acidimicrobiales; family RAAP-2; genus Bog-473. Next base: position 56,978 of record CAWAHA010000007.1, on the reverse strand, counting down.
GAGGTCTGCCCCATCTGCGACGACGGGCGCCTCGTGACCGTGACCTTCGTCTTCGGGGCCAAGCTGCCACCCGGGCGGCCGCTGCCCGGGGACGGCCGCCGAGCTCAAGGCGCTCATCCGCCGGGACGAGCCGGTCCTCTGCTACGAGGTCGAGGTGTGCCCGGCGTGCGCCTGGCACCACCTGATGCGCAAGTACCCCGCCGGCGGCCGCACGCCGCGCCAGAAGAAGGCGGCGCCGGCCACGGTGAGCGACCGAGCCAAGGCCCGTCACCGTCCCGTCGCTGCGGGCGCGCAAGCGGCGCAACGGCGACGCACCGATCGTCATGGTCACGGCCTACGACGAGCCGGGCGCCCGCATCGTCTCCGAGGCCGGCGCCGACATCATCCTGGTGGGCGACTCGGTGGCCAACAACGTGCTCGGCTACGCCGACACGCTGCACGTCGACATCGACGTCATGGCCCACCACACGGCGGCCGTGGCCCGCGCCGCGCCGCACTGCCTGATCCTCGGCGACATGCCCTGGATGAGCTACCACCTGTCCCCCGACGAGGCGGTGCGCAACGCCGCCACGCTGATCCGCGCCGGCGCCCAGGCCGTCAAGCTCGAGGGCGGCCGGGCCCGCCTGCCCGTGGTCGAGGCGATCATCCGCGCCGAGATCCCGGTCATGGGCCACCTCGGCCTCACCCCCCAGTCGGTCCTCTCCATGGGGCTACCGGGTGCAGGGCAAGAGCGTCGACGCCGCCAGCGCCCTGCTCGATGCGGCCAAGGCCCTCGCCGCCGCCGGCTGCTTCGGCTTCGTGCTCGAGGGGGTGCCCGACGTGCTGGGCGCCGCCGTGACCGAGCAGCTCGACGTGCCGACGATCGGCATCGGGGCCGGGCCCGCCTGCGACGGCCAGGTCCTGGTCTTCCACGACCTGCTGGGCCTGGGCAAGGACACCCCGCCGAAGTTCGTCCGCCAGTACGCCGACGTGGGCCGCATCGCCACCGAGGCCATCGCCGCCTTCGCCGACGACGTGCGCAGCGGGAACTTCCCCGGCGAGGCGGAGACCTACCACGGCCCGCCGGCCTGGGCGACGCCCTGAGCTGAACCCGGCTGACGCCCGAGCTGACGCCCGAGCTGGGGGCGGCTAGCATGGCTGCCCGCAACACACGCAACAGACCCTGCTCCTGACCGTCAGGGGCCCGGGCTCGTCCCGGTCCAGAGGGAGGTACGCCGCACATGCGGCCTTACGAAGTCATGGCCATCTTCGAGGCCACCACAGAGCCCACGCTGATTCAGGGCGTGCTGGACCAGGCCCTCGAGGTCATCCGCACCACGGGCGGCACCCCCGGCGCCATCGACCGCTGGGGCAAGCGCACCTTGGCCTACGAGGTGAACCACAAGCGCGAGGGGTACTACGTCGTGGTGGAATTCACCGCCGAGCCCGCGACCGTGGCCGCCCTGGACCGCATGCTCGGCCTGGCCGACGAGATCATCCGCCACAAGATCGTGCGCCTGCCGGACCACAAGGCCCCGGCGGCCGCCGCCGGCGGCCAGCTGAGCGACCGGCGAGAGGAGCAGACATGCCGTCAGACAACAGCGTGACGCTGGTCGGGAACGTGACCCGCGACCCCGAGCTGCGCTTCACCAACACCGGCCAGGCCAACGTCACCTTCGGCCTGGCCGTCAACCGCCGCTGGCAGAACCGCCAGACCCAGGAGTGGGAGGAGGCCACCTCGTTCTTCGACGTCGTCTGCTGGCGCGAGATGGCCGAGAACGTGAGCGAGAGCATCACCCGGGGGGCCCGGATCATGGTGGCCGGCCGCCTGGAGCAGCGCAGCTGGGAGACCCAGGAGGGCGACAAGCGCTCCAAGGTCGAGGTCGTGGCCGACGAGATCGGCCCGTCGCTGCGCTGGGCCACCGCCCAGATCACCAAGAACGAGCGCCGCGGCCCCGGGGAGTACAACCGGGGCGGAGGCGGCGGCGTGGCGGGGCGGCCGTCCGGCCGCCGCTCCGCCGGCACAACCCCAGCCCGCGGCGGATGCCGGACCGGGATACGGATTCGACGAGGAGCCCTTCTGATGGCACGGAACAACCAACGCGGCGGGACGACGACACGGCGCGCCCCCAAGGACCTGGGACGCCGGGTCAAGAAGAAGCCCTGCGCGCTCTGCCGGGACAAGACCGAGTGGGTCGACTACAAGGACGTCCCCATGCTGCGCAAGTACATGAGCGACCGCGGCAAGATCCGCTCGCGCCGGGTGACGGGCAACTGCGCCCAGCACCAGCGGGCGCTGGCCATGGCCATCAAGACGGCGCGCGAGCTCGTCCTGCTGCCCTACACGCAGCGCACCGTGACCGAGCGCCCCGGCGGGCGCGGCGGCGCGCGACCGGGGCGAGCGCACGCTCGACTCGGTGCCGACCGAGGCCCCGCGGCAGCGTCCCTCCGCCGATGCGCCGCCGACACCGCGCCGTCGACCCGGCGCTGGCCATCGTCGAGCAGGCCGAGGCGGACGCCGAGGCCGGCGCTGTGGTCGAGGTCGTGGTCGAGCCCGCCGAGACGGGAGCGGACGCATGAGGGTCGTGCTGCGCGACGACGTCGCCGGCGTCGGTCGCCGGGGGGACATCGTCAAGGTGGCGGGCGGCTTCGCCCGCAACTTCCTCCTGCCCGAGGGCCGCGCCATCGTGGCCACCGAGGGTGTCGAGGGACAGGCCGAGCAGATGCGGCGTGGCCGCGACCAGCGCGAGGCCCAGGACCGTGGCGCGGCCGAGGCGCAGGCCACCGTGCTGGCCGGCGCCGTGATTCCCATCGCCGCCCGGGCCTCGGGGGCCGGGCGCCTGTTCGGCTCCATCGGCCCGGCCGACGTGGTCGACGCGATCAAGGCCGCCAAGGGCATCGAGGTCGACCGCAAGCACATCCTGCTGCCCGAGCACATCAAGGAGACGGGGTCCTTCGAGGTGACGGTCGAGCTCTTCCGCGACGTGGCCACCATCGTGACCCTGGAGGTCACGGCAGCCTCCTGACCAGGGCGCTCTTTGCGCCCCGCCCGCAGGGGCATCCACGAGTTGTGACACCCGCATGCCCATCATGGGGGCGTGCCAATTTGCGCTTTCGCCGGTCCACAGTGCGTGACCACTCGTGCACCGCTTATCCACACGCAAGCCGTGCCTTACCCACACCTATTGGGGCCTTACGTTCCCCAGACCCCGACCGGCAGAGTAGGTGAGCCGTGGTCCAAGCCTTCGATGACACCCGCCCCCGCCCTCTGCGGACGGCTCCCGCTCCCGTACCGACCGGTGCGCGGGTGCCGCCCCACGATGTCGAGGCCGAGGAGTCGTTGCTCGGGGCCATGCTCCTCTCCAACGACGCCGCATCGGTCGGGATAGAGAAGTGCACGGCGGCCGACTTCTACAAGCCGGCGCACGGCCACATCTTCGGCGCCATCCAGGCGCTCATGGAGCGGGGCGAGGCCATCGACGCCGTGACGGTGACCGACGAGCTGAAGCGCTCGGGCGTGCTGGAGGCGATCGGTGACCGCTCCATCTTCATTTCGCTGCTGGCCAACACGCCGTCGATCGCCAACGCCCGCCACTACGCCGAGATCGTCGAGGAGCACGCGCTGCTGCGCAAGCTCATCGGCGTCGCCGGCGACATCGCCGACATCGGCTACTCGGTGCCCGAGGACGTCAAGGCGGCGGTCGACGAGGCGGAGCAGATGGTGTTCAACGTCGGCGAGCGCCGCACCGTCGACACCATGCGCCCCCTGCACGAGTTGCTGGGCGCGGGGCTGGACCGCATTGAGGAGCTGGGGCAGCGCGGGTCGAGCATCACCGGCGTGGCCACGGGCTACCACGAGCTGGACAAGATCCTCCTCGGCTTCCAGCCCTCGTCCCTCAACATCGTGGGTGCCCGCCCCGGTATGGGCAAGACGAGCTTCGCCCTGGGCGTGCTGGCCAACGTCGGCCTGCAGTCGCAACGACCGGCCCTCCTGTTCTCACTCGAGATGGGCCATCTGGAGCTGACGCAGCGCCTGCTCGCCTCCGAGGCCGAGGTCAACGGGCAGAGCCTGCAGACGGGCCGGATCCGCACCCAGGACTGGAGCAAAATCGGCATGGCCGTGACGCGGCTGTCGGGCGCGCCGATCTTCATCGACGACAACCCCAACGTGACCGTCATGGACATCCGGGCCAGGGCCCGCCGGCTGAAGAAGTCCGAAGGCGACCTGGGCATCGTCGTGGTCGACTACCTGCAGTTGATGACCGGCCGGGGCCGGGCGGAGAACCGCCAGAACGAAGTGGCCGAAATCAGCCGTGGCCTCAAGATCCTGGCCCGCGAGCTCGAGGTGCCCGTCGTCGCCCTCTCCCAGCTCTCCCGTAACCTCGAGTCACGCCAGGACAAGACGCCGCAGCTGTCGGACCTGCGTGAGTCGGGCTCGCTCGAGCAGGACGCCGACGTCGTGCTCTTCATCTACCGCGAGTCCGAGTACAACGACGAGGTCCCGATCGACCGGGCCGACGACGCGCTGGTCGAAGTGGCCAAGCACCGGAACGGGCCGACCGGCAAGGCCAACCTGTTGTTCTTGAAGCAGTACGCGCGCTTCGAGAACCACCGCGGCGTGTAGCAGACCCTCTCGGCGGGATCCGTTAGCGAGGTCTCGGGCGCGCCGGCAGCACGAAGTGCTCGACGGCGTAGGCGAAACCCTCGTCCTCGTTGCTGCGCGTGACCTCGTGGGCCGCCTTCTTCGCTTCGGGGTCGGCGTTGGCCATGGCGATGCTGAGACCGGAATGGTCGAACATGAGGATGTCGTTCGGCTGGTCGCCGATGGTGGCGATCTCTTCGGGCTCGAGGTTGAAGCTGCGGGCGAGGTAGCGCGCCACCTCGCCCTTGTTGGCCTGCGGGCTGGTGACGTCGAGGTAGTAGGGCTGGGACGCCGCCGCCGTGACCTGGTCGCCGAACTTCTCGACGGCGGCCTCGACCGCCTTGTCGATGGCGTCGTGGTCGTCGCTGACCCCGACGAGTTTGACGACCCCGTCGGTCAATCCGTCGAAGCTCTTCCGCACCTTCGGCTTGAACTTCACGGTCCAGGCCTCCCGGTCGACGTGCGGGGCCTTGGGGTCGGGCACGTACCAGTCCGCGCCGCGGTAGAGCCAGACGTCGAGGTCGAAGGACTTCATATGGTCGATCACGGGCGTCACGAGGTCCTCGGGGATGACCCGCTGCTCCAGGACCTGCAGGTTCCTGTCCACCATCAGGCCGCCGTTGAAGGCCGCGATCGGCGTGTCGATCGCCAAGGGCGCCACCAGCATCTCCATGCCCTTGGGAGGCCGTCCGCTGGTCAGGGCGAAGAGGACACCGGCCTCGCGCAAGGAGCGCACGGCGGCCACGGCGTCGTCGGTCAGAACCTTGTCCTGGGTGACCAGCGTCCCGTCCACGTCGGCCAGGAAGAGGCGGATGGGCGGCCTGGCCGGTCCTTTGGGTGCCGCGTGGTCGGTGGCGATGGGTCGATGGTAGGCGCGCTGGCTGCCGGGCGGCGCATTCATGGCGCGAGACCCGGGTATACCCAATCGCATGGCCGACAACAGCATTCCCGACAGCCACCGCGATCTCCTCGAAGGCCAGGTCCTCACCCTGGCCACCGTGGGCGAGGACGGCTACCCCCAGTTGTCCGAGGTGTGGTTCCTGGTCGAGGACGGCCAGGTGGCCATGTCGTTGAACACGAGTCGCCAGAAGGTCAAGAACCTCCAGACCGAGCCGAGTTGCACCGCGTTCCTGCTCGACCTGCAGAACCCCTACCGCTACCTGGAGATCAGGGGCACCGCCGTGGTCGAGCCCGACGACGACCGCGTCTTCGCCGAGCGTGTCGGCGCCAAGTACAACGCCGATCTGCGTGAGCACGACGCCCCGGGGGACCGCCGCGTCGTCGTGCGGATCGTCCCCGTCCGCGTGAATGCCGTGGACATGAGCGCCTAGAGCGACGAGGCGGTTGACGTCGCCGGCGCCTGCCGGCGGGCTCGCCCGGCCAGCGCCACCGCGCCGGCCACGCAGGGCCAGCATGAGCCCGAGCCAGAGGCGACAGGACTGCGGCGAAGGCCACGGCGACCAGTACTTCGCAGGCCACGACGGCGGCGAGCACGATCGGTCCGGCGGCGGTGAAGCGGCGGTGGAAGGCGGCGAGGGCGGCGGGGCTGGCGATGCCCCGGCCGAGCAGCACGGCCAGCCCGCGCACCAGGCCGAACAGGACGCCGAGTAGCGAGCGCAGCGCCAGGGCTCGCCGTGAGGGCGGCCAGCACGATCATGAGGTAGAGCGCCGCGGTCTTGATGTAGGTCGCCAGGCCCGACGCCGATCTGCCAGCCGAAGCCGGCGCCGTAGACCCATGGGCGGAACTGGTCCAACCACCGCTCGTTCACCTGACGGGAGTGGAAGGGCAGGTGGAAGCCACCCAGGCGCGCGTCCGAGGCGGCGGCGACGAGGGCGACGATGCAGGCCACGGCGGCGAGTGCGCACCGTCGAGGGGGAGGCGGCCCGCACGCCCAGGGCGAGGCCGGCCATGACGAGACCGAGCGTCGCTCCGCCGACCGTCCCGCCCGCAACGAACCAGGCGGCGGTGCTGCCATACCGGTGGCCCCGGCCACGTTCGGCCAGGGGGGTGACGGTGGCCAGCATGGAGACGCCACAGGGCGACCAGGTCGAGCGGATCCCCGCGACGACGGCGACGACCGCCGCCGCCGCCATCAACAGCGCATGCATGCGTGCTCCCTTCCCGTCACGCCGGAGACCCGAGGAACGGGGCGCCGCCGAAGGCGAAGATCCCCCCGTCCTTGGCCACCAGCCAGTAGCCGGCGTCGTTGCCGTAGGCCGCCAGGCCCACCACCGGTTGATTGAGCTTGAGCGCGCCGGTTGACCCGTCGAAGACGGCATCCCCGTAGGCGAAGATGCCCCCGTCCGAGGCGACCAGCCAGTAGCCGAGGCCAGTGGGTGTGGCCGCCATGGCGACCACCGGCGCGTTGAGGTGCCGCCCACCCATGGAGCCCAGGAAGGGCGCGTCGCCGAAGGTGAAGATGCCACCGTCGGAGGCGACCAGCCAGTAGCCGCGGCCGGTGGGGGTGGCCGCCATGCCGACGACCGGCGCGTTCAGCCGCCGGCCCCCCATGGAGCCGAAGAACGAGCGCATCGCCGTAGTCGAAGATGCCGCCGTCGGCCGCCACCATCCAGTAGCCCTGGCCGGTCGGCGAGGCGGCGATGCCGACCACCGGCGCGTCGAGCCGGCGCCCACCCATGGAGCCCAGGAACGGCGCCCCGCCGTAATCGAAGATGCCGCCGTCGGCCGCGGCGAGGAAGTAGCCACCTGTCTTGCAGGTGGCGACGCCCACGATCGGCGCGCCGAGGGCCAGACCCGACGCGTCGCCGTCGTTGGGGAAGTCCCCGTACCCGAACAGCCGCCCGAAAGCGGTGAGCACGGCGTAGCCGCCTCCGTCGGCGCTCGGCACCAGGCCGACCACCTTGCAGTCCGTGGCGGGCGACGTGCACAGGGGCGCCGGCGGAGCCGTTGTCCAGCACGGCTCGTTCTGCTCCGCTGTGGCGTTGTCGACCGCGACCGCTGTCGTGCAGGTCGGATCGACCGTCCAGGGCGGGACGCAGGCGACCACCCGGCACACAATGCGACCCAGGCAGGGCACCTCCTGGTTGCATTGTCCGTAGCGGAACTGGAGGCAGCCGGTCAGATAGGAGTCGCAGCCCAGCGGGCCGCAGCCGCAGCCGGTCCCGTCGCATCCGGTGCTCGCAGAAGGGGAAGCCGCCGCTGCAGCCGTTGTCACACGAGCAGGTGGCGTTGCAGTCCATGTAGTAGCGCGGGCCGCCGCAATACGACGAGTTGTCCGCCACCCACCAGCCGCCCATGATCGTGTTCTCGGGGCAGAAGTTGGCGCCGCTGACGGCGCAGCAGAACTCGGAGAACCCCGAGCAGCAGGTGCTGCCGCAGCCACAGCCGGCGTTGCCGCACTCGCAGATGGCCCCGTAGGCCGACCCGGGCCTGAGGGCCAGGTCGAGGCCGGAGCCGACGGCGACGGCGCTCCCCACGAAGGCGGAGCGGTTGATGAGGCTGCGCCGGGACAGACGCCCCTCGAGCACGTTGGCGGCGCGCTCGACCAGGGCGGTCGAGAGGCTCACGACGCCCGTACCGGAGCCGGGCGCGTCGCCCGGCGTGCCGCGGTCAGGGCCCCCAGGGAGGAGAGGGCCAGTGCGGTGAGCCACAGTCCCACCGCGCTCACGAAGAGGAGGGGGAGCCCGGCCCACGGCTGGTGGGCCAGCTGCAGGCGCAACGTGTTCTGGGCTGGGGTGTCGAGCGCGACGGCAGCTGCCGCAGCGGCCAGGACGAGATTGACGACCAGGTGCAGCGCGGTCGCAGGCGTGTCGGCCCGGCCGAAGCAGCCGCAGGTGGCGAGTGGACCGCCGCGCCACCGGGCGTAGGCCGCCACCGCGAAGAAGGCGAGGTAGGACAACGCGACGAGTGCAGCCGTGGCCGGACGTGGGAGCAGAATGGCGACGGCCCCCAATGCCGCTTCCGCCAGCGCGCCGCAGCGCACGACGGCGCGCACCAGGCGCAACGGCGGCCGGCCCGGGGCCAGGGCGGCCATGGCCAATGCCGTGTCGTCGGGCCGCAGCGCCTTCGCCACGCCGGCGACGCAGAGCAGGCCGGCGCCGATGAGATACAGGCCGATCATTTCCATCTGGTCAATTCCATTGGGGCCTCGCCGCAGGGACGTCGGAGACGGCCGGGCTCAGCACGAGCGACGACAACAGCGTGTTGACGTGCGGGACCAGCGCGGCCCGCTGGGCATGGCTCCCGAGCACGGCATAGAACGCGAACGGGCGGCCGGACTCGGTGAAGAACCACTGGGTCCCGGATTGCCCGGGAATCCCCCGGCGCAGCGTCACGGGTGAGAAATCCGACTCGGACAGGGCATCGGGCCGGCCCTGCTGGGCGAACAGCGCCGTGCCGAGGCTCTCGGGGCCGTATTCGAACAGCGTGCTGAAGACGTCGGTCGGGCCCATGAGAGTCACCGCACCGCTCCCGAAGTCCCCGATGTCGTCGGGGATGGGGAAGGTGGCGAACTGTCCGACCGGGTACGTCACACCGACCGAAGCGGGTCGCACGAAGATACGCCCCTCGAAGCCCTGTGGGAGACGAGCCGTGATGCCGTGGGCACCGATGGTGGCCACTATTCGGCCGGGACCGGGTTGCGGTGCGGGAAGACGTCGTGGAGGGTCCGCGGGTACAGGCTCGGATCGCCTGGGAGGATGCCGGCGGCGGTCAGGATCTCGTCGGCCGCGGCTTCACGCCCCGGACCGGCCAGCGACGCCTCGCCGCGGCCGCGCGTGCCGGCGGCATGGCCGCGGTCGTGCTCGGCCCGCCGGACCAGCTCGGCCAACTGGCTCACCTGGCTGGCCACACCCTGTCCGACCTTGCGGCCGGTGGCCCCGTCGACCAGGACGAAGAACGGGGAGCCGGGTACCTGGTAGTCGAGCCAGGCGTCGGTCGACATCACGACCGGCACCCGCCCCGTCGCTTTCGCCTGCACTTCCGCTGGGATTTCGCGGTCCGGGCCCTTGGTGACGATCACGACCCGGGTGCGGTCGGGCAGCTGCAGGAGTCCCGGTTCCTGCAGGGCGTCCCAGAAGGCGGCGCAGCCCGTGCAGCCCGAGGACAAGAAGCCGAGGAGCGTGAAATCGTCGCTGTTGTCGACGGCCACGGCACGGGCATCCCCCGTTGGGGTGACCCCGGCGATGGAGGGCGCGAGCGCCGAGCTCCGGAGGCCTCGGCCCAGACCCGGGGCCGGAGATGTGAAGGTGACGGGGGCGGCCGCCGGCGCGGTCGAGGGATCACCGACCCCCGCACCGAGGTCGTGCAGCGCGCGCAGAATGTCGGCGTGGCTCCGTAACAGGCCCGCCACCAGGATCCCGAGCATCAGAACGACGAACGTCGAGACAATCACCAACGCGACCATGCCGCCTCCTTTTCCGCGTGCCCCAGTATTCATCCGCGAGCGGCGCGAAGCGCGGCACAGCGGGGCAGCCATTTCCTCGGGCATACTCCGTTCCGTGTTGGCCGACGATCTCTTCCTGCCGGAGCCCGAGCCGCGGGAGGTGCGCTACACCATCATTTCGGTCGACGACCATGTGGTGGAGCCCGCCGACACCTTCGAGGACCGGCTCCCGCGCGCACTGGCCGAACGCGCGCCGCACATCATCGAGACGCCCGAAGGGCATCAGGTCTGGGAATTCGAGGGTCAGCGGTACACGCAGGTCGGGATGAACGCGGTCGCCGGCCGCCGCCCGGAGACCTACGGGCTCGAGCCGTTCCGCTTCGACCAGATGCGGCCGGGCTGCTACGACGTCGACGCCCGCGTGCACGACATGGACATCAATGGTGTCTGGGCGTCCGTGAACTTCCCCTCCATGATCACGGGCTTCTGTGGCCGGGTCTTCTTCGACGCCGAGGACCGTGACCTGGGCCTGGCCTGTGTCAAGGCGTGGAACGACTGGCTCTTCGAAGAGTGGTACTCGGCGCACCCGAACCGCATCGTCCCCCTCGGCATCACCTACCTGGCCGACCCCGCGCTGGCCGCGGCCGAGATCCGTCGCAACGCGGCGCGTGGCTTCACGTCGGTGACGTTCCCCGAGCGGCCGCACGAAATCGGCTTGCCCTCCCTCTGGGACCGGGCGCACTGGGACCCGATCATGGAGGCTGTCGTCGAGACCGACACCGTGGTCTCCCTGCACGTGGGCAGCTCGGGGCTGACGCCGGCACCGCCCGGGGCCGGCATGGACGCTCTGCAGCTCGGCGCCACCCTCTTCGGCCAGCTGTCGCTCATTGCCTGCGCCGAGTGGCTGTGGTCCGGCTACCCCCTCCGCCTCCCCACGCTCAAGATCGCCATGAGCGAAGGCGGGATCGGCTGGGTGGCCATGCTGCGCGACCGGCTCGAGAACATCGTCGAGCGCTCCCGCTACGGGCTCGGTTGGCACGAGCCCCCGGCCGACGTCCTCCAGCGCAACTTCTGGTTCTGCACCATTGACGACCCGTCGACCATCGACACGCGCCATGCCATCGGGATCGACCACATCATGGTGGAGGTCGACTACCCGCACGGTGACAGCACCTGGCCCGACACCCAGGACGTGATCGCAGCGGCGTGGGGCCACATTCCGGCCCAGGAGTTGCGGGCGATGTGCAGTGAGAACGCCGCCGCGCTGTACCGGCACCCACTCCCCGACGTCGTTCTCCCGTTGAGCTGAAAGGAGTCGCCCCATGTTCACGCCGACGGCCGAGAAACTCGTCCCCGACCTGACGCCACGCGAGGAGCTCGTCGTGCTGGCGCGCGCACTCTGGCGCGAGGGCTACAACGACCACCTGGCCGGGCACATCACCGTGAACCTGGGCGACGGCACGCTCCTGTGCAACCCGTGGCTGTTGACCTGGGCCGAGCTTCGACCCTCCCAGGTGCTGCGCATCGATCTGGACGGCCGTGTCGTCGAAGGGGACTGGCCTGTGCCGCTCGGCATTCCGCTCCACCTCGAGCTGCACAGGGCGCGTCAGGACGTGGGCTGGGCCGTGCACAACCACCCGCTCTTCGGGACCGTCTGGGCAGACCTGGGCGAGGTGCCCCCGATCCTCGACCAGAGCTCCGCGCTGGGCGGCGGCAGGTTGGTGCTGGTCGACGAGTACGAAGGCCCCGTGAACGACGCGTCGAGCGCCCGCTCGGCGGTGGAGACGATGGGCGACGCGTCCATGGCGCTGCTGGCCGGACACGGCGTCTTCGTCGCTGGGCGGTTCGGCGCGGGCCGTGCACCAACGAGCGGTCGCACTCGAGCAGCGGTGCCAGCACGCCTGGTATGCCCGGGCGGCCGGCGGGGCCGGAGTCACCCGGGTGCCCGCAGGCATTCATCGACCTGGTGGCTCAGAGCGATGGTGAGGGCTTCATCGGCTTCTGGGAGGCGGCCGTGCGCGCCGAACTGGCGGCCGAGCCCGATTTGCTGGACTGACTGCCCCGACTGGCTACCCCGACGACAAGGTGCCGAACACCTCGTTCAACTCCATCGGGACCGGCGTGTCGAGCTGGGCGTAGGTGCACGACGCGGGGTCGCGGTCGGGGCGCCAGCGCACGAAGGACGTGGCGTGGCGGAAGCGGTCCTGCTGCAGGTGGTCGTAGGAGACCTCGACCACCGCTTCGGCGCGCAACGGCTCCCAGGTCATGTCCTTGCCGGCGTTCCAACGGTTGCCCCCGCCCGGAGCCCGGCCGGCCGCCTGGGCGTCGGCCCAGCCGGCCCACGGGTGGTCCTGCTCGCGCGTCCTTCCGATAGGGCTCGAGCTCGGCGACCAGCTCGCGCCGGCGGGCCACGCTGAACCCCGACGCCACACCGACATGGTGCAGCGTGCCGGCGGCGTCGAACAGGCCCAGGAGGAGCGAGCCCACGCCGGCGCCGTCCTTGTGCGTGCGGAAGCCCGCCACCACGCAGTCCGCCGTGCGCTGGTGCTTGACCTTGAGCATGGCCCGCTTGTCGGGCAGGTACGTGAGCGCGCCGTCCTTCACCACCACGCCGTCGAGCCCGGCGCCCTCGAAGCGGGAGAACCAGTCCGCCGCCACGTCGGGATCTGTTGGTGACCGGCGTGAGGTGGACGGGCGGTCGCGCCTTGCGCAGCGCCTTCTCCAGTGCGGCTCGTCGCTGCGCGTACGGCACGTCCATGTACGAGCGGTCCCCTTCGGCCAGCAGGTCGAAGGCGACGAAGGAGGCGGGTGTCGACTCGGCGAGCAGGCGGATGCGCTTCTCGGCCGGGTGGATGCGTTGGGACAGCGCGTCGAACTCCAGGCCGCCGGGACCGGCGATGACGATTTCGCCGTCGAGCACGCAGCGCGCCGGGAGCTCGCGGCGCAGGGCGTCGACGAGCTCGGGGAAATAGCGGGTCAGCGGCTTCTCGTTGCGGCTGCCCAGCTCGACGTCGTCGCCGTCGCGGAAGACGATGCAGCGGAAGCCGTCCCACTTCGGCTCGTAGAAGAGGCCGGCCGTCACGGGGGAGCTCACGCGAGAGCTTGGCCAGCATGGGCGAGACCGGTGGGCGGACGGGGAGCGTCACGGTGCGTCAGCTCGCATGGGTCGCCGCTCCAGGCCAGCAGCTCGTCGATCGACCCCCGGTTGACGATCCGTCTCGGGTGGCACCGCGGCGTCGACCGCCTTGGCACAGCCTCGGCCGAGCCAACCGAGTTGCCCCGGCGCGTGGGCATCGGTGTCGATCGAGAACGTGCAGCCGAGCTGAGACGGCCTGCCGGAGCAGGTCCTGCGGGCGGGTCCTGGCGTTCGGGCCGCGAGTTGATCTCGACGGCGGTGCCGGTGCGGGCGCAGGCACCGAACACCGCGTCGGCGTCGAAGGTGGACTGGGCTCGGCCCCGGCCGGTGATCAGGCGCCCGGTGCAGTGGCCGAGGATGTCGGTGTGCGGGCTCTCAATGGCAGCCAGCATCCGCTCGGTCATGGCAGGCGACTCCATGCGCAGCTTGGAGTGCACGCTGGCCACCACCACGTCGAGCTCGGCCAGCAGGTCCAGCTCCTGGTCGAGCGAGCCGTCTTCGAGGATGTCCACCTCAATGCCGGTCAGGATCCGGAACGGGCGCCAGGTCCTCGTTCAGCTCCGCCACCACGTCGAGCTGGGCTCGCAGCCGCTCGGCGTTGAGGCCGTGGGCCACGGTGAGGCGGGCGCTGTGGTCGGTGAGCACCAGGTAGTCGTGCCCCAGGTCCCGGGCCGCCTCCGCCATCTCGAGGATCGGGCTGCCGCCGTCGGACCAGTCGGAATGGCGAATGGCAGTCCCCACGGAGCGAGTCCAAGAGGGCCTGCGCCGCCACGTCGAGCTCGAGGTCGTCCGCGGGCGCCTCCTCCAGTTGGCGCAGGCGCGCCGGCACCTCCCCGTCGAGGGCCTCGGTGATGACCAGTGCCGTCGACTTCCCGATGCCGTCAATGGTCTGCAGCCGCCCGGCCCGGGCCAGGGCGCGGAGGTTGTCGCTGTCGACATCTGCGACGGCGCGGGCCGCGTGGCGAAAGGCGCGCACCTTGTAGGTGTCGGCGCCGCTGCGCTCGAGGAGGAAGGCGATGCGGTTGAGCGCGTCGAGGGGCTCCACCGCTCAGGCCTTCTTGGCCCGGCTGGGGGCGACGCGGGGCGGCTCGTCGGGCATCTTGGGATACTGCGGCGGCCAGGGCGCGTCCTGCAGCCCGGCCTCCTTGTCGCGTGCGGCCAGCTCCAGCAACGGCTCGATCGACTGTGGCGCGGCGGCGATGTCGGCCCACGGATCACCGCGCCGCTGCACGAGGTCCGGCACGGTGCGGATGGTCAGGTCGTTGGGGACCACCGTCTCGACCTCGGCCCAGGTGAGCGGCGTCGAGACCTGTCCGCCGGTCCGCGGCCGGGCGAACCAGGCGCCGAAGACCGTCTTGTGTGGAGCGTTCTGGTTGAAGTCCACGAAGACGCGACTGCCGCGCTCCTCCTTCCACCAGTTGGCGGTGATCAACTCCGGGTAGCGCCGCTCCAGCTCCCGGGCCAGTGCGACGGCAGCGGCGCGCACCTGCACGGAGTCCCAACGCGGCTGGAGCCGGAGGTACACGTGCAGGCCGTTGTTCCCGGTCGTCTTCGGGTAACCCCGCAGGCCGAGCTCCTCGAGCACGTCGCGGCAGAGCAGGGCCACGGCGCGTACCTCCTCGAAGCCGATCCCGGTCGTGGGGTCGAGGTCGATGCGGAGCTCGTCGGCGTGGTCCGGGTCGGCGGCCAGGTAGGGCCACAGATGCAGGCCGAGGCACCCGATGTTCACCGCCCACACGACGTGGGCCATGTCGGCGACGACGAGGGCATTGGAGGTCGTCCCGTTGGGGGTGGACACGGTGGTCGACTGCAGCCAGTCCGGCGCACCCGCCGGGATGCGCTTTTGGTAGAAGGACTTGCCGGTGGCGCCGTCGGGGAAACGCTGCAGCATGGCGGGCCGCCCGCCCGCAGTGTTGAGCAGGTGCTCGCCGACCTGGAGGTAGTAGGAGACGAGGTCGATCTTGGTGGCCTCCAGGGCCGGGAAGTAGATCTTGTCCGGCCGCGAGACGCGGACCTCGCGTCCGCCGGCCTCCACCATGACCTCGTCGTCCCCTGGCACCGCGGTCGACTCTACCGAGGGCGCTGGGCAGCGGCTCGAGTGCCCGATGTGGCGACCCCAGCGACCGTTCGGCCCTGGGGCGGCTACGCGTGCAGCAGCTGGGTGGCCGGAAGCCGGATGCCGCGGCGGGCGAGCTCTCGTTCCAGGCGTGCCCGTTCGCGTTCGGGGCTGTCGAACCACTCAGGCTGTGGCCCTGACGTCGAGACAGACGCAGAGCCGGATGAGTGCACCGTCGTAGGAAAGTTCCCGGGCCAGGGCCTCAGCCACCGGGGCCGCGACCCGTCGCCTGAAGCCTGGCCCGGGAGTCCACGAGGTCGGCCAGGAGCAGATCGTCGGACCGGCTCTCGTCCCCGCCATTGCCCAGGGCCTGCATGAGGAGGTCTCTGTACATGACCACACCAACGATGGTGCACCGCGCTCCTGCGTACCGATAGGGCTGAACGTCCAGGACTTTCGGCCCGTTCGTCCGGGGCCGCTCGTTCGCCCTAGCCGAGGAGGGCGTCGACCGCCTGGCCGAGACCGTCCGTCCACTCGGCCGCCCCGGACGGGGAGCTGATCCGCAGTGGGGAGGGCGCCGTCAGAACCGGGAGCGAGGTCAGGCGGGTTGTGCGCTCCCGGACCTGGGCTGCGAACAGCCGTCCCAGCCGGCGGTTGCGATTGGAGCCCAACACGACCGCGTCGGCCGACCGCTCGAGCGCGGCCGCCACAATCCGCCGCGGGACATCACGGTACGAGGAGACGCACACGGACCCGTCGGCGCGAACCCCCCCTTCGGCGAGTTGCCGCACGGCCGTCTCGACGAGGTCCGTGGACTCCTGACGTGAACGCAAGGTCACCCCTCTGCCTCCGACCAGCCGTTCATTGACGTGGAGGACGTGCACGGTGGCGCCGGCGCGGCGCGCCAGCGCCACACTGAAGAGCGCGGCGACTTCACCGGCTGGCGAGTCATCGAGAGCGAGAAGGAGTCGGTCGAACATGGGTTGCGCCTTGTGGGAGTGCCCGAATCTGGCTTGTTTCGGCCATGTTAACGCGGCGATCCTGCATCACCGGGCCTGGTGAGGACCCCTCGTCTGGCAGCTGAGAAGGGCTTTCGAGGTGAGAACGCACTCCGCCATGGCCGAGGGCCGCGTGGTGCTGCACGCTGGCTCCGGCGCCGTCGTGGGAGATGACGCGCCGCACGCACTCGCTCCGATCGATGTGCGGCCTACGACGTGCGATGGAGTTGGATCTCCGCTCCATTTCCCCGATATTTCCGAATCGTGAACTTTGGCAAACAAGGTTGCCTCAGAGACAACGTGGGCACACACTCGCCAGATGGAAATCGACGAGGCCCTGTCTTCTCTGGCCCAGAACCTGCGTGAGGAGCGCACCCGGGCGGGCTTGACGCTGGAGCAGGTGGCGCTGCGGTCCGACCTCTCCACGGCCCACCTCTCCCGGCTCGAGTCAGGTGACCGCCAGCCTTCGGTGGCAGCCTTGATCTCGTTGTCACGGGCACTCGGTGTCTCCATGAGCACCTTGCTCGGCGAGCGGCGCGGCGTCCCGGCGATCGGGACCTCCCCTCCGGGGCGTGTCACCCACGAGGCCAACGGACTCACCCTCGCCGCTTGCAGCGGGTTCCCGGGTTCCTCGACTCTCGAAGCCCTGCAGATCCGCATTGAGGCCGACCGCGCACCTTCGGAGCCGGCGCGCCACCGGGGCGAAGAGTGGATTTACGTGGTGGCGGGATGCCTACGTCTGGAATTCGATGGGCAGGTCCACCTGCTCCAGGCCGGCAGCACGGTCCACTTCGACGCCAACCGTCCGCATCGCCTGGGAGCCGAGCAGGGCGCCGTCGACGTCCTTGTCGTGGCGGCTGACGCTCCCAACGACTTCCGCAACCATCCCTTGTTCAGCGCATCCATCAGCGACCACTGAGGAGACCACCAATGACGATGTTGACCGACCTGGAAGCCACGGGCGAGAAGTTCTCGCTGGAGAGCCTCATGGAGGTGCGGGCGCGCACCCGCAAGGCGGTCCACCTGATTGCCGGGCAGATCGAACCCGGGATGTCGGAGGAGGAGGCGAAAGCCATTGCGCGCGAGACCCTCAAGGAGATGGAGATGCGCCGCGGTTGGCACCACATCATCGTCCGGTGCGGGCCCAACACGACGAAGGACTTCATGGAGAGGTCCGAACCCGGCGTGGTGCTCGGCGAGAACGACATCTTCTTCGTCGACATCGGCCCGATCTACGGCGACACCGAGGGCGATGCCGGTGACACATTCGTCTTCGGGTCGGACCCCGAGCACCTCCGGCGCCAAGAAGGAGGTTCGGCAGATCTGGGACGAGGTGCGAGAGGAGTGGTTCACCACGGGCAGCACGGGCACGGAGCTCTACGACCACGCCACGGGCGTCGCGGCTTCATACGGTTGGAAGCTGAACATGGACCTGTCGGGCCATCGCCTGTCCGACTTCCCGCATTCGGCCCACTACGACGGGCCCCTGGCCGAGGTCGAGTTCCGTCCCAACCCCAACCTGTGGGTGCTCGAGATCGCCATCGCCCACCCTGACAGGGCCTTCGGTGCGTTCTACGAGGACCTGTTGCTCGAGGACCAGTCCTTTCCCGAATAGTTCCCTCTCCGCTGGCCACCCTCGCCGACCAGCGCCACACCAGAATTCCGACAGCGCCGTATCCGTGGGGGGCCACACTGAGGAGAAGCAGCACATGACGACACAACCCGAAGTCGCATCGACTGCAGCAGTCAAGAAGATGATGGGGCTGAAGACCGACGCTCTGGGATTCTGGGCGCTCTTCGCGCAGGGAGTGGCAGCCATTTCGCCCACCATGACCGCGGTGCTGATCATCCCTCTGGCCTTCGCCAGTGCAGGAGCCGGCACGTGGTTGGCCTACGCCTTCGGGACAGTGATGCTCCTTACGGTGGTCTTCTGCTTGAACCAGTTCGCCAAGCGGTCTTCCTCGGCGGGCTCCATGTACGCCTATACCGGCAGGGGACTCGGACCGAGGACCGGTGTGCTCTCGGGATGGACCTTGATCTGGTCGTACTTCTTCATTGCCGTGGCGGGGATGTGCGGATTCGCTGTCTTCAGCGCCCAGCTCCTCTCTGCGCTCGGTTACCACGGTTCGATCCACCCGATCTTCTTCTTTGCCCTCAGCGCGGTGCTGTGTTGGGTCATCGCCTACAAGGACATCCGGGTCTCGTCCATCCTCACCCTGGTCCTCGAAGGTGCGTCGGTCGCCTGCATTCTTGCCTTGGCCTTCGTCATCCTCTTCAAGCACGGCTTCAAGGTGGATACCGGCCAGCTCTCGCTCAAAGGCGTCGGCCTGCACGGCATGGGTCTGGCCGTCGTTGCCTGCATCTTCTCCCTGGTCGGCTTCGAGAGCGCCACAGCACTCGGTGGTGAGGCGAAGGACGCCAAGCGCACGGTGCCCAAGGCGGTCACCGCCAGCCTGCTCATCACGGGCCTCTTCATGGTGTTCATGGCCTACGTCGAGGTGGGCGGTACGAGCAACCACGGCGCCGACTGGGCCTCGGCGCCTCTCAACTACCTGGCGGCGGCCTACAACGTGAGCTGGTTCAAGATCCCCATCTCCATCGGCGCCATGGCCAGCTTCTTCTCGCTGTCGCTCTCGTGTCTCAACGCCGGCTCACGGATCATGTACCCGATGGCCCGCCACGGCATCTTCTCGGGCCACCTGGGCAAGACCCACGCGACCAACCGCACGCCGCATGTGGCTGTGACCGTCTACATCGCCATGATCTTCGTCTTCCCCTCGGTGCTCATGATCTGGACCAATCCCCTTACGGCCTTCGGCGACGCCGGAACGCTGGCCGCCTTCGGGTTCCTGCTCGCCTACTACCTCATCACCCTGGCTGCGCCGATGTACCTCAAGAAGATCGGCGAGCTCCGCCGACACCATGTGGTGATGGTGGTCGTCGCCGTGCTCTGCCTCTTGGTGCCGACCATCGGCAGCTTCTACCCGCGGCCCCCGTACCCGGTGAACCTGTTCCCCTACATCTTCTTGGGCTGGATGGTGGTCGGCGCCACCTGGCTGTTCATCGTCAATCGTCGCCGACCCGGCATTCTGGCCGACATTGAGCTCGACCTCGATCGGGCACCGGAGCTCATGGTCGAGGAGAGCGTGGAAATCGGCGAGGTGGCGCCGCAGCCGGCGATGGCCTGAAGACGTTCGCCGGCCGGGATCCGGCCACCAGAGGTTTCCGCCGTATGAACTCGGTCCGATGCTCTTGTTCTCGGGGCGCCGGGGCGCCGATCGGATATCAGGTCCGTCGGCCCCTCCAGCGGCGGCGACCTGACGACGCGGAACAGCGCCTGCAGCGGGACCCATGTTCCGTCGACGACCCGCCCGACTCCCCCCCCGGGCGGGTCGTTGCGTGTCCGGGGTCAGATGAAGTCGGAGAGTCCCTCCCACCCTGCCGGTGGCGGAGCCAGGTGCCAGAACTGCTCGGGGACGCTGGCCCTCCATGCGGGCGGTCAGCGCGTGGTCCTGCTCGAGCGGGGCGATCTGCGACGTGTAGCACCAGATGGCGCGCCGCTTGCGCTCCTCGTCGGGCGTGTGCGGGACGATGGCGGGCGTCGGCCAGGGTTGGGCACGCAGGAGCTTCGCCACCCGCCAGGCGAGCATGCCGGGGAGGTGCTTGTAGCCGTGGTCCTCGTAGCAGAACCACTCCCGGTCGGGCTGGTCCTCCCGTACCAGGAGGCAGGCGTCGTGCACCATCACGTGGTCGGGGTTGGCCAGGCCCATGGGAAAGAACACGGAGGTCGGATCCACCTCGGCGATGGCGGCTCCGAGGACGGGTGCGACCTGCTGCGGCGTCGGCCGGTCAGGCGGCGCCAGGTACTGGTGGTCGGAGAACTCGAGCCATGTATAGGCCGAGTCGAGAACCGCCATGGCTGCCGCGTCCTCCTCACGCCGCACGGCCACCACGTCGTCACCGGCGACGAAGCCCCCCAGCGCATCCCACTCCGATGGCACCTCGGGGTAGGCGGGCGGGCGGCCGGCCAGCACGGTGACGACCGTCGTGTCGTCATAGCTGGCGATGAGATGGCCCGCTCCCATGGCGGCGTCGTCGAAGTGCGGCGAGACGACGACGATGCGGCTGAAGGCGGCGGGGTCGATCTCACCCCAGGTCGGCTCTGCGAACGCGGTGCTCATGGCCGGATCATACGGGCACGTCGTCGATCTGACCGGCGACGTGGCGACGGAAGACGGGCAGCAGCGCGCCGATGACGGCGGCGCCGACGATGCAGGCGAGCCCGCCCGAGACGACGGAGAACTCAATGCTCGTCAGCGTGGCGACGGCACCCGACTCCATGTCGCCGAGGCGCGGGCCACCCTGCACGACGGCCATCTGAATGGAGGACATGCGGCTGCGGAACCGCTCGGGGATGGTGCTTTGCAGAATGGTGTTGCGCAGGACGGCGGAAATGACATCGGCCCACCCCGCCACAGCCAGGAGGACGAGCGCGACCCAGAGCGTGTCGGTGAACCCGAAGAGCGCAATGGCCGCACCCCAGACACGAGACGGCGACGATCACCGCCCAGCCCTGACGCCGGAGATTGGCCACCCATCCGGTCGTGACGGCGCCGATGAGCGCGCCGACGCCCGGCGCGGCGTAGAGGAAGCCGAGGGTGATGGTCCCGCCCCCGAACACGGCGCCGGCCATGGCGGGGAAGAGGGCGCGGGGCATGCCGAAGACCATGGCGTTGATGTCGATGAGGTAGACGCCCTGGAGGGCTTGGCGGGAGCGCAGGTAGCGCAGGCCCTCCTTGGTCGACTGCCAGGGGGAGAGACCGCCGGCATCGTGGGCCGGTGGGATCGGGCGCAGCATGGCCGAGGTGACGGCGGCCACCACGAACGAGGCCGCATCGAGCCCGAAGACGAGAGGGAGCCCGATGCCGAGCAGAAGCCCGGAGAGCGCGGGCCCGACGATGACGCCGACCTGGAAGACGATCTGCGTCAAGGCGGCGGCCGCGGCCAGGTGGCGGCGCTCCACCATGCCGGGCACGGCCGCCGAGCGGGCGGTGCTCGAGAAGCCGAAGAGGCCGGCCGCCAGCGCGCTGACGACGTAGAGCACCAGCAGCGACGGGTGGGACACGGCGGCGTTCACAGCCATGGCGCCGCTGGTCAGCATGAGAGCCACCGATGTCCACACCATGATCCGGCGCTTGTCGACCGAGTCGCCGATGGGTCCGGCCGAGAGGGCACCGGCGAGGAAGGGGAAGAGCTGGGCCAGGCTGATCGCCCCCACCTGCAGCGTGGAGTGCGTCATGGAGTACACCTGGAACGGAATGGCGACGACGGTCAGCTGGGTCCCGATGACGGAAATGAGCTGACCGGTGAAGAGGAGCCGGAAGTCTCGGCTTTCCCGCAGCGGGGTGGTGTCCACCAGGATCCGACCCGGCATGGCGGTCAGCCTACGGTCGGGGCCGGCCGAGGGCGCGACGTGATCAGGAGAGTTGTTGGCCGAGCTCGGGGATGGAGATGTCCCAGGCGGCGGGCCAGTCCTTCGTCCGCAGGAGCGCGTCGCTGCCACCGTCGCAGAAGACGACCGACCCGCAGAAGAAGGTGCCGTCGGGACCAAGGAGCAGGTCGACCACGGCGGCGATCTCCTCGGCCCGGCCCGGGCGCCCGAGGGGGATGGGCAACATGTCGAGCATGGGACCGGCCTTGGGGTCCGCCCGCATGCCGGCCACCATCGGCGTGTCGATCATGCCGGGAGCGATGGCATTGAGACGGATGCCCGAACCGGCCCATTCCGGCCCCGTGGCGTTGCGGCGCACCCAGTAGGCCACGGCGAGCTTCGCCGCGGGATAGGTCGCCAGGGGGCCCCGGGCATCGGCGATCTCCGCACTCAGCGCCTCGTCGTGTCGGAGGCAGGCCTCGACGAGGTCGGCGGGGATGGCGGGTTGCACCGTGGTCGAGTTCGAGCTGATGGCCACCGCGGCGCCACCGGAGCGGAGGTGCGGGCGCAGACCCTCGAGCAGGTCCACCGTGCCGAAGTAGTTCACTGCGGCCAGGAGTGAGCCGGCCCGCCCCGGCAATGCCGCCAACCCGGCGCAGGTGACGATGCCGTCCAGGACGCCGCCGCTCAGTTCGGTTGCCCGGGCCACGGCGTCCCGGCGCCCGTCGGGCGTCGAGAGGTCGGACACAATGTCCGTCTCGTCCTTGTCGATACCCACGACGCGCCACCCTCCGGCGCGCAGGCGGGCGGCGGTTGCGGCCCCGATGCCCGAGGCGGCTCCGGTGATGACGACGGTGCGCTCAGGCAGCGCGGCGCGCCTTGAGCAGGGCCAGCGCCTTGTCGGCGTGGGAGGCCATGGAGATCTCGCTGTGGAGCACCTCCAGGATCGTGCGGTCGGTGTCGATGACGAACGTGGAACGCTTGACCTTCAGGAAGCTGACGCTGCGCTTGACGCCGAATTGAGCAGCCACCTCACGGTCGGGGTCCGACAGGAGCGGGAAGCCGAGCGACTCCTTCTTGTCGAACTGCTCCTGCTTCTCCACGGTGTCGGCGCTGATGCCGACGGGCTGCGCCCCGACGGCCGCGAATTCGCCCGCCAGGTCGCGGAAGTGGCAGCTCTCCTTGGTGCAGCCGTAGGTCATGGCGGCCGGGTAGAAGAACAGCACGACGGGCCCGTTGGCCAGGAGGTCGCTGAGCTTGCGCGGTGCCCCCGTCTGGTCGGGGAGTGTGAAGTCGGGAACGACGTCGCCTTTTTGCATTTGCTCAATGTAGGGCGAATGCGCCCAGTCGTGCCCGGCTACCCCTCGAAGCGGAAGCCGACACCCCGGACCGTGACCAGATGGCGGGGGTTCGCCGGGTCCGGCTCCACCTTGCGGCGCAGGCGCTTTATATGGGTGTCGAGGGTGCGGGTGTCGGTCAGCTCCTGGTCCCACCAGAGTCGGTCGATGCACCAGTCGCGGGTCACGACCTGCCCGCTGTGCGACATCAGGAGGGCCAGGAGGTCGAACTCCTTGCGGGACAGCTCGACCGGGACCTCGTCCACGGTGACCTCGCGGCGGCCGGCGTCGAGTCGCACGGGACCCACGGCGAGTACCTCCTCGTGGTGCTCGGCGACGGCGACGCCCCGCCGCAGCACGGCCCGCATGCGGGCGACCAGCTCGCGCAGACGGAACGGCTTGGCGACGTAGTCGCTCGCGCCCAACTCGAGGCCGAGCACAATGTCGACCTCGGAGTCGCGTGCGGTCACCATGATGATCGGGACCGGCTTGAGACTCCGCATCTGCTGGCAGATCTCGATCCCGGACTGGTCGGGGAGCATGACGTCGAGCAGAACGAGGTCCGGGTGCACGCGATGAAAGAGGCGGAGAGCTTCATGGCCGTCGCCGGCCGACTCCACGGCGAAGCCTTCGCGGGTCAATCCCGAGGCCAGAGCCTGGCGATAGGACTCCTCGTCGTCGACCACCAGGACCAACGGCCGGTTGTCCCGGGCCGGGCCCGGCGGAGGGGGCCGGCCGCTCACGGCCGGTGCATTTGCGATTGCCACGCTGTGTTCAGACCTCAGGCAGCGTCGTGGGGGACCCGGGGCGGCCTGAACGGGAGAAGGGCAGGCGACGACGGTGGACGGGGGGTGGTTCGCACCGGCGTCGCCTGGGCACGCGGGGAGGCGAATACCCGCGCCATGGTGACCAATGACCCGAGAAGCCCGCTGCGGTGTGAGCGCACCGGTCGGATCACGATGACCTCGGCCAGGGCTTCCTGGCCGCGATGACGCCCTGCACCGGGAGTGGAACGATCCTCCCGGCGTGTGTGATCCATGATTCGATCCACGGTCGCCATCGGCCCACACGCTACGAAGCCGAGGTGAACGTGCCGTGAAACCGTTGCAACCAACAAGTGTGCTGAAGATGAACTCTTCACGGTTCCGGCCCTGCTCAGAGGATTACGCTCCCTGTCACACGAGTGGGAGGTACCGAATGACCGAGGCCATGGGCCACGGCGTGAACCAGCGCAAGGCCATACAGATGACGCCCGCCGAGGTGGATGCGTTCCTCGCCGAGAGGCGCAACATGACGATGTGCTCCCTGTCCCCCGACGGGTCCATTCACGCAGTGGCCATGTGGTACGGATTCCTGGAGGGCTGCGTCACCGTGGAGACGAAGGCCAAGTCCCAGAAGGTCCAGAACCTGCGCCGCAACCCGCACCTGACCGTGCTGTTCGAGGACGGTGACTACTACGAGGAGCTCCGGGGCGTGGAGCTCGTCGGCCAGGCCGAGATCGTGGACGACCCCGACAGGTTGTGGCAGCTCGGTCATCAGCGTCTACGAGCGCTACAACGGGCCCTACACCGACGACCTCAAGCCCATCCTCGAAATCATGCTGCACAAGCGGGTGGCGGTGAAGCTCAACGTCGAGCGCACCGTCAGTTGGGACCACCGCAAGTTGGGATTGCCGTCGACGCGTCCGACGACGTGAAATTCAGCATCCGGCAGCCGG
Organism: uncultured Acidimicrobiaceae bacterium; assembly: GCA_963781565.1. GTDB lineage: Bacteria > Actinomycetota > Acidimicrobiia > Acidimicrobiales > RAAP-2 > Bog-473. The sequence goes on along the minus strand of CAWAHA010000007.1, from coordinate 32,337 downwards.
TGGCGGTCTCGCCGGCCCGGGCCATGGCGGCGTACGGCTCCCCGACGTTCTATGAGGGGCGTCCGGCGCGCGACGACATCGAGGTTCGTGAAGTGGTCCGCCACGAGGAGACCCCGGGACGCGTCCTGCTCGAGGTGCGGTTCGCGTTCACCGGCTCGGTCTCGCCCGCTGTGCGGGCCGTGATTGATCCCCAGAAGATGTCGTGGATCACCCGCACCGAGCTCCTGCCTCGCCGAGGGCCGTTCCAGTTGGACCGTCCTGCCGGACCACTATCCGGATCGCCTGAGTGCCAGCGGGACCTACCGGTTCGAGGAGAGCCGGGCCCGGGGCATGCGACGTGGAGGTCGAGGGTGATCTGAGGGTGCGCGTGCCCATAGTGGGGCGTTCCGTCGAGAAGGTCATCGTCGGCGACCTCCGTGCCTACATCGCCGACGAGGTCGCGGGCATCGCCGACTGGCAGGGCTGACCGTCAGCGAGCCGGCTGGTCGCACACCTTCAGCATCTGCGTCATGCCGTCCTCAATGCCGCCGGCCAGGACGTCGATGTCCGGTGTCGAGTCGTAGTCACCGGTGATCCCGAAGTTGACCTCGCCGTCGTAGGAGAAGATGGCGATGCCGAGCCGTATCTGGCCCCCGAGCGGGACGTACGGGAAGGCCCGGATCATCCGGCGTCCCGCCGCATAGAGCGGGAACTGCGGGCCCGGCACATTCGTGGTGACCGTGTTCACGTTGCGTTGCGCCGCTCTGGTGGCAAGGCGCATCCCGAGCGCCAGGAGCATCGGCGGCGCGAAGCCCGACATGGAGGTGAGCGCCTCTCCCGCCAGGGCTTGACTCGAGTCCTTGAGGTCCTTCATCTGCTCGGTGATCACATGCAGCCGCAGCGCGGGATCGTCGATGTCGACGGGAAGCTCGGCGAACATGGCGGAGACCTTGTTCTCGTAGGTGCCGTCGCCGACCGCCTTGCCGGACGCGTCACGCGGCCGCACTGACACAGGCACGAGCGTGCGCACCACGCGCTCCACGTCCTCGTCGCGGGCGAGCAGGAGCTCGCGGAAGCCGTTGGTGATGCTGGCCAGCACCACATCGTTGAAGGTTCCCCCGAGCGCCTGGCGGACCCGCTTGATGTCGCTCACCGATGTGGTGGCCCAGGCGTAGCGCCGGTGAGGGCCGATCGGCCCGTTGAGGCTGGAGAGCGGCGTGGGGCGGACCAGTCCGCCGAGGGAGAAGAGCCCTCCGGCCACCTCGAGGGCGTAGCCCACCATCCGGCGCACGGCCCGCGTCTGCGCACGCGCCGCCCGGACCTGCTCATAGGGGGACAGCACGACGTTCTCCAACGCCTCGAGCGCGAGCTGCAGCCCGGTCGGTTCGGGCTGCGGTCTCCATTCCGACGGTTCCGGGCGCACCGCATCCGCCGTGAGGTCCATGATGACCGCCAGCAGGTCGGTGCCCGAGATCCCGTCGACCAGCGCGTGGTGGGTCTTGGCCAGCATGGCCCAGCGGCCGTCCTCGAGGCCCTCGACCACCCAGATCTCCCAGAGAGGCTTGGAGCGGTCGAGCTGCTGGGCCATGACGCGTCCGACGAGCTTGCGAAGCTCGCTCTCGCCACCCGGGGAGGGGAGCGCCGTGTGGCGCAGGTGGTACTCAATGTTGAAGTACGGGTCGTCGACCCAGACCGGTCGTCCCAGCTCGAAGGGTACGAAGCGGACCTTCTGGCGGTAGCGCGGGACCAGGTCGAGCTTGGCGTCCACCATGGCGACGATGTCGCCGAAGGGCGGCGGCGGGCCCTCGAAGATGGCGACCGACGCAATGTGCATGTGGGAGACGTGGTCCTCAATGTGGAGGAACGATGCGTCCAGCGGACTCAGGCGATCAGGACTCATAGAGCCTCCCTTCGGGCTTCCCCGGCCCGCAGCGTACCCCCGGGCGGCCCCGTTTTCCCGGGGGTCAGCCGGCGGAGGCGGCGGCGAGCGGGCGGCCGAGGGAGGCGAGCTCCGGCGTGCACAGGATGTGCTCGCGGGTCTCTTCGTAGGCGGCCTCAATCACCCGCGGACCGCGGTCTTCGGCCATGGCGCGAAGCCCCATGGCACGGCGCGACTCGGCGCCGGGCTCGAGGCTGATCACCGCAACGCCCGCTTGCTCCAGCCGCGTGATCTCGCGTTCCATGCGGCGATGCACCGTCCGGCGGATCCACCCGTCGGCCCCGTTGGCGCTGCCGTGGGCGGCGGACATGGAGGAGATGATGACCACCACGTCGAGCCCCTCGGACCGCAGGACGTCGGCGTTCGTGGCCGAGTGCACGCCGCCGTCGACGTACTCGGTGCCACCGATGTCCACGGGCTGGAAGTAGCCCGGGATGGCACACGACGCCAGCACGGCTGCGGCCAGCCGTGCCGGCGGGGCGCCGTCGCGGCCGAAGACGACCCGCGCCCCGTCCGATCGCCGGACCGTGCAGATGCGCAGCCCCCTCGGCCAACGACTCCCCATGTGCTCGTCGAGACCCCGGGCCCGCTCCGAGATGTCGATCCGGCCCCGGGGGAGCAACGTCATGGCCGCCACGTCGGGCCGGAAGGCCAAGGGCCGGCGGATGGTGCGGGTGATGAGCGCGGTGGACGGAAGATTCCAGGGGCGCAACAACGATCCGACCGAAGGCGTCGGGAGTGGCTCCACGTCGGCGGGGAGGATGCGACGCAGAATGGCCCCGCCCCGCCGTGACGGCGGCACCCCGTACAGCGACGCCGCCAGGTCGGTGGCGCGTACCCCGACCCGCAATGCCGCGGCCGTGACCGAGCCGGCGGAGGTGCCGACGACCATGGTCGCCTCACGCGGGTCCCAACCGACCTCGCGTTCGAGGGCGGAGAGGACCCCGGCCTGGTAGGCCTGCCCGACGACACCGCCCGGCGCCCAGCACCAGGCCGATCGAAGGAGTCTTCCGGCTCCCGAATCCCCCACGGATCACCTTCATCAGCCCCCTTTTTACCCGGTGGGAGTCTGGTCTACCCGGCGCTGCAATGGTTTGCGCGGACCTGACCTGGGCGTTGCCGGCCCGAGCCGACGCCGGCCCTGGGTAGCATTCCCCGTTGCAACAGTCCGGCCGGACCGGTGGTCAGGACTCCAGGAACCGGAGGACGGCGAGCACGCGGCGATGGTCCTTCTCGGACACCGGGAGATCGAGCTTGGCGAAGATGTTGGCGACGTGCTTCTCGACGGCGCCCTCGCTGACGACGAGTGCGTTGGCGATGGCGGCGTTGGACCGACCCTCCGCCATGAGGGAGAGCACCTCCCGTTCCCGTGTCGTGAGGACGGAGAGCGAGTCGGTGCGCCGGGTCGCCCCCAGGAGTTGTGTGACGACTTCGGGGTCCAAGGCGGTACCTCCTACGGCCACCCGTTCCAATGCCTCGACGAAGTCGCTGACATCGGCCACCCGGTCCTTCAGGAGGTAGCCGATCCCGGCGGCGTCGTCGGCCAGCAGGTCTGCGGCGTAACGGGTCTCGATGTACTGGGAGAAGAGCAGGATGCCCAGCCCCTCGTGGCGCTCGCGGAGTTCGAGGGCGAGGCGCAGGCCCTCGTCGGTGAAGGTCGGCGGCATGCGGATGTCGATGACGCAGACGTCGGGCGGATTCTGGGCGACCGAGCTGCGCAGCGCGGCCGGGTCCCCGACCGCGCCGGTCACCGTGAAGCCACGGTCGACCAGCAGCTGGACGAGGCCGTCGCGCAGGATGGCGGAATCCTCCGCGATGGCGATGCGAAGCGAGCAGTCGGTCACGAGGCGAGGGGCAGGTCGACGGTCACGACGGTGGGGCCGCCGGCGGGCTGACCAGATACAGATGCCCGTCGACGGCGTGCACGCGGTCGACCAGGCCCGCCAGTCCGCTCGATGAGGAGCCGACGGAGCTCAGTTGTGCCCCACCGATGCCGTCGTCGCGGACGACGAGGCGAAGCCAGGTCCCGTGTTGCGCGCAGGAGACCGAGGCCCGTGAGGCGTGCGAGTGCTGCGCCACATTGGCCAGGAGCTCCGCAACGCAGAAGTAGGCGATGGCCTCAATGGCCGGGGTCGGCCGGGTCGAGATGTCAACGGAGAGCTCGGTGGGCAGGGCGCTGCGCGCCGCCAGTGTGGCCAGCGCACCCTCCAAGCCGATGTCGAGGGCCGGCGGATGGATGCCGCGGGCGATGTCCCGCAGCTCGGCGATGGCCTCCTTGGCACCACGGTGCGCGGCATCGACCAGCTCGCGCACCCGGTCGAGGTCGACATGCTCTGCGTCGTCTTCGAGTTTCTCCTTGGCCATGCCCAGCCGCATGGCCAGCGCGACCAGTTGGGCCTGGGTGCCATCGTGCAGGTCGCGCTCAATGCGCCGCAGTGTGGCCGCCGAGGCGTCGACGGTGTGCGTCCTGGCCTGTTCCAGCGAGCGCACCCGCGTTGCCATGGGGTCGGGTCCGAGCAGGCTGCGGATCAAGAGGCGATCGACGTTGACGAAGCCGCGCATGACCCACGGCGCGGCGAAGAACAGGAGGCCGCCGAAGATGAAGATGGCGACCTCGTGGATGAAGCTGGTCGAGTTGAACCCGTGGAGGTCTCCACCAGGGAAGAACTTCTCTACCGGGCCCCAGACTCCGGGCCCGCCCCCGTTGGCGCCGAAGAGCGGGTGGACCAGGCAGGCGAAGGCGTCCCACCACACGCTGAAGGCGACGAGGACACCGAGTATGGACCACGGCACCTTGAGAGCCAGGTAGCCAACGGCGCGCCATGCCACGCGGTCGCGCAGGCAGGACTGGAGCCAGCCCAGGAACCCCGGCCTGTTGGTGAACGGCTGGGGATCCTCCACGACCTCACCCAACATGTTGCGGGCCAGGTTCCGCTCGAATCCGCCGATGCCCCGCCCGATGCGCAGCGAGAACGCCAGCAGGGCGAGGCCGAAGAACGTGATGGCGAGGACGACGCCGGCGAACATGGTGATTGCCACGAAAGCCAGGCCCACCCCGGCCAGGGCCGAGCCCAGCAAGAAGAAGGCGAGCTCGCTCCACACCCGCTTGGTGAACGGCTCGCGCAGCGTGTGCTGCGCGACCGCCTTGAACCGGATGACCTGCTCCTCGGTCATGGCAAGTGACAACTCACGTCCGCGGATGCGCACCCGGACGCTGCTGTCGTCGGTCTGTTCGGGCGCCACCTGGTCGGGTGTCATGCATCCCGCCGCTGCAACAGGACGGCGCCCAATGCCAGCACAGCGGTGCAATAGGTGACCATCAGCACGACTCCCAGTGTGACCGAGACGGCGTCACCCTGCGGCACGACGGCCGCCACCGAGTTGGCGAAGATCAGCTCAGGGGCCAAACGGGTGATGCTTTCGGAGAGGGAGTGGAGCAGGACCGGCACCAGGAGCGTGATCCCGGCGAAGACGGCGATGGCGCCGGCCGTGTGCCTGATCACCGTGCCCACCCCCAGCCCGAGCAGCGCGAAGAGGGCCAGGAAGGCCCCTGAGAGGGCGACGGCCCGCAGGACGCCTGGCTGGCCCAGCGTCGCCGTCGGCGCCGCCCCACCAGAAAGGATCGCCTGACCCTCGAAGAACGACAGGAAGCTCAGCGCTTCGCCGACGACCAACGTGGTCAGGCCGACGATGGCGATCTTGGCGGTCAGCAGCACGCCGCGGCGCGGCATGGCGCCCAAGGAGGAACGGATCGTCCCCGAGCCGTACTCGCCGGTGATGACCAGAACACCGAGCACGCCGAAGGCGAGTGACCCGAGGGCGAGGCCGGCCAAGGATTGATTGGTCGGGTCGAAACCCCGGTACCACTGGGCGGAGTGATGGGTCACGCTCCGGGTCGCCAGCCAGGTCACGAACAACGTCCCGACGGCGGTGACGAGCAGGGTCCATCGGGTCGAGCGCAGCGAGACCAGCTTGGTCCACTCTGCGCGCATGCTCTGGTTCAGCCCGGCACGCCATGGTCCGGGCGTGGCGCCGCCGGCGACGCGGCGTGGTGCGGTAACAGGGATGGTGGTCATTGCGGTCCTTTCAGCGGGCCGGCAGGGTGCCGGCGGCCAGCGGTTCGTTGGTGTGGGCGCGGTATTCGACCGATGCGCTTGTGAGCTCCATGAAGACGTCCTCGAGCGAGGCGCGCAGCGGCGTGAGCTCGTGCACGGTGAGCTCCTGGTCGGCCGCCAGCTCGCCGATGTCGGCGGACGAGAGGCCCGAGGCGACAATGGCGCCGTCCGCGTCGACGGCGGGCCGGGCACCCGCCCGCGAGAGCGCGGCGACGAAGCGCTGCGGAGTGGGAGTCACGATGCGAACCGCCTCGCTCTGGTGGCGTGCCACGAAATCGTCCACGCTCGTCTCGGCGATCAGCGTGCCGCGCCCGATGACCACGAGGCGCTCAGCCGTCAGGGCCATCTCGTTGATCAGGTGGCTGGACACCAGCACCGTCCGGCCTTCGGCCGCCAGGTCCCGCAGGAGGTGGCGGACCCAGCGGATGCCTTCGGGGTCGAGGCCGTTCACCGGCTCGTCGAAGAGCAGCACGCCGGGGTCCCCGATGAGCGCGCTGGCGATGCCCAGGCGCTGGCCCATGCCGAGCGAGAACTTGCCGGCCCGCTTGTCGGCCACCGCGGTGAGCCCGACGAGGTCGAGCATGGCGTCGACCCGCGCCAGGGAGATGTCGTTGGTCTGGGCCAGCCAGCGCAAGTGGTTGCGGGCCGTGCGGCCGGGGTGGAATGCCTTGGCGTCGAGGAGGGCGCCCACCTCGCGCAGGGGCCACGACAAGTCGGCATAGGCCGAGCCGTTGACGTACGCGGTCCCACCGTCGGGCAGGTCGAGCCCGAGGATCATGCGCATCGTCGTGGATTTGCCGGACCCGTTGGGACCGAGGAAACCCGTGACGACGCCTGGTGTGACGCTGAAGCTCAGGTCATCCACCGCCACCGTGTTCCCGTAGCGCTTCGTCAGCCCTTGCGTGACGATCATGGGTCTCCTTTCGCTGCCGGGGGCCGGACATTCCGCACCGCCGCCACCAGCATGAGGCCCTGCCGTGTCGTTGAGAATGGCCCTACCGGGCGTCCGGGACTGGGGGTAGCACCAGTGCCGGGCAGAAGGGTCAGCCGGTGGCCGCCATCGCGGTCGAGCTCTGTCCCGGCAACCGGCGGGGGGATCGCAGCGACTCAGGCGGTTCTCATTGCGTCACGCCGCAGTGGTGAAAGCGGTCCGGTGTTGTCCGCGTCTCTGTTCTTCGCTGCCGTTGCGCGGTGTCGTCACGAGGCAGCGGTACCCTTGGCAAGGAGCGGCCTGGAGTCACACCCTGAGTGGGACCGGGAACACTCAGGGACATCCCCGATAGCCCGATAGCTGGGTTCGGCGCGATCATCGACGAGATCGCGGAGGCGGGACCGTTCCTCCTCCACGTCCCAACGCATCGTTCACGTCCCACACATCAACACGACTGACGAAACGAGGCATAGTGACGCTCACCGACACCAGCTCCGCCGGCACAACGTCCGGCGTCGCCGGCGGCATACGCGGTGGACCTCCGCAAGACCTACGGGACGGGCGAAGCGACCGTCCAGGCTCTGGCCGGCGTGGACGTGACCTTCGAACGCGGTCGTTTCACCGCGGTCATGGGTCCTTCCGGTTCAGGCAAGTCGACCCTCATGCACTGCATGGCGGGTCTCGACCGCCCGACATCAGGGCAGTCCTTCGTCGGGGATCTCGACATCGGACGCCTCGACGACGCCGGGCTCACGCAGATGCGGCGAGATCACATCGGCTTCGTGTTCCAGTCCTTCAATCTCGTGCCCACCCTCACTGCCGGGGAGAACATCACGCTGCCGGCCGATCTGGCCGGCCGGAAGGTCGACAAGGAGTGGTTCGACTATCTCGTCGACCAGCTCGGCATCGCCGACCGCCTGAAACATCGGCCCAGCGAGATGTCGGGTGGCCAACAGCAGCGTTGTGCCTGCGCCCGGGCCCTGATCAACCGGCCCGACCTGGTGTTCGCCGACGAGCCCACCGGGAACCTCGACTCCAACTCCACGGGGGAGATGCTGTCCTTCATGCGCCGATCCGTCACCGAATTCGGGCAGTCCATCGTCATGGTCACGCACGACCCGCACGGGGCGGCCTATGCCGATCGTGTCGTCTTCCTGGCCGACGGGCAACATCGTCGATGACCTGACCCAGCCGACCGCCGACTCGGTGTTGGAGCGCATCCGCGCCCTGGGGACCTGACATGTGGCGTGTGACCATCAAGGGCCTGCTCGCGGACAAGCTGCGTCTGGCCCTCACCGCGCTGGCCATCGTGATCGGCGTGACGTTCATTGCCGGAACGCTCGTCCTCACCGACACGCTGCACAGTACGTTCAACACGCTGTTCAGCAACATCTACCAGAACATCGACTTCCAGGTACGCGGCGTGGCGCAGTTCGGCAGTGGTGGGACGGCCACCCGGAATCCCGTCCCCGAGTCCGTCCTGTCGACCGTTCGGGGTGTGCCCGGCGTCGAAGCGGCTGACGGCTCGGTCGCGGGCTACGCGCAGTACGTGGCACCCGACGGCAAGGCGATCACGACGGGCGGGGCCCCGACCTTGGGGATCTCCTTTGACCCCAACCCGCAGCTTTCGCAGCTGCGGCTCTCCCAGGGGACCGCCCCGACGTCGTCGAACGACGTGGTCATGGACCTCGGGACGGCGGAGAAGTACCACTTCACGGTGGGTGAACATGTGCGGATCCTCCTCGAGGGCCCGACAAAGACGTTCACCATTACCGGACTGGCGCGCTTCGGGACCGCCAACAACCTGGCCGGAGCAACGCTCGCCGCCTTCGATACGCCGACGGCCCAGCGGCTGCTGGGCGAAGTGGGGAAGTTCGACACCGTCAACGTCGTGACGAAGCCGGGCACCGACAGCGCGACGGTGCAACGCGCCATTGCCGCGCGCGCTGCCCCGTGGCGAGGAGGTGGTGACCGGTCAGACCGTCATCAACGAGGCGACGAGCGACGTCAGCCAGGCGCTCGGCTTCCTCAACACGGCGTTGCTCGTGTTCGCATTCATTGCACTCTTCGTGGGCTCGTTCACCATCGTCAACACGTTCTCCATCATTGTGGGGCAGCGCACGCGCGAGCTGGCGCTTGCTGCGCATTGTGGGCGCCAGCCGCCGCCAGGTGTTCCGCTCGGTGCTCCTCGAGGCGTCGATCGTCGGACTGGTGTCGTCTCTCATCGGTCTCGGCTTGGGGGTCTTGGCCGCGGTCGGTCTCGAAGCGTTGCTGAGCGGGTTCGGCCTCACGCTGCCTTCCGGTCCGCTGGTCTTCGAGGCCCGGACGGTCATCGTCTGTCTCGTGGTGGGGGTGGGCGTCACCGTCGTGTCGGCCATCAGCCCGGCCCGCCGCGCCGTGCGCATCCCACCCGTGGCCGCCGTCTCCGACCAGCAGAGCGAGGTCGAGATTTCGCTGCGCAGGCGCTTCACCTGGGGCATCGGCATCACGCGTGGCCGGAGTGACCGCCCTGGCCGTCGGGCTCACCGCGCCGGCCATCGCCCTGGTCGGCCTCGGGGCCGTCCTGATCTTCATCGGGGTGGCCCGGCTCGCACCGGCAGTGGCCCGGCCGATGGCGAGCGTGATCGGCCGACCGCTGGCCCGCCTGTTCGGCATGTCGGGCCGGCTGGGGCGCGAGAACTCCATGCGCAATCCGCGGCGCACGGCGCAGACGGCATCGGCCCTCATGGTCGGCCTGGCCCTCGTGTCGGCCATCGCCGTGTTCGGTGCTTCACTCTCGCGTTCCGCCACGAGCAGCGTGGACAACGCCATCAACGCCGATCTGATCATCACCGTGCCGAACAACGCACAAGGTGGCTTCAGCAACACGGTGGGGCCGACCGCGGCCGCGGTCGACGGAGTCACGGCCTCGTCGACCGTCTACCAGGACCAGTTCGAGGTCAACGGGTCGCTGCAGAACCTGACCGCCGTCTCGACGCGTGACCTGACCGACACGGTGATCCTCAACATGACTTCGGGCTCGTCGTCGACGCTGACCGACGGCCAACTGCTGATCGACAGCACCACGGCGACCTCGAAGCACCTGGCGGTCGGCGACGTCGTCCGCGTGAAGTTCGCCAAGACGGGGAATTCGACCATGCGGATCGGCGGCGTCTTCAAGGCCAACCAGCTGATCGGCAGCTACCTCGTCGGGGACGGCTTCTTCCTCTCCCACTTCCAGAACGAGTTGCCGATCGCGGTCCTTCTCAAGACCGACGGCAGTCCCGGTGTGGAGCAGAGCGTCTCGCACGCGCTGACCGCCTACCCGAACCTGAAGATCCAGACCAAGGCTCAGTTCGAGAAGTCCCAGGAAGCCCAGGTGAACCAGTTGCTGGCACTGGTCTACGTGTTGCTCCTCCTCGCCGTCATCATCGCCCTGATCGGGATCGTCAACACCCTCCTGCTCTCGGTGTTCGAACGCACGCACGAAATTGGGCTGCTGCGCGCCGTGGGCATGAAGCGCCGCCAGATCCGGGGGATGATCCGCACCGAGTCGGTCATCCTGTCCGTCTTCGGTGCCATCATCGGCATCATCGTCGGGACGGGGCTGGGGATCGCGTTGGCCTGGTCGCTCAAGACGCAGGGCATCACCGACATTGTGGTGCCGATCCCGAGCCTCATCATCTTCTTGGTCCTCGCCGCGCTGCTCGGCCTGTTGCGGCCAGCTGGCCGGCGCGACGTGCCGCCAAGCTCGACGTCCTGGCCGCGATTGCGGCCGACTGACGCCGGCTCAGCTACTGAGGCGCCATTTGATCGTCACACGCTCGTACGGCTGGTCGGCCACCTCGGCGACCGCGTGGCGCAGCTCGGGGTTGAGGTCGCCGAGAGTGATGTCCCTGGAGTGCGCGTAGACGTCGACGTAGAGGACGTCACCCCAGCCGTGTGTGGCGACGGTGTGTGTCACGCGCAACCGCCCGTCGGGTTTGGTCGTCTCCAGGACGGCTTGCCGTACGGCGCTCTGTGTCGCACTGTCCGCTCTCATGCCGCGCGACCCGGGTGATCACGAGGGCCGAGCGAGGGGTCACGGCGTCAGTATAAGAAGGCGCCTCGTTGGGTCGGGCCGGAGGCGCGCAACGCCGGTTCGGTACAGTGCGGGCATGACGAGCGCCGCGACCTCCGAGCAGCCGGGAGCGTTCCGGCTTCCGGGGTACACCATTGCGGTGGGACCGTTCACCCACGTTGCCGCCGAGCGGGACCGCCTGGCGGCATTGCGCTGGCGCCACTTCGACGCGCGCGGCTGGGCTCGACTGTCGGGGCGGAGATCTCGGGAGTCGATCTCACCGCTCCCCTGCCCGACGAGGTCGTGGAGGAACTGCGCCAGGCGCTCTACGACTACAAGGTCATCTTCTTCCGGGACCAGCCGATGGACCCCCATCAGCACGTGGCCTTCGCCCGCCGCTTCGGCGACCTGGAGGTCCACCCGTTCCTCCCGTCCAACACGGGTGAGCCCGAGCTCGTGCGCTTCGAGAAGACGGCCGAGGTGAGCGGCTACGAGAACTCGTGGCACCACGACGTGACCTGGCGCGCCTGCCCGTCCATGGGCGCCATCCTGCATGCCGTCGCCGTGCCGGACGCCGGCGGCGACACGCTCTTCTCCGACATGTACGCCGCCTACGACGGACTGGACCAGGCGACGAAGGACGAGATCGACGGGCTCCAAGCGGTGCACGACTTCACCCAGACGTTCGGGCATTCCATGTCAGCCGACGAGCGCAAGAAGGCGCAGGAGCAGTATCCGCCTGTGCGCCACCCGGTGGTGTGCAGTCACCCCGCCACCGGGCAGACTGCACCTGTACGTCAATCGGCCCTTCGTGAGCCACATTGAGGGACTGGACCGTGCGTCCAGCCTGGCGCTGCTCGATCGTCTGTGCCGTCAGGCCGATGCCCCCGAGCACCAGTGTCGGTTCACCTGGACCAAGGATGCGGTGGCGTTCTGGGACAACCGCGCCGTGCAGCACTACGCCTCGAGCGACTACTGGCCCCAGCGCCGCTCCATGGAGCGCGCCTCGGTGATCGGGACGGCTCCCGCGCACGTCTGAATTCGGGCATCGTCGCCCTCCGGCCGCACAACGCTCCTTGCAGAACCCCCATTTCGACGTGGCTGCCGCCGTAAGCTGCAGCATGCCCACAGCCTTCCGAAAGCGGTCGATGAGCCTGTTGCTCCTTCCGGCCTGTGCCCTGGCGTTGGCGGCCTGTTCGAGCAGCCCGACCTCGAGTTCGTCCTCGACCACGTCCACGACGTCCGCCAGCACGACGTCGACGAGCGCCGCCGCCAGCACCACGTCGAGCACGACCCAGACGTCGGGCACGCTGGTCCCGCAGACCTCGACGGTCACCGAGTTCTACTCCCCGTCGAAGAACATCAGCTGCGAGATCGACAACAACCTCGGCTCGAGCGCCATCACCAGCACGCTCTGCCTCACGCTCTCGCCGCCGAAGTCGGTGACCCTGATGACGGACAGCACGCTGAACGAGTGCACCGGCGAGAACTGCCTCTCCAACGCGGGAGAGAACACGCCGACGCTGGCCTACGGCCAGTCGATCACCCTGGGACCGTTCACCTGTGCCTCGTCGACGGCGGGCATGAAGTGCACCCTGGCCAGCGGCGACGGGTTCTCGATCTCGAGCCAGCGCCGTCACGCCGTTGGGCAACGCCAAGGTGGCTGGCCGGCTCCGGCTGAGCACCGTGCGCGCTAGCGGACTCGCGGCCGCCTCAGTTGTGCTGGTGCTCCGGCGAGCGGCCTCGGCGCGGCCGCTCGCCGTTGGTCCGGGGCCGCGGCTCCAGCCGGACGCTGGCGACGGCGCGGGTTCGTGACCGGTGGCGCCGGGCACCATCCGAGACGACGATCTGATCCCGGCCTCCGGCCTTGGCGCTGAGCAGCGCGGCGTCGGCCAGGGAGACCACATCGTCGAAGTCCTCGCCCTGGTCGGATGACGCCGAGCCCGAAGCTGACGGTGAAGGGCGGGACGGTCCGCCACGACGATCCGGTCGGCCAGGCGTTCGCGCACCCGCTCCAGCACCTGCTGCGCCTCGTCCACGGGCAGTCGGGGAGGATGATGACGAACTCCTCGCCTCCGTAGCGGCCCGGGATGTCGGCGGGCCGGAGCGAGTCCCGGAGGACCTGGGAGAAGGTGCGCAGCGCGCGGTCGCCGGTGGCGTGCCCGAAGGAGTCGTTCAACCTCTTGAAGTGGTCGAGGTCGCCGTAGGCCACCGAGTACGGCGTGCCGGTGGCGTGGAGCTCCCGGACGGCCGTCTCCAGGCTGCTCCGCGTCATGAGGCCCGTGAGGGAGTCGCTGTTGGCCTGGGTCTGGGAGACCTCGAAGGCGCGCAGCATCGCCAACCGCTCCGATGCCCGACGGGCGACCACCTCGACGTTCGCTTCTCGACGGCGTCCGAGGGCGGCGACACCGTCCTCCGTGGTGACATGGAAGACACCCATGGAGCTGCCGCCGATGCTCATCGGGACACACAAGGCGGAGCAGCGCCGGCCGCGGAGGTAGGGGCAGGCGTCGAGCGCCGTGCTCTCGGGGAACACCATGGTCCGGGCCCGCGATGCGGCCGGGCAGTCGTCGGGGGACATGACACCGCACCCGACATGGTCCGCCTGCGTCGCTGCTGACGAGCACCTGCCGGAAGTGGGCCGTGCTCGAGTCGGCCAGCAGCAGCTCGGACCGCATGGCCGGAGCAGCCTGGCTGAGCGCCACCGAGACCAGGTCGAAGACCGAAGCCTCGGCCCTCGACATCTCGAGCGCGGTCTGCAGGCTCGCCTCGAACGCGATCCTGTCGGCGAGGTCGGACTGCACGGCGTCACGCCGTGCCTGCTTGCGCTCGACGAACAGGGCGTGTCGGGTGAGGAGCACCGATGACGGTGACGGCGATGGCCAAGCCGACGGCGATGGACCACAGGAGGTCGACCCGGGCGGCGCTGGCGGCCGCCTGCGCCTCATCGGCCGTGGTGTCCAGACGGTCGGAGATGGTCGCCTGCAAGGTGGCAAGGCGTCGTGTCGAGGCCCGTCTCGGCGGACGTCTCGGCGGCGGCCAGCTGCTGCGGTCTGCGGCGTCCGCACCTGGCCGGCCAGGAAGGCACCGAGGCTGGACTGCGCGCGACGTACGCCGCCATCTGGTCGGCCAGATGCGGAGCCAGGTCGGCGTTGCCCGGGCAGCGCGAGGAGGTGCTCAGGGCGAGATAGGACTTGTTGATGGCGGCTGGCGTCCGTCACCGCCTTGGGCCACCAGCGTGGCTGGCCGGCGCGGCGTTGGTGAACGCCTCGTCGGCCAGGACCTGGAAGGCGTTCGCCGACGCCCGCGATCTGTCGTACCGGCGGGAGCAGCACGAGATAGCGGTGCGACAGTTTGGCCGTCAGCGTTCTCTGCCTGGGTGGCGTTGACCACGCCCAGGACGTGCGCCGCCGAGGGCGATCAGGATCAGCACCACGCCCAGGAGCACGATGGCACGGTGTGGCGCAGTACCAGCCCCAGGGGTCCCGCTCCTTGGGATGTCGACCCATGCTCACGGTTCCATATCGGCGCGTTCGGTCGCTGTTCTATGAGGTTGCCGGTCAGCTGTCACGGCGCCGTGCCGCTGATCCGGGTGGTCTTCGATCGCCCGCTGCGACTGGCGTTGCCGAGTGCGTCAGCAGTGCCGCGATCCAGCTCTTTGTACAATTCCGGCCGTGGCCGACGCGGACCTGGGCAAGATGCACTTCGACCGCCTCGACGACGGCACCGACGCCGACTTCCAGGTCATGCGCCAGGTGCACGAGCGCAACCTGGCCAAGCTTCCGGATCTCCTCCTCTCCATGCTCAGCAGCCTGAAGGGCGACGCCGCCTATCCGGTCGACCGGCTGGAGCACAGCGTGCAGACGGCCACCCGCGCCATGCGCGACGGCGCCGACGAGGAGTTGATCGTCTGCGCGCTCCTCCACGATGTGGGCGAGACGCTCGGACCGCTCAACCACGGCCAGGTGGGCGCCGCCCTTCTCCGCCCGTTCATCTCGGAGCAGAACCACTGGGTGCTGGCCCACCACGCCATCTTCCAGACCTACTTCTACGCACGGCATCTGGGCCTCGACCCCAACGCCCGGGATCAGTACAGGGACAGCCCGTACTACCAGGCGTGCGTCGACTTCACGACCAACTGGGACGAGGTCTCCTTCGACGCGCACTACCCGTCGGAGCCGCTGTCGACCTTCGAGCCCATGGTGCGCAGCGTGCTCTCCCGGCCGTGGGCGCCACCCGGCACAGCCTGAGCACGCGCGCCCTTCTCATCGGGCCGTGCCGGGCGTATCCTCCGGCATGGCCGGCATCGGCTCCTTCTCCCGCCGGCAGCGTGACCGGCCCGACGACCAGCTGCCACTGAGGGCCGGCCCCGTTTCCAACGGCGAGTTCGTGCCCGCGGCCGCGGCCGCCGAGGACCGCAAGGTCAATGCGCTGATCCGGGAATCGATCGACGACGCGGCGCGGCGGGTCGGGGTGGACCGGCGCCGGTTCCTGCAGGGCGCCGGCGCGGTGGCGGCGTCCCTGGCCGTGTTCGAGTTCGCCGGTTGCGGCTCGCCGTCGGCCTCGCATCCGCAGGCGGGTCGCCGCCCGGGGGAAGGGCGGGCGGTTCAAGGTGCCGCCGCCGGAGGACACGGCGGCCTGCCAGCAGGCCCTGACGGGCTACCGAGTTCGTCTTCGACGTGCACACGCACCATGTGATCCCGACCGGGCCCTGGGTCGACGACGCCCCCGAGACGACGTCGCTCGTGCTCTCCATGCTCCCCGCCGGCTGCACGGACAGCACCCAGCTCGATTGCGTGGACCGGGCCAGCTACCTGCACGACATCTTCCTGGCCAGCGACACGACCATGGCGATCCTGACGGATGTCCCGAACTCGGGGCCGTCCAACGCCCCGATCCCGTTCCCCGAGGCGCTGCGGACCCAGCAGATCACGGCGGGCCTGACCGACGGAGGCGCCAGCCGGCTCCTGGTCGAGAACATCATCGCCCCCAACGTCGGGCCGGTGGAGCGCGACCCTGCAGGAGATGTCGAGCGCCATGGCGACCGGGACCGCCGGCCGCCTTCAAGGTGTACACGGCCTGGAGCCCGAGCGGCCAGGGCTACTCGCTGCAGGACCCCACCATCGGGCTGCCCACCGTGCAGCACGCGCACGACCTCGGCGTGAAGGTGTTCGTGGCCCACAAGGGTCTGCCGCTGGTGAACTTCGACCCGGCGTTCAACCACCCCGACGACGTCGTCGCCGTGTCGCGCCAGTTCCCCGACATGCAGTTCGTCGTCTACCACGCCGCCTGGGACCCCTCGCAGGTGGAAGGCCCGTACGACCCGAACGCCACCATCGGCATCGACACGCTGCTCGCGGTCGCTCGACCTCCACGGCGTCCCGCCCAATGACAACGTCTGGGTGGATATCGCCACCCTGTGGCGCCAGTTGCTGACGACGCCCGACCAGGCCGCCCATGCCCTGGGCAAGCTCTTGAGCCGGGTCGGCGCGCAAGCGGGTCATGTGGGGGACCGACGCCATCTGGTACGGCAGCCCCGAGCCTCAGATCATGGCCATGCGCACCTTCGAGATCACGCCCCAGTTCCAGGAGACGTACCAGTACCCCGCGCTGACGTCCGAGGTGAAGGCGGGCCTGTTCGGTCTCAACGCCGCCACGCTCTTCGGCGTCGACCCGACCGCCGTGCGCTGCGGGCTGACCCAAGATCCGCTGACCGCCAATATCTCCGAAGCCGCCGCGCTCCGTGACGAGGGCGCGCTGCCTTCGGCGTGGCAGCCCCACGGGCCGACGACGCGTCGCCAGATGCTGGACTGGCTCGGCGCGTCCGCCACGCAGCTGGGTGCCCTTCTAGAGCGATTCCGGCCGAAGTGCGATGCTGTCACCCATGGCAGACAAGAAGAGGATCGTGGTGTGGGGTACGGGGTTCGTGGGGAAGATGATCATCCCCGAGGTGCTGCGCCACCCCAACTTCGAGCTGGTCGGCGTCGGGGTCAACGACAAGGACAAGGTCGGCCGGGATGCCGGCGAGATCTGCGGCATCGGGGCCATCGGGATCGCCGCCACCGACGACCTGCAGGCGCTGATCGCGCTGCGCCCCGACGCCCTGGTGCACTACGGGCCGACGGCCGGCCTGGCCGACGCCAACATCCGGGACATCGGTGCCTTCCTGCGTGCCGGCATCGACGTGGCCTCGACGGCCATGACGCCATGGGTGTGGCCCCACATGACGCTCAACCCGCCCTCGTGGATCGACCCGATCACCGAGGCCTGCGCGGAAGGCGCGCCACCTGTTTCACCACCGGCATCGACCCCGGCTTCGCCAACGACCTCTTCCCGATGACGCTCATGGGGCTCTGCGCCGAGGTGCGGAAGGTCAAGGCGCTCGAGCTCGTGGACTACATCAACTACACGGGTGCCTACGAGGACGAAATGGGCATCGGCCGCCCACCCGAGTTCACGCCGCTCCTCGAGCACACCGACATCCTCGTCATGTCGTGGGGCGCCACGGTGCCGATGATGGCGCACGCCGTCGGCATTGAGCTCGACGAAATCACCTCCACGTGGGACAAGTGGGTGACCGACGTGCCCATCACGACCGCCAAGGGCGTCATCAATGCCGGCGAGGTGGCCGCCATCCACTTCACGATCAACGGGATGTACAAGGGTGAAGCCCCGCATCTGCCTCGAGCACGTCAACCGGGTCGGCACCGACGCCGCACCGGACTGGCCCCGGGGCACCCAGGACGACGTCTACCGGGTCGAGATCGAGGGCACGCCGTCGATCACGCAGGAGACGGCCTTCCGTTTCACCGACGGCTCGGGACGCGACGCCGCCGCGGCCGGCTGCCTGGCCACCGGCCTGCGGGCCCTCAATGCCGTGCCCGCCGTCAACGACCTGCCCCCGGGTGGGCCACCGCCTTGGATCTGCCGCTCATCCCCGGGGCGGGGACCATCCGCTGAGCACCGATCTCCGCTGGCCGTTGTCGCTGGTCGCCCGACCGACCCCCACCTCAAGCTGTGGATGGCACCGACCGATATTGTCAGAGTATTGCCGGGAGGTGGGCATCGCGCTCCTTCCTGGCTTCCCGTATGCCTGATCGTGCGGGCTCGTTGACGGCCGTCTGTTTCGTGGCAGCGGGTCCGCCGGAGACTCGAGGACAGGGACACTGCATGAGCGCTCGCCCGCGCCGATATCTCATGGCGGTGTGGGACGGTGGTGGCGAACGCGCCCCCGCAGCTGGCCGTCGGCCGGCGCCTGGTCGAGCGCGGCCATCAGGTCCATGTGCTCGGCGATCCACGCGCTGGCCGACGCGGCCGAAGCGGCGGGGTGCACCTTCTCACCGTGGCACCGAGGCACGGAGCGGACGGAGATGGACGTCTCCGAGACGCCCGTCAACGACTGGGAGACCGAAGAGCCGCTCGACGTCGTGCGGGGCGATCCGCGACCTGCTGCAGTCGGGCACCGCCGCGGCCTTCGCCGCCGACACGGCCGCGGCCATCGCGACGTTCCAGCCCGACGCCGTCGTGCCGGACTCGCAACTGTTCGGCGCCATGATCGCGGCGGAGGAGGCGGGACTCCCTGTCGCGGCGCTCGTCCCGAACCTCTGGATGGTCCCGACGCCGGGTACCGGCGACCCCGGTCCTCAAGATCATCAACCGCGTGGTCAAAAAGGGTCTGCCCGATCTCAATGCGGCCCGGGCTGAGCACGGTTTGCCGCCGCTCGCCGACTTCTATGACCAACTGCTGGCGTCGGACCGGATCCTGGTGCTCAGCAGCGAGACGCTTCGACGAGCGTCGCCCTTCCTCCCGGGCAACGTGCGCTACGTCGGCCCGGTTCTCGACGACCCCGTGTGGATCGAACCCTGGACGTCGCCCTGGCCCGAGAGCAACAAGGATCCCCTGGTGCTGGTGGGATTCAGCACCATCTACCAGAACCAGGGATCCCTGCTGCAGCGGGTCATTGATGCCCTCTCCGTCATGGAGGTGCGGGCCGTGGTGGCGCTCGGCCGCGCCGCTCAAAGCCGATGCCGTTGACTGGCGACGGACAACGTGGCCGTGGCGCGTTCGGTTCCCCACAGCCGAGCTGCTGAAAGAGGCATCTCTGGTGGTCTCCCATTGCGGGCACGGGACGACCATCAAGACGCTCGCCGCAGGCGTGCCGATGGTGTGCATTCCGATGGGGCGCGACCAGGACGCCACGGCGGCGTGCGTCGTCGCCCAAGGAGCAGGCGTCCAACTCTCGCCTTCCGCCTCCACAACGGACATCGGCGCCGCCATTGCCGAGGTGTTCGGCAACGGCGAGTACAAGCGGAATGCCATTCGCATGGCCGATGTTCTGGCTCGGGAGCACCAACCCCTCGACGTCGTCCTCGAGTTGGAACAGCTGAGCGAAGGAACGCCTCCCGGCGCGCAGTGAACGCCGCCGCCTGAACCCCAGCGCGCCGTAGACCCCGCGCTACTGGTCCAAGAAACGACGCAGCGAGCCGATGACCGCTTGCCACGCCATCGACCCGGGCTCGACGTGCGCCATGTGGTCCCCGTCGAACTCCACCAGTTCGGCGTCGCCTCCCGCTTGCCTCGCCGCCGCGACGTAGGCCTCGCTCTGGGCGAAAGGGACGGAGTCGTCGGATCGACTGTGGACGCACAGCACCGGCACGGCGAGCGGCACGGCGGCGATCGGATCCGCCCAGTCGTAGCGTTCCGGGACGTCCTCGGGCCTGCCCCCCAGGAGGTCCGGGATCGCGGTGCCTCCGACACCCCTGGCGGCGCCGGTGCGAAGGTCCAGCACCCCGGCCTGGGCCACGACGCCGGTGAGCATGACCCGCGGCGAGGACCCCGGGGCTGCAGTTGGCAGGCTCGGGCGCCCCGCCGCCCACGTCGCCAGGTGTCCTCCGGCGGAGTGACCGATCGCCACCAGGCGCGAGAGGTCCAGGTCGAGTTCGGAGAGCAGGTCGATGGCATCCGCCACGTCCTGCAGCGTGGTCGGCCATCCACCGCCCGCGCCCACCCGCCGGTATTCGACGTTGTAGGTCGTCCAACCTCTTTCGGTGAGATCGCTCGCCAGTTCCCGTCCCAGCGAGGCGTCATAGGCAGCACGCCAGAACCCGCCATGAATGACCACCGCGACCCCGAGAGGATCCCCGCCTGGACGGCGGAGCTCGGCGTACTGATCGGGGTCGGGTCCGTAAGTACAGATCACGGCGATCCTTCGGCGCGGGTCGCGCACCAACGGCAGGAGAGATCCACACGCACGCTTTCGATCAACAGGGTGTTCGATGGCCGGACGTCTGCAGCATAGGTTCGGTCTCCGAATGCGAGAGGGAGGGCGATCGGCTCTGACCTGCGTTCGGGTCGCGCCTGGTCGAGACTCGTAGGATTCCTGGCAGTGCAGACCGACGACCGCGAACAGCCCGGTGCGAGCCCGGACGCATCTTCGTCGGTGCCTTCTCGCCCGTTCGGGTCGGGGTCGGTCTCCATTCGGCTGTACCCGCACAACGAGCTTCCCGCCGACGCCATCGTTCGTGAGGTCTGCGCCCAGGCGCGCCTCGCGTTGGAGAACGGCTTCGACGGGGTGATGACCAGCGAACACCACGGCGGGTTCGCCGGCTACATGGCGCAGCCGCTGCAGATGGCCGCCTTCGTCTTGGAGGAGACAACGACGGGTTGGGCCGCGGCGGCGCCGCTGCTGTTGCCGCTGCGCTCGACAGCGCTGGTGGCGGAGGAGGTCGCCTGGCTGCAGGCCCGCCATCCCGGTCGCGTCGGGGTCGGAGTGGCAGCGGGAGCGCTCCCGTTGGACTTCGAGGTGGCCGGCGTGCCTCAGGCCGATGCAGTGGACAGCTTCAAGGAGGAGCTTCCCCGGCTGGCTGCCATGTTGCGGGGAGAGGAGTTGGGCCAGCTCGAAGGAGATCCGGCCCTGCTGGCCTGTCGCAGCGCACCCGGTGCCGGTGGTGAGTGCCGCCGTGTCGGTGGCCGCCGCCGTCCGGGCAGCCACGTGCGGGGCCGGCATCCTCATGGAGGGCATGTCGGCACCGGAACGGCTGGCCCGTCTGACCCGGGCCTTCGACGACGCCGGTGGGACCGGCCCCAAGGTGCTCATCCGCCGGGCCTGGCTCGGCCAGGTGAAGTCTGGCTTGGTTGAAGGCCAGCGAGCGGTGTACGAGAGCTATGCCCCGGATGCCGGCGCGTTCGGTGCCGACCAGACGATCGCGTCCGACGACCCGGGCGAGGTGGCCGAGCGGTTGGCGAGGACCATGGTCGAGGTCGGCGCCGACGCGCTGAACCTTCGGGTGCAGCTTCCGGGCATGGAGCCCGAGCAGGTGCGGGAGCAGATTGAGCGGCTCGGGTCCTCGGTGGTGGGGCTGGTGAAGCAGGCGTTCCCGTCGACCGGGCTCACCGCTCCGTAGCTAGCGGATCGGCGTCCATCCGCTCGACAGGTGGTTCCCGCCGTCGACGTCGAGGGTGATGCCGGTGATCTGCCGGGCGTCGTCGGACAGGAGGAAGCACACCGCGGCGGCAATGTCCTCAGCCTCGGTCAGCCGGCCGAGCGGGAGGGCCGATGCCGCTGCGGCGCCGTCGTCGGTCTTCCAGATGGGCCGTGTCGCCGTGGTGCGAACCAGTCCGGGGCTGACCGCGTTCAGTCGGACGCCCCGTCCCGCCAGGTCGGCCGCGACGGTGCGCGTCATGGCGTTGAGCGCGGCCTTGGCGGCCGCGTAGGAGACCATGGACGAGGTGGTCTTGCGCGGTGATCCGCTCGAAATCGTGACGACGGAGCCGCCATTGTGGTCGAGCCCTCTCGCCGAGCGCGGCACGGATGAGGGCCAGGGTCGGCCAGGTGTTGAGCCGGAAGGTCTCGAGGAGCTGTTCCTCGCTGATGGCATCGAACGAGAGCGGGTGCGGGGCACCACCGACCGTGCTGACGAGGAGGTCGATCCGACCGAACGCCTCAAGGGCGCGGTCGGTGAGCACGCGCCACCGCGGCCTCGTTGTCCATCGATCCGGCGACGCCGACCACGCTGAGACCCTCGGCGCGGAAAGAGGCCTCGGTCGACGCCACCCGGTCCGCATTGCGGCCGTTGACCACCACCGACGCGCCTTCGTGGGCCAGCCGGAGGGCGCAGGATCGGCCGATGCTCGGATCGGCGGTCGAACCGGTGACGATGGCGACCCGACCGGAGAACCGCTTGCTTGCGCCGGTCGCGGAGGTTTCGGTCGCGGAGCTTTCGGCTCCGATTGGCGATGTCGGTGCGGCCGGTGCCATGCAGGGCATCTTGTCGCAGGACGACATCCCGTGCCATGTCGTCCGGGACGGGCGGCGCTCAGAGCGGTACTGGGCGATGCCGTCGACCTGATGTCTCTTGCCGACCGGCACGGTTGCAATCGGCAACCCGTCCGGCTGGCCCGGCCGATGGTAACAGCGGCCTCGCAGAGCTCCTGAGTAGGTTGACGGGATCGCTCTTCCACCGCCGCCCCCACTTCGCACGCGCGTCTCCGAACTCCTCGGTGTCGACTATCCGCTGCTGCAGGCCCCCATGGGCTTCATCGCTCGCGCACAGCTGGCGTCCGCCGTCTCGAATGCAGGCGCCTTCGGGATCATTGAGACCTCTTCGGGTCGACTCGACGAGGTCCGAGATGAGATGGCGGCGATGCGTGACCGGACCCAGAAACCGTGGGGAGTCAACATCGCCCAGATGTTCGTCGCCGACCCCCACATCGTGGACTTCGTCGCCGACCAGGGGGTCACGTTCGTCACGACATCAGCGGGGAATCCCACCCGCTACACCGAGCAGCTCCATGAGGCCGGCATCACCGTGTTCCACGTGGTCCCGTCGTTGCGGGCGGCGCAGAAGGCCGTTGACGCGGGAGTGGATGGGTTGGTGGTCGAGGGGGGAGAAGGCGGGGGCTTCAAGAGCACGAAGCCCGTATCGACGATGGTCCTGTTGCCGCAGATCTGCGGGAGCGTTCGATGTCCCGGTCATCGCCGCCGGAGGGATTGTCGACGGCGTCTCCATGGCCGCCGCGTTTGCGCTGGGCGCCGAGGGAGTCCAGATGGGAACCCGCATGGTCAGCGCGGCCGAGTCACCGGTTCACGACAACTACAAGCACCTCATCCGTGATGCCGATGCCACGGACACCGTCATGCTCAGCGCGCACACGAGCCCCGCCTTACGGGTCATGCGGACCGCCTTCAGCGAGAGCCTGGAGCAGGAGCCGTCGGTCGTCATGGGCCGGACCGTTGGCATGGAGGGGGTCCTCAAGCTCTATTTCGAAGGTGACCTCAATGCCGGGTTCGCTTTCGGAGGCCAGGTTGCCGGCCGTGTGGATGAGATCCTTCCCGTCGAGCAGATCGTGTACGAGACGGTCGGCGGGTTCTACGACGTGGTGCGCGCTCTGGGCGGATACCTTCCGTCGGTGTGATGGTGGGCTCTCTGCACGGTCCCTCCATGACGACGTCGCGAGGAAGCCCATATCGCTGACGCAGCCTCTCGAGTGACGCGTGGTCGCTCAGGCAGCGCTTCCACGCTGAGGTCATATCGCTTGACGGTATATCGGTAACCGATATATAAAGAGACGATGGAAGTCTTCGACACCTCGTTTCTCGATTCCGACGCGCACCAGGCTCCCAGATCACAGCGGCGATGGATCTGGTTGTCCCTGTACGGAACCGTCCTTCTTGGCGCGAGCGCCTTCTTCCTGTTCATCACATTGCACGTCGCCTCGCGGCAGGAGCAGCTGGTGGCTGTGGGGGAGGTTGAACGGTCGGCGGATCCGGCCGCCAACGCCCGGGCAGGCCGAGCGTGGCGATGGACCATGGTCCTGGTGACCGGAGGCGCTCTGATTTCGGCGGCTGCCCTGGCCCCCGGCCGATCGGGACAGCCGGGTCATCTCCTGGTGTGGCTCCTCTTCGTCGGATCGTCGGTGCACGTGGCCTCCACTGGCTGGTTCATCACGTCATCGGCCGTTCGGAGGCACGCAGTGACCAACGACCGCCGAGGGCTCATCGGTCTGCCGCTCTGTTGTGTTGTGGCGTGTGGCACGGCCGCGCTTCTCGTCCCCGTCCATCAGTTGAACTGGGTCGTGCTTGCGGTGTTCGCCTGGCAGTTCCATCACTTCCAGAAACAGAACCTCGGGTTGGTCGCGTTGGCGGCAACCTCGGCCGGGCTGCGTGGGCCTCGGCCGCTCGAGCGGAGACTGATCGTGTTCGCCGGCATCTGTGGCATTGCCGCGCTCCTGAGCGATCCGAGGCTCTTGCAGCTCGACATGTATCGCCCACTAGGTGCCGTCACGGCAACCGCGTTCATGGGGTACCTCACGGCGCTCGTGGTCGGCTCGTTCGCTCTGTTTCGGACAAGAGGGAAAGCCCCGGTGAGCTATTGCGCACTCTCTCTCACGGCGCTGCTTTTCCCGCTGCCGATCTTCATCTTCCGATCGCCCTACGCCGCGGTGAGCGGCATGACGATCGGGCACGGACTCCAGTACCTGGTCCTGATGGGCTTGGTCGCGCAAGGGGCAAGGACCGCTGGCCGTCGGCACCGCGATTTCGCATGGGTTTGCGCAATCGCGTTGGCCGGCGGTGTCGCGCTCAGCGCCGCTTCGCACCTGCATGTGTCCGGGACGGCAGCGCTCCGTGGTGTTTTCGGCCTCTACGTCGGGCTCGTCTGCGTGCACTTCCTGGTCGACGCCAGGCTGTGGCGTCTCAGCCGGCCCTTTTCCAGGGCGTTTCTCGGGGCACGTCTCCCGTTCTTGGTCCCTCCGGTCCCGGCGGCATCACCCGGTTGCCGATAGATCGTGTACCGATATAGGATGCCGCTCGTGGCCCGCTCGAAGAGCCCCGACGAAGGCAAGGCCGGCGAACCCTCGGGTTTTGCCGGGTTCGGGCGTTATGCCGGACCGGCGACCCTGATCCTCTCCAGCTTGGCCGAGGGCCCCAAGCACGGCTACGCGCTGACCAAGGACATCGAGCGCTTCGCCGATGTGCGGCTCGCGCCGGGGACGCTGTACGAGGCGCTCAGCCGCCTGGAGGGCCAGGGCCTCATTGAGGCCCTCGAGAGCGAGGATCGACGACGGCCGTACCGGCTGACGGCGGTGGGGGCTGAAGCTCTGCGCACGCACCTCGGCGCCCAACGCAGGATCGCCGACGTCGGGCTGCAGCGCCTGGCGGGTACACTGGGGCGCGGCATGACGGCGCAGTGCACCGACCTTCGGGAGCGGGCGGAGCGATTCTTGCGCTGGTATCCCCGGGAGTGGCGGGAGCGCTACGGGGAAGAGTTCGTGGAATTCCTGGTTGCCGAACTCGAGGAGCAACCGCGCTCGGTGGGTCGCACGGTTGACGTGGCGCGCAGTGGCCTGCTGGCCCGCCTGGCCGCGTCGGGACTTGCGGGTCGATCGCTTGACTCCGCTGAACACGGGCGACGTTCGCTGGCCGCCTTCGGCTGTGCCGTCTCGCTGTTTCTGACGGCGGCACTCGCCATCTGGGCACAGCTCACCATCGGCTGGCAGTGGTCGGCCCCCGACACGGCTGCCACCGTGTCGGCAATGGTGCTGATGACGGTCGCCGTGATCGCCGTCGCTGCTGCGTGCATCGGCTGTGCCGTTCCCGTGGCCTGGTCAGCCCTGCGCACCCTTGTGCTCGGCCGTCCCTGGACCATCATTCGCCCGCTCGGCCTCCTGGCCGCCGGCCTCGCCGTGCTCATCGTGGGCACTCACCATTTCGCCAACGGCTGGCCGGGCACCGGGGGACACCCGTGGTCGCACCAGGGGATCGTGCCGGGCGGGGTGGCCGCCTACGCGTGGGCGTCCACCCTGTTCGTCACCTCGTACTGGCTCCATCCCGCGGCCCTTGGCCACTTCCCGGGAGCCGAGGTGGCCTGGATGGTCGCCAGTCCGCTCGCCCTGGCGGCCGTGGTGGTCGGCGCCGCCAAAATTGTCCGCCGAGTCGACCTGACCGATCGGGTTCTGCGCTTCGAGCGGGGAATGGGATTCGTCGCCGCCGGCGCCATGACCCTGTTCTTTGCGGGTGCGGCACTGTGGGTCGTCGACGGTGGCCCCGGCCCCCGGAACCTCTTCCACATCGGCTTCATTGACGTCCTCGAGTTGGCGGTCATGGGCCTGTCGCTGGTCCTCGCCGGTCGAGCGGTCGAGCGCACGGGTGACGGCGCGCCAGGGTTGGCGCGTCGCTGAATCGTTGTGGCGGGGTACGAGTTGGAAGAGCCGCAGTGCCCGCTGTGACAGCCGATCCGTCCGACGGGAGCCAGGCACCCGATTCTTCGCCGCGGCGGTGGTCGCGGCGGCGCATCCTGGCCTTCGGTGTCGGCGGTGTGGCCGTGGTGCTGGCAGGAGGCGCGCTCGGGCTTGAGCTCGTATCGCACGGTGTCCTGCCCGGTCAGCAGGAGCTGGACCGCGTCGACGGTGCGTGCTCCGTTGCCGGACCGGCGTTCCGCTTCTCGGGTAGGGGCAGCTCGAAGTCCGGAACCTTCTCGTCGAGAGCGCGGCGCCGCCAGGTGGGTTACACCGTTGCATGGCCGCCGGGTCACGGACCCGGGAGCACCCTGCCGCTGGTGGTCATGCTCCACGGCGAAGGTGGGAACCATTCCGACGCACTCAGTGGGCTACGACCAGAACAAGCGGTGGCTCTCGAGGTCGGGGGCCAACCGCTGCCCCCGATGGGCTTGGTGACCGTCGACGGTGGGTCGGGCTACTGGAATCCGCATCCGGATGACGACCCGATGGCCATGGTGGTCGACGAGCTCATCCCGATGTGCCAGGCACTCGGGCTCGGGCGCGGGCACCGGAACATCGGCACGATGGGGATCTCCATGGGTGGGTATGGAGCCCTGTTGCTCGCGGAGAAGTATCCCGAGCTCATCGGCGCAGTGGCGGCAATCAGTCCGGCCATATGGACCAGTTACGCAGAGGCCCAAGCGGTGAACAGCGGTGCCTATGCGTCCGCAGCGGCCTTCAGCGACGAACGATGTCGTGACGCATGCCGACGCGCTTGGGGAGACGCCCGTTCGGGTCGCGTCCGGCTTCGACGATCCGTTCCACCCGGGAGTCGTCGCCTTGTCCCACGTGCTCCCATCCTCGGCCGTCGAGTTCTCGCAGGGCTGTCACACGGGCGACTTCTTCACTGCCGAGGAGCCCCCGTCACTCCAGTTCCTGGGGCGGCACCTCGGCTGACCCCTTGCTGCCGACCGCGGCGGAGCACAGAGCCGGCGACGGAATCGAACCGGCGATCTCAGGGTCAACCTCCGCCTGCCGCCAAGCACCGTCGCAAGGTCTGCGCCATGAGGGCAGAATCGTGGCGTGCCAACCCGATCGAGGGGATATCTGACTGTTCGTTCCGACCCGGTGCCGGCTGAGGTCGAGGCGCTCCAGTCCGAGGGCTACGTCCAACTCCACGCGGTCTTCACCGGCCAGGAGCTGGCAGCGCTCCACGCCGAGGTCGGGCGGGTCTTCGAGGAATACCCGCCCGATGACAGGGGAGATTCGCCCGAGGAGTCCGCCCCATTTCGCTACGAGATGCTCAACCGCAGCGGCCTTGTCGAGGGAGCGATCGGTCATCCACGGATCCTCGAGGCCGTCGAGTTCCTCCTCGGTGAGGACTGCCATGTGATCGCCAACACCGCATGGTGGCAGCACCCAGGTGATAACCGCCACCTCGGGCGCTTCTGGCACATCGACAGCGGACCCCACGTCCCTCGTGATCCGGGCATCCCGTGGGATACGAGGATTCCCTATCCGGTGTTCGCGATCGCAGCACACCTTTATCTCGTGGATTGCCCGATGGATGCAGGCCCGACGGGCGTGATTCCCGGGAGTCACATGTCGGGACAGGCCCCTCCGTGGGAGAGGCTCGCCGATGACGATCTCGAGTGGGACGGACGCGGCTCGGTTCCGATCGTTGCCCAGGCAGGCGATGTTGCGCTCTTCGTCTCGGACGTCTGGCACCGCCGGCTGCCCGTTGGTCCGGGGGACCCCGGTCGAATGTTTATCCAGTGCCACTACGGACGACGCGACCTGGCCCAACGCATTCGCCCGACGTCTGAGGTGAACCACCTGTCAGCTGAAGCGTTGGCGCGGGAACGGACTGCCAGGGAGAGGACCCTCGTCGGCCTCCACCCGCTCGGCTTCTACGACGGCTAGCTGTGGAGCGGGCGACGGATGAGAGCGGGCGACGGGGATCGACCCGTCTAGCTCGGAAGCCCATCGAGGCAGTTTCCTGAACTGGTCGAATCCGGAAATTTGCTGGTCAATCCGCGGATTTGCTCATCGCTGTTACTCCTGATCTTCTCCTTTTGTTCGTTGGTCGTCGCACGAAATGCACCGCATGGACCGGTGGCACGCTGTGGCACGACGGCAACGCAGCCGAGAGCAGATGGACCCCTTTTCCCCCACCGCGCTCACTCGGCCGGCTGGCCGGTTCCTGACGTTTGATCACGTGCAGATCCCCGAGCGCAGCAGAGGCAGGTTAAGGGCAGCGCAGCCGGTTCCAGAAGGAGGCTTGACGGGCTGGAGTACACCGGCACGCACAACCGGGTCTTGCCCGTCGGCCAGCCGGTCTTGATCGGGACCTTCAGGCTGTTCGAGAAGTGGCGTGCCGGATCGCGAGTGGTCGCTTAGGGACAGGATCGACGAAATCCGTGAAACAAAGCTGTCTGAGAAGACATACATAGTTTAAGGGCAAGCTGGGAGGTGACAGGGTATGGAAGCCGAAAGGCGCATCGAGCGCTTTACGGAATTCTATAAGGAGTCGCGCGCCGTCTCCTTGCCTATGCACTCCGGAGGACTGCTTCGTCCGAAGACGCCGCCGATGCGGTGGCTGAGACGTTTGGCATCGCTTGGCGGCGGTTCGACGAAATCCCACAGGGCGAATCGAGCGTTCTTTGGTTATACGCGACGGCCCGTCGAGTCATGGCCAACCAAACGCGTCGCATCCAACATGGCTCACAAGTCCTTCAACAGATTGCGACCGCCCTCAGGACTGAGGTGAGTGTCCAAATGGATGCGAGCGAACAAGAGGGTTTGGAAGCAGGGGTCGGCTTGCCCGCATGACGGATGAAGATCGTGAACTGCTGATGCTGGCTGCTTGGGAGGGCCTCACTTCTACGCAGCTTGCCTGCGTCCTGGGTTGCTCTTCGACTGCGGCACGAATCCGACTCCATCGGGCCCGGTCGCGCCTTAACGCAGAAATGAAGGGACTAGGAGCATGGATGGAACGTGGCGATACCTCCCGACAATCCGTGAGCCGAAGATCGGCTCCTGTATCGATGTCCGAGGAGGCATGAAATGACCAGCTTCCAAGCTCTGACGAGAGCCGATCCAATCGGCTCTATGGACATTGAAGCTCTCTCTGCTGATCCTCTTTTCAACCAACTTCTGAACGAGATCGTCGCCGAGAATCCCGATGAGGCCAGGACTACCTCCGCGACAGCACTTGAGGTAATGACCTGAGGCCGCTACGCTCGACGACGACCCGAGCAGCATCGTCTTCAGCGTCGACTTGCACTCGCTGCGGCACTCGTCGTTGTGATCGGTGGCGAGAGTCTCTCCATCGAATCGTGAGAAGTACTTCTGGGACTACGACAACGCCATGGAAGCAAGCAAGGGGCTTGCCCGGCTCCGGTGAAGGAGCAGCTGGAAGGCAAACGGTGAGTTCTTGGGAGCTCGTGGGATACGTCGTGAGCGCTGGTTGGCAACAGAACACGGTTGGGCCACCACCGGGCAACATCACCTGTCCCAGCGTCAATGCGTGTTACGCGCTCGCCGGCGATACGCCACCCCAATGTGAATGCCCCTTTGTTGTCCGAGTCGCTCTATGTCACGGCGACTTGGGTCGCACGGTCCGTCTTGCCGATGCCGAATGGCTTCGATCCAACCAGTGGTCTTACGTGCGCTGACTCTTCGGACTGCTCAGCCGGTGGGACTCTCAACGAATCCTCGGTTTTCATCACCACCACTGACTCGGGGCATCGATGGACCATCCTTCCCTTGACTGTGAAGTCGGGGTACCAGCTCTTTGAGCTCAGTTGTTCATCCGAAGATGACTGTCAAGGTGTCATGGGACCGTCTTGGGCTGCTCAATATGAGTCTCCGAAAGGCGGCTGGTTGACCCAGCGACCTCCTCACGAGCTGTTCGTTACGACCTCTGATGCAGGTAGAACATGGGCCTCAACCCCGCTTCAGCCCTCACACTGGGTAACCACCTTTGCCTGTTCTGACACGTCTCATTGTGTCGTTATGGGAATTTCGAAGGTGGCATACGAGGCGGTCTCCAAGCAACAACTCGACGAGTATCCAGCAGTAACGAGAAACAAGATTCCCAAGCGTTACCTTGGCCCTGTTGGGTACTTCGTCGAGTCCACAAAAGACGACGGGGCCACCTGGAGCACTGGGACCTTGCCCCAAGCCGCGGGTCCAAGCGACCTTTCTTGTGTGAGCTCGTCGGACTGCGCGGCACTCGATCTGGTGACTATCCCGAACCCCTCGCCGTGTCCTGCGAATGGAGCGTCTCCACCGGCGGGAAGTGTTGTTCTGTGGTCCGACCGCTGTGGTGTCGGACGTCATCACCACGAGCGATGGTGGAGTGACGTGGCAAGCTCGAACGTTTCCCGCGAGCATTCCGCTGCCAACCATGTCAGGGCTGTATTGCCCCTCGAGCAACGATTGCTGGGCCACTGGATCCGAAGCGGTTCCCCAGATCATCGGGAAACTTCACGACGGAGGTTCTTCGGTGATCCTCCAGACGACCGACGGCGGCCTCACGTGGTCCAAGACCACTTTCGCGGTACCTCCTGGGGCGCCGAATCCGTACGGGCAATCGTTCATGAGTATCGATTCCATTAGTTGCCCGACTCCGAACATCTGCATAGCTCTCGGCGGCTCCGCACAGAGCGCCAAAACGACCCCGGTTTATAGTCACGTCGGCCCAGGGTAAGCGCCGTCCCCGGTCGAGCACGTGTCCTAAAACGGGAGTTGGAGCTGGAACCCGCGTCAAGGACTTGTGAATGGCCGGAACCGAGAGATCTTCAGTACGGGATGCAACATTTCCGGGATGATGGGTACAGGAATCATGAGATGTCCGAGCGTAAGCGTGGGAAGCGCAATCGATATAGAGAGTTCAGACACGTAGTCAATATCCGAACCTTCAAACGGGATCGGGACCGCCGCTGTCTTGGGCATTGTGCTGATCCTTGTGGCTCTGGCCCTCGATCCTGGTTTGCCCGGTTCTCCGCCCTCTGTGACAAGCGGATCCACAACACCGCTCATATCGACGGGCGGTAATGCGTTTTCCTCAGGCATGCCGAGTGGCTACTGCCGACTCTTGCACCATCGGCAGGGTCGACGTCATCGTCGAGCGGATCATCCAGCTACCAAGCAAGCTCCAACAACCGAGCAGTGTCCGCTGCCACAGCACCGAAGTCCACACCAATCGATCCTGTGGCACCGAGCACATCTGCACCGGCAGCGCAACGGCACAATCCCAAGTCGCAACAGCAGGCAGTACCACCAGTTCGACCTCTCCGACTAGCGACGACCACGACGACGAGCAACGACGACCACGACAACAACAACGACAATCCCTAGACGACGGCCCCTACCAGAACGGTCGAGGGCACCGCAGTGACTCTTGGTGCTGGCAGCTTCACGGGGGGCACCGATGTGGCGCCGGGTTTGTACGACGTGACGACGGGTCCAGATCAGAGCGGCAGCTTCATCGTCAATGGCACGGATTCGTACAACGAGGTCCTCGACGCTTCAGGAAGCCGGGGAGTTCCCAAGATCCGAGTCCAGATATCAAACGGCGACCAGATTCAGATTTCTGGCCTTTCTCAGGTCTTCTTCACTCCGGTTTCGACACCGTTCGTGACGACCCATACTGCCGTCACCCTTTATGCAGGAACCTGGACGGTCGGACAAGACCTTGGTCCGGGTAGCTATGTCGCCACTCCCGGCGCCGGGCAGAGCGGCACCTTCATCATCACGGCCGAGGGCGTCAATGTGACCCTCGGCGGCGACCCCGAACGGGGCGGTGTCCAGCGTCACGTTCAATGTTCAAAACAACGATGTCATCGAGATCTCAAACCTCGAGCAGGTGACCCTGGCACCATCTTGAGTGACGGGTGCCACTTCGACAATCCAAGGGATTAACGACATAGATCGGGTGGCTCTTGCTGCTGAACAAGCAAGTCTTTCCGCACCCGGGGACTTCTCAGACGGCTCACCTCTGCGGCGCCTCGTCTTGGACCCGACCAAGGACGACCAACGCATGGCATGAGCGAAAGTCCAGGTCTACGATGTCTCGCGACATCGCTCTCCGATGTCTCGCGACATCACAGA
>CAWAHA010000006.1:0-16471 GCA_963781565.1 uncultured Acidimicrobiaceae bacterium | reverse complement strand
ATCGAACCCGCGTTCTCAGCTTGGGAAGCTGATGTTCTGCCTCTGAACTACGCCCGCGAGAACCGCGCAAATCTACACGCTGGGCAAACGCCGACCGGCTGTGGAGGCAGCTCCGCCGTGTGCCATGGGGTGCCCGGGCCCCCATCGGGGAAGGCCCTCGGCCACAGCTGGAACGCGGGGTTTCAGCCAACGCCCGGCTCGGGCATCCAACAGGCGTCGCCGCTGGCGTGCGCCGGCCAGGCGCCAACTACGCCCAGGTGGGGTTGCCCCACTATCCTCTGGGCCGCATCGAAATCCCAGGTGGCGCTCGCACTCCGCCACCGTCCCTGTTTGACGATCTGAGATAGGCGAGGAGCATTCGTGCCGGTCAGAATCATCATTGGTCTTGCGGTCACCGTCATCGGCTTCGGCATCGCCGGGCGCCGCTTCCACTGGCTGTCCAAGCTCATCCGCTCCGGAAAGAAGGACCCCAACCGGAAGCGGGGGCCCATCAGTCGCAAGGTGGAGGCCGAGACGGTCGAGGTGGCCGGGCAGCGCAAGCTCCTGCAGTGGACGGTCCCCGGCCTGGCCCACTTCTTCACCATGTGGGGCTTCACCATTTTGCTGCTGACGATCATCGAGGCCTACGGCGACCTCTTCAACAAGTACTTCCACATTCCGGGCATCGGGACTTGGGACTGGGTGGGCTTCATTGAGGACTTCTTCACCGTGGCCGTCCTCCTGGCCCTGATCACCTTCGCCATCATCCGCCTGAAGAACGCCCCGAGCCGACTGGAGCGCAAGTCACGGTTCTTCGGCTCCCACCTCGATGCCGCCTGGATCACCCTCCTCATGATCGCCGGCGTCATGATCACCCTCCTTCTCTACCGGGGCGCCCAGGTCAACACCGACCCCACGCAGTTCCCCTATGGCTGGGGCGCCTTCGCCTCCCACACCGTGGCCAAGCTGCTGGCCCCGCTGGGTGCGGGCACCAACTCGGTCCTGGTGACCGTCTTCCTGCTGCTCAACATCGCCATCATCTCGGGCTTCATCGTCTTCGTCTCCTACTCGAAGCACCTGCACATCTTCTTTGCGCCCATCAACATCGCCTTCTCCCGCCGGCCACGGGCCCTCGGCGCGCTCTACAGCACGCCCGACATGGACATGGAGAACGTCGACGAGGACACCGTGTTCGGCGTCGGTGAGATCGGGCACTTCACCTGGAAGCAGATGCTGGACTTCTCCACCTGTACCGAGTGCGGTCGCTGCCAGTCGGCCTGCCCCGCCTGGACGACGGACAAGCCGCTCTCGCCGAAGCTCCTCATCATGGGCCTGCGGGACAACATGTTCGCCTCGGCCACACCGCTGCTCAGCGGCGAGGGCGAGCAGACCGCCCTGGTGCCGAACATCATCGACCCCGACGTGCTGTGGGCGTGCACCACGTGCGGTGCCTGCGTGAACGAGTGCCCCGTCGACATTGAGCACATCGACGCCATCGTCGACATGCGCCGCTACCAGGTGCTGATGGAGTCCGAGTTCCCGAGCGAGGCAGGGCTCATGCTGCGCAACGTCGAGAACCAGGGTGACCCCTGGGGCCTCGGCCAGAACAAGCGCACCGAGTGGACGCAGAGCCTCGACTTCGAGATCCCGGTCATCACGGGCACCATCCCCGACGACATTGAGTACCTCTACTGGGTCGGCTGCGCCGGCGCCGCTCGACGAGCGGGCCCGCAAGGGCGTGCAGGCCACGGCGCGCATGCTGCACCGGGCCGGCGTCACCTTCGGCATCCTCGGCCCCAAGGAGTCCTGCACCGGTGATCCCGTTCGCCGCCTGGGCAACGAGTACCTGTACCAGGAGCAGTCGAAGATGAACATCGCCACCCTTGACGAGGCCGGTGCCAAGAAGATCATCGCCAGCTGCCCGCACTGCTTCAACACCATCAAGAACGAGTACCCGGCCCTCGGCGGCAACTACGAGGTCATCCACCACGCCGAGCTGCTCGAGCATCTGGTGTCCTCGGGCAAGCTCACCCCCGGGTCGGGCTACAACGGCAAGGTCACCTACCACGACCCGTGCTACCTGGGCCGGCACAACCGGATCATCGAAGAGCCGCGCAGCGTGCTCAGCGCCATTCCTGGCGTGGAGCAGATCGAGATGAAGCGCTGCAAGGAGCGGGGCTTCTGCTGCGGTGCCGGCGGCGCCCGCATGTGGCTCGAGGAGAACATCGGCAAGCGGATCAACATGGAACGCATGGACGAGGCGCTCGGTACCGGGGCCGACGTCGTCTCGACGGCCTGCCCGTACTGCATGATCATGCTCGACGACGCCGTGCGCGCCAACGCCAGGGAAGACGATGTGCGCGTGCTCGACCTCTCCCAACTCGTGGAGGAGTCGCTCGGCCAACTGCCCGCGTCCGCAGGTGAGCCGGCCACGTCCAGTTGACGCCGTGGTCTGACCGGTCGCCGGACGGGGAGGATTCGACGAGGCGGCCGGGCGCTCCCTTGCCCTCGCCTGTGGCGCTGCTGGCGCTCGGTGGGCTGCTGGTGCCGCTGGTCGGTCAGGAGGCGCCCGCGGGTGCGGCCTCGACGTCCTCGCTCTCGCAGTACCTGCTGCAGTCGAACGAGATCCCGGGCTACACGGTGGGCGGGCGCCCGACCACCACGTCGACGGCGGCGGGCATGATGGAGGGCGAGTCGCTCACCAAGAAGCAGAGCCAGAGCGCCATCAACACGCTGCAGCATGCCGGGTTCGTGAAGGCCGTGCAGGAATCGATGAAGGGCTCGAATACCAATGAGGGCCTGTCGACCGTGATGCAGTTCAGCAGCCCAGCCGGCGCCCAGGCGGGGGCGGCCCTGTTCTTGCACATCGCCAAGACGTCCCAGGCCGGCTCGAAGTCGTTCAAGGTGACGGGTATCCCCGGCGCCAAGGGCGTCACCGTGACGGGCGCCGAGGGCGGGTCGGCCAATGCGTACTGGTCGGCGGGGGATTGCGCCTTCGGCTCGGGGATCTACGACGCCACGGCCTTGTCGGCCAAGGCCGTCGCCTCGCCCGTGCAGACCGGCATCAAGTCCCAGGCCAAACGCGTCGGGGCGACCTGCCCCTGAGGTGAACGGCGACGCGCCGGCGCGCCCTTCAGGATTCAGCTCGGCAGAATCCCGTAGGCCCGCTCGGGCCGCAACGTGAGGGCGAGCCGCTTGTCGGCGATCATCGCCGCCCGGTACTCGTCCCAGTCCGGATGCGCGCCCGAGGCCCCCTCGTAGTAGCGGATCAGCGCCTCCACGGTGGCGTCGTTCGGCTCGGCCGCCACGGGTGAGAGCTCGGCCGCCGCCTCAATCACCACGTACTGGAAGAAGTTGTCGCCGAGGACGTACAGCGAGGCCCGCGGGTCGCGCCGCAGGTTGGCCGTCTTGGCGCGGTCGTCGGTGATGGAGATGAGGAACGTGTCGCCCTCGTCGGGGACGTACGCAATGTTGGAGAGCTGGGGCCGGCCGTTGGCGCGGATGGTGGCCAGGACCCCCTGGTTGCGATTGCGGGCGAACGCCACTGCCTCGGTGAGATCCATGCCCCGACCGTAGCGGCCCGTTTCTGTGCCAGCGCCGGACTTCCGCCAGAGGAGCGGGCTTCGCGGAATGTGTCCTAGACGACGACCTCGTCCTTGGAACGGTCGGCGACGACCAGATGGATCACCGCCGCAATAATCGCACCCACCAGCGGGGCGATCAGGAAGACCCAGACCTGGCTGAGCGCCGTGCCGCCCACCACGAGGGCCGGCCCGAGGCTCCGGGCCGGGTTGACCGACGTGCCCGTCAGCGGAATGCCGATGAGGTGCACGATCACCAGGCCGAAGCCGATGGCCACGCCGGCGGCGCCTTGAATGGCCGCCTTGTGCGTGGCGAACAGGACCACCATGACGAAGATGGCCGTCAGGACGACCTCAATCAGGAAGGCGCCCCACTGACTCACGAACAGGTGCGACTCCTTGCCGTACCCGTCCGTGCCCAGTCCCTGCACCGACTTCTTGTAGAGGGGCGACGTGGTGAACATCCAGTAGAGGAGGTAGGCGCCGACGATGCCGCCTGCCACCTGCGCCACGATGTACGCCACGCCCTCGGCCAGCTTCATGCGCCCCGAGGCGATGA
Source organism: uncultured Acidimicrobiaceae bacterium (assembly GCA_963781565.1). GTDB lineage: Bacteria > Actinomycetota > Acidimicrobiia > Acidimicrobiales > RAAP-2 > Bog-473. The sequence goes on along the minus strand of CAWAHA010000006.1, from coordinate 12,352 downwards.
AGCCGAGGGTGACCGCGGGGTTGACGTGGCAACCCGAGATCGGCCCGATGGCATAGACGAGGGCCACGAGCACCAGGCCGAAGGCCAAGGCGGTGGCCGCCACCCCGGCGGCGTAGCTCAGGCCGAAGAGCTTGAAGCCGAAGGTCTCGGTGGCGACGCCGACGGCGACGACGACCAGTATCAGCGTGCCGAGGAACTCCACGGCGAGCTTTCTGGGATCCAGGTTCATGACCATGACCTCCTATGTCCACGGCGAGGAAAGCGGACACGGGAAGTTTCGCAGCGGGTGTCAACGCAGGCGCGGATACCCGGGACGAACTACCTGCTCACGGCCTCGACACAGCCGATGCAGTGCCGAGCGTTCGTTGGAAACCTAAATGGCGGCCATGGCCTTCTCGTCGGCCTCGCGGAGGCGGGTGGCCATGGCGGCCAGCATCTTGCGCGAGAGCGCGGGCACGGCGTCGAGCACGCCGTTGAACTGGCGTTGGCCGAGCACCAGCAGCGTCATGTCCGTTTCCGAAATGACCGAGGCCGAGCGCGGCCGGCGATCGAGCAGTGCCATTTCGCCGAAGTACTGGCCCGGGCCGAGGGTGGCGACCTTGCGGTTGTTGCGCCGCACGGCGGCCTGGCCCTTGACGATCAGAAAGAACTCACGACCGATGGTGCCCTGCTCGCACAACAAGCGGCCGGGTGGCACTTTGACCTCTTCGAGCGCCCGCTTAATGGTGCGCAGGTCCTTGGCCGAAGAGGTGGAGAACAGCCAGATCTTGGACAGGTCGAAGTTGTCACCGCTCATGGCGCAACAGTACCCCCCGACCCCTCCAACGTGCTTGTTTGCACGCCGCAGTGGCTCAGACGGCGTCGGCCCCGCGTTCGCCCGTGCGCACCCGCACCACCGTCTCGGCGGGCACCACCCAGACCTTGCCGTCGCCGATCTTTCCGGTGGCGGCGGACGACACGATGGCGTCGACGACGGCCTCGGCCCGGTCGTCCTCGACCAGCACCTCGACGCGGACCTTGGGGATGAAGTCGACCGTGTACTCGGCGCCGCGGTAATTCTCGGTGTGCCCTTTCTGGCGGCCGAAGCCCTGCGCCTCGGTCAGGGTCATGCCCTGCACGCCCATGTTCTTGAGGACGTTCTTCACGTCGTCCAGCTTGAACGGCTTCACCACCGCAACCACGAGCTTCATCGTCGACTCCTCAGATCCGCCGGGCTCCCGGGCCCTCAGACAGCACGTTAATGACGCATTCACAATGCCGCCCCGCCTGGGCTAAAGCGCAGTCCAGCGCCAATTCGGGCTGATTGCAGGGGCGCTCCGCGTTGGGCGAGCGGTAGCCTTCCCCGATGCCCTCGAGCCCAGTCGCCGGTGATCCTCGGGGGGACGACGCGCCACGCATGACGTTCTGGCAGCGCCTGAAGTACTCCATGGTGCGCCCCGACGACGACCCCAAAGAGGTCAAAGAGGTCGAGATCCGGCCCGTCGAGGAGATTCAGGCAGACATTGCGCGCTCCAACGACAAGGAGCGGGCCATCGGGCTGGTGGCGGCCCCGGTGGCTGCTTTCATCGGTCTGCTCATCGGCAATGCGTCCGTCAACTACGCCAAGACCCACAACATGAGCACGTCCGTCTACGACAAGCTCACCTACGTCCTGCTCGGGCTGTCCGTCCTGATCCTGCTCACCTCCTGGCTGCGCAAGCGCATGTTCCAGGGCATCACCCTGGCGCTCTACGGCCTGGCCATCTTCCAGCTGCACTACACCTACTTCGGGTTCGCCGCCCCCTTCCTCCTGGCCGGCGCCTGGTACCTCATACGGGCCTGGCGACTGCAGCAGGAGCTCAAGACGGCGGAGGCCGCCGGTCCCCAGGCGCCCAGGCCGAAGGGGGCCACGACGAATGCGGCCGCGCCACGACCGCGCCGCAGCAAGCGCTACACCCCGCCTTCCTGAGCAGCGCCCGTTACTCGTGAGAGAGGCTGGAGCGTCTCAGTGAGCGGGCTCGGCTCGCCCCGACTCTGAGCCCCGACGCCGACGCACCACCAGCAGGAGCGCGACGAGCAGGAGCAGGACGACGAACAGGATGATCGGCAACACGAAACACGCTCGCCGACGAGTGTTCCGTCGCCACGATGGAGGCCGGTGAGACCAGGGCGGGATCGCCGGAGACGGCGATGGCGGCCACCGTCGATCCGGGCCGGTGGAATGAGTCGCCCGGGAGCTGCTCGGAGTAGGTCTTCCCATTGAGGGTGTAGGTCCCGTGGCACGAGTACCCCGCCGCGTTGCTCCCGCTGCCGCCGAGGAGGCCGAGGCAACCCGTCACCGTGAAGGTGACGGGCACCCCGTCGTTGTGCAGACGGTCGTTCTGCTGGTTCGTGTGGATCCCGACAACGGTGAAGACGATGGTGAGCACGAGGAGCGTCACGAGCACGATCCCGATGGCCACCTGACCCACACGGCGGCCGTCCACCGACACGCCGGCGCCGCGCAGCTGCCCGACACGATCGGCGGGTTCGGCGTTGGCGGGGTCGTTTTCAGGCATGCAGAGTCCGGTCGGTGATCACGATCGGGAGGATCGTAGTGGGGTCCTCCATCTGCTTCGCTGCCGCCCCTTCGGCACGGGCCCGAGCCGCCTAAACCCTGGGATTGGGGTGAGCGGGTGGATTAACAAGCCCGAAACACAGGCGTGATCATGCGGAAACTCCTGAACTGCATTGTGTCTGCGGCGGGGTGAACCGTCCGCAGTGCAGTAGCCGTACCCGGTGTTTGGTCACGCTCTGGCCGCAGAGCGGAGCGCTGGGGCGGATGACAGTTAGGAGAGCTTGAGTGATCCATCTGATAGGAGCGGCTTCGTACGTTCCGTATCCCAGTTGGCTCAATCCGGCTGACAACACGTGGCAGATAACAGCTGCCACCTTCGTCGGCCTGATGAGCCTTCCTGGCCTGGCAGTGCTCTACGCGTCACTGGTCCCGAAGAAGTGGGCCGTGAACGTCCTCGCCATGATGTTCGCCGGATTCTCTCTGGTGATGGTGGCCTGGTTCCTGTGGGAGTACAAGCTCGGCTTCGGCGACACGTCGATTGGTGGCGGTGTCCATCTCGTCAACGGGGTGGTGACGCAGACGCAGAACGCAGGCACGACCGGGACAATTCCGCACTTCTTCGAGAACTTCTTGGGGAAGCCGGGTCCGATCACGAGTGCGTTCGGTGAGCAAGCGCAAGCGAGTTCGGCGGCCAACACGATCATCCCGTTCCACTTCCCGACCTCGTCACTGGCCTACTTCCAGTTCGTGTTCGCGGCGATCACTCCGCTGCTGTTCATGGGAAGCGTCCTGGGTCGGATCAAGTTCAGCGCCTGGTGCCTGCTGGTCCCGCTGTGGTCCACCTGCGTCTACACCGTGGACGCCTTCCTGCTCTGGGGCGGCGGCTACTTCGCCCAGGAAGGTGCACTGGACTTCTCAGGTGGTTACGTCATCCACATGTCGGCCGGAGTGTCCGGCTTCGTTGCGGCCTGGTGTCTCGGACCCAGACTCCTACGAGATCGACAACATGCCTTGCCCAACAACCTCGTGATGGCGGCGGTCGGTGCCGGCATCCTGTGGTTGGGCTGGAACGGGTTCAACGGTGGTGACCCCTACTACGCCGGCGCCAGTGCGGCTGCGGCGGTGGTCAACACGAACCTCGCCACGGCGACCGGCGTGCTGGTCTGGATCGCCATGGACGCCTGGCTCTCGAAGGAGAAGAAGCCCACCTTCCTCGGCGGTGTGAACGGCATGATCTGCGGTCTGGTCGGCATCACGCCGTGCGCCGGCTGGGTCAACGGCCTGGGCGCCATTTTCGTCGGCGCCATCGCCACGGTCGTCGTCTGGATCGCCTGGAACTACCTGTCCAAGGTGCGGCCGTTCTCGAAGGTGGACGACGCCCTGGGTGTCATCTACACCCACGGCATCGCCGGCCTCACGGGCGGCCTGCTGCTGGGCATCTTCGGCGACCCCAACATGATCGAGTACGGCTGCGGGCACCTGTCCGCCTCCGGACAGGTCATCGCCACCACCCAGGCGCAGTACCTGACGGCCAAGGGGACCTGCGTGCCCTTCGGTGTCAACGGCCTGATGTACACGGGGTCGGCGCACCAGCTGTGGGAACAGTTCCGGGCGGCCGTCTGGGTCATCTTCTGGTCGGCCCTCGTGACCTTCATCCTGATGAAGCTCATCGGGCTGGTCCTGCGTGGTGCCCGCTACAAGGACGAGATCCTCGAAGTCGGCGACCTCGCCATCCACGGTGAGGAGGCCTTCCCCGAGGAGACCCTCGCCACCCGCACTGGCGGAGCCTTCGCCATGGCCGGTCTGGACCAAGGAGGGAGCTCAGCGGCAGCGGCCGCCGAGGATTATCCGGTGCCCGGTACCGATACCGGCGGCGGAGTCCTAGGCCCGGTCATACAGGACGAAAGGAGATCGACAAATGAAGCTGATCGTGGCAGTCCTCAAGCCGTTCAAGCTCGACGACGTCAAGGAGACCCTCAAGAACCTCGGGGTGCAGGGCATGACCCTGACCGAGGCGCAGGGTTTCGGACGCCAGCGAGGGCACACCGAGGTGTACCGCGGTGCGGAGTACGAGGTGGACTTCGTCCCCAAGATCCGTGTCGAGGTACTGGTGGACGACGGCCAGGTCGACGAGGTGGTCGACGCCATCGTCACCTCGGCCTCCACCGGCAAGATCGGCGACGGCAAGGTGTGGGTCCTGCCTGTCGAAGCCGTGGTGCGGGTGCGCACCGGAGAACGCGGGTCTGACGCGTTGTAGACGCAGCAGTCCTGTAGACGGTCGGTCAGGCCGGGGCGCGGCGAGGTGCCCCGGCCTGCCGCTGTCTGGGGGCACGTTGCCGCGCGCCGGTCCGGTCGTGGCGGGACGGACCGGCGCGGCGTGCCCGGACAGCGGTGTTCAGCCCGCGTCGTTCAGCCCTGCGTCGCCGGGGGCCGGCCGCGCTTGGGGAGCGGGCCCGCCTGCTCGGGCATGCGCCCGGCGTCACGCAAGGCCCGGCGCAGCAGCACTTCGATCTGGGCGTTGACGCTGCGCAGCTCGTCGTTGGCCCACCGCATCAATGCGTCGTGGACGGCCGGATCGATGCGCAGCAGGACCTGCCGCCGTTCGCTCACGTATAGAGCGAACCTGTGTTGACGACGGGTGACGGGGGCTGGTCGCCGCAGAGCACGACCATGAGGTTGCTCACCATGCTGGCCGTGCGTTCCTCGTCGAGGGAGACCATGCCTCCTTCGTTGAGGCGGCTGAGCGCCATCTCGACCATGCCGACCGCGCCTTCGACGATGCGCGAGCGGGCGGACACCACGGCGTTGGCCTGCTGGCGGCGCAGCATGGCCTGCGCGATCTCCTGGGCGTAGGCCAGGTGGGAGATCCGGACCTCCACGATCTCGAGGCCGGCGATGGCGACCCGCTCGGCCACCTCGACGGCCAGCTCGCCGGCGACGACGTCGGTGGAGCCGCGCAGTGATGTCCCGGCCCCGGTGGTGTCGTCGTAGGGATGACTCACGGCCACATGACGCAGGGCGGACTCGGCCTGGACGGAGATGAAGTCGACGAAGTTGTCCACGGCGTAGGTGGACTTGGCCGTGTCGGCCACCTGCCAGACGACGATGGCGGCGATCTCGACCGGGTTGCCGTCGGCGTCGTTGACCTTGAGGTGGCCCGTCTCGAAGTTGCGCACCCGCACGCTGACCCGGCGGCGCACGGTGAGCGGGGCCACCCACCAGAACCCGGAGCGGCGGGCCGTCCCGATGTAGCGGCCGAAGAACTGCACCACCGAGGTCTGCCCCGGGGGGACGATGACCAGCGACGTGATGATGAGGACGAAGGCGAGGATCGGCAGCCAGATGCCAGCCCTTGGCGTGCATGGCGAGGAGGATCGCCCCGCCGACGCAGACGGCCAGGGCCAGGACGCCGAACCATCCGTTGACGGCGGCGGCGGGGCGCTCGGTGATGTCGACCCGGGCTCCCTGGTGCCCGACGGGTGTGGCGTTGACCGGTGACTGCAGCGGCGTGCTCATGGTGTACTCCTCCGACATTAAGTGATATCTAATAGATATCACTTTCTCTGCCCGTTGCCTACCCCCCCTTGACCGGTGAGCCGGAGGCGAGCCGAGAGGCTCAGGCGGGGGGCTGGTCGGCCTGGCGGGCCACGGCGGCGGCCGCCGCGGCGGCGGCCTCGGGATCGCCCAGGTACTCGGCCGACGCGCACGGCGAGGTCGTCGTCGAGCCGCATGCGGAAGGGGATGCCCGTCGGGACCTCGAGCTCGGTGATCTCGTCGTCGGGGATGCCCTGCAGGTGCTTGCGCAGGGCCCGGATGGAATTGCCGTGGGCGGCGACCAGCACGGCACCGCCGTGGGCGGCGGCGGCCCGCAGGTCGGGCACGATGGCCGACTCCCAGTAGGGCACGACGCGCGCGCACGACGTCCTTCAGGCACTCGGTGCGGGGGAGGTCGGCCGGGTCGAGGTCGCGGTAGCGGGGGTCGCCGGCCACGTCGTAGGGGTTGTCGGGGGAGAGCGGCGGGGGCGGGGTGTCGTAGCTGCGGCGCCAGAGCTGGAGCTGCTCGGCCCCGAACTCCTGCTTGATGGCGGCCTTGTTCTTGCCCTGCAGGTCCCCGTAGTGCCGCTCGTTGAGGCGCCAGTCGCGGCGGACCGGGAGCCAGGACGCGCCCGGCGGCGGCCAGGGCCAGCTCGGCCGTCCGGATGGCCCTGGTCAGGACCGAGGTGTGGAGGATGCGCAGGTCCAGGCCGTCGACGGCGGCCAGGAGCTCGCCGCCGGCCCGGGCCTCGGCCTCCCCGGCCGGGGTCAGATCGACGTCGACCCACCCCGTGAAGAGGTTCTCGGCGTTCCAGGTGGACTGCCCATGGCGGATCAGGACCAGATCGAGCACGCCACCAGCGTAGGTGGGCCCGGCGGAGAGATGGAAACCACCAGCTCAGGGTCGGTTGAACCGGGGTGGCAACCATTGCCTCAAGAATCTTGACAAAAGGGGACTCAACTTTGCTACACTTGTCCACAGCAATCAGCGACAGTGCGACGAATCGGAGCAGGCAGCGAATAGAGCACAGAGGCGCCGGACGGAACCGGCAGAAGACCGACAAGACAAGACAGAGCGGAAGGAACTGCAGAAATGGCCAAGGCCGTAGGAATCGACCTGGGAACCACCAACTCGGTGGTCAGCGTGTTGGAGGCGGGCGAGCCCGTCGTGATCCCGAACGCGGAGGGTGGCCGGACCACCCCTTCTGTCGTGGGCTTCTCCAAGACGGGCGAGGTGCTCGTCGGTGAGGTGGCCAAGCGCCAGGCCATCACCAACCCCGACCGGACCATCCGATCGGTGAAGCGCCACATGGGCACGAGCTGGACCGTCGACATCGACGGCAAGCCGTACACGGCGCAGGAGATCTCGGCCCGCATTCTGGGCAAGCTGAAGAGGGACGCCGAGTCGTATCTCGGCGACACCGTGACGCAGGCCGTCATCACCGTGCCCGCGTACTTCGACGACGCGCAGCGGACGGCCACCAAGGAGGCCGGGTCGATCGCCGGGCTCGAGGTGCTCCGCATCATCAACGAGCCGACGGCCGCCGCACTGGCCTACGGCCTCGACAAGGAGGACTCCGACCGGACCGTCCTCGTCTTCGACCTCGGCGGCGGGACGTTCGACGTCTCCGTCCTCGACATCGGTGAGGGCGTCTTCGAGGTCAAGTCCACCTCGGGCAACACCAAGCTCGGCGGGGACGACTGGGACGACAAGGTCATTGAGTGGCTCGTGACCGAGTTCAAGAACACCGAGGGCGTCGACCTGTCGCAGGACAAGATGGCCATGCAGCGCCTCAAGGAGGCGGCGGAGAAGGCCAAGATCGAGCTGTCGTCCGTGCAGGACACGCAGATCAACCTGCCCTTCATCACGGCCACCTCCGAGGGCCCCAAGCACCTCGACCTCAAGCTGACGCGGGCGAAGTTCAACGAGCTCACCGCCGACCTGGTCGAGGCCTGCCGCGGGCCGTTCGACGCCGCCATCAAGGATGCCGGCCTGAAGACCTCCGACATCGACCACGTGGTCATGGTCGGCGGGTCGACCCGCATCCCGGCCGTGCAGGAGCTGGTGCAGAGCCTGACGGGCAAGGAGCCCCACAAGGGCGTCAACCCCGACGAGGTCGTGGCCATCGGCGCCGCCGTGCAGGCCGGTGTCCTCAAGGGCGAGGTCAAGGACGTCCTGTTGCTCGACGTCACGCCGCTGTCGCTCGGCATCGAGACCAAGGGCCAGGTCATGCACAAGCTCATTGAGCGCAACACCACCATCCCGACCAAGCGGTCGGAGATCTTCACCACGGCCGAGGACAACCAGCCGTCGGTCGAGATCCACGTGCTCCAGGGTGAGCGCGAGATGGCGATGTACAACAAGACGCTGGGCAAGTTCCAGCTGGTGGACCTGCCGCCGGCCCCACGGGGGATCCCGCAGATCGAGGTCACGTTCGACATCGACGCCAACGGGATCGTCCACGTGTCGGCGCAGGACAAGGCCACCGGCAAGGAGCAGTCGATGACGATCACCGGCCAGTCCTCACTGGCCAAGGACGACATTGAGCGCATGGTCCGCGACGCCGAGGCGCACGCCGAGGACGACCGGAACCGCCGCGAGGAGGCCGAGGTGCGCAACAGCGCCGACACCCTCGTGTACCAAACCGAGAAGCTGCTCAAGGACCAGGGCGAGAAGTTCGAGGGCTCCGAGAAGGAGGACGTCGAGACCGCCCTGAAGAGCGTGAAGGACGCGCTGGCCGGGACCAACCTGGAGGCCATCAAGGACGCCACGGAGAAGCTGGTCGGCGTGTCGCAGAGCTTCAGCCAGCGCCTGTACGAGCAGGCGTCCGCCTCGGCTTCGGCCGGTGGTGACGCCAGGGTTCGGTGGCGACGGTGCCCCCGGTGGCGACGGCTCCAGCGAGAGTGCGTCGGACGACGACGTCGTCGACGCCGAGATCGTCGATGAGCAATGAGCTTCGGCGACGAGGCCGTGCCCGAGGAGGAGCCCGTCTCCTCTGAGGGCCCGGGCGCACCAGGCGTGCACAGTGAGGTCAACGGCTCGGCGGCTCCGGCCGCCGAGCCCGCGGTGCCGGCCGACGGAGGCCGACCCGCGGAGGACGTGCTGGCGCGCGAGCGGGACGAGTACCTGCTCGCGCTCCAGCGCACCCAGGCCGACTTCGAGAACTACCGCAAGCGGATCGCCCGCCAGCAGGAGGAGCAGGCGGCACGCGCCTCGCAGCACCTGGTGGACAAGCTGCTGCCGGTGCTCGACGCGCTCGACCTGGCCGAGAACCACCTGAAGGAGTCGCTCGACGTGAGCGAGGGCGCCAAGGCGCTGCACGCGTCGCGGGCGATGCTGCTCGACATCCTCTCGCGGGAAGGCCTCGAGCGGGTCGACCAGCCCGAGGTCCCCTTCGACCCTTCGGTGCACGACGGCGTCGCGCACGCGGACGGCGAGGGCGGTCCCGGCGGCGAGACCATGGTGGACGAGGTGATGCGTTCCGGCTACCGCTGGAAGGGGCAGGTGCTGCGTCCCGCCATGGTCCGCGTGCGGGGGTGAACTGACCCATGGCCGCACAGCGTGAATGGTTCGAGAAGGACTACTACAAGGTGCTCGGCGTCGTCCCGACGGCGTCGGACAAGGAGATCACGCGCGCCTACCGGAAGCTGGCGAAGGAGAACCACCCGGACACCAACCCCGGCTCGGAGGAGCGCTTCAAGGAGATCAGCGCCGCCTATGACGTCGTCGGCGACGCCGACAAGCGCAAGGAGTACGACGAGGTCCGCGCCCGCGGGCCGGTCGGCGGCTTCGGCGGCATGCCCGGCGGTGCCGGCGGCGGCACCTTCCGCATGGAGGACATGGGCGACCTGGGCGACCTCTTCGGGGGTCTCTTCGGTGGCGGCGCCGGCCGGACGCGCACGACCCAGCGCGGGCCGCAACGCGGCGCCGACATGGAGGCGCAGCTGCACCTGTCCTTCCAGGACGCGGTGCACGGCGTCACGACGTCGGTCAACGTGCCCCAGGAGGTCCGCTGCTCGAACTGCCGCGGCAGCGGTGCGGCGCCGGGCACGTCGACGCACACCTGCCCGCGCTGCGGCGGGACGGGGAGCCTCAACGACAACCAGGGCCTGTTCTCCCTGAGCACGGTCTGCCCGGACTGCATGGGCCGCGGGCACGCTGTTCGACACGCCCTGCCCGGTGTGCCACGGGACGGGCAACGAGCACAAGGTGCGCTCGGTCAAGGTCCGCATCCCGGCCGGGGTCGAGGACGGCCAGCGCATCAGGGTCAAGGGACGGGGCGCGCCCGGACAGGGCATGGCGCCTCCCGGCGACCTCTACGTGGTCGTCCACGTGGCCAACCACGAGGTCTTCGGGCGCACCGGGCGCAACCTGACGATCACGGTGCCGATCACCTTCCCGGAGGCGGCACTGGGGACGACCATGACGGTGCCGACGCTCGACGGCAAGGTCACGCTCAAGGTGCCGGCCGGCACGGCGTCGGGCAAGGTCCTGCGCGTGCGCGGCCGCGGGGTGCCGGCCGGGTCCGGTCGCAACGCCAAGAAGCCGGGCGACCTGCTGGTCAAGGTCGAGGTGGTGGTGCCGACGGAGCTCACCGACGAGCAGAAGGCGGCGGTGGAGTCGCTGGCCGCGGTGACGGAGCCGGCGCCGCGCATCGCGGTGGAGGGGTGACGCCGTGACGTGTGCGTGATGGAGTGGCGGTGGAGTCGACGTGGAAGTGGGGTGATGAGGTGATGGCGGACCGCGACGACAACCAGGCGGTCTACGTGATCTCGGTGGCGGCCGAGCTGACCGGGATGCATCCGCAGACGCTGCGCATCTACGAGCGCAAGGGCCTGCTCGATCCGTCGCGCACCAGCGGCGGCAGCCGGCGCTTCTCGGAGCACGACCTCGAGCGCCTGCGCCACATTCAGGAGCTGACCTCGACGGGGCTCAACCTCGAAGGGGTGCGCCGGGTGCTGCAGCTCGAGTCCGAGCTGGCCCGGCTGCGCGAGGAGCTGGTGCAGGTGCGGGCGCAGGCGCTCGACGCCGTGGCGGCCACGCACCGCCAGTACCGGCGCGACCTGGTGCCGCTGCGCCAGTCGCCGGTGCCGTTCCGGCGGCCGGACCGGCACGGGGCCTACGGGACCGTGACGAGACGAGACGACAGCGAGACGACCGACGACGAACTGCACACCACGAGGCACGACATGAGAAAGGCGAGCCGGTGCCGATAGACCCCGAACGTTGGACGAACAACACGAAGGCCGCCTTCAGCGCGGCGACGGGCCACGCCGCCTCGTCGAACCATCCCGAGCTGACGCCGGCCCACCTGCTCGACGCCCTGCTGCAGCAGCAGGAGACGATGACGCGCCCGTTGCTGTCCCAGGTCGGCGTCGACCCCGACGTGCTGGCCGGCAAGGTGCACGAGCAGCTGGCGCGCCTGCCGCGGGCCGAGGGCGGCGCCGAGCCCGGGCTGTCGCGTGACGCCCGGGCCGTGCTGGAGGCGGCGGACCAGAACCGGCGCGACCTGGGCGACGACTACGTGTCGGTGGAGCACCTGGTGCTGGCGCTGGCCGACCAGATCGGCGTCACCAAGGACGCCCTGCTGGCCGCGCTGCGCGCCGTGCGGGGGAACCACCGCGTCACGACGCCCGACCCCGAGCAGACCTACCAGGCCCTGGCCAAGTACGGGCGCGACCTCACCGAGGCGGCCCGCGAGGGCAAGCTCGACCCGGTCATCGGCCGCGACGAGGAGATCCGCCGGGTCATTCAGGTGCTGTCGCGCCGCACGAAGAACAACCCGGTCCTCATCGGCGAGCCCGGCGTCGGCAAGACGGCCATCGTCGAGGGCCTGGCCAACCGCATCATTGAGGGCGACGTGCCCGAGGGCCTGAAGGGCAAGCGCGTGATTGCGCTCGACCTGGGCTCCATGGTGGCCGGCGCCAAGTACCGGGGCGAGTTCGAGGAGCGCCTGAAGGCGGTGCTCAAGGAGATCACCGACGCCGAGGGCGAGATCGTCACCTTCATTGACGAGCTGCACACGATTGTCGGGGCGGGTGCGGCCGAGGGCGCCATGGACGCCGGCCAGATGATCAAGCCCATGCTGGCCCGGGGCGAGCTCCGCCTCATCGGCGCCACCACGCTCGACGAGTACCGCACCTCCATTGAGAAGGACGCCGCGCTGGAGCGCCGCTTCCAGCCCGTGTTCGTCGGGGAGCCCTCGGTCGAGGACACCATCGCCATTCTGCGCGGGCTGTCGGAGCGCTACATGGCGCACCACAAGGTGCGCATTCAGGACG
>CAWAHA010000005.1:0-78941 GCA_963781565.1 uncultured Acidimicrobiaceae bacterium | reverse complement strand
GCTGCCCGGATTTGAACCGGGGACCTCTGCGTCCCGAGCAGAGCCCGGCCGGTATTCGGCTCCCCCTAACTCGAGGAATCACCCAAATTTGCAGGTCAGCCTCACGATTTCGTCGATTCGACGCGACCACATGAGACCGTGAAACACCGCTGTTTTTCATCGTTCCGCGCCATTTCCGCGCCAATTTGTGGGGGCCTGAATCTGGCCTTCTCAACACGTCCGTGGTCCGTTGAAAGCGCTCAGTTGCACGCCCCGACTGCCCCACTTTGACGGAGCACGAGGTCGCCCGCAGGCCGGCGTTCGGGGACGCGGTGGCTACCCGACGAGCCGCCGCCCGCCGCCTCGTCCGGGTATTCTCGTAGTGGCCGCTGGCCGCCGAATGGCCACAGGGTCTCTACAGGCCGCAGGGTTCTACCGGAGGTGTCGACGATGACGCTGACCAAAAAGGCCGTGGTACCGCTCGGAAAAGCGGACCGATTCTTCATCGGGGGCGAGTGGGTCAAGCCGTCGTCCGAGGCCACGATCGATGTCATCGACTCGGGGACCGAGGAGATTTTCTTCCGCGTGCCGGAGGCGAAGGATGGCGACATGTCGCGGGCCGTGGCCGCCGCCCGCGAGGCCTTCGACAGGGGTCCGTGGCCCCGCATGAGCCACGTCGAGCGGGCCGGGTACCTGCGAGCGCTGGGGGCCGGTCTGCAGGAACGGGTGGGGGATGTCGGGCAGATATGGCCCCGGGAGTCCGGTGTCGTGCACGCCTTCGCCGAAGTGCTCGCGGCCGCCTGGGCGAGCGCATTCGACTACTACGCCGGGCTGGCCAACACCTTTCCGTTCGAGGAGCAGGTGACCCCGTGGATGGGCGAGTTTGGATTGATCGTGCGGGAACCCGTCGGCGTGGTGGGGGCAATCATCCCCTGGAACGGTCCGCTGGTGATGATCACCTACAAGGTCGCCCCCGCCCTGCTCGCCGGGTGCACGGTCGTGCTCAAATGCTCCCCCGAAGCGCCCGGTGAGGCCTACGTACTGGCGGAGATCGCCCAGGCGATCGGATTGCCGGCCGGGGTGTTGAACGTGGTCACCGCCGATCGTGAGGTGTCGGAGCTGCTGGTCAGGGATCCCCGGGTCGACAAGATCACGTTCACGGGGTCGACGGCGGCAGGACGGCGGATCGCGTCGATCTGTGGTGACCGCATCGCCCGCTGCACCCTGGAGTTGGGGGGAAAGTCGGCGGCCGTGATCCTCGACGACATCGATATCGCCACCGCGGCCGACTCCCTCGCCGCCAACGAGTGCTTCGTGTCGGGGCAGGTCTGTTCTTCCCTCACCCGAATCGTCGTCACCCGGAACCGGCACGACGAGTTCGTCGACGCCCTGACCCAGTCCTTCGCCCGGGTCCAGGTGGGCGACCCGTTCGATCCCCAGACACAGATGGGCCCGCTAGCGACCCGGCGTCAGCGGGATCGGGTCGAGGGCTACATCGCAAAGGGCCTCGCCGAGGGGGCGACCCTCGCCGCCGGCGGCGGGCGCCCGAAGCACCTGGACCGTGGCTGGTACATCGAGCCGACGGTGTTCGGGAACGTCGACAACTCCTCCACCATCGCTCAGGAGGAGATATTCGGCCCGGTCCTCAGCGTCATCCCCGCCGACGACGAGCAGGACGCCATCGCCATCGCCAACGACACGATCTACGGATTGAACGCCTCGGTGTTCACCAACGATGTGGACCGGGCCCGCGACGTAGCCCGGCAACTGCGCTCAGGCACGGTCGGCCACAATGCATTCCGTACTGACTTCACTATGGCGTTCGGTGGCTTCAAGCAGTCGGGGATAGGACGCGAGGGGGGAACCGAAGGGTTGCTTCCGTTCCTCGAGACCAAGTCGGTGATCCTCGAGGGCCGTCCGGCGGGCTACAAAACCGAAAGCTAGAGTCGCCGCCCCTTGCGCATTTTCCAAGCAACGACGAGGCACCAGGCACCCGGATCGGGTCTCGAAGAGGTGGTGTGGGGGGTGACGGTGGTGAGCTGATATCGGCGACCCGTGCGTACGGGTGCCCCACTCGTGCCGCACGGCCGCAGGGTTATACGGGTGATTGAACATTTGGGGACAGGGGTCCTCGACCCGTGACGAGCGGCGGTCAAGGGCAGCCGAAGGCTGGCGGAGCGAACCCTTGACGGCTGCGTCGTAACTTCATTCGAAGCCCACAATGGAGTTGGCCGGTCGCTCGGCGACCGGCCTGGATGCGTAGTTGGGCCGAATTAGGGCGGGTGCGTGCCCTGTAACACAGCACCCGCAAAATACATACAAGACCAACGACTCACTGGGGCCAACGCACGCCGCACACCTCCAGCGTGAACATGTTTCCGGTCAGGGCTCGTAGTGGTATCTGGCCTGCAGCACCACGAGGTCGTCGTTCTCGACCGTATTGACCAAGCGATGCTCGCCGTCGATCCGCCTCGACCAGGAGCCCTGCAGGACATGGCGCAGTGGCTCGGGCTTTCCGATTCCGGCGAATGGGTCGCGCAGCGTGTCCTCGATGAGCCGATTGATCCGCTTCACCATCTTCTTGTCGACGGACTGCCAGTGGAGGTAGTCGGACCAGCCGTGTGGCGTGAAGACCAGCCTCACTCCGAGAGTTCGTGGGCCTCGAAGTCACCGCTGCGAGCCTGCTCGAGGCTTTCGAGCAGACGCCGGGCGTTCGCCGGCGACCGGAGCAGGTAGGCGGTCTCCTCCAGTGCCTCGTAGTCCGCCCGCGACATCAGCACGGCGTCTCCACGCTTCGAAGTGATCTCAATCGGCTGGCGGTCGTTGTTCACCTGTTCGATCAGGGGGAAGAGGTTCTTCCTGGCTTCGCTTGCCGTCAGTGCCACGCCACAGGGTCTCCTTCACTCGTACGAGATATCGTACCACTTGGCCAGAGCGCCGGCCCGGATCAGAACAATTCCAGCGTCGCTTGACATCCGGGCGCCGGGTCTGGGTGCCCGCCGTCACCGCAGCCGGCTGCGCGAACGCCGGCTTCCACGACCTGCGTCGCCTCAATGCCACGACGCTCGTGGTCGAGGGGATCGACGTGAAGACGGCACAAACCCGACTGGGACACGCCGACCCGAGAGTGACGCTGGCGATCTACGCCCTGCGCCGGCATCCGTGGACCGGGCCGCCGCCGACGTCCTCGGTGAGCGCTTCTTCGGCAGCAACGGCAACGGCTGAAATTTCCCGGCCCGAAAATGTTCCGCGCCATTTCCGCGCCAATTGTCCGGAGCGTTTCGAAGACCTCACTGCCGCCTACACCTTGAACAGGGATTTTCGAGTCGGGCTGCCCGGATTTGAACCGGGGACCTCTGCGTCCCGAACGCAGCGCGCTAACCAAGCTGCGCCACAGCCCGTCCGCCCCCGCAGGGGCCAACGGGAAACACTACCGCGGCCTCAGCCGGCCGCCTCCCCCGTCCCGTTGGCCGAAGCCTCCCGGGCCGGGGCACCGTCGTCGCCTCCCGCGGGCGCCGGGGGTCCCGCCTCGCCGCCGGCGAAGGTGGCCACGACCTGCGCCACCCGCCGCTTGTCCATCTCCACCACCCGCATGTCCCAATCCCCCACCCGGACCGACTCGCCCTCGGCGGGAATGTGCCCGAAGCGCTCGAAGAGGAGGCCGCCCAGGGTGACGTACTCGCCGTCGGGGATGTCGATGCCGATGCGCTCGCGCACGTCGTCGACGTTGGTCTGACCGTCAATCAGCCAGCGCGTGTTGTCGACGCGCACGATGGGCGCCTCCTCGTCCTCGTCGAACTCGTCGGAGAGGTCACCGACCAGCGGCTCCAGGAGGTCCTTCACGGTCAGGAGGCCGGCCACCCCGCCGTACTCGTCGACGACGACGGCGACGGCCCGGCGCTGCTTGCGCATGTCCGCCAGCGCCTCCAGCACGCCCAGCGACTCCGGGACGAGGTAGGGCTGGCGCACCTTGCGCGAGATCTCCAACGGGCTCGGATCCGTGGCGTCCCTCGACTCCTCGGCCCCCTCCGCTGCGCGACCCGGGCCGGTTGGTGCGGAAGATGTCGTTGACGAACAGGATGCCGATCAGGTCGTCGAGGTCGTCGTGCACGACGGGGAAGCAGCTGTGCCCGGACGTCCGCACGGCCTGGGCGATGTCCTCGGCTTGGACGGGGATGGTCAGGTAGGTCACGTCGACCCGGGGCGTCATCACCTCGCGCACGTCCATGTCACGCAGGTCGGCCAGCGCTTCGGTGATGAAGCGCTCCTGCTCGGAAGCCTCAGCCTCGAGCGATTGGCTCAGGCGTTCCGCCCCGCCGGGCCCGTCGGCGCCGATCGGAGCGCCGCCACAGTCGTCGTGATCGTTGCGACACGGCGGCGCCGCGTTAGGGACGCGTCTCGGGTCCCGCCTGCAGCTGGGGTCCGCCGCCCACCAGCACCGGTACGGGCGTGAATGAGTCGTCAGCGAAGGTGCCGCCCTCGAGCAGCGCGGCGACAGCGCGCCGGAGGCGCAGCGGGTCGAGCGGCTTGACCAGCCAACCCTCGGCGTCCGATCGGCGGGCCAGGAAGACGTCGGGTCGTCGATCGAGCAGCATGAGGACCGACACGTGGTCCAGCGCGTCGTAGGACTCCTGCAGGCGCAACTCGAGGCACACGGCCATGCCGCCCATGTTGCCCATCTGCATGTCGACGATGAGCAGGTCGGGCGACTCCTCGGCCACGAACGACACCACCTCGGGTCCCGAGGTCACGGCGCGCACTTCAATGTCGGGTCCGCTGATGACCGCCTCCACGTCCGCACGGAGCGTGGGTGCGTCGCTGGCGACCAGGATGGTCTGCACCGCGGGGACACTATCGGACCCGCTCGAGTCCGGGCGTCGAAAACCGGCCGGCCGCTCAGCGGAAGAGTTGGTCGGCCGCCCGCTGCAACCCGAGGAGCTCGTGCACGTCGTCCCCGAACAGCGGGATCCGCCCGACCGGGGCGGGCGCCACCTGCGCGGCCAGCCCGGAGAACGCCCCCTCCTCCCGCTCGGCCCCGCGTCCAGCGCCGCCAGGTTGGCCTCCAATGCGGCGAGCGCAGGCGCCCCCGACGGCGACTCGGCCTCGGCGTCGCCGAAGGAAGGCGCGATGCGGTTCACCACCAGGGCGGCGACGGCGACGTCCCGCTCGGCCAGCTTCTCGGCGAAGAAGCCGGCCTCGGTGATGGCGTCGGGCCGGGCCGAGGTCACCAGGACGTAGGCCGTGGCCGGGTCGGCCAGGAGCTCGTGCACGGCGCTGGCCCGGCTGCGGAACCCGTCCTCCATGCCCTCGAAGGCCTGGAAGAAGCCGACCGCGTCCTGCACGATCTCGGCGCCGGCCACCTTGGAGATCGTCCGCAGGAGCGCCTGGGTCGCCACGCCGACCGCCCGCAGCGACATGCGCGGTCGGCACGAGGAGCGCACGGAAGAGCCGGTTCTCGAGGAAGCGGGTCAGCCGGCGAGGCGCGTCGAGCAGGTCCAGCGCGTTGCGCGTCGGCGGGCGTGTCGACGACCACGATGTCGAACTCCTCGGAATGGACCAGCTCGTAGAGCTTCTCCATGGCCATGTACTCCTGGGTGCCCGAGAGCGCGCCGGCGAGATTCTGGTAGAGCCGGTTGCCCATGATCGACTCGGCCTGCTCCGGCGTCCGCGCGTAGCGCTGCACGAGGTCGTCGAAGGTGCCCTTGGAGTCGAGCATCAGCGCGTACAGATGGCCGGGCCAGTCGCCCTGGACCTCCGAGGGCGTGTTGGGCAGCGATTCGACGCCCAGGGCATCGGCCAGCCGCCGTGCCGGGTCGACCGTGACGACGCAGGAGCGTCGCCCGGCCCGGGCCGCCGCCAGGGCGATGGTGGCCGAGACCGTGGTCTTGCCGACGCCACCCGAGCCGCAGCAGACCACGACCGACCGCTCGGTCACGAGCTCGGGCAGGGTCGCCGGCAGCCGGCGCTCGCCGTGCCCCGGTCGCCCGCGACCGTCAGCGCCGTCGCCGCGCCGTCCCAGGCATGCTCACGACGCCCCCTCGGGCACGAGCGCCGTCACGGCGTCCGCCAGCGCGGCGGCCAGGACCTCGGTCTCGGCGGGGCCGATGGCCTCCGCGTCGAGGGCGGGCACCAGCAGGTGGGGCAGGGGGAGGTCCCGGCGTAGCCGCTCGATCTGCTCGGTCGAGACGGTGTGGCGGGCCAGCCGGAAGGTCCGGGCGTCCTCCAGCGCCGCCAGGTGCCCGGGCGCCACGGTCAGGCCGGCCGCCGCCGCCACCTCCGCCGCCGTGCGCTCCAGCCCCACCGGTTCGGGGTCACAGGCGTTGACGATGACGGGGCCCAGCTGGACCCCCGCCTTGTCCTCCAGGGTGAAGGCGGACTCAATGGTCTCGGAGACCGGGAGCTCCTCGGGCAGGGTGACCAGGAGCACCCGGCAGCGGGCGGGGTCGTTCAGCAGCTCGACGACGTCCTGGGCCTGGGTGCGCAGCGGGCCGCCCCTCGCCGCGCTGACCATGCCGCTGGCCGAGGTCAGGAAGGTGATGGCGTGGCCCGTCGCCGGGGCGTCGACCAGGATCAGGTCGGCGGCGCGGTCCCGCTCCAGCTGCTTGACCTTGCCCAGGACCAGCACGTCCCGGATGCCCGGGATGGCGGTCGAGACCACGTCGAGGATGCCCGAGCGCGCCAGCCGCTTGGAGACCCGCTTCAGGCCGTGGTCCTCGAGATACTCGATCAGCGCGTCGTCGGGCGTCAGCCGCCGGGCCCGGACCGAGCCCCCGCCACCCGGTCCCGCCGGCGCCAGCAGGACTTCCTCGTAGGCCAGGTCCCCGTGGCGGCCGAAGGCGGCCGTCAGGCCCGACTTGCCCTCGAGCTCGACGATGAGCACCGATTTGCCTGCTCCGGCGGCCATCTTGGCCAGGGCCGCAGTCATGGTCGTCTTGCCCACGCCACCCTTGCCGGCGACGACGAGGACGTGGCTCTGTGCGCAGAAGGTCCCCACGTCCATGCTGGGCCGAGCGTAGCGGCCGGGCCCCGGCCGCAGATCGATCGCTGGCCAAAGAACCTGGTCACACCCCTTGAAAGCGCCCACCCCCGGCGGTAGCTTGACCTAGTCGGGGGGATTCCGATGTGCCCTATCGGGGGGTTTTGATGCACCAGGGACAAGACGTGTGGCAGTTGAAGGCAGCGTGCCGGGGACCGCAGGCTGCGGTGTTCTTCCCGCCATCGCATGCCGAGCGCAAGGAGGAGAAGGCCTCTCGCGAAATGCGGGCCAAGACCATCTGCGACGAGTGCCGTGTGCGCGGCGACTGCCTCGAGTACGCCATCAGGATTCGCGAGCCGCACGGCATCTGGGGCGGCATGAACGAAATGGAGCGCAAGCTCATGCTCGACCGTCGGGCGAGCTGAGCCGAGAGCGCGCCACGCGCAACCGCCGGTTCAGTGCGGGGGCGTGATCTTCAACACCTGGTCGGCCGCGAGGACGCCTTTGCTGTCGCACACGGCGCCGGGCTTGTCGCCGTCGACCGCGCAGATGCCGGCTGTGATCTGGTTGGCCGCCGCCACCACGGCCTGGGTCAGTGGACTGGCCGGCGTGGTGAGGTTGCCGGCGATCTGGCTCTGCGTGAGGCCCGGCCAGCACGCCGGGAGCGAAGCTACTTCCGTTGAGGACGAACCGGTTGGCCACGTCCGTCAATGCGAACGTGTTCGGGCTCGCGCCGTAGGCGGCGATCGCCGCGGCCTGGCGGGTGTTCGGCGCCTGCAGGGGGAGATAGCGCCCCCCGGTCGGGTGAGTGAGCTGTAGCGCTCGACGGACTCCAAAATGAGGTACTTGCTCGTGTAGGAGACGTTCCAGAAGGTGAACGTCGACAGGTCGGCGAACGCGGTGGTGCCGCTCGACTGCATGAGCCCGAGCTGGTTGAAGGTCCCGAAGCGGGAAAGCGCCATGATCAGCGGCCAGCGCTCGACGGCGGCGTAGGGCGCGAACTCCGCCCCGTAGAAGAAGACCACCGGTTGGGGCGCGTCGCCGCCGACCGTGGCCTGCCACAGCGGCGCGTTGCCGTTGCCGGCGGGCTGCAGTGGCTGCACCGGGTTGTCCGGGGAGCTCACCCCGACGGTGTCGTAGACCGTCCTCGGGACCGACGTGATCGTCGAGAGCAGCGACGACGGCGCGGGGCTGAAGGTCTCCACCGTCGAGGTGGTGCTCGGGCCCGAGTTGTCGCGCACCAGGATCAGCGCGCCGAGCAGGCAGATGGCCACGATGATCAGCCCCAGAGCGAGGTAGCGGCGCGGAATGTGGCGCAGGGTGGGCGCCGACGCGGGCTCGGTAGCGGGCTGGCTCATGGACCGGGTCAGGTTAGTCAAGGGGTGCCACCTTTCCGGGGGCGCCGCCTCCTGCTGCCGGTACCCTCTCCGGCGTGCCTCCATCGGCTCCCCCTCCCTCTGCGGCCGCGGCGGACGCGCCCGGCCCGGCCCCCGTGGAGATCCGCCCGGCCGCCACCGTCATGCTCGTGCGCGATGCGCCCGAGCCCTCGGGCGGCACCACGCTCGAGGTGCTCATGGTGCGGCGCAACCTCCGCTCGGACTTCGTGGGCGGGGCCTACGTGTTTCCCGGTGGGGCCGTCGATCCGCTGGACGGGGGTGCCGAGGCGGAGGCCATCTGCACCGGCCGGACCGACGCCGGGGCCAGCGCCCTGCTGGGCTTCGAGTCGGGCGGTCTCGCCTACTGGGTCGCCGTCGTCCGCGAGACCTTCGAGGAGGCGGGCCTCCTCCTGGCCCGGCGCGAGGACGGTCCCGACCTCCTGGCCGGCAGTGCGGAGGAAGAGGCGCGCTTCGCCGCCGAGCGGGTCGCCGTCAACAAGGGCACGCGCCGGTTTCTCGACCTCTGCCGGGACGAGCACCTGCGCCTGACGGTCGGTGACATCCACTACTTCGCGCACTGGATCACGCCGCGGGGCGCACCGCGCCGCTACGACACGCGCTTCTTCGTGGCGGCGGCACCGGCGGGCCAGGTCGCGGCCCACGATGCCGGGGAGACCATCGCCGAGGTCTGGATCTCGCCGCACGACGCCCTGGCCCGCCACCGGGCGGGCGAGATCGAAATCATCTTCCCCACCATCCGCAACCTCCAGGTGATCGGGCGCTTCGCGACCAGTGCCGCGCTGTTGGCCGCAGCGGAGGAGGCCTCGAGCGCGGTCCCTGCCATTGAGCCGCGGGTGGTACCCGATGGCAACGGCATGCGCATCGTGCTGCCCGGTGATCCCGGCTACGAGCGCGGCGCGGTGCCCGACCCGGACAACGGCAGTGCGCGCGGCGATTTCAACGAGGCGGTGCGCGAGGTCTCCTTGCGGGCCAACGAGGAGGGACCCGACGCCGCCCCGGGTCCCCGCCCGCTCGGTTCGCCACCCGGCGAGCCATGATCCCGGCGGTGCCGGACTTCGGCATCGGGCCGGCTCCGGTGCCGGGTCGCCTCGACGAGGTGGCACCCGGCGTCCTGCGCCTGACCGCTCCCAACCCGGGTCTCATGACCGGGCCGGGGACCAACACGTATCTCGTCGGCGGCGCCGGTCCGCTCGGTGACTCGGGGCCGGTCGTGGTCGACCCCGGGCCGGCCGATCCGGCCCACACCGCAGCCATCGTCGCTGCCGCCGCTCCGCTGGGGCCGATCCGCACCATTGTGGTCACGCACACCCACGTCGACCACGCGCCCGGGGCGGCAGCGCTGGCCGAGGCGACCGGCGCCCGCGTCGTCGGTTACGGCCCCGCCGACGGCTTCGACCCCGACGAGTGCGTGGGGGAGGGGTGGATGCTCTCGTGCCCGGGCGGGGACGGCGCCCCGGGCCTGACGCTGCGGGCGCTGCACACGCCCGGGCATGCCTCGGACCATCTGTGCTGGTTGGTCGAGGAGCACGCCCTCCTCCTGACCGGGGACCACGTCATGCACGGCTCGACCGTGGTGATCCGACCGCCCGACGGCGACCTGCACCAGTACCTGGCCAGCCTGGCCCGCGTGCGCGACGAGCGGCCCGCCGTGCGCACCCTGGCGCCGGGCCACGGACGCCTCATCACTCACGTGCCGGACGTCATCGACGCCCTGGTGGCCCATCGCCTCGGGCGCCACGAGAGGATCGCCACCGCGCTGACCGATCGGGGCTACGGGACGGTCGACGAGCTGCTCGGGGACGTGTACGGGGACGTCACCGAGAAGCAGCTCCCGGTGGCGCGGTTCTCGCTGTGGGCGCATCTGCGGGCGCTGGGACAGGAGGGCAGGGCCGTTCCGGTCGACGCCGACGCGGGGACCGCCGACACCATCGAGACGCGCTGGGCCGCCGCCTGAGCGCGGCGCCGGCCGTGTCAGCCCGGGACGGCGTCCGCCTGGGCCACCGCGGCCTCGACACGCTCCATCAGGCGGGCCGAACAGCCCTGCACGTCGACGGTCGGCGCCACGTCCTCGGCGACCACCCGGGCCATCTCCTTGAACACGGCGCCGAGCTCGCTGTCCTCGGCGGTGGCGACGGGCACCCCGGCGTCCCCGCCGGCCGCCAGGTCGGGGTGCAGCGGGATGGAGCCCAACAACGGCACGCCCAGGCCCTGGGCCAGGCGGGCGCCCCCGCCGGACCCGAAGAGCGCGTACGTGGTCCCGTGCTCGCAGGTGAAGTCGCTCATGTTCTCGATGACCCCGGCCACCCGCAGGTAGCCCCGGCGCGCCATGTCGGCCGCCCGGGCCGCGACCTTCTGCGCCGCCACCGGCGGGGTCGTGACCACGAGGAGCTCCGTCCGGGGCAGTAGTCGGGCCAGTCCCATCTGCACGTCGCCCGTCCCCGGGGGGAGATCGATGAGGAGGTAGTCGAGGTCCCCCCAGTGGGCGTCCTGGAGGAATTGCTGCACGGCCCGCGTCAGGACGAGCCCGCGCCACATGATCGCCTGCTCCTCGTCCGCCAGGAAGCCCATGGACAGCACCCGCACGGTGCCCGACCCGAACGCACGCTCGAGCGGGACCATCTTTCCCGCCCTGGCCTCGACGTCGCCCTCCATGCCCAGCAGCCGGGGGACCGAGAAGCCCCAGATGTCGGCGTCGAGGACGCCGACGGTCAGGCCTCGCGAGGCCAGGGCCACGGCCAGGTTGACCGTGACCGAGGATTTGCCGACCCCACCTTTGCCCGAGGCGATAGCCAGGACCCGGGTCGAGGCGGCGATCGCCGTCTCGGGGGCGTCCTCTCGTGCCTTCCAGCGTGCCCGGGACATGACGGCCGCCCGCTCCTCCGCGTCCATGGTCGCCACCTGCACGTCGACCGAATCCACCCAGTCGAGCGACCGCACGTGGTTGACGACGTCCCGCTCGATCTGGCCCCGCAGCGGGCAGGAGGCGATCGTCAGGGCCACGTCGACCACGACGTCCCCACCCGTCGACGGTGACAGCGCGGACCATGCCCAGATCGACGATCGTGTCGCCCAGCTCGGGGTCGACGACCGCTCGCAGGCGGTCACGGACTTCCTCCTCGCGGGCGCCCAGGGCCGCATCGCCCGGGGGCGGTGTTGGCGCGGCGGGAGGTGTCATGAAGGAATTGTACCTGCGTGGAGGGGAATTACGGCCGTTACCCGCCGGGGTGCTGGGCCGCCCCGGCCGCCAGTAACATGGGTCCGTTCGTGGCGTACCGTGCGCCTCGGGTTGTCGGTCGCCAGGCGTAGGGCGCAATGAGGAGGATCCAGTGACGACGATGTCCACTTCCGTCAACATCGGGAAGAAGCCGGCACCGGTGACGCTCAGCGACGGTGCCGCGGCCAAGGTCGCCGAGTTGCTGGCCCAGGAAGAGGGCGAGGAGCTCGCGCTGCGGGTCGCCGTCAAGCCCGGTGGCTGCTCCGGCTACAGCTACGAAATGTTCTTCGACACCGAGGTCATGCCCGACGACGTCGTGCGCGAGTTCGGCTCCGTCCGGGTCATCGTGGACTCGGCCTCGGCCGAGCTCCTCACCGGCTCGACCCTCGAGTACAGCGACGGCCTCCAGGGCGCCGGCTTCAACATCATCAACCCCAACGCCACCCGCACCTGCGGCTGCGGCTCCTCCTTCAGCTGAGCCCTCTGTCTCCCGCCCCCTGAGCGGAACCGGCAGCACCTCCGAGCAGTCGACGCGCCCCGACGCGCCCACGGCCCGCTCGGTCGCGTTCGTCCTCAACGGCGAAGCCGTGGCGGTGGAAGACGGGATCAACCTGCTGGACGCCCTGCGCGAGGAGCTCGGCTGCCGGTCCGTCAAGGACGGGTGCAGCCCCCAGGGTCAGTGCGGTTGCTGCACGGTGTGGGTCGACGGGGCGCCGCGCGTGGCGTGCGTCACGCCCGTGCGGCGCATCGCCGGGCGCCAGGTGACCACCCTCGAGGGAGCACCGGAGGAGCTGCGCCAGCGCTGGGCCGCCGCCTTCGTCCAACACGGCGCCAGTCAGTGCGGCTTCTGCACACCGGGCATCGTGCTCCGGCTGGCCGCGCTCGAAGCCGCGGCGCCCGGCGCGTCGCCCACGCGGCGCGACATCGAGTCGGCCTTGCGCGCCCACCTGTGCCGGTGCACGGGCTGGCAGTCCATTGTGGAAGCGGCCTGCAGCGCGTTGGGCGTCGACGGTGCGGCGCTCCCGTCACCGGGCGATCCCCGCAACCCGGTGCTGGCCGCCTGGCGCGCCCAGGTCGAAGGCCCGGCCTTCCAGAGCTCGGGTCGAGCGGTGGTGCTCGGGTGCCGGCGGCTTTGCCGACGACACGGCCCCGCCCGACGCCCTGGTGCAGCTCGGAGCCGATGGAGTCGTCGCCCCCACGCTCCGCGCCGCCCGGGCCGGCGGCGGGCGTGTGCAGGGCCGCAACAGCACGGTGCCGCTGACCCATCCGGTCGATGTGCCCGAGGGTGACTGGGCCCTGACGCTGCAGACATCGTGGCTCGAGCCCGCCTACGTCGAACCCGACGCCAGCTGGGCCCGGCCGGGCCACATCCCCGCCTCTCCCCTGGCCAACGGCGGCGCCTTCGGGGGCAAGCGCCGCAGTCCGGTCCCGGACGCAGCCCGGGCACTGGCCGGCTCCACGGGCGACACCGTGCGCCTGTTGTGGCGCCGGGAAGACGTCGTGCGGCGCGCGCCCAAGCGCCCGCCGCTCGCTGTGGCCTTGCGCGCCGACGGGAGTGGTGTGGTGCGCGTCGGCCGCACGGAGGGCTCGGCCGATCTGGCGCCGCTGCAGGCCCGCGTGGAAGCCACCAGTCCCTCGGTGGCGGTCGAGCTGGTCGACGTGACGGGACCGCCCGTCTCTTCGGACCTGCGCGGCGCCGGATGGGCCGAAGTGCTCGCGGCGCGCACCGCGCTGGACGCGCCCGACGTGGACAAGGGCTTCGGCGACGTGCACGTCGCGGTGCCGGGCGCCGGCAGTGCCCGGGTGGAGCTGCACGTCGACGACGCGACCCGCGGCTGGGTCGAGGTCGACGTGTGGGCCGGGGAAATCCTGTGTCCGGTGACGCTGCGCTCCTATGCCCTCGGTGCCGTGCACCGGGCGCTCGGCATGGTGTGGAGCGAGGGGATCGCCGTGGACGGTGCCGGCGTGCCCGTCGACCTGACCATTCGCTCCTTCGGCATCCTGTCGGCGCGTGACATGCCCGACGTCACCATCCGGCTCCACGAAGAGGACGGGTGGCCGACCAACGGGTCTGACGCCGTGTTCGTCGCCACCCTGGCTGCGGCCTGGGTGGCCGAAGGGTTGCCCGGTCGTTGGCCGACGCGACGCGATGCCGTGCGGGCCCCGCGGGCCTGACGTGGCAGCATCGCGGGGCTGAGAGGAGCGCGCATGAGTCCTGCCGTTGGTCCCTATTCCCCCGTCCGCCGCGTCGGCGACTGGGTGATCACCTCGGGTCAGGTCGGCTTGGCCGCCGATGGCACGGGCACGGCGCGTCTGGTCGAGGGTGGCACCGTCGCCGAGCTCCGGCAGGTCCTGCAGAACGTGACCGATGTGCTCGCCGTCGAGGGGGCGACGCTGGCCGACGTCGTCAAGACGACGGTCTTCTTGCTCGACATGACCGAGTTCGCCGCGGTCAACGAGGTCTGGGTCGAGTACTTCACCGAGAATCGCCCCACGCGCTCCGCCGTGGCAGTGGCGGCGCTCCCGATCGGCGCCCGGATCGAGGTCGAAGCCTGGGCTTACGCGCCGCCGGTGGTCTGAGCCGACGGGGAGGAGGCCGGCGCCGGCGCCCCCGAAGCCCCGTTGCGCTGGGCGAGGCCCGGGTGCCAGGCCACCTGACCGAATCGGTAGCCGACCGAACGGACGGTCTGGATCAGGTGCGCGTGCTCCTCGCCGAGCTTGGCCCGCAGGCGCCGGATGTGCACGTCGACCGTGCGGGCGCCGCCGTAGTACTCGTAGCCCCAGACGCGGCTGAGCAGGGTCTCGCGGGTGAACACCTTGGCCGGGTGCCCGGCGAGGAAGCGCAGGAGCTCGTATTCCATGTAGGTCAGGTCGAGGACGCGACCCGACACGGCGGCCTGGTACGTCTCGAGGTTCAACATGAGCGGCCCGTATTCGATGATGTCGGGCCGCATGCTCTGCCCGGTCCGCCAGAAGAGGTGCTGCAGGCGCGCCACCAACTCCTCGGGCCGGGCGGGCAGGACGCAGAAGTCGTCGTAGAGGTCGTCGCGCAGCAACAGCTCACCGACCTGCTCGGTGCCGATGGCGAGGAGCAGGGGTGTCATGGGCACCTCGCGCAGGCGGAGGTGCCGGCAGAAGGCGACCGCAGCGGACATGTCGTCACCGGCGACGACCAGCGCGCCCGAGAACCCCGTGACGCGGCCGTCGGGTCCCGAGACCGTCACCTCGTCCGGTGCCGTCACGCCCTGGTGTCCGAGGCCCGCGTTCTGCAGGGCGAGGGTCACCTCGGCGGGAAGGTCGGCGGGAAAGCAGAGGAGAGGGTCCATCGGTCCGTCCGGCTCAGAGCAGGGGCAGGTAGCGGTCCAGCTCGAACTGGGTCACCTGCGCCTGGTAGGCGTCCCACTCCTCGCGCTTGTTGCGGATGAACCACTCGAAGACGTGGTCCCCGAGGGTCTCGGCCAGGAGCTCGGATCCCTCCATTTCGTTGACGGCATCGTGCAGGCTCGAGGGCAGCTGGTCGATCCCCTTCTTCGCCAGCTCCTTCGGGGTCAGCGTGAACAAGTTGTCGTCCGCCTCGGGTGGCAACGGGTAGTCCTCGGTCAGGCCGCGCAGCCCGGCGGCGAGAATGACCGCGAACGTGAGGTACGGGTTGCAGGCGCTGTCGGGCGCCCGGTATTCGAGCCTGGTCGACTCGGTCTTGCCCATCTTCACGACGGGCACCCGCACCAGGGCGGACCGGTTGTTGCGGGCCCAGCTGACATGGACCGGCGCCTCGTAGCCGCCGATGAGCCGCTTGTAGGAGTTGACCCACTGGTTGGAGACCGCCGTGATCTCGCGGGCGTGGTGCAGCAGCCCGGCGATGAAGCGACGGGCCACGTCGGAGAGCCCGTACTGATCGTTCTCGTCGACGAACGCGTTGCGTTCGCCCTCCCACAGCGAAATGTGGGTGTGCATCCCCGAGCCCTGCACCCCCGCCAGCGGCTTGGGCATGAACGAGGCGAAGACGCCCTCCTGGCGGGCCATCTCCTTTATCACCATGCGCGTGGTCATGACGGTGTCGGCCATGGTGAGTGCGTCGGTGTAGCGCAGGTCGATCTCGTGTTGGCTGCGGGCGTCCTCGTGCTGGGTGTGCTCCACCGGGATGCCCATCTCCTCGAGCATGAGCACCGAGCGCCGGCGGAGGTCGCTCGTCAGGTCGGCCACCGACAGGTCGAAGTACGAGCCCGAGTCGAGCGTCACCGGACCCCGCTCCGGGTCGGCATCGGCGAAGTAGAAGAACTCGACCTCAGGTGAGGCGAAGAAGGTGAAGCCCGCGGCGCGGGCACGCTCGAGCGTGCGGCGCAGGGCGTGCCGGGGGTCCCCTTCGAACGGCGTGCCGTTGAGGTTGGCGATATCGCAGAAGACGCGGGCCACCTGCGCATCGTCGTGGTGCCAGGGCAGGAGCTGGAAGGTCTTGGGGTCGGGGCGGGCGAGGACGTCGGCCTCCTGGACCCGGCTGAACCCGTCGATGGCCGAGCCGTCGAAGGTCATCCCCTCGTCGAGCGCGTTCTCCAGCTCGGCCGAGGTGATGTTGAACCCCTTGGGAGTTCCCAGCACGTCGGTGAACCACAGCTGGACGAAGCGGATACCCCGCTCCTCGACGGTCCGGAGCACGTAATCCCGCTGGCTTTGCACCGGACAAGCTTTGCATGCCGGGCACCCCTGCTCTTCCGGGGGCGCGGTGGGCCGCGCCCACCGGACGCGGCGGGGTCCACCGGTAATCTGGGACGATGCCGCAGTTGCGCCTCGCCGCCGCACAGCTCAACACCGTCGTGGGTGACCTGTCGGGCAACGTGGAGCGGGTGCTGGCCGCGCTGGCGGCGGCCGAGGCGGCCGAGGCGGACATCTGCGTGCTGCCCGAGCTGGCCATACCGGGCTATCCGCCCGAGGACCTCCTCCTCAAGCCCGGGTTCGTGGCCGACAACGTCACCGCGCTCGAGAAGGTCGCCGCCGCCACCGGCCACTGCGCCGTCGTCGTCGGTTTCGTCGGTGCTGCGCCGGGCGGCGTCGGCCTGGCCAATGCCGCCGCCGTCTGCGCCGGTGGACGCGTCGTCGGCGTCTACAACAAGCGCTTCCTGCCCAACTACGGCGTGTTCGACGAGCAGCGCTGGTTCGTGCCGAGCAACGAGCCGCCGCCGCTCTTCGGCGTGGCCGGAGCCTGGGTCGGCGTCTCCATCTGCGAGGACGTCTGGTTCGACGACGGTCCGGTGGCGCAGGCAGGCCGCGCCGGCGCCGATGTCGTGGTCAATCTCAACGCGTCGCCCTACAACCGGGGCCGCCGGGCCGAGCGCCTGACCATGCTGTCGGGACGGGTGGCCGAGGCCGGATGTGCCATCGCCTACGTCAACCAGGTGGGAGGCCAGGACGAGCTGGTCTTCGACGGCGACTCCCTGATTGTGGGGGCCGACGGGACGCTGCTCGGATCGGGGGTCCAGTTCGCCGAGGACCTTGTCGTCGTCGATCTGCCGATCGGCGCGCACCCACCTCGCGCGGTGACCGGACTCCTGCCGCGGGTGCCCGTGAGCGAGCCGCGCCGCGGCGGCCATGCTCCGCTTCCCTCGACGGCACCGCGCCCCGTGCTGAGCGATCACGCCGAGGTGTACGCCGCCCTCGTGCTGGGCACCCGCGACTACCTCGGCAAGAACGGGTTCTCCGAAGCCGTGATCGGCCTGTCGGGTGGGATCGACTCGTCGCTGGTCGCCACCATTGCGGTGGACGCGCTCGGCGCGGGGCGGGTCCACGGCATCTCCATGCCGTCGCGCTATTCGAGCGAGGGCTCCCGCGACGATGCCGGCGCGCTGGCGGAGCGACTCGGCATCGACCTCAAGACGGTGGCCATTGAGGAAGCCCACGTCGCGTTCTCGTCCATGCTGGCGCCGCTGCTCGGCCGCGAGCCGTTCGGGCTGACCGACGAGAACCTGCAGTCGCGCCTGCGGGGCGTGCTGCTGATGGCGGTCTCCAACGCCAAGGGATGGATCGTGCTCACCACCGGCAACAAGAGCGAGATGGCCACGGGGTACTCCACCCTCTACGGCGACTCGGCGGGTGGCTTCGCGGTCATCAAGGACGTGCCCAAGACGCTCGTCTACGAGCTGTGCCGCTACCGCAACACGCAGGCGGTGCTCGAGGGGCTGCCCGGACCGATCCCCGACAGCGTGCTCGACAAGCCGCCCTCGGCGGAGCTGCGCCCCGACCAGCGCGACGACCAGTCCCTGCCGCCCTACGAGGAGCTCGACCCCGTGCTCCAGGGCTACGTCGAGGGCGACCGCACGGCGGCGGACCTCGTGGCGGAGGGCTTCGACCCCGCGGTGGTCGACCAGGTCGTCCGGCTGGTCGACGGGGCGGAGTACAAGCGCCGGCAGATGCCGCCCGGGTGTGCGCATCACGACCAAGGCCTTCGGGAAGGACCGGCGCATGCCCATCACGAACCGCTACCGCTCCTCCGCGCTCGAGGAGCTGGAGGGGTCCGGTGGGGCCTGAGGTGGACGCCGGGACGAGGGCCTGGCGTGGGATCGACGAGCTGGCGGGACTGGTCGGCGTGTACTGCTGGGTCGAGAACCGCATCTTCGAGGTCAGCGGGGCCTGGGCGACCGGGACGGGCCGACGAACACGGACGAGCGGGGACACGGATGGCGGGCTCGAACCGGCGCTGCGCGTCTGGTGTGCCGGCGTGTCCCGGCGTCACGGCCTGCTGGCGGCCCGCTGGGCCGAGCGGCTCCCCGTGCGGGCGGGCGTCGATGGGGCGGCGCTCGTGACCGCTCCGGCTGGGCCCTTGGCCGGCGCCCTGGGCGCCATGGCGGCCACGCCTGAGGCCCGGGCGGGGGTCGAGACGTTGGTCCAGTCGGTCTTGCCCGCGGCTGCGGGCGATCTACGGCCTGCACCGGCGCACGGCCTCCCCGGTGAGCGAGGGCTCGGTCCTGGAGGTCCTGGCGGTGGCGCAGCAGGACCTCACGGCCGAGATCAGCACGGGCCGTGCCCTGCTGCAGGGGGGTCCCGAGGGCTTGACGAGGGACGCCGCGCTCGGCCCGCAGATCGAACGGGCGTTTGCCGAGACCAGCGTTTTCCCTGCTGTACCCGCATCTTGACAGCGCCATTACACTGTCCAAGCAGCCTACGTACGCCCGAAACGGTCGTCGGCTGCCATTTTCAACGAGCGCGACAGCCCGGCCAGGTTCCCCTGCCGTGGTCATGGGACGGAAGGTTTGGCGAAGATTTTGGCCAAGGAACGAATTGAGCGCGACGACGAGGATCTCGTCCGGCTCTACCTCACAGACATCGGTCAGTACCCGCTGCTGACCAAGGACGACGAGGTCCGGCTGGCCCAGGCCATTGAGGCCGGGCGTGATGCCGAGGCCGACGTGGCCAAAGCGCCCAAGGGCCTCACCACCGCCAAGAAGCGAGAGCTTCGCCGCGCCGTCATGGAGGGCGAGCAGGCCCAGCAGACCTTCGTGCAGTCGAACCTGCGCCTGGTCGTTTCGATCGCCAAGAAGTACCAGGCGTCGGGACTCCCGCTCCTCGACCTCATTCAGGAGGGCAATCTCGGCCTGATGCACGCCGTCGAGAAGTTCGACTGGCGCAAGGGCTTCAAGTTCTCGACCTATGCCACCTGGTGGATCCGACAGGCCATCACCCGTGGCATCGCCAACACGGGCCGGACGATCCGCCTGCCCGTGCACGCCGGCGACACGCTGGCCCGCGTGCAGAAGGCCCAGGCCCGCCTGGAGCTGAAGCTGGGCCGCCCGGCCACGCTGGCCGAGCTCGGCATTGAGGTCGAAATGCCCGAGGACAAGCTTGTCGAGGCGCTGCGCTTCCGGGCCGAGCCCCTCTCGCTGTCCGAGCCGCTGCGCGAGGACGGCGACGCCGAACTCGGCGACGTGGTCGAGGACCGCTCGGCCGAGTCGCCCTTCGAGGTGGCCGCCGTGTCCCTGCTGCCCGACGAGATCGGCCGGCTCCTCTCCCCGCTCGACGAGCGTGAGCGCGAGATCCTCCGCCTGCGCTTCGGGCTGGACCGGGGCGAGCCCCGCACCCTCGAAGAGGTCGGCGAGCACTTCAACCTCACCCGGGAGCGCATCCGCCAGATTGAGGCCCGGGCCATGTCGAAGCTGCGCCACCCGTCCTCGGACACCGGCGCCCGCGACCTGCTGACGGTCTAGTTCCAGCGGCCTAGGCTGTCCGCCATGAAGAAGCTGCTGATTCTCGCCGTGCTGATCGCCATCGGCGTTGTCGCCGCCCGCCGCTTGCGCGAGGCGTAGACAACCTCCAGACGCTCTCCTACGCGGCGCGCCCGGCCAACCTGGCCGCGGCGTGACGGCCCCGTTGCCCGCGCCGCCACAAGATGAGTGCCGCGCCGGCGACCGCCAGGCTCGTGGTGACGACGGGTGTCGTGCGCCCGACACGGTCGCGCAGGCGAACCGGCTTGACGAAGTTCCGAACCTCCCAGCCGCGCTCGCGTGCCGACCTTGGCCAGCGCCCGGTCCGGGTTCACCGCCACCGGCCGTCCGACCGCTTCGAGCATGGGGAGATCGGTGCCCGAGTCCGAATAGGCGCTGCTCGCCGAGAGGTCGAGCCCGGTCCGCTCCGCCAGCTCGCGCATGGCGGTCGCCTTGGACTCTCCGTAGGCGTAGAACGCCATGCGGCCCGTGTAGCACCCTTGCTCGTCGACCTCGCCCCGCGAGCAGATGGCCCCGTCCACGCCGAGCAGGTCGGCGAGGGGGAGCACGATCTCCTCGGGTGAGGCCGACACGAGGTAGACGCGGTGGCCGGCGGCGCGGTGCAGCTCCATCAGCTCGAGCGCTTCGGCGTACATGATCGGCTCCATGGTCTGGAGCATCGTCTCGCGCACGATCTGGCGGACCTGGGCCCGGTCCCAGCCCTTGGTCAGGGCCAGCATCGACTCGCGTACCCGGACGAGACGCTCCTCGTCGGCGCCGAAGTACAGGTAGATGAGCTGGGACATGGCAGCCCGCGCCACCATCCGACGGTTGATGAGGCCGCCCTTGAGGAAGGGGCGCCCGAACGCGGCGATGGAGGCGCGGTCGATCACCGTCTTGTCGAGATCGAAGAATGCCGCTTCCATACACTTAATGCTACGGGCGACCAGGCCTCCGGCTTGAGTCACCGTGACATTTCGACGGCGGGTCCGTGAACATTCGGTAGCCGTGAGCAGGGATGTCGCGGGGGTTGCGGCCCGGTTGCGGCTAGGCCGTCTGCTCCGCAATGAACAGGGCGTGCACGGCGTCCTCGGCGTCGGCCGTCACCAGGACGAGCACCTCGTCGCCGGACTGGAGCGTGGTGTCGCCCCGGGGCACGACGAGACGGTCGGCGCGCACCACGGCGACCACGACCGCATCGCGCGGGAAGGCGAGGTCCGCGATGGCGGTGTCGTTGGCCGGCGAGTCGTCGGCCAACGTGATCTCCACCAGGTGGGCCACGCCGCCCTTGAACTGCAGGAGCCGGACCAGCGAGCCGACGGAGACGGCCTCCTCCACGAGCGCCGTCAGCAGCTGGGGCGTCGAGACCGAGACGTCCACGCCCCAGCTCTCGTTGAAGAGCCATTGGTTCTTGGGATGGTTGACGCGGGCCACGACGCGGGGCACGGCGAACTCCTGCTTGGCCAGCAGAGAAATGACGAGGTTGTCCTCGTCGTCGCCGGTGGCCGCGACCACCACGTCGACCGTGGCGAGCCCGGCCCTGTCGAGGGAGGAGACCTCGCAGGCGTCGGCGGCCACCCAGGTGATGTCGAGGGTGGGGCGCAGGCGCTCCACCAGTTCGGGGTCCTGCTCGAAGAGAAGCACCTCGTGGCCGTTGGCGTGCAGGTCGGAGGCGATGGCGGTGCCGACGCTGCCCGCTCCGGCGATGGCGACCTTCACTTCCCTGCGTCCCCGAGCGTGCCTTCGGTGCGGGCCAGCATGTCGTCGAACTCGCGCAGTGCGTCGTCGAGCACGGCGATGTGCAGGACGTCACCCTCCTGGCCCACCAGCTCCCGACCATCGAGCCGCGGCACGCCCGAGCGCGTGACCGAGACCAGGCTCAGACGGCCGGGCTGCTCCATGTCGCCCAGGGGCCGGCCGGCCCAGTTCTCCGGCAGGGAGCGGTCGACCAGGGTCAGGCGCCCGGTGGCGTCGGACCAGTCGCCGACGTCCTCGTTCGGGCAGCAGGCGCCGGCGGACCTGGTCGATCGTCCACGTCACCGTGGCCACGGTCGGGATGCCCAGGCGCTGGTAGATCTCGGCCCGGCGGGGGTCGTAAATCCGGGCCACCACGTTCGGGATCTTGTAGTTCTCACGGGCGATGCGCACGGTGAGGATGTTGGTGTTGTCCCCGCTGGTCACGGCGGCCAGGGCATCCGCCTCGAGCGCGCCCGCCTTTTCCAGGTCGTCGCGGTCGAAGCCCGAGCCCACAATGCACGGTCCGTCCCAGTCCTTGAGGCGGCGGAAGGCCTTGGCGGACTTGTCGAGGATGGCGACCGAATGACCCTCGGCGCTGAGGGAGATGGCGAGGCCCGAGCCCACGCGGCCACACCCGACGACGATGACGTGCACGCCACAGTGCAACACGCCGCGTCCGCTGTTGCAAAAGGCTGACTTTCAGCTGAGCCGATTGCTTCTACTGTGTGGCCGTGGCGACCCCCACTGCGGCGACCCCGGGCAAGGCCGACGCCGCCTCCGGTCCCGCTTTCCAGCGCCGCGGCGGAGAACATCCCCGAGACCCGCCGCTACCGGCTGAAGAACCAAGCTGCTCGGGCCGCCCCTGGTCACCGAGCAGCTGGCCAGCGGAGCGTCTGAGCAAGACCGTCGCCCTCGGCGTCCTGTCGCCCGACTGCATCTCGTCCTCGGCCTACGGCACCGAGGAAATGCTGACCCAGCTCGTGCCCTATGTCGGCTTGGCCGCCTTCACCCTCGTCGTCCCCATCACCCTGGCCATCATCGGCGTCCTCTTCTTCGTCACCCTCTCGTACCTGGAGGTCATTCAGCTCTACACCAAGGCGGGCGGCTCCTATGTGGTGGCCCGCGACAACTTCGGTCCGAAGATCGCCCAGATCGCGGCCGTGGCCCTGCTCATCGACTACACGGTCACGGTCGCCGTGCAGACCTCCGCTGGCACTGCGGCGCTGACCAGTGCCGTGCCCGCTCTGACGCAGGACGACCTCCACCGTCGCCATCACGGTGGCGGTGGTGCTGCTGCTGCTCTACGGAAACCTCCGCGGCATCCGCGAGGCCGGGAGCTACTTCGCCATCCCCACCTACTTCTTCATCTTCTGTCCTGGTTTCGGTGTCATCGTCTTCGGCTTCGTCCACGAGGTCGCTCGGGCACGCTGCACGCAGATCCCGCTGCCGCCCGCCAACCAGGTCTACGGCGGCAAGATCGGCACGCCGGGGGAGGGCTGGCTCATGGGCCTGGCCTTCATCTTCTTGTTGCGCTCCTTCGCCAACGGCGGTTCGTCGCTGACCGGGCTCGAGGCCATTTCGAACGGCGTGAGCAGCTTCGAGCAGCCGGAGGCGAAGAACGCCCGCCAGACGCTCGTCGCCATGAGCACGACGCTCGGCCTTCCTGGTGCTGGGCGTCACGCTGCTGGCCCGATGGACCCACGCCGTGCCGTACGCCGGCGGCACGCCGACCGTGGTCTCCCAGGAGGTCAAGGCGGTCTTCGGCACCAGCCCGGCCGGGCACCTTCGTCTTCTACGTGGTGCAGCTGGCCACCATGCTGATCCTCTACACGGGCGGCAACACCAGCTTCAACGGGTTCCCGTACCTGGCCAGCTTCGTGGCGGGGGACCGCTTCCTGCCCCGCCAGCTGACCCGGCGCGGCCATCGCCTGGCCTTCTCCAACGGGATCCTGGTGCTGGCCGGGGTGGCCCTCGCACTCGTGCTCGTCTACAAGGCCCAGGTCAACGGTCTGGTGTCCCTCTACGCCATTGGCGTGTTCACCGGGCTTCACCATGGCCGGGTCGGGCATGGTGAAGCATCACCTGACGGCGAAGACCGGGCACTGGAAGCGCAGCATCGTCGGTGAACGGCTTCTCCGCCTTCCTGTCGTTCACCGTCGTGCTGATCTTCGCCGTGGCGAAGTTCAAGGAAGGCGCCTGGCTCATTTTCGTCGTCGGCCCGCTGCTCTACATCGGCCTGATCCGTCTGCATCACCAGTACGAGACGGAGGCCGAGATGCTCGAGACCGGGGTCTCCGAGGCGACCGAGGAACCCGATCCTGCGCCGCCACGTCGTCGTCGTCTTCGTCGACCGCCTCGACATGGCGGTCGTGCGTGCCCTGCAGTACGCCCGCACCTTGTCGCCCGACGACCTGCGGGCCGTCCATTTCGACATCGACACCAAGGCGGCGCGCGAGCTCGAAGCCGACTGGGGCCGGTTCGGCCTCGGGCCGCCTGCCGCTCGACATCATTGAGGTCCCGGATCGCCGCCTGGGGCGGGCGGCCATTGAGCTGGTGGCCGACGCCACCCTCGACGGCGACACCGAGTGCACCGTCCTGCTGCCGCGGCGCAGCTACCGCAGGGTCTGGCAGCGCTTCCTGCATGACCGCACCGCGGACAGGATCGCCGCCGTGCTCGGCCAGGTGCCCCACGTGAGCGCCACCATCGTCCCGTTCGCCGTCGCCGGCCACGTTCGGCGAGCGGGTCCGCTCCTACGGCCGATCGGTCCAGCGGGCCCGTCTCGAGACGCACGTCGGGGACGCGATTCCGGGCCGGTGGACGCCTGAGGGCCGGAGCGGTGTCGACCGCATAGGGCGCCGCGACGGCCCCGAGCGACCGGCGACCGTCCTGGCCGCCGACCAGACCCTGGCGCGGCGGGCCGGTGCCACCACCCCGATTGCCTCGGTGGTGCCGCGCCAGCGCATCCGGGTGGCCGGGCGGGTCAAGTCCGTCCGCGTCCAGCCCCGGGCCGGAACCTCGAACCTCGAGTGCGTGCTCAGCGACGGCACGGGCGGGCTGTTGCTGGTCTTCCAGGGGCGGCCGAAGATCGCCGGCATTGAGCCGGGCGCCCGCCTGGTGGCCGAGGGCATGGTGGGCGCATGGGGCCGGCGGCCCGCCATGCTCAACCCGTCCTTCGAGCTGGTCCAGGGGGCGCCGAGTGACCCGGCGGAGGCCTGATCCGTCGCCCACTCCGGCGTGCGCCCGGTGACCGCAAATTGTCCGTGAATTGCCCGGCCAATTATCGGTCAAATTGCCCGGACCGGTCGGTTGTCGCTAACGTCCCCCCCGGCCCGGCGTCGGGTGCGACCCCACCGGCGCGCCGTCGGCCTGGGGTGATGACATCGAAGCAATGGTGCTGAGCGCTGCCGCACCGCACGGAGGAGGGCGCCTCCATCCCCTCCCCGCCAGACGGACAGGAACAGAAAGGGCACACCGGGAATGATCAGAATGCTCGCAGCCAAAGGCGGCTACCAGGCCTTCCACCTCGGTGGAGTCGACAAGACGTGGTTGTACATCTGCCTGTTCGCCGGCATCGTCGGCATCGTCTCCGGGCTGATCCTGGCGCGGAACGTCCTCTCCTTCGATCAGGGCACCGCCAAAATGAAGGAGATCGCGCTGGCGATCCAGGAGGGGGCCCAGGCATTCCTGGCGCGCCAGTTCCGGGCCATCGTGATGATCATCATCCCCCTGGCCATCCTGATCTTCTTCACCGCCACCAAGGTGGTGCGGCCTGACGGTTCGGTCGCCCTGACCTTCCAGCAGGACGGCATCTACCGGGTGATCTGCTTCCTGTTCGGTGCGGCCTTCTCCGGCCTGACCGGCTTCATCGGCATGAGCATCGCCGTGCGGGGCAACGTGCGGACGGCGGCAGCGGCCGCCCAGGGCGGCGGCATGAAGGAGGCCCTCCGGGTCGCCTTCCGCACCGGCGCCGTGACCGGCATGCTCTGCGTGGGCCTCGGCCTCGTCGGCGCCACCGCCATCGTCCTCATCTTCCAGAACTCGGCCACGGCCGTCCTCATCGGGTTCGCCTTCGGGGCGTCGCTGCTCGCCCTCTTCATGCGAGTCGGCGGCGGCATCTTCACCAAGGCGGCCGACGTCGGGGCCGACCTGGTGGGCAAGGTGGAGGCCGGGATTCCCGAGGACGACCCGCGCAACGCGGCCACCATTGCCGACAACGTGGGCGACAACGTGGGCGACTGCGCCGGCATGGCCGCCGACCTCTTCGAGTCCTACGAGATCACGATCATCGCCGCCCTGATCCTGGGCTACTCGGCCTTCCGCTTCCACCACACGACGGCCGCGGTTCTGTACCCGCTCATCGTCCCCGCCATCGGGATCTTCGCCTCGGTCATCGGTGTCGTGGTGGTGCGGGCCCGCACCAAGGATCGCAACGCCCTCGCCCCGATCAACCGTGGCTTCTGGCTCGCGGCGGTGCTCACGGTGATCGGCGCCTTCTTCGTGGCGCAGTACTACGTGCACGACCTCAAGGTCTTCTACGCCGTCCTGACCGGAGTCATCCTGTCGCTGGTCGCCAGCCAGATCACCGAGCAGTTCACCTCCACCGAGCGCGGGCCGGTCAAGGAGATCGCCGCATCGGCACGAACCGGTCCGGCCACAACGGTGCTGGCGGGCATCTCCATCGGTCTCGAGTCCTCCGTCTGGGCCATCATCGCCATTGCGATCGCCATCGGCGTGGCCATCGGGCTGGGTGACGGCAACATTGAGCTCACCTTCTACCTGGTGGCCCTGATCGGCATCGGCCTCCTGGCCACGGCCGGCATGGTCGTCTCGGAGGACAGCTTCGGTCCGGTCTCGGACAACGCGGCAGGCATCGCCGAAATGTCCGGCGAGTTCACCGGTGAGGCCGAGCGGGTCATGGTGAGCCTCGACGCCGTGGGCAACACCACCAAGGCCATCACCAAGGGCGTGGCCATCGGATCCGCCGTCATCGCGTCGGTTGCGCTCTTCGCCTCCTTCATCGAGACGATCGGCGACCAACTCCCGAGCCTGCACGCGACGGGAGCCAAGCTGTTCTCGGTCATTCAGATCAACGTGGCCAACCCGACGACGTTCATCGGCCTCCTCATCGGTGGCTCCATCGCCTTCCTGTTCTCGTCCCTGGCCATCCGCGCCGTGGGTCGCTCGGCCGGCACCGTCGTGCTCGAGGTGCGGCGCCAATTCCGCGAACACCCGGGCATCATGGACTACACCGAGAAGCCCGAGTACGGGCGCGTCATCAGCATCTGCACCGCAGCGGCCCAGCGCGAGCTGGCCACCCCGGCGCTGCTGGCCATCCTGGCGCCGGTCATCGTGGGCTTCGGCATCAACTATCTGGCCCTCGGCGCCTTCCTGGCCGGCACCATCCTCACGGGCCAACTCCTGGCCAACACGCTGTCGAACTCGGGTGGGGCGTGGGACAACGCCAAGAAGTACATCGAGGACGGCAACGAAGGGGGAAAGGGCTCGGAAGCCCACAAGGCCGCGGTCATCGGCGACACGGTGGGTGACCCGTTCAAGGACACGGCCGGACCGGCGCTGAACCCCATGATCAAGGTCATGAACCTGGTCTCGCTGCTCATCCTCCCTGCGGTCATCAGCCTGCAGCACCACACGGGAGCCCGTCTCGGCATCGCCGGCGGCGCCCTGGTGATCCTGCTCGGCGCTCTCGCCTTCTCCAAGCGGGGCTCCGAGGCCATGGACGCCGACGCCGCTGATTCCGCTCCGACTGCCGCTGTAGCTCCTGCGCCGGTCGATTGACCTGGTCAGGCGCAGAACGAACCGCCTGCACAGTGCCCCGGTTGTGCAGCCCGCCCTTGACAGGCGGGTGACGGACCCGCAGTCTGACGTGACCATGCCCACCCTTTCCCCCCATCGACCACGGCCCCGTGGAGGACGTCGTGGGTAAGGCGCTCGTCATTGTGGAGTCGCCGGCCAAGGCGCGCACCATCGGCGGCATGCTCGGCCCCGACTTCATTGTGGAGTCGTCGATCGGTCACATCCGCGACCTGCCACGCGGCGCCGACGAGGTCCCGGCCGCCTACAAGGGCGAGTCATGGGCGCGGCTGGGCGTGGACGTCGACAACGGCTTCAAGCCGCTCTACGTGGTGTCGGCGCCGAAGAAGTCGGTGGTGGCCAACCTCAAGAAGCTTCTGAAGACAGCGGACGAGCTGTACCTCGCGACGGACGAAGACCGCGAGGGCGAGTCGATCGCGTGGCATCTGTCCGAGGTGCTGTCGCCGACCGTGCCCGTGAAGCGCATGGTGTTCCACGAGATCACGCCGGCCGCCATCGCCCGTGCCGTCGAAGAGTGGCGCGACCTCGACCGCCGCCTGGTGGACGCGCAGGAGGCGCGCCGCATCCTCGACCGCCTGTACGGCTACGAGGTCTCGCCCGTGCTGTGGCGCAAGGTGATGCCGCGCCTGTCGGCCGGCCGTGTGCAGAGCGTGGCGACCCGCATGGTGGTCGAGCGCGAGCGCGCCCGCATGCGTTTCCGTTCCGCCACCTGGTGGGGTGTGGACGGCACCTTCACCAATGCCGCCACCACCGGCTTCGGTGCCGCGCTGATCGGCCTCGGCGGGGCCACCATCGCCACCGGCAAGGACTTCGACGAGAACGGCGAGCGGACGGGCAAGAACGACGTCCGGGTCCTCGGCGAGGAGGAGGCCACGTCGGTCGCCACCGCGCTGGTCGGTCGCTCCTTCACGGTGAGTGCGGTGACCGAGCGTCCCTTCCGCCGCTCGCCGGCCGCGCCGTTCATGACCTCGACGCTGCAGCAGGAGGCCGGCCGCAAGTTGCGCTTCAGCGCGCAGCGCGCCATGCAGGTGGCCCAGCGCCTCTACGAGCAGGGCTTCATCACCTACATGCGGACCGACTCGACGACGCTGTCGGACCAGGCACTCACGGCGGCGCGCAGCCAGGCCCGCGAGATGTACGGCGACGCCTACGTGCCCGACGCGCCGCGCCGCTACGAGCGCAAGGTCAAGAACGCGCAGGAAGCGCACGAGGCCATCCGTCCTTCCGGCGAGACGTTCCGCACGCCCGATCAGGCCGGGCGTGAGCTGTCGGGCGACGAGCTCCGCCTGTACGAGCTGATCTGGAAGCGCACGGTTGCCTCCCAGATGAACGACGCCACCGGGACCAGCGCGCAGATCCGGCTGACGGCCGAGGTGCCCGAGGGGGTGGCCCAGGGGCAGGAGGCCGAATTCTCCGCCAGCGGCCGCGTCATCGCCTTCCCCGGCTTCCTGCGCGCCTACGTCGAGGGCGAGGACGATCCCGACGCCGAGCTGGCCGACCGCGAGGTCGTGCTGCCGGCACTGGCCGTGGGCGACGTGGTCGAGGGCAGCGCCTTCGAGCCCGGCTCGCACACCACGCAGCCGCCAGCCCGCTACACCGAGGCCTCGCTCGTCAAGGCCATGGAGGAGCTCGGCGTGGGGCGCCCCTCCACCTACGCCAGCGTCATCGCCACCATCCTCGACCGCGGCTACGTGTGGAAGAAGGGGACGGCGCTCGTCCCGAGCTTCACCGCCTTCGCCGTGGTCGGGCTGCTCGAGCGCTACTTCGGCGACCTGGTCGACTACGGCTTCACGGCATCGATGGAGGACGATCTCGACGAGATCGCCGCCGGGCGCGAAGAGGCGTTGCCCTGGTTGACGCGGTTCTACTTCGGCACCAACAGCCCCGGCGCCAGCGCGACCAACGGGCACGGCGACGAGGTCGAGGCGGTCGGGCTGAAGGCCTCGGTGGCGACGCACCTGAGCGCCATCGATGCCCGCGAGATCAACTCCATCCCACTCGGGGACGGGAGCGACGGCGAGCCGATCGTGGCGCGCGTGGGCCGCTACGGGCCCTACCTCCAGCACGGCGAGGAGCGGGCCTCCATCCCCGACGACATGGCCCCCGACGAGCTGACGATTGCAGCGGGCCGAGGAGATCCTGGCCGCGCCGTCCAACGACCGGGTGCTGGGCACCCACCCCGAGAGCGGGCTCGACGTGCAGGTCAAGGCCGGGCGTTTCGGGCCCTACGTCCAGGTGGGCGAGGTCGTCGAAGGCGGTGACAAGCCGCGCACGGCATCGCTGTTCTCCTCCATGGAGCCGGCCACGCTCACGCTGGAGCAAGCGCTGCAGCTGTTGCAGATCCCGCGCGTCATCGGGACCGACCCCGAGACCGACGAGGACGTGGTGGCCCACAACGGCCGCTTCGGCCCGTACCTCAAGCGCGGCGCCGACACGCGCAGCCTCGGCAGTGAGGAGCAGCTGCTGACCGTGACGCTGCCCGAGGCGCAGGCGCTCTTCGCGCAGCCCAAGCAGCGTCGGGGCCGGGCGTCGGCCGCACCGCTGCGCGAGCTGGGCACCGACCCGACCACCAACCTGCCCGTCGTCGTCAAGGACGGCCGCTTCGGCCCCTACGTCACCGACGGCACCACCAACGCCTCGCTGCGCAAGGGCGACGCCGTGGAGTCCATCGACATTGGGCGGGCGTCCGAACTGCTGGGCGAGCGCCGGGCCGCCGGTCCCTCGACGCGCAAGAAGAAGGCGGCGGGGAAGAAGGCCCCCGCCAAGAAGAAGGCAGCGGCGAAGAAGGCCCCGGCGAAGAAGACGGCCGCAAAGAAGGCGGCGGCCAAGAAGAGCGGGGCGGCCAAGAATGCCGCCATCGCCAAGAAGGCTGCACCGACCGAACCGTTCTGAGATGCCGGCCCGGGGTCGCCTGATCGCGCTCGAGGGCATTGACGGCTGCGGCAAGTCCACCCAGGCTGCAGCGGTGGCCGAGGCCCTCGGGGCCCGGCTGACCTTCGAACCCGGCGCCACGCCGGTCGGGGCCCGGCTGCGGGAGCTGCTCTTGACCCCCGACGGTGTCCCGCCGTCGCCCCGGGCCGAGGCGCTGCTGATGGCGGCCGATCGGGCCGAGCACGTGGCCCGGATTCTGACGCCGGCGTTGGGCGCGGGCGAGTGGGTGGTCAGCGACCGCTACGCCGGCTCGACCATCGCCTACCAGGGCTACGGACAGGGGCTCGACCCGGCCGCGCTGGGAGAGCTGGTCCGCTGGGCCACCGGCGGCCTGGCGGCGGACCTCTCGATCCTCGTCGACGTCACGGTCGACGTGGCCGCGGCCCGTCTCGCGGCCGGGGGCCGGGACCGGGCTGATCGGCTGGAGCGCCTCGGCACCGACTTCGCCCGGCGTGTGCGCGACGGGTTCCTGGCCCAGGCGGTGGAGGATCCCGAGCACTGGATCGTCGTCGACGGGACGCTGGAGATCGCCGCGCTGACGGCGCATATTCTGGCCTCCGTGCGCGAGCGACTGGGTGACGCGCCCGCTGGGCGCCGGTGAACGCGGACCGTTCGCAACGTCCGGCCCCCGAGCTCTTCGCCGGGGTGGTGTCGCAGGACGCGGCGGTGGAGGCGCTGCGCGCCGCCGCGGCCAACCCCGTGCACGCCTACCTCTTCCGTGGGCCGCCCGGGAACGGCGGGCTGGCCGCGGCCTACGGGTTCGCCGCCGCGCTGCTCTGCCCCGACGGGGGCTGCGGCGTGTGTGCAACCTGCCAGGCCGCCCTCGCCGGCACCGATCCGGATCTGCACGTCGTGCGCCGCAGCGGTGCCTCGGTGTCGAAGGAGACCCTGCGCCAGGTCGTCACGCTGGCGCAGCGCCGGCCGCTGCACGCGGCGCGCCAGGTCATCGTCATCCTCGACGTGCACCTCGTGCTCGACCGGGCGCCGGTCCTGCTCAAGACACTGGAGGAGCCGCCGGGTGACACGGTCTTCGTGCTGCTCGCGGACGACGTCACTCCCGACCTCGTGACCATTGCGAGTCGGAGCGTCGAGGTGGACTTCCCGCCGGTGCCGCGGGCCGAGCTGGTGCGGTGGCTGACGGAATCCGGCGTCCCGGCCGACATGGCGGCCGTGGTGGCGGACAGCGCCGGCGGCAACCCCGAACGGGCCCGGGTCATGGTCGATGATCCCGACGTGTCCGCCCGCGTGGCGCTGTGGACGTCGGTGCCGGACGAGCTGACCGCGGCGGGCATGACGGCCGCCGGCCTGACCCGGCGCGTGCTGGACTCGGCCGACCGTGCGGTGGAGCCCCTCCGGGCCGCCCATGCCCGCGAAATCGAGGCGCTGACCGCGGCGGCCAAGGAGATGGGCGAGCGGGGCCTGCCCGGGCGCAAGGAGATCGTCGAGCAGCACCAGCGCGAGGAGCGGCGCTTCCGCACCGATGCCCTGCGGGCCGGGCTCGGCGTGCTGGCCCGGGCCTACCGCGGGCGGGTGGTCAGGGCGGCCCGGGGCGACGTGGCCGTGGGCGATCCCGACGTCCGGAGCGCCACCGAGGCCGTCGGGCTCATCACCGAGACGGCCGAAGCCCTGCCGCGCAACCCCAACGAGACCCTGTTGGTGCAGTCGCTCTTCGTGCGCCTGGCCGCGCTGGCGGCGTAGCTCGTCGAGCCGCAGCGAGCACCGGCCGCTCTGTCCTGACGCCGGGGCTCTGCAGTAGTCCGAGGCGCGCCCAGGAGCGCAGCGCTAGAGTCTCGCCGCATCTCCAGAGACGGTGGGAGAGTGGTGGAATGCTGTCGGTCACGTTTGCGGACCTGTGGTTCCGGGCCCGGCAGTTCCTCATAGCCGTCGTCGGCGTCGGGCTCGTTCTCGCGCTCGGCGCTCGGCATGAGCGGGCTGGCGGACGGTTTTCATGCCGAAGTGGCGTCGACGGTCAACGCGGTGGGAGCCACGTCTTGGGTCATGGCGCCGTCCGCTCAGGGACGCCTGACCGCATTCGCTGCATTCCCGGCGGCCGTCGGCCGGCGCTGTGGCGCGTGAGCCCGGAGTCCACCGGGCCTCCCCGGTGCTGTTCGCTCCCGAGCAGGTGGTCCTCGTGCACGGCTCGACCACACCGCAGACCGTCAACCTCGATGGGGGTGCAGCCCGGAGGGTTGGCCGATCCCGCGGTGGTGTCCGGTCA
Organism: uncultured Acidimicrobiaceae bacterium; assembly: GCA_963781565.1. Lineage (GTDB taxonomy): Bacteria > Actinomycetota > Acidimicrobiia > Acidimicrobiales > RAAP-2 > Bog-473. The sequence goes on along the minus strand of CAWAHA010000005.1, from coordinate 46,467 downwards.
CCGGCTCTCGGGCAGCGCCCAGGCTGTCGTCGACTCCAAGGTGCAGCGCGCCGGTCGGCAGTGTCTTGGAGTTGGGCGGGCATCCCTACGACGTGGTCGGGGTGGTCGACGATCGCACCATGGACGGTGGGATCCCGCTCGTCTACATGCCGCTTGGCGACTGTCCAGCGAGCGGTCACCGGTGGCCGGCCGCTGATCACAGCGGTGGCGACCAGTGGCACGCCCGACCAGTGTCCCCGCCGGGCTCGTCCTGCTGACGCCATCGGCAGTGGTCACCGACACCGTCGCGGCCCTGGGGAGCGCCGTGAGCTCCATCGACAACACGCGGTCCCTCATGTGGCTCATCGCCGCGGCGATCGTCGCGTCCATGCTCTATGTCGCCGCGCTGGAGCGGAAGCGCGATTTCGCAGTGCTCAAGGCTCTCGGCTCCTCATCGCGGCGCGCTGTTCGCTCAGCCTCGTCGTGGAGGCAGTGGTGGTGACCCTTCTCGCCGCCTTCCTGGCCGAGGTCCTGTCGCTTTTCATGGCACCACTCTTTGCCCAGCCGATTGACATCACGCCCGACGCCCGACTCGTGCTCCCACTGATTGCAATCACAGTCGGTGTGATCGCCAGCATCTCGGCCTTGCGCCGCGTCACCGGCGCCGACCCTGCAACGGCATTCGGGTGAGCGATGATCTTCTGGTCCAAGACCTCGTCGTGGCCTTCGACTCGGGCGGCTACGTCATCAAGCCTGCTCGACGGGCTGAGCTTCACGGCCAATGACGGCGAACTGGTGGTGCTGCTCGGCCCGTCGGGCTGCGGCAAGACAACGCTGCTGTCGTGCCTGGCCGGATTGCTCACCCCGACCAGCGGGCGGATCGAATTCGGGTCCATCGGTCGTCAACGAGCTGCGGGGAGCGCGCGCTGTCCGAATACCGCCGCCATACGGTCGGCGTCGTGTTCCAGGCCTTCAACCTGATCGCCAGCCTCAGCGCCCGCGGCAATGTCGTCGTGCCGATGCGTCTCGCCGGCACGTCACGAAAAGCGGCCAAGGAGCGGGCCAACGAACTCCTCGCCCGCGTCGGGTTGGAGGAGCGCGCCCACCATCGCCCCGCCCAGTTGTCCGGCGGACAGCAACAGCGGGTGGCGATCGCCCGCGCGCTCGTCCACGATCCACCGCTGCTCCTGGCGGACGAGCCCACCGCCCACCTCGATCACATTCAGGTCGAAGGGTATCCTCCGGCTCCTGCGCGAACTGGCCAGTCCGGGCCGCATCGTCGTGGTCTCGACGCACGACGACCGGGTCAGCCAGCTGGCCGACCGGGTGATTGAGCTGGCCCCGGACTTCGTGGACGCCGACAGGCTGCCCGAAGAAGTCCATGCCTGCAGCGGGGGAGGTCCTGTTCCGTCAGGGCGAGCGGGGAGAGTTGATCTATCACGTCGACTCGGGGCTGCTCGAGGTCTACCGCGAGCTGTTCGACGGTGGGGCAGGAAGTGCTGGCACGCACCGCAGCCGGCGAACTACGTCGGTGAGCTCGGGCCGATTCTGAACTTGCCCCGGAGCGCCTCCGTGCGGGCCCTCGAGGACACGGTCGTGACCGGTTACACGGTGCGGACGTTCCGCCGGGAACATCCCCACCATGTCGTCGGGCAACCCACCGGTTCCATGAAGGAAGCCGCCCGGTAATCGTATGGCAGCAGCTGGGTTCCGTCGGGAGCGTGGCCGACGCGCCTGGAGATCCGGGTGCTCGGCCCGTCGAGATCGCCTGGGACGGGCGCCCCGTCGACATCGGGGGCGTCAAGGCGCGTGCGCTGGTGGCCCGTCTCCTCATCGATCGCCAGATCATCGTGTCGGTGGACCGTCTCGTCGACTCCCTGTGGGGGGACAACGACGGGCCGGGGGCGGAGATCGCGCTGCGCTCGACGATCTCGCGTCTGCGCAAGCGCTTGCGCGACGCCGGGGCGCCGCACGACCTGATCGTGACGCGGGCCCCGGGCTACGTCCTGGACGTTCCCGCCGAGGTGACCGACGCCGCCCGGCTCGAACGGCTGGTGGCGGAGGCCCGACTGCAGCTGGCGGCACAGCGTCCGCGCGAGTGCGTCCGGCTGACGGCCGAGGCCGAGGGGCTCTGGCGCGGACCGGCCTACAGCGAGGTCCGCGACGAGCCGTTCGCCCGGGCCGAGGCGCGCCGGCTGGAGGAGCTGTTGCTGGCGGCCACCGAGACGAGGATGGACGCGGAGCTGACGCTCGGCCGGCACGAGGCGGTCAGCGGCGAGCTGGAATCGCTGACGAGTGCCAACCCCATGCGCGAGCGTCTGTGGACGCAGCGCATGCTGGCGCTCTACCGCTCGGGCCGCCAGGCGGAGGCGCTGCGCGTGTTCCAGGACCTGCGGACCTTCCTCGTGGCCGAGCTGGGGATCGAGCCGGGGCACGACGTGACCTGGATGGAACACGCCATCCTCGCCCAGGACCCCGCGCTCGACGTCCCGATCCCACCCGACGAGGAGACGGGCCGTGGCCCGGGGGAGGCGGCCGCGCCGGCGACTGTCTCGGCCGCAGCGCGAGCTACCAGGTCCGGGTGCCCGCCTCCGGGCGCGAGGGGCGGCTGGTCGGCCGGGACCGGGAGACGGCGCTGCTGAACGACTGGTGGACGTCGGTGGGCCAGGGGGCAGGTCGCCTGCTGCTGGTCGACGGCGATCCGGGCATCGGCAAGACACGCCTCGTGGCCGAGCTGGCGCGCACGGTCGAGGGGCAGGGCGGTCTCGTCCTGTGGGGCCGCTGCGACGAGGATCCCGTGGCACCATTCCAACCGTTCGCGGAGGCGCTCGGGCGTTACTTCCAGTCCCTCTCGGCGGACCGGATTTCGCACATGCCCGACTGGCAGCTCAGCGAGCTCTCCCGGCTGGTCCTGCGCCTGCGCGAGTACGCCCCGCCGATGGAGGACGAGGGCGGTGATCCGGACAACGAGCGGTTCCGCTTCTTCGAGGCGGTGACCGCCACGTTCAACGAGCTCGCACTCGGTGGCACCATCCTGCTGGTGATCGACGACCTGCACGCGGCCGATCAGCCCACCCTGCTGCTGCTCCGCCACGTGCTGCGGGGCACCGATGACGGCATGCTCGGCATCGTCGGGATGTTCATCGACACCGAGGTCCCGCCCGCACACCGGCTGCGCGCCATGCTGGCGGACTTCCGGGCCGTGCACCCGGTGGCGACCGTGCACCTGCAGGGCCTGCGCAGCGAAGCAGTCGAGGAGCTGGTGCAGGAGTGGCCGAACGCTCCGGCCGATCTCGTGCCCCAGCTGTGCCGCCTGACCGACGGCAACCCGTTGTTCCTGGACGAGCTCCTGCGCCAGCTCGGCTACCGGGAGGCGGAGCAGAGCGAGGAGGGCGACGCGCCGGTCCCGCCGGCCCTGAGCCCGACCGAAGCGATCCGGGAGCTGGTGGCGCGGCGCGTGTCGCGGCTGCCCGAAGACGTGATCTACCTGTTGCAGGCGGCGGCGGTGGCGGGCCCCGAGTGCGAGGCGGGCGTCGTGGCCGAGGCGGCCGAGCTGACGGCGGAGCAGCGGCTCGACGCCTTCGACCGGGCCGTGGAGTCGCGCCTGCTGCGGCGGGTCGGACAGGACATGCGCGACCGCTACGTCTTCACGCACACGCTGGTGCGCGACGCCATTTACGGCGAGCTCCTGCGCGGGCGCCGGGTCCGCTACCACCACAAGATCGCCGTCGCCACGGAGCGGGCCCATGCCGGCGAGCTGGACGCCTACGTCAACGAGCTGGCCCACCACTTCTACATGGGCGCCGCGTTGGCCGATGCCGACAAGGCCGGCCACTACTGCCAGGCCGCCGGCGAGCGTTCGCTCCGCCTGCTGGCCTTCGAGGAAGCCGCCCTCCATTTCGCCCGCAGCCTGGAGGTGGCCGAACAGTTCGGGCTCGGCGATCCCCAGGCGCGCTGCGACGCACTGATCGCATTGGCGGAGGCGCAGAACCGGGCCGGCGACACAGCGCTGGCGGACGACAACTTCGAGCGGGCGGCCGCGTTGGCGCGGACCCTGGGCGACGCCCAGCGGCTGGCCGCCGCGGCCCTGCGCGCCGGGCCGCTGAGCTATCTCGGGATTGTGCGGGCCAACGAGGAGCAGGTGCGACTCCTGGAAGAGGCGCTGGCGGGATTGCCCGACGGGGAGGACTCCCACCTGCGCGCCATGGTGACGGCCCGGCTCGGACTGGTCATCGTGTACGAGGCCGATGTCCCCGTCCCCGTCCGCGGAGCATTGGCGCGCTCGCTCACGCTGAGCAACGACGCCGTCGCCATGGCCCGCCGCCTGGGGGACCGGGTGGCACTGGGCTACGCGCTCAACGCGCGCATGCACGCGCTCTGGGGTATCGGGCCGGCACCCGAGCGCCTGGCGACCGGGACGGAGCTCGGGGAGATCGCCGAAGACATCGGCGACGAGCTGCTGGCGCTGCACGGGCACATGTGGCGCATCCGCGAGCTCCTGGCCCAGGGCGACGTCGATGCCGTCAACGAGGAGATCGCCCGGTTCCGGGCCCGCGACACGGGACCGGTGCACCCGATTGAGGCGTCGTACGCGTTCAACGTGGCGGCCATGATGGCGCTGCTGGCCGGGGACTTCGAGACGGCGGAGCAACTGGGCCAGCGGGCCCTCGCATGTGGCCGAGGGCCACAACGAGCTGGCGTTGAGCTTCTACGGGGCCCTCATGATGTGGACCTGGTGGCAGCGCGGCGACCTCGGTGCGCCCGGCGGCATCTTCCGGGAGGTGCTGGCCCAGGCCCCCGACTGGTACCCCACTGTCTCGGCGGTGCTGGCCCTCGCCCACGCCGAGGGAGGCGACGGCGAGGCCGCGCTGCGTGAGCTGCACACGCCTGGCGGCTCTCGGGTGGGAGAACGTGGCAGACGACCAGGCCGAGGGCGTCTCGCTGGCGATGGCCGCGGCGGCCTGCAGCGTCCTCGGTGCCCCGGCGCACGACTTCGCGGAGCACCTCTACGAAGTCATGCGGCCCTACGCCGGCACCGCCGTCGTCGTCCGCGCCCCGGCCGCCGCCTGCCTGGGACCGGCCGACCACTATCTCGGGCTGTTGGCCGAGACCATGGGGGACCTGGCGCTGGCCGAGGTGCACCACGACGCCGCACTGCGCCTGGCGCGCCGCATGGGCTCACCGCCCTTCGTGGCCGCGGCCGAAATAGAGCTGGCCCGGACCCTGCGCCGCCGGCGCCCGGCCGCAGACAAGACGCGCGTGGCGGAGCTGCTGCGCAACGCGGAGGAGGCGGCGCGCGCCATGGGCTTGCACCGGCTGGTGCGCCAGGCGGCGCGCCGGCCTGATCCGCTCAGTCGGGCGCGCGGTCCCCGTCGGCGAGGTCCTGCCCCGAACCCGTCTGTTCCTCGTAGGCGGCCAACCGGTCGTCCGCCTCGCGGATGCGCCGGCTCATGCCGCTGAGCAGCGCGTTGCGGAAGCCGGGAATCTCCATCATCGACTCGAACTCCCGCGGGCCGACGATGAGGACCTCGAGATCCGTCGTGGCCTCCACGGTGGCGCTGCGGGGCACGGCCTCAATGGCGGCCAGCTCGCCGAAGTAGTCACCGGCATGGAGGATGTTGACCACGTGGCCCTCGCGGGTGACCGTCGCGGTCCCCTCCAAGATGACGAAGAGCTCGCGGCCGAGTCGGCCTTCCCGCAGGATCACCTCGCCGGCCTGAATGCGGAGGCGCTCAGCGATGCGCGCCATCTCGGACAGCTGGTCCTCGGTGCAAGCGGCGAACCAGGGCACACCTTGCAGGCGTTCCGGTGCGGCCTGCCCGCTCCCCTCGCCGTTGCCGCCCATCCGTCTCCCTCGTGTCGGCCGGCGAAATGCCGTCTCCGACTGGTCAGGGTACGCGCTGTGACGCGCGTTCGGGGGTCGTCGGAACAGAGGCGCGCCTGCAAAGGCCGAAGGTCGCCGATGTCGAGCGGGCCCGGCCCGCCGCGCTCAGGAATCCTGCGCGTCGAGCAGCTCGACCAAGCGGGCCTCCAGGGTGCGCAGCCGGCGGGCCATGCTGCGGAACAGCGCGCCACGGAAGCCCGGGATGTCGGACATGGCGGAGAGCTCGCGGGGCCCGATGATGAGCACGTCGAGGTCGGTCAGAGCGGTCACGGTGGCGTTGCGCGGCCCGGGATCCATGGCGGCCAGCTCGCCGAAGAAGTCGCCCGAGCCCAGGGTGTTGACCCGCTGGCCCGTCTGCGTCACCGCCACCGAGCCGGACAGGATGAGGAAGAACTCCCGTCCGATCCGGCCCTCGCGGGCCAGGATCTCGCCCTCTGCCCACCTGGACCCGTTCGGCCAGCCGGGCCACCTCCTGGAGCTGGGCGTGGGTGCAGTTCCGCAGCAGGTCGACGCCCTGGAGCCGGTCGACTGTCGCTTCCAATCCCATGGTCGCCGCCACCCGATCACCTCCTCTCCCGATGCCATGCAGACGCCCCGTGACTGCTTCGGCCAAGGCGAATGCCACAGTGCACCCCGCCGCTTGCAGCGTCATTGCAGCCATGTTGCACAGCGGGCTGCCCGTCGCAGCTGGGGATGGCGGCGCACAGCCCAACCCCCTGACCTGCGGCGACGTTGCCAGCTCAGGGCATTTGGCCCGAGTAGCAGGCCCGGGACTCCCGGTGCGAGGCTGGCGGCAGGCCGACGAGCGGCAGGCAGACAAACAGGAGAGACCGGAGCCGATGAGGACACCAGGGGAGCTGTTCGACCTCGGCGGGAAGGTCGCGCTGGTCACGGGAGGCAGCCGCGGCATCGGCCGCGGCGTGGCCGAGGGGTTGGCGGCGGCGGGCGCCGACATCGTGATCGCCAGCCGCAAGCTCGAGAACTGCGAACGAGCGGCCGCCGAGATCGCTGCGGCCACGGGTCGGCGCACCTTCCCGGTCGCCTGTCACGTCGGCCGTTGGGAGGACTGCGACCGTCTGGTCGACGCCGTCTACGCCGAATTCGGTCGCTGTGACGTGCTGGTGAACAACGCCGGCATGTCGCCGGCCTACGACGGCCTGGCGTCGGTGACCGAGGACCTCTACGACAAGGTCCATGCCACCAACGCCAGAGGGCCGTTCCGACTCGGCGTGCTGATCGGGGAGCGCATGGCGGCCGGCGACGGCGGATCGATCATCAACATCTCGTCCGTCGGGTCCTTGCGGCCGGCGTCCATCGATCTGCCCTACGGCATGGCCAAGGCGGCCCTCAACGCGTTGACGCTGGGCCTGGCCGGCGAATGGGCGCCGAAGGTACGGGCAAACCTCGTGCTGCCGAGCGCGACCGAGACCGACATGAACAAGATGTGGCCGGCCGAGACGAAGGCCCGGATCGCCGAGTCCAATCCGATGAAGCGGCTCGGACGACCAGCGGACGTGGCGGCCGTCTGCGTGTTCCTGGCCAGCGACGCCGCCAGCTATGTCAACGGCGCGCAGGTGGCGGTCGACGGCGGGTTGTACCGGGCGCTCTGAGCGTCGCCCGGAAACCCGCTGACGTTCGTCAGGGTGCCGTGAGGTAGCGGTCGATCATCCGGTGCATGTGCAGGACGTTGAGCTCCTGGCGACGGTTCAGGCGAAGCGGGGGGCCGCCGCGTGACTTCATGCCGATCTGGACGTGGGCCATGTTGGCGTAATCCTGGTTCGTGATCTCGCCCCAGTCCCGCTCGCTCCAGTCAGGGAAGAACCGCCGCGTCGCTCGCTTCGGTGGTTCGCCGTCCAGCGGCCACTGCAGGAACCAGGTGTCCTTGATGCAGCTGTCCGGGTCCAGTCCGTTCGGGCGGATCCGGAAGATGATCGCGATCCCCGGATAGATCGGGCCGACCATGTTGGGGAAGAAGAAGACGTCGTCCGCGCTGGTGAGCTGGTCGTCGGCGAAACCGTCCACGGCGACACCGCGGGCGGCGAGGAGCGCGCGCCGGCCCTTCTGGTAGTGGCGCAGCATCGTCTCGCCGTCGAGCGCCGAGGCGCGGATCTCCGCCACGAGTGCCGCCTCGTCCCGGTAGAAGAGGCCTCCCAGGCCGCGGATGAATGCCTCGAGGATCTCACCCTCGTCGTACTCGCCCGGGCTGAGCCCGAGACGCGGGCTGGGTCGCAGCTGCCGGCGGGCGTTCGGCAGCCGTCCGTAGTGGGCGTGGGTTCCGAGCGGCTCGTACTCCAGGCTGACGTCGTCGGTCCACGGGAGGATCTGCGGGTGCGTGCCCTGCACGTGGTAGCCCTCGTTGAAGGCGTCGACGGCGACCTTCCAGTTCGCCGGCAGCACGGTCGACAGGTAGGTGCGGAGGTGGAGCCGGTCGAGGTGGTACGGGGCCAGCAGCGTGGGCAGCGGGTCGAGGAAGTCGAGCAGGGGCGGGGCCTTGGGGTCGAGACTCACCCAGACGAAGCCTCCCCACCGGTCCATGCGCACCGTCTGCAGGCCGGTGCCTTCGGGAATCGGGTCGAACTCGTCGGCATCGACCACCTCGACGAGTCTGCCGTCGAGGTCGTAGCGCCAGGCGTGGTAGCGACACCGGATGCAGCCATCCGGGAGCGTGCCGGTCCCCTCGGCCAGCCGGGTCCCGCGATGCAGGCACGTGTTGTGGAAGGCCCTGATGACATCCGGGGCGGCGCGGACGACCAGGATCGACTGGTCGCCGATCAGGTACTCGCAGAACTCACCGACCTCCGCGATCTCCTCTTCACGGCAGGCCACCTGCCAGACGCGGGACCACAGGCGGTCGAATTCGAGGGATGCGAATTCGGGGCTCGTGTAGCGGGCGCGCGGGACGGTGTTGTCCTCGCCGATCAACACGCTCTCGAGGTCCATGTCGCACTTCTCCTCCGTTGCTCGGCCGGCCCGGGTCGCCCCGTTGCTCGGCGGCGCCATGCTAGGGCGCATGCACCCAGGGATGCTCCTGTCGGCATCGCATTAGGGTGTCGAAGCCATGCGAGCTGACCCGCCCCGGTGAGAGGAAGGTGACCGTGCCGACCGGTGCCGGGCGTGCCGACAAGGAGGCGACGCCGGCGCCCTTTGCGCCACCCCTCGCCGAGGTCCCGCTCCCCGCCGCTGACGTGGCGGCTCTGCTGCGCCACAACGCCGAGGAGTACGGCGACCGCCCGCTCTCCGTTTCGGCGAGGGGATCTGGACGCATGCGGAGCTGTTCGCCGAGGCGGAGCGCTTCGCCGCCCTCTACCGAGCCCGGCTGGACCCGGCACGTCCGCCGCACGTCGGCGTGCTGCTCGACAACACCCCCGACTACGTCTTCGCCCTCTGCGGCGCCGGGCTCTCGGGGGTGGCGGTGGCCGGCTTGAACTACACGCGGTTCGGGGAGCACCTCGCCCGCGACATGTCGCACACGGACCTGCAGCTCGTCATCACCGAACCGCGCCATCAGGCCCAGCTCGCCGACGCGCTCCCGTTCGTCGACCTGCCCGGAGGTGTGCTCGTCTCGGACCGCTTCGCCGACGGCGACGACCCGGCGCCGAGTCGGAGACACCCTCGGGGCCGCGCTCGACGCCGCCCAGTCCCGACGCGAAGGCGCCGCAGGGACAGCGCCGGACCGGGGCGAAGGCGACGTCGACCTGCTGTGGGCGTTGTTGTTCACCTCCGGGACCGCTGCCGCGCCCAAAGCGGTGCGCTGCACGCAGCGCCGCCTGCTCACGACCGGCAACCGGATGTCCATGATGCTCGAGCTCAGTCCGGACGACGTGGGCTACGCGGCGATGCCCCTGTTCCACACCAACTCGCTGATGGCCGGCCTCGCCGCCGCGCTGGTGGGCGGGGCGTCCCTCTCGCTGGCGCGTCGGTTCAGCGCGTCGGGATTCCTCCCCGACGTGCGGCGTTACGGCGTCACATGGTTCAACTACACCGGCAAGTTGTTGACCTACCTCCTGGCCACGCCGGCTCGTCCCGATGATGCCGACAACACTGTGCGCGTGGCCTTCGGCAACGAGGGGTCACCACAGGTGGTGGAGGCGGCGGCCGAGCGCTTCGGGATGCGGATCATCGACGTCTTCGGCTCGACGGAGGGCGCCATCGCCCTGGACCGCACGGGCAACCGCCCGAGCGGATCCATCGGGCGGCTTCGCCAGGGGATCGTCGTCGTCGACGAAGAAGGCCACGAGGCGCCGCGGGCACAGTTCGACCCGGAGGGCCGCCTGGTGAACGCCGACCGCTGCGTCGGAGAGATCGTCAACACCCTCGGCGTCGGGCCCTTCGAGGGGTACTACCGCAACGAAGAGGCCATGCGTGCCACCACCCGCGACGGCTGGTACTGGAGCGGTGACCTCGGCTACGTCGACGACGACGGATGGGTGTTCTTCGCGGGTCGCACCGCGGACTGGCTCAGAGTCGATGGCGAGAACTTCCCGGCCGCGCCGGTCGAGACGATCGTCGGCCGGCATCCCGACGTCCTTCTGGCGTCGGTCTACGGCGTGCCCGACGCCGACTCGGGCGATCAGGTCATGGTGGCACTCGTCCTGAGGGACGGCGCCGACTTCGACGGGGCGGCCTTCGCCGGCTGGCTCGACGCGCAGGCCGACCTCGGTCCGAAGTGGCAGCCTCGTTTCGTGCGGCTCTGTCAGCGCGCTCCCGAGCACGCCGACCAACAAGATCCTCACCCGCACCCTCGTGCACGAGAAGTTCCGTTCCGACCGGGTCCACGGTGACCCCGTGTTCCGGCGGACAAGGGGTGACACCTCCTTCTCTCCGTTCACCCCCGATGACGAGGCGGACCTCCGGGCGGCTTTCGAGGCGAACGGGCGGATCACCGCCTGGGAGCTGTAGCCGCCTTCCAGACGGTGCACCCACCGCCGCATGCCATGATGGGGCAGCTTGGAGCTGCACGACCCACCGTGGCGGAGACGGGGACCGGACGGTTCCCGGATCGACGGAGGGATGCACTTCCAGCGTGCCTGGGTAGCTCAGTCGGTAGAGCAGCGCACTCGTAATGCGCAGGTCAGGAGTTCGAATCTCCTCTCAGGCTCCAATACCCGCACCGGGTCAGGCGGCTCCGACACCGGCCGGAACCAGGCGACCGCGGGCGGTGTGCCTGACCCCTGTAACCTCCATTTCACCAGCGGGATTGCCGGGATCGCCTCGACCAAACCTCCAGGGCCAGGAGCGTGACAGTGCAAGCTCGCCGTCGGAGGAGGCCTCGAAGGACGCATGGCGCCAAGCCGGTCCGGTGGGGCGTCGGAGCCGTTGTGCTCTCGGCGCTGGTCCTGACAGGTTGCAGCCAGGGCGGGACCAGCCCCAGCGCGAGCGGGCCGAGCCAGAGCAGCTCCACCACCTCACCCGGGCTGGCGCACGTGATCAAGCCCTCCATACGCACAGGCCAGATCTACGTCCCGCCGGGTCGATCCGCCACCAAGGGCCCGATCGGACCGGACCCGTCGCAGTCCCGCGGTCTTGACCTGAACATTCTCGCCGGGCTCGATCACGATGAGCCGATTTACGACGGGGACTTCGCAGACCCCTCCGCGCTGGCGGTCTCCAGCACGTTGTACTTCTACGCGTCGAGCAGTTCGCCGTCCAAGTACGACCATGGAGCAAATGTGCCGGTGATGGCGTTGTCGCGCGGCGACGGCTTCGCCGGGCGCTTCCTCGGCGACGCGCTGCCGAAAGTTCCGTCCTGGACGGTTTCGGGGTATCAGTGGGGCCCGGACGTCTGGGAACGCCCGGACAGCTCGTATGTCATGTACTACTCCACGCCGGCCACGGTGCCGCTGGGGTGTCTCGCCACACCGCCGAGCACCGGCTGCGTCAAGACGACTCACGGTGAGACGAACGCGGAGTGCATCTCGCGCGCCACATCGGCCAGTCCCACCGGTCCCTTCGTCGACAACTCGACGTCGGCGTTCATCTGTCCCCTCGACGAGGGGGGCGCAATCGACCCCAGTGTCTTCGTCGCGTCGGACGGGGTCCCATGGCTGCTCTGGAAGAGCGACGGCGATTGTTGCGACGAGGCCACCTCCATCTACACCCAACAGCTCTCGAGTGACGGGCTCTCGACCGTGGGTCCGCCGCACCGGTTGCTGGGGGCGACGCAGCCATGGGAGGACAAGCTGGTCGAGGCGCCGACGATGATTCAGGACAACAACCACATCTGGCTGTTCTATTCGGGCAGTCTCTGGGGGCACAAGACCTACGGCATCGGGATCGCCAGCTGCGAGTCGGTCACGGGTCCTTGCACCAAGCCGTTGGATCACGCGTGGGTGTCCTCCGACGCGGACGGTGTGAGCGATCAGGGACCGGGGGGTGAGGAGTTCTACGAGACGGGCTCCATCGTCTGGATGGTCCACCACGGTCTGGCTCCGGGGGAAACCGGCAATAATGCGCAGCGACGACTGTACGTCGACCTGGTGGCGTTCCCACCAGGTCAGCTCCCGCATTTGGCCGCCCGCCAACCGGCGGCAGCATTGGCTGCGGCGGAGATCTACTTCGGGGACCCCTCGCTACCCAAGGCCCCAAAGGCGGCATACCTCAAGGTGCTGCACCTGGCGGGAGTGTCGAACACTGCACAGGACACAGCACTTGTCGCCGCCGGAGCGACGGTCTGCACGGACCTGGCCAAGAGGAAGGACTACGAAGTGATGGCATCCACGCTCGAAGCGCGCCACCTCTCCGAGTTCGAGTCGTATCTGGCGATCATTCTGGCCGCTCAGTACCAGTGCCCCTCTCGCATTCCCGACGCCACCGCCGTGATGGTCAAAGCACTGAACCAGTTGCCATCGACGAGTTGAGCGGAGCGCGGGCGCAGGGCATGTCGCCCGGGACGGCCGCCACTCGCCAATGGAGGAAAGGATGATCCGTTACCCGGTCTCGGCTGATCACTTACGCCCGCCCGTCTCCGAGTTGTGCTCCCCCTGTGCGTTGCCCACGGTGAGCCGGGGTAAAGAATGAGGGCGCCGGGCCGGTCTCCTCAGGCCGGAGTCCCCCTCGCCCGATACCGGCAGGTGGGCGGGGCACGGGACCGGGTCCGGCGCCCCCGACCCACCGACGAAGGCGAGGCAGGTGTGACGAGGCGGACGAAGACCCTGGTCGGCGTGAGCGTCGGCGCCGTCCTGATCGCTGTCGGGATGCCGCTCGTCGCTCCTCAGGTCGCCACCATCGCCGCCGCAGCATCCGCACACGTCACCGTGTCGCCCAGCGCCAGCCCGGCCTTCGTGCCGCCGAACTGTGGCGCCACCGGGACGCCCGCGTACAACTTCCCGAGCAGCGGCGACGCGGCGGATCCGCAGATCGTGGCGTCGGGCGGCACCTACTACGCCTTCACCACCGGCAATGCACTGGGCAACAACCTCGCCGCGCTCGTGTCGAGCTCGCCCAGCTCCGGCTTCCATCCGTATACCAACAGCTGCTCGGGGTCGAGCGCGCTGCCGAGCCCTTCGCCGTGGGAGGCCGCGAACACGCAGACCTCGCCGGGCGTCTTCAACTACGGCGGCCACTGGGTGATGTTCTACGACGCCGCCCAGTCCGGGCACGCCTCGGACACCGGCTTCGACTGCCTGGCCGTGGCCACCGCGTCATCGATCTCCCCGACCGACGTGCAGTTCAGCGACGTGTCCAACGCCCCTCTCGACTGCCAGGCGACGGGATCCATCGACCCGCAGCCCTTCGTGGACCCGAGTACCGGCACCGCCTACCTCGTCTGGAAGCAGAACGACGGCGGTTCCTCCGCCGCCGCGTACATCTGGTCGCAGCAGCTGAACGCGGCGGGCACCGGCTTCGCGCCCGGATCGTCGCCCGCCCTGTTGCTCTACAACAACACGGTTTCCTACCCCTGGGAGACGACGGTCGAGGACCCGTCCATGGTGGCGGCGGGTGGCGGCTTCTCTCTCGCGTTCTCGGCCGGCGTGTACACCAGCACCGGCTACTCGGAAGGCATCACGACCTGCAGCGGGCCGCTCGGCCCGTGCGGCGCGCAGAGCCAGATCCTCACGACCTACGGCTCGGCGCTCGGGCCGGGCGGCGGCGCGCTGTTCTCCGACGCGTCGGGAACGTGGTGGCTCGACTACGCGGCGTGGGAGGGCGGCTCGGCGGGGTGCACGAGCTACAGCTGCGGCGCAGCGCGGCGGCTCTTCGTCGCGCCGATCTCGCTGCCCGGCGTCAACGGTGAGGTGCCCTGCAACGCGCCGGCCTCGCCCATCGGGTACGACATGGTGGCCACCGACGGTGGCGTCTTCGACTTCGGGAACCTGCCGTTCTGCGGATCCGAGGGCGGCCTTCCGCTGAACAAGCCCATGGTGGGCATGGCCACGACGAAGGACGGCGGGGGGTACTGGCTCGTCGCCAGCGACGGCGGCATCTTCACGTACGGCGATGCCGGCTTCCACGGCTCGGCCGGCTGCGCTGCCCCTCAACAAGCCGATCGTCGGCATGGCGGCCACACCCGACGGCGGGGGCTACTGGTTGGTGGCCTCCGACGGCGGCATCTTCAACTACGGCGACGCCAAGTTCTACGGCTCGGCCGGGGGTCTCCGTCTGAACCAGCCCATCGTGGGCATGGCGCCGACGCACGACGGCGGCGGCTATTGGTTGGTGGCGAGCGACGGGGGGATCTTCTCCTACGGTGACGCCTCCTTCCACGGCTCCACGGGCTCCATCCGCCTCAACAAGCCGGTCGTCGGCATGGCTGCCTCGAAGGATGGCGGGGGCTACTGGCTGGTGGCCTCCGACGGCGGCATCTTCAACTACGGCGACGCTGCGTTCTACGGCTCCACGGGGTCGATCCGCCTCAACAAGCCGGTGGTCGGCATGACCCCGACGAGCGACGGCGACGGCTACTGGCTGGTGGCGACCGACGGCGGCATCTTCAACTACGGAGACGCCAACTTCTACGGCTCGACCGGCTCCATTGTGCTGAACAGACCGGTGGTGGGAATGTCCGCCGCCTGATCGCTCGGCCGGGCCGTCCTCAGTGGGCGGGCTCGGGGACCAGGTTCTCGACGCGCACCGCGTCCTCGGTCGTCACCGGCGCCCCCTTGCCGCCCCGTGTCCACGAGGCGGCGGCGCCCGCCAGGCACATCACGATGCCGAAGGCGAACGCGGTGTGCAGGCCGTCGCGGAAGGAATCGGCGATGAGGTTCGGGAAGAAGCGCTCGCCCGTCACGGTGCTGCGTTGGGCCGGTGTCAGCTGGGACAGCACGTGCGTGCCGATGAGGTGGCCGGCCGGGTTGTAGCCGAGGAAGGCGGCGAAGAGCGTCGAGACCGGCGGCAGGTGCGAGATGTTCACGGCCGTGGCCTCCGGGACCCCGTGGGCCGTCAGCCCGCTGACCGAGCGCGCTGGGGAGATGGTCGGCCAGCCCGAGGATGATCAGGGTGAAGAAGATGCCGATGGAGAGCACCTGCGCCGAGTTCTGGAACGTTGTGTTCATGCCCGACCCGGCGCCGCGGTCGGCCGCCGGCAGGCTGTTCATGACGCCGGTGCGGTTCGACGAACCGAACGACGACATGCACAGGCCGGTGACGAAGAGCAGCAGCCCGAACTCGGGATACGCGAAGTTGATCGGCAGCAGCAAGAAGAAAAAGAAGCAGACGGCCGTGCCGAGCATGCCGAAGGTGGCGAAGGGGCGCGGCCCGTAGCGGTCGGACAGGATCCCTGCCAAGCGGCCCGGCGATGAGGAACCCCGACGTGAGGGGAATCAGGAAGATCCCGGCCCACAGCGGCGTCACGGCGAAGGTGTAGCCGTGGCGGGGCAACCAGACGCCCTGCAGCCAGATGATGAGCATGAACATGAGGCCGCCCCGCCCGAGCGCGCCCAGGAAGCTGGCGAAGACGCCGGCCGAGAAGGCCCGGATCTTGAACAGTTGCAGCCGGAACATCGGCTCGTCCGTGTGCACCTCAATGAAGCAGAACAGGACGAGGAAGGCGACACCCACACCGAGCTCGAGCAGGACGACCGGGTTGGTCCAGCCCATCGGGTGACCCCCGTAGGGCTCAATCCCGTAGGTGATGCCGATCATGACGAGGATCAGCCCGATGGCGAAGGTGACGTTGCCGGCCCAGTCGATCTTGGCCCCCGATCCTTTCTCGACCTCGTGGAGGGAGAAGTAGCCCCACACGGTGGCGAACAGGCCGATGGGAACCGAGACGAGGAAGATCAGGCGCCAATTGATGGGAGCGAGCAGGCCCCCGAGGAGGAGTCCGATGAACGTCCCGCTGATGGCGGCGGCCTGGTTGATGCCGAGGGCGAAGCCGCGGCGCTCCACCGGAAAGGCATCGGTCAGGATGGCGGCCGAGTTCGCCATGAGCAGCGCGGCACCCACGCCTTGGAAGATGCGCATCACGATCAGCCAGATGCCGGCGGCGGTCCCGGACATCCAGGTGATGCTCAACAGGAGCGAGAAGAAGGTGAAGACGGCGAAGCCGAGGTTGTACATGCGCACCCGGCCATAGAGATCGCCCAACCGGCCGAAGCTGACCACCAGCACGCTGGTGACGATGAGGAAGCCCAGGATCATCCAGAGCAGGAAAAACGTATTGGAGGGCAGCAGAGGGTCGAGATGGATGCCGCGGAAGATGTCCGGCAGGGCGATGAGGACGATGGAAGCGTCGATCGTCGCCATGAGCATGCCCAGCGTCGTGATGAACAGCGCCGCCCACTTGTGGCGCTCGTTGGCGTGGACGTGATCCGTGAGGAGGGGAGCGACCGTCATGTCGTTCCCGCTCGTCCTGCCCGCGGACCCGCTGGCTCTCTGCTCTGTCGGATGCCGCCTCCTGGTGACGTCGCAGCGTGCCCGCGTGCGCTTCCGGAATACTGCCTTCCGCTTATGTTAGCCTAACCGGAACAGGGCATTCCGCCCGGGCGATCGGATCTGTATGGCGACACGGAGCACCAACTATGCGCTCACCTTCGCCGTCCTCGGCACGGCCGCGCTCGCCTTCGCCCTCCTGCAGTCGCTCATCATTCCGGCCATCCCGCAGCTCGAGCAGACGTTGCACACGTCGGAGAGCGGGGCGAGCTGGCTCCTGACCGCGTATCTCCTCAGTGCCGCCATCGCGACGCCGATCCTCGGGCGCGTCGGCGACATGCTCGGCAAGGAGAAGATCATCGTCGCCGTCCTGATCGCCCTCACGGTCGGATCGCTGATCAGCGCGCTGGCCACCAGCCTGCCGGTCATGCTCGTCGGCCGGGTGATTCAGGGCACGGGTGGCGCGGTGTTCCCGCTGGCCTTCGGGATCATCCGCGACGAGTTCCCTGCCGAGCGGGTGGCGGGGGCCATCGGTGTCATGTCGGCCATTTTGGGGGCGGGAGCCGGAGCGGGGATCGTGCTGGCCGGGCCGATCCTCGTACACCTCAACTACCACTGGCTCTTCTGGATCCCGATGATCATGTCGGCCATTGCGACGGTCGCCACCTATCTGTTCGTGTCCGAATCGCCCATACGGGCTCCGGGCCGCATCAACTGGTTCGGGGCGGCCCTCATGTCCGCCTGGCTGGTGACGGGCCTGCTCGCCATCTCCTACGCGCCCATGTGGGGCTGGGCCAACACGTCGGTGATCGGGCTGCTGATCGCCACCGGCGTCCTGCTCGTGATCTGGGTGGTGGTGGAGAACCGCTCCGACTCGCCGCTGGTGGACATGAAGATGATGCGCATTCCGGCCGTGTGGAGCACCAACCTGGCCGCGCTGCTCTTCGGCTTCGGCATGTTCGCCATGTTCGTGACGCTGCCCCAATTCACCGAGACACCGACCCATGCCGGCTACGGATTCGGGGCGTCCGTCACCCAGTCGGGGCTGTATCTGGCTCCCTTCGCCGCCGCCATGGTGATCGTGGCGCCCATGACCGGGCGCCTGTCGAAGGCGTTCGGCTCCAAGAAGGTGCTGGTCGTCGGATCGCTGATCACGGCCTCGAGCTACCTCCTGCTGATCCTGGACCACACCGACCAATGGTCGATCTACGTCGCGACCGGGGCTGCTCGGCATCGGGATCGCCCTGGGCTTCGCCAGCATGGCGAACCTCATCATTGAGGCCGTGCCGGCACAGCAGACCGGCGTGGCGACGGGCATGAACACCAACATCCGCAACATCGGCGCCGCCCTGGGGAGCGGCATCGCCACCAGCCTCGTCGTGAGCGGCCTGGCGCCCGGTGGCTTCCCCAAGGAGCACGGCTACATGCTGGCCTTCGCCGTCAGCGGGCTCGCCTTGGTGGTGGCCGCGCTCGCCGCGCTCGCCATCCCCAAACGCGACGCGCCCTCCGTCGTCGAACGCGAGCCGCACCCGGCGCTCACCGCGGAGGCCGAGGTCATCGTCGGCGCCATCGCCTTCGGTCCCGAGGACCTGGCATGACACGGAGCGCCGGCCCCCGGGCCGCAGCCGCGACGATGGAGCCGCGCCCGCTGCGGCGGGACGCCGAGGTCAACCTGAGCCGTATTCTCATCGCCGCCCGCGACGTGTTCGCCGAGCACGGGTACGAAGCCTCCATGGAGGAGATCGCCATGCGGGCCGACGTCGGGGTGGGCACGCTCTACCGCCGCTTCCCCAACAAAGCCGACCTTCTCGACGCGGTGGTGGAAGCGGCGCACGTGCGCAAGCGGCAGATCGCCGAGACGGTCCTGGCCGACGTGGCCCCCGAGGACGGGGTCTTCGAGTTCGTGCGCCGCTGTATCGCCGTCCCCAGTTGCTGGCGGGCCACCATTTCGGCTCCACCGTGGCGGACGAGCGGGACCGGGCTCGGGCAGACCGCCCCTCTGCTCCAAGAGATCCTCGAACGAAGCCAGCAGGCCGGGTCGGTCCGTCCCGACCTGCAGGTGGCCGACATCGTGGTCGTCCTCATGGCCGTGCGTTCCATCGCCGACGTCTGTGACTCCAAGTCCGCCAAGCCGTCCCTGCGCTTCTTGGAGCTGCTGCTCGACGGACTGCGTCCCGGGCACGCAGCGCCCGCCCACGACCCGCTCACCATCGCCCAGCTCGACCGGATTTTGCGCCAGCGCTGAACGCGGTGCGGCCGGATGTGGTCGCTGCGCCTGGCGCGAGCGCTAACGGACGAGTGCGGCGGCGCCCAGTCCCAGCGGCGCCAGGATCCAGCCCCAGCGCACGGCCACGACGACCACTTCGGAGCGGTAGCCATACAGGACGGAGAGCTGAATGGGCTGGAACGACGGCGCGCTCAGCGCCGTCAGGACGGCCACGACGACGAGCGGAGTCGAACCGGCGACCGCGGCCGCCCCCGCCACGAGCGCGTAGTAGGCGATGCGCAGCACCGTCAGCCAGCCCCAGCGCCGCAGTGCGTGCTCGGTCTGGGGCACCGCCAGGTTGTGGGGATGGATGACCGAGCCGGTGAAGAGGGCGGCGCCCGAAAAGGCCAGAAGGGGGCCGGCCAGGGTGAGGACGTCGGCGGTCCATGTCGGAGCCGAACCGAAGAAATGGAGCGCGAGCCCGACCGCGGAGGCCAGCACGGGAGATTGGTCCACCCAGGTGGTGGCGCGTCGCTGCGGGAACGGGGCGTCGCGCCGCATCAGGTGGACCGCCACGGCGTTCCAGGCCGTCGTGATGACATTGGCCAGGACGGCGATCATGGTGCCGGCCGATCCGGCGAAGGCGGCGGCGGTCGGGACCACCCAGAAGCTGGCATTGGGGGTGACCGCCCACGCCTCCAGCGAGCTCTGGCCCGCACTCCGCTCGCCCCGCGACACCAGGGTCGCCCCCAGGAGGAGCCACATGCCGGCCGACAACGCCAGAGGGCCCAGCAACTGGCTGACGGAGGTCAGCCGCCAGGCCGCGACCAGGGAGAGCGTGGCCGACGTCGCCAGGATCTGGACGCGCAGGAAGACCGGCCACGCCCGCTGCACGGCGGGGCCTCCGTGGGCCGAGCCCCAACCGACGAGCCCACCCACAATGAACCACACCAGGGTGAGCACACCCCGATTGTGGCCGCTGCCGGGCCCCACCCCGACCCAATTGACGCGCGGCGGGGACCGGATAAGGTGCCCGCATGCACCCTCAACCGATTGACGAGGTGCTGGCGGAGGCGATTGTCGGGCGTCGCTTGCTTACGCACCCCTTTTACCGTCGCTGGGAAGCCGGCACCCTCAACGAGGGCGAGTTGGCTGCCTATGCGGAGCAGTACCGCCACATTGAGCGCGAGCTCCCGGTGACCCTGGCAGCCATCGTCGAGGCCTTGCCGGCAGGACGTGCCCGCGACCTCGTGGAGGCGAACCTGGCCGACGAGCTCGGCACGCCCGAACCCCACGCCCAGCTCTTCGAGAGCTTTGCGCGGGCGGCGGGCGCCACCCCGGACGCGCCGGCCACCCCGTCGACGGCCGCGTTGCTCGCCGTCGTGCGCACGACGGCCGCCAATGATCCCGTGGCCGCCTTGGCCATGATCGCCGCCTACGAAGTCCAGGCTGCCGACATCGCAGCCTCCAAGGGGGACGGCCTTCGCCGTCACTACGGCTTCGACGACGAGGGCACCGCCTTCTGGGATGTGCACCGCACGCAGGAGGTGGACCACGCCGGGTGGTCCATGGAGGCGCTGACCGCGCTTGAGGCCGACCTCGACGTCGTGCAAGCGGCTGCGACGGTCTCGGCCGACTCCTGGTGGCTGTTCCTCAGCGAGCGCGATGAGCTGGCGCCCGCGGGCGCACCCTGCTGACGCTGTTCAGCTGAGGGTTCCGCAGCGGGACGCCGCCGCGGCGAACGCCGCCGCGCGCTCCCGGTAGTCACCGAAGCGCCCGAAACTCGGGGCGGCCGGCGAGAGCAGTACCACGGCCCGGGCCGGAGCCCACGCGAAGGCGGTCTCGACCGCCGCATTGAGGTCCGCGGCAGCGCGGATCTCCACCAGCCCGTCTGTGCCCTCTCGGATGGCCTCGCCGATGCGCGGCCCGTTGTCGGGCATGGTCACCACGAGGGTCGGTGCGGTGCGCGCCGCGATGGTGCGGCCGAGCGGCCGGTAGTCCACGCCGCGATCGTGCCCACCGACGAGCAGCGCCACCGGGCGCTCGGCGAAGGCGCGGAGTGCCGCCTGCGCCGGGAGCACGTTGGTCGAGAGGCTGTCGTCGATGAATTCGACGTCGCCGACCGAACCGAGCGAGCGGCACCGGCTCGGCAGCCCGTCGAAGCCCTGCGCAGCGGCGGTCAACGCGGCCTCGTCGGACGCACCCGGGATCCCGAGACCCTCGAGGACGGCGCGGGCCACGGAGGCATTGCGCGCGTTGTGCGGCCCGGTCAGGCCGAGGGCCGCCGACCATGGGCCATCCCGTCCCACCGCGGCGGCATCCACCCAGCGCACGTGCGGGCCGAGGAGCCCGACGTTCCGTGTGCAGCTCGGCGTCGGCGTCATCGGCCAGGGCCAGGGTGACCCCGGGTTTGGTGCACAGCGAGAGCTTGTCCGCGTAGTACCGCTCGACCGTCCCGTGCCAGTCCAGGTGGTCCGGCGCCAGCGAGGTCACCGCCACCACGGAGGGAGCGTTCCGCAGGTCGGGGACCTGGAAGCTCGACGTCTCCACGATCCAATAGTCCGGTGCCGGGCCGCCCGTCGGGTCCCACGGCGCCACCCCGATGTTCCCGCCGGCCCGGGCGTCGACGCCGAGCCCGCGGAGCAGGTGGACGGCCAGCGCGGTCGTCGTGCTCTTGCCTTTCGTGCCGGTGATGCAGACGACGCGGGTCGGATCGGCTTCGGCCATGAACAAACCGAGCCCACCGCAGACGTTGACACCGGCCTCGTTGAGCTGTGCCACTTCGGGCCGGTAGCGGCTGATGCCCGGGCTCTTCACGACGACGTCGCAGGAGCGGAGGGCATCCATCCCTCCGGCCCCCGTGGCCAGGATCTCGAGGCCGTCGAGCGACGCGCGCGCCAGGCGCGTCGTCGACCAGCACCGGGTCGCGGCCCATGGACCGGAGCCGGCGGATGCTGGCCTGTCCTTCGACGCCGAGTCCCCAGACGCCGACGGACGCGTCAGCGAGCGCGGACCAGGAGATCGGGTGGCGCATAACGATCAGGGATGCGATGGGTGCCGCGGGGTTGCAACAGCGCGGTGGGATCGGCCGGTGCGGCGTCGCCCAGTTCGGTCCGCAGTCTGGTCAGGAGCTCGTTCCGGCGCGGTCCTGGCGCTGCGCGGCGAGGACGAGGGCGCCCCGGCATTCGTCGATGTCCCCCACGCATTCGAACGGCTTGGCGCCGACGCCCAGCCCCAGCAGTGTCCGGAACCGCTCCTCGTTGGCCGGGTTCTGCAGCGGTTCGTCACCGGCGAAGACCGCTTCGAGCTCGCGGCGCTCCATGAAGGGCGCCAGGACGAGGTCGACGAAGCAGCACTTGTCGCAGCGACCGCACCAGTGGTCCAGCCGTTCCGCCGGGTCCTGGTGAAAGGCGCGGTTGCAGCTGCGAAACGTGCGGTGGTAGGCGGGCAGCCGGGCGAACTGCTCCGCGACCCAGAGCTCGGTGCGTGGGCGCAGGAAGGAGAAGACCGAGAAGTCCGGGCCCAGGGCGGCCCGGACCACCTCGGCGAACGAGAACTCGAACTCCTCGCTCTTCGACCATTGATGGTTCACCGCGAGACCGTCCGCCACGAGGGTGGGGACCGAGGCCGACCACTCGTTGGACAGCACCACGGCGTCGCGTCGCTCGAGCACCGCCGCCACCATGACGGCCGAGGAGATGACGGCGGTCACGGGCACGTGCCCGTTGAGGAACCCGAGCTCGGCCGAGCGGCGGACGAGCGGGTCGATGGTGCGTTCGATGCGCGTCACGGGCAGCCCGGTCACGGCGGCGGCGTCCTCAATGGCGGCGAACCGGCTGCCGGGTGGCTCCACGACGCAGAGCGCGGCGTCAGGGTGGTTCGGCGCGAGCGCGGCGACGGTCACGATGGAGTCGATGCCGCCACCGAAGGGGATCAGGGGCCGGCCCGGGGCCGGGGCGAAGGCGGCCGGCGCGCCGCTGCCGGCGTCGGGTCCCTCCACCCGCAGGCCGCCCAGGTCCAGACCGTTGCGGTAGGCGAACTCCCCCAGGCCGCTGACGTAGAAGGTGCGGAGGAAGTCCCGTTCCTGCGCTGTCGTCGGCAGTTCGCCCAGGTCGATCACGGAGGCGGCGGAGGTCTTGTAGTACGAGACGCCGGCCAGCAGATACAGAATGCGCACGGCGGCCAGACACGGCCGGGTCGGCCCAATCGCCCCCGCTCTCGAAGCCGAAACGCTCCGTGAAGGTCTGGTCACCGGCGACGTAGTGGCACACGACGGCGGAGTCCGCCGTGTCGATGGTGTAACCGTCGTAGCGGAACCGGTCGGGTGGTGGCATGCGGATGGGGTGGCCCGGCGATCCGAGCCAGCCCATGCTACGGCGCAGCAGGCTCGGGACCGGCCTCAGTCAGCCGAGGCGGGCCAGCAGGGCGAATCGCCCGCAGGGTCGCTGCGCACGGTCGCTGAAGAACGGCTCGTCCGCCGTGGTGCTGCCGCACTCGACGATGTGCTCGTCCCGGACGCCGCCGGCCACCAGTTGCTGGCGGTTCGCCGCGACCAGATCCACCAGCCAGTGGCCGGGGCCGTCCGGCCGGGCCACCGCGGGATGGAGCGGCGGCGGGCTCCACGACGGCGCGCAGTGCCTGCGGCACTTCGTCGGAGACCTGGTAGCGGTCGCGGTGCACGGCCGGCCCCACGAAGGCGTGGATCCGTCCGGCTTCCGCCCCGCACGCCTGCATGGCCCGGAGGGCCGCTCCCACGGCACCGGCAGCTGTCCCGCGCCAGCCGGCATGGACCGCGGCCAGCACGTGCGCCTCGGGGTCGACGAGGGCCAGTGGGACGCAGTCGGCCACCATCATGGCGAGCGTGATGCCGGGGGTCACCGTGACGAGGACGTCGGTGCCGGGCAGGGCGTCGTCATCGGCGCGCGTGCCGCGGCCGCGTTCGTCGCGGCCCGACCAGCGTCGCCGCGCGCGCCGTGCACCTGGCGTGCGAAGACCAGGTCTTCGAGCGTGGCGCCGAACGCGGCGGCCGCACGGGCCCGGTTGGCCACGACCTGCGCAGGGTCGTCACCCACGTGCAGGCCAAGGTTCAGCGTGTCGTACGGGGCCGCCGAGACGCCGCCGTGCCGCGTCGTCACGGCCACGTCGACGCCGAGTCCAGGTGCCGACCAGCGCACCAGCGGAGGAGGGGGGATCGGGCACGCCAGCCGACCCTACCGAGCGCACCACGGCGCGCCGCCGGTGGCGGTCGCGGGCTACGAGGCCTGGTTCTCGTCCCACACGGTGGTGGGGACCACCGAGAGGAGCGGCCGGCCCCTCGTGGGGCGGCGGCTCGCTGCAACTCGGCGAAGCCGTAGAGCTCGGCCGAGTCCGTGCCGCCTCGTCGGCACGGCCGGCCGCGCCGCGCCGGTCCGGCGGCGCCGAGGACGCCCGCCGAGCGACTGCCCGGCCCCGAGGGCGTCGAAGAGCACGACGAGCGATTCGAGTGAGAACCCCTTGCTCCTGGAGGCGCAGGATCGCGTCCAGGCGGTCCCGGTGGACGGCGCCGTAGAGGCCGGTGCGGCCCCGCAGCACCGGGTGGGGGAGCAGCCCGAGGGTCTGGAGCGAGCGGATGCGCCGGGTGGTCGTCCCGGCGGCGGCGGCCAGCTCGTCGATGGTCATGGCTGCGGCGTCGTCCCCGTCCACTTGACAATGGTAACAGTCTCTCATGTAACATCAAACTCTGTCACTCAGAAGCGATCCAGGAAGAGGTGCGACCATGGGACTGAATCTCGACGCGGTGGGGGCCACCTCGGAGCCCTTCGAGCGGTCGTGGGGCAGCAAGGATGCCCTGCTGTACGCGCTCGGCGTGGGGGCCGGGGCCCTCGACCCCACCGGCTTCGAGCTCGAGTTCACGACGGAGAACTCCGAAGGCGTGACGCAGCGCGTCCTGCCGACGTTCACCACCATCGTCGGGCAGGGCGGCGGCGCGGGCATGTCGTTGGGCGACTACGACCCGGCGATGCTGGTCCACGGCGAGCAGTCGATCCGGCTGCACGGCGAGCTGCCCGTCGGCGGGACGGTGACGACGACGACCACGGTGGCCGGCATGTACGACAAGGGCGCGGCCGGCCTGGTCGTGCTCGAGAGCGCCTCGCGGCACGCCGAGCAGCGGCGAGCCCGCCTTCTCGACCCGCACGGCGCTCTTCATCCGCGGTGCCGGCGGCTTCGGCGGCCCGCGGAACCCCGAAGGCGACGACGAGAGCGCGCTGGCCGCCGAGCCGTTGCCGACGCGTGAACCCGACGAGGTCGTCTCGTACTCGACCAGGCCCGATCAGGCGCTGCTCTACCGTCTGAACGGGGACCGCAACCCGTTGCACTCCGACCCGACCTTCGCCAAGCGGGCGGGCTTCGACGCCCCGATCCTGCACGGCCTGTGCACCTACGGCTTCACCGGACGTGCCCTGCTGCACGCCGTCTGCGGGTCGGACCCGGCGCGCTTCGGTGCCATGCGCGCCCGCTTCTCCAAGCCGACGATGCCCGGCGACACGCTGCGCGTCTCCCTGTGGGACATCGGCGATCAGGTGCCCGGCGCCTACCGGTTCCGCACCGAGACGCAGCGCGGCGAGACCGTCATCGACGCGGGGCTCTTCTCGGCCGCCGGCTGAAGGAGCGGGCGGGACGGCTAGCGCCGGCAGTCGGCGCAGATGCCGAAGATCTCGACGGTGTGCGTCAGATCGCTGTAGCCGAGGTCCGATGCCGTCGTCTCGGCCCACCGCTCCAGGTCGGGGAGCTCGACCTCGGTCCCCCGGCCGCACTGCCGGCACACCACGTGATGGTGGTGGCTGTCGGTGTGGCAGCGGCGGTAGACGAGCTCGCCGTCGGCGGTCTGCAGGGAATCGAGCTGGCCCTCGTCGGTGAGCAGGGCCAGGTGGCGGTACACGGTGGTCAAGCCGACGGTCTCACCCGAGGCCCGCAGCGCGGCGTGGATGTCCTGTGCGCTGCGGAAGTTCTCCGAGCTCTGCACGACGTTGAGCACGGCATCCCCCTGGCGGGTCCGTCGCGACGTGCGAGCGGGTTGCTCTGTGTGCTCAACCATGGTGCAACTCTGCCAGGTCGGGCGGCGTGAACCTGTCCCGCCGTCGGGCCGCGACGGCGGGCCCGGCGAGGCGGGCCACGACGTAGAACGCAAAGCTGATCGCCACAATGAGCACGCTCGGCTTCACCGTCGGGAATTGGAAGCTGAGCAGCAGCCCACCGTCGGCGGCGAGCACGGCCATGACCACTGAGAGGACGGTGACCGTGAACGGGTTCGCGCTCAGGCGCTGTGCCGCCGCGGCCGGGGTGATGGCCAGGCTGAGGACCAGCAGCGTGCCCACGATCTGCGCCGCCTCCGTCACGGTGATGGCGAGCACGAACAGGAAGACGATCCCCAACACGCCTGTGGGCACGCCGCTGGCGCGTGCCACGTCCGGGTCGATCGACGCGAACAGGAGGGGCCGCCGGATGACGGTGAGGACGATGGCCACCACGATGGCGATCACGCCGAGCAGGAGGATCTGGCCCGAGCTGATGCCGAAGATGTTGCCGAAGAGGATGTTGAGCGCCTCGCTGGCGTAGCCGTGGTAGTAGCCGAGCAGGAACACGCCGAGGCCGAGGCCCGCCGCCAGGATCACGCCGATGGTGGAGTCGCGCTCGGCGGCGCGCTGGCCGAGCAGGCCGATCAGCGCCGCCACGACGAGTGCGCCCACCAGCGCGCCGGCGAGCGGGTTGTCGGCGACGAGCAACCCGCCGACCGCGCCGGTGAACGCGAGTTCGCTCGTGCCGTGCACGGCGAAGGACATGGTCCGCGTGATGACGAAGGGGCCGATGAGCCCACAGCTGACGGCGACGAGGAAGGCCGCTTCGAGCGCGTGCTGGGCGAAGCCGAACTGGAGGTAGAAGCCGATGCCCATCAGTGGGCGTGCCCGTGGTGCGCGTGGGCGCCCGGCTCGGTCGGGAGTTCGTCCTCGGCACTCACGACGAGGTAGCGGTCGCGCACCTTGACCACATCGACCTCAATGCCGTAGAGGTCGCTGAGCCGCTCGCTGGTCAGGATCTCGCTCGGCGTGCCGATGGCCCACTTGCCCCGCACGAGGTAGAGGATGCGGTCGACGTAGGGCAGCACGGGATTGACCTCGTGGGTGACGAAGATCACCGGCGTGCCGGCCTGGCGCCTGCGCTCGTCGATGAGGCGCGTCACGGCGCGCTGGCTGGCCAGGTCGAGGGCGAGGAGTGGCTCGTCGCACAGCAGGACCTTGGGGTCACCGAGTAGTGCCTGGGCGATACGGAGGCGCTGTTGCTCGCCGCCCGAGAGCAGGCCGACCGGTGCATCGGCGTAGGCGCTGGCACCGACCGCCTCCAGCGCGTCGTCCACCCGTTGCCGGACGGCCCGGGCGTGCCGCGGCAGGCCCCAGTGGTGCCCGTCGACGCCGAAGCGGACAAGGTCCCGCCCGCGGATCGGCAGCGAGCGGTCGAAGGCCTGCTGCTGGGGCACGTAGCCGAGCTCGTGGTTGCCCAGGCGCGGCGGGGCGCCGTTGACCCGCACCGTGCCCGCTGACAACGGGACGAGGCCGAGCAGCACCTTGAGCAGCGTGGTCTTGCCGGCACCGTTCGGGCCCAGCACCGCCAGGAACTCACCTTCGGCGACCGTGAGGTCGAGGGCCGACCAGAGCTGGCGCGACCCCAGGCGGACGGCAGCGTCCCGCAGCTCGACCAGCGGCTCGGTCACGGGTTGCGGCTCGACTCGAGTGCGTGCAGCAGCGCCGTCAGTTGGGATTGCTGCCACTGCTGGTAGCTCGCCACGCCGGCGGGCATCGTCTCGGAGACGCCGACGACCGGGATGTGGTGCTGACGGGCCAGGGAACGGATCTGGGTGGTCACCGGCGTGACGGTTTGCACGTTGTAGAGCAGCACGTTGATGTCGCGGTCGTCAAGGAGTCGCTGCATGGCCAGCGTGTCAGCCGGGCTGGGGTCGGTCCCGTCTTCGACGGCGCGGGCGAAGCCCGGTGGCGTGACGACGTCGAGGCCGGCCACCGCCAACGCGTAGCCGGGCACGCGCTCGGTGTAGGCGACCGGCGCGTTGTGGAACTTGGCCTTCAGGGTGGCCAGCGTGGCGTCAATCGGGGCCAGCGAGGCGTCGAACGTGGACAGGTTCGCCTTGAACGTCGCCGCGTCCTGGGGCGCCG
The DNA here is from genome assembly GCA_963781565.1 of uncultured Acidimicrobiaceae bacterium. GTDB lineage: Bacteria > Actinomycetota > Acidimicrobiia > Acidimicrobiales > RAAP-2 > Bog-473. Next base: position 18,386 of record CAWAHA010000005.1, on the reverse strand, counting down.
CTTTCTCGAGCGCAGCGGCGATGGCGGCGGCCACGGTGGGGACGCGGGGGATGTCGTACCAGAGGTGCGGGTTGGGATCGCTGCCGGTGACGTGGAGGACGTTGGCCGCGTTGACGACGCGGGCGCTTCCGCCGTCCGCACTGAGGAGCGAGCTCATCCAGGTGTCGTACCCGGCACCGTTCTCAATGACGACCTGCGCCTGGGCCAGCGTGGCGGCATCGGCCGCGTCCGTCTCGAAGAGGTGTGGATCGGCATTGGGATTGGTGATGAGTGACGTGACCTTGACGTCGCGGCCGCCCAGCTGACTGGTGATGTTGCCCCAGAAGTTCTCGGCCGCCACCACGTGGACGACGGCGGGCGTGCCCGTCCCGGTGGCGGCGCCGGCGCCGGTTCCGACGGCCAGCCCGAGGGCGGTCGCGGTGAGGGCAGCGGCAGCCAGAGCGGGGCGAACCAGTTTGGATGTCATAACGGTAACGGTAATCATTTCGGATAACTCTGGCAAGACCGTTCCGCCCGAAATCGACCAGATCGAGAGCTCCGAGGCCGGTCCACCGCGGCCCTCGGACCTGCCTTCAGCCCCCGGATGACTTCGACGTTATGTACCCACTAGGGAGCACATAGTGGGTATAAAAACATTGGAGAACGTCCAGGCCGGGCCATCACCCCTGGGCCCCGCGGATTGCGGCCGGCTCAGCCTCCGAACAAGAGGGAGTAGTCGGCGCCGCGCCGCAGGTGGTGGCCACCGTCGACGCCGAGGGTCTCGCCGGTGACGAAGGACGACTCGGGGCCGAGGAGATAGCGCACGGCTGCGGCCACGTCCTCGACGGTGCCGACCCGACCCAGGGGCATCTGCTCGAGGTAGTCGTCGAGCAGCGGTCCGCCCGCCGTGATGAACGCCATCAGCTCGTCGGCGATGATCCCGGGCGCCACGGCGTTGACGCGGATACCCAGCGGGCCCAGCTCCTCGGCCGCCGTCTCCGTCAGGAAGCAGATGCCGGCCTTGGACACGCCGTAGGCCCACAGGTGTGGATGGGGGAAGCGCCCGGCCCCCGACGACATCAAGACGATGGAGCCCGGGCCACCCTGCGCCTGCATGGCGAGCCCACCCTGCTTCACGCAGATGACCGAGCCGGTCAGGTTGAGGTCGATGGTGGCCCGCACGGACTCGACGTCGGCGGTCAACACCGAGCCCAGGTGGAGGGAACCGCCCGCGCAGGCGAAGAGGCCGTCGATGCGGCCCGTGGCCTCGGTGGTGGCGGCGACGGCCGCGGCCACGTCGTCCTCGACGGTGACGTCCGCCACAATGCAGCGCACGCTGGCACCCCCGGTCGCGGCCGCGGCGATCTGCTCGCGCGCGGCCAGCAGCTTCTGCTCGGTGCGCCCGCAGATCGTCACGTGTGCGCCGTCGGCGGCGAACCGCGTCGCCGTCGCGAGTCCGATGCCGCTCCCGCCACCGGTGACGAGGACGGACCAGCCGGCGATGCCGGCGGACGGGTCGGGGGCCGCCATCAGGCGACGCCGGCGCTGCCCGGCCAGGGGCGCAGAAGGCGTGAATGCCACCGGCATGGTCTCGAAGCCCGAAATGAAGTTCGCCGGGCGCCGGGGCAGCGTCTCGCGCTCGGCGGCGAGGTGGATGTCGGGCATGCGGGCCAGGAGCCGCTCGAACATCACCTTGAGCTCCAACCGGGCGAGTTGGTTGCCGAGGCAGAAGTGGGCACCGAAGCCGAAGGCGACGTGCGGGTTGGGGCTGCGGCCGATGTCGAACGTGTCGGCGTTGTCGAAGACCGTCTCGTCCCGATTGGCCGACGGGTACAGCAGCAGCAGTTCCTGCCCCTCGTGAATGGTGGCGCCGCCGAGCTCGACGTCGCGCGTCGCCGTACGGGCCATGTTCTTTATCGGCGACACCCAGCGCAGCATCTCTTCCACCGCGCCGGGCATGCAGTCCCTCGGGGTCGGCGGTCAGCCGGGCCAGCTGGTCCGGCTGCGCCAGCAGTTCCTCCAAGCCACCGCTGATGACGTGACGCGTCGTCTCGTCACCGCCGATGAGGATCAGGAGTGTCTCGTGGATCAGCGAGGCCTCGTCGAGCGAGTCGCCGTCGATCTCGGCCTGGCACAGCACGCCGACGAGGTCGTCGGTGCTGCCCGTCGCCTTGCGATCGGCCAGGACGGGAGTGATGTAGGTGGTGTAGCCCTCGAACGCGTGCATGGCCCCGACCATGGCCTCGGGGTCGGGTGAGCCCTGGGCCTTGAGCATTACGTCGGACCACTCGAGGAGCTCGGCCCGGTCCGCCGGCGCCACGCCGAGCATGTCGCCGATCACCGCAATGGGCAGTGGCGCCGCTATGTCGGCGACGAAGTCGCAGCTGCCCTTCTCGCACACCGAGTCGAGGATGAGGTCGCAGGCGACCCGGAGCTGGTCCTCCATGGCCCGGACCCCCTTGGGTGTGAAGCCCTCCGAGACGAGCCGGCGGCGGCGCACGTGCTCGGGGGCGTCGAAGTCGATCATCATCGGCAGGGGCGGGTACTTGGGCCGGATGCCCTGGGCGCTCGAGAAGGCCTCGGTGTCGACCGAGGCCGCCTTCACGGCGGCGTAGGAGGCCGCCGCCCACAGGTCGTTGGCCTCGTCGTAGTAGACGGGCGCGTTGGCCCGCATCCAGGCATAGGCGTCGTGGGGCTCCCGCCCGAAGAACTCCCCGTCCATGAGGTCGATCCCGAGCGCATCGGGTGCAGTGGTCACGGCGGAGACGATATCCCCGGGTGGGTAGGGTTGGTCCATGGCAGACCAGGCGAACTTCACCGACGTCGCCATGGAATTCATGCCCGGGCTGTACTCGGCCGCCCTGCGGATGACCCGCAACCGGGCTGACGCCGAGGACCTGGTGCAGGAGACCTACCTCAAGGCGTACCGCTCCTACGCGCTCCTTCACCGAGGGCACCAACCTGCGGGCCTGGCTGTACCGCATCCTCACCAACACCTACATCAACAGCTACCGGGCCGCCCAGCGGCGTCCCGAGGTGGCCGATGTCGAGGACGTCGAGGATCTCTACCTCTACAAGAGGCTGGCCGGATCGGGTGGCAGCGATCCCGGGCGATCGGCCGAGGACGAGGCGTTGGAGCGCTTCACCGACGAGGACGTCAAGGCGGCACTCGAGGCCCTGCCCGAGACCTTCCGCATGGCCGTGCTCCTGGCCGACGTGGAGGGCTTCAGCTACAAGGAGATCTCCGAAATCACCGACGTTCCCATCGGGACGGTGATGAGCAGGATCCACCGGGGAAGAAGGGCACTCCAGAAGGCGTTGCTCAATGTGGCCGAAGCGCGCGGCCTGGTCGGTAGCGTGCCTGGGGGGTCAATGGAATGAGCGAGAACGTGGACAAGGACGACGAGAGCGGCGCCGTGGACGCCAGCGGGCTCTTTGGCGCGTCGGTGGACTGCGAGGAAGCGGTCCACGTGCTGTACCACTACCTCGACGGCGAGCTGACCGAGGAGCGGCGCACGGAAATCCGCGTCCACCTCGACTGGTGTGGGCCCTGCAGCGGCGCCGCGGAGTTCGAGGCCGAGTTGCGCAAGGTCATCGCCAACCGGTGCAAGGACCGGGTCCCCGACAGCCTCATGCAGCGCGTCGCCGCGGCCATCGACGAAGAAAGCAAGCAGCACCACGGCGAGCACTGAGCTCTCGCTCGCGGACCCGAGTCACCGTCGACGACGCGCCGGCCATGGTGGACTGGGCCCTGGCCCAGCGGGTTGCGGCGGGCGCCCTCATCCTCAAGCCCGCCCCGGCCAGCTACCGCTCGCGGGACCTGCAGGGGCAGTTCGACGACCTGACCGCCCGGGCCGAGACGCTGGTGAGCGAGGCCACCGGCCTGCACTCCGCGCACGGGAACGCCCGGGCCAAGGTGACCGACAGGGCCGGCTGGGCCGCCGCCAACGTGCGGTCGGTCGAGCGCCTGATGGGCCCGGCCATGGTCGAGCTGCAGCGCAAGCGGGCCAACAAGCTCGGGGGCCCGTCCCTCGCGGTGGGCCGGGCCGTGGCCGGGACGCAGCTCGGTCTCATGCTGGCCTACATGGCGACGCGCGTCCTCGGGCAGTACGACCTGTTGATCAACGACGAGGCGCCCGAGGATCAGGACCTCGTGTCCTACGTCGGTCCCAACATTGTCGCCGTCGAGACGCAGTACGGGTTCGAACCGAGCGAGTTCCGCCTGTGGCTGGCGTTGCACGAGGTGACCCACCGCCTGCAGTTCACGGCGGTGCCGTGGCTGCGCGACTACTTCGTCTCGCTGGTGAGCGAGCTGCTCGGCCCGCTGTCAGGCGACCCGGCCGGGCTGGCCGAACTGGTGCGCCGCGCCACGGACGAGCTGCGCGCCGGGCGCAATCCCACCCGCGACGGGCGGCGTGATCGCCATGCTGGCCACCCCCGAGCAACGGCTGGCCCTGTCGAAGATCTCCGGCATGATGAGCTTGCTCGAGGGCCATGGCGACGTGACCATGGACCGGGCGGGAGCGGCCGAGGTCCCCGGTGCCGCCCACTTCTCCCAGGTGCTGCACGAACGCCGCACCCAGTCGCGTGGGCTGACCAAACTCATGTCCAAGCTGCTCGGGCTCGACGCCAAAATGCGCCAGTACGCCGAGGGCGAGCGCTTCGTCGAGTCGGTGGAGGCCACCGGGGGCCCTGCCCTGCTGGCCCGGGTGTGGGAAGGGCCTGACCTGCTGCCCACGCTGGAGGAGATCCGCGACCCGGCGGCCTGGGTGGCCCGAGCCGGTGGCTGAGGAAGGTCCCGGCCTTCCCTCCACCCTCGTCGCTGACCTCCTGAGCCGGTGCACCTTCCCCCCGGAGGGGGCGGCGCTGCCCTGCGCGGTCTCGGGCGGCGCTGACTCGCTGGCGTTGCTGGTCCTGGCCGCCGCGGCCGGCTGCGTCGTCACCGCCATCCATGTCGATCACGGCCTGCGCGACGGGTCGAAGGACGAGGCGGAGGTGGTGCGCGCGCGCTGCGGCCCGCTTCGGCACCCGCTTCGACAGCCGCCGCGTCTCCTTGGCCGCCCGGACCCAACCTGGAGGCCCGGGCCCGGGCCGCCCGTTTCGCCGTGCTGCCCGACGACGTGGCCACCGGGCACACCATGGACGACCAGGCCGAGACGATCCTGGTGAACCTCCTGCGCGGCGCCGGTGCCGACGGCCTGGCGGGCATGGAGCCGGGGCCGCGGCACCCGATCCTGGGGCTGCGCCGGCACGAGACCCATGGCCCTGTGCGCCGCCGCCGGCCTGGCGCCGGTCTGCGACGAGAGCAACGACGACCCGGCGTTCGTGCGCAATCGCATCCGCCACGAGCTCCTGCCCTTGTGCGCGCAGGTCGCCGGGCGCGACCCGGTCCCGCTGCTGGCCCGGCAGGCCGGCGTGCTGCGCAGCGAGGTGGCTCTGCTGGACGCGCTGGCCGACGAGCTGCTGCCCGATCCGACCGATGCCAAGGCGGTGACGGCGGCCCCGCGTCCGCTGGCCCGCCGTGCCCTACGCCGCTGGTTGCGCCAAGCAGGTGACGGCGAGCACCCACCCTCGCTGGCCGAGGTCGATCGCACGCTGGCCGTCGCCGCCGGCGCGGCGGTGGGGACCGAGCTGACCGGTGGGCAACGGGTCCGCCGGACCCGCGGGCGTCTCCGGGTCGAACCGGCGCACCGGCCCGGTAATGTCACGCCGGTGACCCACGACGAGTCCGGAGCGGGCGTCCCGTCGTGGGCTGCGGCCGACGTGGGCCCCGTGTTGGTCGATGCCGAGCGACTGGCGGCCCGGGTGGCCGAGCTCGGAGCCGACATCACCGCGGACTATGCCGGGGATCCGCCGCTGCTGGTGGCGGTGCTGAAGGGCGCCATGCTCTTCATGAGCGACCTGTGCCGGGCGATCGCGCTGCCGGTCGACGTCGACTTCATGGCCGTCTCCTCCTACGGCAGCGCGACCAGGACGTCTGGCGTCGTCCGCATCGTCAAGGACCTCGACTCCGAGCTCGAGGGACGGCATGTGCTCGTGGTCGAGGACATCATCGACAGCGGCCTCACCCTGAACTACCTGCGCCGCTACCTCAACGCGCGCCAGCCGAAGAGCGTGGAGATCTGTGCCCTGCTGGTCAAGGAGGGCGAGCAGCGGGTCGATCTCGACCTGCGCTACATCGGCTTCACCATTCCGCCCGAGTTCGTGGTGGGCTACGGCCTCGACGTGGCCGAGCGCTACCGCAACCTGCGGGGGGTCCACCGCTACAAGGGAGCAGAAACGTGAGCGTCGACGTCGAACGGGTCAGGGCCGCGGTGTCCGAGATCCTCATCGCCATCGGGGAGGACCCCGAGCGGGACGGCCTGCTGGCGACGCCCGAGCGGGTGGCCTCCATGTACGAGGAGCTCTTCTCCGGGCTGCACGACGACCCCGCCCGCCACCTCGAAGTCACCTTCGCGGCCGAGCACGACGAAATGGTCATGGTGCGCGACATCCCGTTCGCGTCGCTCTGCGAGCACCACCTGGTGCCCTTCCTCGGGAAGGCCCACGTCGCCTACATCCCGGCGGAGGACGGCCGCATCACGGGCCTGTCGAAACTGGCCCGCCTCGTCGACGGCTTCGCCCGCCGGCTCCAGGTCCAGGAGCGCATGACGACGCAGATCGCCGACGCCATCGCCACGGTCCTCCAGCCCCGCGGCGTGCTCGTCGTCATTGAGGCCGAGCACCTCTGCATGTCGATGCGGGGCGTCAAGAAGCCCGGCACGGTCACGGTCACCTCGTCGGTGCGCGGGCTCTTCCGCTCCGACGTCGCCACCCGGGCCGAGGCAATGCAGTTCATCCGGGGCCACTGAGGCTGGTGCCACAGGGCGCACGCCGGCCCCTTGTCATGGGCGTGCTCAACGTGACGCCCGACTCCTTCTCCGACGGAGGGCTCTACGCCACCGTCGACGCCGCTGTGGCCCGCGGGCTCGACCTCATGGCGGCCGGGGCCGATGTGATCGATGTGGGCGGGGAGTCGTCCCGACCCGGCGCCGTGCCGGTGCCGGTCGACGTCGAGCTGGCACGGGTGGTGCCGGTCGTCGAAGCCCTGGGCTCGGCGGCACGGAGCGACGGGCGAGGGGTGCGGGTGTCGGTGGACACCGTCAAGCCGGAGGTGGCGGCGGCGGCGCTGGCGGCGGGGGCCAGCTTGCTCAACGACATCTCCGCCTCCCTGTACGAGGTGGCGGCTGCCGCCGGTGCCGGGTGGGTCGCCATGCACATGCGGGGCCGGCCCGGGACCATGCAGGACGATCCGCAGTACGCCGACGTGGTCGACGAGGTCCGCGCCTTCCTGGTGGAGCGGGCCGGCCTGGCGCTCCGGGCCGGGGTGGGCGAGGTCTGGATCGACCCCGGCATCGGGTTCGGGAAGACGGTGGCGCACAACCTGTCGCTCCTCCGCCACCTCGGGGGCCTGGTGGAGGCCGCGCAAGGCGCCGGGTGTGCCGGCGTCCTGGTCGGGACCAGCCGCAAGCGCTTCCTGGGCGTCCTGGCCGCACCCGGTGCCGGCGACCCCGCGCCGGTGGCCGACCGGGCCGAGGGATCGCTGGCCACGGAGGCTGCAGCCCTGGTGGCGGGCGCGGGCATGGTGCGGGTGCACGACGTGGCGGCCACGGTGCAGATGACGCGGCTGTATGGTCCTGCCGCATGAAGGGCAAATGGGCGGCCGGCATTCCCCCGCGCAACTTCACCTGGGTCATCACCGACCACCTGGCCGTGAGCGAGCGGCCGGGCGGGTTCTCGGTCAATCACCGCCGGGTGCGGCGCCAGGAGGAGATCATCTGGCTGCGCGTCCAGGGGTTCGGGCGCATCATTTCGTTGCTGTCGTCGCCGCACAACCTGTCGGCCTACGACGACGAGGGCCTGGCCTGGGCCCACTACCCGCTCGAACGCACCGGGGACCCGCGACCGGTCCTCGCCGCCTGCTACAAGGACATCGACGACTCCCTGGCGTCGGGGCTGCGCATTCTCGTGCACCAGGACGAGTTGGGGGACCGCGTCATGGGGGTCCTGGCCGGGTACCTGGTCTGGTCGGAGCGGATCGGCAACCAGCCCCAGGCGGTGGCCCTGGTCGAACACGTCGTCGGGCACGCCATGGGCGAGCCCGGCCGCGAGCTGCTCTCGGAACTGGAGGGCATGCCGTCGCGCGGTCAGGCGCGGTGAGCGACCGCATCGAAATTCTCGACCTCCGGGTCACCGGGACGCACGGCGTGCTGCCCGAGGAGCGTGACCGGGCCCAGCCCTTCTCGGTCGACATTTTGGCCTGGGTCGACATGGCGGCGGCCCAGGAGAGCGACGACCTGGCGGACACGGTGGACTACGGCGCCCTGGCCCAGACCGCGGCGGACGTCGTGGCGGGCCGGTCGTACCGGCTGCTCGAGGCCCTCAGCGGTCGTCTGGCCAGCGCGTTGTTGATCGTGGACCCCCGGCTCGAAGCGGTCGAGGTGACGGTGCGCAAGCTCCGCCCGCCGCTGGCGCTCCATGTGGGCTCGACCGGGGTCAAGGTGCGGCGCGCCCGCTGATGGCGGCGCCGGCATCGCCCCCGTGGCGTGCCTTCATCGGGCTGGGATCGAATCTGGGAGACCGGCGCGCCTTCCTGCGCCAGGCGGTGGAGCAGCTCCGGGCCGACGGCGACGTCGTGGGCGTCTCGCCGCTGTACGAGACCGAGCCGGTCGGGGGCCCGGACGGCCAGGGCCCCTACCTCAACCTGGTCGTGGAGCTCTCGACCTCGGACACGCCCCGTGCGCTGCTCGAGCGTTGCCGCGCCCTGGAGGCGGAGGCCGGGCGGGTCCGCACGGTCCGATGGGGTCCGCGCACCCTGGACGCCGACGTCCTCTGGGTCGAGGGGTGGCAGGTGGACACCGACGACCTGACCGTCCCGCACCCGCGGCTGTGGGAGCGGCGCTTCGTGGTGCAGCCGCTGGCCGACCTGGCCCCCGACCTCGTGACATCGGAGCAGCTCAGGGCCGCTGGTGGGGAGGTCGTCACTGTGGGTAGTCTTTAGACGTCGTTATCTTCGATCGTCTGTAGGCGAACGGCACCCGCAAGGGGCTGGAACGCCGAAGGAGGTCAGATGCACTCCATCCGGATCATCGGTCCCGGTAGGGCCGGCACCTCCCTGGCCGCTGCATTGTCTGCGCGCGGTTGGGAATTCGCCGGCTTCCTCGGGCGCCACGACGAGCTGGCGCGCGCCGCTGACGATGTCGACCTGCTCGTCATCGCCACCCCTGACGATGCCGTCGCCGACGTCGCCGCCGCGGTCGTGCCGTCGCCGGGCACCACGGTGGCGCACCTCTCCGGGTCGCTCGGGCTCGACGCCCTGGCGCCCCACCCGCTGCGCGCGGCCGTGCACCCGCTGGTGCCGCTGCCCAACGGCGAGGTCGGTGCCGCCCGTCTGGGCTCTGGCGTCACCTTCGCCGTGGCCGGGGCACCGCTGGCGCGCGACGTCGTGACGAGCCTGGGCGGCCGCATGGTCGAGGTGGCCGACCGGGACCGGGCGGCGTACCACGCCGCCGCCTGCATCGCAGCCAACCACGTGGTGGCGCTGCTGGGCCAGGTGGAGCGGGTGGCCGCCTCGGTCGGGCTGGACCTCGAGTCGTTCCTTCCCCTGACCAGGGCCGCCGTCGACGACGTGGCTGCCCTGGGCGCCGGCCCGGCGCTCACCGGCCCGGCTCGCCGCGGCGACTGGGCGACGCTCAGCCGCCACCTCGACGCCTTGCCCAGGTCCGAGCGCCCGGGCTACCAGGCCGGCGCCGCGCTGGCGACCCGCCTGGCCCAGCAGGACGCCGCCGTGTCCGGCGAGACCGTGCCGGCCCAGCCGGCCGCGGTGTAGGGACGCCACGGTGCAGGTCGTCGAAACCGTCGCGGACTGCCGGGCCGTGCTGGACGAGGCCCGGGCCTCCGGCCAGGTGGTCGGCCTGGTCCCCACCATGGGCGCACTGCACGACGGGCACACGTCGTTGCTGAACCTGGCGCGCGCCGACTGCGACGTGGTGGTCGTCTCCATCTTCGTGAACCCGCTCCAATTCGGCGACCCCGAGGACATCGCGCACTACCCGCGCACGCTCGAGCACGACCTGGTGGTGTGCGCCGAGGCGGGGGCCGACGTCGTCTTCGTCCCGAGCGTGCCGCGAAATGTACCCCTCGTGGCCCGACGTGCCGTCGACGACGGTGTCGGTGCACGGTGTCAGCGAGTCCTGGGAGGGCGCATCCCGGCCCGGCCACTTCGACGGCGTGGCCACGGTGGTGGCGAAGCTGTTCACCATCGCCGGCCCCTGCCGGGCCTACTTCGGTTTGAAGGACTTCCAGCAGCTGGCCGTCGTGCGGCGCATGGCGCGCGAGCTGTCACTGCCCGTCGAGGTGGTCGGCTGCCCCATAGTGCGCGAGCCCGACGGCCTGGCCCTCTCCAGTCGCAACGTGCGGCTTGTCGGCGACCGAGCGTCAGGCCGCCACGGTGTTGTCCCGGGCGCTGGCCGCGGGCCGCCTCGCCCTGGCGGGCGGGGAGCGCTCGGGTGCCGCCGTCTCGCCGCGCCATGCGCGCCGTGGTGGCCGCCGAACCGCTGGTGACGCTCGACTACGCCGTGCTGGTCGAGGCCGAGACGCTCGGCGAGGTCGACGCCATCGACCCCACTGACGACGTGCTCGACGGCCTGCGCCTGCTGATCGCCGCCCAGGTCGGCCCCGTGCGGCTCATCGACAACAGCGATGCACGCGCCACGACCGACGACCTCCGCGCCGTACCGGGCGCCACCGAGCAGGTGCGCCAACTCGAAAGGATCGGGTGAGCCGATGCGCCGCCGCATGATGAAGTCGAAAATCCACCGGGCCACCGTGACCGGGGCCAACCTGCACTACGTCGGCTCGGTCTCGATCGACACCGAGCTGCTGGCGCTGGCGGACATCCTTCCCTATGAGCAGGTGACCGTCCTCGATATCGACAACGGCGCGCGCTTCGAGACCTACGCCATCGAAGGAGAGCGGGGCCAGGTCTGCCTCAACGGCGCGGCGGCGCGACTGGTGCAGCCGGGCGACAAGGTGATCATCATCACCTACGCCGACTACGAGCGAGCCGAGCTCGAGAGCTACGTGCCTCGCGTCGTGCACGTCGACGGGCGCAACCGGGTGATCGACGAGGCGTCGGCGCACCTCGATGCCGAGCTCACCCTGACCGAACCGGCGTGACCACGGGGGCCCGGCCCGGACCCTTCGACGTCCTGGTCCTCGGCAGCGGCGTCGCCGGCTTGTCGGCCGCGGTGCGGCTGGCCGGTCCCGGCGGTCCGTCGCCGGCGCTCGCCCTGGGCGTGCTGACCAAGGGCGTGCTGTCGCAGTCGGCCACGCGCTGGGCCCAGGGCGGCGTCGCCGCGGTGCTCGGTGCCGACGAGGACTCGACCGACCTCCACCTGGCCGACACGCTGGCCGCAGGCGCCGGCCTGTGCGACGAGGAGGCGGTGCGCATTCTGGTCGACGAGGGGCCGGGCCGCGTGCACGAGCTCATCGCGCTCGGGGGTCGAGTTCGACCGCGAGGCCACCGGCTCGCTGGCGCTGGCCCGCGAGGGCGGACACTCCAAGCCCCGCGTCGTGCACGCCGGCGGCGCCGCGACCGGCGCCGAGGTGGAGCGCGCCCTGGTCGACGCGACCTACCGTTCGGCCAGCGCCGTGCTCGAAGGGTGGTTCGCGCTCGACCTGCTGGTCGAGGGCGGCCGCTGCACCGGTGTGCTGGCCCTGCCGCCGGGCGGCGCCGGCGGGCCCGTGGAGGTGCGGGCCGATCACGTGGTCCTGGCCACCGGTGGCGCCGGCCAGCTCTTCTCGGTCACGACCAACCCGCCCGAGTCGACGGGCGACGGCGTGGCCATGGCGCTGCGGGCCGGCGTCCCGACGGCCGACGTCGAGTTCGTGCAGTTCCACCCCACCGCGCTGCACCACCCGGCCATGCCCCGCCCGCTCCTCTCCGAGGCCCTGCGCGGCCACGGCGCGCTCCTGCGCGACCGTGACGGCGAGCGCTTCGTCGACGAGTTGGCGCCGCGCGACGTCGTCAGCCGGGCCATGGCGGCGCGCATGGTCGAGCAGGGCGCCGACCACCTCTGGCTCGACGCCACGGGGCTCGAGCGCTTCTCGGCGCGCTTCCCGACCATTGCGGCGTCGCTCACGTCCATCGGCCTCGATCCCCAACGTGACTGGTTGCCCATTGCGCCGGCGGCGCACCACCTGTCGGGCGGCGTGGTGACCGACCTGTGGGGCGCCACGGCGCTGCCCGGCCTGTGGGCGGTGGGGGAGGTGGCCTGCACCGGCGTGCACGGCGCCAACCGCCTGGCCTCCAACTCGCTGCTCGAGGGCATGGTGTTCGGGGCCCGCCTGGCCGAGCGCATCCCGTCGGGCGCGCCGGCCCCGGAGCCGAGCGGCGCGCTGCGGGCCGTGCTCGGGGCGGAGCCCATTGACGGCATCGCCTGCACCGAATTGGCGCAGCCGGCCACGCCGCTGCCGCCGGACCGCGACCGGTGGCCGGGCACCGACGTGACGAAGCTGCGCGACACGGTGCAGCGCGCCATGACGCGGGTGCCGGCGTCGTGCGCAGCGCCGACTCGCTGGCCGGCGCCGCGCGCCGTCGTGGAGGAGGCCGGCGCCGTGCTCGGGGACCCCTCGGCCTCGGTGGCGGCCGGCGAGCTGGCGAACCTGCTCCGGCTGGCGGACGCCCTGTTGGCCTCCGCGCTGGCCCGCACCGAAAGCCGCGGCGCCCACGCCCGCAGCGAGTACCCCGACGCCGTGCCCTCGTGGCGGCGGCGCCTGGTGCACGGGCACGTCGGGGCGCGGGGGTGTAGCGGACGATGGATGACGCCGGCGCCTACACGGCGGCGGTACGCGACGCGGTCGGTCGGGCCCTGGCCGAGGACCTCGGGCCCGAGGGCGATCTGACGTCGGCGCTGGTGCCCGAGGACGTGCGCGCCCAGTTCGCGCTGCGCGCCCGGCGTGCCGGCGTGTTGGCGGGCCGCGACTGCGCCACCGAGACCTTCTTGCGCCTGGACCCCGACATCGACCTGCGCTGGCAGGCCGAGGACGGCGACGAGCTGGCGCCCGGCGCCACGCTGCTGGAGCTGGCCGGGCGGCTGCGGCCGATCCTCACCGGCGAGCGCACCGCGCTGAACTTCCTCGGGCGGCTCTCGGGCGTGGCCACCCTGACCGCGCAGTTCGTGACGGCCGCGCACGAGAGCAACCCCTCGGTGGCGGTGCTCGACACGCGCAAGACGACGCCGGGCCTGCGCCTGTTGGAGAAGGCGGCCGTGCGGGCCGGCGGCGGGACCAATCACCGGGCCGGCCTGTCGGACGCCCTTTTGGTGAAGGACAACCACCTGGCCGGGACGAGCATCGCCGACGCCGTGCAGCGGGCCCGTGCGCTGTGGCCGGGGCGAGGGGTCGAAATCGAATGCGACACGCTCGACCAGGTGGCGCAAGCCGCCCGCGCCGGCGCGGACGCCGTGTTGCTCGACAACATGGACCCGGGCACGGTGGTCGAGGCGATCGCAGTGGCGCACCTGGACGCGCCCGGGCCCATCCTGACCGAGGTGTCCGGCAACGTGACCCTGGCCACCATCGGCGCCTACGCCGCCGCCGGACCGGACCGGATTTCGGTGGGCGCGCTGACCCACTCGGCCCCCGTGCTCGACCTCGGGCTCGACCTCCTCTGGAGCACGGCCACCGGCGCCGTGCGATCGGTCGGGAACTGAACCGTGCTCCTGGTCATTGACGTCGGCAACACCGAGACGGTCATCGGGCTGTACGCGCTCGACGCGGACGACGGCAACCCGGCCCGCGAGGAGAGCATCGGCGTCGGTATCGGCACCGAGCACGACCCGACGGCACCGCGGGGGCTCACCCACCACTGGCGCCTCTCCACCAGTTCCAGCCGCACGCCCGACGAGCACGCGGTCCTCCTGACCCAGCTGCTCGACCTCGAGGGCCTCGACATCTCCACCTCGGTCTCGGGCATCGCCGTCTGCTCCTCTGTGCCCCACGTGACGACGGAGCTGCGCCAGATGGCGTCGCGCTGGTTCGCCGATCTGCCCAGCGTCGTGCTCGGCCCGGGGACCAAGAGCGGCATGCCCATCCTCTACGACAACCCCAAGGAGGTCGGCGCCGACCGCATTGCCGACGCCGTCGGGGCCTACGACCTCTACGGCGGGCCCTGCGTGGTGGTCGACATGGGCACGGCCACGACGGTCGAGGCCATCAGCGCCAACGGCGAGTACATGGGTGGCGCCATCACGCCGGGGGTCGGCGTGAGCCTCGACGCCCTCTACCAGTCGGCGGCCGCCCTGCGCCGGGTGGAGCTGGTCGAGCCGCGCAGCGTCATCGGCCGCTCCACGGTCGAGTCGATTGAGTCGGGGACCCTCTACGGGTTCGCCGGGCTGGTCGATTCGCTGGCCCGGCGCTTCATGGAGGAGCTCGGCCCGGCGACCGTGGTGGCCACCGGGGGGTTCAGTTCGCTGATTGCGCCGTATTCGGACACCATTGAGCACGTGGAGCCCTGGTTGACCCTGCACGGCCTGCGCATCGTGTACGAGCGCAACGTCCCCTCGTGAGCGAGCCGCCCGCCGACGAGCCGCCAGCCCGCGCCGCGGTTCCCCGGGACATCCCGTACCGCTTCGAGCGCACCCACCAGACGGCGGACATCGTCGGAACCTGGTCGGCGCTCGACCCCGGCGAGGAGTCCGGCGTCACCGTCGGGGTGGCCGGCCGCCTCATGCTGCTGCGCAACCAGGGGAAGGCCGCCTTCGGCGAGCTGCGCGACGACGTCGGGCGCGGTGCAGCTGTTCGCCCGCGCCGCGGTGACCGAGCGCTTCGAAGAGTTCGTGAAGCTGAATCTCGGGGACTGGATCGGCGCCCGCGGCGAAGTCATCCGGACGCGGCGCGGCGAGTTGTCGGTGCTCGTCTCCGAGTGGGTGCTGCTGGCCGAGGCGCGGCGCAACTTTGGCGACAAATGGCACGGCGTCAGCGACGTCGAGACGCGCTACCGCCAGCGCGAGGTCGACCTGTGGGCCAACGAGCGCTCGCGCCAGCTGCTGCAAATGCGCAGCGACGTCGTGCGCCACATGCGCCGGCGCTTGTGGGAGCAGGGCTTCGTCGAGGTGGAGACACCGTTGCTGCACCCCATTGCGGGCGGAGCGACGGCGCGCCCGTTCGTCACGCACCACAACACGTTCGACACCGACTTCTACCTGCGCGTGGCGCCCGAGCTCTACCTCAAGCGACTGGTCGTCGGCGGCTTCGACAAGGTGTTCGAGATCGGCCGCAGCTTCCGCAACGAGGGCATCTCGCCGCGCCACAACCCCGAGTTCACGACGCTCGAGCTCTACCAGGCCTACGCCGACTACAACGACACCATGGTCGTCTTCGAGGAACTGGTGGCCGGCCTGGCGCTCGACGTGCTCGGGACCACGAAGCTGACCTATGGCGGACGCGACCTCGACCTCACCGACGCCGTGGCGGCGCGCCACCATGAGCGAGCTCATCGCCGAGGCCACCGGGTACACGCTCGACGTGCGCTCGCCGCGTCAAGAGCTGGTGACGGTGGCGACCGAGGTCGGCATCGAGGTGGAGGACGGTTGGGGGCCGGGCAAAATCCTGCTCGAGATCTACGAGAAGACCACGGAGACGGCGTTGTGGGGCCCGGTCTTCGTCACCGACTATCCGGCCGAGGTGTCGCCGTTGGCGCGGCGTCACCGTGACGGACCCGAGCTCGTCGAGCGCTACGAGCCCGTGGTGGCGGGCCGCGAGCTCGGCAACGGGTTCACCGAGCTCATCGACCCCGACGACCAGCGCGCCCGCTTCGAGGAGCAGGCGGCCAAGGCCCGGGCCGGTGACGACGAGGAGTCGGCGGTGGTGGACGAGGACTATCTCCGCGCGCTCGAGTACGGGTTGCCCCCGACCTCGGGCTTCGGGCTCGGCGTCGACCGGCTGCTGATGCTGCTGGGCGACGTCGCCAACATCCGCGAGGTCATCGCCTTTCCCACCCTGCGGCCCGATCGAGGTTGAGCGTGCGGTCCGGGCGGCGGGAGCGGGGCGTTCTTCCGATCTCCTTACGTGACGGGAAGTTCCTTCACCGCCTCTCACGGTTCCTTCACATTTCGCCCTCAGTGTGGGATGTGCCGCTGAACGGCGGTGGTGCGTGAGTCAGCGCATCCGACGTCCGAGGAGGACACCATGTTTCGCACAGTCATCGCAGGAGCCGCAGTGGCCGGTGCCCTGACCTTCGGCGTCGCCGGCATCGCCGGTGCGTCCACCCCCACCCCGGTACGACGGGGACTCCGACGGCGGCGCAGTGCGCCAAGCTCCCCGCTCTGCAGGCCAAGGTCCAGAAGGTCGAGGCCAAGGTGTCGACCTGGGTGCCCAAGGCCGAGGCTCGTGAGACCAAGGCCAAGGACGCCGGCCACACCACGCTGCCGACGCCATCGCCAAGCGGATCACCAGGGTGCAGAACCGCGAGTCGAAGGTGAACGCACGGCTGGCCAAGGCCCAGGCCGCGTGCAGCGCCGGGGGGACGAGCAGCAACTGACCCGGCGCCTCTTGCCGGGCGAGCGGAAGCGGCCACCGTCGGGGAGACCCCGCGGTGGCCGCTTCGCAATTCGGCGCCAATTCCGGGCCAGTTCGACGTCAATTCCCGGCGGTCAACAAAAGTTGTTCTGCGCAGCGACGACGAGCTCCGGAGCACCGCCTGACGGCGCGACGTCAGCCCGGCAGGTCGCTCAGGAGGTCGGCCACCAGCCGGGAGAGTCCCGCCCGCAGTTCGGGTTGGCCGATGCCGGCCGTGGCCTTCTGGGCGTCATCGACGTAGCGGCGGGCCGTGTCCACGGACTCGGCGATGCCCGCCGACTCCATGACGATGGCGCGCGCCTTGTCCCGTTCGGGCTGGGCCAGCGGCACGCCCAGCAGCGCCTGCAGATTCGGTCCCGTGTCGGGCTCGGCCAACGCCACCAGGGCCGGCAACGTGTAGATGCCCTCGGCGAGGTCCTGTCCCGCCGGCTTCTGCAACTGGCCGTCGCTCGCCGTGATGTCGAGGATGTCGTCGCGGATCTGAAAGACCATGCCGAAGCAGTGCCCGAACTCGGTGCAGGCGTCGACCTCGGCGGCCGGGAGCCCGCCGGTCAACGCACCGATCCGACACGACGTGGCCGTGAGCGCCGCCGTCTTGCCGCTGATCGACGCGAAGTAGTCCTCGCGGCTGCGGCCGGTCTGGAAGGCGGAGCGCACCTCGGTCACCTGGCCCTGGCACAGGCGACCGAGCGTGTCGGCGAGGAGTTCGGCGATTTCGACGCCGAGGCCGGCGGCGATGGCGGCACTGCGGGCCAGGAGGTAGTCGCCGGCGACGATGGCCACCAGGTTCCCGAAACGGCTGTTGACGCTCTCCACGTTGCGCCGGATGGTCGCCTCGTCAATCACATCGTCGTGGTAGAGCGAGGCGAGGTGGACCAGCTCGACCGCGACCCCGCCCATCAGGTCGTCCTCGGAGGCCTCGCGGCTGCCGGCGGTGGCGGTGGCCAGGGCGAGGAGCGGTCGCAGGCGCTTGCCCCCGGCAGCGATCAGATGGGTCGTGACCTCGTCGAGGAAGCCGTCCCCGGTCACCACGGAGGCGGTGAGCAGGGGCTCCAGACGCTGCAGTCCCTCTTGGAGGCGGGGCAGGCCGAGGGCTTCTGTCGGGTTCACTGCTCCAAACGTTAGGGCACAGGTGCCGAATGCCGACAACTACCAGGTAGAAGGGTACGCAGGATTTCCCGTCGACGGGGTTCTCCTGCGTAGATGGCGGACACATCGCCTGCGGCGTGATGGACTAAGGCCACAGGTACACTGAGCCGAGAAGCAAGAGGAAACAAGGAGAGGCGGTCAGGGTGTTCGAACGTTTCACCGACCGGGCCCGGAGGGTGTTGGTGCTGGCGCAGGAGGAAGCGCGCCTGCTCAATCACAGCTTCATCGGCACCGAGCACATTCTCCTCGGGTTGATCCACGAGGGAGAGGGCGTTGCAGCGAAGGCCCTCGAGTCCCTGGGGATCTCCCTCGAGGCCGTGCGCGAGAAGGTGGAAGAGACGATCGGCATGGCCGGTACCGCGCCGAGCGGCTCCCCGCCGTTCACGCCGTGCGCCAAGAAGGTGTTGGAGCTCTCGCTGCGCGAGGCGCTGCAGCTCGGCCACAGCTACATCGGCACCGAGCACATGCTCCTCGGCCTCGTCCGTGAGGGCGAGGGCGTCGCCGCCACCGTGCTGGTCAGCCTCGGGGCCGACCTCGGACGCGTGCGCCAGCAGGTGATCCAGCTGATGTCGGGCAACCAGGGCAAGGAGTCCGTGGGCGCCAGCCAGGGCTCGAGCTCGGGCGACAACCCGTCGGGC
>CAWAHA010000004.1:0-118673 GCA_963781565.1 uncultured Acidimicrobiaceae bacterium | reverse complement strand
GTGTCGACACCGGTCGCGGCAGCGCCACGTGGTTGGCCGGTGGCCTCCAGCAGCAGGGGTGGGAGCTCCTCGCCCCCCGAGCACCACAAGTCCTCGCGGGCCAGGCCCTCGGCGTCGGAGACGTCCATGACTCCGAAGTGCAGCGCCGGGTCGAGCCAGCGCCCCGGGTCGTGGGCGAAGGTCGGGTAGATGGTCAGGCGGGGAGCGAGCGTGTGCCCGGCCGCCTCGGTGGCCTCGCGCAGGATGTCGAGGGCGGGCCAGGCCCGCTCGGGGTTCACGTGGTCGGCCGTGACCGGCGAGACCCCGCCCCAGTCGTCGATGCCGGCCGCCAGCAAGGGCCCCAGCTCGTCGGAGAGGTTGGGTGGCGCCTGCACGTGGATGTCGGGCGGCAGCACCAGCCGGGCCGCCGCAATGGCCCACACCAGGTCCTCGGGCGCGCACGGCTCGGCCCGGAACATGGCCGTGCCCGCCTTGGGCAGGAAGTTCTGGACGATCACCTCTTGGACGTGCCCGTGGCGGGAGTGCGACGCCGCGATGGCGCGCAGGGCGGCCAGCTGGTCGGCCCGCGTGTCGCCGATGCCGACGAGGATGCCGGTGGTGAAGGGGATGGCCAGCTCCCCGGCGAACTCCAGGGTGGCCAGCCGGCGGGCCGGCACCTTGTCGGGTGCGCCCCGGTGGGCGTCGAGGTCCTCGGCCAGCGACTCGAGCATCATGCCCTGGCTGGCCGCCACCGGGCGCAGCGTGGCCAGCTCGGTGGCGTCGAGGGCGCCGGCGTTGGCGTGGGGGAGCAGGCCGGTCTCCTCGACGACGAGGCGGCACATGGCGGCGAGGTAGTCCACCGTCGAGGCGTAGCCCGCCGCCGCCAGCCACTCCGCCGCCACCGGGTAGCGCAGCTCGGGCCGCTCGCCCAGGGTGAAGAGGGCCTCGTGGCAGCCGGCCGCCTTGCCGGCCTCGGCGATGGCCAGCACCTCTTCGGGCAGGAGGTAGGGCGCGGTGACGCGGGCCGGCGCCTTGGCGAAGGTGCAGTAGCCGCACTTGTCACGGCAGAGCATGGTCAGCGGAATGAAGACCTTGGGCGAGAAGGTGACCCGCCTCCCGTGCGCCCCGTCGCGCACGACGCGGGCCAGCGCCGTCAGGTCGTCAAGGGGAGTCGAGAGGAGATCGGCGTCAGAGAGCATTGCGGCCAATCTAGGGGGCGTCGGCGCGCGCGGCGCCGTCGACCAGCCACAGCGTGCGCCCGGCATGGACGCGGGCGGCGGGCAGGTCGTCGCCGCGGACCAGGGCGGCGACCGCGGGGGCCTTCGACGCCCCGGACACCGTGAAGACGGCCAGGCGGGCCGAATTGATGGCCGGCAGCGTCAGGGTGAGGCGCGGATGGGGGTTGACGCCGTTGGGGTCCTCGGTCGCCAGCACCAGGACGCCCGGCTCGGCCTCCAGGGTGGCAGCGCCCGGGAACAGCGAGGCCGTGTGGCCGTCGGGGCCCATCCCCAGGTGGATCAGGTCGATCCCCGCGCCGGTCACCAGGTCCGCCATGACGCGCTGGTAGGCCGCCACGCACTCGTCCACCGGGCCGACCGTCGGCATGGGCGAGAAGGAGCCGACCCCGCCGACCCGGTCGATGAGGGACTCGGTGATCAGGCGCTGGTTGGCGTCGGTGTCGTCGGGGGGCACGACGCGCTCGTCCCCGACGAAAATGTCCACCACGCCCCAGTCGATGCCGTCGGCCGTGGCCAGCACCTCGTAGCACTCCTGCGCCGTCGGGCCGCCCGACAGCACGAGCGCGAAGCGCGGGCCCGGGCGCGCCGCGAAGGCGTCGCGCACGGCGTCGCTGAAGGCGCTGGTGATGTCGTCGACCGGAGTGAGCATGGCGAGCGGCGCTACGGCGTCGGGGTCTCGGTCTCCAGGCCCTGCTGGCCCGATTCGAGCGTCACGGCGTGGCCACCGAACTGGTTGCGCAGCGCGGAGAGCATCTTCAGCTGGAGCGAGTCGGGCTCCTGGGAGGCGAAGCGGGTGAAGAGCGACGTGGCGATCACCGGTGCCGGCACGCCGCGGTCGATGGCCTCCTGCGCCGTCCAACGGCCTTCGCCCGAGTCGACCACCACGCCCTTAATGTCGTCGAAGCCCGCCCCGGGCCGCAGCGCCCGCTCGGCCAGATCCAACAGCCAGCTGCGCACCACCGAGCCGTAGCGCCAGATGGAGGCGATTTCGTGCAGGTCGAGGTCGAACTCGTCGGCCTTGCCCATGATTTCGAAGCCCTCGGCGTAGGCCTGCATGAGGCCGTACTCCACGCCGTTGTGCACCATCTTGACGAAGTGGCCCGCGCCGACGGGGCCCACGTGGGCGTACCCGCCCTCGGGCGCCAGCGTGAGCAGCGCCGGCTCCACCACCGCCACCGCCTCCTTGGTGCCGCCGACCATGAGGCAGTAGCCCTCGGTCAGGCCCCACACGCCGCCGGACGTCCCGGCGTCGACGAAGCCGACACCGGTGCTCTCGAGCTTCTCGGCCAGCGCTTTCCACTCCTTGTAGTTGGAGTTGCCGCCGTCGATGATGACGTCGCCCTTGGCGAACTTGCCGGCCAGCTCCTCGACGGTGGAGTCGGTGATGTGGCCGGCCGGCAGCATCACCCAGACCGCCTTGGGGGAGTCGAGCTTCGCAATCAGGTCGTCCAGGCTGCTCGACGCCTCGGCCCCCTTGGCCGCCGCCGCCTTCACCGCGTCGGCGCTCAGGTCGTAGGCCACCACCTCGTGCCCACCCTTGAGCAGGCGCTCGGTCATATTGGCGCCCATCTTGCCCAGTCCGATCATGCCGATCTTCATGCGCGCTCCTCTCGGTTGTCCAAGGAAATTGTGTGGCCCGGCCTCAGAAGGTAGCGGCTTTGTCGGTCAGCGATTGCAGGAGCTCGTCGAACGACTTGGCGAACGAGGTGACGCCCTCGTCCTCGAGCGTCTGCTCCACGTCGAGCATGTCGACGCCGGCGTCGCCCAGGCGTGACAAGGCGGCGGCGGCCTCGTCGGGGTCGGCGTCCGCCGTGCGCTTCAGCGTCCCGTGGTCCTCGAAGGCGCGCAGCGTCGGCTCGGGCATGGTGTTGACCGTGGCCGGCGCAGATGAGGCTGTCCACGTAGAGCAGGTCCGGATAGCCCGGGTTCTTGGTCGAGGTCGACGCCCACAGCGGCCGCTGCACGCGGGCGCCCTTGTCCCGCAGCGCCTCCCAGCGCTCGCCCGCGAAGGTGCGGTGGAAGTGTTGGTAGGCGGTCTGCGCCTGGGCCACCGCGGCGGTGCCGCGCAGACCGAGAATGGCGGCGTCACCCTTGTCGCCCGCCGGCCAGGGTCTGCAGGCGGCGGTCGACCTCGGTGTCGACCCGGCTGACGAAGAAGGAGCCCACGCTGGCCACCTTGGGCAGCTCGTCCGCCCGGCCGGCGGCCACCAGCGCCTCGAGGCCGCGCAGGTAGGCCTCCATCACCTCGTCGTAGCGGTCGAGGCCGAAAATGAGCGTCACGTTGATGCTGTGGCCCTCGCCGATGAGCGTCTCAATGGCCGGCACGCCCTCCTTGGTGGCCGGCACCTTGACGAACAGGTTGGGCTGGTTGATGCGCGCGTGCAGATCGCGCGCCGCCTTGCACCGTGCCCTCGGTGTCGTGCGCCAGCGCCGGCGAGACCTCGAGCGAGACGTAGCCGTCCTCGCGGTCGCTCTCGTCGTAGAGCGGCCGCAGCATGCCCAGCGCGTCATCGATGTCCGTGATGGCCATCTCCCAGTAGGCGCTGTCGACCGTGTGGTCCTTCATGAGGGAGCGGAACTGGTCGTCGTAGGTGTCCTGCCCGCTGATGGCGTTGGCGAAGATGGTCGGGTTGGACGTGATGCCGCGCACGCCGAGCGTGAGCAGCTCCGCCAGCTGGCCCCCCTCGAGCCAGTCGCGGCGGAGGTTGTCGAGCCACGGGCTCTGGCCACCGATTTCGTAGAGGTCCTGCAGTCGGGTCATGGGGACAGCTCCCTTCGTCGCGATACGTGTGGCCGGCGCATGCCGCCGGCCCGGGTCAGTCGCCGGTGGCGCCCAGGAGGGCCCGGGCCCGCTCCACCATGTGCTCGGCGGAGATCCCGAACTTCTCCATGACGAGCGCGCCCGGGGCCGACGCACCGAAATGGTCGAACCCGATGGCGTCGTCGGCGTAGCGGTCCCAGCCGAAGGTGGCGCCGGCCTCAATGCTGAGCACGGGCACGCCGGGCGGGAAGACGCTGGCCCGGTAGTCGTCGGGCTGGCGCTCGAAGTGGTCCCAGGACGGGAACGACACCACCTGGGCCGCCACGCCCGATCCGGCCAGGGTCGCCGCCGCGGTCACCGCGTGCTGCACCTCGCTGCCGGTGCCGACCA
Source organism: uncultured Acidimicrobiaceae bacterium (assembly GCA_963781565.1). Taxonomy (GTDB): domain Bacteria; phylum Actinomycetota; class Acidimicrobiia; order Acidimicrobiales; family RAAP-2; genus Bog-473. Next base: position 114,305 of record CAWAHA010000004.1, on the reverse strand, counting down.
GGACGATCTGGGGCGGGCCGTCGCTGTCGACGAGGACGTAGGCACCCCGGGGCACGCCCGCAGCTGCCCGCTCGGCCGTGGCCGCCAGCACGGGGACGTCCTGACGGGTCAGCACCAGGCCGACCGGCCCGTCGGCCTCGACGGCCAGCCGCCAGGCCTGCGCCGTCTCGTTGGCGTCGGCCGGGCGCACGAGGCTCATGCCGGGCATGGCCCGCAGCGACGCCAGGTGCTCCACCGGCTGGTGGGTCGGCCCGTCCTCGCCCAGCCCGACGGAGTCGTGCGTCCACGAGTAGATGACGTGGGTCCCGGTCAACGAGGCCAGCCGGACCGAGGGGCGCATGTAGTCCGAGAAGCAGAAGAAGGTCCCGCCGACCGGGAGCACGCCCCGGTGCTGCGGCCATGCCGTTCATGGCCGAGCCCATCCCGTGCTCGCGGATGCCGTAGTGGACCTGCGTCCCACCGGGCGTCTCGCGGGACTGGATGACGGCGCCCTTGACCTTCACCCCGTTGTTGCCGGTCAGGTCGGCCGAGCCGGCGAGAAGGCCCGGCAGCTTGGCCACCGTGGCGTCGATGCACTGGTTGATGGCATGGCGGGTGGCCAGCTGCTTGCCGGCCTCGAAGGCGCGGCAGGTCGTCGGCCCAGCCGGGCAGCCCGTGGCCGGCCTGCGCGGCGTCCCAGGCGGCCCGGTCGCCCTGCCAGGCCTCGAAGCGCTCGGTCCACTCGGCATGGCGCTCGGCCCCACGGCCGATCTGCTGGCCGTAGAAGTCGCGCACCTCGTCGGGCACCCAGAAGGTCTGATCCGTGGGCAGGCCCAGGATCCCCTTGGTCACCTTGATCTCCTCGGCGCCGAAGGGCGAGCCGTGGGCCCCCGCCGTGTCCGTCAGCTTGGGGGAGGGCCAGCCGATGTGGCTGCGCAGCACCAGGAGGGTCGGCTTGGCGTCCGGTCCGTCCGCCGGTACGTCGAGGGCCTCGCGGATGGCGGCCTCCAGCCCGTCGACGTCGTTGGCCATCTCACCGAGGTTGCGCACACGCCAGCCGTACGCCTCGAAGCGCTCGGGCACATTGTCGTTGTAGGCCAGCTCGGTCGGGCCGTCGATGGTGATGTGGTTGTCGTCGTAGAAGGCGAGCAGCCGGCCCAGGCCGAGGTGCCCGGCCAGCGAGGCCGCCTCGTGCGACACGCCCTCCATGAAGCAGCCGTCGCCGGCGATCATGTAGGTGCGGTGGTCGCACACGTCGCTGCCGAAGGTGGTCCGCAGCCAGCGCTCGGCGATCGCCATGCCCACCGCGTCGCCCACGCCCTGACCGAGCGGCCCGGTCGTGACGTCGATGCCCGCGGTGTGGCCGGCCTCGGGGTGACCCGGCGTCCGGCTCTGCCACTGGCGGAACTGGCGCAGGTCCTCGAGGGACAGGTCGTACCCGGTCAGGTGCAGCATGGAGTACTGCAGGATGCAGGCGTGCCCGTTGGACAGCACGAAGCGGTCGTGGTCCGGCCATTCGGGATCTCGTGGGTCGTAGTTCATGATCCGGGTCCACAGCACGTGCGCCAGCGGGGCCAGCGCCATGGCCGTGCCCGAATGCCCGGAATTGGCCTGCTCCGGCGCGTCCATGGCGATGCCGCGGATCACGTTGATGCCGAGCTCCACCAACCTGGGGTCCTGCACGACCGGTGTCGTGCAACGCCATGGCCAAACCCTAACCCTCCCTCTCCGTCAGCCGTGAGGCCGTCACCTACTCTTCACCTTCATGGCTTCCCGCATGCAGGTGCCGCCAAACAGCGACTTGACCCTGGGTATGACGTGCGTCGACAAGTCCACCCCGGGCCGCTGTGTCTGGCGCATGCGGGCGGACGAGCGCTTCGCCAACCCGGCCGGCATCATGCAAGGGGGCTTCCTCGGCGCCTTCGCCGACTCCTCCATGGGGGCCGCCGCCGTCACCTGGGTCCGAGGAGCGCCGGGTCTTCTGCTCCAACGCCGAAATGAAGATCAGCTTCCTGGCCGCCGTGCCCCCCGGCGCCGAGCTGACCTGCACCGCCGAGGTGGTCTCCGGCGGGCGCCGCGTGTCCTTCGTGGAGGCCAGCGTCACCGCCCGTGTCGACGGCCAGGCCGAAGAGAGGCTGGTCGCCCGGGCCACGTCCACCTACATCTACAAAGACCGCGACTGAGACGCCGCCCGGGGGCGGTGTTTGCATACGACCGGCTCAGAGACCAGGATTGTGCGTTCATGGCACCCTCGTCGGACAACGGCAGTCACGGGCTGCGCAATGCGGGAGACGACGCCTTCCAGCTCACGGTGGACTACCTCAAGCAGGAGGTGGTCGAGCCGCTGCGGGGTCTGGGCCGCTTCCTCTACATGGGGATCGCCGGGTCGTTCTTCTTGGCCTTCGGCCTGCTGCTCATCCTCCTCGGGGTGCTGCGCCTGCTGCAGACCGAGACCGGCTCGGCCCTCACGGGCGACTGGTCGTGGGTGCCCTACGCGGTCACCGTCGTGCTCGGCATCGCCGTGATCGGCGTGGCCGCCCTGCGCATTCAGGCCGGTCCGGGAAAGGCCAAGCTGCCCGAGGTCATCGCCCGGCGTGACGCAAGAGAGATCGAAGGACAGGAGGGAGCGAGCTGATGGCAGGCACGACCACGAGGGCCGGCAGCAACGGACGCCTCATCACGCGAGATGACCTGCAGGCCGCCTACTCACAGGTGATGGGCGAGGGCGAGGCCACCGCGCGCGCCGCGGCGCCGCGGGGACTGGCGGTCGCCGGGGCCGTCGGCATTCTGCTCCTGACGCTCGCCTTCCTGGCCGGCCGCCGGCGCGGCCGCGCCAAGTCGGCCGTCGTCGAGATCCGGCGGCTCTGAGGTGGACCTGCTCCTGCGGCGCTTCCTGCGCGCCGGGGTGCGCCGGGGCGTGGCGGGCAACTGGTACTGGTTCCTGCTGGCCGGCGCGACCTTCTTCCTCCGCCGCGTCCTGAACGACCGGTCCAGCCCGATCTCGAGCGTGAAGGTGTCGCCGGGGGAGCAGCTGCTCATCACGGTGCGCGACCGCAACACCCCTCCCGCCACCGAAGCCTGAGGCCCGTGCCCGGGCAGCTCGCGGCGGGGGAGCGGGTGCTCCTCATCGACCCCAAGGAACGGCGCTACCTGCTGACGCTGGTGGCGGGCGCCACGTTCCACACGCACGCGGGCGTGCTGGCCCACGACGACATCATCGGCGCCAACGAGGGCTGCCGGGTCGACGGCTCCACCGGGCGCAGCTTCCTCGTGCTGCGGCCCACCCTGAGCGACATCGTGCTCAAGATGCCCCGCGGGGCCCAGGTCATCTACCCCAAGGACCTCGGGGCCATCCTCATCGCGGCCGACATCGGCCCGGGGCAACGCGTGCTCGAGGCCGGCGTCGGCTCGGGCGCCCTGTCCATGACCGTGCTGCGGGCCGGCGCCTCCATCGTCGGCTACGAGCTGCGCGAGGACTTCGCCGAGCGGGCCAAGGCGAACGTGCGCGGCCGCGCTGGGCCCCGACGTGCCCTACCGGGTCGAGATCCGCGACGTCACCGAGGGCATCGACGAGACGGACCTCGACCGGATCCTGCTCGACATGCCCGAGCCCCACAAGGTGGTCGCCGGCGCCGCGAGCGGCGCTGCGTCCCGGCGGGATCCTGCTGGCCTACCTGCCCACCATCAACCAGACGGCGCTGCTGCGCCAGGCGCTCGACGAAGAGTCGGCGCCCTTCGGCCTGGCCGAGACGCAGGAGATCATGCGCCGCACCTGGCACGTCGAGGCCCGCTCGGTCCGCCCGGACCACCGCATGGTCGGGCACACCGGGTTCCTCACCACGGCCGCCGGCTGGGGCGTGAGGGTGGCCGCGACCGAAGCCTGCCGGAGCACGGGTCGGGGAGCGTCGAGGCGCAAGGCCGCGGCGTGAGCGCTGACGGCGATCAGTCCCGCTCGATGAAGATGCACTCGCCGGGGCACTCCTCGGAGGCCTCGACCACGGCGTCTTCGAGCTCGTCCGGCACGGCGGCCATGCCGGCGGAGCCGCCCGGCTCGTTCTTGACGTCGTCGCCTTCCTTCACGTAGGCCAGGCCGTCGTCGAGGAGGGTGAACACGGCAGGCGCGATCTCCTCGCACAGACCGTCGCCCGTGCAGAGATCCTGGTCGATCCAGACCTTCATGTACCTGACTCTCTCCCTTGTCGCAGCCGCCCGACGGGCCACGAGGACCGTAGTGAGGCGTGCCGCGGACCGTCAATCTGACCGCGCGGACCCTCTCCAGCGTACTCGGCCGGCCCTGTCGACCCGGTGCACCGGCCGGTGCACCGCGCAATGCCGGCAAAACGCACCTGGACGAGGGCTAGGGTGAGCCAGTGGTGACCGCAACTCCCGACGAAGCCGCGCCCAGGCCGAAGCGCTGCGCGCCGAGCTGGCAGACGCCGAGGACGAGATCCACGCGCTCCGTCGCCGGTTGCAGGAGAGCCCCGGCCGGGTGCAGGCCCTCGAGGAGCGCCTGCTCGAGTCCAAGGGCCAGCTGGCCCAGGCCACCTCGCAGAACGAGAAGCTGACCTTCACCCTGCAGCAGGCCAAGGAGCAACTGGCCGCCCTGCGCGAGGAGGTCGAGAAGCTCACCCAGCCGCCGGCCGCCTACGGCACCTTCCTCGGGATCAACGAGGACGGCACGGTCGACGTCTTCTCGAGCGGCCGCAAAATGCGGGTCAGCCTCCACCCCGACATCGACCCCGGCGCCATCCGCAAGGGCAACGAGGTCGTGCTGAACGAGAGCCTCAACGTGGTGCTCGTGCGCGACGGCGAGCTCGCCGGCGAGGTCGTCACGCTCGAAGGAGCAGCTCGAGGACAAGCGCCGCTGCGTCATCTTCGCCCGGGCCGACGAGGAGCGGGTGGCCGAGCTCTCCGAGGACATGCTGGGCGTGAAGCTGCGCGCCGGCGACTCGCTGCTGATGGACGTGCGCACCCAGCTGCTCATCGAGAAGCTGCCCAAGCTCGAGAGCGAGGAGCTCGTCCTCGAAGAGGTGCCCGACATCACCTACGCCGACGTCGGCGGGCTGGACACGCAGATCGAGGCGATCACCGACGCCGTCGAGCTGCCGTACATGCACCGCGACCTCTTCGTGCGAGTACTCGCTGCCGGCCCCCAAGGGGATCCTCCTCTACGGCCCGCCCGGCTGCGGCAAGACGCTCATCGCCAAGGCCGTCGCCAACTCCCTGGCCAAGAAGGTGGCCCTGAAGACGGGCAACGACAACGTGCGCAGCTTCTTCCTCAACATCAAGGGCCCCGAGCTGCTGAACAAGTACGTGGGGGAGACGGAGCGCCAGATCCGCCAGGTCTTCCAGCGGGCCCGGGAGAAGGCCGACGAGGGCATGCCCGTCATCGTCTTCTTCGACGAGATGGAGTCGCTCTTCCGGACCCGGGGCACCGGCATCAGCTCCGACATGGAGTCGACCATCGTCCCGCAGCTGCTGGCCGAGATCGACGGCGTCGAGTCGCTGCGTGACGTCATCGTCATCGGCGCCTCCAACCGGGAGGACCTGATCGACCCGGCCATCCTGCGACCCGGGCGCCTCGACGTGAAGATCAAGATCGAGCGGCCCGACGAGGAGGCCGCCGGCCAGATCTTCAGCCGCTACCTCACCCCGTCCCTGCCGCTCGACGTCGACGAGGTCAAGCGCCTCGGCGGGGGAGACCCGTCCAAGGCCGTCCAGGCCATGATCGAGCAGACCGTGGCCGAGATGTACCGCGAGGACGACGACAACCGCTTCTTGGAGGTCACGTACCAGAACGGCGACAAGGAGATCCTCTACTACCGGGACTTCGCGTCGGGCGCCATGATCGAGAACATTGTGCGGCGGGCCAAGAAGCTGGCCATCAAGCGGGTCATCGCCGGCGAGTCGGGCGGCATCCGCACCTCGGACATGCTCGAGTCGATCCGCCAGGAGTACAAGGAGAACGAGGACCTGCCCAACACGACCAACCCCGACGACTGGGCGCGGATTTCGGGCAAGAAGGGCGAGCGGATCGTCTACGTCCGCACCCTGCTCACCGAGGACCGTGAGGTGCACGGAGGCCGCTCCATTGAGCGGGTCGGTACCGGCCAGTACCTCTAGAAGTTAGGGTCGCACCGTGGCCATCACGAAGGTCTGCGGCATAGAGACCGAGTACGGCATCCTCTCACCGGGTCCGGAGCAGAACCCGATCGCGGCATCCTCGGTGCTGGTCAACGCCTATGCGGCTGACGTCGAGCAGCAGATCGGCTGGGACTTCGAGGACGAGACGCCGGGCAACGACGCCCGCGGCTTCGCCCGCGAGGGCTCCCTCGCCCCCATGGTGGAGACGCACCTGGCCAACACCGTCCTCACCAACGGGGCCCGTTTCTACGTCGACCACGCCCACCCCGAGTACTCGAGCCCCGAATGCCTCACGCCGCTGGAGTGCCTCGTCTACGACAAGGCGGGCGAGGAGGTGTTGCGCCGGTCCATGGTGGCGGCGGGCCTGCGCATTCCGGACCAGCCGGCCCCCATCGTCTACAAGAACAATTCCGACGGCAAGGGCAACTCGTACGGCTGCCACGAGAACTACATGATGGACAGGGCCGTGCCGTTCGCCAAGGTGATCGAGGGCGTGGTGCCGCACTTCGTGTCGCGCACGCTCTTCACCGGTTCGGGCAAGGTCGGCACGGAGACGGCCGCGCTCGACGCGGACACGGTGCAGTACCAGATGTCGCAGCGGGCCGAGTTCTTCGAGGAGATCGTCGGGCTCGAGACGACGCTCAAGCGGCCCATCGTCAACACGCGCGACGAGCCGCACGCCGACCCCAAGCGATTCCGCCGGCTGCACGTGATCGTCGGCGACGCCAACCTGTCCGAGATCGCCACCTTCTTGAAGGTCGGCAGCACCGCCATCGTCCTCGCCATGGTGGAGGACGACGCGGGCCCGACCCGCTCGCTCTCGCTCTCCGACCCGGTGCGCGCCCTGCACCAGGTCTCGGCCGACCTGACGCTCACGCGCCCGCTCGCCCTGACCGACGGGTCGACCGCCACCGCCCTCGAAATGCAATGGGAGCTCTTCGGCGCGGCGCGCAAGTACGCCGAGGAGTACGGCTTGGGCGCCCTGGGGGACGACGGCGAGGTCGGTGCCCTCGTGATGGAGCACTGGGAGAGCGTGCTGTCCGGCCTGGAGTCGGACCCGGCATCGCTGGCCGACACCCTGGACTGGGTGGCCAAGCGCGAGCTCCTGCTGGCCTACCAGGACCGGCACTCGTGTGGCTGGAAGGACCCCCGGGTGGCTGCACTGGCGTTGCAGTATCACGACCTGCGGCCGGACAAGTCCGTGTTCCGGCGGCTCGACATGCGCACGCTGATCACACCGGCCCAGATGGCCTACGCCGTCGGTGAGCCCCCCACGGGGACCCGGGCCTGGTTCCGGGGCAAGTGCCTGGCCCGGTGGCCGGACGCCGTGGTCACCGCCAACTGGGATTCCCTCGTCTTCGACGTCGGCGCAGACCCATTGCGGCGCGTCCCTATGATGGACCCCCTCAAGGGAACAGCCGAGCACACCGGCGACCTCCTGGCACAGAGCACAGGACCGTCCGACCTGCTCGCACGGCTCAACTCATAGGCGAAGATCGCACGCACCACAGGACGGGGACACGCAACGATGGCAGAACAAGAACAGAAGAGGAAGGGCTCGGGCACCCGGTCGACCGAGACCGAGACCGAGGTCGAAGAGGCCGCCCCGGCCAGCTCCGAGCGCGGCGAGAAGATCAAGGCCGAGCTGGACGACCTCCTCGACGAAATCGACGAGGTGCTGGAGGACAACGCCGAGGAGTTCGTGCGCAACTACGTGCAAAAGGGTGGGCAGTAATCGCCCGTGGCCCTTCCCCTCTTTCCCCCGGAGCGTGATCCGGGGCCGGATTTCGTCGGACTCCTGCGCATCACCTCGGCGCAGCCCGACGCACCGGCCCGCACGCTCGACGGCCTGACCCCGGTGCAGGCCCCGCACGGCACCACCGTGGTGGCCCTGCGCTACCTCGACGGCGTCGTCATGGCGGGCGACCGCCGCGCCACCGCAGGCAACATCATCGCCCACCACGCCATGCAGAAGGTCTTCCCGGCCGACCACTTCTCCGCCGTCGCCATCGCGGGGACGGCCGGCATGGCCATTGAGATGGTGCGCCTCTTCCAGGTGCAGCTCGAGCACTACGAGAAGGTCGAGGGCGCCTCGCTCTCGCTGGAGGGCAAGGCCAACCAGTTGGCCCAGATGGTGCGCCAGCACCTGCCGCTCGCCATGCAGGGCCTCGCCGTCGTCCCGCTCTTCGCCGGCTTCGACACGGCCCGCAGCACCGGTCGCATCTTCAACTACGACGTCACGGGCGGTCACTACGAGGACACCGACTTCCAGGCCACGGGATCGGGCGGCCGGGACGCCCGGAGCACCATCAAGCTGGGTTGGCGCGAGGGCATGGGTCGCGACGACGCGGTCGACCTGGCCATTCAGTCCCTCTACGACGCGGCCGACGAGGACTCCGCCACCGGCGGTCCCGACCTGGTGCGCGGGATCTACCCGATCATCGCCGTGGTCGACGCCGCGGGGTACCGGGAGGTCCCCGAGGACGAGGTGGCCGAGCGCTTCGGCGCCCTGATCGCCCGCAAGCAAGCGGAGCGTGCGTCGTGAGCATGCCGTACTACGTCGCGCCCGAACAGGTGATGAAGGACCGGGCCGAGTACGCCCAGAAGGGCATCGCCCGCGGTCGCTCGCTGGTCGCCACCACCTACGACGTCGGCATCGCCATGGTGGCCGAGAACCCTTCGCGCTCGCTGCACAAGATCAGCGAGATCTACGACCGCATCGCCTTCGGCGGCGTCGGCAAGTACAACGAGTACGACCAGCTGCGCGTGGCCGGTGTGCGCCATGCCGACACCAAGGGGTACGCCTACAGCCGCGAGGACGTCGACGCCCGCTCGCTGGCCAACCTCTACGCGCAGTACCTCGGCAACGTCTTCACCCACGAAATGAAGCCGCTCGAGGTCGAGATCCTGGTGGCCGAGCTCGGCGAGAGCCAGAACCAGCTGTACCACATCGCCTACGAAGGCACGATCACCGACGAGGAGCGCTTCGCCGTCCTCGGGGGCGACGCCGAGACCATCACCGAGCGCGTCGGTGCAGCGTGGCAGGCCGACTGGGACCTGGCCACGGCCGTCAAAGCGGCCACCACGGCGCTGGCCGGACCGGACCGGACCCTGGCCGCCGGCGACCTCGAAGTGGCCATTCTCAGCCGGGGAAACGGCCGCCGCACCTTCCGCCGCATTGACGAAGGGGAGCTGGCACAACTGCTGGCATAGCCGGCAGTACGGTTGGCCCAGTGGAACGCCGCATCTTCGGCATTGAGAACGAATACGGGGTGACGTTCACCCTGCGCGGGCAGCGTCGCCTCAGCCCCGACGAAGTGGCGCGGTACCTGTTCCGCCGCGTCGTCTCGTGGGGTCGCTCCTCGAACGTCTTCTTGGAGAACGGCGCCCGCCTCTACCTCGACGTCGGCAGCCACCCCGAGTACGCCACGCCCGAGTGCGACAAGATCAGTGACGTCGTGGTGCACGACAAGGCGGGGGAGTGGATCCTGGCCCAGCTCGTCACCGGCGCCCAGGCGCGCCTGCGCGAGGAGGGGATCCGCGGCGAGGTCTATCTCTTCAAGAACAACACGGACTCGGTGGGCAACTCCTACGGCTGCCACGAGAACTACCTGACCGAACGGAACGACGAGTTCAACCGTTACACCGAGGTGCTCATCCCGTTCCTCGTCTCGCGCCAGATCTACGCGGGGGCGGGCAAGGTCCTGCAGACGGCCCGCGGCGCCGTGTTCTGCCTGAGCCAGCGGGCCGAGCACATCTGGGAAGGCGTCTCCTCGGCCACCACCCGCAGCCGGCCCATCATCAACACGCGGGACGAGCCGCACGCCGATGCCGAGCGCTTCCGCCGCCTGCACGTGATCGTCGGCGACTCCAACATGAGCGAGTACGCCACCTTCCTGAAGGTCGGCACCACGTCCATCCTGCTGGCCATGCTCGAGGACTCCTCGACCGTGCTGCGCGACCTGACGCTCGAGAACCCCATCCGGGCCATCCGTGAGATCAGCCACGACATCACCTGCCAGCGCCGCGTCCGCCTGGCCAACGGGCGCGAGATGCGCGCCCTCGACATTCAGACCGAGTACCTCGAACGGGCGCTGAAGTTCCGCGACCGGCGCGGGCTGTCGCCCGAGGAGGACCGGGCCCTCGACATGTGGGAGCACTGCCTGAAGGGGCTGGAGGCGGACCCGACCTCGCTGTGGCGTGAGTGCGACTGGGTGGCCAAGCACCGGCTGGTCGAGCAGATGCGGGCGCGCCACGACGTGTCGCTGTCGCACCCCAAGGTGGCGATGATCGACCTCATGTACCACGACGTCGACCGCAGCCGGGGCCTGTTCTACAAGTTGCAGCAGCGCGACGAAATGGAACGCACGTGTACCGACGAGGCCATCACCGAGGCCATGACCAAGCCCCCCGAGACGACCCGGGCCAGGCTCCGGGGCGCCTTCGTGAAGCGGGCCAAGGAGCGCCGGCGGGATTTCACCGTGGACTGGGTACATCTCAAGCTGAACGACCAGGCTCAACGCACAGTGCTCCTGAAAGACCCGTTCAAGTCGCACGACGAGCGGGTGGAGCGGCTCATCCAGTCCTTGTAGCGGCACCGTAGAGTGAAGGCACATGTTGAATCTCGACCCAGGCAAGCTGCTCGTGATCGGCGTGGTCGCCATCATCCTCCTGGGCCCGACCGGCTGCCCCAGGTGGCCCGGCAGGTCGGCGGCGCCTGGCGCGCCTTCAACGAGTTCCGCCATCGGATGGAGACCGAGGTCCGCGAACACCATGCCCGACCTGCCCGACACGTCGGAGATCGCCCGGCTGGCCCGCTCGCCCTCGGCGTTGCTCAACCACCTCTCGAACATGGCCCCCGACGAGGAGCCCGACGGGTCGTTCCAACCACCCGACCTCAACGGTGACGAACCTCAACGGCGACGGGGACAACGGCAAGGCGGACGCGGCGGTGGCCGCGGACAGCGACTGCGTCGGACTCGACACCGCGGACGCCCGCCGTCGTCGAGAGCGACGGAGAGACCGCTGGGCACGTGCCGCCCGTGCAGGAAGCGCCGACCGTCGCCGCCGCCGCCGATCCACGTCGAACGCCCGCCCAGCGCCCCCAAGCCGTCCGACGTGGTCGTTCCCGGCGACCCGACGCTGAACTGAGCGGCACAACCGTGGTGACGCTCCCCTTCACGGGCAAACGCAAGGACCCGCCCGTCCCCGGACAACATGACGCTGGGGGAGCACCTCGGCGAGCTCCGGCGCCGGGTGATCATCTGTGCCATCGCCTTCCTGGTCGCCGCAACGATCGCGGTGTTCGCCTACGAGCCGATCCTGAACTTCCTGCTGCGCCCGCTGTGCAGCGTGGACGCGACGAACGCGCACCACTCCGCCAAGGGGACCTCGTCGCTGCTGATCGCGTCGAACGGCTCCTGCAACCTCTTCGTGACCTCGCCGCTCGACGGGCTGTCGCTGCGGGTGAAGATCGCCCTCTTCGGAGGACTGGTCCTGGCGTCGCCGATCATCCTCTTCCAGATCTGGCGCTTCGTCACCCCGGGGCTGAAGGCGACCGAGCGCAAGCTACGCCATCCCCTTCGTGCTGAGTGCCTTCGTGCTCTTCCTCCTCGGCGCGGCGACGGCCTACGTCACCCTGCCCCACGCGCTGGGCTGGTTGAAGTCGGTCGGTGGCCCCAACCTGCAGGCGATCTACGACCCCATCCCGTACCTGGGCCTGATCCTGCTGATGATGACGATCTTCGGATTGACCTTCGAGTTCCCGGTCGTCCTCGTCTCGCTGGAGCTGGCGCGCGTGGTGACGCCGGCGCGCCTGCTGCACTCGTGGCGCTGGGCCGTCATCATCATCGTGGTCGTGGCCGCCGTCTTCACGCCCGAGCTCGGACCCCTTCTCCATGTTCGCGCTCGCCGTCCCGCTCGTCGTCTTCTACTTCCTCTCCATCGGCATCGGGAAGCTGCTCGGGCGTTGACCGCGTTCCCGTGGCCCGTCCAGGAGACGGCCGGGGCGGCGGAGTTCGAGGCCGACCTGCCGTTCGCCCTCGACGACTTCCAGCACGAGGCCTTCGGCGCGCTCGACGCCGGACATTCGGTGCTGGTGTCCGCCCCCACCGGGTCGGGCAAGACGCTCGTGGCGGCCTACGCGGTGCACCGGGCCCTGGCCGCTCACGGCAAGGCCTTCTACACCACGCCGCTCAAGGCGCTGTCGAACCAGAAGTACGGGGAGCTGGTCGCCACCTACGGCGAGGAGCACGTCGGGCTGCTGACCGGCGACACCACCCTGCGGCCGCGGGCGCCCGTCGTCGTCATGACGACCGAGGTGCTGCGCAACATGCTCCTGGCGGGCTCGGACCTCCTCGAGGGCCTGCACACGGTCGTGCTCGACGAGGTCCACTTCATTCAGGACCCCTACCGCGGCGGGGTCTGGGAGGAGGTCCTCGTCCTGTGCCCGGCCGAGGTCCGTTTCGTCTGCCTCTCGGCCACCGTGAACAACGCCAACGAGCTCGGTGGTTGGCTGCGCTCGGTGCGCGGGGACACCGTCGGTGATCGTCGAGCGGCACCGCCCGATCGTCCTGCGGCACCACTTCGCCGTGCACCGGCGCGAGGACGGCGAGACGATGCTCTGCCCCTTCTGCAGGACAACGGGCAGCCCGGCGGTGAAGGGCTCCGCATCGACCAGGCGGTGCGCCGGGCGCTCCAGGTGGCCGCTCCGGCCACTGGCAGGGCCGGGGGAGGGGACCGCGGCTGCCCTACCGCGCGCCGCGGCGCACCGAGATGGTCGAAGAGCTCGAGCACCGCGAGATGCTGCCCGCCATCGTCTTCATCTTCAGCCGCGCCGCCTGCGACGACGCCGTGCGCCAGGTCGTCCGCGACGGCGTCCGCCTCACCGACTCCGCCGAGCGCAACGCCATCCGCCAGGTCGCCGAGCGCCGGGTCGAGCCGCTCGACGACGACGACCTGCGGCGTCCTCGGCTACGACGAGTGGCTCGAGGGTCTCGAACGCGGCGTGGCGGCGCACCACGCCGGCCTGGTCCCGGTCTTCCGCGAGACGGTGGAGGAGTGCTTCGAGGCCGGGTTGCTCAAGGTCGTCTTCGCCACCGAGACGCTGTCGCTCGGCATCAACATGCCGGCCCGCTCCGTGGTCATTGAGCGCTTCACCAAGTACGGCGGGGCCGGGCGGGCCACGCTGACCTCGGGGGAGTACCTGCAGCTCACCGGCCGGGCCGGGCGCCGTGGGCTCGACGAGGAGGGCCACGCCGTGGTGGCCTGGTCCAGCGAGATCACCTTCGCCGAGGCCGCCCGGGTCGCGTCGGCCCCGCCACCGGACCTGCGTTCGGCCTTCCGGCCCACCTACAACCTCGCCGTCAACCTCGTCGCGCGCTTCGACCGGGACACCGCGGCGCGCCGTCCTGCAGCGCTCCTTCGCCCAGTGGCAGGCCCGCACACCCGACCTCCTGCTGCAGCAGCTGGACCACCGGGTCGCCGTCCTGGAGCAGCTGGGCTACCTCGAGGGCTGGACGTGACGCCGGCCGGGCGCGGCCTCTCCCGCATCTACCACGAGGCCGACCTCCTGATCGCCGAGGCGCTCGGGGCGGACCTCCTGGCGGGGGCCGAGCCCGCCGTCCTGGCCGGCGTCCTCTCCTCCGTCGTCTTCGAGCCGCGCCGGGCCCGCCGCGTCCCGGGCCACCAGAGCCCACGGCGCGAGAAGCCGCGCCGCCCGCTGCAGGACCGGCTCGGCGACAAGCGCACGGTCCGAGCTGGCCTGGCGCAGCGAGGCCCTGGGCGTCCTGGCCGAGCGCATCCGTGCCACCGAAGAGCTGCACCTGGTGCCCCGCACCCGCCAGCCGGCGCCCGGCCTGGCCACCGCGGTGGCCTCGTGGGCCCGGGGGGCGTCGTTCGCCACCGCCCTCGGGGTGGCCGCCCGCGACGTGGGCGAGCTGGCCCCCGGCGACTTCGTCCGGACGATGAAGTCGGTGGCCGACCTGGCCCAGCAGGTCTCCCATACCGCGGCGGACACCGAGGTGGCGGCGGCCGCCCGGGAGGCCGTCGCCCTCCTCCTGCGGGGGGTCGTGGCCGGGGGTCTCCCGGGCCTCTGAGCCCATCCGCCACCGTCGCGTCACCCTCGTTCTATGGTTACCCGGGCATGTTCCCGTACTCCGAAGAGCGCTTCACGGCCGACGAGGAAGCCGTGCTCCGGCGCTACGTCACCAACCTCGACCAGCCGGTCTTTGCCCTGGTCAACCTGCCGGAAGTGGTCAAGGGAGCCCTCTTCGCCCGCTACTCCCGCTCGCCCAAGAGCCTGCGCCGGCTCTTCCTCGACGAGTTCGTCGGCGACCTCGACGTCTCGGGCGACGCCACGGTCGACGCCACCGTCGGGCTGGAGCGCGCGGAGCAGCTCTACGAGAAAGTCTTCGTCGAATACGGCGACGATTCGGTCGCCCAACTCGGCGGCGTCCACCTCGCCTGCGAGCAGGCGTCCAACGTGTTGTCGAAGGTGCTCGAGTGGGGACGCCTCATGGCCTACCTCGAGCAGTCGACGCGCTACATCGCCTACAACCAACGGCTCGAGAACGGGCAGTACCGCTACTTCCGTCCGCCCGAAATCCTCGACTCGCCACACGGTGCGCGCTTCGTCGGCGAGATGGACCGCGTCTTCGACACCTACGGCGCGCTCCTGCCGCAGATGCAGGCCTGGGTCGCGGAACGCTTCCCCCAGCAGGCGGGCGACAGCGACTTCGTCTACCGCCAAGCCACACGCGCCAAGTCACTCGACGCGCTGCGCGGCCTGCTCCCGGCGGCGTCGCTGTCGAACATCGGGATCTACGGGACCGGCCAGGCCTACGAACAGTTGCTGCTGCGCATGCGCGCCCACCCGCTGCCCGAAGCCCGCCACTACGCCGACCTCATGCTCGACGAGTTGCGCAAGGTCATCCCCTCGTTCCTCCAACGCGTCGACGTCCCCGCGCGCGGTGGCGAGTGGTCCGAGTACCTCGCGTCGACGCGTGACCGCACGGCTCGGCTCGTGTCGCGCCTGTGGCCGGAGCTGGGCCCGCTCGAGGCACCGACGCGCGGCGACGAAGGCGAGCCGCGAGGTGGCGCTCCTCGACTTCGATCCCGAAGGGGAGGAGAAGGTCCTGGTGGCGGCCTGTTTCTCGCACCTCGGACTGCACCGAGCGCGAAGCGGCCCGCCGGGTGCGCCACCTCGGTCACGACGACCGCGTCGCCCTGCTGACGGCGTACGTCGGCGACCGCCGCAACCGCCGGCACCGGCCCGGCCGCGCCTTCGAGCGCACGGACTACCGCTTCGAGCTCGTCACCGACTACGGCGCCTTCCGCGACCTGCAACGCCACCGCATGCTGACGATCGAATGGCAGCGGCTCGGCATCTCGCTCGGCTACGACATGCCCGACCTCGTCGCCGACGCCGGTCTCGGCGACCGCTACGACGAAGCCATCGGGCGCGCCGAGGAGCTCTACCGCTCGCTGCGTGCCGGACTTTCCCGAGCAGGCGTCCTACGCCGTCGCACTGGCGCATCGCATCCGCTACGTCATGCAGTTCAACGCACGCGAGGCGATGCACCTCATCGAGCTGCGCTCGGGCGCCCAGGGCCACCCCGCCTACCGGCGGGTGGCGCAGCAGATGCACCGGGCGATCGCCGAGGTGGCCGGCCACCGCGCCCTGGCCGAGGCGATGTCCTTCGTCGACCACGGAGCGACCGACCTCGAGCGCCTCGAGTCCGAGCGCCGGGCCGAGCGCCGGCGGATCGGAAAAATCTGCAACGCATTGACCAGGAACTACCGTCGTTCTCCCTGGTCGGGACCCCCGCTACTCCTTGACGACCCCACCCCCGATTTGCCTAATGTACGGCGCAGTCCCCGACGCCCCTGAGGACGCTGCAGATGCGGAAGCGCTGCTGCAGCGCAGGGGGGATGTGCTGTGAGAGGCGGTGGTTGGCCCTGGGGGTCGAGTAGAGAACGTGTTGCTTGCCTGGCTACCCAGGCCTGCGAGATGGCGCCAAAGACCCCAGGGCCTGCCCGCCCCGCCCCTCCGATTTGGACCTTCCCGGTGTCGGACGGGCCCCTCAGAGCGATGCGGAGTCCCCTTCAGAACGATTGAACGGTCCCGCGAACCGTCTATGCTCCCGCGGCACAATGGCGACCAAGAAGAAGGCCAAAGCCGAAGAAGTGGTGGCCGAGGCCCCCGAAGCAGAAGCTCGAGGAGGTCGTCGAGGACGACGACCTCGAGGTGGACATCGACGACGACGACCTCGAAGTCGACGCGCTCGAAGACGACGATGACGACGTGGTCGCGGTCGACGTCGACGACGAGGACGAGGAAGAAGGAGCGAGGTCGACGAGATCCTGACGCCGTCGCCCGCCGCAGTGGTGGAGAAGTCCGGCGAGGGCGACGAGGAGGAAGAGGAAGAGGAGCCCGACGACGAGGACGTCGAGGCCAGCCTGGACGTGATCCTCAAGGAGCGCCTGGTCGTCGAGGACGAGCCCGAGGACGAGGAAGCGACCGACCAGGAGGACAAGACCGAGGGCAACGAGCGGGTCCTGCCCAAGCAGCCCGACGAGTTCGTGTGCCGCTCCTGCTTCCTGGTCAAGCACCCGAGCCAGCTGGCAGACGAGAAGAAGATGCTCTGCCGGGACTGTGTCTGAGGACGGTGACCCTGATGGCGGGCAGTCGCACAAGAGCCCGCTCCGCCGCACCTTCGATGTGTGTGTCATCGCCCCGGTCGGCGTGGCCGTGTCGGTAGTCGAGGAGCTCCCGAACTGATCGCCAAGGGTCGCCGCCGCGTCGAGCTGCAACTGGGCAACGCGCTCTTCGTCGGCCGGTTCGTCGTCAACCAGAAGCAGCGCGAGCTCGCGGCGCGCTCGACGGGCTCCTCGGCAACGGCACGCGCACGCCGAAGGCGGCGGAGCCGACGACGCGACGACCCGGCCCAGACGGCGCCGACCGCACCGGAGCGACCGGCGCCCGACCCGGCCGCCGCGGCCATCGTCGGCGGGGCGCTGGCCGACTACGACACGCTGAGCGCCTCGCAGGTGGTGCGCCGGCTCGAGAGCCTGGGTCCCGAGGAGCTGCGACGCCGTCCAGCGCTACGAGGCCTCCACCCGCAACCGCCGGACCATTCTTGAACCGCGCCGGCCAGCTCCTCGACGAGCGGCCGAGCGGTCCGCCCGAGCGGTAGCGGCGTGGAGCTGGCCCGGCCGGCTCGCGCCGACGACCGGCAGGCCTGTACGCGCCTGCTCTCGCAGGCCCTGGTGGCCGCCGAGTCCATGCGGGGCGGCGCGGCCCTGGTCGGGGACGCGACCACCGTCACGCTGCTGGACCGCTGGACGCAGCCGGGCGACGGCACCCAGCTGCTGGTGGGGGAGTACGAGGGGGCCGTGGTCGGGCTTGCTGGCCGTCACGGCGGCCCCAGGCCCCGGTGGGGCGACCAACGGCCTGATCGAGTGCTGCTACGTGGAGGCGGCCGCCCGGGGCGTGGGCGTGGGCACGGCGCTCATGGAGGCGGCGGTGGCCTGGTGCGCCGAGCAGGGGTGCGCCGAGGTCGACGCCCTGGCGCTGCCCGGGGACCGCACGACCAAGCAGCGCCTGGAGGCGGCCGGGCTTCACGGCCCGCCTGCTGACGCTCAGCCGCCGGTTGGGCTGAAGCGGCGCTCGGCGTTGACCCGGCGCGGCGGTGGCGGCGGGATGCGCAGCCCGAGCAGCTTGGCCAGGGCGGGCACCGCGCCGGCGGCGTGGCGGGCGGCCTGCTTGGCCACCTCGTCGTCGGGGATCCCCGCGGGCTTGACGGTGCGGCGCACCGGCGAGGCCACGACGGCGTCGAGCAGGCGCATCCAGTCCTCGGGCGCCAGGTCGGCCGTCATGGCCTCCCCGGCGGCCGCGGCCAGCCGGACGGCCAGCTCGGCCGGGCAGCGGGTGCCGGGCTCGGGCGGACGGATGGAGGCCTCGACCGCCTGCTGCACCCGCCCGTCGTTCAGCGCGTTGGTGATGCGGGCGAGCCACTCCTCCCGCAGGGCGGTCGTGCGCTGGTCGAGCGACTCCTGGAGCGCCTTGGCCATGGCGCGGCCCTCCTCGTCGAGGTTCACCGTGCGCGAGGCCGCAACGACGGCGCGCAGCTCGCGCAGCCGGTACTCCTTGCCCGCCGTCTGCGCCACCGAGGCGCGGTCCTTCCAGTCGGCCAGGCGCACGACGGGCAGCAGCTCGTCGGCCATGCGCCAGCAGGGCGTCGGACGCGACCGGCGGCTTGCCGGCCGCCTTGGCGGCCGTGTTCTGGGCGTCGATGGCCTGACGGACGGCCTGCAGGCCGCCGCGCAGGAGCTGCTCGGCCACGGGGATCTGCTCGGGCCGCAGCGCGGCGAGCATGGCGTTGCGGTGCACGGTCGACGTCGGTGCGACGGGGCGCTCGCCCCGCGCCGGGCGGCCGTCGCTCTCGCCGGGACGCCGCGCACCGGGCCGACGGGGTCCGCCGCCGCCGCGTGGCGGACGATCGCCGCCCGCTCGTCGCTGCGTCGCTCGCCGCGCCCGTCTCCACCCGGACCCGGACCCGGTCCCGGCCGCGGCGGTTGCCGCCGCGCCGGTCGCGCCGTTCACCGTCGTCATCGCGTCGCGCCGGCGCTTGGCCGAGCCGGGGGCGAGGATCACCGAAACGTCCGGCGCACGCTTCGGCGTGCCCTTCACCTCGATGCGGCCCTCGGTCTTCTCGGGCGAGCGCAGCGGCTTGGCCGCGGTCAGCGAGAGGACCTCGATGCCCTCGAGGCCGATCTCGACGTCGGCCCGCAGCACCGCGCCGACGGCCTCGCCGGCCGGCACCAGGGCGGCCTCGACCGTCCCCTTGGGCTGGCGCGCGCCGGCGGCGCGCCAGGTCCATGACCCGTCTCCGGTCTGGCTCGTCAACTCGATGTCGATCCGGCGTGACATGCGGCGGACACGCTACCTCGCCTGGCACCCCTCCCCGATGCCAAGGCGCGATGGGCATCCCGTAACATGGGCCCGGACGTCCGCTGGACTGCGGGAGCCGCCGGGACGGGCCACCACCCACCGCGCTGCGGTGCGGGCGGTCACGTCCCCTTCAGGAGGATCCACATGAGCGAGGACACCGAGCAGCCAGGGACGGAGCCCGCTGCCGGCACACCCGAAGCAGCGCCCACGCCGCCCGTCGAGCCGACGACGACGCCACCGGCGGCGGGTACCGAAGGGACACCGACGTCCTCGGCAGCGGCCGACCGCCGCCGCCGCCGCACAGCGGAACGGGCGAGGCCGCGCCCCCTGCATCACCCCGACGCCGACGCCCGGCCGCCCCCGGCCGCCTTCCCCCCGGCCGCCGCGGGCTCCTCGTACCCACCGCCCCCGCCGGCTCGTGGGCGCCGCCGAGCGCGACCGACCCCGGACCGCCCACCCTGGGCACGCCGACGGCGGTCCCGTTCACCTACCCGCCGTCGGGCGACCCGACCTACCCCGGGCCCGGCCCGTCGGGCGGGCGACGCAGCACCCCGGGCAGGCTCAGGCCTGGCTCCCCGTGGCCATCGTGGCCGCCCTCATCGGCGGCGGCATCGGCGCCGGCGTGACCGCCCTGGCCAACAACAACAACAACGGCGAGCGCCGGCAACGTCACCATCCACGAGAGCAACGCCGCGCCCGGCGCCGCCGTCCTGAGCGGCAACGTCACCATCCCCCAGCTGGTCAACAAGGTCATCCACGCCGTCGTCTCCATCGACGTCAAGTCGAACAGCAACGAGGACGAGGGCACCGGCATGATCATCACCTCCGACGGTGAGGTGATCACCAACAACCACGTGATCGAGCTCTACAGCGAGGGCGGCAACAACGGCACCATCACCGTCACCGA
Source organism: uncultured Acidimicrobiaceae bacterium (assembly GCA_963781565.1). GTDB lineage: Bacteria > Actinomycetota > Acidimicrobiia > Acidimicrobiales > RAAP-2 > Bog-473. The sequence continues at coordinate 94,323 of CAWAHA010000004.1, read as the reverse complement.
GTACGGCCAGACCAAGGCGCTGCCCGCGACGCTGGTCGGCTACGACCAGACCAAGGACGTGGCCCTGCTCAAGATCAACAACGCCTCGAACCTTCCCACCGTCACCTTCGGCGAACTCGGCCAAGGCCGTGGTCGGCGACGCCGTCGTCGCCATCGGCAACGCGCTGGGCCTGGCGGCCGGGCACGCCCGACGGTGACCCAGGGCATCGTCTCGGCCCTGGGCCGCACCGTGACCGCCGGCGGCAGAGGCACGCAGACCGAGACCCTCCAGAACATGATCCAGACCGACGCCGCCATCAACCCGGGCAACTCGGGCGGACCGCTCATCGACACCTCCGGCCAGGTCATCGGCATGAACACGGCCGTCGCCGGCACGTCGAGCGACGGCACGTCCTCGCAGAACATCGGCTTCGCCATCCCGGCCGCCTCGGTCGAGGCCCTCCTGCCGAGCTCCAGAAGGGCGGCCAGACCGGCAACGGCGGCGGCTACCTCGGCGTCGACATCACCACCCTGACGCCCGGCGCTGCGCCAGCAGTACGGGTTCACGCCGACCTCGGGCGCGGTGATCCTCAGCGTCGTCTCCGGGTCGCCGGCGGCCAAGGCCGGCCTCGTGCAGGGCGACGTCATCGTCAACATCAACGGCACCGCCATCACGTCGTCGGAGGACCTGCAGAAGGTGGTCCAGAACGCCAAGGCCGGGCAGTCCGTCACCATCACCTACTACGTCGGCGACAGCAAGCGGACGACGACGGCGACGCTCGGGAGCCAGGCCGCAGGCCCAGCAGCAGCAGTCGACCGGGAACCGGACCGGCTCGACGACCAACCCGTTCGGTGGGGGAGGGTTCCCCGGCTTCGGGAACTCCGGGGTCGACCGGAGGGACGCCCTAGCCGACCGAGCGGCGCCGCGCGCCGGGATGTCGAAGTTCCGGTCCGGGTGGGCCGGCGGGACGTTCATCGTGCCGTCCGGCGGCTGCCAGCCGCTCGCCTCGATGTCCTCGAGCACGTGGGCCATGTTGTACGCGTCCTCCTCGTAGGAGAACTTCCCGTCGCCGGCGTAGACCGAGCCGCGAGTACGCCGGACTGGCGGTACGGCGTCCCGTCGGGCCTCGTGCCGCGGCATGATCTGCGTCCACTTGACCACGATGTCGTTGCCCTCGATCGCCGTGAACTCGATCGGGAACTTCCAGTCCTCCATGCCCAGCATGGAGTCGACCAGCCAGTGCGCGATGGCCTCGCTGCCCTCGATGCGGCCCCAGGCGCCGTCGATGTAGACGGCGTCCTCGGTGTAGAAGTCGGCCAGCGACGCCGAAGGCGTCGGGCTCGAGCCCCTCGTCGATGCGCCGACGCAGCTCGTGGTAGCGCTCGACGGTCTCTCGGACCTCCTCGCGCGGAAACGGCATGTGTCGTCCCTCCCTCGGTGCTGTCTGGTTCCTGTCGACTCGCAGCGGTAGGCGATCCGGCACTGCCTCGAGCTCGGCCGAGGGCTGCGGCCCGGTCGGCGAAGCCCTGCACCTCGACCGACTTCTCGGGCTCGAGGTCCTTGTAGATGCTGAAGAAGTGCGCGATCTCGTTGCGCAGGTGCTCGGGCACGTCCTCGATGTCGTGGGCGTCGTCCCACTGGGGGTCGTGCTCGAGCACGCAGATCAGCTTGGCGTCGACGCCCTTCTCGTCGCGCATGGAGAACATGCCGAGGATGCGCACCCGCACCACGCAGCCGGGGAAGGTCGGGTCGGCGACCAGCACGAGCACGTCGAGCGGGTCGCCGTCGCCGGCCAGGGTGTCGGGGACGAAGCCGTAGTCCGCCGGATAGGTGGTGGCGGTGAAGAGGCGGCGGTCCAGCCGGATCACGTGCTGCTCGTGGTCGTACTCGTACTTGTTGCGGCTCCCGGTGGGGATCTCGATCACCACGTCGATCGCCTCGTCGGGAGCGGCGCTCATGTCGGGGGACGGCGCCTCGCTGGCGCTGGTCGGGGTCGATCGGGCTCATGATGCCGACGCCGTTGCCGTCGGGGTCGCTGACGACGGCGTAGCGGGCGCCCCAGAAGGCGTCGAAGGGCTCCTGCTGCACCGCCACGCCGTCGGCCGCCAGGGCGGCCACCAGGGCGTCGACCTCGTCGCGCGTCTCCACCTTGAAGCCGAGGACGACCCCGGTGCCGCCGGGCCAGCCGCTGATCCCACTTGGCCGCGAAGCTCGTGCTGTCGAGGTCGACGTCGAGCGGCGTGCGTGTCGCCGTGGCGGGCCGAGACGTGATGGGCGTCCCAGACCGGGTCGGCCGGGTCACCGAAGTCGCAGGCCGAGCCGGGAGTAGAAGGCGCGGCTGGCCTCGACGTCGCGCACGACCAGGTTCACCTGATCGAGGCGGATCGGGGCCACGTGGCCACCGTACCGCTCAGTGCCGGGTCGTACGCGGCGTGGTCGGCCGTCCGAGCGGCCTCAGCCGCCGACGGTGAACCCGCCGCCGCCGGCGCCCCGGCGCCGCCGATGCGCTCGCGGAAGCGTTCCGCCGCCGCCGACCGAAGCCGCCACCACCGAAGCCGCCGACCGCCGCCGGGCCACCGAGCCGCCCAGAGCGTTGGTCGTTCGGTGTTCGACGAGGGCACCGCCTCGGCGTAGTCGGCCAGGACGACGCTCTGCCCGGGGCTCAGCCCCGAGAGCGACCTGCGTGTAGATCGTCGCCCACCATCCCGACCTTGATGACCTTGCGGGTCAGCTCACCCTTGTCGAGTCTCGAGCACGTAGGAGCGCGTGCCCGTGCGTCTGCACGGCAGAGGTGGGCACGGCGACCACGTTGGACACCGATCCCGTCGTGATGGTCGACATTGGCCGTCGACCCGGTGAACATGCGCGGTCGCCGGACGCGGGCAGCGCCGACCACGACCGGGTAGCTGTAGCCCCCGTCGCTCGATTGCACGGGGCCGACCTGCGACACGGTGCCGTCGATGGTGCCGTTGACGCCGTCCACCTCGACGGTGGCGCTCTGACCGACCTTGACCGACGGGATCTGCGAGCTGTCGAGCGTGGCCTCGACCTCGTAGGAATTGGTCCCGATGATCGTGATGATCTCGGTGCTCGAACCGGCGCTCACCGTGTCGCCGACGCTGATGCCCACGGACACCACCGTGCCGTTGATCGGGCTGGTCAGCGTCGCCTCGTTCAGCGACTGCTGGGCCTCGGTCAGCTTGGCCTGCGCGGTGTCGATGGCGGCCTGGTCCGACGCGATCTGCTCGGGCGTGTCGGTGTTCGGCGACCGCTACGTGCCGACCCCGGTGCTGGAGCTGCCGACCGGCGGCGCCGGTCCCGTGCCGCCCGTGCCGGCGCTGTCGCCCGTGCCGGTGTTCCCGGTGAAGCTGCGCCGTCGCTCGACGGGCGTCGCGTGCGCCACTGGGTCGGAGTCGAGCCGGTGCGTCGTCGCCGGCACTGTGCCGAGCCGCCTGACGACTCGGCCGCGAGCGCCTGACCCAGCGCCGTCTCGTCCTTCGACACGGTCGTCTGGTCCTTCGAGACCTCCTGCTCGTCGGCCGAGACGGTCTGGAGCGCGGTCTCGCAGGTGGCCTGGCCCGTCGGTGTGCTCGTGTTGGCGCTGGTGCAGTCGGTCTGGGCCTGGGCCAGGTCGGCCGCTTCCTTCTGCTGGTCGGTCGACAACGTCGCCTCGTCCTGGGTCAGGGTGTTCTGGTCCGCAGTGACGGTGGCGTTCTGACCGCCGTGCCGCCCGGTGCCCGCGTGTGAGGGCGACGTCGTCGTCGTGGTGGTGCCCCGACGTCGAGGTCTGCGGCTCCGGTGTTCGACGTGCTGCGCGGCGAGCTCGACGAGGCCGGCGCTCGACTGGTTCGCCTCGTCCTCGACCAGCTTGGCCTCGTCGGCATCTGACGGTCGACTCGTCGGAGGACACCGTCTCGCTCAAGCGCGGTCGTGTCCAGCGTGCCGAGCGTCTGTCCCGCCGTGACCGGTCTGACCGGGCGTGACCGTCGACCGAGGCGACCTGCCCACCGACCTGGAAGGAGGCGGCGGCATCGCTCACCGGCTCGACGTTGCCCACCACCGTCAGCGTCGTCCCGATGTCGGCCCGGGTCACGCGTGGCCATGCGGTAGCCCGGCGCTGCCGCCGCTGACCTCGGCCCAGGCGGCCACGCCGCCGCCGATCACGACGACGGCGACGACCGCGCCGATCAGGACGGCGCGCCGGTGGCCGGCGCGGCCCCAGCCTGAACTGAGCCGGCTCTAGGCACCGCCACCCCCGGCCACCGCCGAAGCCACCAGCCGCCGGGCCACCGCCGAAGCCGCCGCCGCCGCCGCCGAAGCCGCTGGTGCAGCTCCGCCGCCGGTCGAGGTGATCCGAACGGTGGTGGCCGTCACCGACGCCGTTGGTCGCGGCCGGGCCGAACGCGCTGACGCAGTCACCGACAGCCAGGGCGCTCGACGTGGCCGATCTGGGTCGCGCTCACGGGTGTCGAGCTCGACGTCGTGACCTTGAGCGTCTCGGTCTTGGGCTTGGGCGTGCGGGCTTCTTGGTCTTCGACGCTCGACTTGGTCGTGCGGCGCGTGAAGCTCGTCCCGGGTTCGAGCGTGATGCCCGACACCGTGATCGTCGATCCGTTGACGGCCGTCACCTTGCCCGAGGCGATGGCCAGGTTGGCGAACTGCTTGCGGAAGTTGCTCGAGCCGGACCCGCCGCCCGGGAAGCTCGGCCGCGACCCGCCCTCGAGCCGCCGCCGCGGACAGCCTCCGCCTCCCGGAACGCGAAACCGCCCGAACCCGCCGCCGGCGGGCAGCCGCCTGCCGCGCCGGTGCCGCTGCCGACCCGACCGGCGCCGCCACAGGCCGCCGCACGACCCGGTCGGCGTCGCCAACGGTGATGCGTGCGCGCCGCGATGGTGGTCTTGGACTTCTTCGACGCCGTCCCCGTCGCCGTGACGCAGTCGCCCACGGCGAGCGAGCTGACCGCCTCGGTCACCGCTCTTGGAGAACGTGCGTGGTCGGCGTCCAGCTCACCGTGGTCTGGCCGCTGCTCGCGTTCTGCACTTCCATGCTCGATGCGCTCAGAGCGGCCACGCTGCCCGGTGGCGCCGATCGGGTCGTCGGTTCGAGGTGGTGGCGGCGCCCGCCGCCGGCGGCCGCCACGACGGCCGCCAGGCAGCGCAGTCGGCGCCCGTGCCGCCAGGATGTCGTGCCCAGCGCCGGCGACTGGTGCGTACGGCTGGTCGGTGTCTGCATCGTCGATGGTTCCTCTTTCTCTGTGCTTGTGTCGTCTGCAGTGGTGTGCGTGCTCTGATGTCATCGAGACCTCGGATCTACTCGTTCCGCAGTGCGTCGATCGGGGCGAGGGTGGCGGCCCGGCTGGCCGGGTAGACGCCGAAGAGGACGCCGATTGCCAGCGCGATGGCCAGCGCGCCCACCGCCGCCGTGGGGCTGGTCGAGATGGGGTCACCGATCAGGCCGGGGAGGTAGACCACGCCGAGGAGCCCGCCGACGCACGCCCAGCATGCCGCCGATGAGACCGAGGACGGATGCCTCGACGAGGAACTGGCGCCGGATGACCCGCGGCGTCGCGCCGAGCGCCTTGCGCAGCCCGATTTCCCGGATCCGCTCGGTGACCGAGACCAACATGATGTTCATGACGCCGATCCCACCGACGATGAGCGAGATGGCCGCGATCCCGCCGAGCAGGATGGTGAGCGTGTGGTCGACCGAGGTGTTCGCGGCGATGAGCGAGGCCTCCGAGGTGATGGTGAAGTCGGCGTCGGTCGGATTCGTGATGCCGTGCAGCTGCAAGAGCAGGTGGTCCGCCTCCTGGTAGGCGCCCGTCAGGTCGGCCGACGACCGGGCCTGCACGGCGATGGAGCTCACCGAGTTGCGTGAGGTGCCGCCGAAGATGCGCTCGGCGCCCGTGGTGATGGGGATGATCAGCGTGTCGTCGGGGTCCGACGTGCTCGACGGACGAGCTCGAAGACCCGGTCGAGGTGAGCACGCCGACGATCGTCACCGGCACGCCGTTGACGTCGACGGTCTGGCCCACCGGATCCCCCGGCTGAAGAGCTCCGATGCGGTGGTCGCACCGAGGACGCCGACGGCGGTGTGATCCTTGACGTCCTGGTTGTCGACGAAGCGACCCTCGGCGACGCGTGCGGCCCCGCACGCGTCAGCCACGACGGCGTCGTACCCTGCACGGTCGTCGTCGCGGTCTCGCTCCCGGCCGTCAGGACCTCCGACTGCCGAGGTGATGCCGGCGCCACCGCCTTGATGTCGGGCGCGTCGACGGGGGAGGACAGCGCGTCGACGTCGGCCATGGTCAGCGTCGACGCCGAGCCGAGGGCCTCTCGGATGCCCGATGCTCGAGGTCGAGCTCCCCGGGGTGATCGGTGAGCACGTTGGAGCCCAGCGAGTTGATCTCCGAGGTCACCTGGCTCGACGCACCCTCGCCCAGGCCGACCGCAATGATGACGCCGGCGATGCCGATCAGGATGCCGAGCACGGTCAGGAAGGAGCGCAGCCGGTGGCTGCGCACGCCGTTGACGCCGGTGCGGAGCGTCTCGAGCCAGCTCATCGGATGCTCTGGCTCTCCAGGTAGCGCTCGTCGTGCTCCGGACAGCAGTCCGTCGCGGATGCCGACGACGCGACCGGCCGCCGAGGCCACCTCGACGTCGTGGGTGATGAGAACCAGGGTGCGCCCGGCCTCGTGCAGCTCGCCCATGAGGCGCATGACGTCGGCGGCTGACTTCGAGTCGAGGTTGCCGGTGGGCTCGTCCGCCAGGATCAGGTCCGGCTCGGTGACGAGGGCTCGGGCCACCGCGACGCGTTGCTGCTGGCCGCCGGACAGCTCGCCCGGCCGGTGGTTGACGCGGCCCGCCAGGCCGACCCGGCCCAGCGCCTCCATGGCCCGCTCCTTGCGCTCGACCGCGGGCACGCCGGCGTAGACGAGCGGGAGCTCGACGTTCTGCCAGGCCGTCATGGAGGCGAGCAGGTTGAACTGCTGGAAGACGAAGCCGATGCGCCGGTTGCGCACCTCGGCCAGCGCGGTCTCGCTCATGTGGCTCACGTCCTCGCCGGCCAGGTGGTACCCGCCGGAGCTCGGGACGTCGAGACAGCCGAGGATGTGCATGAGGGTCGACTTGCCCGAGCCCGAGGGCCCGATGATGGCGACGTACTCGCCCTCGTTCGATGGTGAGGCTCACGCCGCGGAGCGCGGCGACCGAGATCGGTGCCGGTGCGGTAGACCTTGGTCACCCGCTCCAGCTCGATCACTGTGTCCTCGGGCCTCCGACCGGGGGAGTGCCGAGGGGGTCAGTACGTCATCCGCCGGCCCCCGCCGCCGGACCCGCCGCCGGGAAGCCGCCTCCGCCACCGCCGGCCGAAACGCCCCGCCGCCGCCGCCGCCGAGAGCCGCCGGCTCGCGCCCGGTGCCACCGCGAAGAGGCCGCCGCCGCCGCCGCCCGGCGCCTTGAAGGTGACCTGCTCGCTCGAGGACCTTGTCCCCGGCGCTGCACGCCGCTCATGATCTGCGTCTCGCCGTTCTCCGCGGCGCCGACAGTCACGTCCTTGACGACGTGGCTCCCGTTGACGACCTCGGTCACGGTGGCCTGGCCGCTCGGTGCTGTACGAGATTGCTGCCGTCGGGCACCTCGGTCACGTTGTTGAGCTGCTTGACGATGATGCTGACGTCGGCGCTCGCGCCGGCGTAGAGGCCGGACGGGTTCCCGGTCACGTCGATCACCACGGGGAACGTCGTCACGTCGGAGCTGACTGGCTGCCGATGAGGCTGATGGAGCCGACCGTGCCGTAGACCGGCGTGGACGACGCCGGCTCGGGGTGATGTCGACCTGGTCGCCGTCGGCGATCTGGCCGATCTGGGTGTCGTCGACCGTCGTGTTGACGATGTAGGAGTCCGTGCCGATGACCACGATCTGGCCAGAGGACTGAGCCGGTCGAGCCGAGCCGCTGGCGCCGCTGTCGCGCTGGCAGCCGCTCGACGCCGGTGCCAGCCGCTCGCCGTTGCCCGCTGATCCGGCGCCACCGAGCCCGTCCCGGTGACCTGCTGGCCGACGGTCAGGTCGACCGAGGCCACCGTGCCCGCAGATCGTCGAGGTCAAGGACGCGTCGTTCAGATTGGTCTGCGCGGTCGAGAGCGAGGATTCGGCCGAGGTCACCGACGCCTCGTCCGAGTCGATCTGGCTCGTCGAGGCACTCGACGCCTCGTCGCTGGCCAGCCGGTCCTGGGCCGCGGTGAGCTGGGCCTGGGCCGCGTTGAGCTCCTCGGTGAGGGCGGTGGTGTCGACCGTGGCCAGCACCTGACCGGCCGTGACGGTCTGTCCGGCCTTGACGTCAACCGCCGGTGACGGTGCCCGAGACGGCGAAGTTGAGGTTGGCCTGGCTGGCCGGCTCGATCGTGCCCGAGCTGGTCACCGTCTGTTGAATGGTGCCCGTCGTGACGGGCACGGTCACGGTCGTGATCGACAGCCCGCCGCCGTCGACGAGCCCGACGTCAGCCAGAGCGGCAGCGCGATGGCCGCCGCGATGACGACGACGGCGGCGCCGACGATCGGCCATCGGTAGCGCCGCCACACGGAAGGCGGCTCGGGAGGCAGGACGTTCTCGTCATCGAGCGGCAACTCCTCGGTGAGATCCACTGGGCTCTCCGGCGCCTCGATCTGCTCCCGTTTTGGCCATGCGCCAGTTCAGACCAGCGATTTCACAATGAGCCGAACCTCAGCTGTGAGCCCGCTTGGGGTTCTCCTGAAACCCTCCTAAATTCCCTGTTCAGAGCGCTGCGGGCCCGTGCCGGGACTCTACAGAGTCCGCACAGCCGCACCGAACGCACTCCATAACCGGTCCGCCAGTCTGGGGACCAGACAGCGGTCCGATGGAGTGCGACAGCCCCCACCCTCCCCACCCGGTCGGGCAGCTGCAGCGGCACCTTCGGGGCGGGCGGGGCTCGCACACCCCGGCGCCCCGAGGGAACGCCGCTCGGTCGGGCCGACGCAGCGAGCGCCGGCACGGCATACTGCCGCAGCGGTGGGGGAGGGGAGTGTGCGACCAATCGAAGGCCGGGGCGGGCCGGTGAAGCAGATCCGGGTCCACGGCCCCCACGACGTTCGTCTCGACGACGTCCCGACCACGTCACCCGGGCCCCGCGACGCCGTCGTGCGGATGGCCGCCTGTGGCATCTGCGGCAGCGACATCTCCTTCGTGCACATGGGCGGCATCACCGGCCGGCCGATGCCGCTCGGGCACGAGATGGCCGGCGTGGTCGACGTGGGTCGGCACGAGGTGGCGGGCGTCGCGCCCGGTGACCGGGTCATCGTCCATCCGGCCGACGAGGAGCTGGGCCGGCTGGGCAGTGGCGCCGACCGAAGGCGGGCTCACGCCGCTCCTGCTCGTCCGCGAGGCGGCCAAGGGCCGGCGGCTGTTCCCGGTCCCCGGCGACATGGGCCTGCGAGTCGCCGCGCTGACCGAACCGGCCGCCGTCGGCATGCAGGCGGTGAACCAGGGCGAGGTGGAACCGGGGGACCGGGTGGCCGTCGTCGGATGCGGCCCGATCGGGCTCCTGGCCATCGCCACGCTGGCCGACCGGGGCGTCCGCGACGTGGTGGCGATCGACACGCAGCCGCCGTCGCCTCGAGCTGGCGCAGCAGTTCGGCGCCGCCCACGCTGGTGAACCCACTCGAGACCGACCTGTGGGACGAGCTGGCACGCGCTCCATGGCACGGCCCCGTTCATGTTCGGCCCGACGCCGGCCACCGACGTCTTCATTGAGGCTTCCGGATCCGACCGGATGCTCGAGCGAGATCATCGAACATGGCCGCTACGGCGGACGCATGTCGCTCGTGGCGCTGCACTACGCGCCGGTCCCGACGAACTTCGTCCAGATCCTGATGAAGCAGTTCACCATCAGGGGATCGTTCGAGTACCCGGACCGGTTCGAAGACGCCATTGAGCTCCTGGCCCGCCGGGACCTGTCGGACCTGATCACCCACACCCTTCCGCTCGAGCAATTCGACGAAGGCCTGGCGCTCCTGGAGGGCTCGAAGGACTGTGGAAAGGTCATGATCACCTTCGGAGGCGACGAATGACCAACCAGCTTCGATTCGAGTTCGACGGCACCTCGGTCCTGGTGACCGGCGGGACGAGCGGCATCGGGCACGCCATCGCCACGGCCTTCGCCGGTTCCGGCGCCGACGTGACCGATCACCGGCACGCGGCCGGACGCCGGCCACTACGACCGCGACCTGTCCTCCTTCTCCTACCGGCCGCTCGAGGTGCGCGACCACGCGGCCGTGGAGGCTCTGGCGGCGGAGTTCGACCGGCTCGACGTCCTGGTCAACAACGCCGGGGCCAACTTCCCCGACGGCCGCGACGAGTGGGACCCCGACGGTTTCGCCGCCGCGCTCGACCTCAACGTGGAAGGTGCCATGCGCCTGACCATGGGCCTGCGGGCGGCGCTGGGTGCGAGCACCATGGCGGGAGGCGCCAGCGTCGTCAACCTCGTGTCCATGACGGCGTTCCGTTCGACCACCATCGTGCCCGGCTATGCCGCCGCGAAGGCGGCCCTGCTCACGCTGACCCGCAACCTGGCCGCCTACTGGGCCGGCGACGGCATCCGGGTGAACGCGGTCGCCCCCGGGCTGATCGACACCCCGATGACTGCGCCGATGCACGCCTTCCCCGAGCTGTTGGAGGGCGAGCTGGCCCGGGCCATCCTGCCCCGCATGGGCACGCCCGCCGAGGTGGCGGCGGCGGTCCTCTTCCTCTCGAGCGAGGCCGCCGCCTTCATCACGGGCAGCACCCTGGCTGTCGACGGCGGCTACCTCGCTCATTGAAGGAGACCTGATGGGCGACGTGATTGCCATTGACGACCTGGCTGCCCCCGTGCTCAACGACGTCCAGCGGATGGCCATCGACTACGGGGAGTCGAAGACGACGGTGCTCACGGTCGACGCCGTGTGCGACGCCGCGCAGAGACGGACGGGCCTGGACGACTTCGGTGACGAGGACTTCACGGTGCGCCTCGGGGTGCAACTGGCCGAGATGGACGCCGACGAGGAGCGCACCGGCATCGGCCGGCTCATGATGTTCGGGGACTGCGTCCGAGCCGCCGCCAACCGCCTCCGCATTCACGACCTGCTGACGCGGCATCCCGAGATCCTCGAGATCCCCATTGCGCGGCCGGTCATTGTGGTCGGGCTGCCGCGTTCGGGGACGACCCACCTCGTGAACCTCCTGGCCGCCGACACCCGCTTCCGTTCCATGCCCTTGTGGGAGTCCTACGAGCCCGTGCCGAACCCCGACGAGCCCTCCGAGGTGGACGGGGTCGACCCGCGCTGGACCCGTTGCCAGGGGACCTGGGAGGCCATGCAGGCCGCAGCACCGCTGGTGGCGGCCATGCACCCGATGGAGCCCGACCATGTGCACGAGGAGATTGAGCTGCAGATGCCCGACTTCTCGAGCTACACGCTCGAGTGGGTGGCCCGGGCGCCGCGCTGGCGCGACCACTACCTGGCCCAGGACCAGACACCCCACTACGCCTACATGAAGTCGGTGCTCCAGATTCTGCAGTGGTTCCGCCCCAAGGAGCGCTGGGTGCTGAAATCGCCGCAACACCTGGAACAACTCGGGCCGCTCCTGCGCACCTTTCCCGACGCCACCGTCGTGGTGACCCATCGCGACCCGGTGGCCGTCGTCCAGTCCACCATCACCATGGCCTGCTACGGCGCGCGGACCGCCTACCGCACGACGCGACCCGAGTGGTACCGCGACTACTGGACCGAGCGCATCGGCACGTTGCTCGACACCTCGTTGCGCGACCGGCACCTGCTGGCGGAAGATCGCACCGTGGATGTCTTCTTCGACGAGTACATGGCCGACGAGCTCGGGACCCTCGAACGCGTGTACGACTGCGCCGGCATCGCACTCACCCAGCAGTCGCGGGCCGATATTGCGGAGTATCAGGCCGCCCACCCCCGGGGGAGGGAGGGGAGGGTCGCCTACGACCTCCGCCGTGACTTCGCCGTCACGCCCGAAGAGGTCCGGGCGCGTTTCGGCGCCTACCTCGACCGCTTCCCGGTCCGGATGGAGGTCTGATGCGCATTGAGGAGCAGGTGGACGACCTCATCGACACCCGACCCGGCCGGGAGCTGATGCAGCCGGTCTACGACGACCCTGCGCACGCGGTCGCCGACGGCATCTACCGCTCGGGCGGATGCACCGCCTCCTACCTGTTGTTGACGGAGAACGGGCGCGGTCATCGTCAACACCGGCATGGGGTTCGAGGCGCCACACCACAAGCGGGTCTTCGATGCCGTCCGGCCCGGCCCCACCCACTACATCATCACCACCCAGGCCCACGTGGACCACGTCGGCGGGGTGGACCTCTTCAAGGAGGAGGCCACCGCCTATGTGGCCCAGCGGAACAATCAGCTCTGCCAGGCCGACGACGCCCGGATCCGGATGCTGCGCATGCGGACCGCCGGCATCTGGTTCGACACGCTCGGGACCGATGCCCGCCGTATTGCCGCCGAGAACCCCGGCGTCCCCATGCGCCAGTCCGAGCCCGTGCCCGACATCACCTTCGACCGGCTCTACGAGATAGACGCCGACGGCCTGCGCCTCGAATTGCATGCAGCCGTGGGGGAGACGATCGACAGCGCGATCGTCTGGCTGCCCGAGCGTCGGACCGCATTGATCAGCAATCTGCTCGGACCCCTCTTCCCGCACTTCCCGAACCTCAACACCCTGCGGGGGGACCGCTACCGCTTCGTCGAGCCCTACCTCGAAAGCGTGCGCACACTGCGCTCCCTGCGGCCCGCTGTCCTCATCACCGGACGGCACGACCCGATCGTCGGCGAGGAGCTGATCGACGCCAGCCTGGCCCGACTCCACGACGCCGTGGACTACGTGCACCAGAAGGCCCTCGACGGCTTCAACGCCGGCGTCGACGTCTGGACCCTCATGGAGGAGATCGCGTTGCCCCCCGAACTCCGTGTGGGCCAGGGCTACGGCAAGGTCTCCTGGGCCGTGCGCACCCTCTGGGAGAGCTACGTCGGCTGGTTCCGGCTCCAGTCGACCACCGAGCTCTACCCCGACAGCACCGGTCGCGCCCTGGCCGAGCTGACCGAGGCGGCCGGCACGGAGGCCGTCCTGGACCGGGCCGAGGCGGCGCTGGCCCGCGGCGAGGCCCCTCTGGCCATCCGCCTCGGCGAGGCCGCCGTGGCGGCCGAACCCGGCTCGGCCCGGGCCCAAGCACTCCTGGCCGCCGCCCACCGGTACCTGCTCGAGCACGGCGGGAACATCAGCTTCTGGGAGAACGGATGGCTGCGCGACCAATTCGCGCGTTGGGAGCCCTGACGGACCATGGACCACTACCACGTCGGCATCGTCGTCACGGATATGGACGCCGCCAGCGCCAAATTGAGCGACCTCCTGGGCATCAGTTGGGGCCCGGTCATGAGCCTCGACGCCGTCGAGTACCGCGACGAGGCCGGCCACGACGTCGTCCTCCCCACGACCATGCGGTACTCCACGGGGACACCCTGCCTGGAGCTCATTCTGGAGGTCCCCGGATCCGTCTGGGTCCGCAACGAGTCCAGCAACCTGCATCACATCGGATTCTGGAGTGACTCGATGCCCGCACAGAGCGACGCCTTCAGCGCAGCCGGCTGCCCGTTGCAGCTGTGCGGCCGGGCCGGCGGCGACGCACCGGCGTCCTTCGCGTACCACCGGGACAACGAACTCGGGATCCGCATGGAACTCGTCGACGCGTCCATGCGCGACGCCATGCAGTTCCTCTTCGAGCCCCAACCGCCCGCAGACTGACGAGAGGGGTTCTCCCAGCTCAACGCACTGAACCCCTTCCGGCCGTTCCTGGGGTACCGCCGATAATGTTCATTATGTTAAGTCATACTGAATTCCAGGAGGGTGCCAACCGCCGGACCCGGCGCAGTGCCCCTCCTCCGGTACCGCCGCCCGCGGCAACGAGGAACCGGCGGATCGACGCCCTCCGGAGTGCGCAGCGGGAACGCGCGACGCCTTGGGTCGATGCATGGAGCCGGCTCGCTGGATCTGCGGGACGTTGACGGATGTCCGGTGTCGGGTGTCGCGGTCAGCGGCATCTGGCCACCGAGGCCAGCAAGGCGACAGATCCATGGCCCTCCGGACCAGGCCCGGCCTTTCGACGGCCTCCTGGGGGCCCCTGGGGGACCTCGGCCTCCTGGCCCGGTGCGGCGGACAGTCGTCACGCTCGGCTTCCCGGTCAGACAAATCCGGAAAAGGGATTGATTCGGGCGCTCGAATTGGGTAAAGTGACCGGCAGTAAGGCCCCTCGGTTAAAGGTTCAAAGTCCAGGCGGACGAGAAGGCGAAAACCCAGCTGAGGGTGTTGTTTCAGAGGTCTAAATGCGAGTACTGTCCCCGGAATGTCCGGGGACTTTTGCGCGGGCGCTTTTGCGCGTGGTTTGGGGGAGTCCCAGGCCTCATGAGTGCCGCCACTCCCCCGCCCGATCCCGAGATTGCAGCCGAACAGGCAGCCCTCGATCACGCTCTCGAGTCGTTGGGAGCGATGCGTCAACGAGCCGAGAAGCTGCTGGCGGACCTCGTTGCTGCCGGGAATCCGGACCTCGACTACGTGGCCGCTCTCTCCCGCCGGGTGTCGCTTCTGGCCGACAGTCCACGACCCCTGCTCTTCGGGCGCATCGACGAGGAGGACGGCCCGACGTGGCGCATCGGCCGCCGTCACGTCGAGGACCTCCGCTCGGACCCTGTCGTCATCGACTGGCGGGCCCCGGTCTCCGTTCCCTTCTACCGGGCCAGCGCCAAGGACGCCCTGGGATTGGCCCGTCGGCGGCAGATCATGGTCGACCGCGGTGCCGTCATGGCGGTGGCCGATGACCTCTTCGGCGATGCGGGCAGCGATGCCGCCACCACCCGGCTCCGCGGCGGGGATGCCCTCCTGGCGGAGCTCGAGCGCGCCCGCACGGGCGAGATGCTCGACATTGTCGCCACCATTCAGGCCGAGCAGGACGAGATCATCCGGGCGCCCCTCGCCCAACTTCTGACCGTGCAGGGCGGGCCGGGCACGGGAAAGACGGCGGTCGGACTCCACCGGGCCGCCTTCCTGCTCTACAACCACCCGGCGCTCAGTCGGGAGGGCGTGCTGGTCCTCGGCCCGAGCCGAGCGTTTCTGCGCTACATCGCGCAGGTGCTGCCCGCGCTGGGCGAAGAGGCTGTCGTGCAGACGACCATCGGCGACATCGCACCCAAGGCGAAGGTGCGCGCCGAGGAGCCGATGGCGGTACGTCAGATAAAAGGCGACCCGCGTATGGGCGAGCTCCTGCAGCGCGCCTTGGCCGGGAGACGCCGGCCCTTGGACAACGACGTCAGCCTGCGGGTGCGCTTCGCTCGAGCCACGCTCGAACGCGAACGGGTCAACGACCTTGTGGCCTCCATCGTCGCTCGGCCCGCTCCGTACAAATCGGGGCGCCTGGCACTGCGGTCGCGTCTGGTCAGCGAGGCGCGCAGCGTGTTCCGCTCCTCCGGGCGGCTCGGAGCCGACGAAGCCTGGTTCGAGGGCGAACTCACGGCTTCCGAGGAGTTCTCGGCGCTGCTCGACACGCTGTGGCCCTCCGTCTCGCCCACGACCCTGGTGCGCGACCTCCTGTCGTCCCGCGAACAGTTGGAGCGCTTCGCCCCTGGACTGTTCTCCACCGAGGAATGGCGCCTTCTCCTGCGCAGCCGAGGCTCGACTGTCTCCTCAACGGCCTGGAGCGCCGACGACCTCGCGCTTCTCGACGAGGCGGCGTTCCTCACCGGTGGCCGGACTCGTTCGTACGGGCACATCGTGGTGGACGAGGCCCAGGACCTCACCCCGATGCAGTTCCGCATGATCGCCCGCCGCGCGCCATCGGGCTCTGTGACGATCCTCGGTGACCTGGCGCAGGCGACGGGGCCGTGGACCTACGCGGACTGGGACGAAGTCAGGAGCCATCTGCCCGACTCGGCCCCCCACCATCACGACGAGCTGACACTCGGTTACCGCGCGCCAGGTCGCGTGCTGGACTTCGCCTCCCGGTTGCTGCCCGTGGCTGCCCCGGGGATAGAGCCGACCTCATCGATCCGGCTCGGTCGTACCGATCCCACCGTCCGCCTGGTTCGGGAGAACGAGTTGGCAGCCGCGGCATTGGAGGAGGCGACAGCTGCTGGCGGAGGAGCACGCACTGGTGGCGGTCGTCGTGCCCGAGGATCTCGTGCCCGAGGTCACCCGGGCCGCTCGGCGAAAGACCCAGGTCGGCCTGCTCGAGCGCGATGCCATGACGATGCCGATCACCATCGTCCCGGCGCCGGCCTCCAAGGGCCTCGAGTTCGACGCCGTCGTCGTGGTCGAGCCGGCAGCCATCGCGGGCGACGACCTCCGAGGCCTGCGGCTCCTCTACGTCGCCATGACCCGGCCCATTCAGCACCTCAGCATCGTCCACGCGCAGCCACTCCCCTCCCCTCTCGGCTGAGCGGAGCCGAGTCCCCTACGATCCGATGTATGGCATTCGACATCGACGGCAAGGTCGCTCTCATCACGGGAGGCAGCAACGGCATCGGTGAGGGCGTCGCCCGGCACCTGGCGGACCGGGGCGCCCATGTCGTCATTGCCGATATTGACGTCGCCCGAGGCAAGTCGCTCGCTGACGAGCTCGGGGCTCGCTTCATACAGACCGACGTCACCGACCCCGCAGCCAGCGTTGCGGCGGTGGCGCTGGCCGTTGAGTCGTTCGGCGGGCTTCATATCGCACATCTCAACGCCGGCGTCACCTCCTGGTGCGGCATGGGTGACGATTTCGACCCGGAGGCCTACCGGCGGTCGATGGCCATCAACCTCGACGGCGTGGTCTACGGCATTGCAGCGGCCCGTCCCGCCATCATCGCCAGCGGCGGAGGCACCATCGTGGCCACCGCGTCGATGGCCGGCCTGGTCGCCACACCGTTCGACCCCATTTACGCGGCCAACAAGCATGCCGTCGTCGGCTTGGCCCGCTCGCTGGGCCAGGTGTACGAGCCCGATGGGATCCGCATCCACGCGCTGTGCCCATCCTTCGCGTACACCAACATCATCAAAGGGTCCGAGCAGACGCTGCTCGACATGGGCTTCCCCATCATTGAGGTGGCGGACGTCGTGGCGGCGTTCCAGCGCATACTCGACGCCGAGTCGACAGGGCAATGCTGGTACGTCGTGGCCGGGCGTGACAGTGAGCCATTCGAATTCCGTCGCGCACCTGGGCCACGCCCGGCCTGAGTCCATGACCATCGCCGGCAGCGGCGGTGGCTACGATCTGCTTCGACGACCGGCGATGGGTCCCGCCGGGGGGCGCCCGCCCTGAACCGCCGACACCGACATGGCTGATGGCTCCTGAGCGGCGGCACTGGAGGCCCGGCCATGGACGACGATCAGCATCCGCACGGACCCACTCCACGAAGTGGGGACGACCTCGACCAGCTCTTCGTGCCGCGCCTCGGGCTGTCCCTCGCCACCTTGGTGGCCATCTTCGTGGGCGGCGCCGTCGGCACCGTCGCCCGCTACGAGCTCGACGCCCGCCACCCGATCGCGACCGGGCCACTTCCCATGGGTGACGTTGCTGATCAACTTGTCGGGCTCGTTCGCCATCGGCCTGCTCGTGCCGCTCACTGAGTTCGTCACGCCCCGTGCTCCCCTGGCTCGCCCCCTGCTCATCGTCGGGTTTCTCGGAGGGTGGACGACGTACTCCACCTTGGCCGTCGAGGCCACGTTGTTGGCCAAGGACGGCGCCATTGCCGACTTCGTCACCTACCTCGTCGCGACCGTGGTCGGGGGGCTGGCGCTCGTCGTCGTCGGCACGGCCCTCGGTCGGAGGATGGTGCCGGCGTGAGCTCCTCCCCCACTCTCGGCCTGGCCCTGATCGTCGCGCTCGCCGGCGGTGCGGGCGCGGTCCTCCGCGCCCTGTTGATCCATCATGTCGGCCTCCGTCGCAACGATCCGCTCCCGGTCGGGACGATGCTGGTCAACGCGTCGGGCTCTCTGCTCCTGGGCATCCTGACCGGGCTGTCGCTCTACCACGGCCTGGGGTCGCATCTGCTCGCCGTCATCGGGGTCGGGCTCTGCGGCGGGTACACGACCTGGTCCACGGCCAGTTGGGAAACCGTGCACCTGCTGCACACGGGCCAACGTGGCTACGCGGCCATCTACACCGTGGGCGGGCTCGCCGTCTGTTTGGCCGCGGCGGCCGCCGGCATCGGGCTCACGGCGCTGTTCTAGCGCCTCACTCCTCGAAGGCTTCAGGGGGTGGGCAATTGCACATGAGGTTGCGATCCCCGTAGGCCTGGTTGATCCGGGCCACCGGAGGCCAGTACTTGGCGGCCGTCTGGCCCGCCGGGAAGACCGCTGTTGCACGGTCGTAGGCCCGCTCCCACGCCGACACCAACGCCGCGGCAGTGTGGGGAGCGCCGCGCAACGGGCTGTCCCCCACTTCCCAGCGACCTGTCGCCACCTCTTCGATTTCCGCCCGGATGGCGATCATGGCGTCGCAGAAACGGTCGAGCTCGGCCAGATCCTCGCTCTCGGTCGGCTCCACCATGAGCGTTCCCGCCACCGGGAAGCTCACGGTGGGCGCGTGGAAGCCGTAGTCGATGAGCCGTTTGGCGACATCGTCCACCGTGACACCGGTCGCCTTGGTCAGACCCCGCAGGTCGAGGATGCACTCGTGCGCCACCAGGCCGTGCTTCCCCGTGTAGAGGATGGGGAAAGAGGGGGCCAGCCGCGCCGCCACGTAGTTGGCGGCCAGGACGGCCGATTTGGTCGCGTGGGACAGACCCTCACCCGACAGCATGCGGATGTAGGCCCAGCTGATGGCCAAGATGCCCGCGCTGCCGAAGGGCGCCGCGCTGACGGGACCGATCCCCTCACGTTGTGCCGCGCGCGGATGCAACGGATGCGACGGCAAGAAGGGGACGAGGTGCTCGGCGACGGCCACCGGCCCCACTCCCGGGCCGCCTCCTCCGTGAGGGATGCAGAATGTCTTGTGCAGGTTCAGGTGCGACACGTCGCCGCCGAACTTCCCCGGCTCGGCGAGGCCAAGGAGCGCATTGAGGTTCGCGCCGTCGATATAGACCTGGCCTCCGTGCTGGTGGACCAGCGCGCACATGTCGGTGATGCCCTCCTCGTAGACGCCGTGCGTCGAGGGGTACGTGACCATGATGGCCGCCAAGCGATCGTGATGCTCCTCGCACTTGTGGCGCAGGTCCTCGAGGTCGACCGTGCCGTCACCAAGCGCCCCCACCACGACCACCCGCATGCCGGCCATGACCGCGGATGCCGCATTGGTCCCGTGCGCGCTCGACGGGATCAGACAGACGTTGCGTTCTTCGTCACCACGCGATCGGTGGTACGCCGCAATGGCCAGGAGACCGGCCAGCTCTCCCTGGCTTCCCGCGTTCGGCTGGACGGACACCTTGGCGTAGCCGGTCACCTCGGCCAGCCATTGCTCGAGTTCGTCGATGAGCGACAGGTAGCCGGGCGTGCTCTCCATCGGCGCGAACGGATGGACGTCTGCGAACCCCGGCAGGCCGACCGGTTCCATCTCGGTCGTCGCGTTCAGCTTCATGGTGCACGACCCGAGCGGGATCATGCCCCGGTCGAGCGCGAAGTCCTGGTCGGAGAGGCGGCGCAGGTAGCGCAGCATGGCCGTCTCGGAGTGGTGCTCGGAGAAGACGGGATGGCGCAGAATCGGGCCCCGGCGCAGCAGCGCCGCGGGCAGCGCCGTCTCGGCGCCCGTTCCCCCACCCTCCACCCCGAAGGCCTCGAGCACCGAGGCGCAATGAGCCGCCGTCGTCGTCTCGCCGCACGAGATTCCGACGTGGTCCTCGTCGACGAGTCGCAGGAGCACGCCACGGTCGCGGGCCTTGGCGACGATCGACGCCGCGGCACCCGGCGCCTCGACCACGACCGTGTCGAAGAACTCCCGGTGGACCAGCTTGAGGCCGGCGCCTTCCAAACCCGCCGCCAGGTCGGCGGCGCGGCGATGGACGCGGCGGGCAATGCCGCGCAGCCCCTCGGCCCCGTGGTACACGGCGTACATGGAGGCGACGACCGCCAACAGGACCTGCGCCGTGCAGATGTTGGAGGTCGCCTTCTCGCGGCGGATGTGCTGCTCCCGCGTCTGGAGGGCCAGCCGGTAGGCCGGGCGGTCCTCGGCGTCGATCGAGAGCCCGACCAGACGCCCGGGCAGGTCGCGCTCGAGGCCACCCTTGACGGCCATGTAGGCCGCATGGGGCCCGCCGTACCAGAGCGGGACGCCGAAACGCTGCGTGGAGCCGACGGCCACGTCAGCCCCCCACTCCCCCGGCGGCTTGAGCAGCGTGAGCGCCAGGAGATCCGCCGCGACCGTCACGAGCGCTCCCTTGGCATGTGCGTCCGCCGTCAGAGCCTCGAAGTCACGCAGCGCACCCGAGCAACCCGGATACTGCTGTACCAGGCCGAAATAGTCGCCGGCCGGCAACCCGGCGCTCAGGTCGACCACGTCCATGACGAGGCCCAGCGGCCCGAGCCGCGTGGCGAGCACGGCGATGGTCTGGGGCAGGCAGTCGGCGTCGACGATGACCCGATTCGATGCGTTCGTGGCGCGGCGGCGCATGAGGGTGACGGCCTCGGCCACGGCGGTGCTCTCGTCGAGCAGTGAGGCGTTGGCCGTGTCGAGCCCCGTGAGATCGGTCACCATCGTCTGGAAGTTCAGGAGTGCCTCCAGCCGGCCCTGGCTGATCTCGGGCTGGTACGGCGTGTAGGCCGTGTACCAGGCCGGGCTCTCGAGCACGTTGCGCCGGACCACCCCGGGCGTGACGGTCCCCGAGTAGCCGAGGCCGATCATGGGCTCCGCCACTGTGTTGCTGGCGGCGAGCCGGCGGAGCTCCTCGAGCACTTGTTGCTCGGAGACGGCGGGCGGGAGACGAAGCGTGCCGAGACTCCGCACACTTCCCGGCACCGCGGCATTGAGCAGCGCGTCGAGTGACTCGTAGCCGAGGACCTTGAGCATCCCCTCCTGCTCCTCGTGCGACGGGCCGACGTGGCGTCGCACGAAGTCCTCGAAGGGTTCGAGGGCCTCGGATTGGTTGCCGGCCTGCTGCTCGCTCACGGGGATCTCCTCACGTGTTCCGCGCGTCACGCGGAACTGTCGGACGTCCTCCCCGCTCTGTCACTGGACCTGAGAGCCTCACCGCGAGCTGCGCGGCTTCCACCTTCGGTGCAGGCATCGAACGCCTGCTTTCCAGAGTTGCCTCGCCGGAGCGGTATGTCGGCCTGAGAGTTTCTCGGGGAGAGTTGCTCCTCCGGCGTCCCCTCGACTGCGCGCTGCGGGGACTCTGGCGCTCCGGTTCAAACGGCGTATTCAGTTGTGGACGTCACTCTACCGGACCCACCATGGCGGCCCGGTTGCAACGAGGACGAGCGAGCTATTCGCTCTCGTCGCGAACGGGCCACAGAGGCGGGCGCACCAGCCGGGCCGGGAGCTCCCGGCCGCGCTGGACGATGGTGATGGCGTCCCCGTCGAGCAGCCGCGCATCGGCGTCGACAAAGCCCAGCCCGATCCCCCGTTCCCGCATCGGCGAGAAGTTGCCACTGGTCAGGATCCCGACTTGCTCCACCCCCTCACAGAGGAGGGAGCCGTCCCGGAGGGGCTGCCGCCCGTCCGCCACGAACCCGCGGAGGCGTCGAGCGGGACCGTTCGCCCGCTCCTCTTCCAGCGCGGCCCGGCCCGTGAAATCGCCCTTGTCCCACCCGATCACCCAGCCCAGGCCGGCCTGCAGCGGGGTGATGCCCGGGCCGAGCTCGTGGCCGTGGAGAGGGAGCCCGGCTTCGAGGCGCAACGTGTCGCGTGCGCCCAGTCCCGCCGGGACGACACCCTGGCCCAGGACGGCGTCCCAGAAGTCGACCGCCACCTCGGCGGGAACGGCGCACTCCACGCCTTCCTCCCCCGTGTAACCGGTGCCCGCCACCAGGCAGGTCGCGCCGGCCCAGTCGAAGCGCCCGACCGCGAACCGATGCACGGTCGCCGCCTCGGGCGAGATCTGCGCCAAGCGGGCACGCGCCTCGGGGCCCTGGATGGCGATGAGGGCCCGCTCGTCGGTGACATCGCTCCCCCCGATGGCGGCGACGACACTCGAGGTGTTCGAGGCATTCGGCATGACATCGAACCGCTCTTCGTCGACCCACCAGACGATGATGTCGTCGACCACGAACCCGTCCTCGTCGAGCAGGTGGGTGTACTGCGCCCGGCCCGGCTGCGATCCGGGTCAAATCGTTGCTCAGCGAGTGCTGCAGGTGGTCGAAGGCGTCGCCGCCGAGGACGCGGACCGTGCCGAGGTGGCTGACGTCGAAGGCCACCGCCGAGGTGCGGCAGGCTCGATGCTCGGCCACCGTTCCGGCGGGATAGGCCAGAGGCATCTCCCATCCGCCGAACGGGACCATCTTGGCGCCCAGTGCAATGTGCGATGCGTGCAGCGGCGAGACGCGGAGCACGGTGTCGGCGCCGTCGTCGGTATCCACCCAGCCAGACTACGCCGCTCCGGACAGCAGTCCGTGGGACGCAATCAGCGAAGCGAAGTCGCGCTGGTACACGATGGAGATGGGTACCTCGGGATAGAGCTCGCGCATGCGCCGCACCTTGCGGTTCTTACGGGTCACCAGTCGCTGGTCGGCTGTGGTCAGTTCGATGAACACGCCGCGGTGGGGCAGGTAGAAGTCTGGGCGGAACCCCGACACGGGCGAGCCGTTGCCGTCCCACGCCAACGGGAACTCGACCGGCTCGTATTGCCAACGCTCGCCCGACAGGTCGAGGAGCGTGGCGAACAGTCGCTCGGATGGATGGGCGAAACGGACCTGCCCTGCGGGCACGCAAGCCGGATGGTGGATGCGCCCGACACGCGCTGGGTCCGTCGAGGTCACTCCCCCGAGGCCCGCGCGACCTGTACTCGAGTGGAACCGGATTTGGCCGTCGCGTCCTTGGACGCCGCGTCAAGGCTGACGATGTCGGCGTCCAACTCCTCGACCACACCGGCCAGCGGCACGATGTTGAACACACCCTGGCCGCCCGCCAGCAGATCCACGACCTCACCGTTGGAGCGGGCCAGCACCGAGCTGGTTCCCGTCAGCACGAGGTTGGCCGACGCCAGGTCCGAGCCCAGATCCTCCCGCAGGCATTCCACAGCCCGCCGCGCCGACTGCAGGGAGACCCCGGAGTCGAGCAGTTGCTTGATCACCTTGAGCTCCAACACGTCCGAGTAGGCGTAGACCCGTCTCGAGCCGCTGCCCTTGGCCGTCGCCACCGACGGCTGAAGCAGACCCGTACGGGCCCAGTAGTCGAGCTGCCGGTACGAGATCCCCACGAGACCACACACCTGCGGCCCATGAAACCCCCCGACATGGGTTACGGCGTCGTCGACCATTCCACCTCCCTGCAATCCCACTCCAGCGCTGCCACTCCAACCGTCACTGTAGTGCATGGCGGACCACACAGCAGTAGTTACGAGAGCGTTATTCGGGAGGAATGTCCGACTCCGGGGGCCAGACCACCACGGCTCCGAGCACGGACACCCCGACCCGGCGCCCCGGCTCGAGCGGCACGCCCCCGGTGACCCGTACGACCAGGTCAGGCAGGCCGGTTCCTTCGGGGCGCACCCGCACGACGGCATCGTGCCCGTAGTACTCGTAGCTCTGCACGGTCGCCACGACCCCTCCGTTGCGTGGCCTCGTCGAGCCTGATCTGCTCTGGACGGACCATGACCTGGGCCCGGCCCTGTGACGGCGAACCGTTTCCGGCGGCCACGGAGAGGTCGCCCAAGCGCGGTCCGGGCGCTGCCCCCATGGACCTCCCCCTCGAGGACGTTCGACTCCCCCAGGAATTGCGCCAGGTCGACATCGCCGGGCCGGCCGTACAGGGCCGCCGGCGTGTCGAGCTGCGCAATGACGCCGTGGCGGAGGACCGCCACCTGATCGGCCATGGAGAGTGCTTCGTCCTGATCGTGGGTGACCAGATATGGAGGTGGTGCCGGCCTGACGCAGGACGGCGTGGACATCGCCCCGGACCGAAGAGCGCATGGCCGCGTCGAGCGATGAGAAAGGCTCGTCCAAGAGCACGACCTCGGGACCGATGGCCAGCGCGCGGGCGAGGGCGACCCGCTGCTGTTGTCCGCCCGAGAGTTGATGCGGGAAGCGGCGGCGGTACCCGGACAGTCCGACCAGTTCGAGGAGCTCGTCGACCCGGCCGCGGCGTTCGGGACCCCGGGGAAGACCGAAGGCCACATTGCGCCCCACGCTCAGGTGCGGGAACAACGCGCCCTCCTGGGGGACGTACCCGATCCGACGACGTTCGCTGGCAGGAAGCGACGGGCGGCGTCGTCGACCAGCTCGCCCCCGATGCTGATCTCTCCGTCGTCCGCCCGTTCGAAGCCGGCCACAATCCGCAACAACGTGGTCTTGCCACTGCCCGAGGAGCCGAGAATGGCGGTGAACGAACCGGCCGGCACGGCCAGATCCACCCCGCGCAGAACGGGCTGCGGCCCGAAGGCCTTGGCCACTCCGGTGATGCGAAGGTCTTTCACGTCGACGCCATTGTGGTCTGCGCCAATGCGACCGTCGGGTCCGGGTTGTTCCGGGCGGCCGCCCCATTCGGGCCGGTTGCCGGTCGAACCAACGCCCGAGCACGTAGCCCGGCACGGCCGCGATGAGCACCATGACGGCCGCGTACGGGGCGGCCTGGTAGTAGGACACGTTCGACTCGTAGGCCCAGAACTGGGTGGCCAGCGTCTGCACGTTCGTCGGATGGAGCACGAGGGTGGCGGTGAGCTCCGTTGCCGTCTCCAAGAACACCAGCGCGAAGGCGGCGACCAGGCCCGGCCCCATCAGCGGGAGCGTGACGCGCCACACGACCGAGCGCCGGCTCACCCCGAGCGAACCGGCCACCTCCTCGAGGCCGACCGGGGCCCGCGCCACGGCCGCACGGACCGACACCACGGCCAGAGGAAAGAACATGATGGCGTAGGCGACAACCAGCAACGGGCTCGTCTGGTAGAAGCGGCCCTGCAGGAAGTGCTCGGTCACATAGGCGAGGCTCAACGCGATCACCAGGCCGGGCACGGCGAGGACCACGAGATTCGATCGCTCCAGGCTGAGCACCTTGCGCCTCGGGAAACGCACCGACAGGAGGGCGATCGGAACGGCCGCCAGCGTGGCGACGACACCCGCCGCGGCGGCGTACCCGAACGTGTTCAACGTCGCGTCGGGCAGGGATGCCGCGGCGGGCAGCGTGCTGCTCCCCCCCTGCAGCAGCAGAAAGACGATCGCTCCGACCGGGACGCCGAGCGCCAGCCCGACCAGGAGACCGAGACCTCCGAACGCGACGGGCCGGAGGCGACCCAGCGGCAGAGGCCGGAGCTCCGCGCGCCGCACCGGCGCCCAGGCGTGCCGCACGACCGCGCCCGCGCACCGTGTCCTCGCTGGCGAGCAGCAGTGCGCCCAGCAGCACCAGGATCAGCGAAAGGGCGCAGGCGGCCGGCTCGTTGAAGCCGACCTGGAACTCGTTGTAGATCTCGGTGGTCAGCGTCTGGTAGCCCAGGATCTCGAAGGCGCCGAACTCGGCCAGCACGACCAACCCGACCAGGATCGCCCCGCCGAAGATGGCCAGGCGGGCCTGCCCCACCGTCACGGTCCAGAACGTCTTGATCCGGCCGAGCCCGAGGCTGCGCGCCACCTCCTCCTGGGCCGGGTCCGCCCCACGCAGGCTGGCCGCCACCGGAAGGAAGACCAACGGATACACGGCGAGGGTCATGACGAGCACGGCAGCCCAGAAGCCGGCCATGGACGGGAAGATGGCCTTCCAGCCGAAGCTGACGACGAAGTCCGGAATGCCCAGCGGGATCACCACGAGAATGGCGAGGAGGCGGCGGCACGGGACGTCCGTCCGCTCCACGAACCATGCCGCCAGGGTGCCGACGATGGCGCTCAGGATCGTCACGACGACGACCAACGACACCGAGTTCCAGATCAACGTGGCGGTGAGGCTCCGGAACAACAGCTGGTGCAACTCGAGCCCATCCGACCTGCGCCGCCTGGACGATGAGGAAGACCAGCGGCAGCAGCACGGCACACGACACGAGCACCGCTCCGGCGATGAGCAGGGGTGGCAACCGGCGCCGGCCGCCGCGGCGGCCCGAAGCCGGCGTGCCCTCGGTCACAGCAGTTGAGCCTCCTGCAGCAGCTTGATCGCCTCGGCGCCGGTGCCGAGCTCGGCAATGGTGATGCCGTTCGGCTGCAGCTGGTCGAACGGCGTCTCAGGTTGCGCGGTCGTCACGCCGGACGCAATCGGGTACTCGTAGCTCTCGCTGTGGGCAATGATCTCCTGGCCCTTCTTCGAAGTCAGGAAGGCAAGGAAGCGCTGGGCCTCGGCCTGGTGGCTCGACGACTTCAGGATGCCGGCGCCGGACACGTCGATCACGTAGCCGGGGTCGCCCGGGGCGAACGTGGCGATGGCGGAGTGCAGTCCCGCCTCGCCGACCTGGGCTTTTTCACGGTACCAGTAGTACTGGTTGATCACGCCCAGCGCCACCTGCCCTCGGTTGACCTCCGAAATGAGGGTCTCGTTGTCGGGATAGTTGTGACTCCCGGCGTTCGCCTTCACCGCTTCGAGCCACTGCAGCGCGGCCGCCTCGCCGTGCGCCGCGGGCGATGGACGTGACGATCGGTTGGAAGTCGGTCTCGGAGCCGGCGATGCCGATCTTCCCCTTCCATTGTGGGTCCGCCAGCTCCATCACCGATTTCGGCAACTCGCTCGGGCTCAGCAGCGACGTGTTGTACCCCATGACGCTGACACGGGCCGTCACCCCCACCCACTTGCCATCGGGTGAGTTGAACCGTGCGGGCGTGTTGGCCAGCGTGGACGGTGCCACGGGGGCCAGGAGGCCCTTGGAGGCCAGGTACTGCAGCGGGCGGCGAGTTCTCGGTGAAATAGACGTCGGCCGGCGAGCGGGACCCTTCGGTCACGATCTGATCGGCCAGGACGTCCTCGTCGTCGCTCCGAAGGTTGACCGTGATACCCGTCTGCTTCTCGAAGGCGGTGATCAAGGCCTGGGTCGTCTGCACGTGTTGTCCCGAATAGACGGTCAACGAGTCCGACGACGGCGTCGAGCCCGAGGAACATCCGGCGAGCACCACGGCGCCCACCACGAGGGCGAGGCCGAGCGCCACTCCCCCTCTCCGTCCGGCGCCGCCTTCAGCTCTCTTCCACCGCATCAACGCTCCTGCCTTCCCACCCTCGGGTCATTTCTTAGGACGCCCGAAAGTTAGGGCAGCCTAAGGAACCCGTCAAGCCTGGTCTGCGCTCAGGATGAGATGGGTGCACCTCCGGCGAGGTCGGCCCGGCCCTCCAGCGGGCTCGAGGGCTCGGCGTGGAAGCGGACGGGAATGCGCCCGGACCGCCGCGCCTCGGCACCGGCCTCGACGGCGAGCCGCATCGCCCGCGCCATCGCCACCGGGTCATGGGCCCGATTGACCGCCGTGGCCACCAGGACACCGTCACAGCCCAACTCCATGGCCAGGGCCGCGTCCGACGCCGTGCCGATGCCGGCATCGAGGATCACCGGGATCTCGACGGCGTCACGGAGCAGGGCGATGTTGTGCGGGTTGCGGATGCCCAGCCCGCTGCCGATGGGTGAGCCGAGCGGCATGACCGCGGCGCAGCCGACCTGCTGCAGGCGGAAGGCCAGGACGGGATCGTCCGTCGTGTACGGCAGGACGACGAAGCCATCCTCCGCCAGCTGCTCGGCCGCCGCCAGGAGCTCGACGACATCGGGCAGCAAGGTGCGGTCGTCGCCGATCACCTCCAACTTGACCCAGTCGGTGCCGAAGGCCTCCCGCGCCAGCTTGGCCGTGAGCACCGCCTCGGACGCAGTCGAACACCCCGCCGTGTTGGGCAGCACACGGACGCCCTGATCCTCCAACAGCGAGAGGAGGGATCCCCTGCCGGCGGCCTCGACGCGGCGGACGGCAACCGTCGCCATGGCGGTTCCCGAGGCCTCGAGGCTGGCGGAGAGCACGTCGAGGCTGGTCATCCCGCCCGTGCCGAGGATGAGACGCGAGCCCAGCGCCTCCCCGGCGATGCAGAGGCCGCGGTCGGATGGGACGGGCGTGGCGGGACCGGCGTCGTTGCGGGTCACCGGACGACGATACCCCGGTGCCCGCCTATGGTGGCTCGGTGCCGGACCCGACACCGCCCACGGCGTTGACCATCGCCGGCTCCGACTCGGGTGGGGGTGCCGGCGCCCAGGCCGACCTCAAGACCTTTGCCGCCCTGCGGGTGCACGGCACCTGTGCCTTGACCGCAGTGACAGCGCAGAACACGGCCGAGGTGCGCGGGGTCGTCGCCCTCGAGCCCGCCTTCGTGCGCCAGCAGGTCGAGACGGTCCTCGACGATTTCGACGTGCGGGGTGTCAAGACGGGCATGCTGGCCACCGCCGGCATCGTGACCGCCGTGGCCGATCTGGCCGCCCGCGGCCTGCTCCCCCAACTCGTGGTGGACCCGGTTCTGGTGTCCTCCACCGGGCACCGGCTGTTGGAGCCCGAAGGCGTCACCGCCTACCTGCAACTCCTGCTGCCCCACGCCGTCGTCGTCACGCCCAACCTGCGGGAGGCCGCCGTGCTCGGAGAGGTCGACGTGGACTCCCTCGGGACCCTCGAGGCCCGGGTCGCGGTGGCTGAGCGGATCAGGTCGACGGGTGCCCGCTACGTGGTGGTCAAGGGAGGCCACCTCACCGACTCGGCGGACGACGTCGTGGCCGGTCCCGAAGGGACCGTCGTCCTGCCAGGCGAGCGAGTCGTGACCGGAAACGACCACGGCACCGGCTGCTCCCTCTCCGCGGCGGTGGCCGCGTCCCTGGCCCGGGGGGCCGCCGTGCCCGAGGCGATCGCCCAGGCCAAGTCGTTCGTGGCACGGGCGCTGGCCGGCGGTGCGGCCTGGAGGCTGGGCGCCGGGCACGGCCCCCTCGACCATTTCGGGTGGTCAGCGGCCCCGTAGGCTTGGGGCCGCCATGAACGACGAGCTCGAACCGCAGCGGCCTCCGGCGTCGGGCGGCATCTCCATGCGGCCGGCGATGATCGTCGTCGGCCTGGCGGCACTGATCCTCGTCCTCTTCGTCACCATCGGCATCGTGTCCACCCAGTCCCCGGCGGCAGTGAAGCATTCGAAGGCCGAGGTTGCGGTGCCGGGCGTCTCGCTGCGCTCCGTGCAGGCGGCGACCTTGCTCTCACCCATTGCCAGCGGGGGCGAGCCACCAAACAACATCCTCAACGCCGTCGACCTCCCGGCTGGCTCTGTCCGCGTCTCCCACCAGAACAACACGGCTGGGGCGGGCCAGTACGACGCCCAGGTCACCTTCAGTTCCACGGACTCCCAGGCGGCCCTGATCGCCTTCTACGCCGCCGACATGAAGTCCCAGGGTTGGCAGATCGTCGACCAGGGCGCGGCAAGGAACGACCCGGGTGCGCTCGAAGTCCTGGGCAAGCTCGCCGGCTCGGACGGCTACTACTGGGAGATGGGTGCAACCGTCAACGCGACGACCTTTCCGGCTGGTGGTCCACCGCGGGGCACCACCCACTTCACCGTACGGCTCTTCCAGGTCCCGGACCCCGAGTGACGCGGCCGCCCGGCGCGGCGGTGCAGAGCTGTCAGTTCGATCCGGCGCCGACGACGACGTCCCCTGCTTCGACGGGAAGCAGGTCGGACGGTGGGGCCGGCTCGGCCAGCAGGTAGGCCCAGACGAAGAAGTTGATCGGGTAGAGCAGGTAGCCGATACGCGGATCGGGCGCCAGGATGATCAGGGCGGCCATGACGACACCGGCGATCATGCAGACCTCGGCCGCCGTGCCCGGCGTGCGCCGGTAGAGGTGGCGAGCCAGGAGCACGGACAAAATGATGCCGACGGCGAGGGGCAGTGCCCGGCTGAGTGAGGGGAACTCGCTCACCAAGACGTGTCCGGGCAGCGCGCTGGCGGCCGTCGTCGGGATCTTGCTCAGACCGAGCGGGAAGAGCACGACGTCGTCGATGAGGGCAAACGGGCCGCGCAGGGCGAAGGGGAAGATGGTGGGGACGGCCACGACGATCATGCCGGCCAGCATGGTGAAGGGGCGGCGTTCGCCTTTGCGCCCGCGCGCCGCGAAGAGGGCCAGCGCGGCGAGAGGCCAGGCAGTGAATTTCATGGCGGAGGCGATACCGAAGACCACACCCGAGGCAAAAGGCCGCTGCCGTTGCGCCAGGACGATAGCCAGCAGCAGGAACGCCACCACCGGGATGTCGTCGCCGCCCGTCGCCAGGGGCAATGAGGCGATCGGAAGAATGATGAGGGCCTGAACGGC
Organism: uncultured Acidimicrobiaceae bacterium; assembly: GCA_963781565.1. Classification (GTDB taxonomy): domain Bacteria; phylum Actinomycetota; class Acidimicrobiia; order Acidimicrobiales; family RAAP-2; genus Bog-473. The sequence continues at coordinate 63,926 of CAWAHA010000004.1, read as the reverse complement.
GCGGATCTTCCGTCGCCCGTCCGCCCGGCACATGGCCAGGGCGACGGCGGCGACCCCGAGCGTCGTCAGGCAGAAGAAGATGCGAGCGTCGCTCAATCCGTTGTTCGGCCAGATCTCGCTCGGGATACCGGCGATGGCCATCACCGGCAGGTACGGCAGGAACCCCTCGAAGTCCGGTTGACCGGGCGGGTGGTACTTGACCGGATGATGGAGCCGTACCGGCACGACGTAGGGATCCTTGTCGTGCACGAGGTCCTGACCGCCGACCTCGACGGTGACCACCTCGGGCTGCTGGTGGGATCCCGCCACATGGTCGAAGCGCCACAGGATCTCGAATCCCATCGGGATGGCGAGCGCTCCCGCGAACACGCACGCCGCAATGATGATGCGCGTCAACCAGGCACGCCTGTGCTGGCGCTTCGTCAGCGCGCCCCCCGACTGGCGCCGGCGGACACGGCGCACGGCCCAAGCAAGCACCGCGGACGCCACCGCGCCGAAGACGAACGGGAGCAACGCCATGCGTCCCCACACTTGATACAGCGCATTGGTCGACGTGGAGATGGTGAGGAGAGCGAACAGCGCGCTGACCCCGTAGAGCACCGCGTCACCCACTTCAGGGGAGGTCCGCTTGATGCGCCCCCACAGTCGCTGCCACTGATCGGCCAAGGGCGCGGCCCAGGTCGGGATGGTCGTCGCGGAGTCGTTCAGCATGGCCTCGCAAAAGCCTCGCACACGGGGGGCACACCGGAACGGAACCCCCGCCGGCGATCCTAGAGGTGGAGTTGACGAAGGTAGAACGCCAATTCGGCCTCCAAGCATGTGGTCAATGTGTCGGCCCGTCGGAAACCGTGACCCTCGCCCTCGAAGAACTCCAGGTCACACGAGGTACCGGCCGCTGCCAGCGCGTCCCGCATGCTCTCGGCCTGTGCCGGCGGGACGACGGGGTCCTCGGTGCCCTGGAGGAGCAGGACCGAGCCCCCCATGTGATCGGCACGATGCACGGGTGACCGCTCCTCGTACAGGAGGCGGGACCCCGGCAGCGGCCCGATCAGCCGGTCGGTGTAGTGGGCCTCGAAGTCGTGCGTGGTCGCCACCAGCCCGAGCAGGTCGGCGACGCCGTACCACGACACGCAGGCTCCGAACCCCTCCCCAGAAGCCAGCGCGTTGAGCGCCGTCATTCCACCCGCACTGCCGCCACGGATGGCCATCCGCGTCGGGTCGATGTCCCCCCTGGCCGCCAGGAAGAGAGCCGCATCGAGGCAGTCTTCCGAGTCGGCGACGCCCCAGAGGCCCCAAAGGGCGCAGCGGTAGGCGACGCCCGTAGCCCGAGCTGCCGGCATAGTCGACGCAGGCCACGGCAAACCCCCGCGTGGTGAAGAACTGCAGCGTCAGGTCGAGCCCGGCCTGGCACGACGACGTGGGGCCACCGTGGCACCAGGTCACCAGCGGAGGCGGCTGTTCCGGCCGGGCCTCGCCAGTCGCCCAACGTGGGGCGGAAGAGCGTGCCGTGCACCGGGCGCCCCGACCGGCCGGACAGGGTGAAGGGCTCCCCCACCGCGACGTCCCCGGCGCCCAGCGCGACCGGCGCCTGGGGACGCAAGCGCCGGGCCCCGTCCTCGGGGTCCCAGAGCCAGACGGTGGACGGCACGTCGGGCGTGCTCCCGATGAGCGCGATGCCGTCGGCGTGCGCGCAAAGTGCAGCGACGGAAACGCACGGCTGCGCCAGCGGCTTGGCGTTGCCGTCGGGATCGAGCCGGACCAGCGCGTCCCGCCCTGCACTCGTCATGCGGGCGACGAGCGCCCCGTCGTTCGTCTCGGCCATCGTCTGCTGGCTCAGGACCCAATCGGGTCCGTGGAACTCAGCCTCCGTCGCGGTCAGCGGCAGAGGGGCTTCGTCGGTGCCGAGACGTCCCGAATGCCGGTAGGGCTGCCACCAACCGGTCCGGTCGGAGACGAACCGCAACGACCCGTCCCGGGCCCACGAGGGCTGGCCCACCGATTCCGCCGGGCCGCCCGCCGCCCGCTGCACAGGACCCGATGCCGCGAAGGGTCGCGTGCCCGGACGCGTGCAGGGCGCAGGGGGCGCGGCCGAGCGGCACGAGCAAGACAGTCGAGGCATCCCACGGCATGTCGGGGTGATCCCAGGCGACGACGGCGAGCCTGTCGCCGTCGGGGTGGGGTCGCGGCGTCCCGAAGAAGTCGTGTCCCTCGAGCAGCGTGGACTCGCAGGGCGACCCGGCACGAGTGGAGAGGGCAACCACGCTGCGCACCGGCCCGGCGGATCCCTCCCGGTGCGTCTCACGTACTGCGAGCACCCAGTCACCCTCGGCCGTGGCGCAGAGCCCGCCGTGCCGATGCGCCTCCCCTGCCGGCGGTGGCGCGCTGAGAGCCATCGGCACGGCCCCGGCGGCCGCTGCGCCGTCACAGAGCCACACCCCTTGGTCCGACTGGTCGACGTAGGCGAAGGCACCGGCGGAGTGGCCGGACACCAGGCACAGCGCGCCTCCGCCGTACTCGTTGACCCTGCTGCGGATGCTGACGCCCTCCGGGGAGTGGTCGGCGCTGCCCCGCGCATCGGCGCGCACGACAACGGTCCGGCCGCCCTCGGCCGGGCGGGACTCGAGCCAATAGACCGCGGTGCCGTCCGAGCACAGCTCAGAGAGGGACACCTTGGCCCGAGCCACGTCTCCCGCTGCGAGCGGCGAGGCCCAACCCCCATAACCTGCGGTCGTGGTCACGTTCCGAACGTACCCGTTGCAACCGGACAGGCCGGAAGCGAGCGGTCCCGCCCTCTACAGTGAGCCTGTGCGCTTCGCGGCCTATCTGCTCTCCAAGGCCGGGGCGGTCATCCGGCCCGCAGTGGTCCAGCTGGCCGACACCGACCTTCCCGAGGGCGAGGTGCTCGTCCGGGTGGAGTGGTCCGCCATCAATTTCAAGGACGCCATGGTCACCCGTCCCGGGAACCGCGTGGCTCGGGTCTTCCCGCTCGTGCCCGGCGTGGAGCTGACCGGCAGCGTGGAGGAGAGCACGAGCCCCGAGTTCACGCCCGGACAGCGCGTCCTCGTGCAGGGCTACGACCTCGGTGTGGACCGTCATGGTGGCTTCGCCGCCTACGCGCGCGTCCCGGCCGACTGGGTGGTGCCGCTCCCGGACGCACTGACCTGTCGCACCGCCGCCATCATCGGCCTGGCCGGGTCCACCGCCTTGCTGTCACTTCGCCGCCTGATCCACCACGGCACCAAGCCCGAGGACGGGCCCATTCTCGTGACCGGCGCCTCCGGCGGCGTCGGAAGTGCCGCAGTGGCGCTCTTGGCCCACGCCGGATTCGAGGTCGTCGCGTCCTCGGGCAAGACAACGGAACACGACTACCTGCGACAACTCGGGGCCACCCGGGTCGTCGGGCGCGAGTTCACCGACGACGACGGCCGGTCGCTGGGTCCCCAGCTGTGGGCCGGTGTCGTGGACTGCGTCGGCGGGAGAGCCTTGGCCGAGGCACTGCGCACGGTTCGCTACGGCGGCGCAGTGGCGGCGAGTGGACTGACCGGAGGCAACGAACTGGCGACGACCGTCTATCCGTTCATTGTGCGCGGCGTCGCCCTGTTGGGGATCGACACCGTGGCGACGCCGATTGAAGAACGGCGAGCGCTGTGGCAGGACATGGCCGACGCGTTCCCGCTCCAGCACTGCGAGGAGATGGTGAACGAGGAGATCGGCCTCGACAGCCTCACCGCCGCCCTCGACCGCGTGCTCGATGCCGCCGTGCGGGGACGGATTCTCGTGAACCCCGCGTTGACGCGATAGGCGCCCGAAGAACTCAGGAGCCGGCGTAGACGGGCGAAACCTTGATCGTCCCGTTGCCGCAGGGCCCGATCGCCAGCTGGAAGCTCGGTGAGGACGTGGTCGAGCCGGGCATGGTCACCGACGCGGACTCCGACGTCGGACAGCTCGTCTCCGAGCCGACAGGCACGTCCGAGAACTGGTAGGCGAACTGTGCACTGGAGGACGGTGCCACCGACACAGAGGACGGCGGCGCATTGGCGGCGCTCGACACCGTGACCGTGAGGCCGTCGACCATGGTGACGGTGAGCGGCGCCCCGCTGCCCGAGAAGAGCGCCATGGTCGGGTAGCCGTTCACCGTGCAGGCGGTCGGTCCGGCGTTGGTGATGGTGACGAGGCCGGTGATCGTCCCGGCGGCGCCCTGGCCCTGTCCGGGCGATGCGGTGATGTGGCTGCAGGCCGTGGACGTCGCGGCGGTGGATGTCGTGGCGGAGGCGGCTGTCGTACTGGTCGTGGTCGGAGCCGACGTCGTCGACGAGGCGGCGTGCGTGGTCGTCGTCACGTTCTTGGGCTTGCTCGGGCTGCTGCTGCACGCGGCGAGCGCAACCGCGGCGCACGCGACGAAGGCGAGCGCCCAGACGGGCGATCTCACCCCTCGAAATCCTCGGGGCGCACCGAGTCGAGAAACTGCCGGAACTGGCCCACGAGCTCGTCGGGCGTGTCGTCCTCTTCTTCTTCGGTGTCGAGCGCCAGGATGATCCCCTCGGACTCCATGAGCTCGTCGGACACGAAGAGTGGCGACTCGGTCCGCACGGCGACGGCCACCGCATCGGATGGCCGGCTCGAAACGATCGTCCGCTCCTCACCGCGCACAAGATGCATTTCGGCATAGTAGGTGGAGGCACGCAACTCGGTGATGATCACCCGCTCAACGCTGATGTCGAGTGCGCCGAGCATGTCCTTCATGAGGTCGTGGGTCAGCGGACGAGGCATCGTCACGCCCTGCAGGGCGTAGGCGATGGCCGTTGCCTCGGGACTGCCGATGAAGATCGGCAGCGTGCGCCCCTCACCCTCGGTCTCCTGCAGGAGGAGCACCGGCGTATTCGATTGCAGGTCCACCCTGACGGCACGGAGGAGCACACGGACCATCACTGAAATGTAGCGCCCGATCCCGGGCCTGCGTCACCCCCCCAGGTGGCGGCGAAGTGACTGGCGCAGCAGGGTGGCCCTCATCGATTGTCCCAGCGCAGCCAGCTGATCGGCCCCATCGACGGCCCGCTGGCGCGATTCGGGGTTCCTTTGCCGCAAAAGAGGGATGACCACCTGCTCAATGAGGCCCAGTTCGCGGTCGGCCGCGTTCCGGTAGAGGCGCAGGTGGCGCGGCTCAATGCCGAAGGCCCGGAACGCCGCCGCCAGGTTGGCCACCGTGAGGGCATCCTCGTCGTAGGTCTCGATCCCGGCCACGCTGACGCACTCCACGAGGCCGAATCCCTTGAGCCCGGCGAGCTCGTCGAGCGAGAGGCCGCTGGCGGCACACAGCTCCTCGGCCGAGAGGCTCGCGCCGGTGACCACGGCCACGGCGGAAGTGGTCGCGCCGGCGGGCGCGGCCTCGCTCGTCTTCGCGTCACTCTTGCTCGGAGCCGCGTCGCCTGGTGTCGGGACGGCCCTCGGGGTCACCGATGCTTCCGACGGTCGCGCCAATGCGGTGCCGTTGCCATGACCCGGCGGTGTGGGTGCCGTCGTCGTGCCCGGCGGCGGAGGTGGCGCCGACGGGCGAGCGGTCAGCGTGGCGTCGGCCCGTCGTTCGGCTGCGGTACGGCGGGATGGTGCCGTCGCGGTGGTCGCGCTCTCCCGCGAGACCGTGGGCTCGGCCGCGGCGATCTTCACGGCCTCGGCCTCGGCCACCACCTGCAGCCCGGGTCGCGCCTGCTTGTCCTCCGGAAGGCGCGCCGCCCGTCGCGACGCGTCGGCGAGGATGCGGGCCATCGCCTCCTCGTCGGCCTTGGTCGGTTGCTCCTGCGCATGACCTGACGCTCCGACGACCGCGTGCGCAGGGTGCGCCGCCTTCCCGTTGGGCCGCTCCGCGCCGATGTCGTCGCCCAGGTCCCCATCGGCCAGACGGTCACGGATGACTTTGAGTGGGAGGAAATGCTCCCGCTGCTGGCGGAGGACCCAGCGCAGACGCTCCACGTCGTGGTCGAAGAATTTGCGGTAGCCCGAGGGCGAACGCTCGGGATTGACCAGGCCCTGGCTCTCGAGGAAGCGGATCTTGGAGATGGTGACGTCGGGGAACTCCTCCCGCAGGAGGGTCAGGACGTCACCGATGGAGAGATAGGTGCGAGTGCTCACTCGTTGCCCGCCACCAGGTAGACGAGCTTGAACTTCCCGATCTGGACCTCGTCGCCCGGGGCGAGCGTCACCTCGTCGATGCGCTCGCGGTTCACGTAGGTGCCGTTCAGGGATCCCACGTCACGCACCGAGTAACCCCCATCCGTCGGCGAGATCTCCACATGACGACGGGACACGGTGATGTCGTCGAGGAAGATGTCGCTCTCCGGATGGCGACCAGCCTTCACGACGCTCTCCCCGAGGAGATAGCGCGCCCCGATGTTGGGACCGCGCGTGACGACGAGCACGCCTGCGCCGTGCGGGATCTCGACCGAGGTGACATCGGGGTAGTCCTCAGTCGTGTCACTCTCGTCGGTCGGGTGCAGCGTGATGGTGGCGTCATCGCCGTCCGCGAGCAGCGCCTGGCCGCACGAGGAGCAGAAGTTGACGCCCTCGGGATTGCGGTGCCCGCAGTTGTGACAGAACACGCCGTCCACGGTACCCCACCCCACGACCGACTTCTCCTGCCCTCATCAGACCCCCGAACGCCAGGTCAGTCGGAGGTCAGGTCACCGTAGGCGACCGCGTCGAGAAGGCTGCCCGGGTCCGCATCCGTCGCGAGCTCCATTTCGCAGAGCCATCCTTCGCCGTAGGGATCCTGGTTGATCTTTTCCGGCCCGGCCGTGAGGGACTCGTTCACGGCCGTCACGATGCCTGCGAGCGGCGAGTAGATCTCCGACACCGACTTCGTGGACTCGACTTCGCCGAGCTGTCCTCCCGCCTCGACTTCGCTTCCGACGGTGGGCAGGTCCACGAACACGATGTCGCCCAGTGCGTCCTGGGCGTAGTCCGTGATCCCGATCCGCACGGTGCTTCCCTCTTGGCGGACCCACTCGTGCTCCGGTGAATAACGGAGGTCCTCGGGAATGTTCATGGGGGGCGACCATACCGGACCACCGGCAGGCGCTGCAGACCCGAAGTTCAGGGCAACGTCCGGGCGATCCGTTCGGCGTAGGTCGCCACCAACGCCTCGGACGAGACCGGGTCGGCTCCCTCCGCCCAGACGTGCGTGATCGGGTCCGTCGGGTCGGGTACGACAAGAGCCCACCCATCGTCGGAGACCACTTTGATGCCGTCCACCAGGACCAGCTCGGCCCCCTCTTCCGTCAGCTGTTCCATGAGCGTCCGCATGACCAGGCCCTTTTGTTCCATGGGCGTCGGCACGTCGACCTCCACGATGGGCATCTCCGGGGTTTGCCCGACGATCTCAGCCAGGGATCTCGGGCTGTCCTCGAGGAGGGACACCAGGCGGGCCAGGGCGGCTGCGGCATCGAAGGCCGGCAGGAACGCAGGGAAGACGTACCCTCCCCGCCGGTCCGAGGCGAAGGAGACACCGCCCGATGCGGCCGCCTGGAGCAAACCCGACGGCGACAACGGCGTCAGGATCAATTCGACCCCGCGCTCGCGACAGCGGCGCACGGTGCGATCGCTCGCCGTCACCGGCAGGGCAACCCGACCGGTGTCCCCGGCAATGGTTGACAGCTCAATGAAGGCCATGATCGCCTCGTCGTCGGACAGCACATGCCCCGTCCCGTCGATCAGTGTCAAGCGCTCGCCACCGGCGTCGATGACCGCACCGAGGTCGGCACCCGAACCGCGCACGGCGTCGGCCACCCTGGCCTCGCTCACCGCGCTGTCCACCGCAATCATGCCCGGCGTCTGCGCATACGGATTGATGCTGAGCACGTCGGCACCCACCTTCGACAAGAGGTTGGGCATGACGAAGTTGGCGGCACCGTAGGACAGGTCGAGGACGAGCTTCACCTCGCGCCCGGCGCTCCGGCGCAGCCCGAAGGCCTCGACGACGTCCGCCGTGTACAACTCGATCGTGCGGGGGAGAAGTCGATGTCACCGATTTCGCCCGCGGTGACGCGGCGGAACTCCTCTCGGTGGTACATGCGCTCGACGCGGCGCTGGTCGCTCTCGGACAGATCGATGCCCCGCTCGTCGAAGAAGCGGATCACGACGGACTGCGGATCGTCCGGGCTGAGCCGGACCGTGAGGCCGGCCCGGTTGCCGCGCATCCGGACGTGGTGCTGCGTGACCGGCACGGTGGCCAACTCCAGGTCGTTGACGTTGACGCCGACCGAGTTGCACCCCACCATGAGGGCACGCTTGAGCACCCGTGCCACCCGGCTGGTGTCACGCGAGGCGGTGATGAACGACCCCTTCTCGAACCCCGAGGCCCACGCCTTGGCCAGGCGTACCGCCAGCTCCGGGCTGATGTCGACATTGGCGATGCCCTGCACGCCCTCGGGGCCGAACAGCGTTCTGGAGCCACCCGACTCCCACACAATGGAGGCGTTGACCTGAGCGGCCGCCTCGACCACCTTGTAGGGATAGACCTTGACGTCGCTGCGCACCTCGGCGTGGGCGCCGACGAGGCAGCCCTCCCCCACGACGGCGCCGGGCTCAATCCGGGCTCCCGTCCGGAGGTCACACGACCGTCCCAGGACGGCGCCCTCGACCCGCACGGCCGGCCCCAGGTAGGAGTTCTCACCGATGACCGAGCGCTGCGTCTCGACCCGGGCCGCCACCTGGGTGTTGGCGCCCAAGGTGGAATACGCCCCGAGCACCGCGTGCTCGTCGACGGTGCAGTTCTCGCCGACGAAGGCCGGCGAGTCGATGCGGACCGTGGGGTCGATGGAGGAGCCCTTGCCGATGAAGATGCCGGGACGGAGCTCGAAACCGGCCACATCCACGTCGACCTTGCCGTCGAGGATGTCCTCGTGCGCCTTGAGGTAGGCCGCGGTCGTGCCGACGTCCTCCCAGTAGCCGTCGGCCACGAAGCCGTACAGGGGGTCGCCGGCCTCGAGGACGGCGGGGAACACCTCCCCGGAGAAGTCGACGGAACGACCTGCGGGGATGCGCTCGAAGATCTCGGGCTCGAGCACGTAGATCCCCGTGTTGATGGTGTCGCTGAACACCTGGCCCCAGCCCGGCTTCTCGAGGAAGCGCTCGATGGTCCCGTCCTCGCGCGTGATGACGATCCCGAACTCGAGCGGATTCTCCACCGCGCACAGCGCGATGGTGGCCAACGCCTCGTTCTTCTCGTGGAAGGCGATGACTGAGGTGAGGTCGATGTCGGTCAGGACGTCGCCGGAGATCACGAGGAAGCGCTCCGTCAGCTGCTCGCGCGCGTTGCGCACCGATCCGGCGGTGCCGAGCGGCGTCTCCTCGGTGGCGTAGACCATGGAGACCCCGAGCTCGCTGCCGTCTCCGAAATAGCTCCGGATGGCGTTGGGCAAGAAGGCCACGGTGACGACGATGTCGGTGATGCCGTGACGCCGGAGCAGCGACACGATGTGCTCCATCATGGGGCGGCCGACGAGCGGCAGCATCGGCTTGGGCAGGTTGGAGGTCTGCGGGCGCAGACGGGTGCCCTCGCCCCCGGCCATGATGACGGCCTTCATACGGTGCTCCGGCGCGCGGCCCGGCCCTGGCGCAGGGCCCGCCGGGCGGGGCCGATGTAGCTCCCGGCTGCCCACCAGGCGAGCGAGAGCCCAACCAGGCCCGTGACCCAGCCGATGACCCGGATCGGCTCCTGCCAGGCGGCCGTGCCGTCACCGAGGAGGAAGGTGGGATAGGCGAACATGAGTCCGAATGTGCCCGCCTTGCCCACCCACAACACATCGATGCGCGCCGCGCCCAGGGCCGCCAGCAACAGCACCATGGCCGACACCAGGACCTCCCGCGCAATGGTCGCCAGGCCGAACCACAGCGGGACGGCGCCGTAGACCATGATGGAGATCACGGCCGTGCCGACCAGGATCCGGTCGGCTGTCGGATCGAGCACCTTGCCGAATGTCGACACCTGGCCGTAGCGCCGGGCCACGAAACCGTCGACCCAGTCGGTTGCCCCGAGCACGGCCAGGAGGACGGCCGCCGCGATCTGGCGGTGCGCGCCGAAGAGCAGCCACAGGTAGAGCGGGATGCACAAGAGCCGGACCATGGTGATGACATTGGGAGCGGTGAGGATCCGGTCCAGCCCGTCGTCGTCCACGCCACGAGTCTAGGGAGTGCCCCGCGACGAGCCCGTCTGACCTGTGCCAGAGTGGCGAAGTGCCGCGCTTCGAACCGTTCCAGGGCCTGCGCTACCGACCTGATGTGGCGCCGCTGGCCCAGGTCATCGCCCCGCCGTACGACGTGATCTCGCCCACCGAACGGGCCCATCTGGCCTCGCGACACCGGGCCAACGCCGTGCTCGTGGAGCTTCCCGAGGCCGACCTGTCGGGACAACGCGACCGCTACGTGGTGGCCGCCGACCTCTTCGCCAGATGGCAGGCGAAGGGCCTCCTCGTGGCCGACCCGGTCCCGAGCCTCTACCCCTACCGCATGACCGATACCGCGGGGCGGGTCACCACCGGCGTCATCGGGGCGCTCGGCCTGGCCGAGCCCGGGGCGGAGAGCGACATCCTGCCCCACGAGCAGACGCTGCCCAAGCCCAAGAGCGATCGCCTCGACCTCCTACGCGCCACGCGGGCCAACCTGTCCCCCATTTGGGGCCTCTCCATGGCCAAGGGGGTGACCGCCACCTTCGACCCGACCGACGACGACCCGGTCGCCGACGTCGTCGACGACGACGGCGTGCGCCACCAGCTCTGGGTCCTGAGCGACGCCGACACCGTCGCCGCCGTCGCGCGCTGCGCTGGCTGCGGCGCCGGTCGTCCTCGCCGACGGGCACCACCGCTACGAGACGGCCAGGGCCTACCAGGCCGAGCAGCGCGAAGCCCACGGAGGCGCCCCCGGGCCCTACGACCTCGTCATGGCGCTCGTCGTGGAGTTGGCCGAGGACCAGCTCACCGTGGGGGCGATCCACCGCACCGTGAGCGGATTGCCCGAGGACTTCGACTTCGTCGAGCGCGCTGGCCCCGTGGTTCGACGTCGTCCGGGCCGGCGCGGCCGACGACCGCACCCTCGGCGCCCTGGCCGACTCGCGCTCCCTGGCCATGGTGACGGGCGGACAGGCCTACCTGCTGCTCCCTCAGGCCGAGGTCCAGGAGCAGGAGGGCAACGACCTGGACTCCAACCTCATCGCCACCGCGCTGGAGGCACTCCCGCCCCACGAGGTGATGCACCGTCACAGCGTCGCCGAGGCGCTGCAGGCCCTGCGCGACGGCGAGGGCCAGGCGGCCTTCCTCCTGCGCCCGGTGACGGTCGCCCAGATTGACGAGTGGGCCAATGCCCGGCGCCGCATGCCCCCCAAGACCACGTTCTTCAGCCCGAAGCCGCGGACCGGCATGGTGTTCCGGTCCCTCGATCTGCCCTGAGGTGATCCCGTGCACGACTCGGTGACCGTCCACATGTCCGCATCCCCCGAGCAGGTCTGGGACCTGGTGAGCGACGTGACCCGGATCGGGAGCTACAGCCCCGAGACCTTCGAGGCCGAATGGATCGACGGCGCCACCGGCCCGGCCGTCGGCGCCCGGTTCCGGGGCCACGTCAAGCGCAACGGCATCGGGCCCGTCTACTGGACGACCTGCACCGTGTCGGCCTGCGAGCCCGGCACGACCTTCGCCTTCGGGGTGGGCGCGGCGGACAAGACACCGCTCAACGTGTGGCGCTACGACATCGCCCCGGCCGACGGGGGCGGCTGCGACGTCACGGAGTCCTTCACCTTGAGCCCCACCTTCGGTCTCCGCCTCTACTGGACGCTGTGGGGGTGGTCCCGCGGCAAGGTCAACCGCAAGGGCATGCGCACGACGCTCGAGCGGATCCGGGACGAGGTCCAGGCCGCGCCGGCGTCCTAGGCATGGAGGACCGTCCGACCACGCTGCTGCACCTCGAGCTCGGCGACTCGTCGCCGGAGGGGTGTGCCGAGCGGGCCGAGGCGTTGGCCCGGCGCCAGGGCGTGGAGCGGGTGACCTGGTGGGCGAACGAGGCCTTCGAACGCACCGACCTGCCCATGCGCATTCGGGACGGCCGGACGCTCGTCGTCACCGAGGCAGGCGAGGGCTACGAGCCGCCCGCCCCTGCGCCGGACGCCTCCGAGTCCCACTGCTTCCGCCGCGTCGCCCGGCCGAGCCAGGGCATCCTCACCGGGCGCCCGACCCTCGGCCTCAGTGTCGTGTGGATCAGCCCACGGACCCCGGACCTGGCCCAGCAGCTGCGCGACTGGGGCGACTTCGTCCACATCCGTCACATCGCGGCGGCGGGCATCCCGGGCTTCACCCAGATCTCCGTCTACGAGAACACCGTCGAGTCGGACCCTCGTTACATGCACTTCTACGAGTTCGACAGCGCGGCGGCCGAGGCCACGTTCTCCACCATGATCGACCACGTGGCACCCGGGCTCGGGGGCATGGAGAGCCAGGCCTACGCCGAGTGGGCCGACTGGCGCCCACCAGGAGGGCGGCTCTTCTACTGCAACACCTTCACCCGGCTGGGCGAGGTGGTCGGCGATGCGCCCTAGTCGACGGTCCAGCTCGAGCCGGACCGGAGCAGCGCCCCCACGTCGCCCAGCCCGCGCTTGCCCTGGGCCTCGGTGATCTGCTCGGCCATCTGCGACCCGTACTCGGGCCGCTCGACGGCACGGAAGACGCCGATCGGGGTCGGCTCGTAGGGCCCCCGGGCCAGCCGGGACAGTGCGAAGGCGAGGCCGGGGTCGTCCCGCTTCTCGTCGTGCACCAGCAGGGCGTCGGAGCCCACCTCGGCCACCGACACGATCTCGAGGCTGCCGTCGGGACGCTGAATCACCCCGCGCTCCTCGCCCTCGGCACCGAAGACGATCGGCTGGCCGTGCTGCAGTGGGATCAGCATGTTGGACCGGACGTCGCGGCTGGTGATCTTCTCGAACGCACCGTCGTTGAAGACGTTGCAGTTCTGCAGGACCTCGACGAACGCGGCGCCGTTGTGCGCGTGCGCCCGCCGGAAGGTCTCCTGCATGTGGGCCCGGTCCATGTCGTGGGTCCGGGCCACGAAGGTGGCTTCGGCCCCGAGGGCGAGCGACACCGGGTTGAACGGCGTGTCGACGGAGCCGAACGGGGTCGACTTGGTGACCTTGGCCACCTCGGACGTCGGGGAGTACTGGCCCTTGGTCAGCCCGTAGATCTGGTTGTTGAACATCAAGATGTTCAACCGGACGTTGCGGCGCAGCGCGTGGATGAGGTGGTTGCCTCCGATGGAGAGCGCGTCGCCGTCACCGGAGATGACCCACACGTCGAGGTCGGGACGCGTGGTGGCCAGGCCGGTGGCGATGGCCGGGGCCCGGCCGTGGATGGAGTGCATGCCGTAGGTGTTCATGTAGTACGGGAAGCGGGCGGCACAGCCGATGCCCGAGAGGAACACCGTGTTCTCACGCCGCACGCCGAGGTCGGGCATGAGCATCTGGACGGCGGCCAGGATGGAGTAGTCGCCGCAGCCCGGGCACCAGCGCACCTCCTGGTCGCTGGTCCAGTCCTTGCGGGCGGTGACGGGGATGGCAGTGGCGGTGGCGGTGGCGCCGTTGGACTCGCTCATGACTTCCCTCCGAGCAGCGCCGTGATGGCCGCCTCGATCTCTCCGACGCGGAACGGCACGCCCTGCATTTTCGACATGGTCTGGGCGTCCACCAGGTACTCGGCCCGCAGAATGCGGCTCAGCTGGCCCAGGTTGATCTCGGGGACGAGCACCTGGGTGTAGCGGTGCAGCACCTCGCCCACGTTCGGCGGCAGCGGATAGAGATGGCGCAGGTGGAGGTGGGCCGCCTTCATGCCGCGGGCCCGGATGCGCTTCACCCCGGCGGCCACGGCGGCGTAGGTGGAGCCCCAGCTCACGAGCAGCAGCTGCGCGTCCCCTGTCTCGTCGTTGACCTCGGCCAACGGGATGTCGTTGGCGATGCCGGCGATCTTGTCGCGACGCAGGTGCACCATGCGCTCGTGGTTGACGCCCTCGTAGGAGACGTTGCCCGTGCCGTCGGCCTTCTCGAGCCCGCCGATGCGGTGCTCCAGCCCGGGCAGGCCGGGCGGGGCCCAGGGGCGGGCCAGGCGTCTCGGGGTCGCGCACGTAGGGCCAGAACGTCTCGGTGCCGTCGTCGTCGGTGTGGTTGGGCTTGGTGGCGAAGTTCGGGTCGATCGGGGCGAAGGAGTCGAGGTCGGGCAGGCGCCACGGCTCGGCGCCGTTGGCCAGGTAGCCGTCGGAGAGCACGATGACCGGCGTGCGGTACTTCACCGCCAGCCGGACCGCCTCGATGGCGATGGCGAAGCAGTCGCTCGGGGTCTGGGGAGCGATGATCGGCAGGGGCGCCTCGCCGTGGCGGCCGTACATGGCGTGCAGCAGGTCGGCCTGCTCGGTCTTGGTCGGGAGGCCGGTCGAGGGCCCGCCCCGCTGCACGTCGACGATGACCAGCGGCAGCTCGAGGTTGATGGCCAGGCCGATCGTCTCGGACTTGAGGTCCAGGCCCGGGCCGCTCGTGGTGGTGACACCCGAGGGAGCCGCCGAAGGAGGCGCCCAGGGCGGCGCCGATGCCGGCGATCTCGTCCTCGGCCTGGAAGGTGCGGACGCCGAACTCCTTGCGCCGGCTCAGCTCGTGGAGGATGTCCGACGCGGGCGTGATCGGGTAGCTCCCCAAGAAGAGGGGCACGCCGGCCATCCGCGAGCCGGCGATGAGGCCCCAGGCCAGCGCCTGGTTCCCCGTGACCTGGACGTACTCGCCCTTCTCGAAGGTGGCCGGGACGGACCTCGTAGTTGGACTCGAAGAGCTCGGCCGTCTCGCCGAAGTCGTAGCCGGCCCGGAAGGCCCGGGTGTTGGCGTCGGCCACCAGGGGCTTGCTGCCGAAGCGCTGCGTGATCCACTCGACCGTCGGCTCGACGGGACGGGTGTACATCCAGCTGATGAGGCCCAGGGCGAAGAAGTTCTTGGAGCGCTCGGCGTCGCGGGGCTTGACCCCGGCCTCCTTGCAGACCTCCTGGGTGATGGAGGTCATGGGCACCTCGTAGACCGTGTAGGCCGCCAGGGAGCCGTCGGTCAGGGGGTTCTCGCTGTACCCGGCCTTGGCCAGGTCGCGCTCCTCGAAGGAGTCGCTGTTGACGATGAGCACCGTCCCCTTGGCCATGAGCTCGATGTTGGCCTTGAGGGCGGCCGGGTTCATGGCCACCAGCACGTTGGGCGAGTCGCCCGGCGTCAGGATGTCGTGGTCCGAGATGTGCACCTGGAAGGCGGACACCCCGTTGACCGTGCCGGCCGGGGCCCGGATTTCGGCCGGGAAGTCCGGGAAGGTGGACAGGTCGTTGCCCATGAGGGCGCTGCTCGTGGTGAAGCGGTCCCCCGTGAGCTGCATGCCGTCGCCGGAGTCGCCGGCGAAACGCACGATGACCTGGTCCAATACCTCTGTTTCGTGATGCGTTCCCGATGCCACGGGCTGCCTCGTCTCATGTCGTGGACGTCGAGAGGTTTGGCACACTCCAGCGGGCCAGCGCACCCTGCCGCGTACGGCGCGCGGCACTCTGCGTCCGAATTGCTCGTTGCGGGCAATCCTAACCCCGGCCCACAGGGGGCCTTCTTCATGCAGTCTTCATGTCGGCACCGGGCCGCGGCGGAGCGACCCTGTCCTCGGGAAGAGGCGGCGGCGGTCCAGGCGAGGTGGCCCCGGTCAGGGGCCCCGGAGCGCCCGCAGGTCAGGCGACGGTGACCTCTTTGTTCAGGTAGACGTCCTGGATGCTGTGGATGAGGGCGGCGCCCTCGGCCAGCGGGCGCTGGAAGGCCTTGCGGCCCACAATGAGGCCCATGCCCCCGGCCCGCTTGTTGATCACCGCGGTGCGGACGGCCTGGGCCAGGTCGCTGTCGCCCTTGGACTCGCCGCCGGAGTTGATGAGGCCGATGCGGCCGGCGTAGCAGTTGACGACCTGCCAGCGGGTGAGGTCGATCGGGTTGTCCGTCGTCAGCTGCTCGTAGACGAGCGGGTCGGTACGGCCGAAGCCGACCGCCGTGTAGCCGCCGTTGTTCTCCGGCTGCTTCTGCTTGATGATGTCGGCCTCGATCGTGACGCCCATGTGGTTGGCCTGGCCGGTGAGGTCGGCCGAGAGCTCGTAGTTGACCCCGTCCTTCTGGAAGGCCGAGTTGCGCAGGTAGCACCACAGCACGGTGAACATCCCGAGCCGGTGCGCCTCGGCGAAGGCCTCGGCCACCTGCTGCAGCTCGCGGTCCATGTCGTCGGAGCCGAAGTAGATGGTGGCGCCCACCCCGACCGCGCCGAGATCGGCGGCCTGACGGACGTCGGCGAACATGATCTGGTCGTAGGTGTTGGGCACGTGCAGGAACGCGTTGTGGTTCAGCTTCACGATGAAGGGGATGCGGTGCACGTACTTCCGCGAGGCGAGGCCGAGCGTGCCCAGCGTCGTGGCGACGGCGTTGCACTCGCCGGCCAGCGCCAGCTCCAGGAGGTTCAGCGGGTCGAAGTAGGCGGGGTTCTTGGAGAAGCTCGCCGCGGCCGAGTGCTCGATGCCCTGGTCGACCGGGAGGATCGAGATGTATCCGGTGCCGGCGAGGCGTCCGTGGTCGAACACCCACCCGAGATTGCGCAGCACGGTCGGGCTGCGGTCGCTGTTGACGAACACCTCGTCGAGGTAGTTCGGGCCGGGCAGGGTGAGGTGCTCCGCCGGGAACGCCTTGGCCGTGTAGCCGAGGAGGGCGTCGGCGTCGTCGCCGAGAAGCGCCTGCAGGTCGGTGCTCGAAGTGCTCGTGCTCATGAGGCTCATGCTACCGGAGGGTCAGGAGGGCTCCCGGGGCCCGGTCGCCCTCCACGCGCACGCTTGTCACGCCGATGACGCCTGGAATTCATCACAATTCCGCCACCCCTGACGCATTCGTCCCCGGTCCGACCCATACGCTGGCTGAGTGCCAATTGGGTTGACGAGTGAAGCAACGTCTTGAGCGAGCGGAGGCCATGAACGTTCTCGAGTCCCGGGCGGGCAGGCCGTTGCGCCTGCACCCGTGGGTGCTGCTGGTGGGCGCGGCGGTGGTCGTCGCGGCCGTCGTGGTCGTGCTCGCGCTGACCGGGTCGTCGCCGTCGTCCCCCGGCCCCGGCAGCGCCCGGGGCGGTTCGGGGGCTCGGGCTCGGGTTCGGGTGGCGCCGGCGGCTCGGCGTCGTTCTCCCTGCAGTCCGTGACGCCGGCCGCGGGCACGCAGAACGTGCCGCCGAACACGCCCATCACGCTGACCTTCTCGGCGCCCGTGTCGCTGCAGAAGGCGGCGCCCACGCTCTCCCCCGACATCGCCGGCAAGTGGGTGCAGTCGAACGCCACCACCCTCACCTACGCCCTCGACTCGCCCCTCATCCCCTACACCCAGGAGGTGGTCACCATCCCGGGCGGGACGCACGGCCTGACGTCGAAGGACGGTGCCACCCTGAGCAGCTCGCACACCGTCGCCTTCGGCGTGGCCGCCGGCGACACCCTCCGGCTGCAGCAACTCCTGGCCGAGCTCAACTACCTCCCGCGTCGGCTTCTCCCCGAGCGGCCCCACCCCCGCGCAAGCCCGACCTGGCGCTGGACCAGCAGGGCACCTTCTCGTGGCGCTGGCCCAGCCTGCCCACGGAGCTGACCTCGCAGTGGACCCAGGGGACGATGAACGAGATCACCAAGGCGGCGGTCGAGGACTTCGAGAGCCAGAACAACATCGGCGTGGACGGCGAGGCCGGGCCCACGGTGTGGGGAGCGCTCATCAACGACCTCATCAACGACAAGCCCAGCGCCACGCCCTACGTCTACGTCCTGGTGAACAAGGTCGTCCCCCAGACGCTGACGCTCTGGAACAACGGCACGGCCCAGTACACCGTCCCGGTCAACAGCGGGGCGCCGGGCGCCGACACGACCGACGGGACGTACGCCGTCTTCGAGCACGTGCGCTACTCGGACATGAAGGGGACCAACGTCGACGGCTCCACCTACGACGACCCCAACGTGCCCTACGCCAGCTATTTCAACGGGGGTGACGCCCTGCACGGCTTCATCCGCGCCTCCTACGGCACGCCCCAGAGCAACGGCTGCGTCGAGATGAGCTACGCCAACGCCGCGCTGGTCTGGCCGCTCACCCCGATCGGGACCCTGGTCACCGTGGAGGGCCCGAACTTCGGCACGGCCCCGCCCCCGACCACCACGACGACGACCACCGCTCCTCCGACGACGACCACGACGACCGCTCCCCCGGCACCGCCCCGACAGCGGCCCACGGCGGCCCATTCTTCCAGCATGGTGCGGTTGAAACGTTCCACTTTTCCATTGGCTGGGGCCGATAGGGCCTGGTCTTGCGGTGCTTCTCGTCGCCGAAGAGCAGCGTCGAAGTGCCGGCTGTGGTAGCACGCCACCGTTGTCCGTCAGCACCTCTTCCACCTGTATCCCGTGGTCCACGAACCAGGTCCGGGCCCGTCGCCCAAAGCCAGCCGCGTCTGCTTGCGCTCGTCGGCGAGCATCTCCGAGTAGGCCAGCCGGCTGTAGTCGTCGACCGCCGAGTGGATGTAGGCGTAGCCCACCCGTGAGCTCGGCCCCGTGACGCGTCGTCGTTCTTCCCCACCTCGGTGCGCCCATGCACCTTCCAGCCCTCCGCCATCTGTGATCTTGCCCAGCTTCTTCATGTCGACGTGCACAGCTCGCCGGGGCGCTTTCGCTCGTAGCGGCGGATGTCTCGGCCGGTCGGCCGGTCCATGCTCGCAGCCGATTGAGGCCGTGTCGACCAGGACCCGGTCACGGTCGAGGGGGCGACGCCCAGGCGATAGCCGATGCGGGCTGGGCCTAGCTTGAGTTCTGAGCGCAGCTCGCGATCTGGGCCTCCAGCTCAGTGCGCGGTTCGATGCGGCAGTGGTGGGGCCTGCTCGAGCGGTCCTCCAGGCCTTCGTTCCCCTCTCGCGGTACCGGTTCCACCACTTGTCGCCGGTGGCCCGCGAGATGCCCATCTCGGGCGCCACCTAGGCGACTAGGCCGGCCTCCTTCGATCCGAATACACAGGGTCAATCGGCCTTTCGGGGTGAGGCGAGCGGTAGCGTGCAACGGTCGGGGCTTCGGCCCCTTCGGTCAGCTCTTCTTGGTGCGTGGGCGGCCCGGTCTTGGTGGAGGTGGCCGTCTTGGCCTTGGTGCCGCCGGCGGCGCGAGGCCGGCGCTCGGGGCCCAGGCCCCGCAGCCGCTCCGCCACGTCGTAGGCCTCGGGGTCGGTACGGAACAGCCGCTCGAAGTACTCCCGCGCCTTGGGGACGTCGCCGGCCCGCTCGTACAGGTCGGCCAGCAGGTACCACTGGCGGATGTGGCGCTCCGACGGGTTGCGCAGCGCCTTGGTCGCCCCCGCGGTCGACAACATGGCGATGGCCCCGTTGAGGTCGCCCGCGTCGGCCAGCGAGGCCGCGGCCACAATCCGGCCTTCGGCCAGCACGTCGGGGTCGGGCGAGCTCTGGCGCAGGTCCGCCCACAGCGCGGCCACCTTCTTCGGCTTGTGCATGGCCCGCTGGCAGTCCATCAGCACCGGAATGTGCTCGGTCGAGTCGCTCAGGCGCCCGAAGGCCTCGAGATGCCCGGCGGCCATGCGCCAGCGGCCGCAGCGGTAGGCGGCCAGGCCGGCCAGCTCGCGCACGGGGGCCACCCCGGGGGCCTCGTCGGCCACGGGCTTGATGGCCCGCAGCGCATCGGAGAAGCGGTTGCGCTCGTAGGCGCCGTAGGCCGATTCGGCCTGATGGACCAGGTGCTCGCGGTGGTGGGCCGTGGCGACGTCGGCGGCGTTGCGGATTTCGGTGGCGATTTCGGGGGGCAGGGCGTGCTTGTTCCCGAGCGAGGCCATCGCCTCGGCGGTGTTGAAGGTCGTCGTCGCAGCGGCGGCGTCCGTCGTGGCTGCGCCGGCGCTCCGGCGGCGGCCCTTGCGGCTCGGCGCGTCGTCGTCCTGCCACTCCGGGGCCCCGTCGTCCCGTGTCCACGGCGCGGCCGGCTTCGGCCGGCGTTGGCCGCGCCGGCGCTCGTTCTCGGCCGAGTCGTCCCAGGCGCGCTCCTCGTCGCCGCGTTGGTTGACCTGGTGCGCCCCCCGGCGGGCCACGTTGCCCCAGCCGGCCGCCTTGCGGGGCAGCGCCGGCCGCTCCTCGCGGTTCGCGCCGGTCGGTGCGTGGGCGGTCGTCCCGGTCCCGCCGCGCTCGTCGTCGGGGCGCCGGCGCGGTGCGCCCGTGCGGGGCGGGCCCGATCGGCTGGCGGCCGACCTGGGTGCGCCGGTGCGTGGCGGGCCCGACCTCGGGCCGTCCGTGCTCGTGCCGAGCGTGTGCCGGCCGAGCGGGGCCGGCCCGTCTGTGCCGGCGCTCTTGCCCGAAGGACGTGCGGGTCGCGACGGGCCGTGCGGGTCGCGACGAGGCCGCTCCCCGCTGCGCCCGGCGCCTGACCCTGAGGCGGAGCGGCCGGTGCCGGTGCCGGTCCGGGCGCTCGGCCCGGCGCCCCTGCTCGTCGTGCTCCGCGTGCCGCTCGGCCTGGCCGGCCGGCGGGTCCCCCGCCGCCACCGGTTCCGGCGGATTGGCCGCGGCGAACAGAGCCTCCGCTGCCGCCTCCGGAGCGACTGCTGCTGCCGCCTCCGGCTGCACCGCCCCGTGCAGCGCCGCCGCTCCGCGAGGACGGTCGCCCCGTCCCGCCACGGCTCCCCTGCCCGCCGCCAGCGGGTCGAGCCGGGCGCCCGGAGCCGCCCGACCGCGCCGACGAGGCGCGGCGATTCGGCTGGGAGGAGTTCTGAGGCATCAGGTGATTCTAGGGGTCGCGGTTGCGTTCACCCGGGTCGGTGCGCTCGGCGCCCGGGTGCGGGGCGGTCACGACGACGCCGGATCAGGCCGCGGGCGGCGGTCGCGCTGGAGCTCGTCGAACGCCACGAGCGCCGCCACCACGACGCCCATCAGCAGGTGGAGAGGCCGACGCCCAGGCCGTTGGCCAGGCCCCCGAGCAGCAGCACGAGGACGGAGGCGGCGCAGACGACCGTGTCACGCGGCCGGGCCACTGCGGCCCCAGGCGGGCCTGCAAGCACCCGGTCACGACGACGTACGCCGCCACCGGCACGGCCACCGCCAGCCCCGCCGTGGTGGCGGTGGTCGACGACAGCGCGCCGTGCGAGCTCGCCGCGGCCAGCTGCAGCCCGGCCCCCAGCGCGCCGAGAGACCCGAGGACGACGTAGTGGCCGTAGCCCCAGACGAAGGCGAGCTGGCGCGACAGGCGCAGTCCCTCCTCGGCCGGGTTCTCGAAGTACCACCACCAGATGGCGAAGACGAGGAGCACGGCGCCGGCGACGACCGCCACCAGCCCGGCCGAGATGCCGTGCGACTGGCTCGCGCTGTGCAGCGCCACCGTCACCGCGGCGATGCACTCCCCCAGCACGATCAGCGTGAACAGCCCGTAGCGCTCGGCGATGTGCCCGGGATGCCACGGCGTGCCGCCCGGCGCGGCCCGCTCGGCGAAGGAGGGCACGAGCATTTCGCCGACGCCCAGGATGTAGAAGAACCACAGCGACCTCGGGTTGCGGGAGGAACAGCCGCACCACCCAGCCGACCTGCAGGATGCTGATGCAGGCCGCGTAGCGCAGGGCGGCCGGCCGCGCTGCGGGGTCACCGGCGGCGGCCCGGAGCCACTGGGCCACCATGGCCACGCGCATGACCACGTAGCCGATCGTCATGACGGTGAAGTTGCCGGCGGTGAAGGCCCTGTCGACCCCGGCGGCGAGGATCAGGACCCCGATGATCTGGACGAACGTGAAGAGGCGGTAGAGCAGGTCGTCGACGTCGTAGGCCGAGCGAACCATGTGAAGTTGACCCAGGCCCACCAGATGGCGAAGAACACCAGCAGGTAGCTGAGGATCGCCGTGTGGAAGTGGCCGACGCCCAGGGCGGCGTTGAGCTGGTCGGCCGCCTGGGACACCGCCACCACGAAGGAGAGGTCGAACAGCAGCTCGAGCGGCGTCGAGGCCCGGTGCTCCTCGTCAATGTCCCTGCGGGCGCATCGGGAGCACCCGGAGCCGGCGGCTCGTCATGGGCGGCAGTATCGCAGCGCTTCGAACTGCCATTGGTGACCGGCTCCAGAACGTACGAAACCCCCTCGAGCCGAAGCTCAGAGGGGGTTTCGTGAGAAATCCCGGCGGCGACCTACTCTCCCAGGGGGCCTCCCCCCAAGTACCATCGGCGCGGGCGGGCTTAACTGCCGTGTTCGGAATGGGAACGGGTGTTTCCCCGCCGCCATGGCCACCGGAAATCTTGCACTCAGCGGGGCACGACCGTCGTCGAATTATCGACAGACAGGGCCACGCCTGAGGCTGCGTTTCCGCAGCCCCTGAGCGTTCCAAAGCGAGCACGAGCGAGTAGATCTCCAAGCCCTCGGCCGATTAGTACCGGTCGGCTGAATGCATTGCTGCACTTACACCTCCGGCCTATCAACGTGGTCGTCTAGCCACGGGCCTTACCAGGTTAACCCTGTGGGAGATTTCATCTCGAAACGGGCTTCGCACTTAGATGCTTTCAGCGCTTATCCCACCCGTAGGTCGCAAACCAGCCGTGCCCTTGGCAGGACAACTGGCACACGAGAGCTACGTCCGTCCCGGTCCTCTCGTACTAGGGACAGCCTTTCTCAAATCTCCTACGGCTGCATCGGATAGGGACCGACATTTCTGTTACCACCGACCGAATCGGCCGGGGGCCAGGACATTTCTGCCTGGCTCTGCATGTCGCCATGCAGATCGGACCATATCTTCACCTTCGAGTTCAGCGAAGGTGCTTGGCATATGGTCTCTGAGGATTCTGGACTGCTGAGCCCGGTGAAGTCGTCGTGTATCGACCACCACCGTTCATTCTGAAGCGCTTCGGACGACAAGTCTGCGTCGAAGCCCTTCGCCTGCGAGATGTTCACCTCTTGCCATCGCTCTCACGATTGCAGGCAAAGGTGTTGAACTCATCTTGCTTACAGCTCAGTAACGGATTTCGTTCGAAGAAGGGAATCACTCTTCTCGAGGAGATCCTGCCGTCGACGAACAACCAGCACATATGTGTGGTCATTCGATCCACGATGGTTCTCCCGCAGCAACCCACAACCCAGAAGCTCTCCGGGCCAGGTCCAAGACCTTGACTCGAGCGACATCTCTGGCTGATACGAAACTCCGGCACGAGTTGCCAACCGGACTCTCGTGCTCGGATTCCTTTGGATCGCTACGTGAAAGCATCCTTCTCCGTCTACAAATCCGGCTATATACGACTCCAGTCTTTCCTGCTGATTGACCGCACCTGACACATTTTCACTGCCCTCTCCGTCCATGCCCGCATCGTATGTAGCGGGTGTCTCATGACCTTGAAAGAGCGAGTAGTGCAGGATACTTACGGTGTTTCCAGCAAATAGCCAAGTTTATAGACAGCGCGGTTATCCACTGTCTCACGACGTTCTAAACCCAGCTCGCGTACCGCTTTAATGGGCGAACAGCCCAACCCTTGGGACCGGCTTCAGCCCCAGGATGCGACGAGCCGACATCGAGGTGCCAAACCTTCCCGTCGATATGGACTCTTGGGGAAGATGAGCCTGTTATCCCCGGGGTACCTTTTATCCGTTGAGCAACGGCGCTTCCATAAGCAACCGCTGGATCACTATGCCCTGCTTTCGCACCTGCTCGACTTGTAGGTCTCGCAGTCAAGCTCCCTTTTGCCATTGCACTCGACAGCTGATTGCCAACCAGCCTGAGGGAACCTTTGGGCGCCTCCGTTACATTTTAGGAGGCGACCGCCCCAGTCAAACTACCCACCTGACGCTGTTCCTGATCCGGATCACGGACCGAGGTTAGAGTCCCGGCACTAAAAGGGTGGTATTTCAAGGTTGACTCCACACTGGCTAGCGCCAATGCTTCAAAGTCTCCCACCTATCCTACACAAATAGTACCAAAACTCAACATCAAGCTATAGTAAAGGTCCACGGGGTCTTTCCGTCCTGATGCAGCTAACGAGCATCTTTACTCGTACTTCAATTTCGCCGGGTCTGTGGTTGAGACAGTAGGAAAGTCGTTACGCCATTCGTGCAGGTCGGAACTTACCCGACAAGGAATTTCGCTACCTTAGGACCGTTATAGTTACGGCCGCCGTTTACCGGGGCTTAGGTTCAGAGCTTCGTCCGAAGACTAACCCTTCCCCGTAACCTTCCGGCACCGGGCAGGCGTCAGAGCGTATACATCGTCTTACGACTTCGCACGCTCCTGTGTTTTTAGTAAACAGTCGCTTTCCCCAATTCTCTGCGGCCCCCTCAGGCATCAGGACGCGAAGTCCATCACCCTATCGAGGCCCTCCTTCTCCCGAAGTTACGGAGGAATTTTGCCGAGTTCCTTAACCACAGTTCTCCCGATCGCCTTGGTATTCTCTACCCGCCCACCTGTGTTGGTTTGGGGTACGGGTACCGTGTCAGCTCGCTAGAAGTTTTTCTAGACAGCATAGAATCAGTGACTTCGCCTGGAATGGCTCGGCATCGCGTCTCAGGATTTACAGGATCCGGATTTACCTAGATCCCTCCCTACACGCTTACCCCAGGACAACCAACGCCTGGGCTCACCTATCTTCCTGTGTCGCTCCTTTGCTGTCCGCCCCAGAGTTTGTCGGTTCGACCCGAAGGTCATCCCCTTAGTACCCCTGGATTGGAATGGGCGCGGACACGGTAGTACTGGAATATCAACCAGTTGTGCATCGACTACGCCTCTCGGCCTCGCCTTAGCTCCCGACTTACCCTGGGAGGATTAGCCTTCCCCAGGAACCCTTGGGCTTACGGCGGAGGAGTTTCTCACTCCTCTCTCGCTACTCATACCAGCATTCGCACTCGACCACGCTCCACGACGGTTCACACCGCCGCTTCTCTGCGAGATCGACGCTCCCCTACCACTCCCGCATAAAGAAGGAATCCGCGGCTTCGGCTCTTGACTTGAGCCCCGTTACATTATCCGCGCAGGACCACTCGACCAGTGAGCTATTACGCACTCTTTTAAGGGTGGCTGCTTCTAAGCCAACCTCCTGGCTGTCTTTGCGTTCCCACATCGTTTTCCACTTAGTCAAGAATTTGGGGCCTTAGCCGGCGGTCTGGGCTGTTTCCCTTTCGACCAACGAAGCTCATCCCTCGTGGTCTCACTGCCGGGTTCTTGAGCATCGGCATTCGGAGTTTAGTTGGGGTCAGTAAGCTTGTAGGCCCCCTAGCCCATCCAGTGCTCTACCTCCGATGCTGAACACCCGACGCTGCACCTAAATGCATTTCGGGGAGAACCAGCTATCACCGAGTTTGATTGGCCTTTCACCCCTTGCCACAGGTCATCCCCCCAGTTTTCAACCTAGGTGGGTTCGGCCCTCCACGAAGTCTTACCTTCGCTTCAGCCTGCCCATGGCAAGCTCACTCGGCTTCGGGTCTACAGCATGCGACTCAACGCCCTATTCAGACTCGCTTTCGCTTCGGCTACCCATCGCTGGTTAACCTCGCCACACACCGTAACTCGCTGGCTCATTCTTCAAAAGGCACGCCATCACGGCAGACATCCACCTGGTGTCACCAATCTCACCCGAAGGGATCATGGCAACGGTGGAGCTACGACGCTTTGACTGTTTGTAAGCCAACGGTTTCAGGTACTATTTCACTCCCCTCCCGGGGTACTTTTCACCTTTCCCTCACGGTACTAGTTCACTATCGGTCGCCTAAGAGTACTTAGCCTTACGAGATGGTCCTCGCAGATTCACGCCGGCTTTCCCGGATCCGGCGCTACTCGGGTGTTCAAGCGGAGTCCAATGTGTTTCGTGTACGGGACCATTACCCTCTTTGGTTCAGCTTTCCTGACTGATTCCACTAGACATTGGATTTGTAACTCCGTGACAGGTCTGATGCCCCGTCTCTCGAATCCCACAACCCCATACCGGCAACGCCATCAGGCTTTAACACCGGCACGGTTTAGGCTCTTCCCGTTTCGCTCGCCGCTACTCAGGGAGTCACTGTTGTTTTCCTCTCCTCGGGTTACTTAGATGTTTCAATTCACCCGGTTCCCTCGCCCCGCCCTATACATTCAGGCGGGTGTAATACCTCATGACAGGTATTGGGTTGCCCCATTCGGATATCCACGGATCGACGCTAGGTAGACAGCTTCCCGTGGCTTTTCGCAGTCGCCCACGTCCTTCTTCGGCTTTAGGCGCCAAGGCATTCACCGTTGGCTCTTTGTAGCTTGGAGAACAAAGATGCTCGTGCTCGCTTTGGAATTCTCAAGGGGCTGCACAGCGCACGCCAGGGAAGGGACTCCGTCACCGCTTTCCGTCGAATAAGCCAAAACGGAAGCAGCCGGAACAAACCGCCCGACCAGGGCACGCACGGGGTGAGCGGTCACCGCCGGCACGCGGAAGACCTGAACGACGAGGTCGAGGAAGGAACGCCGGCGACTCGAGGAGCTCCCGAAGGGCTCGACTCGACACGCGGGCACTGCCCCGCCCCGGGCTCAGACGAGCACCGAAGGGACATCACCGGGAACGACCCAAAGGGCCACTCCCTCAAAACGGAATAGTGAGAGTTCCGAACGCTTTCGCAGGGACCGATCCGTGAATGACGGGCTCCGACTGTCTCGTGCTCGCTGCAAGCAGCTCCCACAAGGTTCATCGAAGGCGGCCATTCATCTGCCGGTGATACGAGAGCGCCCGAGTAACCAGTGTTCAACTGGGTAGTGATCGACATTCACTCCCGAGAAAAGCTCTCGAGAGGGCCGATAGCACTCCTTAGAAAGGAGGTGATCCAGCCGCACCTTCCGGTACGGCTACCTTGTTACGACTTCACCCCAATCACCGATCCCACCTTCGACGGCTCCCTCCTAAAAGGTTGGGCCACCGGCTTCGGGTGTTACCGACTTTCGTGGTGTGACGGGCGGTGTGTACAAGGCCCGGGAACGTATTCACCCCGGCGTTGCTGATCCGGGATTACTAGCGACTCCGACTTCATGGAGTCGAGTTGCAGACTCCAATCCGAACTGAGACTGGCTTTTGGGATTGGCTCCCCCTCGCGGGATAGCAGCCCGTTGTACCAGCCATTGTAGCATGTGTGCAGCCCTGGACGTAAGGGGCATGATGACTTGACGTCGTCCCCACCTTCCTCCGAGTTGACCCCGGCAGTCTCCTACGAGTCCCCGGCATTACCCGCTGGCAACATAGGACAAGGGTTGCGCTCGTTGCGGGACTTAACCCAACATCTCACGACACGAGCTGACGACAGCCATGCACCACCTGTGTAAGGCCCCGAAGGACACCGTATCTCTACGGCTTTTCCCTACATGTCAAACCCAGGTAAGGTTCTTCGCGTTGCCTCGAATTAAGCCACATGCTCCGCCGCTTGTGCGGGCCCCCGTCAATTCCTTTGAGTTTTAGCCTTGCGGCCGTACTCCCCAGGCGGGGCACTTAATGCGTTAGCTGCGGCACGGAAACCGTTGAATAGTCCCCACACCTAGTGCCCAACGTTTACGGCGTGGACTACCAGGGTATCTAATCCTGTTCGCTCCCCACGCTTTCGCTCCTCAGCGTCAATGTCGGCCCAGACCACCGCCTTCGCTGCTGGTGTTCCTCCTGATATCTGCGCATTTCACCGCTACACCAGGAATTCCGTGGTCCCCTACCGAATTCTAGTCATGACAGTATCGAGTGGCGGCTCCAGGTTGAGCCTGGAGGTTTCACACCCGACTTATCAAACCGCCTACGAGCTCTTTACGCCCAATAAATCCGGACAACGCTTGCACCCTACGTATCACCGCGGCTGCTGGCACGTAGTTGGCCGGTGCTTCTTCTGCAGGTACCGTCACTATCGTCCCTGCTGAAAGGAGTTTACAACTCAGAAAGCCTTCGTCCTCCACGCGGCGTTGCTGCGTCAGGCTTTCGCCCATTGCGCAAGATTCCCCACTGCTGCCTCCCGTAGGAGTCTGGGCCGTGTCTCAGTCCCAGTGTGGCTGATCGTCCTCTCAGACCAGCTACCCGTCGATGCCTTGGTGGGCCGTTACCTCACCAACTAGCTGATAGGCCGCGAGCCCCTCCCGAAGCGGAATCCATTTCCTTATCAGATCATGCGGTCCGATAGGGATATCCGGTATTAGCACCGGTTTCCCGGTGTTGTCCCGGTCTTCGGGGCAGGTTGCTCACGTGCTACTCACCCGTTCGCCACTCGCTCTTCATCAGTATTGCTACCGAATGGAGCGCGTTCGACTTGCATGTGTTAGGCACGCCGCCAGCGTTCGTCCTGAGCCAGGATCAAACTCTCCATCGAGACTTACGTTCAGCCCGGTCCCCAAAGGGACAGGACCTCCCGAAAATCAGAGAGTCACCATAGTTTGACTCGAACTATTTGTGACCACAGGCACCTTCACCCCGAGGGGTTCCGAGGCCTGTGTACTGCGTATTACTAATTGACGTACAACCCATCCGTTTTGAGTCCGGATGAATTGCCCGCACTGGCTTTTGGCTCTCACTATTCCGTTTTCAAGGAGCGACCGGGCACGCACCAGTCCAGCCGGTGTTGGTGCCGGGTGTGCCGAAGGACTGCTCCGGACGATGCCGGCGAGTCTCCTTCAGCTGCCGGAGGGCCTTGGGGGGCCGTTCCGACGGGAGTGTCACTGTAGCAGGCGCGTGACAGAGCGTCAACGCGTCTTGGGCGCCGAATTCCATCCGGGTGGTGACCCGGGATCCGGCCTCGAGCTACCGATCGTAGCGGGACACCCGCCGCCCACGGCGGATGCCCGCTCGAACGGTCCGGTTCCCTCCGAGAGCAGGTGTGGCGAGTCGCAGTGCACCGGGGGCGACATGCGGAAGCTACCTGTCCTCCGCATGCCACCCGGTGCTCGAAGTTTCAACGGGCTTTCCGTCCCCTCCTGTCCGCCAACCAGGCCCTTCGGGGGCGTGCGCCGCCTGCTGATGTCCTCGATCTACCGCACGTCACCACGATGCGATGGCCACATGATGCCCTGGTGGTTGTTGCACGGCCGTGACAGGGCGGTGACACCGCGGTGAATCTCGTTGGCCCAGGTCAAAGCCCCGGCCGAGCCGCTCAGGGCCGGGAGACGGAAGGGTCGCCCGGCACCCAGAACCGCCAGCGCTTCTCCGTCGCCTCCCTGATGCCGATCCGCGTCCCGCGGCCGGGACGCCGGGGCGGCGGTGTGCCGTCGTCCAGCAGCCGGACCGCACCGGCCGCGCCGGCGGCGGGTGTCGCGGCCCGGGCGCGCCGCCGCGCCGCCAGCAGGTCCGCCCCGTTGTCGTCGCCGGTGATCCCGAGGGCCTGGCACAGCTTGGCCGGGCCGTTGCAGAGGTCCCGCTCGAGGCGGGCGGCCGGGCGGGCCTCCCACATTTCGTCCAGCCCGGTCAGAGGGGCCAGGGCACGGATCAGCACGGCGGCGGCCTCGCCTTCGGGCCCGCAGACCACGTTGGCGCACCAGTGCATGCCGTAGGTGAAATACACGTAGAGGAATCCCGGCGGCCCGAACATGATGGCGGTGCGGGGGGTCAGCCCCCGGTAGGCGTGCGACGCCGCGTCATTCGCCCCGTGATAGGCCTCGACCTCGACGATCCGGCCGGCCCGCTCCCCGTGGGCCAGCACCTTGTTCAAGAGCCACGGAGCGACCGTGACCGGATTGCCCAGTAGGTCCGACCGCTCCACGGTGCCACCCTGGCCCAGGGCAGCGACCCGGCGCCACCGCCGCAGCAGTACCACAGCCCCCGCGGCAGGACCGCAGTTGCTACGGCGGGAACAGCAGAGATGCCGGGGGCGGGGTGGTTCAGGTCCGGGTGGGCGCGCCCACCCGGCGGAGGGAGCCCGGCGTGGACGCCGCGCCGTGGCCCGCGGCCGACAGGCGTGCCCGGGCGGCCCGGCGTGGCTCCCCCGCCCCGGCGGCCATCCGGCAGAGCAGCGAGAGCTCGTCCACCATCGCCTGCGTCAGGCCCGGCAGGTCGGGTACGGCCGAGGCGCACGCGTTGACCCCGACGAAGAGCGACTCGCGGTAGCTCTGCACGGTGATGTTCAGCGCCACCCCGTCGATGACCGGACCGAGCGGGTAGACGGCACGGAGCTCCATGCCGGCGAAGTAGAGGGAGAAATCGGGACCGGGCACGTTGGAGATCATGAGGTTCCCCGGCCGGAGCTTGCGCAACATGCCCGAACGCACACCGAGTTGGATCATCGGCTTGACGACCGCCGGTGGCACCGCCTCGGTCAGCCGCGTCGCCATAGGCCCGTAGCCCACGGCACGCTCCTGGCCCTTGCTGACCGCGCTGGCCGCCGTCACCGTCCGCAGCCGCTCCAGTGGCGTCTTCTTGTCGTTCGACAACGGCACGAACATGGCCGAGAGGTGGTTGCCCAGCGAAGCGCCGCCCGAGTCGCCCCGGACCGAGACCGGCACGACCGCCACCAGCGGGCTCTCGGTGTCCTGGCCGTGCGCGGTCAGGTGCGAGCGCAGCGCCCCCGAGCAGACGGCGAGCACGACGTCGTTGATCGTCGACCCGAAGCGCGTCTTGAGCGCCCGCACCTTCTCGAGGTCCATTTCGGCGAAGGACAACGGCGCGGTCGGCGCCCACGGGCGACTCGAACGTGTCCGGCGCGCCCAACGGGATCGACACCGGGCCGAGCCGCTCGTCAATGGCGCAGCGCGCCAGTCGCACGGCCGTGCGGCCCACTTCGCGGCGCGGCGCGCAGGCCACGCAGCGGGCTGCGGATGAAGGTCGGCAGCGCGTCGGTCATGAGCTCGGTCTGCGACGGCAGCCGGCGCGGCACCCAGGGCGGGCAAGGCTCGGTCACCGCGCTGCCCTCGGCGGTCAGGTCGAGCAGCTTGGCCAGCATCTCGGCGCCGGCGATGCCGTCGATGACCGAATGATGGATCTTCGCGATCAGCCCGATGTTGCCGCCGGCCATGCCTTCTACGACGTGCATCTCCCACGGCGGCTGCTCCGGCGTGAGTGGACGACCCATCACCCGGGCCACCTGGGCCCGGAACTCGGCATCGCCGCCCGGCGCCGGTAGCGCGACGCGGTGCAGATGGTTGGCGAGGTCGAAATCGGGGTCGTCGACCCAGCGCGGGTGGTCCAGCCCGAGCGGGACGGCCATGAGGCGGCGCCGGAACGGCTGGAGCGTCGGGATCCGCGTCTGCAACACCGCGGTGACGCGCTCGAAGCTGTAGCCGCCGGGGACCGAGGAGGGATCGAAGACGCAGGCGTAGGCGATCTCCATCGGTGTGTCCGGGGTGTCCGAGTAGATGAACATCGGATCGATGCCGGTCATCCGTTGCATAGACGCATCTCCACGTGGTGAGGGCTTCCGGTGGGCTCGACGCGAAGACCCGAGTCGCCGCCGAGCCCGCCTCCCCCCTCAGACCCTCGGAGGCGGATGCCAGCGCACTTCGTCGATTCGGGGAACCTCGTCGATGTGGCTATGCGCACAGCCTCCACCCTAGGCACCCGCGATACAAGCCAAGAACGCACATCTTTATGTTGCGTTCACCTGAGCGTTACCTGACATGGGGGCTGTGCCGCGCGATTGCCACATCGACCCCGCTGTGCCCGACCCCGGTGCCCGACGCCGAGTGCTACGACGCCGCTCCGTGCGGGCGCCACTGGGCCAGGCGCGTCCGGTCGACCTCGCGCCGCCGGGCGAAGCGCTCGGCCTGCTCGCTGACCGGCCCCGGACCGGCCCCTCCCGGGGTGCGCCGGCGTGTCACCGCCACCCCCGGTTCGAGCAGTTCGGTGGCGGTCTCCCCCAAATCGGGGTGGGCCGCCACCAGCTCGACCAGGGGCACATGGCGTTCGAGCGATTCGCGCACCAGGCCGCCGACCAATCCGTGGGCCTGACGGAAAGGCATGCCCTGCTCGACGAGGAGCTCAGCCAGGTCGATGGCCGCCGCGGCCGGACCGTCGGCCGCCGTCTGCATACGGTCCTCGTTCCACGAGGCGGTCTCGTAGACGCCGCGCAACGCAATGAGCGCGCCGCGTGACCTGGGTCACGGCGTCGAAGATCGGCTCCTTGTCCTCCTGCAGATCGCGGTTGTAGGCGAGCGGGAGGCCCTTGAGCGTCACCAGCACCGCGGTGAGATGCCCGATGAGGCGGCCCGTCTTGCCCCGGGCCAGCTCGGCCACATCGGGGTTCTTCTTCTGCGGGAGCATGGAGCTGCCGGTGGCGTAGGCGTCGTCGAGCGTGCAGAAGCCGAACTCCTCGGTCGACCACAGCACGATCTCCTCGCCCATGCGCGACAGGTGCACGCCCAGCAGCGCCAGGTCGAAGAGCGCCTCGGCCACGAAGTCGCGGTCGGACACGGCATCGAGGGAGTTCTCGAAGCGCCCGTGGAAGCCGAGCTCGGCCGCCACGTAGTCGGGGTCGAGCGGCAACGACGACCCGGCCAGCGCGCCGGCGCCGAGCGGCGACGTGTTCAGGCGGTCCACCGTCGTCACGAGCCGGTCGACGTCGCGGGCAAGCGCCCAGCCGTGCGCCAGCAGGTGGTGCGCCAGCAGCACGGGCTGCGCCCGCTGCATGTGGGTGTAGCCCGGAAGGTAGACGCCGTCGGCTTCGCGGGCCCGCACGGCCAGCGCGTCCTGCAGGGCCATGATCTCCTCGGCCACGCCGATGAGCGAGCGACGGCACCAGAGGCGCAGCGCCGTCGCCACCTGGTCGTTGCGGCTCCGCCCCGTGTGCAGCTTGGCCCCGACGTCGCCCGCCAGCTCGGTGACGCGCCGTTCGATGGCCGTGTGGACGTCCTCGTCACCGGGCGCGAAGACGAAGTCGCCCGAGGCGAGCTCCTCCTCCACGATGTCGAGCGTCTCGACCAGGGTGGTCACCTCGCTGTCGCTGAGGATGCCCGCCTTGCCGAGGCCCTTGACGTGCGCCCGCGAACCGACCAGGTCGTCGTGCGCGAGCACCCGGTCGAAGGGAAGGCTGACCGTGAAGTCGGCCACGGCGTCGGCCATGCCCGTCGAGATGCGTCCCTCCCAGAGCGTCAATGCTCCCCCCTCACCTCTCCTGCCTCCGCCGGCGGTGGCGTCTCGACACCCGTCTGCGCACCCGGCCCCTGGCGGGCCGACCACGTGGCGACCCCGAGGCCCCACAAGCGCACGAATCCCTCGGCGTCCGCATGCCGGAAGCTGTCCGAGGCATCGTAGGTCGCCAGATCGTGGTCGTAGAGCGCGACCGGGCTGCGGCGGCCCACCACGGCGCAGGTGCCGGGCGCGGCGAAGCGCAACCGGACCTCCCCCGTCACGTGGCGCTGGCTCTCGGTGATGAAAGCCTGCAAGGCCGAGCGCAACGGTGAGTACCACAGACCGTCGTAGACGAGCTCGGCCCAGCGCGGCTCGAGGCGCGCCTTCTCGTGATGGATGTCCCGCTCCAGCGTCAGGTCCTCCAGATCGGCGTGGGCCTGAATCAGGGCCAGGGCGGCCGGGCATTCGTAGACCTCGCGGCTCTTGATGCCGACCCGGCGGTTCTCAATCATGTCGAGCCGGCCGAAGCCGCGGCTGCCCGCCATCTGGCCCAGCCGGGCGATCAGGTCGTAGGGACCGTAGGACGCGCCGTCGAGGCTGACAGGAACGCCGGCCTCGAAGCCCACGATGGTCTCGACCGGCTCGGTCTCGCTCACCCGCGTCAACGTGTAGACGTCGTCGGGTGCCGGCGCCCAGGGGTCCTCGATCGCCCCGCACTCAATGGCCTTGCCCCAGAGGTTGTCGTCGATGGAGTACAGCTTCTCCTTGGTCACCGTGATCGGAATGTCCCACTTGGCCGCCAGCTCCACGCAGTCCTCCCGGGTCAGTCCCCACACCCGCGCCGGCGCGTAGATGCCGAGGTCCGGCGCCAGGGCGCGCACCCCGACCTCGAAGCGCACCTGGTCGTTGCCCTTCCCCGTGCACCCGTGCGCCACAGCGGTCGCCCCGTGCAGGCGGGCCTGCGAGACGAGGTGCCGCACGATCACCGGGCGCGAGAGGGCCGAGACCAGCGGGTACTTGCCCTCGTAGCGCGCGTTGGCCTGGAGTGCGGGGAGACAGAAGTGCTCCGCCATTTCGTGGCGGGCGTCGATCACGACGGCTTCGACCGCACCGGCGGCCAGGGCCCGGGCGCGCACGGCATCCCAGTCCTCGCCGCCGCGGTCGGCCGACTGCCCCACGTCGACCGCGACGGCGACCACTTCGACGCCCTCGTTCTCAATGAGCCAACGCACGGCGACGGACGTATCGAGGCCACCGCTGTAGGCCAGTACCACCCGATCAGGCATGTTCAGTCCTCTTCCTTCCCATTCAATGCGATCTTGTTCGTCACGACAATGCCCGCGACGTCGCGCAGGCGGTCCGCCATCGGGGCCCCGCCGATGTGCTCCTCGACGATGACCAGCACCGTGTCGTCTCCCGCCACGGTGCCGACCACCTCTTCGAGCCCGCTGCGGTCGAGTGCCGAGCCGACGACGTGGGCCGAGCCCGGTGGCGTGCGCAGGACCACGAGGTTGCCCGAATGGGCCACCTCGACCACCCACTCCCCCAGGACGCGCCGGAGATGGTCCTCGGGAGCGATCTGCTGGGTGGGGAGCTCGGGCAGCGCGTAGGCCGTCTCGCCCCCGGGCAGGCGCACCTTCACCGCGCCCAGGTCCTCGAGGTCGCGCGACACCGTCGTCTGGGTCGCCTCGATCCCCTGCTCCGCCAGCAGGGCCACCAGCTGGGCCTGGTTCGTCACCGGCTGCGACTCCAACAATTTGGTGATGCGGTGCTGCCGCTGGTTCTTCGTCAGCCGGCTCGGCGCCTGCCCACTCATGCCGGCCCCTCGACGACCCAGGCCAGGACGCCCCGCATGGCGGTGCGCCGGTGGGCGGCCTGGCGCCAGACCAGCGAGCGCGGCCCCTCCAGGACGCCGTCGGTGATCTCCTCCCCCCGGTGCGCCGGCAGGCAGTGCAGGACGACGACGTCGTCGCCCGCCGCCTCGACGAGCGGGCCGTCGACGGTGAACCCTTCGAAGGCGGCCAGCCGGGTCGCCCGCTCCGCCTCCTGGCCCATGCTCGTCCAGACGTCGGTGTACAGCACGGCGGCACCCTTGGCCGCCTGGCCCGGGTCGTCGGTCGTCTGCACGGTGCCGCCACGGCCGATGCGGTCGGCGAAGGCCTGCAGGTCCGCCAGGTCGTCGCCGGTGAACGTGTAGGCGGCCGGGCTGGCGAAGCGCACCTCCATGCCCTCGAGCAGGCCCGCCTTGGCCAGCGAGCGCGCCATGTTGTTGGCGTCCCCGACGTAGGTGAGCACACGGCCGGCCAGCGGCCCGAGCGCCTCGCGCATGGTGAGCACGTCGGCCACGGCCTGGCACGGGTGGGCGGCGTCGGACAGCAGGTTCACCACCGGCACCGTCGAAGCCGCTGCGCTGCAGAGCGCCGGCCATGCGCACGAGCATGGAGTGCTCGAACACCCGGGCGCAGAGGACACGGTGGTAGCAGGCCAGTGTGCGCGCCACGTCCTCCGCCGTCTCGCGCTCGTCCAACCCGACCTCGGTCCCCTGGATGTAGACCGGGTGCCCGCCCAGGTCGACCACCGCCATTTCCGTGGAGTTGCGGGTGCGCGCCGACGGCTTCTGGAAGAGCAGCGCCACGCCCTGACCGGCCAGCGGCGCGTGGGCGGCGGTCTGCACGGCCAGGTCGAGCAGGTGCTCCCACTCGCCGACGTCGAGTTCGTCGAGGTCGAAGAAGTTGCGCATGGGCCGGATCCCTCCCCTACCGTGATCCGCCCGGGCCGGGCAGGGAGGCCGTCAAGGCATTGCCGAGGATCCCGAGTGCAGTGTCGACCTCGTCGTCGCGCACGAGCAGGGGCGGCGCCACGCGGATGGCGTCGGGCCGCACCGGGTTCACGAGCAGGCCGTGCGCCAGCGCCCAGGCCGCCGCCTCCTTGGCCACTGGCTCCCGCAGCTGGGCCGCCAGCAGCAGTCCCGCCCCGCGCACCGAGACGACACCCGGCAGCGTGGCCAGTCCGTCGGCGAGGCGCCGGCCTTCCTCGCGGGCGCGCCGAGGCACGTCCTCGGCCTCCATGACGGCCAGCGTCGCCTTGACCGCAGCCAGCGCGAGGGGCTGCCCGCCGAACGTCGATCCGTGGTCGCCCGGCCCGAAGGCCGCCGCCACTTCCGCCCGGGCCCAGCAGGCGCCGACCGGCATGCCGTTGCCCAGCGCCTTGGCCATGGTCACCACGTCGGGCTCGAGGCCCTGGCCCTGGAAGGCGAACCAGTGCCCGGTCCGTCCGAGACCGGTCTGCACCTCGTCGAGCATGAGGAGCGCGTTGCGCTCGGTGCAGAGCGACCGCACCGCGCCCAGGTAGTCAGAGCTCGGGACCATGACGCCGCCCTCGCCCTGGAGCGGCTCCAGCAGGACCGCCGCCACCGTTTCGGGGTCGAGCGCCTTGTCCAGCGCGGCGACGTCGTCGTAGGGCACGTGCTCGAAACCCTCGGGCAGCGGCAAGAAGGGCGCCTGCTTCTCGGGCTGGCCGGTGGCGGTGAGCGTGGCCAGCGTGCGGCCGTGGAACGAGTTGTCGGCGCTGATCACGACATGGCGGCCGGGACCGGCCCAGCGCCGGGCCAGCTTGAGCGCACACTCGTTGGCCTCGGCTCCCGAATTGCCGAAGAAGACCTGGCCGCCGGCCTGGCCGGTGCCCCCGTTGATGAGCCGGTCGATGGTACGGGCGACCTCGGGGGCGAGCGTGTTGCCGTAGAGGTTCGAGACGTGGCTGAGCGTCCGCGCCTGCTCGGCCACCGCCTCGGCCACGACGGGATGGGCGTGGCCGAGCGACACCACGGCCAGCCCGGTGATGAAGTCGAGGTACTCAATGTCGTCGGCGTCGTAGAGCACCGTGCCCTGGCCCCGCACGAAGGTGGCGGGCGGGTCGGCGTAGGTCCGCATGAGCGACGAGCGCTCCGGCGGCGTGTTGGCCCTGCGTTGACGTCGACGTCGGCGTTGGCTTGGCGTCGGTCACGGGATCGGTCACGGGACCACCATCGTCCCGACGCCAGAGTCGGTGAAGAGCTCGAGCAACAGCGCGTGGGGCTCACGGCCGTCGAGGATGTGCGCCTGGCCGACCCCGGCCCGCACCGCGTTGGCGCAGGCCTCGACCTTGGGGATCATGCCGCCCTGCACTCCCCCGTCCCGGACGATCTCGTCGATGACCGCGGCGGACGCCTGATGGATGACCGTCGTGGGATCGTCGGCCACGACCCGAAGCCCTTCGATGTCGGTCAGGAAGATGAGCTTCTCGGCCTGCAGCGCCTCGGCCAACGCACCGGCCACCGTGTCGGCGTTGATGTTGTAGGCCTGACCCGATTCGTCGGCCCCGATCGTCGCCACGACGGGGATCAGCCCCTCGGCCAGCAGCCGTTCGAGCATGGTGGGATCGACGAGCGACACGTTGCCGACGAAGCCGAGGTCGGCGTGACGCGGCGCGGCAGTGATGAGATTCGCATCCTCACCGGACAACCCGACGGCGATCGGCCCGTGCACATTGATGGCCGAGACGATGTCGCGGTTCACCTTGCCCACCAGCACCATGCGGGCGATGTCGAGCGTGTCGGCGTCGGTCACCCGCAACCCGTTGCGGAATTCGGTCACCTTGCCGAGCCGTTCCATCAGCTCGCCGATCTGAGGGCCACCGCCGTGCACGACGACAGGCAGCATGCCGACGGCGCGCATGAGGACCACGTCCTCGGCGAACGAGGCCAGCGCGTCGCCGGGAGACGCGGCGTCCCCACTCTCTGCGGTCTCTGCCGCGTGCAGCGCGTTGCCGCCGTACTTGACGACGACGATCTTCTCCCAGAAGCGGCGGATGTACGGCAACGCCTCGACGAGCACCGATGCCGTCTTGGCTGCGGCCGCCTTCTCGGCGCGCGTGATTTTCGGCGGCACGATCGGTGCCTCGCGGGCCGTCACGACGTCGTCCTGTTCTCGTCGATGTAGCCGTAGCCGAGGTCCGTCCCGAGGACGACCGCCTCGCCCGAGCCCAGCCCGAGGTCGCAATCGAGCACGACGTGGCGGCCCGCCATGTGCGCCGCCACCGCCGCGGCGTCGTGGGGCACGCCCACCCCACCGGCGCAGACCACCGTGCTGCCGTAGGCGAGCAGGACACGGTCGATGTCGAAGGGCGTCCCGGCCGAGCCGAGCTCGGAGATGATGCGCCCCCAGTACGGGTCCTCGCCGAAGAGCGAGCACTGCACGAGCATGGAGTCCGCCACCTTGCGGGCAGCGATGTGCGCCGCCTCGTCGCTGACGGCGCCCCGGACGTGCACGTGCGCCACCTTGGTCGCCCCCTCGGCGTCGTCCACCATCTGCTCGGCGAGTGATCGGCAGGCCTCGTAGAGCGCGGCCGTGAGGACGGCGGGTGACGGGCTGGCACCGAGCCCGTTGGCCAGCACCAGCACGGTGTCGTTGGTGGAGGTGCAGCCGTCCACCGTGATCGTGTTGAACGACGCCGCCACGGCCTCGCGGAGGGCGGCCTGCAGGATGGCTGGCTCCACGGCGGCGTCGGTCGTGCAGAGGGCGAGCATGGTGGCCATGTTCGGCGCCAGCATGGCGGCGCCCTTGGCCATGCCGCCGACGGTGAACCCGTCGCCCTCCACGACGACCTCCTTGGGCACGGTGTCGGTCGTCATGATCGCCTTGGCGGCCTCCGCCGCCGACTCGCGGCGTCCCGTGCGCGCCATCACGATGGGCTCTATCTCCGGGACGACGTGATCGATGGGGAAAGGGATGCCGATGAGCCCCGTCTGACAGATGAGGATCTCCTCGGCGGTAGCGCCGATGTCACCGGCCACCGCGGTGCAGAGGCGCTCGGCGGCCTCTCGACCGGGGACCCCGGTGGCGGCATTGGCGTTCCCCGACGTGAGGATCACGCCCGCCGCCTTGCCGCCGGTCGACGCCAGGTGGTCCCGGCTGACCTGGACGGGTGCGGCCGCCGCCAGGTTCGACGTGAAGACGCCCGCGGCGGGCACGGCCCGGCCGTCGGCGGTGGCCACGACGGCGACGTCGTGCGCCTTGGCAGCCTTGATGCCGGCGTAGCCCCCGACAGCCACGAAGCCCTGCGGCGCGTTGACGCTCACGGGTACACCCCGGCGATCGGCAGCCCGGTGGTCTCGGGCAAGCCCAGCGCCGCGTTGGCGCACTGGATGGCCTGGCCCGACGCACCCTTCACGAGATTGTCCAGGGCGCAGAGGGAGAGTACCCACCCGGTGCGGGGATCGACACGGGCCGTCACGTGGGCGGCGTTGGAGCCCGCCGTGGCCTTGGTCGACGGCGGCGTCTCCGTGACGACGATGAAGGGCTCGGCGTCGTAGGCCTCGTGCAGGGCGGCCATGACGGCCTCGGTCGTCGGCGCCGTGCCAGCGGCAGGCCGGGCGTAACAGGTGGCGAGGATGCCGCGCGTCATCGGCGCCAGGTGCGGTGTGAAGAGCACCTCACCGCCGATGATCTGCTCCATCTCGGGAGTGTGGCGGTGGGTCAGCAGGCCGTAGGCGGTGAAGTCCTCGTCGACCGTCCCGAAGTGCAGCGATTCCTTGAGCCCGCGGCCCGCGCCCGACACGCCCGACGCGGCGTCGACCACGATGCCGGTCGGTTCGATCAGTCCGGCCCGCACGAGGGGGGCCAGGGCCAGTCCGGCCGTCGTCGGGTAGCAGCCGGCGGCCGCCACGAGCGTGGCGCCGTCGAGGTCGGGGCGGAAGAGCTCGGGCAAACCGTAGACCGCGTCACTGAGAAGCGATGGTGCGCCGTGCTCCTCGCCGTACCACTGCGGGTAGAGGGCGGCGTCCTTCAGCCGGAAGTCGGCCGCCAGGTCCACCACCAGCCCCACCCGCGACCGCAGCTCGGGGACGATGCGCTGGGACTCCCCGTGGGGCAGGCCGCAGAACACCAGGTCGAGGCCGTCGAAGCGGGCCGGGTCGTTGTCCTCGTAGACCAGCCCGGGATAGGCGGCGGCCAGCGAAGGCGTATGCCTCCCCACCTGGTCGCCGGCGTGGGAATGGGCGGTGGCGACCGCCACCTCGAACTCCGGATGCCCCGCCAACAGGCGCAACAACTCAGACCCGGTGTACCCCGAAGCTCCGAGTGATCCCTGCTTTCATCGCA
Organism: uncultured Acidimicrobiaceae bacterium; assembly: GCA_963781565.1. Lineage (GTDB taxonomy): Bacteria > Actinomycetota > Acidimicrobiia > Acidimicrobiales > RAAP-2 > Bog-473. The sequence goes on along the minus strand of CAWAHA010000004.1, from coordinate 23,749 downwards.
TGAGTATACACAAACCTGCATATTCATTCACACCAGCAGGCCGGGCTGCTCCAATTTCACGCCTCACTACGTGAAAAAGGTTGGCCTGCCTACCAGCCCGTCCCTGCGATGATCGATCCGTTCAGCCCCTTGCCGGCCATCGATCCGTCATTTGGAGCATCCCCGAAGTTGTCGACAGCCCCGGCGGCGCTGGCCACCCAGTAGCCCCCGCCGTCGGCGGTGGCGAAGATAGCGAAGGCCGGGTTCAGGCCCCCGAACTGTCCGGCCGGGCTGCCGAGGGCGCCCGCATCCCCGTAGTTGGCGACGGCTCCGTTCCCAAAAAGGATCCAGTAGCCCTGGCCGTCGGGTGTGCGCACCGCGCTGGTGACCGGGGTGCTCTGGGGCCCGGGGGCGCCGAAGTAGGGGGCATCGCCGAATGTGTAGATGTGGCCGCTCTTGGTGACGAGCCAGTAGCCATTGCCTGAGGCATCGGGCATGACTGCGACCGCGGCGCCCGAGCAACCGCCGATTCCGGGGCAGCTCCCGGCGAAGCGTGCGTCGCCGAAGGCGAAGACCCCGCCGTCGGACGCCACCATGAAGTAGCCACCGCCGTCGGCAGAGGGCACCATGCCAACGATGGGAGCATCGAGCGAATTGGGCAGGCCGGACCCGGCCGGATGCAGCCCCAGCCCGGGTATGGATCCGTGGAAGCCCGAATCGCCGAACGCGAAGACACCACCGTCGGAAGCGTCAAGCCAATAACCGCCCCTGTCGCTCGTCGGCACAATGCCGACGACGGGGCGCTGCAGCTTGAGCGACCCGGTCGAGCCATAGAACTGGGCCGAGCCGAACGTGAAGATCCCGCCGTCCGTGCCAACGAGCCAGTACCCGTGGCCGGCCGATACGGCCGAGGTGACCGGCGGTGCCGCCGCGTTGTAGGAGAACTCGTCGGCACCCGATGTCCCACTCGTTCCGCCGGGGGTCGTGACCGTGATGTCTACTGCTCCGGCCGCATGCGCCGGCACAACGGCCGAGACGGTTCCGTCGGGGATATCCGGCGTGAACGGGACCGAGACTCCTCCGACGTCGACGGTTTCGACACCGGTGACGAAGTTGCCGCCGATCGTCACGGCCGTGCCGCCGGCGGTGCTGCCACTGCTCGGGCTCACGGAGGTGACCTGTGGGCTCGGCGAGCCGTGGGAGATGGGAAACGAATTGCTGGTCGTGTCGAAGGATCCCGGGTACGACAGGATCGCCCCCGAAGAGTTCCTCATGTAGATGGGTGCAAGGCCAATGTCGGACGGGTCAGCGGCTTCGACGCCGATGGCCGAGAACGTCGTGCTTCCATAGTCCGCGAACGGGGCCAGACCGGTACCGGTGGACGGATCCTCTTCAATCCACTCGGCCGTGAGGCCGGGCGTGCTGTAAGCCAGGTTCTGCGTCGTGGAGGACCAGCCCTGTGTGAGGTCTTCGATACCGACTGTCCAGACATCAGGAGATGTCTGGGCGATGACGGCGTCCATTTCGTCGCCAGGTGCGACGGGTGCAGGGCCAGATGAACTGGCGATTTCCAACGGAGCCGCAGGGAGAAGCTCGACCCAGGCGTAGTACCCGCCGTCCGGACCGCTGTTCTGGGCTGTGCCCGTTTGAATCAAAGACGATGACTCGACGCCGTCAATCCCGATCCACGTGCCCGATGCCTCGTCGTCCGCAGAGGGCTGGACTGACGGAACAGTCCACTCTCCGGTGACTCCAGTCAGATCCGCGGTGTTTGCTATGGCAACTTCACCGGACCAGTTCTCCGACGCATCTACGCCCGCCTCAGTGAGCGTGTGGGGACGCCGAGTAGTGAGGCCCACCGGAGGGTGACTGTGCGGCAGTGCCGGCGTGAGTTGGGTCAGACCACTTATGTGATGCGGCACACCCGGTAAGGAAGGCGTGCTTCCAACAGTTGGAATGGTGGGAACGGTTTGCACGGCGGCAGGAAGTACAGGCTGATCCGGAGCCGCCGCATCCGCTCTGGGCGCCGAAGCCAAGGCCGACCCGAGAAAGGGCAAGCTGATCAAGAGGGCCAAAAGGAATGGCCGACCTACCGTCCGTGCCCGTCTCACAGTTCCTCCGCTCCCCGTGCGCCGCCGCCTGCTGACGCACCTCTGCACTCCACCGGTGCCGCGTGTGGGTGTCCGCCGGCGGGGAAGAGTAACCGACGTTCATCGAATCGGCCCCGTCTCGTGTGACAGCGAGACGACCAGAAGGCGAAGGTTGATTGGACGGTGAACTTTGGGTGATCGAACAGTGAACCCGCGATGCATTGCGTGCAGCGCAGAGGCTTCACCGAGAGCGGCCTCGGCAAATCCGAGCGACCATTGGCTACGAACCGCTATCACCTTCGCTCTCGCCTCTCTTGCACGTCCCGGTGTTCCGTGCCACGTCAGTCGCCAATACCACCAAGGTGATCACCACAACGCCGCAAGAGCTCGCAACGCGTCGACCTAGCACGGTAAGGCAGCCGACCCGGTTGCCAATGAAACCCTGTCCGTTCAATTTCCCCCATTCGTCGCTCCACCAGCTCAGGTGACCCCGATGTCTTCTGCCAGAACTTCCCATCGCTGACAACCTCGAAGTACATCATTTCATTCACCGCGATCATCGGGCATCGACCGACGGGTGCCCGTCACGGTGACTCGCATGTCAGGTGCGCTCTTCGTCGTCCTGGAACGATCCGCCGAAGAGGAACGGACTCAGCGGCTGATCGTCCTTCCCTGAGCGATGGTGCTGGTGGGTGAGCGCGGCCACCGAGCCAAAGAGTTCCTCATGCCGCTTCAGTGGAGATCACTTCCTTCGAAGTCGGCCTCGGTGAATTCTCTTGGCTCGACAAGAACCAGCCAGTTTCCCGAGTTGTCACGCATCAGCGCTTCGACACCGTAGGGCCGCTCCTGTGGCTCCTGAATGAAGACGACTCCCTTGGCCGAGAGCTCTTTGTACGTCTTCCGGCAGTCGTCGACATGCAGCCCGACTCCGGGCAGACCGCCTTCCGCCTGGGCTCGCTTCAAGGCCGCAATGAGGTCATCAGAAAGCGGACCAGTGGGGGTCGTCAGATGCAGATCGAGTTCGGGCTGAGCTGGCGTGACCCACGGTGACCCATCGGAAATCGTCGCCGAGCCGAATGTCATCTCGAGCTTCAAAACCCAAGATCTCTGTGTAGAAAGCAAGAGCTTCGTCGAGATCGGTGACCCAGACGCTGACGAGGGAGACGTTGGTGATCATGATCGCATGCTACGACTGGGTGCCGTCGAGGTGCTTCTCCCAGGTTGCGCTTTTCGCTCGAGGTATCCGCTCATGAAGAGATAGCAACCCGGAATCCGAGGCGCCTTGCCTCCGTAGCGATGCTGAAATGCACTTGGCGTCTCACCGACGATCTGGGTGAATCGACTGCTGAACGATCCGAGGCTGCTGTACCCCACCGCGAAACAGACCTCCGTCACGCTGAGATTCGTTGATCGCAACAGATCTTGCGCCCTTTCAATTCTGCGCTCCGCCAGGTGAGCTGCCGGCGTTCGCCCGTACGTGACCGTGAAGAGGCGGTGAAAGTGGTACTTGGAGAGCGCAGCCATTGACGCGAGATCCTCAAGAGTGAGGGGCTCGGCGAAGTGGCGATCGGCATGATCTCGAGCCTGCCGCAGTTGGATCAGGGCATGGTCGGGCGCTCTCGAAGCCACCGAAACAGAATAGGTCGACAGTGTTCCCGCTGAGCGACAGCCTCTCGACTGACGGCCAGGGGTCGAATACAGATACTCAGCAGAACTCGCCTTCATTCTCCTTCCGGAAAGTCCGCCGACCGGCTGACTTCCGCCCACTGCTCGGCTTCCGCGGCCCGCTCCCTTGACGACTTCTCGGCTGATCGCACGGCGCCATCCCCGAGCAACAGTCGCAGTGGAGGCTCGTCCAGATCGACGAGGTCAAGGAGGATGTTCGCTGCTCGCTTTGGGTCACCGCGCCACGTCGCGACGGTTGATTCCCGAAAGCGGTTCATGGCCCCGACAGTGTCCTCGTAGTCGGCACCCACGCTGGAGGTGCCCATAGAGGAACCGCCCCAGTCGGTCCTGAATCCACCCGGCTCGACGATCGTCACCTTTATGCCGAGTGGCTTTACCTCCGCGTTCAGCACCTCGGAGAACCCTTCGACCCCAAACTTCGCCGTCTGGTATGCGCCCATTCCCGGCGTCCCGCCTACTCGTCCACCTATTGACGAGAACTGGAGGAAATGACCCGAGTGCTGTCGGTGGAAAACGGGAAGCGCCGCCCTGGTGACGTTGACGAGGCCAAAGAGGTTTGTCTCAATCTGATCACGAAAGCTCCGTTCCGACATCTCTTCGATGGCGGCGCTGTCGGCGTAGCCCGCGTTGTTGACAACGATGTCGAGGGAGCCGAACGCCTCGATGGCGGCCTCGACGGCCCGCTTGCGCTGCACTCGAGTCAGTGACGTCGAGTGCAAACGGCAAGACGTTCTGGCCGTACAGCTCGGTCAAATCATTGAGTTGCTCGGGATTACGGGCCGTTGCGACGACGCGATCTCCCCGCTGTAATGCGGCTTCGGCGATCAACCGCCCGAAACCCCTTGAACTTCCGGTGACCAGCCAGATCTTCGGCATCCCAACCGCTCCCTTCGATCCCTCCTCGGATTACCGACACCGGTCTACCGGACCCACGACGGTCAGTGGTCGGGATCCTGGATTCCAGCCGGGTAGCGCCCGGAGGCGCCGCAAACGTTCACCGCGGCCCGGACACAGCCCTTCGCACGGGAGCAGTGCCTTCGACCAATGTGGTCAGTCACTAATGACCTCACGAGAGCCGGCGTTGAGGACCCACTCGAGTGCATCGCTGATCGGGCCGTAGCCGACTGGATCGAAGGCGTGACCCATTCCAGGGACAACGATTGCATGGGCATCGGGCACTTCAATGTTGGAGACGCCCAGGGAGAAGCGAAAGGGGATGAGGTGGTCATTTCGTCCATGGACGATGGCCAGAGGTACGGAGCTCACCACTCTCTTCGCCACGGACCGAGGGGGCTCGGAGGGATTCCATTGGGGATAGATCCGGACGTGACTGTGGCGTTCCGAAACGAATCGGCCCAGTTTCGTCCGGGCCAGAATCACCAGGAGGAGCGCGCGTATTCGAAACGGTATTCGCCAATCAGCCGGACTCGACACGACGACGACTCCCGCCAGATCAGGGTCCGACGCGGCATAGGCCATTGCGGCCACCGCGCCCATGGACGCGCCGACAAGAGCGACGCGGTTCTGACGGCCACGCGCAAACGTCACCGCCGCGGCAACGTCATTCCGTTCCAAGTCGCCCAGAGTGCTGAGCCCTCCGGACTCTCCGTGACCTCGAGCGTCGTAGGAGAGGACGTCGAGCGATCGGGCCCGCAGACGTTCGGCCAGCCCGACGACATGCGGGTGATCCTTCGTCGAGGACAGACCGTGCACGAGGATGACGATGGCGCGGGGCTCACCAATGGAGGACCAAGAGCGGGTCGCCAGCTCCACGCCATCGGCCGTCATCAGTCGCGAACCCTCCATGGGGTTTTCGACCATCACGCTCCTTTGGGTCGACCAAAGAGGCGTCAAGCCTGTACGTGGCGGCGGCTGCATCAGCCGACCTATCCAAACGGGGCGTCTCCGACCTCCACCCTAGAGGTATCTGTGTCGTGGAGAAACGGCTCGTGCCGGGTTGGCGTCAGAGCTCGATGGCCTCGTCCGCTGAGGGACCACCCCGGAACCGCCCTCGTGGACCGAGGCCGCTTCGGCCTTATGGAGGGCTGGCCGCTCCCTGCACGGACCCAGAGCCCGAGATCCTTCTGCCAGAACTTCCCTTCGCTGGCGACCTCGAAGCCCATCATTTCGTTCACCGCGATCATCGGGGCATTGACCGACGCGTTGCCCGTCACGATGACGCGCACGTCGGGCGCACTCTTCGCCAGCAGGTCGAGGTTGGCCAGCTTGATGGCCAAACCCAGGCGGTGGCCCCGGTGCTCGGGATCGACGACCGTCAGCATCTGGAAGGCCTGTCCCGGGGACTCGGCACCGATGCAGAGCTCGGTGCAGGCGACGAGGCGGCCCGAGTCGACGTGCTGCGCCACCGCAATCAGGTAGCGGGCGCCGCGGGCGGCCCGGAGGGCGTCGTTCTCGCCGACCCGCTCGGCGTCCCAGATCTCCTCCTCGTGGCCTTCGTCGCCGTGGGGCTCGTCGGTCGACATGCACTGGAAGAGCGCGCACTGGTCGTCGAGGTAGTCCGCCGGCCACGGCGCCTCGAACGTGAGGACGCGGTAGTCGTCGGCGTCACGCGCCCGGGCGACCTCGGCGCGCAGCTCCGCCGTCCGGGCCGCCTCCATCGGCACGGTGAGGTGCCGGATGTTCCCCGAGAGCATGGGCTCGAAGCCCACCTTCGGGGCGAAGCAACAGCGAGGGGTGGTCGGCGGCGCGGTCGAGCGGCACGTCGACGATGGAGTTGAGCACGAGTCGCCCGTCGGCCCGCCCGTGCTCGGTCATGGCCTCGACGATGGCCGTCCCCACGCCACGGCGCCGCTGGGCCGGATGCACCGCCACGGTGACCTCGGCGCTGCGCGTGTTGTCGCGCAGCGGCATCTCCATCATCGCCACCCCGAGGATCGGGCCGCCGCCGGCTCTCTCGCGCCGCCAGGAGGTCGAAGCGCTTCGACGTACTGCGGTGCTGCGCGAAGGCACGGATGTCGGGCAGGGTGAAGCCGATCAGGTCGGGCCAGAGGTCCTCGTCGCTGGCGCGCAGGACCGCGGTCCACTCGGCCAGCTCGTTGTCGTCCGATGGGTCGACGAGGCGCACCTGCACCGGACTACCTTGCCACCTCGGCCGCCGCTTGCGCAGCCTCAGCGCAGGACGGCGCCGAACTCCTCGGTCACCGCGTCAATGCAGCTGGAGCGCAGCCCGCCCACCTCTTCGTCGGTCAGGGTGCGGTCGTCGGCGCAGAAGCGCAGCCGGTAGGCCAGGCTCCGCGCGCCGTCGTCGATGCCCGTCCCCCGGTAGACGTCGAAGAGATGCACGGACTCGAGGAGCTCACCCCCGGCCGCCCGCAGCGCGTCGGCCACGGCATCGGCCGGATGCTCGTCGCCCACCACGAAAGCCAGATCGATGTCCGAGGACGGGAAGCGGCTCACCGCGCCCCCGATCGTGATGCGGCGGGGCACCTGCTCCTCGTCGAGGAGCACGCCCAGGTCGACCTCGAGCCAGCCGACGCGCCGCGGCATCGTCCCGCCGCCCGACGTCCGGGTCAGGTCGAACCGGGCCGCCACCGCAGGGTCGATCTCCCCGACGGAGCCGATCGTGACCTCGTCCAGGCTGCCGGCCCGCGCCATCAGGTGGGCCGAGCGGGTCGGGTGCAGGCCGGGCAGGGGCGGTGTGCCGTCATTGGGCGGGACCAGGCGCACCCCGTCGAGGCGGAGCGCGTCCGCCAGGACGTGCCACGCGGCCACCGCGGAACGGGCGTCGTCCTCCTCGCCGGCGAAGACGGCGGACAGGAGCTCGCGCTCTCCCGGCAGCTCGGCCTGCTCGGTGCCGCCGGCGCCGCTGCGCTCGACCACCCGCGCCTTGCCGGCGCCGGGGTGCGAGAACACGACACCCACCTCGAACAGCCGCACGTCGGGCTGGCGCCGGCTGGCGTTGTAGGCCAGTGCGCCCAGCAGGCCGGGGAGCAGCGAACGGCGCAGATACGGCTTCTCGGCGTCGAGCGGATTGGTGACCCGCACGGCGGGGCCGACGAGATCCACGTCGTCGTGCGCGCTCGCCGAGACGAAGGTATCGGTCCAGCCTTCCGACGCGCCCAGGCCGCGCAGCACGTCCTTCACCTCGCGCCGGGAACGCTGCACCGGCGTCAGCCGTCCCGGTTGGGGCCAGGTCGGGACCCGGCGCGGCACCTTGGAGTAGCCGAAGGTGCGGGCGATCTCCTCAATGACGTCGTCGATGCCGTAGGGCTCGGGGCGGATGTCGGGTCGATTCGTCGGCACCTCGACGGTCAACACGCCGGCCTCCGCGTCACGCCCGGTTTCGAGCACCGTGAAACCGATCGGCTCAATGAGGCGGGCGATCTCGACCGGCCCGAGCGCCACGCCGATCTGGCTGTGCACCCGGGCGATCGGCACCGCGACGACGAACGGCTCGGGGACGTCGGCGCGGACGTCGAGCATGCCGTCGGCCACCGTGAGCCCGGGCACGCTCTCGGCCAGCAGCTGGCAGAAGCGCCACACCGACGGTTCGATCACCCACGGGTCGACGCCGCGCTCGAAGCGGGCCGACGCCTCGGTGCGCAGACCCAGGCGCTTGGACGTGCGGGCAATGGCCATCGGCGTGAAGTAGGCCGCCTCGAGCAGCACCTCGGTCGTCGTCTCGGCGATTTCCGACGAGGCGCCGCCCATGATCCCGCCGATGCCGACCGGCGTGCCCTCGGCGTCGCAGATGAGGCAGTCCTCGCCCGTGTCGCCCAGGCTGCGTCCCCGCTCGCCCGTCGTCCGCTGCACGCCGTCGAGGGTCTCGACCGTCTCGCCCGGTCGGGCCCGCCGCACACTGCAGTCCGCGTCCGGGCAGGAGCGACAGGTCGTAGGGGTGGGTGGGCTGCCCGAGCTCGAGCATGACGTAGTTGGAGGCGTCGACGACGTTGTTGATCGGGCGCATGCCGGCCAGCAGCAGGCGCTGGGCGATCCACCCCGGCGAGGGGCCGACGGTGACGTCGCGCAGGACCGACACGGTGAGCCGCGGGCAGAGGTCGCCCGACTCCACCGACGCGCTCGCCGCCTCCTCCACCGGCCAGCCGCTGGCGGCCGGCGCCGGTGGTTCGGGCAGCGTGAAGGGCAGCTCCAGGCGACCGGCCAGATCGCGGGCGATCCCCGAAATGCACCAGGCGTCGGGACGGTTGCCCTCGACCGCAATGTCGAAGACGGTGTCGATCGCGCAGACCCAGCGCCTCCATGATCGGCGTCCCCGGCTCGCCCGGCGACTCGTCGCCCAGGATCAGCAGGCCGGCGCCGTCGTCGGTGAGGCCGAGCTCCTTGCCCGAGCACAACATGCCGTTGGAGGTCACGCCGCGCGAGCTTGCGCTGGCTGATTTCGAAGTCCCCCGGGCAGAATGGCCCCGACCGGCGCCAGCGGCACCCGGTCCCCCACCTCGAAGTTGGTGGCGCCGCACACGATCTCGAGCGGCTCGGCCCCGCCCCCGTCGACGATGGTGAGGCGGATTTTGTCGGCGCCCTTGATCGGGCGGATCTCGAGCACCCGGCCGACCACCACGTCCTCCAGCCCCTCGCCGACGTGCTCGATCGCCTCGACGACGAGGCCGAGGTCGTCGAGCGCGTCGCGCAGCACCCCGACGTCGTCGGGGAACGGGGCGAAATCACGGAGCCAGCTGAGCGGAGCGCGCACGGGGGACTTTCTCGTTGTGGGGCTTGGTCGTGGGTGTCGGGGTCAGAACTGCGAAAGGAAGCGGATGTCGTTCTCCAGGAAGGAACGCATGTCCGGGATGGCGTGGCGCATCTGCGCCAGCCGGTCGATGCCGAACCCGAAGGCGAAGCCCGACCAGACGTCGGCGTCGATCCCCACGGCGGCGAAGACGGCGGGATCGACCATGCCGCAACCGCCGAGCTCGATCCAGCCGGTGTGCGAGCAGGTACGGCACCCTTCGCCCAGGCAGACGGTGCAGGTGATTTCGTACTCGGCCGACGGCTCGGTGAAGGGGAAGTAGGCCGGACGCAGGCGTGAGCGCATGCCCGGGCCGAAGTAGGCCTCCGTGAAGGCCTGAATGGTGCCGGCGAGGTCACCGAAGGTGATGCCCCGGTCGACCACCAGGCCCTCGATCTGGTTGAAGACGGGAAGATGGCGGGCGTCGGGGGTGTCGAGCCGGAAGCACTTGCCCGGCATGACGGCGTGGATCGGCAGGGAGTCCTCGCGGACCGCCTCCTCCATCAGGTGGATCTGCACCGGCGAGGTGTGCGTGCGCAGCAGCACGGTCTCGGGCTCCCCGATGTCGAGGTACATGGTGTCGTACATGCCACGGGCCGGGTGCGCCGGCGGGATGTTCAGCGCCTCGAAGTTGTACCAGTCCGTCTCCGCCTCGGGGCCCTCGGCCACGGTGAACCCCATGCCGACGAAGACGTCCTCGAGCTCGTCGCGGGCCTGGCTGGCGGGGTGCAGGTGCCCGCGGGCCGGCGCCGTGCGCACCTGGTCCGGGATGACCTCGGTCAGGTCGAGGCGGTCGGCCAGAAGGGCTTCGGCCCGCTCGGACTCGGCCAGCTCGGCCCGGCGTGCGGCCAGGAGGGCCTTGAGCTGCGCCTGCGCCTCACCGAGGCGGCGGCCGGCCTCCCTGCGGGCCTCGGGGTCGAGGCCGCCCAGGGTGCGGTGGGCCGCGGTCAGCGCCGAGCGCTTGCCCAGGAACTCGGTGTCGACCTGGTTCAGTGCCTCGCTCGAGGCCGCGCCTTCGATCGCCCGCGCGCCGTCGGCGGTGATGCCGTCGATGTCGAAGTCCACGTTGTCGAGTGCCATGTCGCCAAATTCCCTGTCGTCAGGTACCTGGTTGCGCCGTTCCGCCGTCCTCGATGCTACGTGGCGCGGCACCACCGCCCCGGCGTTGGCGGAACGCCTCGAAGCAGACCACGGCACAGGCCACGCCGACGTTGAGCGACTCGGCCCGCCCCGCCATCGGGATGCCCAGCGTGCCCGAGAGGGCGCCGGCCAGCTCGGGGGCGAGCCCCGAGGACTCGTTGCCCAGGAAGAGCGCCGAGGGCACGGACCAGTCGAGACCGGCGTAGTCCTCGCCGTCGCGCACCACCGTGGCGAGGGTGCGGAAGCCGGCGCCGGCCAGCTCGGCGGCCAACGCGCCCGGGTCCTGGCCGCACGGCCAGGGGCACGTGGAAGAGCGAGCCGGCCGAGGAGCGCACGGTCTTGGGGTTGTAGGGATCGACGGAATCGCCGGCGTAGACGACCAGGGCCGAGCCCGAGGCGTCCGCCGCCCGCAGCACCGTGCCGGCGTTGCCCGGATCGCGCACGTCGACGAGGACCACGATCAGCGCGCCGTCGTGGGCCGTCCAGGGGTCGGACCCGGGTGCCGGCTCCTCGAGCATGGGCAGCACGGCGAGCACCGGCTGCGGGGTGACGGTGTCGGCCACCCGCTCGAGCACGCCGGCGGCCAGCGGGAAGACGCGCACGCCCGCCGCCTCGGCGCGCCGGCAGACCTCCCGGACGGCGCGATCGTCGGCGCCGTCGGGCGACACGTAGAGGGACTCGATGGGCACGCCCGCATCGAGGGCGCAGCGGATGAGCTCGGCCCCCTCGGCCACGAAGGCGCGCTCGCTCCAACGGGACGAACGCTTCTGCAGCAGCCCGCGCAGCCGGCGGACCCGCCGGTGCGAGAAGGCCAGCCGCTGGGTCAGGAAGCGACCTCGGCCACGGGCGCGTTGGACAGCGCGTCCTGCGCCGTCGCCACGAGCGCGCCGAATGCCTCGGGGTCGCTGACGGCCAGGTCGGCCAGGACCTTGCGGTCGACCTCGACGCCGGCCAGGTGCAGGCCGTTGATGAGGCGGCTGTAGCTCATGCCGTGCTGACGGGCCCCGGCGTTGATGCGCTGGATCCACAGCTTGCGGAAGTCGCCCTTCCGGGCACGACGGTCCCGGAAGGCGTACTGCATCGAGTGCATGAGCTGCTCGTTGGCCGCCCGGTAGGAACGGCTCTTGTTTCCGTAGTACCCCTTCGCCTGCTCGAGGACAGCGCGATGGTGCTTGCGGCCGTGGACGGACCGCTTCACTCTGGCCATGGGGGTGCTCCTCTCTAGATCTCTCGGTGTGTCGGGTGGGTGTGCGCCGGGGCGCGGTGGTGATCGCCTGCGCTCAGATGCCGAGCATCCGGCGCGTGGCCCGCTCGTCCGCCTTGGAGATGTCCGCCTCGCGGCCGAGCCGGCGCGTGCGGACGCTGCTCTTCTTCTCGAGAATGTGCGACGCGGAAGGCCTTGCGCCGGCGCAACCGGCCGGAGGCGGTCACCTTGATGCGCTTGGCGGCGCCCCGGTCTGTCTTCATCTTCGGCATTGCGTCATCCCTCTTCGGCTGATGCTGCGACTTCGCTGATCCCGTTGTTCCTCGACGGCTGCCGGCGCACTTCCGTTCCCCTCGGCGGAGGTGGCCGCCGCCTCGCTCGCCCCGTTCCCGGCTGCCGGGTCGGCAGCCGCTTGCGGGTGCGGCACTGGCGCCCGGCTTGTCGGTGCGCTGCTGGCCTTCTCCCTCGACTGGGCGGCCTGACGGGCCCGCTTGTCGGGGGCGAGCACCATGATCATGTTGCGGTTGTCGAGCTTGGGCTCGGCCTCCACCTTGGCCACACCCTCCATCTGCTCGGCGATGCGGTCAAGGATCCGCTTCCCGTGCTCGGGGTGGTACACCTCGCGGCCTCGGAACATGATCGTGATCTTGACCTTGTGCCCTTCGCCCAGGAACTTGGCCACTTGCCGGGTCTTGGTGTCGAAGTCGCCCGGACCGATTTTCGGCCGGTACTTCATCTCCTTGATCCCGACGTGGACCGTCTTGCGGCGGCTCTCCTTGGCCCGCTGGGCCTCGTCGAACTTGAACTTGCCGAAGTCCATGATCCGGCACACGGGCGGGTTGGCCATCGGGGCGACTTCGACGAGGTCGAGATCGAGCTCCTTGGCGATCGCCAGGGCCTCGGGGAGCGGCTTGATGCCTAGTTGCACACCGTCGGGGTCCACGAGCCGGACTTCACGGGCACGGATTCGGTCATTGATCCGGTGCTCAGTTGTGGTTTCAGCGACGATGCGTCATCACACCTCTCACTCGGGCCCGCGGTCCTTCCGCAAGCCAATCGGTGGAGCGAGGCCGACCAGCGGGCAGAGCCCGCGGCCGAGAGGACGATCGACCTGGCGCACGGTGCTCCCCGCAGAGGCAGGGTGGTGGCCAGGTGGAGGCCGCTCAGTGGGGGCCCCGCTTCCATGTAGTCAAGGAGCATAGGGTACCAGCATGAGCAGCTTGTGGACACCGTCGGGCGAGCATTTCCCCAAGAAGGAGGGGAACGACGCCGCCTCTCCGCCGCCCGAGCCGACCGGGCGACACCGACGTCACGCAGACGTCACCGGAGGCCCCCTCACCGAGGAGCAGGCCGCGGCCCAGGCCGAGGTCGACGCCATGCGGGCCCAGCTGGCCCACACGCCGGCCGAGGTCGTGGTGGCCAACCACTGCTACGGGCTCTTCGAGCTGGCCGCCATCTACCTCTCCCAGACCCCGCCCATGCTCTTCCAGGCCCGCCTGGCCATCGACGGCCTGGGTGCCCTGCTCGACGGCCTCCAGGGCCGCCTCGGCGAGGCCGAGCCCGCCCTGCTCGAGTCGCTGTCCCAGCTCCGCCTGGCCTTCGTCAGCCTCGAAGGCGCCGAGAAGAGCGCCTCGGAGGGCGCCGCCAGCAGCGGGCACGACCTGAACGAACGGCCGCGCTGCGCTAGGAGCCGGCGCCCGGTCGGCCGCCGCCGCCAGCCCGTCGACGGTCTGCCTGATGAACTTGCCCAGCTCGCGGCGGTAGAGCCAGCCGGTGCCGGGCACCTTGGCGCCGGAAGGTCGAGCGCCAGTTGATCGACGTCCCGCCGCCGCCCGGGCGTCAGCGTGATGACCGCCTTGTAGTCCCGCAGCGGCAGCCCCGCCTCGAGCTCGTAGGCGAAGGCCTCGCCGGGCTGGCACGTCCACCACCCGCTCCCGGCTCTTGTGCCGGCCCGTGGTGAACAGCCGCACGGCGCCCAGGCCCTCGGGTGTCCCGTCGCCGGGCGCGATGAGCTCGAAGGAGTCGATGGGCGACCACTCGGGCCAGGTCGAGCCGTCGGCCAGGAGCGCGTACACCGACGCCGGGATCCGCCGTCGTCGTCACCGTCTCGTCGATCACCTGCTGGGCCATGGCCGCCTCCTCTCTGTGCTGTCCGTCTCCCGAGAATGTACCATTTGGTACATGGGCGCGACAAGCGGCGGCGACGAGCCGAGCCGCGTCGGGCGGACAGCGAGCGCGATGGCGGCCGCGGCCCGCCAGCGCCTCCTCGACGCCGTCGTGGCGCACTTCACCGCGGACGGCCTGGCCGACCAGAGCCTGCGCCGCATCGCCGAGGCGATCGGGACCAGCCACCGCATGCTGCTGTACCACTTCGGCTCCAAGGACGGCCTGCTGCTCGAGGTCGTGCGCGAGGTGGAGGCCCGGACCCAGGACCGCCTGGCCGCCCTCGGCGAGGACGCCGGCGGCGAGACCGACGAGCTGATCCGCCGCATGTGGGCCTACGTCGCCGACCCGGCGCTCGGCGACTTCGAACGCCTGTTCTTCGCGCTCTACGGGCGGGCGCTCCAGGGCGACGAGTCGATCCGGCCGCTGCTGACCGACGACATTGCGCACTGGCTCGACGCCAACGTGGCGCTCTCCGCCCCGCTCGGCGTGCCGCCGACTGTCGCCGGACCCACGCCCGGCTCGGGCTGGCGGTCATCCGCGGCCTGCTGCTCGACCTGCTCGCCACCGGCGACCGCGCCGGCACGGACGCCGCCCTCGAGGTCTTCGCGCGGCGCTACCGCGGCCGGTGGTGGGAGCGTCAGGCGGCGACGGGCACCAGCGACCGCGCCTCGTAGAGGCCGCGGTGGCCCGGGGACACGGTGAACACCACGGCGTCCCCACCGCGATGCGCCGGCTCCCGTCCGCGATGGCGGTGGCGTGGAACCCGTAGCTCGTCCCGTCGTCGTCGTCGACCGCGCCGAGGCCCCGGGCGGGGTCGAACGAGGCGACGCGCCCGTGATGCGGTCCGGCGGACGGGACGGGGCCGGCCACGTCAGTGGACGATCTTGGACAGCGGGATCTCCAGAATGTCGCTGGCGCCCTGGTCGCGCAGTGCCGGGATGAGGATGTTGATGTCGGACTTGGCCACCACCGCCTCGAGCGCGAAGGCGCCGCCGCCGGAGAGCTCCGAGATCGTCGGGGCGCGCATGGAGGGCAGGACGGCGAGCACCGCATCGAGGTTCGCCGCCTCGACGTTGAGCTTGACCAGCACCTTGCCCCGGGCCTCGAGCGTGCCCTGCAGCAGCGTGAGGATCTGCTCCATGGCGTGACGCTTGTCGGGGTCCGCCGCCGCCGCCGGGTTGGCGATCAGCTCGGTGTGCGACACCAGCAACGTCTCGATGACCCGCAGCCCGGCGGCGCGCAGCGCGCTGCCGGTCTCGGTCATGTCGACCACGGCGTCGGCGATGTCGGGCACCTTGGCCTCGGTGGCGCCGTAGGAGAGCGCGATGTCCGCCTCGATTCCGTGGGCCTCCAGGGCCCGCCGGGTCAGCTCGGGGTACTCGGTGCTGACGCGCAGGCGGCCCGGACGATCGGCCACGGCGGCCGCCAGCTCGGCCAGCGAGTGCGCCGGGGAGTCCGCGCCCACGGCGAGCACGACGCGGGCGGGGTTGGCGGTGGCCTTCGAGTAGGCGAGCTCGCCGAGCGAGACGACCTCGCTCCCCCGCTCCTCGATGCAGTCGCGCCCGGTGATGCCGAGGTCGAAGAGGCCGTCGGCCACGTAGACCGGGATCTCCTGCGGGCGCAGGATCCGCACCTCGTCGATGCGGGGGTCGTCGATGGTGGCGCGGTAGGCCACGTCCGACGCCCGGTTGACGGCGAGGTCGGCGTCCTCGAACAGCTGCATGGTGGCGCGTTCGAGCGAGCCCTTGGGCAGGACGAGGCGGAGCATGGGGGTAGATCTTCGCAGACGCGCCGGCGGCCCGGCCGACCGGCCCGGGGCGGCGCCGGTCGGGCAAGCTGGGCCCGTGCCGCCCCCCTACGACGCCCGCAACTTCCTGCAGCTCCTCGGGATCGACGTGCCCCTGCCCGACGAGGACCGTGACCCCGTGGCCCGCCTGACCGTCACCCATGCGCTCATCGCCGGCACGGGCTTCCTGTGGGCGCCCGTCGTCCTCACTATGGCCGACGCCCTGTGCGCGTTCGGGGTCAGCCACCACTGGCCCGAGGGTGCCCGCAGCTTCACCACGGTGGACTGCTCGGCCAACTTCATCTCGAGCGCGCGGGAGGGCGAGCAGGTCACGGCGACGGCGTCACCGTTGCATCTCGGGCGGACGACACAGGTGTGGGACGCCACGGTCACCAACGAGACGACCGAGCGGTTGATGGCCTCGTATCGCTGCACCCAGCTGATCCTGTACTGAGGACGCCGTCAGGCGCCAGCGCCGCGGACGAACGCAGGCCGGTCCACCGCCCACCAGCGCTTGCGTCGGTCCCAGCGTTCCTGGCCGCCCATCCACTCCCACATCATGACGAAGCCCGGCTCTCCGAGATCGGCATGGCGCTTGACGAACTCCCCGCTGTGCGCCATGGCGTCGTCGAGGATCTCGAGCAGCTCGTCACGTGCCGCCCGGTCGAGGCCGTAGCTGTCACACACGAGGCGGAGGCGCGACGGCTTGTCCGGATGGTCCCAGCCGAGCAGCGCCGCGCTCTCGTCGTCGTCGATCGGCACGCACATGCGGGCGAACTGCGCCAGGTCGTAGACCGGGCGGCCTGGCGCGCTGAAGTCGAAGTCGAGCAGCGCCGACGGCCACGCCGTCCCTGAACACGACGTTCTCCAGACAGATGTCGTTGTGGCACACGATGGGCCCGCCCCGGCGATCGGCGATCTCGTCGTTCCAGGTCAACCCCGGCCCGGTCCTGGTCGAACCCGCCGCCGCCCGTGGAAGCGGGCCATGAGCTCGGCCACCGACGCCACGCGCCGTCCGCCAGGGCCCAGCTCGGGTACGGGGCCGCCGGCGCATCGCCCTCGATGAACTCGAGCCGCTCGCGCCCGTCGGCGTCGATCCCCACCGGCAGGGGCACGCCGCCGAAGCCAGCGGCTGCGCACGCTGACGCAGGAAGGCGAAGATCGATTGCGAGTGCGGGTTCGACGGCCGCAGCACATGGGGGCCCACGCGCACGACGAGGCCGCGGTTGGCCACCCCGCCGTGCAGCACCTCCTCGTCATCCCGCGTGGTCCACGACGGGCACCCTACCGAGCGCGCCGTCGCAGCCCGGGCAGTGCCGCTGGCGTGGCCATGGCGGCCCGTGGCAGTGGCCTCGGCGTGGCCTGGCGTGGCCGCGGCGTCGGTCGGCGGCGGGTCCGGCGGGCGCGCGCTCGGAGCAGACGGTCCCGCCACCGCTCTGGTCGTGAGCTGGCCGGCGTGGAGCGCTCCATGAACTCGCGCAGGACGCGCACGAAGCGCGCCGGGTCCGTGTGGTGGGGGAAGTGCCCGGCCTCGTCGAAGACCTCGAACTCGCTGCCCGGCATCACGGTGTGGATGAGGCGGCCGTGGCCCAGCGGGATGATGGCGTCGCGCCGTCCCCACACGATCAGCGTCGGGATCCCCTCGGCCAGGTAGGCCCGGTCCACCATGGTGATCACCTGGCCGTTCCAGTCGACGCTCGAGCGCAGCGTGCGCAGGATGCCCATGCGGGCCTCCGTGTTGGGCAGCGCGTCGAACACGGCCAGGATCTCCTCGGCGTCCCGCCCGAGGGCGGTGTCGAAGAGGCGCAGCAGCTCCGCGCCGAGGCGGCTGACGAAGCGGATCGGGCGGCAAGCCCGAGGAACGGCATGAGGACCTCGATGCCCGGCACGGCGGCCATCCGCAGCAGCGGGCTGACCGTCCGGCCCACTCCCCCGCTGCTCGACCAGGACCAGGCGCTCACAGCGGTCGGGGAACTGGTAGGCGAACTGCGCCGCCACGCCGCCGCCCAGCGAGTGCCCGACGACGGTGACCCGGTCGACCTCGAGCACGCTCAGGAGGTCGCGCATGCCGTTGGCGAAGCCCGCCACCGAGTAGTCGGCCCGCGGCTTCTCGGAGCGCCCGTGCCCGAGCAGATCCGGGGCGATGACGGTGTAGTGCTCGGCCAGCTGCTCGACGACGGGGCGCCAGGTGTCGGAGCTGTCGCCGATGCCGTGGATCAGCAGCAGCGCGGGCCCCGAGCCCGGCCTTGACGTAGGCCCGGCGGTAGCCGTGGATGGTGACGTACTGGATCGTAGAAGGCGCCCTCGCGCCGGACGCCGGGCCGGTAGCGGATCTCCGCCGGGTCGACCGGGCCGACGGCCGGCCGTCGGCTCCGAGCGCGGTGCCTCGTCCGTCGGGCTGTGTCGTCTCCGCCGTGGGCGCCGTGTCACCCATGCCGATCTCCCGTGCTGGTCCTGGTGGCGATGCTGGCTGGTGCTGTCGTGGTCCGCGTCGGCCACCGTACGGGGCGCGACGTGTCCGGGCAGTGTCGACCCTGTGAATAGCCGATGAATGCCGGGCGAAGCGCCTCCGGCCGAGGTGCCGTGTGGCCCGGCTAGGAGAGCGGCCCGCTGCGCAGCAGGCGCACCATCTCGACGCCGGTCAGCGCCGCCTCGCGGCCCTTGTTGCCTCGTCGATCGGGCTCCGAACGCACCAGGGCCTGCTCGAGGGTGTCGGTGGTGAGCACGCCGAAGACGACGGGCACCCCGGTTGCCAGCTGCACCTGCTGGATCCCCGACGCGCACTGCCCCGCCACGAAGTCGTAGTGGCCGGTGTCGCCCCGGATGACCGCACCGAGGCACAGCACGGCGTCCACCTTGCCGGCGTGGGCGAAGGCCCGGGCCACGAGCGGGCAGCTCGAAGGCGCCCGGTGCCCAGGCCACGCGTGACGTCACGCCGATCGGTGCCCGCCTCGCCGAGCGCCTCGAGCGCGCCGTTGAGCAGCCGCAGGGTGATGCCGCCGTTGAACTCGGCGCAGGCGATGCCGACGCGCAACCCGGTGCCGTCGGTCGAGCCGTGCAGGCTGGCGCCGACACGCGACGCCACCTCATCGAGCGCGCCGTCGGGCAGCGCCACCAGGTCGGACTCGGCCATCAGCAGGTGCGGGAGGTTGCGGTCACGACCTCACTGTGGCACACGACGGCGTCACAGGACGTCGTCGAGGCCGTGCAGGAGATGGCCCATCCGCTCGCGCTTGGTGCGCAGGTAGGCGATGTTCTCGGGGTTGGCCGCCAGCTGCAGCGGGACCCGCTCGGTGATGTCGAGGCCGAAGCCCTCGAGCCCGCCGTACTTGACCGGGTTGTTGGTCATGAGCCGCATGGTGGTCACGCCGAGGTCGACCAGCATCTGGGCCCCGATGCCGTACTCCCGGCTGTCGACGGGCAGCCCCTGCTGCAGGTTGGCGTCCACGGTGTCGTGGCCCTCCTCCTGCAGTTGGTAGGCCCGGATCTTGTGGCCCAGGCCGATGCCGCGGCCCTCGTGGCCGCGCAGGTAGATCAGGACGCCGCGGCCCTCCTTCTCGATCAGGTCCAGCGACGCCTGCAGCTGCGGGCCGCAGTCGCAGCGCAGCGAGCCGAAGACGTCGCCGGTCAGGCACTCGGAGTGGACGCGGACCAGCACGTCCTCCGTCCCGGCCACGTCACCCATCACGAGGGCCAGATGCTGCTCGTTGTCCAGCACGGACTCGTAGACGAAGGCCCGGAACTCGCGCCCGGTCGCCGGGATGCGCGCCTCGGAGACGAGGCGCACCAGCTTCTCGTTCTGCCGGCGGTAGCGGATGAGGTCGGCGATGGAGATGAACGGGCAGGTCGTGCTTCTTGGCAAAGGTCTCGAGGTCGGCCAGCCGGGCCATCTCGGACTTGTCCTCGGTCACGATCTCGCACAGCACGCCGGCCGGCGTCAGCCCGGCGGCGCGGGCCAGGTCGACGGTCGCCTCGGTGTGGCCCGGCCCGCTTGAGCACGCCACCGTGCGGTAGCGCAGCGGGAAGATGTGGCCCGGGCCGGTTCAGGTCGTTCGGGTCGCGTGGCGGGGTCGATCAGGGCGCGCAATGGTGGACGACCGGTCCGTGGCGGAGATCCCCGTGGTGGTCCCGTGACGGAAGTCCACGCTCACCGTGAAGGCGGTCCGCTGCGCCTCGGTGTTGGCCGTCACCATGAGCGGCAGCTCGAGCGCGTCGGCCCGCTCGGGCAGCAGCGGCACGCAGATCACCCCCGAGGTGTGGGCCAGGAAGAAGGCGATGTTCTCCGGCGTGGCCGCCTCGGCCGCCATGACCAGGTCGCCCTCGTTCTCCCGGTCCTCGTCGTCGACCACGACGGCCATGCCCAGCCGCGCGATGGCGTCGATCGCCTCCTGCACCTTCGAGAACGCCATCAGGCCGCCACCTCCACTCGAAGATCCTCTCCCAGCTGCTCTATCGACACCGATCCTGCCCTTCCACACATCTCCAATTGTGCCAGCCCCGGGCCCCGCGAAAATCGGGCGGCCGTCGTCGCCCCCGAAGAGCACCGGCGCCAGGTACAGCACGTAGCGGTCCACCAGCCCGGCGGCATGGAAATCGTGGGCCACGCGAGGCCCCCCCCTCGACCAGGAGCTGGAGCACGCCCGCGCCGGCCCAGTTCGGTCAGCACGTCCCCCAGATCGCCCGCCAGCTCGAGCGCCGGGTGGACCCTGGCGTCGGCCGGCGCCTGCCCCGAGCACCACGCGCAGGGGCTGTGCTGCTCCTGCCGGCGCTCGTCGCCCGTCGTCCAGGCGGACCGTGAGCTCGGGATCGTCGGCCCGTACGGTGCCCGCCCCGACCAGGACGGCGTCGGACGGGCCCGCAGGCGGTGGACGTCCCGGCGGGCCGCCTCGCCCGTGATCCAGCGGCTGGTGCCGTCGGGGGCGGCGGTGCGGCCGTCGAGGCTGGCCGCCATCTTCAGCACGACCCAGGGCTGCCCGGTCGTCCGGTGCTTGCAGTAGGGGGCCAGCTGCTCGGCGACCTCGTCGGCGGCCACGCCGACCGTGACGTCAATGCCGGCGGCCCGCAGGGCGGCGATGCCCCGGCCGGCCACCTGCTCGTCCGGGTCCTCGATGCCGACGACCACCCGGGCCACGCCCGCCGCGATGATGGCGTCGGTACAGGGCGGCGTGCGCCCGTGGTGGGCGCACGGCTCCAGGGTCACGTAGAGGGTGGCGCCGCGGGCGGCCCTCCCCGGCCGCGGCCAGAGCCGTCGACCTCGGCGTGCGGGCCCGCCGGGGGGCGCCGTGGCTCCGGCGAACACGGTCCCGGCGTCGGCAGCAGAGTCCGGCGGGACGACGACGCTGCCCACCCAGGGGTTGGGCGCTGTGGTCGAACGGACCGTTGCCGCCTGCGCCAGGGCCCGGCGCATGTGCTCCACGTCGTTCATGGTGAGGTCCTTGCCCGGGGTCGATCCCCGACCTTGTGTGGCCAATAATAGAACACGTTTCAGTTTTTGTCGAGAAGGCCAGGTCAGGGAGGCGGCACGGCGCGGCGGTCAGGCTCGGCCGCAGGAAGGCCGACGAGGCCGCGTGACGTCGGCGAGGACCGACCGTCGGCGACGCCGCCGCCAGCGCCGCCGCGTCGTGGGCCCCGCTCAGCACGCCGATCACCGCCCCGGCGCCGGCTGCGTGGCCGGCCTCGAGGTCGCTGACCGTGTCCCCCACCACCGCCACCGCGCCGGGGTCGTCCACGCCCAGCCGGGCCATGGCGCCGAAGATCATGTCGGGCGCCGGGCGCCCCCGGCCGACGTCGGCCGGCGAGAGCGCCAGGTCGACCTCGGTGCGCCAGCCCAGCGCGTCGAGCAGCGTGTCCGCGGGTCGGCGGGGCGAATCCGGTCGTCAGGCAGACCTTGACGCCGCCGCGCGCGCAGCTCGCGCAGGACCTCGAGGGCGCCGGGCATCGCGGCCGACGTCGCCGTGCGGCCACGATCGCCTCGTAGGCGGCGGCGAAGGCGCGCGGTGGCCTCGCGCCGCCTCCTCCTGCGTCGAAGCAGCCGGGCGAACACGTCGGCCTTGGACCAGCCCATCGTCTCGTGCACGACGACCTCGGCCTCCTCGTAGAACCGGCTCCCCGGCGTGACGCCGACCGCGGCCAGCGCGCTGGTGAACGCCGCCTCGACGGCGCCGTCGTCACGCACGGTCGTGCCGGCCATATCGAGGCAGGCCAGCGCGAAGCGGCCCGATCATGCCGCCACCCCCGCCGCCGTGCAGCGTGTCCGCCGCGATGGCCGGCGAGCACGTCATGCCGCGCCCGCCCGGGCCCGTCACCATCCACACGCCGGGCTCGATCTCCTCGCGCAGGCAGACGTCGCCGTCGACGCACTGCGCGTAGACGCCCTCCCAGCGGCGCTGCACCGGCGGCAGCTCCGACCCGAGGATCCGGCGGGCCCGGGCGAGCAGCTCGATCGGTGGGCTCCTCGCACAGCGCGAAGTCGAACGGCTCCCCGTAGGCGTGGGTGTCCCCGATGGTCAGCCCGCCGTCGGGGCGCTGGACCAGCAGCAGCTGCAGGTGGTGCGCGGCCGCCACGCGGGTCTGCGCGCCGAGCTCGTCCAGCGGGCGCCGCCTCGTAGGCCGGGTAGTAGCGCAGGGAGTCGGCGTCGGCCAGCGACGTCGTGAGCGTGGTGGCGAACGGCGCCGTCTGCAGCATCTGGAGGCGGACCCGGCGCAGGCGCGGCCGCCATGGCCTCGGTGCCCGGGAGGTGGTCGTAGGCGGCGCCGGTGGCGAGGACGACGAGGTCCCCCTCCCAGCGCGTGCCGGTGGTGTCGACGAGCGCGTGCGGCTCGGCCCGGACGACGCGGCAGCCCGGATGGAACCGGTAGCGGTCCCCGTGGGTCGCCGCGATGTGGGCGCGCAGGGCGCCCAGCGCCAGCCGCGGCTCGACCACCGCGTCCTCGGTGCAGTGCAGCGCTCCCTCGATGTCGCCCTGCACGGCCGGGTTGCAGGCGCGCACGTCGTCCGGGCTCCAAGAAGGTGATGCGGCGCGCCGCTGCGTCGGGTGCTCGGCGAACGCCTCCATCACGGCGCGCGCTCGCCGTCGCGTGGCGACGGTGAGCGAGCTCATCGGGCGGAAGCCGATGCCGGGCGCCAGCCGTGCCGATCTCCTCCCAGCGCCGGCGGGCGCGCCGGGCCACATCGAGCTCGGCGCCCGTACGACGACCGCTGACCCAGACCAGACCGAAGTTCCGCACCGAGGCGCCCGTCGGGCCGGCCTCGGCTTCGAGATGGTCGACGGTGAACCCGGCCTCGGCCGAGCTCGAGCGCGTGCCAGGTGCCGATGATGCCGCCGCCGGCGACGACGGCGCGGCGGCCGGGCGTCACGCCGTGACCGTTGGCGGCTGCGGGCCGCACGGCCCGGATGGCGTCGGCGGCCTCCCATGGTCGGGCTGCCCGAAGATTGCGCTGCCGGCCACCAGCACGTTGGCGCCGGCGGCCACGGCGATGGGCGCCGTGGTGGTGTCGATGCCGCCGTCCACCTCAATGTCGAGCTCGAGCGAACCGGCCGTCGACCGCCGCCCGCACCTGGCGACCTTCCCCATCACATCGGCGATGAAGCTCTGGCCCCCGAAGCCCGGGAACACCGTCATGCACAGCACGAGGTCGACGTCGCCGAGATAGGGCTGCACGGCCTCGAACGGCGTGTCCGGGTTGAGGGCCAGCCCGCCGCAGGCCCAGCCCGCGCATCTGCGTGATGAGCTCGTCCGTGTTGCCGATCTCGACGTGCACCGTGCAGCCGTCCGCGCCGGCGTCGGCGAAGTCCTTCAGGTACCGCCCGGGCTCGGTCATCATGAGGTGGCAGTCGAAGAACAGCGGCGTGTGGCGCCGCAGCGACGCCACCACGGGAGGCCCGATCGTCACGTTGGGGACGAAGTGCCCGTCCATGACGTCGACGTGGAGCCAGTCGGCCGCCGGCGCCACCTCGCCCACCTGCTCGGCCAGCAGACCGAAGTCCGCC
>CAWAHA010000003.1:0-192029 GCA_963781565.1 uncultured Acidimicrobiaceae bacterium | reverse complement strand
CCCAGTGCGATTCACCTTACGAACCGCGATCGAGCCGCATGTCCCTATCAGAGGTTCACGCACCGACCATGCCGCAGCAACGTCCCGCAAGCCATCAGCTGCTGCAGGGGGTAACCAGCCATACCGGCACCGCCGGACTTCCCGGGCCCAAGTCTCGCTGCACCGGGCCCGACCAACAAGGTAAGGAGGGAGTTCAAGCCGCCGGGTCGTGCGGAACCTGGCCCGCCATCGCTTTGGACACCTCCCCGGGCTCGCTGGACCTTGATCGCGCCCTGCCACATAATGGAGTCCGTCGTTGACGGTCCCAACCTACGCGGGAGCTACGAGCATGCGACGGTCACCTGCCGCATCGAACCGGACGTTAAAGAATCGAAAGAGATAGCATCAGGACCGGCCACCGATGGCAGCGGCCTTCGATCCCAAGAGATAAAGGGGGTACTATTCACACCCACGAAGGTCGCGATCGGCGCCTCTCTCGACTCCTATCCAGGCACGATGATCGAGCATTCGTCCTCGTGCTCGATGACGCCATGTTGAGCGGTCCACGGTCAATACTGCTCCGCCACCAGGTCGACGCCGGCCAGTGGGTCGCGGCGGCGTAACCGGGATTCTGGCTCATCCCGGCTTCTTTCGGCCAATTTCATACCCACCATTCGCCATGATCGTCAATCTCGCCGGTGGTACGTGCCAATCAGCTCCGACTCGTCGGTCGTTGATTGCATCACTTGAATACGCTATTTCCCTTGGTGCCGACCTGGTCGCGCACCAAATCCACATCGGTTCCCGTTATGAATCCGAAATGCTTGCACAGGCCGGAGCGGTCGTTGCGGCCGCAGCTCCTTTTCAGATTCCAGTTTTGTTGGTCGCGTATCCTCGCCTGGACGGTCCTGACGGTTCCGTCGATGATTTGCAATCCCTTCGCGACGAGGATCCGGACGCGTTCGTTCGGCGATGTGCCCACGCAGCTCGTGTCGTGGCAGATCTCGGCGGCGACGTCATCAAGGTACGAAACCCAGGCACTCCCGATGGCGACAGCCAGGTCGTAGGCGTGTTCTCCTCTTCCGACCCTCGCCAGCGGTGGCGATCGGACGCCTGATCTCGACTCCAACCTTTCGGACCTTCGAGCAGCACTGTTCGGCGGCGCTCGAGGGGTCGCTGTTGGCAGGCGGATCATCGATGCCATTGACCCGATCGCCGCCATCGCCGCTGTCGACAGTCTCCTCACTGGCACGCGCCAGCTCCCGTCCAATGCCTCAGTAACGATATGCCCACCTGGGCGAACTTCCAATTGGCTCGCCGTACTACCTCCAACCGACCGACTGACGCTAACCTTGCGGCCATTCGGAGCCGCCTGCTAGTGCGCCCTGGACCGATACGGGTAGCCGTCCTCGGTGCAACGATTGAATTCAGATCTACTCGCGGAGTTCGATCGCATCGAGACCACGCTCTTCGACGCGATCCACACTTTCTTCAGATCAGCAATTCGCTTCGCCTGGCAAACGTCACCGAAATTCGCGTCAGGAGGGAGACTGGCCAGAGACGCTGAGCCGTGTTGTTTCCGGCTTGACTTCGTCTTGTCGGAATTCACGAGCGGCAACCTCCCATACGAAGACCGCTCGGCTTTCTATCATCACATCGCTGACGTCCTTCAGCCCGGTGCCCTGTTTATCGACCGCGTTGTAATCCCCGCACGTTTTACCGACCTGACATCTCACAGTAAAGTATGTCCACCGCCGGCAAACCTTCGTACGATCAATGATTTCAGCTCCGATGCCCTATTTCTCAACTCGCTAAATAGATCGCAAGGCGTCGTTGACACTACGTCGCTATACGAGCAACTCGACGTCAATGGCACTTCCTTGGTCCGTCGTCTTGCCGCTCTGGCCTATCGTCACGCCGGAAGGCCAACGTTGGTATTACGGCCGACCAGACTCCCTGGCAAAACATCTCTCTCGGCTTTCCGACTTCGATTGTCTTGCCGCGGTTCCGGAGCCCCCAGACTCCGTTTACTACGGACATGTTCACCAACTAGTCTTGAGTCGTCGCCGTTAAGGAGCGCAAGGGGGTTAACTTGCCGGAGATGCCGAATTTGACGCAGGACCAGTCGGTTACTTGCCCACCCAGCGGACAGCGACGTAGGCGGAATGATAAAATTCGGGCCTACCGACGCTCAGCGGCGCTGATGTCCTCACACCTCTGGGCGACTACCGTCCGACCTTGGCTGGAATACACGGTTCGCTTTGCATTTGCTATCGCGGCCGCCGTGATCGTGCCGATCGTGCTCCAGAGCAACTCACCAAGCGGACCCGCTTTACCGTGGGGGAACAGATTTTTCGGTGGGCTTGTCTTTCTCGTCGGCCTAGTTCTCGGAAACACCCTTGAACTCAAGATCCTCGCCAACCGCTCTTCATCTCGCGACGCAGACCTCCTGGCAACGCTCAGCCGAGACAACGATCTCCGTCGATGCTTGGACGGACTTGACCAGGTCTCTAGGCAAGACGAGAGCCACCTGCTCGAACGACTGCTATCAAAGGCCGCACACGAACTCGGTAACTCTATCGCGACGGTCGCTGGTACCTTGGAATATGAACTTCAGCCTCGCATCGACGAGACGGACATCATGCTCCGTTGCTCAGAAGGCGAACCGATGCGCGCCGTTCACTACCTTGATAACACCCCATTTCTAATCGAAAATCAGCATAGTATTGAATTCTGGATGAATCTCGACGAAGAGGTCTCGACGACTAAAACTATTCCGACGGTTCAACGTTGTTTTTGGTAAATAGTGATATCGATATAGCCCGGCGAGAGCTGATGCTCCCCTTAACCGGCTGCTCATTGGTGCTCACATAGAAATCGGAACCGGGTATAGGGTAAGATACTAAGAGTTGACCGCTACAATGAACTTCTCAAGCAACGATTTAAGGCGGTTCGACGTCTCGATTGTGGACTCTACGGCGACCGATTTGTCTATATCTCGTACCAACTTCCGAAGGATCATCGCGACATGGAGGACCCCGAGGTTACGGGAAGATTGATTGTTCATAAGGAAACCGTGATGCAGTATTCCCACTTCTTCACAGATTGCTGGCGTCGGGCCAAAACGCGAGAAGAGATCGCTACCAAATACCGGATACATGCCTTCACGCCGAATTGACTTAATGATTTTCTGGAAGCTGACCTTACCGGGAACATCTGCTACCGGTAGGTGCAAACGAACCCGTCTTCTGGCATTTCTTTCGATTTTAGAAACGATCACCTATCAGAGAAAGGACAGGAATCAAAAGATAAATTCGAGAATATTGAGGATGGGACCGATAGATGCCGCCTCGCAATTTTCACAGCCGTTATCCCAGATAGTACTGAGCATGGAGTGGCTATCGATCAGGCCCTATACGAAATCCTTTCTGGCACTAGATTTGGGGCATTTTCGTGCATATCCCCGGAGGGTCTGCCGTGGTCCTGGGCCGCTTACTTTGCTTTTAGCGCTGACCTAGCACTCTATTTGTTGAGTTCGCCAGAGCGCGTCATTCTCGCTATATTCGAGAGAACGATGCCTGTTCGGCAGTCATCATGGATAGCCAACAAACCGACGATGGTGGGCGTAAGGGCCTACAATTGTCGGGAACCTGTGCGCTTGCTGCCGGCGACGACATCCCGGAAGCACTGGCGGCCTTTCGTAATCGATTCCCCGTTTTCAAAGAGGCACTCGAGTCGGAAACGGCGTTGGAGGCAGCCGGTTGGTCGTCGAGGATGTGGCTCTTCCGTCCGACTTGATTCGTGTTTTCCATCAACCGCTGCTCGGTCCGAATGAAGAGAACATCGCGACGGTTGATTTTAACCCTCTGCCGGTAGTATGACCAATAATACCGGGCGTCGACTTGGCTGGGTACGCTTGGGTCTTCCCGTTTCTTGCAGAATTGGAGCTTTCCCGAGATCAGTCGGTCAAAGCATGGGGAACTCGTAGCAGTAGGCTCCAGAAGCTTAGACCGGGCGGAGCAACTAGCTAAGCAACTCGGCGTCTCTCGAGCGCACGGGTCCTATGCGGCCCTGATCGCCGATCCAGCGGTCGATGTTGTCTACAACGCGTTCCCAACCACCTTCATGCACGCTGGACCTTGGAGGCACTCCGCGCCGGCAAGCATGTGCTTTGCGAGAAGCCTCTGACGCCGTCGGCCGATCAGTCCCGGACCCGTTCGGGAAGCTTCGTCATTCGCTCCATTCTTGTTCGAGGGATATATGTGGCGGTATCACCCACAGTGGGAGATCGCTCACAACGTCATTGAGTCCGGTCGGATCGGGATGTTACGTTTGGCAGAATGCACTATTCCTATGACGATAGCGACCCCGACAGCTCCCGTAATAATCGGCGCTATGGCGGAGGAGCTTTGCGGATGATCGGCTGTTACCCGATTTCCATGCTACAGTATCTATTTTCGCAAAATTGGCCTGAACAAGTTCTGGCCCATGTCGAGATTGACTCAGAATTTCGGCGTGGATCGGCTGGTTTCAGCTGTGTTGGACTTTGGCGGATCTATTGGCCAGATATCGGTCTCGACGCAACTATGGACGAGCAGACGCTGACGATCTACGGCAAAAAAGGATGGATGCGCCTTGAGACTCCGGTGACGCCAGCGGCCGGCGAGTCACCCGTCATCGTTATCGATGACGGCGCTGGCAGGGAGTCCATCCGTGTTACTCCCGCAAGCCAGTTCGTGCGCGCCAGGTAGACGCTGTGTGTGTGGCGATCCAGGAAGGTCGACGCCCCTCTCTTGAGGACGGGGTTCGAGTGCTCGACGTACTCGACGCCATTACCCGTAGCGGCCGTAGGAGAGCTTCCTGGGTGGACGTAGCTTCATCAAATACTACCGCTACCTGAAATTGTTGATGCCCACAATGATGTTTGTGCGTCCGCATCGACCGATGGAATCGTGCTGAATGGTATCGATAATATGGTCGAATCCTACACGTGTGTCATACATATCCATGGCAAGTGCGGCAACTTCTATTCTAATGTGTTTATCGCAGTATTTTCAGAGATCTACGGTGCCAACGGCATTCGGTTTCTATCATTGAATCATCGTGGTCACGACTGTGTCGCTGAGAATATCTCTCCGGCAGGAACGGTTACCTATCAAGGCGGGTCATTGGCAATGCCCGACTCGATTCGAGAAGATATCGTAACGATCCATGGTACGGCCGAACTTGTCCGATCGAGTAATCCTACAAGGACACAGTCAGGGATGCGAGTACGTTCTTATCATGCCCTTCGCTATGCGGGTTTTCATGGATGTATCTTGTTGTCGCCTAGCGACAGCAAGAGGATCCAGCAGAAGTGGAGGGATGGAGAGGGAACGACAGCTCAACTGGCTCGACTCCGCCATTCTGGCCGGATCCCGACGCTTGGGCCGATCCTGCGGAGTACGGTGTCGTTGGCGTCGTTCCGATCTACATTCCGGTTTCGGTGGGGTCGCTCGTGGGCGTTCTTGCGAGTGAGGAAACGACTGCCTTCGAGTTCGATAGACCTGGCCTCACCCCAGACTCGCTACCGACTGCTTCGCCTACGTCGGAGGTGCTGACCCACTCGCCGTCCACGAGCTCCGAATCGTGGAATGAGGCTTGGCGAGACGGTTTGAGCACTCACGGTGTTCAATCCCCCGGACGGTGATCACGCCATGAGGGGCCGAGAGGAAGAGGTGGCATTTCGAGTCGTGAATGCATGGCAGCTAATGAGTCGTCGGGCGAATGAGACTGTGTGACTCCCTTCACTGCTTGCCGTGATTGCTGGTCGAAGTGTCCGCGAGCACCCCATCGGTAGACTGCGGGGCGTGGTAACCGAGGCCGTCACCCTTGCGCTCGACGGTGTGATCGAGGTATCCGACCTGGCGATCGCCGTCGATTGGTTCAGCAAGCTCCTGCACGCCCTGGCGGAGGAGTCCGGCGCCGGCGACCGCCTCGGTTGGGTCGTCTCCGGCCTCGAATTCGGGAGCGCCACGCTGCGCCAGCCCAGAGGCGCACGACGTCGAAGCGATCCAGTTCATCCCTGGAGTGGTCCACGAGTACCTGGAGACCGCCCTCCAAGTGCAGCAGCACCCGCCGACGGCGACACCCGGCCGGCGATCCGCTACGTCCGGGATCTCGTCGACCTCACCAAGCGCACGGCGACCGGCGTGCGTTTCGAGACTGCGGAGGACGATGTGGTCTTCACCGGTCCAGCTCCGGCCGGCACTTGGCACCGCCGCCCAGGGCGATCGGCACCGTGACGGGACGGGTACAGACGCTGCAGGCTCGGGGCTCCTCCGATTCACTCTCTACGATCTCGTTCACGACAAGGCGATCTCCTGCTTCCTCCGGCCAGGGGCGGAAGACCTCATGCGTGGTGCGTGGGGCAACGTCGTCGAAGTGACTGGGCTGGTCACCCGAGATGCGGTGACCGACCGGCGAGATCGATGGTGACGTCATTGACATCCAGCCGGTGAACGTGGACTACAGCCCGGGGAAGTTCATGGAGGCCGAAGGCGTGCTGATGCCGGTCCCGGAAGCCCTGTCCTCGGAGGCGATCATCCGAAACCTGCGGGATGCCGGCTGAGCTTCCAGCGGCTATCCTCGACGCCAATGTGACGCTCGCTTTCATCAGCGGAGAAGAGCATCGGGTCGTGGTCGTCCGGGAGCTGCTCCGGCAAGGCGAGGACGGCCGACGACGGATCTACACCTCGACCCCCTCGATCGTCGAGGAACGTTCGCCGCCCAAGAAAAGATCCAAAGAGCCCTCGACGACGAGACCGAAGCCAGCATCGACCGCCTATGGCAGGCCGCCGGCAAGCCGATCGCACTGGTCGAGCCCTCCACGGCGGTCATGCGCCGAGCCCGGCGTCTGGTCAGGACCGCCATGACCGACGGGCGGAGCCTGCAGGCAGCCGACGCCGTCCATCTGGCGACGGCCCAGGTTGTCGGGGCAGCGATCCTTTACACCTACGAGGATGCCGCGTGCGGCGGAATCGGCACGTGGTAGAGCCCGGGCACGGGCATCCCGGCCCCAGTGGTCGAGGCCGTCGCGTGAGACGGAGCCGCCGCCCCAGCGGGCATGGCAGCGGAGGGAGACAGGGCCAAGGCGGCTGGGGCCGCCAGGCCGATCAACGCCAGCGCACCGGACAGAAACACCTTCCGCATTGGAACCTCCCGCTCGTGGACCAGTACCGGTCGTGTCCGGCACGGGACCCACGACTGCCGTTGCATCCGGGCGGCGCACTCGCAGCGTGGGTCGCTCGGCGCGGGCCGACGGACCCCCGTACCGACTGGGTAACGGCGCAGGGTCAGGGATCTCGCGGAAGACCGAGAACCTTTTCGGCCACGATGTTGCGCTGGACCTCGGCCGTACCGCCGCCGATGGTCAGGGCGGGCGAGAAGAGGAAGCCCCGGGACCAGGTCGGGTCCTCAGCCGCGCCGGGCGGGCCCGATCCGGCCCCCGCCAGCATGCCGTGCGCGCCGGCCAGATCACGGGCCACGTCCATGATGTGCTGGCCATGGGCATCGGCGATGGCCTTGCGCACCGAGGCTTCAGCCCCCGGCGCCCGCCCCGCCAGGACGGCCGAGACCATCCGCAGGCGCAGCACCCCCAGAATCTGGGCCTCCATCCACACGTCGACCAACCGGTCCCGCACGGATGCCCCGCCCGCACCACCGGCCCCCCGGACCAGGTTCACCAGATCCTCCGCCGTCGGGCCCATCCCCCACAGCGCCCCCTCCCCCGAGAGCGACACACGCTCGTTGCCGAGGGTGACCTTGGCCAGCTCCCAGCCCCCGTGCTCGGGCCCGACGAGATGGTCAGCGGGAATCCGCACGTCGTTGAGGAACACCTCGTTGAAGGCGTGCTCCCCCGTCATGTCGATCAGCGGGCGGATGTCGATCCCCGGCGCGTCCATGGGACAGACGAAGTAGCTGATGCCCATGTGCTTGGTGGCCGTCGGATCGGTGCGGGCCAGCAGGATCCCCCAGCGAGCAATGTGCGCGTAGCTGGTCCAGACCTTCTGCCCGTTGACGACCCAGTGGTCGCCGTCGCGCACGGCCCGGGTCGTGAGCGCGGCGAGGTCCGAGCCGGCGCTCGGGCTCGGAGAACAGCTGGCACCAGAAGTCCTCCCCACTGAGCAAGGGCCAGAGCCAGCGGTCCTTCTGTTCCTCGGTGCCGGCGTACATGAGGGTTGGCCCCGCCCATCCGATGCCGATGGGGTTGATCGGGCGCCTGACGCCTTTCCGCCGCAGCTCCTCGTCGATCATGAGCTGGGTCAGCGGGTCGGCGTCGAGCCCGTAGGGCGCGGCCCAGTGCGGCGCCACGTAGCCCGCTTCGGCCAGCTGGCGTCCGGTCGGGTGCGGGTGCTCGTCGAGCCAGCCCCGCACCGCGGTGCGACGGGGGTCGTCGTCGCCGGGCAGGCCGAGGTCCACCCGCGGAGCGTAGGCTCAACGCCTCGCTTCATGCATGTCTGCGGGGGCGGGGGGATGGAGAAAGGCGAGGCATGAGCAACTGGAACTACGCGGATGTCTGGGAGACGGTGGCCGACGTGCAGCCCGACGCCATCGCCGTCACCCAGGGTGCGCGCAATGTGACCTGGCGCGACTTCGACCGCGGCGCCGACGGCATCGCGCAGTTCCTGCTGGACCTGGGCGCCGTGCAGCAGGACAAGGTGGCGATCTACCTCTACAACTCCCCGGAGTACCTGCAGACCACCTTCGGCGCGGTCAAGGTGGGCCTCGTCCCGGTCAACACCAATTACCGCTACGGCGACGACGAGCTGAGCTACCTGTGGGAGAACGCCGACGCCATAGCGGTCGTGTTCCACGGGGCGTTCACCGAACGCATTGAGGGCATCCTCGACCGTGTCCCCGGCGTCAAGGGATGGCTCTGGGTCGACGACGGCTCGGGGCCCTGCCCGGACTGGGCCACGCCGTACGAGGACGCGGCCAAGGCCGCCGTGGCGCGGGTGTCGGCCCCGTGGGGCCGCAGCGGTGACGATCTCTACATGCTCTACACGGGCGGCACCACCGGCATGCCCAAGGGCGTGATGTGGCGCCAGGACGATCTCTTCGCCCGGCTGATCGACAGCGCCGTGCGGCACTACCCCGTCGACGGCGGGATCGAAGCGGTGCGCGCCGCCCTCGAGGCCAGCCCGGGCGGCGTGACCATCCTGCCCGCCTGCCCCCTGATGCACGGCACCGGCAACTTTCCCTCCAACACCGTGCTGGCCGAGGGTGGACGGGTCTGCCTCCTCGAATCACGCAAGTACGACCCGGTGGAATTGCTCGAACACCATTGAGCGCGAGCAGGTCAACGCGGTCGTCTGGGTGGGCGATCCCTTCGCCCGCCCGCTGCTGGCCGCGTTGGACGAGCGACCCGGCGGGTGGAACCTGAGCTCGCTCATGATGATCATTTCGTCGGGGGCCATGTGGAGCGAGCCGGTCAAGGAAGCCCTTCTGGCCCACCACCCGGGCATGCTCCTGGTCGACGCCTTCAGCTCGTCCGAGGCGCTCGGCATGGGCGTCTCGGTCTCGGCCAGCGGCGCGGCGGCCAAGACGGCGTCGTTCACCCTCGGCCCCGACGTGAAGGTGCTCACCGAGGACGGTCGGCCGGTGCAGCCCGGGTCGGACGAGGTGGGTGTCCTGGCGCTCGGCGGGCGCAACCCGCTCGGGTACTACAAGGACGAGGAGAAGTCCGACCGCACCTTCAAGGTGATCGACGGCGTGCGCTACTCCATCCCCGGCGACTTCGCCCAGGTCGACGCCGACGGGACCATCCACCTGCTGGGCCGGGGGTCGGCCTCCATAAACTCGGGCGGGGAGAAGATCTTCCCCGAAGAGGTCGAGGAGGCGCTCAAGACGCATCCGGCGGTGCGCGACGCCGTCGTGGTGGGCGTGCCCCATCCGACGTACGGCGAGCAGATCGTGGCCGTGGTCGAGCTGGACCCCGCCGCGGCCGAACCGTCGGAGGCCGAGCTGATCGAGCACGTGAAGGCCCGCCTCGCCTCCTACAAGGCGCCCCGGCGGGTGCGCATCGTCACCACCATCGGGCGGGCGGCCAACGGCAAAGTCGACTACAAGCGCCACCGGGCCGAGTCGATGGACGAGCTCGGGGTCGCCGCCGGCTGAGCCAGACTGGCCGGCATGTTCATTGCGCCGGTCGACGCCACCCGCGGCGAGGGCGAGTGGCGCCCCTTCGTCGAGTCCCATCCCTTCGGCCACCTGGTCGTGCCGGGCGGGCCCGGACCGTGACCTGCCCGTCGTCGTGCCGACGCAGTTCGTGCTGCAGGGTGACACGGTGTGGCTGCACCTCGTGCGGGCCAATCCGGTCTTCGGCGCGCTGGCAGAGAACCCGCGGGTGCTGCTGAGCGTGGCCGACGACTGGGCCTTCGTCCCCTCGGCGTGGAAGGCCATCGGCGACGAGGATCCCGCCCTGGGGATCCCCACCACGTACTACGGCGCCGTCCAGCTGGCCGGCACGGCGACGGTCTACGACGAGCGGACGGCACCGGGAAGCGTGGCGGCCATTCTGCGGCGCCAGCTGGCCACCCTGCAGCCCGGCGTCGAGGTGGCCGACCCCGGCCGAGTCCCACGCAGCGCGGCTGTCGGGGATCCTCGGGATCTCCATCGCCGTGGAGCAGGTGTCAGCCAAGTTCAAGTACGGCGGCAACGTCGACGAGCCCCACCGGTTGGCCGTGGTCGAGCGCCTGCAGCGCGAGGCGCGCCCGGCGACGACGCCGCGGCCGCGCATGTGGTGCGGCGGCTGGAAGGCTGAAGGTGGCGCTACCAACGTCTGTGCGATGAGAGCTACGGTCCTCGTCCGGGAGGTCCTCATGCGCAGCCGGTCCAGGATCCAAGGGCTCCTGACGGCAGCGGCGGCTGCGCTCCATGCTGACCATGACCGGGCTCGTGATCAGCGCAACATCGGCGGCAGCCGCAAGCGGGTACTGGCTCGGCGGTGATGACGGTGGCGTCTTCTCCTTCAATGCCCCCTACAACGGAAACCTGCTCATCGGTGGGGAGTTCTCAACAGATGGCAACTCCGTCTGCGCCCAGGGATGTTCGATTGGGAGCGGGTCATCAACCGACAACTATGTGCTGTCGTCGACTGCCGATCTGAATGCCGACGACTTCAGTGACACGGTTCCCGAGGGCCTGGCCACACTTCTCTTCGATGGAACCGGGGGCGCCGGAGGGATACCGATCAGCCCAATTTCCCCCTCCTCGCCTTCGACGCCTGTTTCGCCCGATCGCCCCTCGCGCGTCTCCGGCGTTGCCGGCGACAAAGAAGGTCGCGTGGATTGCAACGCGAAATGGCATGGTCTCTTCCGCTGGCAATGCACCCGCCTTTGGCTGCCATGGATGGCAAGCCGTTCCAAGGATCGATGGTGGGAATCGCGTCGACACCGGATGGGAAGGGCTACTCGCTCGTCGCGTCTGACGGTGGTGTGTTCACCTTTGGCGATGCCCAGTTCTGGGGTTCGATCGGTGGCCAGCGCCTCGATCAGCCCGTCGTCGGGATGGCTTCCACTCCGGGTGGCGGGGGCTACTGGCTCGTCGCCGCTGACGGCGGAGTCTTCAGCTTCGGTAATGCCGCGTATGACGGATCGATGGGCGGGTCGCACATCGATGCGCCGGTTGTCGGTATGGCGTCTTCTCTGGACGGCAAGGGCTACTGGTTGGCTGCCGCTGATGGAGGGGTCTTCGCGTTTGGGGACGCACCGTTTGAGGGATCAATGGCAGGCGGGTCGCTCAGCGGTCCGATTACCGGTATTGCGGCCTACGGACCGTTGCCGGAATTGCTGCCTCCGGGATCGCCGACAGTCACTGCAGCGGAGGGATAACAACCCTGGAAAAAGCTGAGGCCCTCAAGTCAGCGACCGCTATTCCACGGCCGCCGCCAAGTTGGCCAGCGTCGCCTTCATCTCCCCTTCGGCGTGCTCGGCACTGTGATCGCCCATGACACGGGCCACGCGTGGCGAACCACTTCTTGCGCTGATCCACCCACGACTCGGTGACGCGGCAGCCGGCGTCGGTCTCCTCGAATTCGTAGCGCCACGAAGCCACGGCCAACGGGCCGGACGTCACCGCGAACTCGAAGACGACGCCGGGCTCGCAGGCGATCACCGTCACCATGGTGGACCAGCGTCGGAAGCCGTTCTTGTTGGTGCCTTCGAACACAGCGCCGAGAGCCGGTCCGGTGGCGCCCTTCACCCATTTGCCGCCGGCATTCTCGGGCGACCACTCCCCCATCCGGGGCAGGTCCGACACGAGGGCCCAGACCGTTTCGGTGGCGCGGCGATGTCCAGCGAGGCAGCGGTGGGGTAGGCCATGGGCCAGACGATAGTTTCTCGGCATGGCACAGGCCCTTTCCGACGCCGACCCGACTAGCAGCCGCCGCACACACTCCGGGCACCGGTCCCGCCGACGTTCGCCACCGTGGAGGAGGAGCGCCTGCACCGCAAGCAGAAGCTGGCCGGCGCGCTGCGGTTGTTCGGTCGCTTCGGCTTCTCCGAGGGCGTGGCCGGGCACATCACGGCGCGCGACCCGGAGCTGACCGACCACTTCTGGGTCAATCCGTTCGCCATGAGCTTCCGCCACGTCCGGGTCTCCGACCTGATCCTCGTGAGCCACACCGGTGAGGTCGTCGAAGGGGACCGGCCGGTCAACCCCGCTGCCTTCGCCATCCACTCCGCCGTGCATGCGGCGCGCCCCGACGTGATGGCCGCCGCGCACGCCCACTCGGTCTACGGCAAGGCATGGTCCGCGCTCGGGCGCCCGCTCGATCCGATCACGCAGGACGCCTGCGTCTTCTACGAGGATCACACCGTGTGTGAGGAGGGCGGCGGCGCCATCGTGCTGGAGGAGGCCGCGGCCAAGGCGTTGGCCGCCGCGCTCGGCCCGCACAAGGCCACGATCCACCGCAACCACGGGCTCTTCACCGTCGGGCACACGGTCGACGAGGCGGCGTGGTGGTTCATCACCATGGAGCGCTCCTGCCAGGCCCAGCTGCTGGCCGAGGCGGCGGGGACTCCGGTCCTCATCGACGACGAGGGCGCTCGCTACACGCGCGACTTCTCCGCCTCGCCCTATGCGGGATGGCTGTCGTTCCAGCCGCTGTGGGACGAGATCTGCCGGAGCGATCCCGACCTCTTCGACTGATAGCGCTGCGGCCGACTCGCGCAACCGGGCCAGCGCACAACACCCCGGGTATTCCCGCAGTATCTCGACGACAGCGCCGGCAACTAATGTCTCCCGCTCGAGCGGGACCGCTCACATGGGCCCCCGAGCCGGAGGGGTACACGTGAAATCTGCGTTGTCCGCACTGCTGTTCCAGGCCTTGTCTGCCGTCGCTCGATGGGCGCCTGGCTCTTCCTCGTCTGCTGCGTCCGGCGAGATGCAGCCACGCTCGACGCGTCGCCGGCCACCGTCAGCGCGTCGAGCTGGACCGTCGCCACCACCCCCACGGTCACCGACGGGCGATCTTGTTCGGCGATTCCTGCGTGAACGCGTTCGTTCTGCGTCGCGGTGGGGCAAGCAGGGCGCCGGCCCTTCGCCGCTCATTGAGCAGTGGGACGGCACGTCGTGGACCGTGATGCCCAGACCCGGCGCCATCCGGACCGGCGACGCTCGTTGGCGGTCAGCTGCGCCTCCACCGACCTTCTGCGTCGCCGTTGGCGGTGCGGGCGACAGCACCCTGGTGGAGCAGTGGAACGGCACCACGTGGAGCACTGTCGGGCAGTCCCAATGTGACGGGTGCCGACCAGCACGTCTCTCATCGGCGTCTCGTGCACGAGCGCCACATTTCTGCATGGCGGTCGGGCAGGCCTACTTCGGCAGCAGCACCTATACGCCGGTCGCGCTGAGCTCGAACGGAACGACCTGGACGCTTAGACACGACGCCGAACCCGGCCGGAGGCGGGTTCCTCAACGCGGTCTCGTGCACCACGCCGACCATGTGCATGGCCGTCGGCACGTCGAATCGCGGGCGACCTCGGCCTCACCGAGCAGTGGAACGGCACCGCGTGGGCCGTCGTTCCGAACCCCAATCCCACTGCGCTAGAGCAGCGTCGACCTCGACGGTGTGTCGTGCATCGGTCCCGCCTGGTGCATGGCCGCCGGGCAAGGCTTCGACGGCACCGCCTATCAGACGCTGATCGAGCTCTGGAACGGCACGTCCTGGAGCATCATCGCCGAGCCCCAACTCCGGTACGGCCAGCAACCACCTCCAGGGCATCGCGTGCTTCAGCGAGACGTCCTGCTCCGCCGTCGGCTACACGTCTCCCTCGCCAGGCAACAGCAACGAATCCCTCGACGTGGAACGGCGCCACCTGGGCGCTGGCGACGACACCGAACGAACAGGGGGCCTCGGACACGCAGCTCAACGGCGTCTCCTGCGTGACGAACTGGCAGTGTGTCGGCGACGGGCTT
The DNA here is from genome assembly GCA_963781565.1 of uncultured Acidimicrobiaceae bacterium. GTDB lineage: Bacteria > Actinomycetota > Acidimicrobiia > Acidimicrobiales > RAAP-2 > Bog-473. The sequence goes on along the minus strand of CAWAHA010000003.1, from coordinate 177,590 downwards.
CTCCACCACCGGCACGCCCAACCCGTTCGTCGATCACGGCCCCCATCGCCCGTTCCGGCTACCGCTTCGTGGCCTCCGACGGCGGGGTCTTCACCTACGGGAGCGGCGCGCCCTTCCTCGGTTCCATGGGCGGCACGCGCGCTCAACGCACCCGATCGTCGGCATGGCGCGTCATGCCCGCCGGTGACGGCTACTACCTCGCCGCCGCCGACGGCGGGGTCTTCAACTTCGGCTCAGCCCAGTTCCACGGCTCCGACCGGTCGGCACCATCTCAACGCGCCCATCGTCGGCCTGGCCGTCACTCGCCGACGGGGCGGGCTACTGGCTCGTGGCTGCCGACGGTGGCGTCTTCACCTACGGCGACGCCGCGTTCTACGGCTCGGCCGGAGGCCTGCACCTGAACAAGCCGATCGTGGGGATGGCCGCCACGCCGGATGGCAAGGGCTACTGCCTCGTGGCTGCCGACGGCGGCATCTTCAACTACGGCGACGCCGCGTTCGACGGCTCGGCCGGGAGTCGCTGCACCTGAACAAGCCGATCGTCGGCATGGCCGGTCCGGTGGCGGGCGGCTACTACCTGGTCGCCTCCGACGGCGGCATCTTCACCTACCCGGCCACCGGAGGGCCGCCGTTCCACGGCTCGACCGGGTCCATCAAGCTGAACAAGCCGATCGTGGGGATGACGACGGCGTCGGGTGGCTACTACCTGAGCGGCTCGGACGGCGGGGTCTTCACCTACCCGACCACGGGCGGGCCGACCTTCGACGGTTCGACAGGTTCCATCATGCTCAACGCAGCCTATCGTGGGGATCACCGGGTAAGGGCTCCTGGCCGGGGCCGATTGCCCACAGAACGAGAACCTGTTCTAATCTCGGCCCGATGGAGTTCAACCTCGCCGACCTGTTCGAGGCGGCCGTCGACGCCTATCCCGAGCGGGAGTACCTCGTCGCCGACGGCAAGCGGCGCACCTACGCCGAAATGGAGGCGCGGGCCAACCAGCTCGCCCACCACTTGGCGGCGGAGGGGATCGGGCCCGGCGACCATGTCGGCATTTACGCCTACAACTCGGTCGAGTGGGTCGAGACCGCGTGGGCCGTCTTCAAGCTGCGCGCCATCTGGATCAACATCAACTACCGCTACGTCAAGGACGAGCTGCGCTACCTGATGGGCAACGCCGACCTGAAGGCGCTCGTCTACCAGCGTGAGTTCTCTCCCCTCGTCGCCGCGCTGCTCCCCGAGCTGCCCGACATGCGGCACGTCGTCGTGATCGAGGACGGCAGCGACGTCGAGCCGGCGCCCGGCTCCGTGCCCTACGAGGACGCCCTGGCGGGGCAGTCGACCGAACGGGACTTCGGGCCGCGCTCGGGCGACGACATCTACATCCTCTACACCGGCGGGACCACGGGGATGCCCAAGGGCGTCGTCTGGCGCCACGAGGACGTGTTCTACGCGCTCGGCGGCGGCATCGACCCCATGAGCAACGAGCGCGTCACGGACCCGGCGACCATGGCGCCCAAGGGTGCCAACGGCGGCATGGTGCACCTGCCGGTGGCCCCTCTCATGCACGGCGCCACGCAGTGGTGCGTCATGGGCCAGAGCTTCGTCGGCTCCAAGATCGTCCTCATGGCCAAGTTCGACCCCCGCGAGGTGTGGGAGCTGGTCGGCGCCGAGAAGGTCAACTCCATCATGATCACCGGCGACGCCATGGGGAAGCCGCTGATCGAGACGCTGGCCGAGTCGCGGCGACGACTACGACCTCTCGACGCTGGTGGCCGTGGTCTCCTCCGCCGCCCTCTTCTCGTCGCCGGTGAAGGACCAGTTCTTCGAGCAGCTGCCCAACCTGTTCATCACCGATGCCGTCGGGTCATCGGAAGGTGGCAACAACGGCCTCACGGTCGTCACCGCCGACAACACCGCCATGAAGAGCGGCCCGACCGTGCACCTGCTGGGCGAGACCGTGGTGTTCGACGAGGACCTCAATCCGGTCGAGCCCGGATCGGGCGTGATCGGCAAGATCGCCCGTGCCGGCGACATCCCGCTGGGCTACTACAACGACCCCAAGAAGACGGCCGAGGTCTTCATTCAGGTGCGCGGCACCCGCTACGTCATGCCCGGCGACTACGCCACGGTCGAGGCCGACGGTGGCATCACCCTGCTGGGCCGCGGCTCCATCGTCATCAACTCCGGCGGAGAGAAGATCTTCCCCGAGGAGGTGGAGTCGGCCGTGCGCTCACACCCCGACGTCTTCGACGCCATTGTGTGCGGCGCCCCCGACGAGCGTTGGGGTCAGACGGTGGCCGCCATCATTGAGCCGCGGCCGGGACACGAGGCGCCGTCGCTCGAGGCGATTCAGGAGCGCTGCCGCGAGTTCGTCGCCGGCTACAAGGTGCCCCGCCGCCTCCACGTCGTCGACAAGGTGGAGCGCTCGCCGTCGGGGAAGCCCGACTACACCTGGGCCGCCAACATCGTGAACGCGGACCCGCAAGGGTAGTTCGACACCGGAATCACAACGCCCGTCGACAGCCGTGACCCAGCCGGTTACGGTGCGGGCATTCCACGGACCAGGAAGGCTCCATGCGCGGTCGGGCCGGTGAACGCGGCCGGCGCATCGCCTGCGGCGCAGAGGCCTCACGATCTGCTCGGCCATCAGCCTGCTCATTCTCGCCGCGGGCTCGGCGGGCGTCATCGGCGCCGTTGGCACTTCGGGCGCGAGCGCAGCCACGCCACACGTCGACCCCACCACATCGTGGACCGTCTACCACGGCGACCCGCTCGGATCCGGGGTCGACACGTCGGGCGTCTCCTTCTCTTCGGCGACCACCGCATGGTCCTCGCCCGCGCTCGACGGGCAGGTCTACGGAGAGCCCCTCGAAGCCACCGGTCGCGTCTATGTCGCGACGGAGAACGACACGGTGTATGCCTTGGCCGCCAATACCGGTGCCGTCCTGTGGTCCAGCCACGTCGGGACACCGGTTCCTTCCGGTGATCTGCCCTGCGGCGACATCAGCCCGACGGTCGGCATCACCGGGACCCCGGTGCTCGACGTCGCCCGGGGGGAGATCTTCGCGGTCGCCGACGAACTCAGCGGAAGCACGCCGGCCCACGTCCTGGTCGGACTGAACATGTACACCGGCACGACACTGTTGAGCCAAGCCGTGGATCCGCCCGGACAGCCCCCGGCGGCGATCCTGCAGCGGACCGGCTTGAATCTCAGCAACGGGAACGTCGTGTTCGGCTACGGGGGCAACGACGGCGACTGCTCGACCTACAGCGGCTGGGTCGGCTCGGTACCCGAGGGCGGCGGGACGCCGGGTTACTACCAGGCCGTGCCGATCGGCAACGACGGGGCCGTGTGGATGGGCGGCGCCGCGCCCGAGGTCGACGGGGCGGGGAACATCTGGGTCGCCACGGGGAACGGGTCGTCGTCGACCCCCTACGACTTCAGCGACTCGGTCCTGCAACTGTCGCCGAGTCTGGTTCGCACGCAGTACTTCGCACCGAGCAACTGGTCCTTCATGAACTCGCACGACCAGGATCTCGGGTCGACCGCTCCGGCGTTGCTCCCGAACGGGACCGTGCTGCAGGTCGGCAAGAACCAGCTGGCCTACCTCATGAGCCAGTCCAACCTCGGCGGCAACACCGGCATGGGCATCGCCTCGGCTTCGGTCTGCCCCGGGGCCATCGCCGGTGGTGGCGATGCCGTCGTCGGCCAACGTGGTCTACGTGCCGTGCGAGGGCGGGGTCCAGGCCCTGCAGACGAGCGCGTCGCCTGCGTCCGTCTCCGTGCTCTGGACCAACAGCAGCGCCCATGGCCCGCCCATCAGTGCCGGCGGGCTCATCTGGTCGATCGGCGGCAGCTCGCTCTACGGCATCAACCCTGCGACCGGCGGCACGGTCGAGCAGCTCGCCGTCGGGAGTCAGGCCAATCACTTCCCGACGCCGTCGGTCGGTGACGGCCTGCTCCTCGCCCCGTCGAGCAACCAGGTCATCGCATTCGCCGGCTCGGCGGGCGTCCCGGGCCCACCGTCACCACCGCCGGCCGCCCCGCCGAACTCGTCGTATTGGCTCGTCGCTTCGGACGGAGGGATCTTCACCTTCGGCAACGCGAACTTCTACGGTTCGACCGGAGGCATCCGGCTCAACCAGCCGATCGTCGCCATGGCGTCGACACCTTCGAAGGGGGGCTACTGGCTGGTGGCGTCCGACGGCGGCATCTTCAGCTACGGGGACGCCGCCTTCCACGGATCGATGGGGGGCCAGCCGCTCAACAAGCCGATCGTCGGCATGGCCTCGACCCCCGATGGCGGCGGCTACTGGCTGGTGGCGTCCGACGGCGGCATCTTCAGCTTCGGGGATGCCGCCTTCTTCGGATCGATGGGCGGCAAGCCACTGAACAAGCCGATCGTCGGCATGGCGTCGACCCATGACGGGCTGGGCTACTGGCTGGTGGCGTCCGACGGGGGCATCTTCAGCTTCGGCGACGCCGGCTTCCACGGATCGATGGGCGGCCAGCCGCTCAACAAGCCGATCGTCGGCATGGCCTCGTCTTCGGACGGGCTGGGCTACTGGCTCGTCGCCTCGGACGGCGGCATCTTCAACTTCGGCGATGCCGGGTTCTTCGGCTCGGCGGGTGGCCTGGCGCTGCGCAAGCCGGCGGTCGGCATGGCGCCGACGCCGGACGGTCGCGGGTACTGGATCGCAGCGTCTGACGGCGGCATCTTCAACTACGGGGACTCCAACTTCAGCGGATCCGAAGGCGGCACCGTGCTGAACAAGCCGGTGGTCGGCGTCGCCGCGCAGGGCTGACGCGGCCCGGACCCGCACCGTTCGCCGGTGCTGTCGCGACAGACCTACGCGAAGATGCGTGCGTGCCGGACACCGCACCCCTGCTCCTCCTGACCGGCTCGCCCGGGACGGGCAAGACCACGGTGGCGCCACTGGTGGCCGAGCGCCACGAGCCGTCGGTCTGCCTCGACCTCGACTGGTTCTTCGCCAAGCTCCGGCGCGGTGCCATCGAGCCGTGGCGGGCCGAGGCGCACGCGCAGAACCGCGCCGTGCTGCACGCGGCGGCCGAGGCCTGCACCACCTTCGCCGCCGAGGGCTACGTCTGCGTGGCCGAGGGCATCCTCTACCCGAACATGGTCGACCTGTTCGTGGCCGCCGCCGCTGCCGCGACGGCGTCGCGCTCCACTACGCCGTGCTGCGGGCACCGATCGACGTGGTGCAGCAACGGGTGGTGGACCGCAGGGCGGAGCCGCAGCATGTCGGCGCACTGGCCGACGCAGCCGTGGTCGACGACCTCTGGGCCCAGTTCGAACGCCACGGCGTCGAGGAGCGCCACCGGGTCGACGTGGGAGAGCGCGGTCCCGACGAGGTGGCCGAGGAGATCGACCGTCGCTTCCGGGGCGGCGAGTTCCGGCTGGAACCCGACGACCCGGAGTGAAGAACGAGGAGCGTGGAGCTCAGGAGCCGCCGGCGGCGAGCCGCTGCTTGGTGGTGCTGTGGATGGGGTCCTTGTCGAAGGCCGGCAGCAGGTGCTTGCCGAAGGTCTCGACCGCTTCCTCGCAGGAATCGATCGACATGGAGCTCGACAGCATGCCGAAGGACAGCTGGTCGGCCCCGGTGGCGACGTAGCGCTCGATCGCCTTGTTGACCTCGTCGGGCGTGCCCACGGCGACGTCGCCCGAGGCGATGACCGAGTCGAGGGAGGCCGCGTCCATGGCCGGCACGATGGCGGGCCACTCGGGGACGCCCGGGGGCTTGGGGAACGTGTCGAGGTACCGGAAGACGAGGCTCAGGTGGTAGTTGGAGTCCGCCTCCAGGAACGTCTTGCGGGCCTTGGCCCCGTCCTCCATGCAGATCATGGTCGTCGTGATCATGACGTTGTCGTTGACGAAGCCACCGACCGGGTTCTTGCAGTCGCCGATCTTCTCCTTGTACCGGGCCACCAGCGGCGTCAGCTGGTCGGGGGTCGAGAAGCCGAAGCACAGGACGCCGACGCCGAGCTCGGCGGCCAGGTCGAACGTCGAGGGGCTGCCGGCCGCCATCCAGATGGCGGGGTGCGGCTTGGAGTAGGGCTTGGGCAGGACGTTGCGCGAGGGCATGGAGAAGAACTTGCCGTCGTAGCTGTAGTCCTCGTCCTTCCACATGCGCACGATCTGCGGCAGGGTCTCGGCCACCATTTCGCGGGTGAGCTCGGGGTCGTTGATCCCGAAGCCCTTCTGCTCGGTGGTGGACGAGCCACGGCCGGTGCCGAACTCGAAACGGCCCTCGGAGAGGTGGTCCAGCATGGCCACCCGCTCGGCAATGCGGGCCGGGTGGTTCACCGGGGGCGTGATGTTGAAGATGCCCGAGCCGATGTGGATGTTGCTGGTCTTGGCGGCGCAGAAGGCCAGGAAGGACTCGGAGGCCGAGAGGTGCGAGTACTCGGTGAGGAAGTGGTGCTCGGACGCCCAGGTGTACTTGAAGCCGGCCTTGTCGGCCGCCACGATGAAGGCGACCTCATCCATGATGCGGTCGTGCTCGGCCGATGCTCCGTGCTGCTCGACGTACCGCGGCAGCAGGCACGCGGCGTTGAAGATGCCGAATTCCATGGGGTTGCACGTCCTCGTCTACGGTGCCGCGGTCCGTTCCGCCGGCGCTCCAGCGACGGTAACACGGGTCTGATTAAAATGCAACGTGTTCCAATAATGGTACTTCCACCCCTGGTCAGCGACGTTTGGAGATGCAGTGACCCCTGCTGAGGCGCAACCGGCCGCACCCGGCGCCAGCCCGGCGCCGCTTGCCGAAACCATCACCGGCGCCGTCCTGGCCCTGGCCGACGTCGACCGGCTCGGGCTGGTGGCCAACGACCTCCGGCTGAGCCATGCCGAGGTGGTGGCCCAGGCGGCGGCGCGGGCGGCCTGGCTCCAGGCCGGGCGCCGGCGACGGCCCCTTCCACGTCGCCCTCATGCTCGACAACGTGCCCGAGTTCGTGTTCTGGCTCGAGGCGGCGGCGCTGGCCGGCGCCGTGGTGGTCGGCGCCAACCCCACGCACCGCGGCGACGAGTTGGTGCGCGACCTGTCCCACACCGAGTGCCAGTTCCTCGTCACCGACTCCACCTACCTGCCCCTCGTGGAGGGAGCGCGCATCGGCGACGCATTGGGCGAGGTGCGCCCGGCCAACGAGCGCGTGCTGGTCCTCGACACCGACCAGGCGCAGCGCACGCTCGCAGGCGTACGCCTCGGCCGACGCCGAGACGGTGGCCGACCGATCCGTGACACCCGACACGCTGGGCTACCTCCTCTTCACCTCGGGCACCTCCGGCGCGCCCAAGGCGTGCCTGTGCAGCCAGGGACGGTTGGCGCGCATCGGCGCCATCGTGGCCCAGATGTACGCGCTCCAGCCCGAGGACGTCTGCTACCTCTCCATGCCCCTCTTCCACTCCAACGCGCTCATGGCCGGCTGGGGCCCGGCGCTCATGGCGGGCTCGGCCAGCGCGCTCCCCTCGTCGGGCCGGTTCTCCGCCTCGGGCTTCCTGCCCGACGTGCGGGCGGCCGGCGCCACCTACTTCAACTACGTCGGCAAGCCGCTGTCCTTCATTCTGGCCACGCCCGAGCAACCCGACGACGCCGACAACCCGCTGGTGCGCGCCTTCGGCAACGAGGGAACGACCGACGACGTGGCCCGCTTCGCCGAGCGCTTCGGCGTCGCCGTCACCGACTCCTACGGCTCGACCGAAGGGCGGCGCCACGGTGCAGCGGACCCCCGACACCCCGCCGGGGGCGCTGGGGCGGGCGCCCGAGGGCACCGTCGTCCTCGACCCGGCGACCGGCGCCGAGTGCCCGCCGGCCCGCTTCGACGAACGCGGGCGGCTGCTCAACGCCGAGGAGGCCATCGGCGAGCTGGTGTCCAAGGCCGGTGGCGCCGGCTTCGAGGGCTACTGGCGCAACGGCGAAGCCGAGACGGCCCGCCTGCGCGAGGGCTGGTACTGGACGGGCGACCTGGCCTACCGCGACGAGGCCGGCTTCTTCTACTTCGCCGGACGGGACCACGACTGGCTGCGGGTCGACGGGGAGAACTTCGCCTCGGCTCCGATTGAGCGCATCCTGCAGCGTCACCCCGACATCGTGCTGGCGTCGGTCTACGCCGTGCCCGACCCCGTCGTGGGCGACCAGGTCATGGCGGCGGTGCAGCTGCGGCCCGGTCTCGCCGCACTCGACGGGGAGGAGCTGCTCGGTTTCCTGGCCGCCCAGGGTGATCTGGGCACCAAGTGGACGCCCCGCTTCGTGCGCATGAGCGCCGAGCTCCCGGCCACCGCCACCAACAAGGTGCTGAAGCGCTCGCTTGCGGGCCGAACGCTGGAACTGCGAGGAGCCGGTGCTGTGGCAGGCCGAGAAGGGCGGGGCGTATGCGCTGCTCGGTGCCGACGACGCCGCCACGCTCGAGGCGGGCGTGGGCGACCGGCCCATCTGAGCTCATCACGCAGCGGCGGTCGCTGCGCAGCCGGGTTCAGCGGGGACTGGCTCAGCGATCGACGCCGAGGACCAGGCCGCTCGTCGGCACGCCGGTGCCCGCCGTCACCACCACATGCTCGACGTCGGGCACCTGGTTCACCGAGGTGCCCCGCACGAGTCGGGCGCCCTCGGCAATGCCGTTCATGCCGTGCAGGTAGGCCTCACCCAGCTGGCCGCCGTGCGTGTTGATCGGCAGCGCGCCGCCCAGCTCGAGACGACCGTCGCGCACGAAGTCCTTGGCCTCCCCCTTGGCGCAGAAGCCGAGCTCCTCCAATTGGTAGAGCACGTACGGCGTGAAGTGGTCGTAGAGGATGGCGGCCTGCATGTCGTCGGGCCCGAGACCCGAGGTCTCCCAGAGCTGGCGGGCCACCACGGCCATTTCGGGCAACCCCAACAGGTCGTCGCGGTAGTAGCTGGTCATCATGTCCTGGCCGGCGCCGGAGCCCTGGGCGGCGGCCCGGATCACCACCGGGTCCGTCTGCAGGTCGCGGGCGCGCTCGAGGGAGGTGACCACCAACGCCTGTCCCCCGTCGGTCTCCTGGCAGCAATCGAGCAGGTGCAGCGGCTCCACAATGAAGCGGCTGTTCTGGTGATCCTCCAGCGTGATCGGCTGCTCGTAGAACCACGCCTTCGGGTTGGTCGCGGCGTGCTTGCGGTCGGCCACCGCCACTCGCCCGAGGTCCTCGCTGGTGGCGCCGGTTTCATGCAGGTAGCGCTGCGCGGCCATGGCCACCCACGAGGCCGGGGTCAACAGGCCGACCGGGAGGTACGAGGCCATGTGCGCGTTCTCCGCCGTCGGCATCGGCGGCCGTCCCTGGACACCGGCACCGAAGCGGCTGCCTGACCGCTCGTTGAAGGCGCGGTAGCAGACCACCACGTCGGCCACGCCGGACGAGACCGCCAGCGCAGCCTGCTGAATGGTGGCGCAGGCGGCACCGCCGCCGTAATGGATGCGGCTGAAGAAGGTGAGGTCGCCGATACCCAGGCTGCGCGAGATGTCGATGTCCGGATTGGTGTCCGAGCTGAACGTCACCATCCCTTCCACCTCGGAAGGGGCGATGCCGGCGTCCGCCAGTGCGGCGGCGACCGCCTCGACGGCCAACCGGAGCTCGGAGCGCCCCGAGTCCTTGGAGAACTCGGTGGCCCCGATGCCGGCGATCGCCGTCTTGCCCGAGAACGAGTGCGAACGTGCCATCAGGCGCCCGCCGCCTCGGCCGCCGGCAACAGCACGGTGACCGTCCCCGTCACGTGGTCGCCCAGCTTGTTGGCACCGCGCAGTGCGACCGTCACCGCGCCGAAGCGGCCGTCCTCGGTCAGCTCACCCTTGGCCGTAACCGATCCGGTCAGCGTCATGACGCAGTCCGGGTAGTTCGGGGCGCCCAAGCGGATGTTGACGTCCGAGAGCCGGCTGCGCGGACCCGACCAGTCGGTGACATAGCGCCCCACCAGTCCGTTCGTGGTGAGGATGTTCATGAAGATGTCCTTCGAGCCGCGATCGGTGGCCAGTACCGAATCGTGGTGCACGTCCTGGTAGTCGCGGCTGGCGATGGCGCCGGACACAATCAGCGTCCGGGTGATCGGAAGCTCCAGCGTCGGGAGCTCGTCGCCCACGGCCACGGCCGAGAAGAGCGGTCCGGAGAGGTCGAGCGCCGAGGCCGACGACGCAGCCGATTTCGCCGCGCTCACGACCCCGCCTCCGCCCGGGCCAGCGCCTGGGCCGCGATGTCCGCTCCCAGCTTGGCCAGCTGCGCGCTCGGGCCCCCCAACAGCAACTCGATCTGCTTGCCCCAGAGGAAGTAGCGGTGGATCGGGTAGGAGATGTCGGCCCCCATGCCGCCGTGCAGGTGCTGGGTGGCGTGCACCGTGCGCTGCCCGCGCTCGGACGCCTGCCACTTGGCCACCCGGGCCGCGTCGGTGGCCTCGCGGCCGGTGTCGAAGCGCCACGCCGCGTTCTCCCACGTGACGCGCATCGCCTCAATGTCGATGGCGGCGTCGGCCGCCCGCAGCATGGTGCCCTGGAACGTGCTGAGGGGCCGGCCGAACTGCTGGCGGGAGTTCAGATACGTCGCCGTCTTGGTCAGCGCCGCCTCGCACACGCCCACCTGCAGCGCGCACAGCGCGATGGTCGACGCCGTCAGCGCCAGGTCGAGTGCGGCGCGCCCCGCGGCGGCGTCGGCGAGGACGTCGTCCGCCCCCAGCGTGACGTCGGCGAGGTGGAGGTGCGGGTGCACTTCGCGGTTCGTGGTGACGGCACGCTCGAGCGTGACGCCCGGCGCGGCGGGGTCGAGGAGGGCCAACAGCACGCCACCGTCCTCGGTGCGCGCCGGCAGGACGATGCGGTCGGCCAGATGGGCCTGGGGCACGGCGAGCTCGGTGCCATTGAGAACGAACCCGTCGCCGGTCGGCGCCGGGCCTGCACCGACGGCATGGACGTGGGGCTGCTGGCGGCGCCGGTCAGCGCGGCGGTCAGGATCACGTCGCCGGCGACGACGCCGGGCAGCCAGGCGGCGCGCTGGGCCTCGGAGCCGAAGCGGGCCAACGGCATCGCCCCCAGCACGAGCGTGGACCACAGCGGCACCGGCGCCACCGCGTTCCCTTGCGCCTCCAGCAGAAGGCAGAGCTCCATCAGCCCGTAACCGGCGCCGCCATCGGCCTCGGGGATGGCGAGTCCGAGAAGGTCGGCGTCGGCCAACGCCCGCCACAGGTCGCGATCGATGCGGTCCGTGCTGCTCTCCACTGCGGCGATCTTCTCCGCGTCGACCAGACCCGAGAACACCCCACCGGCGGCCTCGGAGACCGCCAGCTGCTCGTCGGTCAGCTTGAAGTCCATCAGGAATCCTTTCCTGCGCCAATGGCTGCGCCCGCCGGCACGAACACGGGCAGCGAGAGCTCCTCGTCGTAGTCGACGAACTCGGCCCGCAGCGCCATGCCGATCTCAATCGCGTCGAGCGCCATGCCGTCGAGGTTGGCGACGAGCACGCGTCCCCTCCTCCAACAGAATCAGCCCGATCGGCAAGGGGTACTCGAACGCCGGCACCTGCGGGTAGTGCACGACCACGTAGGAGTAGAGCGTGCCGCGCCCGCTCGACTCGACCGTGTCCCAGTCGAGGGAGCCGCAGACCGCGCAGGCCGGCAGTGGCGGGTGGCGCAGCGTGCCGCACGAGGTGCAGTGCTGAATGAGGAGCTTGTGGGCGCGGGCGCCTTCGAACCAGAAGGCGTTGTCCTGGGTGATGGCCGGACGCGGGCGGGGCGGGCGTGCCGCAGCCGCCTTCTTCGCCGGCGGCAGGTACTTGAGGATGCGGAAGCGCATGGTGGCCACGGGCTCGCCGGCCTCGTACAGCTTGTGCACGTCGTCGTCGGACACCCAGACCGGCACGTCGGCGTCGGGCACGGCCACGTAGTCGAGCCGGGTCGTGATGAAGCGCCCGGTGCCCAGTCCCGTGCGCTTGGGGTCCGAGATCGCCTCAATGACCGAACGCACGAGCACCCGGTCCCCCACCACGAGCGGGCGCCCGTAGGACTGCTCGCAGTTGGTGGCGACGACCGAGGTGAGCCCTTCGGCATCGAGCAGGGCCATCATCTTCTCGTTGGGGCCACTCCCCTGCTCCGGCTCCCTCGGCGCGGGCTTCCTCGGTCAGCAACGAGGCGCGCAGCCCGCGCATGATCCAGGCCTGCAGCATGGTGGGCGGGGCGATCAGCTCGTCGTAGCCGGCGGCGCGCGCCGCGTCGTCGGACACGTACACCGGGTTGTGGTCGCCCATGGCCTCGACCCAGTGCCGGATCATCGGCACGTTCACCGCGTCGGGCGCCAGGTTCGGCGCGCCCGGACACCTGCCCGACCAGCGTGGCCAGTGTGGTGCTGTGATCCGGGAAGGGGGCCAGCTCCTCGAAGCGCTCGCCCGCGTCCGCTGCCATCAGCGCTCCCCCGGGTCATGCCCAGACCGGCCGTGGCCACGATTTCGCGTTGGACCTCGTTGACGCCGCCGCCGAAGGTGTTGATCTGCGCCTGGCGCCCGGTGGCCTCGACCCGGCCCCGCAGCACCGCACCCGGCGAGCCCGGCACCAGGTAGCCGGCCGCGCCCACGATGCCCAGCAGGAGGCGCGTGACCTCAATGATCCGCTCGGTGCCGAACACCTTGATGGACGAGGACTCGGCGCCGGTCAGATCCCCGTCGTTCACGTGCACGGCCATGCGCCAGTTCAGCAACCACATGGCTTCGAGCTCGGCGTGGCACTTGGCCAGGTCCATCTGCACCCACGGCTGCTCCACCAGTGTCCTGCCGTCGTCGGTCGGCTGCGCCGCCGCCCAGTCGACGATGTCCTGGTACAGCGAAATGGCCAGGCCACTCCAGGCGGCCAGCCCCACCCGCTCGTGGTTGAGCTGGGTGGTGATCATGCGCCAGCCCTCGTTCTCGTCGCCCACGCGGTTGGCCACCGGCACGTGCACGTTGTCGTAGAAGGTCTGCGTCGTCGTCAGGCCGCCGACGGTGTGGATGATCGACCACTCGAAGCCCGCCGACGTCGTGGGCACGCACAGAATGGAGATGCCCTTGTGCTTGGGGACCTCGGGATCGGTGCGGCAGGCCAGCCACACGTAGTCGGCCTGGTCGGCACCGCTGGTGAAGATCTTGGCGCCGTTGACGACGTACTCCTCGCCGTCGCGCACGGCGCGGGTGCGCAGCGAGGCCAGGTCGGTCCCGGCCTCGGGCTCGGTGTAGCCGATGGCGAAGTTCAGCTCGCCGGCGAGAATCTGCGGGAGGAAGAACGACTTCTGCTCGTCGGTGCCGAAGCGCATGATGGTCGGGCCGACCGTGTTGATGGTGACGAACGGGAACGGCGCGCCGGCGCGCCGCGTCTCGTCGAAGAAGATGAACTGGTCCGTGGCCGGCCGTCCCTGCCCGCCGAATTCCTTCGGCCAGCCGATGCCGAGCCAGCCGTCCTTGCCGATCTGGCGCACGACCTGACTCCAGGCCTCGCCCCCCTCGCCACCCTCGGCCAAGCCGGCGCGCACCTCGTCGGTCAGGAGATCGGCGTAGTACTGGCGCAACTCCGCACGCAGTTGCTGCTGTTCGGGGCTCTCTTCGAGGTTCATTGCGGGGCAGCCTCGCGTGCATTCAGCGGTCCCTGCCAGGTCAAGGCCGCGCTCAAAAAACTGTAACACGTTCTCGTTTGGCCGGCCCGGCCGTGGCGACGCCGGGCGCGCCTGTTGGGAGGCCGCCGCCCCGACCTGCCCCGGGCCGGCGCGGCCCGGACCGCCTCAGGCCGGAGCAGCCGAGGAGGCCACTTCTCCCAGGATGCCGAGGAACTCGGCCCACCCGCCCTCGTGCGAGCGGCGGTACTCCTCGGTGGGCAGGTCACGGTGCGTGAGGGTGACGACGGTGTCGTCCCCGTCGGGCTGCAGCACCACCTCGACCGTGCTGCTCCCCGGCGGGAAGTCGCCGCGCCCCTCAATGCCCCACGTGAACACGACGCGCCGGGGCGGATCGACCTCGACGAACTCGCCGAGGGCGGGATTGCCGCGCACGTTCACCGAGAACGTGCCCCCCGGCCGGGCATCGAGGTAGGCCGCGTCGGCGATCCACTTGACGGCCAACGCCGGGTCCGTGAAGTACGGGAAGACGACGTCGGGCGGCGCCGCAATGCGCACACTGGCCGTGACGGCCGGTGAGTCGGATGTCCGTGACGTGGGAGAGGTCACTTCGTTCCCCTCTTCGGATGGTCGCGTTCGACGACACGCTTGAGGCGCTTCAACGCGTCGGGCCAGAACTCGTCGAGCAGCTCACGCACCGGCGTCGAGCGCGTCGGATTGGAACCGGTACAGCCGACGGGTGCCCTCCCGGCGCTCGTCGAGCAGTCCGGCCTTTTTGAGCACCGCGAGGTGCTGGCTCACCGCCTGCTGGGTCAACGTGAAGTGCGCCGCGATCTGCCCGGCCGGGAGCTCGGTGTCGTGAATGAGCCGGATGATGTCGCGCCGGTTCGGGTCAGCCAGCGCCCGCAGGACGGCATCGGTTCCTGCGGGGCTGTCGGTGTCGTGGAGCGCCGGCATCAGGCCGCCATTCTCCCCGCTGGCGCGGCCACCGCGCTCACGACTTTTCGCGGCTCGGCTGTCCCTGACCGGTCTCGACGTAGGAGGCCAGGCTGGCGATGTAGTGCGTCCAACCCTCGTGGCACATGTCGTAGCACTCGAGTTCGGGGGTGAGGCCCTGGTGGCGGAAGTGGATCGTGGCCCCGTCGCCGGTGTCCTCCACCTCGAACATGATGGCCGTGCCCTCCCAGTCCGGCGTGAGCGGGGCCGCCTCGACGCGTCCAGACGACCCGGCGATGTGAGGTGGGCTCCACATCCATGCGGATCACCTGGCGGCCGTCGAGGAACGACACCTCGAAGGTGTTGCCCGCGTCGGCGGCGCCGGCCGCCGGGCCCCACCAGGCAGTGACGCCTTCGATCGTGCGCAACGCGGCGAGCACGGTATCGGGAGAGGCAGCGACGGTCTTGGTGGACGCGAAGTTGTCTCCCGGTCCGGCGATCTGGCTGAGCTCGACGTACGAGACGAGGCTGCCCAGGTAGTAGGTCCAGCCGGCGTCGCACATGTCGTAGCAATCGAGGTCCGGCGTGAGGCCCTGGTGACGGAAATGGAGCAATGGCCCCGTCGCCCGCCTCGGCCACGTCGAAGAAGATGGTCGTCCCGACCCAGTCAGGCGTGCGCGCGGACTCTTGCACCGACCAGGCGACCCGGCCCGCCAGTGCCGGCTCGACCTGCAGCACGAGCCGCTCCTTTGCTCCGAAGAACGACACCTCGAGGGTGCCGCCGGCGTCGCCCGATCCTGTGGTCGGGGTCCACCAGGAGGTGATGGCCTCGGGCGAGCGCAGCGCGGCGAGCACAGCCTCGGGCGTCGCGCTGATGCGCTTGGTGGCGGCGAAGCTGTTCCGATCCTCGGTCCCCCGGCCGGTCTCGGCGAAGATCACCAGGCGGCCCAGCGCGTTCGTCCAGCCCTCCTGGCACATGTCGAAGCATTCGCACTGCGGCGTGAGACCGTGGTGCGGAAGTGGAGCGTCGCCCCGGCCCCGGACTCCTCCACCTCGAAGACCATGGTGGTGCCGACCCACTCCGGCGAGAGCGGCGCTTCCTCGACGGACCAGACCACCTGGCCCGCCTCCGCCGGCTCCACACGCACGCTGAGCATGGGGCTCCCGGAGCGGGACGCCATTTGGAGGGCGCCGCCGACGGCGGCCGAGCCCGAGGTCTCGCACCACCAAGAAGAAATGGCTTCAGGGTGCACAGAGCGGCCAAAACGGCTTCGGCCGGCGGCGACGGTGCTCGTCCATTCGAAGTCGTCGATGTCACCCGTTTCCCGCTCGGTGGCGGTGCGGTCGGTGGCGGTGCGGTCGGTGGCGGTGGTCATGAGGGGCGTCCTTTCGGGGATTCACAATGAGTTACTTTCACAAGTATTCAATTGTGAATGCCAGATGTCAACCCTCGGTCTCGAACGGCCCTTCGGGAACAGGTGACGAGGCGAAGAGGTTCAGGCCGAGACGGTCGGAGAGATAGGCCGCCATGAACCTGCCGCGCACGCTGTTGCCCGCCTCGTCGAGCGGGGGCGAGTAGCTGCCCACGCCGCCCTTGCCGGGCGACACGGTCACCATGCCCCCGCTGACGCCGCTCTTTCCCGGCAGTCCCACGTCGTAGAGCCAGTCACCGGAACGCTCGTAGAGGCCGGCCGTCGCCAGGACGGCCAGGACACGCCGGCAGGTCGACGGCGCAATGGCCCTGACGCCGGTCAGCGGATTGACCCCGCCGTCGGCCAACGTCGCCGCCATGACTCCGAGATCGTGCGCGCCGCACCCGTACGGAGCATTGCCGCGTGTAGGCCTCGGTGGTGATGTCGGGATCGCTGTACATGCGCCCGTACCCGTTAAGCAGATGGGCGATGCCCCGGTTGCGGTCGTTGTTCGCCGCCTCGGACTCGTAGACCGCTTCGTCCAATGCGAGCGGGCGCCCGGCGAACACGGAGAGCGCATCGACGATGCGGGCAAACTTCTCTTCGGCCGAGTCCCCCGGCACCAGGCTCGTCGTGGCCAGCGCGCCGGCATTCACCATCGGGTTCATGGTGCGGTCCTCGTTGAGCTCGACACCCATGACCGAGTCGAACGGCAGCCCGGTGCTGTTGACCCCGAGCTGGTGGCGGGCCTCGTCCGGACCGAGGAGGTCGCAGACGGCGGCGAAGACGAAGAGCTTGGAGATGCTCTGGATGGTGAATTCCTGCTGGGCGTCGCCGATTTCGAAGATGCGGCCCCGCACACCCACCACGACACACGCCGAAGGCCTCGGGCGAGGCTTCGGCCAGGGCGGGAATGTAGTCGGCGACCTCTCCTTCGCTCACGTCGCGAAAGCGCTCGTAGCCCGCTTCGACGATGGCGCGGACGGCCTCGTCGGACGGGAGCGTTCCCGTGGAGACCCACGGCAGGGTGGATTCTTGGTCGGGATGTTGGGCCAGCGCGTCGGCCAACTCCTCGGGCCGAGGCGTTCCGTCGTCCATGCGCGTCCTCTCGTCAGGTCTTGTCCGGTGACGACCCGGGATCCGGGCCCGGGCCTATGCCGTCGGGTCCTCGACCTCGGTCAGGTCGTCCTGCGTGATGGCCGGCAGCTTGGCGATGCCGTCGAGAAGATGGCGCTCCCACACCTTCTGCAACTTCTGCGAGCAGCGGAGAGTCGCTGTCGATACGGAACTGGCTGAGCTCCCGGGTCTCGTTGAAGTAGAAGCCGATGTCGTAGGGCGGCCCGACGGAGAGGTTGGCCGCAGGCCGTGCTGAGCATGGAGCCCGAGCGCGATCTTCGCCGCCGTGACGAGGTCGACGTGCGCCTCGACGGCCAGCTCCAGCATGAACTTGCCGTACTTGCTCTCACCGATTTGCAGGAAGGGACGCTCGTCCGAGGCGCGGATGTAGTTGCCCTCGGGGTAGACGAGGAGAATGTCCGGCTCCTCGTCGCCGACGTGGCCGCCCAGAATGAAGGTCGCCGTGCCGTCGGCCCCGACCTGGCCCAGGGCCTCCTTGTGCTCGTTCGCCACCTGGCGGCTCACGCGTCCGAGGTAGAGCGCCGCCTCGAACAGATGTTCCACCGTGGCCAGGCTCTCCGTTGCCTCGCCGGCCGCCAGGTCCTGGGCCATGCGGTCGAGGACCTGCTGCGTGGTGGCCAGGCTCCCCGCCGACTCAATCACGAACAGGCGGTCCTCGGCGGGCTGGAGCACGTGCATCTTCCGGTAGGTGCCGACGTTGTCGACGCCCGCGTTCGTGCGCGTGTCCGACAGGAAGAGCATGCCCTCGTGGAGCCGCAGGGCCAGGCAATAGGTCAACGCCGCCGTCCTCAGTTCGCAGGGCCCTGGTCGGGAGCTCCGACGGCCTCCCGGCGAACATACCCCCGCCGGTGAAGACGACCTGACGTTTCCCGGTCGGCCGCGTCAGGCCTGTTGGCCCGCCTCGGCCAGCAGGTCGTCGAGCTGGCGGCCGAGCGCCCATCCCACATAGACGGCGAAGTGCACGACGAGCTCCTCCAACTCCTCTCTCGTCAGCTCTCCGTTGGCCAGGGCCGCCTCGAGATGCGCCCGGGTCTCCGCCTCGACGCCGACGGCCGCACAACAGCAGATGCTGATGATCCTCCGGTCACGCCGGGTCAGGTGCTCTTCCCTCGTCCAGATCTCCCCGTACAGGAAGTCGAGGTAGGCGCCGCGGCGGAACGCCGTCGATGGCGGCGGTGGGTCCTGGCCGTGCACGGCACGGTATGCGGCCTCGCCACGCGCATGACGTTCCTCGTCGGGCACGGGGTCGGCCCACGGCACGAAGCCGAGCGGCGAGGCCGGCTCCCCCCGCTGCTCGTCCAGCTTCGCCGTCGCCATCATGCCGTGCATCTGGAGGACGGACGCCTTGGGCCAGCCCAGCTGCGTGGCGAAGTGCAGGACGAATTCGTCGAACTCCTCGGCGTTGATGTCGCCGCTGTTGAGGGCGGCCCAGACGTGGGTCTCAATGGGGAAGCCGGCGTCAGTGGACCCGAGACAGGCCAAGGTGATGAAGCGGCGGTCACGGGCGGTCAAGACACCGCGCCGCCACATTTCTCCGAAGACGAAGCCGATGACGCCCACATCGATGTAGGCCGAACTGGCCTCGGGGCTCGGGGTCGTCATGACGCGCTCGTACTCGGCCCGGGCGGCCGCCTGGCGTTCGTCCCGGTCTGTCCAGGTCTCCATTGGGTCCTCTCTCTCGGTCAGACGTTCGGTCGCTCGGTAGGTCAGTCGGAGTCGTCAGCTCGCGGTGAGCGCCGCCACCAGGCCGCCGTCGACCCGCACGTCGCAGCCGCTGATGAACCGGGCTCGTGGGCCGGCCAGGAACGCAATCGCGTCGGCGATGTCCGCCGTCCGCCCGGGCAGCTCGGCCGACCCGTCGTCTTGCGGTGCGTCGATCGGCGTCCGCCCGATGAGCCCCCGCTTGCCCGGGTTGTCCTTCAGCTCGAGCTGTCCCATGGGAGTGTCGATGAGCCCAGGGGAAACGGAGAGGACGCGGGCGCCACGCGCACCCCAGGCGGCCACGGATCGCTGGCACAGCCGGACCACGCCGTGCTTGGCCAGCGCGTACGCCGTCCCCGGACTGAGCTCGGAGCCGAGCGCACGCTCCAATCTGACGGCGAGGTCCGGCGCCATTGGTTCGTCGAGGACGGCCCGCATCTCCGAGGAGACCGGGAGCAGATGGGCGGCGATGGAGGCGATGCAGATCGCCACGGAACCCGGTCCGGCGGTCGTCACCAGGCCGTCGAGCAGGACAGCGGTTCCCACGAGATCGACCTCGAGGATCCGCGCCGCGCTCGTCCATCATGGGCGAGACGCCGGCGAGGTGCACCAGCCGGTCCAGGCCGCCCCTGGCTTCGACCTGACGCACGAGCGCCTCGATCGAAGTCCTCGAGCCGAGGTCCGCCACCGCGCAGTCGGCCGCGGGAGCGAGCGCCCGAGCCGCCTCGAGCGCTCCGTCGTCGATGTCGACGAGGAGGAGGTGCTCACCACAGAACCGTTCGACGCACGCCCGGCCCATGCCGCCTCCGGCCCCCGTAATGACGGTCACGCTCATCGTTCGTCGTCCACCTCAGGGGTCACGCGCGGGTCCTGTCTCTGGATTGCCATCCACTTCAGCGGGTCGTCTGGAGACTAAGACACTTGACTTGTTCTGTAAAGAGGTGGTCTCATGGGAGGGATGGCCCGATGACGTCGACGGCAACGCTCTCCCGCTCCACCAAGGAACAGATCGTCCTGGCGGCCGAACGGCTCTTCGCCGAGCGCGGCTACGAGGGGGTGTCACTGCGCGAGATCGGCGCCGCGGCAGGTAGTGGCAACAACTCGGCCGTGCAGTACCACTTCGGCTCCAAGGAGCAACTCGTGGTCGCCATCTTCGAGAACCGCCTCACCTATATCGACGACCGCCGAGCCGTCCTGATCGCACAACTCGAGCCGCGCGACATCCGCTCCTGGGTCGAGTGCTACGTCCTCCCGCTGCTCGAGCAGGGTGAGATCGACGGAAGCCACTACATGAGCTTCATCGCCGCCGTCGAGCACCAAGTGGGTCTCTTCGAGAACCTTCCCGAGCGGTTCCACGCGAGGACGCAGCGCTTCCATGACGCGGTCGGCGCCTTCATGACCGACGTACCCGAGCCACTGCGCTCGCATCGGATTTTGCAGGTCGTGCGCCTGAGCGTGCACGCCGCAAGCGCGCGAACGCGCCAAGGCACAGGGCCTGGAAGTGCTCCCCTTCGCCATGCACGTGGCCGACCTGCTCGATGGCTGGGCCGGTTTCCTGCAGGCACCGGCCTCGAGCGATGCTCTTGCTTCGGTCGACGGGTACAGGTCCGCGTCTCTCGGTCTGCCCTTTCTCGTGTGATGGGGCGGCCCGATGCGCTGCGGGTGGGGTTCATCGGGCTGGGAAGCCAGGGCGCGCCCATGGCACGCCGGATCGTCGAGGCCGGTTTCCCGTTGACCCTCTGGGCCCGCCGCCCGCAGAGCCTGCAGTCCTTCGCCGACACCGCAGCCACGACGGCATCGACACCCGCCGCCCTGGCGGAGGCGTCGTCGATCGTCTGCCTCTGCGTGACGGGAGACGACGACGTGCTCGAGGTCGTCGACGGCCCCGACGGTGTGCTGTCCGGACTGGCTCCCGGCGGGACGCTGATCGTGCACTCGACCGTGCACCCCGAGACCTGCATCGGCCTGGCACCGGCTCGGCGCCGAAAAGGGCATCACCGTCCTCGACGCTCCCGTGAGCGGCGGTGGCCCGGCGGCCGCGCAAGGAACCCTGCTCGTGATGGTCGGCGGGGACGAGGCCGGCCTCGACCGTGCCCGTCCGGTGTTGGCGACGTTCGGCGACCCCATCCTCCACGTGGGGGACATCGGCGCGGGACAGACGGCAAAGCTCGTGAACAACCTGGTGTTCACGGCCCAGATCGCGCTGTCGCTCGAGGCCTTCGCCCTGGCGGACGACCTGGGCCTCGACCGCAGCGCAATGGGGCAGGTCTTCGAGCGAGGGAGCGGCGCCAGCCGGGCCGCCAGCATGGTGGCCGCGGCGGGGTTCGACATCGGCGGGCTGGGCCGCGTCGCCGGGCCGCTGCTGCGCAAGGACGTGAACCTGATCACGGACCTGGCCGAGCGACGACAGGTCGCGGCGCCCGCGTCCGTTGTCACGCTCGCCGAACTGGGTCTGCAACGCCTCCACGGGCGCGGCCGAGGAGTTGTCGTGAAAGGAGGACGGGCATGAGCGTCGACACGCGCACACGACCGATCAACGGGGCCGGCCCGGCCGATCCCGCGTCGTTCTTCGAGGGGACGTGGCGCGACGCCGCTGCCCGCCACGGCGAGCGGGCCGCCGAGGACGCGGCCGGGCTGGGCCTGTCTCCCCTCACGATCCGCGTGGAGGACGCAGCATGGACGCTGCAGCCCGCCACGAACGGCATCGACGTGGTGCCGGGCTCCGGCGGCGCCGGCACCAGCGCGACCGTCGCGCTCGATCGGGCCGCCTTCGCCGACCTGTTCTGCGAGCGACGGACGGCGCTCGGCCTCGTCATCGGCGGGCGGGTCGAGGGCGACCCTGCCTCCAACGACGCGTTCTGCGCCTGGGATCCGGTCCTGCGCTCCCTGCTCGACGGGCGACCCGTGCATCGGCCCGGAGAGGTCTCGCTCCTGGCGCGGGACGGATCGCCGCTCGACCTCAATCAGCGGTTCCGCCTCGGCCAGGCTCCAGCCGACGCGGCGCATTTCCTCGGGGAAGCCGGCTTCCTCCTGCTGCAGGACGTGTTCACCGCGGCGGAGATGGATGCGGTCGATGCCGACCTCCGCGTCGCCGGTCGAGGCGGCCCGGCCCGACGACGGCACGTCGTGGTGGGCCTCCACCCGCAGCGGCGAGTCGTACCCGTGCCGGATCCTCGACTTCGCGCAGCAGTCGCCGGCGCTGCGCGCCCTCATCGCCGGCGAGCGCTACACCTCCATCGGCGATCTGCTCGGGGACGGCCACCGCCCCGGCGACCCCTTCGGCGAGCACTTCTCCGACGTCACGGCCGAAGGGCTCCTGAAGCGGGTGGACTCCGTCGACGGACTGGTCTGCCTGCCCTGGCACAAGGACTGCGACCGGGGAGGACACTCCATGTTCTGCTCCGGCCTCACCATCGGGGTCTGCCTGACGCCCGTCGACGAGGATCACGGCGGTCTCGACGTCATGGCCGGATCGCACCGGGCCAACATCGCCCGGGCGCAGGTCGACCGGCAGCTCGATCTCCCCGCCGTGACGCTGCGCGCCGAGCGGGGCGACGTCACGGTGCACATGTCGTGCACCCTGCACCGTTCGACGCATCCGACGCGTCGGGAGCGGCGCGTCGCCTACACCGGCTTTGCCCTGCCGCCGCGCCCCGGCGACGGGCATGCCGAGGACGCCCAGGCCGGGTTGCGGCGGGACCGGGCGGCCATCGGGGTCTCGAGTGGCGGTGCGCTGTTCACCGCCGAGGGCGAGGCCTGAGCGGTCCCGCCGGCCGGCCTCGTCGGCCGGCCTCGGTTCCGTCAGGCGGTGCCAGGGCGGACGCCGTGCCTATGATCACTGACACACGTTCTAGAAATAGCCTCAAAAGGGCAGGCACCGGGCGGCTGGGGGCAGGTCGGCCGGAGTGCGCGAAAGGGGGGGCCTTGAGCCTCGAGGAGATCGACCTCATCGACGGGCGCAACTTCGTGGCCGGGGTGCCCTACCAGTGGTTCGCCGAGCTCCGCCGGGAGGCGCCCGCCTTCTGGCACCCCCAGGAGAGCGCCCCCCGTGGTGGCTTCTGGGCCATCACCCGCTACGACGACTGCGTCCAGGTCAACCGGGACTGGGAGAGCTTCTCGTCGGCCCGGCGCGGCTCGCTCTTCCCCGACATGGACGACGACCAGCTGGCCCAGCAGCAGCTGATGATGGTCAACATGGACCCGACCATGCACACGCGCTACCGCCGCCTGGTCAACAAGGGCTTCACCCCCAAAATGGTGCGCGACCTGGAGGAGCAGATCGTCGGGTACGCCGACGGCATCATCGACGCCGTCTGCGAGCGCGGCACGGCCGACTTCGTCGAGGAGATCTCGGCCGAGCTCCCCCTCCTCGTGATCGCCGAGCTGCTCGGCGTGCCCCAGGAGGACCGGCGCATGGTCTTCGACTGGTCGAACCGCATGATCGGCGCCGAGGACCCCGAGTACCAGGTCGAGGGCGCCGACTCGGGTGAATCGGCCATGCAGGTCTACGCCTACGCCGAGGAGCTGGCCACGGCCCGGAGGCTGCAGCCCAAGGAGGACCTGGTCTCGGTCCTCCTCAACGCCGAGGTCGAGGGCGAGAAGCTGAACGACCTCGAGCTCGACCTGTTCTTCCTCCTCCTCATCGTCGCCGGCAACGAGACGACCCGGAACCTGATGTCGGGCGCCATGACGGCCTTCTTCGACCACCCCGACCAGTGGGAGCTCCTGCGCCAGGACCGCTCGCTCCTCCCGGGCGCCGTCGAGGAGATGCTCCGCTACGTGACGCCGGTCATGCACTTCCGCCGCACGGCGACCGGCGACATGGAACTGCACGGCGAGAAGATCCAGGAGGGCGACAAGGTCGTCTTCTGGCACACCTCGGCCAACCGTGACGAGGCGGCTTTCGAGAACCCCGACACCTTCGACATCACCCGCTCCCCAACAACCACATCGCGTTCGGCGGGGGTGGGCCGCACTTCTGCCTCGGCGCCAACCTGGCCCGCATGGAGATCATGGTGATGTTCGACCGGCTGCTCGACCGCATCCCCGACATGCGGCTCGACGGCGAGGTGCAACGGCTGCAGTCCAACTTCATCAACGGGACCAAGCACATCCCGATCGCCTTCGCACCATCGGCTCCCGTCGGGGGCACGCCGCTGCCCGCCCGGGCCCGCTGAGGCCGGCGCCGTGACCGACAAGCAGGTCCGCTTCCACCAGGCCGTCGCCTTCCTGCCGACCAGCCAGATCCTCCCGATGGCCAAGGCGTGCGACGGCCTCGGCTACGGAGGCCTCTACGTCTCGGACCACCTCTTCAATCCGCGCCAGCGCTCGTCGCGCTACACCTACTCGAAGGCGGAGGACGGCGCACCGGGCTGGGAGGACCACACGGCGTGGCCCGACCCGATGTCCGTGATTTCCGCCTGCGCCGGCGCCACCGAGAACCTGCTCTTCACCACCGGCATCTACATCGCCCCGCTGCCGCGACCTCATGACGGTGGCCAAGAGCGTCGGGACGACCGCCTTCCTGTCGGGCAACCGGCTGCGCCTCGGCATCGGCGTCGGGTGGAGCAAGGAGGAGTTCGACCTGACCGGGCAGGACTTCGCCAACCGCGGCAAGCGCCTCGACGAAATGATCGTCGCCCTGCGCGCGCTGTGGAGCGGCGGCTGGGTCGAGTTCCACGGCGACTACTACGACGTCCCGGAGTGCCAGATGGAGCCCGCCCCCACCGAGCCGGTGCCGTTCATCTGCGGCGGCCACTCCCCCGTGGCGCTGCGGCGCACGGCCGAGCTCTGCGACGGCTGGATCGCGGCCGGCGCCTACAGCGAGGAGGAGGCGTGGATGCACCTCGCCGAGCTGCACGATGCGCTCGACAAGGCCGGGCGGGACAAGGACGACTTCACGGTCTACCTGTCGCTCAACGAGCGGCCCAGCGTCGACCTCTACCGCCGCTTCGTCGAGGCGGGCGTCACCGATTTCGTCTGCGCGCCCTGGATGTTCGTGAACGTCGCCCCGGGGACCCCCGACGACGAGGCGCTGGCGGCCCGGATGGGCCCGGTGCACTGGTTCGCCGAGGAGATCGTCGCCAAGGTCTGACACTCTGCCGGACGCGCCGGGAAGCCGAGAGGAGTCACACGTGAAGACGATGAAGATCGGCCTGCAGATGGGGTACTGGGGTGCGGGGCCGCCGCCCAACGCCGTGGAGCTGGTGACGGAAGCTGACCGCCTCGGCTACGACTCCGTCTGGACGGCGGAGTCCTACGGCTCCGACGCGCTGACCCCGCTGGCCTGGTGGGGATCGCAGACCGAGCGGGTGCGCCTCGGCACGTCGCTGTGCCAGCTGTCGGCGCGCACGCCGACGGCCATGGCCATGGCGGCGCAGACGCTGGACCATCTCTCGGGCGGCCGCTTCGTGCTCGGCCTCGGGGTCTCGGGCCCCCAGGTGGTCGAGGGCTGGTACGGCCAGCCCTTCCCCGCTCCCCTGGCCCGCACCCGCGAGTACGTCGACGTCGTGCGCCAGGTTCTGGCCCGCGAGAAGCCGGTGACCAACGACGGGCCGCACTACCCGCTGCCGTATCCCGGCGGGACGGGACTGGGCAAGCCCCTCAAGTCGATCGTGCATCCGCTGCGCGCCGACATCCCGATCATCCTCGGCGCGGAGGGGCCGAAGAACGTCGCCCTGGCGGCCGAGATCGCCGACGGCTGGTTCCCCATCTTCTTCTCCCCCGCGCCATGTCCTCCTTCGAGGCCTCGCTCGACGAGGGCTTCGCCCGCCCGACCGCACGGCGCACCGTCGACGACTTCGAGGTGCTGGCCTTCGCCCCGACCGTGATCAGTGACGACACCGACGCGGCCGCCGACGGTTTCCGCCCGTATCTCGCCCTCTACATCGGCGGCATGGGCGCCAAGGAGATGAACTTCCACTTCGACGTCTTCGCCCGCATGGGCTACGAGGAGGCGGCCACCAAAATTCAGGACGCCTACCTCGACGGGCGCAAGGACGACGCCGCGGCCGCCGTCCCCACCAGCCTGGTGGAGGAGATCGCGCTGGTCGGTCCCGTGGAGAAGATCCGAGACGACCTCGAGGCGTGGCGCGCGTCGCGCGCCACCACCATGCTCATCAACGGCGACGTCGCCACCCTGCGCACCATGGCCGAACTCGTGCTCGGCTAGGTCGGGCTTTCGCCGACCGTCAGTCGAGGCTGAACGGCGGGTACACGTCGGTCATCAGCAGGATGTACACGCTCACCCGCGATGACCACCGCATCACGCCCACGACGAACTTGCGCATTCCCTCGGGCCAGGCGCCGGTGATGATCACGACGAAGAACCCGATGATGACAACGACATAGACCGCGATGTAGAGCACGAGCAGCACGATGTAATGCGGGATCGCCAGCAACCACTTGACGAAGATCAGGCCGCGGCTGAGCTTGGCGGCCGGCTCGACCGACAGCCGGGCCGGCTCTGTGCCAGGGTCGGCGCCTTCGGTCGGGAAAGCGAACTCGGGATACTCCTCGCGCATGAACAACGCGTAGGACGTCACCCGCCACTGGTAGCGCAGGACCATGGCGTTGAACCCGAAGAGGCCGTCGGGCATTTTGCCCGTGAAGAGGATGGCGAAGAACGAGATGATGAAGACCACCCTCTGGACGATGGCCAACACGTAGAGCACGACGAAGTGGGGGATGGCGAGGAACCATTGGACGATGGGACGCCATCGGGCGACCTTGTCCGGAGCGTCCAGCTCAAGTTGGAGGGGGAACCCGGACAGTGGCACTGGCGAGGTGGTCATGAAAAAAGGGTAACCCCTTCTCGCCCCGAAACGGCGGACCAACATCCCCTCTGAACCATGGTGCCTGCAGCGTGCCTGGCCTGGGCGTGCAGTGCGGTGTCCTGGCATCTGGCCAGGGCTCCTGAAGCGTCCTGCGCAAGCTCGGGTGCCGCGGAACCGATGCCCGGGACCGACGCCTAGCGCAGCAGGGAAACGTTGATTCCCGGGCTGGTCGCGCTGTTCCCAACGGTCCGCGCCGGCTGCCCGCCTGCAGTGGTGCAGCGGACCGACGGTGTTGCCGGTCGAGCCGGTGTTGAACGGGCCTCCGCTGTTTCCGGTGCCGCTGTTCGTGACACACGTCGACGAGTTCGCGTCGGTCTGCATTTGGTCCACACAGTTGTTGATGCTGGTTGTGACGGCGATAATGAGAACGATCCAGAGGATCAGGCCGACAACACCGACGAAGCCGAGGACGATGCCGGCGATGGCCATTCCCCCGCCGCCCTGACGCCCTCCGCTCTGGCGAATCTGCTTCCTCCCGACGAACCCGAAGATGACCGCGAGAATCGAACCGAGACCAAAGACCCAGACGATCCCGAGGACGAGCGACGCGATGGCGAGTCCGTTCGTCGTCTGCCCGACCGGCAGCGGTTGGCCGTAGCCCGGCGGTGGCTGCATGGAGGGCGGGGCCCCGTAGGCCAGGGCAGGTGGGGGTGGCGGTGGGAGCGCTGCGCCGGCAACCGGCTGCGGTGGTCGGCCCGATGCGCCCGCAGGCGCCGGCGCGACTGCCCGACCGGTGTGCCGCACTTGTCGCAGAACTGGCTGTTGGGCCCGAGCAGGTTCCCGCACTTCTCACAAAAGCTCGCCGTTGACGTCATCCGCCGTTCCGCCTCCCTGTTGCCGATTGACCGTTCCCCAATGGCGTGGTGATCGTGCCGACGTCCTGCCGCCCTGCGTGTGCCGCCGCACCGACCGGGATCATGACGAGCACCCGGGTTGTTGCACAGCGACGCTCGCCATGACGTTCTCTCCCGCCCGTCCCCCACGCTGTGCCTCTTCTTGAGAAGCGGCTGTGAGACGATATCCCAGGCACCACGACGAGTGCGCCAACCATTCATTGTGTGGACACATGCGTGGGCCACAATGCGACCATGACCCTTTTCGACCTCTCCGACCTGACCCGGCCCGGGTCGCCCTCGGAGCCCCCCTCTTCGGGGACAACGCCCGTCCCCGCCCACACGCAGAGCACCGGACACGCCACAGCCGCCGGACGAGGAGGTGTTCGAGAGCGCCGTCGAGGCGCCGCCCGAAGTCGAGGTCCGCATCAGCAAACGCCGCAAGAAGACGTCAGAGGCCAAGTGGGTCGCGGGGCGCATCGTCGTGTCGGTTCCCGCGCATCTCAGTGCCGAGAGCCGGCAGAAGACGGTCGACTGGTTGGTGGAGCGGCTGCTGACGCGTCACCAACTCCAGTCCGGGCTCACTGATGACGACCTCCTCGCCCGCGCCATCGAACTCAGCGATCGCTATCTGGTCGGGGCCCATCCCGTTTCCGTTCGCTGGGTCACCAACCAGACGGCACGCTGGGGCTCGTGCTCGTACTACTCGGGTCACATCCGCGTCTCGCACCGGCTGCGGGTGGTGCCCGAGTGGGTGCTCGACTCGGTCCTGGTGCACGAAGTGGCGCATCTGACCCATGCCGACCACTCCCCGGCCTTTCACAAGCTGGCCGGCGCGTACCCGCGTCACAAGGAGGCGGGCATCTTCCTGGCCGGCTACGGCCTCGGACTCTCCAACCCCGTTCCAGCCGAGCGCCCAGGGCTGAGCGGCCAGGCCGGCCGACCGGCGCCGTCCGGCCGTCAGACGGGCTCGTCCGCCAGGATCCGGCCCAGCCGGCGCAGGCTCTCGTTCGCCCCTCCCAGGGTGAGCTCGATCTGCTCCGTCAGCAGGAAGAAGCGGTGCAGCGGGTAGTCACGGTCGACACCGACGCCGCCGTGCAGGTGCGAGGCGGCGTGGACCACACGCTGGCCGCCCTCGGCCGCCCAGTACTTGGCGATCGCCACCTCGGACGACGCCGGCAGACCAGCGGCCAGTCGGGCCGCCGCCTGCCATGCGGTGAGGCGGATGGCCTCGGTGTCGACGTAGGCGTCGGCCGCGCGTTGCCCCACCGCCTGGAAGGTGGCGATGGGCTTGTCGAACTGCACCCGCGTCTTGGTGTACTCCGCGGTCAGCTCCAACGCCGTGGCGCAGACGCCGGCCTCCTCGATGCAGAGCGCCGTCGTGGCGTACTCGGTGATGCAGTCGATGATGGCGGCACCGTCGGCGCCCTCACCGACGAGCCGATCGACGCCGACGCGGACGCCGTCGAGCTCCACGATCGCCTCGGGCCGTCCGGTCGTCGTCGTCTGCCGCGTCAACGTCACGCCCTCGGCGCCGGGCTCCACAATGAAGACGCCGGGACCGGTGGTGGCGCCGTCCGCCGTCTGGCAGGTGGCGGGCACCAGGATGGCGTCGGCCACCAGAGCCGCCGGCACGCAGGCCTTCGTGCCCGAGAGCACCCACGAGCCATCGGCCTGGGCCGTGGCCGTGGTGGTGGGCTCGGACCCGCCGGGCACGATCACCTCGCCGACCAGCTCGGCCATGGCGGCGGTCAGGATAGTCTCCCCGCCGGCCACACCGGTGAGCCAGGTCTTGCGCTGCGCGTCGGTGCCGAAGCGGTCGAGAGGCAGCGCGCCGTAGACCATCGTCTCGACAACGGGGACGTAGGCCGCCGTGCGGCCCGCCGCCTCAATGACCAGACAGGCCGCGACGAAGTCGAGCCCGGCGCCGCCGACGTCCTCGCCCAGGTGGATGCCGAGCAGACCGGCGTCGGCGAGCTCCTTCCAGAGCTCGCGGTCGAAGGGCCCGTCGTCGCCGGCGGTCGCCTCGACCTGCTTCAGCCGCTCGTGCGTCGACCGTTCGCCGAAGATCTGCCCGGCCAATTGGCGGACAGCCTCTTGCTCTTCGCTGTAACTGAAGTCCATTGCAGTCTCCTGGCTCTCGGCGGGCTCAGCGCAGCGACCGCGGCATGCCGAGGCCGAAGATCGCGATGAGGTCCCGCTGAATTTCGTTGGTGCCGCCACCGAAGGTGAGGATGATCATGGAGCGGGCGTACATCTCGAGTCGACCGGCGACCACCGCGGCGGGTGAGCCGCGCGTGAGGTAGCCGGCCTGCCCGATGATCTCCATGAGGGAGCGGAAGGCCCGCAGGTAGAACTCGGTGCCGAACACCTTGATCGACGAGGCATCGGCCACGTCGAGCTGCCCCTGTGTCGCCTGCCACGCCACCTTCCAGTTGATGAGGCGGAGGAACTCGAGCTCGGCGTGCACGCGGGCCAGGTGTTCCTGCACCCACTCCTGGTCGATCACGCGCCGCCCGTCGGGCAGCTTCGTGTTCTGGGCCCACGCCCGCACGTCCGTCAGGACGCGCTCAATGATCCCGGGCGAGCACAGGGTGACCCGCTCGTGGTTGAGCTGGTTGGTGATCAGGTTCCAGCCCTGGTTCTCGCCACCGACCAACGCCGTGGCCGGCACGCGCACGTCTTCGTAGAACGTGTAGTTGATGTTGTGGTCGCCGAGCAGCTTCATCGGGACCACCCGGATGCCCGGGGTGTCCATCGGGATCAAGAACATGGAGATGCCCTTGTGCTTGGCCACGTTCGGATCGGTCCGGGTGGCCAGCCAGATGTAGTCCGCGTCCCCCGCCAGGCTGGTGAAGATCTTGGCGCCGTTGATCACGTACTCGTCGCCGTCACGCACGGCCCTGGTGGTCAACGACGCCAGGTCGGTGCCCGAGTTCGGCTCCGTGTAGCCGATGCAGAAGTGGATCTCGCCGGCCAGGATCTTCGGGAGGAAGAACTCCTTCTGCTCCTGGGTGCCGAAGTTCATGATGGTCGGGCCGACGGTGTTGATCGTGAGCATCGGCACCGGCGCCCCGCTCCGCATCGACTCGTCGAAGAAGATGAACTGCTCAATGGCCGAACGACCCTGCCCGCCCCACTCGGTGGGCCACCCGATGCCGAGCCAACCGTCGCTGCCCATCTGCTTGACCACCTTGCGCACCACCGGGCCGATGCCGCCGGCATGGGAGAGCTCCTGCTCGAGCTCGGGGGTCAAGAGGTTCTGGTAGTAGGCGCGCAGCTCGCTCTTGAGCGCCTGCTGCTCCTCGGTCAAGGCAATTTCCATGTGTCCCTCCCGGGTGGCGGGGCCGCATCGGCCCACGTCAGCGCCATGTCGTCGCCGGCCCGGCCCTCTGGGCTCGGCGCGGTAGAACACGTTACAGTCCGCCCCGCTCGGGCGGCCAATGGAGCCGAAGAGGCGCTGGCTACCGGCGAGTAACCTGCAATCCGCCCCGGGGCGGGTCCCCCAGGCGCACGTTCGAGTCACGAATCGAAACCCGAGGAGCCATCACCATGCCTGAAGCCGTCATCGTCGCCACCGGCCGCACCCCGATCGGACGGGCCAACAAGGGCTCGCTCGTCGAGTGCCGGCCCGACGACCTGAGCGCGCTGGTCCTCCGCACGGTGCTCGAGCAGGTGCCGCAGCTGAACCCGGCCGAGGTGGAGGACGTCCTCCTCGGCTGTGGGCAGCCGGCCGGTGAGGCCGGTTACAACGTGGCCCGGGTGGCCGCCCTGCTGGCCGGACTGGAGAACGTGCCCGGCGTCACGGTGAACCGCTACTGCTCCTCGTCCCTGCAGACCATCCGCATGGCGGCCCACGCCATCCGCGCCGGCGAAGGCGACGTCTTCATCGCCGCCGGCGTCGAGACGGTGAGCCGCTACGCCCACGGCGCGTCGGACACCGGTCCGCACAACGAGGCGTTCGCCGCGGCCGAGGAGAGGACGAAGGTCCGCGCCCCCGCCGTCACCGAGCCGTGGAGCCCGGCCGCCGGCCTGCCCGACGTCTACATCGCCATGGGTCAGACGGCGGAGAACGTGGCCGAGTTCGAGAAGGTCACCCGCGAGGAGATGGACGAGTTCGCGCTGCTCTCGCAGACGCGAGCCGTCGAGTCCCAGCAGAACGGGTTCTTCGAGCGCGAGATCATCCCGGTCACCCTGGCCGACGGCACCGTCGTCACCAAGGACGACGGGCCGCGGGCCGGCACGACGCTGGAGGGGCTGTCCAACCTCAAGCCGGTCTTCCGCGAGGGCGGGACCGTGACGGCCGGCAACGCCTGCCCGCTCAACGACGGCGCGGCCGCGGTCATCGTCATGAGCGACACGAAGGCCAAGGCGCTCGGCATCACGCCCGTTGGCCCGCATCGTGGCCAGCGGCGTCACCGGGCTCAACCCCGAGATCATGGGCCTCGGCCCGGTGGACGCCTGCCGCCAGGTGCTGGCCCGGGCGAACATGACCATCGACGACATCGACCTGGTCGAGATCAACGAGGCCTTCGCCGCCCAGGTGATCCCTTCGGCCAAGCACCTCGGCATCAGCTGGGACAAGCTCAACGTCAAGGGCGGCGCCATCGCGCTCGGCCACCCGTTCGGCCAGACCGGCGCCCGCATCATGACGACCCTCCTCAACGCGCTCGAGGACACGGGCAAGACGTTCGGCCTCGAGTCGATGTGCGTCGGCGGCGGCCAGGGCATGGCCATGATCGTGGAGCGCCTCAGCTAACGCCAGCCGGCCGCTACAGCGTCAACGTGCCCGCCTGCGCCTCGTCGACGGTGGGAACCGGTCCCGGGTCCACGCCCTCGCGGGCGGCCAGGTGCAGCGAGACGAGCGAGCCCACCAGCGTCAGGTCGAAGAAGCGGGCCAGGTCGTCGTCGCCTTCGGCGCGCACCTCGAACACGTCGGCCATCACTTCGTCCGTGGCCGCCTGCACGGCGTCGAACTGGCCCGCCGTGCGCGGCGCCTCGCCGTCGTGGCGCAGGAGCACCAGCGACATCGTCTGACGCGTCACGTCGCCGCCCTGCCCCCAACCCGCCAGCTCGTCATGGGTCAGCGTCCGGCAACGTCGCGGCGAACGCGGGCGCCTTGGCGTTGAGGTTCACCTGCGCCTTCCACCAGTGCGCCGCCACCGCGGCGGTCCCGGCGGAGCCGTAGACGAGCGGGATGGTCCGGCCGAGCCGGCGCGCCAACTCCGCCGGGGCGCCTCCCGCCGCGAGGAGGGCGTCTCGCCGCCGGGCCAGGACGCGTTGCCGCGGCGTCAATCGCCTCTGCACGTCTCGGACCGCAGGCCGGCCCGGGCCAACGCCACGAGCAGCGACACCGTCGTCGCCCCCAACGCGGCGCGTGCCACGGCACCGCCCGGCGCCACCGGGCACCAGGGCAGGCCGGCTCCGTCGGCCAGGCGGGCCAACGCCCCTCCGGGTTCACCGCCGATGGCCACCACCCGCGGCGCCGCGTTCGATCGCCTTCTCGGCCGCGGTCAACGTCTCTTCGGTGTCCCCAGAGGTGGACACGGCGAGGACCAACGTGGACGTGTCGACGAAGGCGGGAAGCGCGGAGCCGCGGCCCACCCAGAACGGAACGGTCAGGTCAGGGGCAGTGAGCGCGGCGGCTGCCGCGCAGGCGGTCCCGCCGGTGCCCAGGCCGAAGGCTGCGACACTGCGCACGGCCATCGCCGGCGGCCAGCCCGGCGAATGCGCTGTCCGCCGTCCGTAACGCCCAGGACAGCTGCTCGGGCAGGGCAGCCGTGGCCTCCCACATCCCGAGCGTGTCGAGGGGGGCGGTCCCGTTCACCCAGACGCCGGGCCGGTGGCCCGCACCTGGTTGGTCTCGGCCTTGGTCATGAGACGCTCGTGCTCGGACTCCCCGACCGTCACCGCGTCGTCGATCAACAACACGGGCACGCCGTCCACCACCGCGTAGCTCTTGTGCAGCCGCGGGTTGTAGAGGACGTCCTCGTCCTCGAACCACAGCAGTGGTCCCTTGTCCTCCGGGCAGGCCAGGACGTCGAGCAGGAGCGGGTCGAGGCTCATGAGGAGCTCCTCAGTTCGGGCCGGCCGCGAGGCCGGCGTTGGC
The DNA here is from genome assembly GCA_963781565.1 of uncultured Acidimicrobiaceae bacterium. Classification (GTDB taxonomy): domain Bacteria; phylum Actinomycetota; class Acidimicrobiia; order Acidimicrobiales; family RAAP-2; genus Bog-473. Next base: position 144,043 of record CAWAHA010000003.1, on the reverse strand, counting down.
GGCAATGAGCTGTTGCACCTCGGCCACGTGCGCAGCGCAGCGGTCGGCTGTCTTCGCCTCGACGTTGAGGCGGAGCAACGGCTCGGTGTTGGAAGGGCGGACGTTGTACCACCAGTCGCCGTGCTCGACGGTGAGCCCGTCCAGCGTGTCGACCGAGGCGCCGGCCTTGCGCTCGTGCTCGGCGATGGCGGCCACGGTGGCGGCGGGACTGGTCACGGTGGTGTTGATCTCTCCCGAGTCGACGTAGCGCTGGTAGGGCTGGAGCATCTCGGAGAGCGGCTGCCCGCTCTGGCTGAGCAACTCCAGGACCAAGAGCGCGGTGATGATGCCCGAGTCGGCCCGGAAGTTGTCGCGGTAGTAGTAGTGCCCAGAATGCTCCCCGCCGAAGACGGCCCCGGTCTCGGCCATCACCTTCTTGATGATGGAGTGGCCGACCTGGGTGCGGATGGGCCGGCCACCCATTTCGGTCACGACCTCGGGCACCACGTGGGAACAGATGAGGTTGTAGAGGATCGTCTCGCCCGGGGTGCTTGGCCAGCATGGACGCGGCGACCAGCGCCGTGGTCAGCGAGCCCGACACCGGCTCGGCCTTCTCGTCGACCAGGAAGACACGGTCCGCGTCGCCGTCGAAGGCCAGCCCGATGTCGGCGTCGTGCTCGAGGACGGCCGCCTTCAGGGCGACGAGGTTCTCGGGCTGGATCGGATCGGCCGGGTGGTTCGGGAAGTTGCCGTCGAGCTCGGGGAAGAGGATGTCGACCGTGAAGGGCAGCCGCTCGAACACGATCGGCACGACCAGCCCGCCCATGCCGTTGGCGGTGTCGGCCACGACCTTGAGCGGGCGCAGCGAGCTGACGTCGACGAAGGACACGCACGTGGTCGGCCCACTCGTCGAGCAGGTTCTGCTCGGTCCAGCCTCCCTTCAGGGGCGGCAGGGGCTGACCCAGCAGCTCCTCGGCGCCGGCCTGCAATGTCGGCCAGGCCGGTGTCGCGCCCGATCGGCCGCGCCCCGGACAGGCAGAGCTTGAGCCCGTTGTACTGCGCCGGGTTGTGCGACGCCGTGAACATGGCGCCGGGCGAATCGAGATGGCCCGACGCGAAGTACAGGAAGTCGGTGGAGGCCATGCCGAGGTCGACGATGTCGACGCCCTCGGCCCGCACGCCGTCGGAGAAGGCGGCCGCCAGCTCCACGCCGCTCTCGCGCATGTCGCGGGCCACCAGGATCTGGGGCGTGCCGGCGAAGCGGGCCATGGCGCGGCCGATGGCGCGGCACATGTCGGCGTCGAGCTGATCGGGCACCGTGCCACGCACGTCGTACGCCTTGAAGACCTGGTCCATGCGGCTCTCGGGGGGCTCACGGGCACCCACCATAGGGGGCGCCCGCGCGGCGCTTCGCACCGAACGCCTCAGTGGAAGACGACGCTCCCGTTCGCCGCAATGGCGATGATGGCGACCAGGTTGAAGCTGGCGTGGGCGACCATGTTCATGCCCAGGCGCCCGGTGCGGTACGAGACGGCGGCCAGGATGACGCCGAAGGTGGCCAGGCCGGCCAGCTGCACCCATTCGCCGTGCGCCAGGCCGAAGAGGAGCCCGTCGACGATCACGGCCAGGACGACTCCGGCGGCACGGGCGCCGCCGGCCGCCCCCAACTTCGTGAACAGGCGGACCAGCGCCTTGAGCAGCAGGCCCCGGAAGAAGAGCTCCTCCATGGCCGGCGCCAGGAGCACCGTGGCGATGGCGATGACGACGAAGCCGGCGCCGTGCGACGCCGCCGGTCAGCTTCTGCGACGGCCCGTTGAAGTTCTTGATGTCGTGCTGGAACGGGCGCGTACATGATGGCGACGAGGATCTGGCCGCCGACGCCGATGGCGATGCCGACGAGGTCGATGAGCCGGAAGCGCACGCCGAGGTCGCGGAAGAAGTGGCGCGTGCCCTGGGTCCGGCTGGCCAGCCACGGCGCGCCGATGAAGCCGATCCACAGGCCGAGCAGCGTCGTGACGACGTACCACTCCGGCGGCACCGCGGCCGAGGCGATGGCCGTCATCTGCGCGCCGGTCTTCCCGGCGATGGCGCCGGCGATGTAGCCGAAGATCAGCGCGCCGATCTGGCCGACCAGGAAGCCGATGACGGCGTAGAGGAGCCACATCCAGCCCTGGCGCCTGGTCTGCGGAGGGACCCACGGGCGTATCGAGGAAGGGCACGTCGGCCGCCGGCAGCACCGAGGGCGGGGGCGGCAGAAAGGTGAAGGTCGGGTCGTAGGGCGGCATGGGCGGGGCGGGGGCGGGGGCAGCCGGGCGCACCGGTGGCGAGCGGTGGCGGCGACACGGGGGCGCCTGCTGAAGCCATTCGCGGGGCACGTACCCGTCGGGGACGGGCCCGGGTGAGCGCGCCGGCGGGCCCGCTGGGCCGGGAGCCGCCCCGCCGGGCTCGGAATCGGTCATCGGACAGACGTTACCGGCGCCCGCAGCGCCCCCACCTGCAGGGAGACCCGCCGGGCGCAAGTGACGAGGCGGTCACCACAGAGCAGGGTCGGCGCCTAGCATGGATGTCGTGAGCCCCCAGCGTACGGACAAGCCGGCCGGCAAGCCGAACGCGCCTGCTGGCGGGGACGGAACCCCCCAGCAGGGGCAGCCGTCGGGGCAGAGCTGGCGCTGGCTCTGGGGCGTCCTGGCCATCGGGATCGTGGCCATCCTGCTCGCCGTCGGCACGATCAAGACCACACAACGCCAAGTCGATCTCCTACACCAAGTTCCTGCAGGACGTGACGTCCAAGCAGGTCTCGACGGCCCAGATCTCCAACTCCACCGGGCAGATCACCGGCAAGCTCAAGGACGGGACGACCTACACGGTCCAGGGCCCCAGCCCGTCCCTGCCCAACGACGTCACCGACATGCGCAACAACGGCGTCGCAGGTCAGCTTCCCGACCCCGTCGTCGAACCTGTTCGAGCGACCTGCTCCCCTACCTCTTCATCATCGCCATCGGCGCCGCCTTCATCTACTTCATCGGCCGCCAGACCCGGGGGCAGATGTCGGGGATCATGTCCATCGGCCGCTCCAAGGCCAAGACCTTCAGCAGCGACCGGCCCTCGACCACCTTCGAGGACGTGGCCGGCTACACCGGCGTGAAGCAGGAGATCAGCGAGGTCGTCGACTTCCTCAAGACCCCCGCCCGCTTCAAGGAGATCGGCGCCAAAATCCCCAAGGGCGTGCTGCTGGTCGGCCCGCCCGGGACCGGCAAGACGCTGATCGCCCGCGCCGTCGCCGGCGAGGCCGGCGTGCCCTTCATGTCGGTCAGCGGCTCGGACTTCATGGAGATGTTCGTGGGCGTCGGGGCCAGCCGGGTGCGCGACCTGTTCCAGACGGCCCGCAAGCAGGCGCCGGCCATCGTCTTCGTCGACGAGATCGACTCCATCGGGCGCAAGCGCGGCGCCGGCCTCGGCGGCGGCCACGACGAGCGCGAGCAGACCCTCAACCAGATGCTCTCCGAGATGGACGGCTTCGACACCTCCGAGGGCGTCGTCATGATCGCGGCCACCAACCGGCCCGACATCCTGGACCCGGCCCTGCTGCGGCCGGGCCGCTTCGACCGCCAGATCGTGGTGCCCCTGCCCGACCTCGAGGAGCGGCTGCCGATTCTGGCCGTGCACTGCAAGGGCAAGCGCATGGCGAACGACGTCGACCTCAGCGTGGTGGCCCGGGGCACGCCCGGCATGAGCGGTGCCGACCTGGCCAACCTGGTCAACGAGGCCGCCCTGCACGCCGTGCGCCGCGGCAGCCTCGACATCGCCATGGCCGACTTCGAGACGGCGCGTGACCGCGTCCTGCTCGGCCAGCGGCGCGAGTCCATGGTCCTCTCGGAGGCCGAGAAGGAGCGCATCGCCTACCACGAGGGCGGCCACGCCGTGCTGGCCTACGTGCTCGAGAACGCCGACCCGGTGCACAAGGTGACCATCCTCCCGACCGGCATGGCCCTCGGCGTCACCCACCAGCTCCCGATGGAGGAGCGGCACATCCACCCCCGGGACTACATCGAGGACTCGCTCTGCGTCCGCATGGGCGGCCGCGTGGCCGAGCTGCTCGTCTACGGCGACCTGTCGACCGGGGCCGCCAACGACCTCGTCGGCAACACCGAGCTCGCCCGCAAAATGGTGCGCGAGTGGGGCATGAGCGACGCCATCGGCCCCATGGCGTGGGGCTCGGCCGGCCAGGTCTTCCTGGGCGAGGACCTCATGCACACGCGCGACTACTCCGAGGACACCTCCAAGATCATCGACGACGAGGTCGAGCGCATCCTGCGCGTCGAAGAGGCAGCGGGCCATGGACGTGCTGAGCAAGCACCGGGGCGGCCTCAACGCCATCGCCCGGGCGCTGCTCGACAACGAGATCATCGACGGCGCCGAGGTGGCCCGCCTGGTCGACGAGGCCCACGGGTCGCCCGTGCACGACGAGGGCGCCAAGTCGGTCCCGCACTTCAACGAGGCGGCCATCAGCGCGCCGGCCAGCAACGGTGCCAATGGCAGCGGAAGCGGCAACGGCGCAGCACGCCGTGACGGACGGCACTCCGGTCGCCGACCAGGGACCAGTGGCGGTGCCCGGCCACTCCGCCGACCCCGAGTCGTGGGCTCCGCCGCCCTGGCCCCCGCCGTCCAACCCGGCCTCCGGCACGCCAGAAGGACCAGCAGCCCGCTAGGCACGCGCAGTCCCCCTGGTCGAACCGGATGGATCGAACCGATCCGGGTGATGCAGCGTCATGAAGGGGGATGGTGGAGCACCAGCTCGCGGACTGGCTCGAGGACGGCTACGTGGCGTCCTTCCGCACGGCCTGCCTGATCCTGGGCAACCGGGCCGACGCCGAGGAGGCCGTGCAGGACGCCTACCTGCGGGCCTGGCGTTTCCGTGACTCGCTCTCGGGCCTTCCGAGCATCCGGCCCTGGCTCTACCGCGTGGTCGTCAACTCCTGCTATTCCAAGCTGCGCAGCGAGATCCCGCACCGCGACCGTCGCGCCGGTGACGAGCCGCTGGCCCACGTGCAGGCACGCGGCACCGACCCCGAGACACGAGCCGAGCAGGGCGAGGTGGCCGAGACGGTGCTGGCCGCGCTGCAGCAGTTGCCGCTGTCACTGCGCGTCCCTGTCGTCCTGCGCTACTACGCCGACCTGAGCGAACGCGACATTGCGCTCGCCATCGGCCGGCGCCCGGGCACGGTGAAGTCCCGCCTGCACGAAGCCCGCCGGCGGCTGGCGGCCGACCCCGCCCTGTGTGCCCTCGCCGGCGCCGAGCGAGGCACCTCGCAGCGAGGAGACCGCCCGATGACGATGCTCGACGACGACCGCCTGGCCTCGCTCCTGGCCGGTGCCGCGGCCAGCCTTCGAGGCGCCGGTCACCGGTCCCGACGACATTCTGGAGCGGGCCCTGGGGCGCGGCCCCGTGGACGGCGACGAGGGCGGACGGCGGGAGCGACGGCGAAGTGCTCCACCGACGCGCCTGGCCGTGTGCACCGCCTCTTCGGCGTCGCGGCCCGCCACCGCGCCCTTTCGGTCGCCGCCGCCGTCGTCGTCCTTTTTGTCCTGGCCGGGGCGGTCGGCAGCCTCGTGCGCAACCCCGCGCATCCCACGGCCTCGGCCGGGCCGGCGCACCCGCCGCTGACCGTGCCGGCCCGCTCCGCCCCCGCCTCCACCACCACGACCACACCCGCGCTTCTCCGCCAACCGGTCGCCGCAGGCCAGCGCCGCTGCCCCGTCGAGCGCGGGGAAGTCGTCGGGTGCGGCCCAGGGGGTGCAGCACGACACCGTACCGACGACGCCGCCGAGCGCGCCGAACCTGCCGAACGGCGCCGTCGGACAGTCCGCCAAAATCGAACAGACCGGTTCGCTGGCCCTGACCGTCGGACGCGACAAGCTGAGCCGGACGATCACGCAATTGACCGCGCTGGCCGGTGCCTACGGCGGCTTCGTGGCCAACTCGCAGACGCAGTCGGGCGGAGGCTCCCCCTCGGGCAGCGTGACACTCCAGGTGCCGGTACAGAGTTTCGCCACGGTGCTTGCCCGCGCCGAGGCCCTCGGCAAGACGTCGGACCTCACGACCAAGGCCACTGACGTCACCGGCCAGTACGTCGACCTGCAGTCGCGCATTACCGCGCTGGCGGCCAGCCGCCAGCAGTACCTCACCATCCTGGCCAAGGCCGACACCGTGGGTGACGTCCTGGCCGTGCAGGACCAGTTGAATGCCATTCAGTCCCAGATCGAACAGCTCCAGGGTCAGCTGCAACTGCTGACGAGCCAGACGTCGTACTCGACGCTGACGGTCACGGTCGGCGAGCGCTCTCCGGCGCCCGGCACCGAGCCCCCTGCCCGAGTCAGGCCTGGTTCGGGCGTGGCACGCCAGCGTGGGGGGCTTCGTCACCGGCGTCGAAGGCGCCATCCGCATTGCGGGGCCTCTGCTCTTTGCCCTGCTGCTGGTGGGCGCCGTGTTGGCCGGCGGCCGCGCCCTGTGGCGGCGCTCCCAGCGCCGGCGTCTCTGAACAGACGCTCAGGCGCCGATGGCGGCGGCCAGGGGGATACCCGGCATGGAGACAACGCCGAAGCCGGCGTCTGGGGCCGGCCTCCTCGCTCACCGCCAAGGGTCCCGAGGCCTTCACCACTATCGGGTTCAGACCCGCCGCGGTGAGCGGCGAACCCGAGACCAATACGGAAGCCCCGGCCGCCACGGTGCCCGTGGCGACGACGCTTGTTCCCGGAGCGAGCGTGGCTGCGGCGCTGTAGGTCTCCGCTGTCGCCGAGGAGTTGTACAGGGCGAGGGAGGCCGGCGCCGCCCCGCTCACTGCAGGGCTGTCGCTGGTCCCCGGCGGAGGAACCACCCACTCGCCACTGGGCGAGTCCGTGCTCAGTCCGCCCACGGCCGCCACCATGCCCGCCTGCGGCGGCGGCGTCGCGGTGTTGGCCAGGGCGACCGTCCGGCTGACCACGACCCCGGGACCCCCCGTGGCATCGATGGCCGTGGCGTAGGTCTCATTGGCGGGGATCCGCGTTTGCGTGCTGGTGAAGATGGGCCAGGTCGTGCCAGGGAGGACCTTCTGCGTCAGCGGTGCGAGCGGGCCCGACGGCAGGCGAAAGCGGACCGTCACCGACTCGGAGGTCGACCCGGGGTTGAACACGTCGATTTCGGTCGAGGCGCCCGGGACCTCCTGGGCCTGGGGGATGGCCCAGTGCGGCTGGGCCGCCATGGCGCCCGGCACGAGCGACACGCCGCCCGACGTCCCCCGGCACCCACGATCTCCTGCACCACCGAAGCCACGACGCGGCCGGTCCGGGTGGTCACCACCGTGCTGATGGTGGAGACCTGCTGGACCTCGGTCGTCACGTTCTCCACCGCCACCTGCCCGGCGGGCAGCACGATCCCCTGGTAGTTGATGGGATGCACCGTGCCCGCCGGCGTCACGAAGCTCAGATCGACGACGACGGGCGTCGACGTCGGGTTGAGCAGCGAGACGTAGAGCGCGTTGGCTGCCGCGGTGGAGCCGCCGGCGAAGTACCACTGATCCGAGGTGGTGCTCTGACAAGGCGCCTGGGACCAGCCCAAGACGTTGCTGATCGTCTGGGTCACCGCCACCCCACCGCCCGACGTGATGACCGTCTCGGACTCCCAGGACCCCGACGACAGCGCGGGGATGGCCGGCGCCACCACGCCCCGTGGCGGAACGGCAGCGGCGGCGTGCGCGGTGGCACCCGAGTCGGAGATGGCCGTGATGTCGGCGGTGACGGGCTTGGCCGTCGTATTGGTCAGCACGAGGAAGCCGGGCGACACGCCGCCTGCGGTCGACTGCCCCGTGCAGTACCACGCGGTCGATTCGGCATCGGGCGCGCCGACCAGCGCGCCCGGATTGGGCGCGGCGCCCACCGGCGTCGGGGTGCCCTTCACGCCGACGGCGATGCCGACACCGGCGACGACGAGGACCACCAGGGCGATCACGCGCCACCGGTGCTCGCGGCTCACGTGGGCCGGCGTCACAGGGTCACCGTCTCGCCGATCAGCACCGACTCGGCCACCAGGGGCGCGCCAGCCTGGGCCGTCTCCCGCACCCGGCGCGGCCGGCCGATGGCAGCGAGTGCCAGGACCACCCAGGCCGCCAGCTCCAGGAGGACGACGACCGGGACGAGTGGGAATTGCGAGAGCGAAAGGCTGGCCTGGCCCTTGGTCGTCACCGCGTACTGCGCGGCCCAACCGAACGCCGGCCGCCGGGTCAAGGTGTGGCCGTCCACCGTCAGCGCGAAGGCGCCGGCCGGGGCGTAGCCCGCGTAGAGGTTCCCCGCCGGGACCGCACCGGTGGCGGCGGAGCCGTCCGAGAGCGCGCTGAGCACCGGCTGCCAGCCCGCCACATCCGTCGCGCTCGGGTAGGCCGACGACACCACTGGCAACGCACCGGCGCGGCTCGCGGTGACCGGCATGTCCTCCCCGTTCTCGTAGACCTGCGCGCCGAGCACGCCGGGAACGACCTGCAGGTCATCTTGCTGGAGCAGGTCCGAGTTCAGGCCGGCGGGCGGCGGCGCGCTCACCGATGCCGGTTCGGCCCCGACCAACGACGGGGCCAGCGCGTCCACCACCACGACGTACCGCACGCCCGCGGGTGCCAGCAGGCGGCCGAGGTGCACCGTGCCGCCGGAGACGGCCAGGCGGACCGCCTGGGCGACCTCCTCGGCCGGCCCGGGCCCGGCGGGGGCGAACACCTGAGCCGTGTCGGGCAGCGCCTGCGGCGTGAGGGCATAGGCCAGGCCCGACTCGACCGACCACCCGCCGGCCGGCAAGGCCCGGGGGTCGCCCAGCCACAGGACCCGTGACACGCCGGAGCTGGGCTGGTCCAGGAAGGCCAGCGGCTGTTCGACGCCCTGTGAGGCGAGATCCCACCGACCGCCGACGGCACTCGCCCACCACCGGGAGGAGACCCAGGCCGACGAACACGATGGCCGCCGCACTCACCAGCTGGCGCCACCCGAACTCGCGACCGCTCATGTCGTTCTCGAAGGCGGCGATCCCGAGGCCGATGCACATCGCCACCGCGAGCGCGGCCGGCGCCAGCACCACGGTCTCGGAGGGCGTGAAGGACCCGAGGTCGCCGCGGGTGGTGGCGTAGGCGATGCCCCAGGAGGCCAACGCCAGCACCCACAGACGCGCCGCCCAGGCCAGCCTGATGCCACGGGCGATGACGAGCGGGAGGGCCGAACCGAGCACGAGGAGCCAGGCCAGGGGCGACCGGGCGGCCGGCCCGACGGCGAAGCGCAGGATGTCGCCCCAACTCGCGGCCGTGGCACCGGAGAGGGGCAGTCCGAAGATGGCCACCGACCCCTTCCCCGCCAGGGCGGTCCCGACCACCCAGGGCAAGGCCAGGACCAGCGCCACGACCACCGCCTGCACCGCCACCACGAGCACGCGCCAGGTGGGCTCGTGGGCGCCGACGAGGACCGAGCCCAGCACGAAGGCCACCGCCATGACGAGCACCATGGGCAGCACGGCCGGCGCGAACGCCGACGCAGCGGCGACGACGGCTCCGAGAAGGACCACCTGCCCGGCGGGGCGGCTCCGCCAGTGCGGTCCCGGTTCGACGGCATAGGGAGCCACACCAGCGGCCCGGGCCAGGCGCAGCGCGATGAAGGGGAACGCGGCGTACGCCACCAATCCGTCCCAACGGCCCGTGCCGAGCGCACCGTACGGGCAGCGGGAGACCGAGGTAACAGATGACGGCCACCACACGGGCGCGCTGTGACACGAGCGGCTTCAGGCAGCGCGACACGCCCCAAGCCCCGAGGGGGATGCAACCGAGGATGAGGACTCGCTGCAGTGTGCCCATGGCACCGAACAAGAGAGTGCCGGTCAGGCCGACCAGTCCGAAGGCGGGAGAGGCCGGCGCCGTCGTGCCCACTCCGGACGACTGCCAGCCCGAGAAGAAGTGGTGCCAACTGGTCGACCACGACGGCAACGGCGCCAGCTGCCCCACGAGCGGCAAGGTCCCGAAGAAGAGGTCGCGCGTCCCGATGGCGATGACGACGAGGGCGATGACCAGTGCCAGCGCACGCTGTCGCCCCGTGCTGAGCGGGGCTGATCGCACCCGTCGCCCGAAGCGGTCCCGTCCGGCGCGGCGGCCCAGATCGTCCAGCTCGTCGAAGTCGGCGTCCTCGCTGAAGGCCGACCCGACGCTGCCCGTGAGAACGGCCACCTCTGCCGCGTGGCCGTTCCCGTCCTCGGGCCGCTCCCGGACGACCACGGCATTGGCGGCGTCGAGGCCCTGGTGGGAGAGGCGGCTGAAGTACGCCGAAAGACGTGCGCTGCCCCGCACCTGCAGCCGGCGCACCTCGGCGTCGGGGAAGAGGCGGTGCTCCGCCAGCTCGCCCCGCAACATCGACAACTCGGTCAGGCGGCGGAAATTCCACCGCCAGGCGCCGGTGACCGCCCGAACCCGATCACGATCGCGGGCGAGCACGGCGACGACGACCTCGCCGAAGGCCAAGAGCGCGGCCTGGGGCAGCACCCGCACGAGAGACATGCGGGTGTAGCACTTGAGGACGGCACGCAGCTCGTGTCGGCGCTGCAACGCCTGCATGGTGACGGGGTTGCGGCCCGCAGCCTCGCCCGCAACCACCAGCGGCTCGAGACCACCGGCGACCACTTCGCGGTGACGCGCCCGCGCGTCCGGCGCGACGACGACGCGGGAGCCCGCCACTTGGCTGCGCCACGAGAGGTCGAGGTCCTCACCCATGGCGACGATCCCCGCATCGAACCCCTTGAGCTCTGCGAAGAGGTCGGCCCGCACCAGAATGCAGCCGCCGGGGGCCACGAACACATCACGTACGGCGTCGTGCTGTCCGTGGTCGACCTCGCCCTCGGTGATGCGGTCAACGACGGCACCCGTCTTGTCGCAGCTCATGCCGACGTGCAGCAGCACCCGGGGGTCGTCCCAGTGGACGAACTTCGGGGACACCACCCCGGCGTTGGAGCGGAACGACTCCTCGACCAGCTTGTGCACCGCGTCGGGGTCCAGCGCGACATCGTCGTGGAGAAGGAGGAAAAACGCCGCTCCCTCGACCATCCCGAGGGCCTCGTTGGAGGCCGCGGCATAGCCGGGCCGCCCCGGCAGATGGCGGACGAACGCATCCGGCAGGACGCGGGCGACCCGGTCCAACACCCCGGGATCGTCCTCGCCGGTCGACAGGACGAGGACAGAGAGCTCCTCGTAGTCCTGGGCCGCCAGGGAGGAGAGCGCCTCGTCGAGCCAGGGACCGGGGTCCGTCGTGACCACGACGGCGACCACGGCCGGCACTTGGGCGTCCATCAGGGGGCCGAGGCTATCTGTTACGGCATTCACCCCTTCAGGCACGAAATGCACCTCCAGTGCTTGCTACTGTTTAACGAAAGTGATACAGTTGTACACGACTGCAGTGGCCTGCCGGCGGCACCTGTGTCACCAACGTCGGTGTCAACTGACCAGACAGGAGGCTCCAAATGCCTGAAGTACCTACCAACATCACCAATATCTCCAAGGGTGTCACGGACCTCGCCCGCGACGCGGCATATGTGGCCGTCGGCCTCGGCGTGCTGGGCTACCAGCGGGCCCAGGTCCAGCGAGTCGAGCTGCAGAACCGGCTCTCCAAGGACTTCTCGCTCGACCAGCGCATCGGCGACGTGCGCCAGGGCGTGGCCAAGGGGATCCACCAGATCGACGACCTGGCCGAGACGGCCGTGCAGTTCGTCGAGACGACCCTGCAGCCGCTGGAGGACAAGTTGCCCTCCTCGGTCACCCAGGTCACCACGAAGGCGAAGCAGCAGGCTCGTGAGGTCCGGATTCAGATTCGCCAGCGCGTCAGCGCCTGAGCAACACCGCTTCTCGCACCGACAACGCTCGCCGTCAGTCCGCCTCCCAGGAGGTCAGGACGTCGGCGAGCGTTGTCGCGAGAGGGATCCGGGGCTCCCAGCCCGTGGCGGAGGTGAGCAACTGCCGCACTTCCCCGCAGCACCGGCACGTCGACCGGTCGGAGAAGGGCGGGGTCGGTCTCGAGCGTGAGCGTCTGCCCCGGACAGTTCGAGGAGCTCCCGGGCGACTTCTGACATTGCCACGTCCCGTCCCGAGCAGACGTTGTACACGGTGCCGCTGACACCGCGTTCGACCAGGAGGCGGTAGGCCACCACGACGTCACGCACGTCGGTGAAGTCGCGCCGCGTCGTGAGGTTGCCCACCGGCAGGGACCGGGCGCCGCTCCGCCGGGCTTCCACAATGCGCTTGGCCAGCGCGGGCACGAAGAAATTCGGCGATTGCCCGGGGCCGATGTGGTTGAACGGCCGGACGACGACAACGGGTTGCCCGAAGCCCCGCCAGGCCTGCAGGGCAACCGCCTCTGCCGCCAGTTTGCTGGCCGCATACGGGCTGGCGGGTTTCGTCGGGGTGTCCTCCCTCAACGGCAGCTGCTCGGGAGTGACCACGCCGTAGACCTCGGCTGAGCTCACGACGAGCACACGGACGCTGCTCTCGAGAGAGCGGGCGGCGGCCAGGATCTCCGCCGTGCCGAGCACGTTGACACGCAACACCTGGCTCGGGTTCTCCCAGCTCTCACCCACGTGTGTCATGGCGGCCAGGTGGTACACGGCGTCCGGCGCCACCTCGGTCATGACCCGGCGCAGCGCGGCACCGTCCGCGACGTCCGTTTCGATGTCGATCACCGCCACGTCGTCGTCGCAGGTCCTTCAGGTGCGCGGCCAGCCACTGGCCCACGAAGCCCTTTCCGCCTGTGATCAGCGCGCGCATGCGCGGAACCCTACTGCGAGGCCGCCAGGGCGAGCGCATAGGCATGGCGGTGCAGCGCGACGCTGGCCTCCCAGGTCCGCTCCGCCTGCCACCGCGATCCCGAGTTCCCGGCGGGCGCGTCGCCTGCCAACCTGGAGCGCCGTCCCGAGCGCGTCCGCCAGCCCGGTCACGTCGCCCGGTGGGACCAGGAGGGCCGCGCCGCCGGCCATCTCCGCCATGGCGGTGCCCTCGGTGGTCACCAGCGGCGCACCGCAGGCGAGCGCCTCGAGCGCCGGAAGCCCGAACCCCTCTTCGAGTGCGGGATAGGCCACCACCGCCGACTGACGGAGCAACGCGGGGACCGCCTCGTCGGGCAGATAGCCGGTGCGCACAATGCGCTCGGGATGCCGGGCGGCGGCGAGGGCCCGCTCCGTCTCCGCCATTCCCCAGCCGGTCTGACCGCCCAACACGAGCACCGCGTCCGGATGGCGGCGGGCCACCTTGTCGAAGGCGGCCACCAGAGGGGCGACCCCCTTGCGCGGCTCGAGCGTGCCCACGAAGGCGACCAGCGGCCGGTCGATCGGCACGCCCAACGATGCGAGCAGCGCGCGGTCGGCTCCCTCTGCAGGTTCGAGCGGGGTGAACCGACGGTGGTCCACCCCGTGTGGCGCGACGACGACCGGTGCCCGTACGTCGCAGCATGCACGCAGCCGGTCCTCGGTCACCTGGCTGACGCAGATCAACACGGCGGCCTGGCGTGCGGCGCGGCGGATGGCGCGGCGGAAGAAGGCGGCTTTCGATCGCACGTGCCATTCCGGATGGTCGAAGAAGGTGCAGTCGTGGATCGTCACGACACAGGGCACCGGCGACCGGGACGGCATCGTGTAGTGCGGTCCGTGGTGGACCTGGACCCCCATGGAGCGCGAGCGCGGAACCGAGACGGAGTTGCTCGAAGACGAGCCGGCCCGGCCGCGAGGCCGGCACCACGCCGCGGACCGTGGCGCGGCCCGCCAAGGCAGGCCAGCGCTGCTCGTCGTCGCGTCGGGCCACCAGCGACAGGGCGACGTCGTCGTGGCGATCGAGGCCGCGCGGCGATCGCCATGGTGTAGTACCCGGCGCCACCCGGGCGGACCGGGACGGCCGAGACATCGAGGGAGACACGAAGCGGCCCGTCCGTCATGGCAAGGACCGCCAGAGCTCCACGTGGGCGCGGGCTGTGTCGCGCCACGTCCGGGTTGCCGCGTAGGCGGTGCCCCGGCTGGCCAGCTCGGCCCGCAGTGCGTCATCGGTCAGGACCGCGGCCAACCCCCGGGCGATGCCTCGACGTCGAGCGGGTCGACGACGCGCGCGGGCGCAGGACCGGGCGCACCGAGGTCGTGCACACTCGGTACCTGGTCGGACACCACGGTCGGCACACCGGCGCGCATGGCCTCGAGAGGGGGGAAGCCATAACCCTCCGTGAGCGGCACATAGGCGAAGGCGCGGGCGCGCCGGTAGAGCTCGGACAGGACGGAGTCGGGAACGGGGCCGGTGAAGACGACGTGGTCCGCCGGTGAGGGGTCCACCGGGCCGGGGCCCCATCCGGTTGGCCCGACGATGACCAGTGGCCAGGGCCCCGGAAGCGAGTCGCGCACGCGGCCGAAGGCCTGCACCAGCCGATGCAGGTTCTTGCGAGGCTCGAGCGTGCTCACGGTCAGGAGGAACGGACCTGGGACACCCACCTTCTGCAAGAGGGCGTCGGTGGCGGCGGCGTCGGGGGCCGCCCCATGATCGGCCCCGCTGGGCACCACTGTGAGCCGATCCGCCGCCACGCCCCCGGCGATGAGGTCGGCCGCGACCAGCCGGGACGGCACGACGAGGGCGGCCCCCGACCGCAGGGCCCGCCGGAGGGCGGCCTCGTGCCAGCGCGCCCCTCGCCTCGTCGTCGCCTCCGGGAACCGGCGCCACGCCACGTCGTGCACCTTGACGACCAACCGTTCCCCGCCCGAAGGGCGCACCTGCGGTGACGCCACCGAGACGGAGTGGACGACGTCGTACCCGGCGGGGAAGCGAGAGAGCCCGTGGTCCCAGGCCCTGGTCAGCAGTCGGCTCGGGAGGCGCGACGTGTGCAGCGGCCGGCCGAACGCGGCCAGCGGGTCGGGGCCGCCGCCCGGTGGTCGGCTGGCCAGCAGTGCCACCTCGACCTCGTCGCCCTCTGTGGCGATCTGGGCCAGGCCGCCGAGCAGGCCGCGGGCGTAGACCCCGATGCCGCCGGGAACGCGACGTCGCAGCTGCTCGACCGCCATCAGCACAGAAGGTGACGCGCGCTCAGTCACGGCCTGCCGCCGCATCGCGATACAGCGTCTCGAGTCCCTCGCCACAGCGCTCCCACGAATAGCGGGCCGACCACTCCTTGCCGGCGGCAATGAGGCGGCCACGCTCCTCCTCGTCGCCCAGGCAACGACCGAGCGCTTCGACGAGACCGTCATGGTCGCCGGGCTCGACCAGTGCGGCGGCGTCACCCAAGACCTCGGGCAACGATCCGGCCCGGGTCGCCACCACCGGCACACCGGCCTGCATGGCCTGCAGCGGCGGGAAACCGAACCCCTCGTAGAGGGAGGGGTAGGCCAACACGCTGGCCCGCGCCAGCAGCGCGGCCAAGTCGGACTGCGTCACCCAGCCCGTCCGGACGATCCTGTCCCGGGCCGTCGCGGCGTCGATGGCGGCCGCCAGAGCCTGCTCGCCCCATCCGGGCGGTCCGGCCAGCACGAGGGCCACATCGGGCTGACGGTCCGCCACCGCGTCGAAGGCGCGCACCAGTCCCGGGAGATCCTTGCGCGGCTCCGCCGTGCCGATGGACAGGCAGAACCGCCGGAGGCCCGCCGGCAGCAGCCGACGCAGCACCGCCTCGGCATCGACCTCGGCGGGGACGGGCAGCACCGGAATGCCGGGATTGACGACGCGGACGCGGGAGGGGTCGGCGCCGAATGCCTCCAGGACCTCGCCCGCCACGAAGGCCGAGTCCGTATGGACCCAGGCTCCCCGACCGACGGCGCGACGGATCAAGCCCGGATAGGCGAGGGTCGCCTCGTTGCACAGCTCCGGATGGTGCAGCGGAGTGAGGTCGTGCACCGAGACCACGGCCGCGGCACGACTCGTCGGTGGCACCAAGAAGTTCGTGCCGTGCACGACGTCGGTGGCGCCGATGAACCACTCCACGGGCGGGCTGTCCCGGCGGCCCCACGACGCATGCAGGGGCCGGGCCGGCATCGGTCGCTGGTGCACCCTGACCCCTGGCGGGAGCTGCGACTCCATCTGCCGGCGCCGACGCCAGCTCACGGCGTAGGCCCGCACGTCGAGACCCGGGCGCAGCCCGAGGGCCGCCAGTGCGCCCTGACAGAACGCTCCGACCCCCGTGGGCAGCCCGAGCAGCGGCGTGGCATCGAGTGCGACGCGCAGCCGCGCCGGCTCCTGGGACCGGGACGTGGCGGAGGGGCTCAGGTGGTGATCGCCCCGTCGATGGAGAGGATCGCCCCGGTGATGTAGTCGGCCTCGCTCGAACCGAGGTAGGCAAACGCTCCGGCGACCTCGTGCGGATAGGCGAACCCGATGGGCGACATCAGTCGCTCAATGAGCTTCCAGTCGGCATCTTCGGGCGGACCGAAGTTGTGGATGATCGGTGTGTCGACGCCACCGGGGGCCACGCCGTTCACGCGTACGCCACGCGCCATGTACTCGACCGCCAACGCCATCGTCAGCAGGCGCGCGCCACCCTTCGACGCGCAGTACGCGGCCGAATAGGGCTGGCCCTTCATGCCGGCGGTCGAGATCGTGTTGACGATGGCGCCCACCGTTCTCGAGCATGCCCGGCAGCACGGCCCGGCACATGAGGAACGTCCCCGTCAGGTTGACCGCGATGATCTTGTCCCAACCGCTCAACGACTGCTCGGTCGTGTGGGCGAACCCGCCGATGCCCGCAATGTTGCAGAGGTTGGTGATGGAGCCCAGCTCCTCGCCGGCCTGCGCCACCGCAGCGGTGACGGCCTCCTCGTCGGTGACGTCGCAGTGCACCGCAATGGCCCGCCCACCTGCCTCGGCGGCCTCGGCGTTGATCTCTCCGGCCACGGACCTCGATCGCATCCTTGGTGACGTCGAGACAGGCCACGGCTGCGCCCTCGGCGGCCAGCCGGCGCGCCGTGGCCCGGCCGATGCCCGAACCCGAGCCGGTGACCAGCGGCCACCCGGCCGCGTGTAGCGACCGGGAGTGATCGCCTCGGGGGCGGTCCCCCGATTCGGATCGGACTCCCCGACTCGTGTCGTGGGGCTCATGCGCGCTCCTTCTCGTCTTCTTCTCCGGTGGGGCCATTGCCTAGCACCCCGGCATCGGGACGACGACTTCGCTCCAGGGCCTGACGGCGCTCCTCGGCCCCGCGGGCGGCCAGGGCGGCGAGGCGGACCGGGTCGACCTTCATCATCGGGGTCAGGGGGAGCTCGTCGACCAGCACCAAGCGCGTCGGGCGCCTTGTAGTCGGAGAGCTCCCGGGCACAGTGCGCACGCAGCGAGGCCAGGTCGGGCGCCTCGCCCGCCACGGCGACCACCACGGCCACGCCGACCTCGCCCAGGACGTCGTCGGGCACGCCGACCACGGCCGCCCGGGCCACGGCGGGGTGCGACGACAGGGCCTCCTCGACCTCGGCCGGGTACACGTTGTAGCCGCCCCGGATGTAGCGCTCGTGGGCGCGGCCCGACAGCTGCAGGTTGCCTTCGGGGGTGAGCCTCCCGAAGTCACCGGTCGTGAGCCACCCGTCCGGGCCGAGCACCGCCGCGGTGGCCGTCGCGTCCACCAGGTCCGCCAGCGCGGCGACCGCGGCCCGGGCCGCGGCCCCAATAGCCGCGCATGGCCGCGGCCGAACGCAGGAGCACGCGGCCGACCGTGCCGGCGGGCACCGGATTCGCCTTCGTCGTCGACGATGGCGAGCTCGACGCCGGCCACGGGCCGGCCCACGGTGGTCGCCACCTCTTCGTCGGTCGAGGTCAGCGTCGTGCCGGTTCCCAGCGAGGACTCCGTCGACGTGTAGCGCACCACGACGGGCACGCCGAACCGCCGGCGCACCTCGGCCACCAAGTCAGCTGTCGTACGCGCCGCGCCCGTCGCGGCGACACGCAGCGCGCTGAGGTCCGCCGGCGGCAGTGCGTCGCTGGCCAGCATGAGGACCCACTGGGTCGGGACACCCTGCGCCACCGTCACCCCTTCGTCGGCCATGACGCGGATGGCCTCGTCCGCCCGCCACGGCGTGGGCGTGATGACGGTCGTCACCGCATTGCCGATTTCGTCCCAGGCCCGCGTCATGTAGCCCACGTGGGCGAAGGGAACCGGCGACAGCCGCCGGTCGCCCGGGTGGCTGAGCACGTCGGTCCCCCGGGCCACCGCAGCCAGGTTGGCGTGATCGAAGAGCGCGCCCTTGGGCCGGCCGGTGGTCCCGCTCGTCCAGACCACCGCGACCGGATCCGACGAGGCCAGCTGCGGCAGGCGGTCCGGCCCCCGCTCGGTCCCACCAGGTACGCGTCTCCTCGCGGGTGACCACCTCGGTCGTCCCCGCGTCGAGCCGGCCTCCCGCTCGGGGTCGACGACCACCAGGACGGGCGCCGCCCGGTCGAGGATGGATGCCACCTCACCGGCGCCCATGCGCGGGTTGATGCCCGACGTGATGGCCCCCAGGCGAAGCAGGCCGCCGTAGAGCACGGCGTAGTCGATGGAGGAGGGCAGAAGCAGGCAGACGACGTCTCCCCTGGCCACCCCGAGGCGAGCCAGGTGGCCGGCCACGCCGTCGGCGGCGCGGTCCCACTCGGCGAAGGTCAGGCGGCGCCGACCGTCGCCGACGTCCGGCTCGACGTACGCCTCGACGTCCCCGTTGACCCGTGCCGCCTCCCGCAGGACCGACACCACGGTCTCGTGCTGATCCGACGGGATGCGCACTGGCATGGCGGGCGGCGATGGTACCAGGGGTGGCCGGAATGGCCCGCCTCCGGGACCCTCCTATGCTCACCACGTGCTGGTGGCCCTGTGCGGCGGCGTCGGGGCCGCTCGAATGCTCGCAGGTCTCGTGCGTGTCGTGCCGCCCGACACCATTACCGCGATCGTCAATGTCGGCGACGACATGGAGCTGCACGGCCTCGCCATCAGCCCCGACCTCGACACCGTCACCTACACCCTGGCCGGCATGGACAACCGCGAGACCGGTTGGGGCGTGGCCGGCGAGAGTTGGGCGGTCATGGACGAATTGGGGCGGCTGGGAGGCGACGACTGGTTCCGCCTGGGCGACCGCGATCTGGCGACGCATCTCTTCCGGACGGGCCGCCTGCGCCATGGAGCTCCGCTGAGCGCCGTGACGGCCGAGCTGGCAGGCCGGCGCGGCATTGCGGTGCGCCTGGTGCCCGTGACCGACGACCCGCTCCGCACCCGGGTGGTGCTGGCCGAAGCGACCAGCCTCGGCCCGGCGGGGACCGAGGTCAGCTTCCAGGACTACTTCGTCCGGCTCCACCATGACGTGGCGGTGCGCGGCGTGCGCTTCGAGGGAGCCGAGACGGCACAGGCGGCGCCCGGCGTCATGGAGGCGCTGCGCGACGCCGACAGCATCATTGTGTGCCCTTCCAACCCTGTGGTCTCCATCGGTCCGGTCCTCGCGGTTCCGGGCGTACGCCAGGCACTGATGGCGCGCCGGGAGCAGGTGGTGGCGGTCTCGCCGATTGTGGCCGGCGCCGCGCTCAAGGGACCGGCCGACCGCCTCATGGCCGAGTTGGGAACCGAGCCGTCCGTGGTCGGAGTGGCCAGGCTCTACGCGCCGTGGGTGGGGACGCTGGTCGTGGACGTCGCCGACGCCCACCATGCCGGAGCGGTGGAGGCCGAGGGACTCCGGTGCGTGGTCACGCCCACGGTCATGGACTCACCCCAACGAGCCGAGGAGCTCGCTCGGACGGTGGTCGATGCCGCGGGCTGAGGGCGTGCAGATCCTCCCCGTCACCGGTCTGGGCGAGGTGGCGCCCGGCACCGACCTGGCTGCGCTCATCGCCGGTGCCGTCGCACCGGCCGACCCGGACGGGCCCGAGCTCGCGCCCGGTGACGTGGTGGTGGTCACCCAGAAGATCGTGTCGAAGGCGGAGGGCCGACTGGTCGAGCTCGACCACGCCGATTCGGCGGCCAAGCTCGCCCTCGTGCGGCAGGAGTCGGTGCGGATCCTCCGCCAGCGCGGTGACCTCGTGATCAGTGAGACCACGCACGGGTTCATCTGCGCCAATGCCGGCGTGGACCTCTCCAACGTGGCGGACGGGACGGCCGCGCTGCTGCCCGAGGACTCGGACCGCTCCGCCCGGCGCATCAGGGCGGGGTTGGAGAACCTGCTCGGTCTTGCACCGTTGGGCGTGATCGTCTCGGACACCTTCGGGCGACCCTGGCGGCGGGGCGTCACGGACGTGGCGATCGGCTGTGCCGGCGTGGCGGCCGTCATCGACTTGAAAGGGACGGTCGATGCTGGGGGCCGCGAGCTCGTCGCCACGGAGATCTGCGTCGCCGACGAGTTGGCCTCCGCGGCGGAGCTCGTCATGGGCAAGGATCGGGGCGTCCCGGTGGCCGTGGTGCGGGGCGTGCCGAGCGAGTGGCTCCGCCCGGCCTCCGTGCGGGCAGAAGTGATCCGGCCCCCGGACGAGGACCTGTTTCGCTGACGTCAGTCTTCGGTGTTGGCGCGCACGAACTCGAGCACGGCGCGCACCCCGTCGTCCAGCTGCGTCCAGGACCGCCATCCGAGTTGGATCGCCGCCCGCTCCACGTCGAGGACCGACCGGAGCAGCTCACCCTGCCGCAACGGTGCCAGGACCGACGTGACCTCTTGCCCCGATTGGGAGCTCATGGCCGTGACGAGCTCGTTGACCGAGGTCTCGCGGCCGGTCCCGATGTTGCAGACGAGGCCGCCGCCGCGAGTGGCGGCCCGCACAAAGGCATCGACGGTGTCGTCGACGAAGACGTAGTCCCGGGTCTGCTCACCGTCCCCGTAAATGGTCACCGGCTCATTGCGCAGGACGCGGTCGGCGAAGATGGCGACCACGCCGGCCTCGCCGTGCGGGTTCTGGCGGGGCCCGTAGACGTTGCCCAGGGCCAGGGCGCAGAACTCGAGCGAGTGCAGCTCGCGGTAGGCCACGAGGTAGTCGATGACGGCCTTCTTGGACACGCCGTAGGGCGACAGCGGTTGCTGAGGGTGCGACTCGCGGACCGGGAGATCCTCGTCGGCCGGCTCACCGTAGAGGGTGCCACCGCTGGCGGCGAAGACCACGCGCTCGGCCTCGGCCTGCCGAGCCCCTTCGAGGACGTTGAGCGATCCCACCACGTTGACCGTGGCGTCGAACGCCGGACGGGCGACCGAGACGCGTACGTCGGCTTGTGCCGCCAGATGGAAGACCAGTTCGGGGCGACGCCGCGCCATCAGCTCAATGACGGCCGGCGCGCTGATGTCCAGATGGTGAATGGTGAGCGCCCGCCCGGCGCTGCCGCGGGCCTCCGCCAGGTTCGAGAGTGAGCCCGTTGAGAAGTCGTCGACCACGTCGACCTCGTGCCCTTCGACGAGCAGTCGGTCCACCAGGTTGGACCCGATGAACCCGGCGCCTCCCGTCACCAGCGTGCGCATCCCCCGGCCCTTCTAGCTCGACACCCGCTCGCCGTCGACCAGCGTCCCTGACGAGACCACTGCATCGGCGCCGAGGACGGAGATCGCCCGGACGTCACCCCGCTGTCCCACAATGGAGCGCGGCCCCATGACGGAACCGGCCACCTTGGCGTCAGCTGCGACGTGGCACCCGTCCATCAGCACGGAATCGGACACCACCGCACCCGAAGAGACGACGGTCCCGGCGCCGAGAATGCTGCGCTCGACCCGGGCGCCCGACTCCACGACGCAGCCGGAGAAGATGACGGAGGGGCCTGTCACCGTTCCCTCCAGGTCACTCTCGCCCTGCAGGAGGACGCCGTCGCCCCGGTCCACCACGACCGGTGTCACGATCGGGCCGCGCTTGTGCTGCAGATAGTCGAAGTTCGCCTCCAGGTACGCGGCCGGAGTCCCGGTGTCGATCCAGTAGCTGTCGTCCGAGCGGGCGTAGAGCCCGCCGTCGCGCACCATGGCGGGAAAGGTCTCACGTTCGATCGACACCCGGCCACCCTCGGGAACGCGCGCCAGCACGGAGGGCTCGAGCACGTAGGTCCCGGCGTTGATTTCGTTCGTCGGCGCCTCGTCGCGTGGCGGCTTCTCGACGAAGGCCAACACCCGCCCCTGGTCGTCGGTCGGCACCACGCCGAAGGCGGAAGGGTCGGCCACCGGGTGCAGGGCGATGGTGCCCTCGGCACCGCGGTCGCGATGGAACGCCACGAGTGCGGTCAGATCGAGATCGGTGAGAACGTCGCCGTTGACGACGACGAACGTCTCGTCGATGCCGGCGAACGTGGCGGCGAAGCGGACGGCGCCCGCCGTGTCGAGCGGCTCGGGCTCGACGGCGTAGGTCAGCCCCATGCCGGCGACCCGGCCGTCCGGATAGGCCTCGAGAAAGGCATCGGGCAGGTAGCCGAGCGACAGGACGGCATCGTCGATGCCGTGGGAGGCGAGGTGGCCCAGGACCCGCTCGATCATGGGCACCCCGACGATCGGGAGCATCTGCTTGGGCGCCGAGAGCGTCAGAGGGCGGAGCCTCGTCCCCTCGCCGCCCACGAGGACAACCGCTTTCATTACTTGGTCGTCGTGGTGGACGAAGGCTTCGTCGTCGTGGTGGACGATGCCGCAACGGGCGTCGTGGTGGTGCGTCGACGGCACGGTGCTCGATGTCGTGCCGGCCGCCGTTGTCGTCGTGGTGGCGACCGGTGCAGTACCGCCGGCGAGAACCTGCTGCAGGGCCAGGATCGTCGAGGCCGGTGGCTTCGGCATCTGCGTGCCCGTCGGCACGAACCCGGTCGTGATCAGCTGCCGGTTCAGGAACTTGAGGTCGGCGGGCGTGTCGGTCGTGGCGCCCCCGGTCTCCTTCTCCTCCCCGTTCTTGGAGGTCGTGGTCGAAATCACCCAGGACCGCGCCTGGACCGTTCCGACCTTGCCCGCATCAGGGGTTCCGACGGCGCACTTCTGGCCGTCGGAGTAGGAGGGCACCTTGCTCGAGGGGTAGGTCAGCTTCGTGTTGGTCAACGTCAACCCGGTATACCCGTCGGCGAACTTCCCCAGGGTCGCATTGTTGCCGGCCTCACCCGACGTCTTCGGCGCAATGGAGAGGACCCCGCTCCCGGTGGTGGTGAGGCCCGTCTTGGCGGATGACGGCGAGGCCGGCAGCGCGGGCTCCATGGTCCCGCAGATGTCGAAGGCCAGGGCAGCGTGCCACGACGTCCCCACCGTCGGCTCGGCCACCGTGGCCGTCTTGTTGTAGTTGTACTTGGCCACGGCGATGGACGCGATCCCGACGACGATGATGATCACGAGCGCGGCGTACCAGTTCACCGGCATCTGCCCGCGGTAGGTGGTGCCACCGCCCGTTGCGGCGGCGCGTGCGACTGATTTCCCAGAAGAGCTTCTCGCCATAGCGGGTGGCAACCCTACAGCCTGGCGAGGTGCCCTCCCGCGGCAGGCGAACCCGAGAGCAGGTCACGGTAGAGGGCCGTCGTCGCTGGGTGGAGGCATTCTGACGGGTCACCGACGGCCGTCCGGGCTGGCAGGCAGGCCGCCTCACCGGCCAGTGTCCGCAATTGCGCCATGGCCGAGTGGAGCCGGACCCGGTTGCCCTGGGCGGCGGTGGCCACGAGCAGTGCGCGATAGAGGCGCTCGTCGTAGGGGCTCACCTGCAGCGCCTGGCGGACCATCCACTCGGCCTCCTCCCCGGCACCGAGGCGCACGAGGCCCTCGGCGCCGCGGAGTGCCGTGCGCACGACCAACGCCTCTATCTCCGACTGGGTGCCGTCGAAGACGGCCCAGTCGGTACGGTGCAGCCCGGCGAAGAGGCGTCCCCGCACCAGGCGCAGGGCCCGGGCGAGTTGTCGGGGGTCGTCCCCGGCGGCCAACGACGCGAAGCGCTCGACATCGGTCGTGACCGTGTCACCGAGGCGCAGCGTGACGCCACGCGGCAGGTGCGGACGGCCTTCGGTCGTCCCGCCCGAGGGCACGGCGGGCATCGGAGGACGTCGAGTGAGCGGTGGACAGGGACACGGGGCGTTCGGGCCAGATCGCCAGGGACCACTCGCTGTGACGGACGCCGTGGCGGTGGAAGGCCAGGTAGACGACGAGCTCGCGCGCGGCGGCCCGCCGGAACGGGCCGGCGGCCCCGTGGACAGCGACCGGCCCGAGGACCGCGACCTCGACGGCGTCACTGCTCACGCGGGGAACGGTCCCGCGTGCCACGGGGTCAAGCGCATTCGTGGGGGCGGAGGGATTCGAACCCTCACTGGGGACGGTTTAAGCGCCCTGCCTCTGCCTGTTGGGCTACGCCCCCTGAGCCACCATTCTTGACCGAGTCCAGCACCGTCGTGAGGATGGCCCTGTGCCGCGTGACCTCAGCCAGGTGGACCTGACCGACCTCGACATGTTCGCCGAGGGTTTCCCGCACGACCTCTTCCGCCTGCACCGGGATCAGGCGCCGGTGTGGTGG
Source organism: uncultured Acidimicrobiaceae bacterium (assembly GCA_963781565.1). Classification (GTDB taxonomy): domain Bacteria; phylum Actinomycetota; class Acidimicrobiia; order Acidimicrobiales; family RAAP-2; genus Bog-473. The sequence continues at coordinate 119,641 of CAWAHA010000003.1, read as the reverse complement.
CACGAGCCCACCGCCCACACGCCCGACGGGGAGGGCTTCTGGTCGGTGGCCACCTACGACGAGGTGCTCCAGGTGCTCAGCGACCCCGGGACCTACTCGTCGGTGACAGGCGGCGACCGCCCCTATGGCGGCACGATCATCCAAGACCTGCCTGTGGCCGGCGTCGTCCTGAACATGATGGACGACCCCCGGCACGCCCGCATCCGCCGCCTCGTCACCAGGGGGCTCACGCCCGCCGCGGTGCGCGACCTGGAGCACGAGTTGCGGAGACGCATGCGCCGGCTCGTCGAGTCGGTCGACGACGAGTGCGACTTCCTCGTCGACGTGGCGGCGGAGCTGCCGATGCAGGCCATCTGCCTCCTCCTCGGCGTGCCGGAGGCGGACCGTCACCTCCTCTTCGATGCGGTCGAGCACGTCTTCGACATCCCCGACGAATCCGACTTCCTGTCGATGACCCCCGAACGCGAGGCAGCGCCGTCGGCGTCCTGTACGAGTACGGCGCCGCGCTCATCGAGGAGAAGCGGATCCACCCCGGCGCCGACATGCTCTCGACGGTGGTCCACGCCGAGCTCCCCGACGCCGACCCGCCCCGGCTGAGCGACGAGGAGCTCTCCGCCTTCTTCTCCCTCGTGTTCTCCGCCGGGGCCGAGACGACCCGCAATGCCGTCGCCGGCGCCATGCTCGCCTTCCTCGAATGGCCCGACCAGCTCGACCTCCTGCGCTCGGGGCGGGCGTCCATGGACGAGCGCCGTGGAGGAGATCCTGCGCTGGACGACGCCGTCGCCGTCCAAGCGCAGGACGGCGACCACCCCGTGCGAGCTGGGCGGCGCCCGCATCGGTCCAGGGGACAAGGTCGTCGTCTGGGAGGGGTCGGCCAACCGGGACCCGCGTCGATTCGACGCGCCCGACGCCTTCCTCCTGCAGCGCGACCCCAATCCACATCTGGCCTTCGGGCACGGCGCCCACTTCTGCCTCGGCGCGCACCTCGCCCGCCTCGAAATCCGCGTGGCGCTCGAAGAGGTACTCCGGTCCTTCGACGTCGTTCGCGCTCTCGGCGCCCGTGCAATGGACGCGCAGCAACCGCCACACGGGCATCCGCCACCTCCCGTTGCGATTGCACAGCGGTGACCACACCAGCCGGGTCGGCCACCGGCGTGTGACACCGGCACGGGGCCTTTGGCGCCGCCGATGCTCTTACCCGGGCACCCCGGAGACCAGCGGGCGCGTGCCGCTCCAGCACGGCCAGCTCCTCGTCGCGCGGCGCCGACTCGAGCCGGGTCTGCGCCCCGAAGATCATGGTGGCGCGGTCGGCCGGCGTCCCAGGCTGCCCAGGCGCCGATGCCCTCGTGGCTGGGGTCACCCGTCGCGGCGAAGGACAGCCACGCCCCCTGCATCTGCGCGCGAGAGCGTCTCGACCGCAGGGCCCTCGCCCGAGAACACCTGCACGACGGGCAGGCGGACCGCCCCGAACACGAACGGCAGCTCGAGCGCGTGGCAGGAGCCCAGGATCCCGCCGAACGCCGGTGACTCCCAGTCGAAGAGATAGACGTAGGCACGCGAGCCGCGGGCGCGTATGCGCCGCCGCCAGCTGGAGGCTGGGCCAGCGGAAGACGACGTCGGTTCCGACGGCGACCCAGAGGGCGGTGGGCTCGGTCGACTCGCCCCGCGCCTCGCGGGCGGCGCGGTAGGCGTCCATCACCTCGCGGCGCGGACATGTCGGGCACGGCGTTGCGCACCCAGCGCGTCACGCCGTCGTCGTCGAGCGCCATCAGCGCCGGATTGCCGAGGCCGAAGAGCGTCAGCTCGTCCCGGTTCGTCCCGATCAACAGGTCGATCCCGGCCGCGGCGCCGTTGGCCACCGCGGCCAGCGGATGGTCGGGCAACAGGACACCGTCGACGACCGGAAGGAACGGCAGCGGGATCATCCCCGGGTCCGGGCTGCCGCTTCCCCATCTCCTCGGTCGCCGCCACGAGCTCGGCGGCGGGTACCCCCTCCAACGCGTCTCTGGTGCACGACGCAACGCCGAGCAGTGCCGCCAATCGATCGGCCGATCGTTCCGCCTCGTCGAGGGTGTGCACGTGCACTCCGCCGCTCTGCACGATGGCGCGCCGGAAGAGGCCCTTGGCGGCGGGCGTGCCCAGCAGCGTGGCCACGCTGAACCCGCCGGCGGACTCGCCGAAGATCGTCACGTTGCCCGGATCGCCGCCGAAGACGGCGATGTTGTCGCGCACCCAGCGCAAGGCGGCGAGCTGGTCCTGCAGGCCCCAGTTCCCGACCAGTGCATCCGGATCGGCCAGGTCCCGATGACCCAGGAAGCCGAGAGCGCCGAGCCGATAGTTGATGGTCACGACGACGGCGTCGCCGTTGCGCACCAGCTCTCCGCCCCGGTAGAGGAAGACCGATCCGCTGCCCGAGGTGAACCCACCCCCGTGGATGAAGACCATCACCGGCCGGCCCTGTCCGAGGGCCGCCGTCGGTGACGTCGGGAGCTCCGGCGTCCACACGTTGAGCGAGAGACAATCCTCGCTGTGCGGCTCGGACGACGACGGGTCCGACGGGCTCGTGATGCCCGGCACGGCGGCGGACTGCGGGGCGATCGGCCCGAAGGTCGACGCATCGCGGATCTCGCTCCACGCTCGGCCTCCAACGGGGGTCGCCACCGCAACGCGCCGATCGGCGCACGGCCGTAGGGAATGCCCGAAAACGACCAGTGGTCCTCGCGCCAGACCCCCCTGAGCCTCCCCTGAGCGACCGTCACGACTCCGTCCACGCACGAGGACCCTATGGAGACAAACGTCAACGGTCAATCGAACCGCCGATCGAACCGATACACGAACGGAAGGTGAACAGCGCGCGAACTCGCGATGCAACCGGACGGAAACAGAGGGGATGCCGAATATGCCACCAAGCAGCCATTACGCTGTTGCGCCGTGGATGCAGTGAATTGTCGGAGCACTGTCCGCAGGCGGACTCCTCTTCGTGAGGCTGACGATGGTCGTCGGCGTCCTTGCCGCGTTGCTGTCGACGGCAACGGCCGCGACGAACGCGGGCGCGACGACCTCCACCACGCTGCCCGGGCCCGCACCGAACCAGTCGCAGATCAACGCCACGCAGTCGCAAGTCAGCCAGATAGAGGGGACGCTGTCCCAGGAGGAACAGCAGACCTCCATCCTCGACGATAAGTACAACACGGCTCAGCAGAACCTCCAGAACGCGCAGACCGCGTTGCAGACGATTGCCGCCAACCTCGTCCACGCGCGCTCGGCCGTGAACGTCGACCGCAAGCTCGTCGTCGAAGGACGCCGTCGCCGCCTATGTCTACGGGACGCCCGAGTCCGGGTTCGCCTCGTACTTCTCCACGTCGGCAACGCTGAACCAGGCTCGCAACCAGTACACGTACCAGATCGTCGGCAACCTCAGCAAGGACGAGACCGCGCTGCTGCAGTCCGAGCAGACCATGCAGGCACAAGAGGTGGCGCAGCAGTCCGAAGCTGCGCAGGCGCAGTCGGAGGCAGCCCAGGCGAAGTCACTGGCCCAGGCCAACGAGCAAGAGGCCGCGACGACGAAGGCCACCTTGAACCAGGTGCAGGGCCAACTGGCCCAGGAGGTCGCGACCGCCGCCATTCAAGAAGCGCAGCAAGAAGCGGCGGCCGCTGCCGCGGCGCGCAGTGCGGCGGCGCAGCAAAAGGCAGCGGCCGCGGCGGCAACGGCCGCAACCGTGGCCGGAGCAGTCGGGGGATCCTCGAGCGCGGCGGCCGCGACCGCGGCAGCCAACCAGGCGGGCGGCGCCGGACCGGTCGGCGGCTCCGCCTCGGGAGGGAGCGCCGGCATGGCCGCCGTCCAGGCGGCCGTCTCCCAGCTCGGGGTGCCCTACGTGTTCGGCGGCGAGCAGCCGGGCGTGGGATTCGACTGCTCCGGACTCGTGCAATGGGCCTGGGCCCAGGCGGGCGTCACCATTCCCAGGACGACCGAGACGGAGTGGCCGGCTCTCACGCACGTGTCGCTCGACGCACTCCAGCCCGGTGACCTGCTCTTCTATTACAACCTCGACAGCGACAGCCAGGTCGACCACGTCGTCATGTACGCCGGCTCGGGGCCCTACGGGACGGACACGGTGATTCAGGCACCGTTCACCGGGTCGACCGTGTCCTACTCCCCCATCTTCACCGAGGGCCTGATCGGGGCGGCCCGGCCGTAGCCCTCTCGGCCGGGATCCCGTGACCCGGGTGATCGGTACGATGGCTCCGTGGCCAGCGGGCGCCAGGTTGTCGGCGAGAAGAACCGATCGACTGCCATCGTGCCGATCCGCATCGCCGCCGACCACGCGGACGAGCCCGAGGATCCCCGCCTCTCCGATGTCGACGAATGGGGTCGGTCCGAACGGACGCGAGCCCTGGCCCGCGCCATCTACGAGCCCATCTACTCCAAGTGGTTCCGCACCGAGTGGGAGGGCTTGGAGAGGATCCCTGCCGAGGGTGGCGCGCTGCTCGTCGCCAACCATGCCGGCGCCATCCCTTCCGACGCGCCCGTCATCATGCACGGGATCGAGAAGGAGCTGGGACGGCCCGTCTACGGATTGGCCGACTACTTCTTCCGGACCGTGCCGGTGGTGGGGACCCTGTGGGCGCGCGCCGGCGGCGTCTCTGCCCGCCCCGCCAACGCCTACCGGCTCCTGAAGGAACAGCAGCAGCTGGCGCTGGTCTTCCCCGAGGGCACCAAGGGGACGTCCAAGTCGTTCACCGACCGCTACCAGCTCCGGCGCTTCGGGCGCGGCGGGTTCGTCGAGATCGCCATGCGGGCCGGCGTGCCGGTCATTCCGATCGCGGTCGTCGGCGCCGAGGAGGCGATGCCGGTCGTGCTGCGGCTCCCGACGGTCGCCCGTGCGCTCGGTCTCCCGTATTTCCCGATCACGGCCAACGTGCTCGCGCTCGGACCGCTCGGCGTGGTGACGCCCTTCCCGGCCAAGTTCAAGCTGCGCGTGCTGCCCCCGGTGTCCTTCGACGTTCCGCCCGATCAGGAGCGGTACTCGAAGAGCCGGATCATGGAGGAGTCCGAGCACATCCGTACGCTCCTCCAGGAGTCCGTCTACGACATGCTGCGCGACCGTCGCAGCGTCTGGTTCGGCTGAGCGACGGTGGGCCGCCGAGTCCTCGTCACCGGAGCCGACACGTTCTGGGGCGGGCGCATGGTCCAGGCGCTCGAGACGGACCCGGGCATGGACGTGATCCTCGGCATGGGGACGCGGGCGCCGTCGGTCCCCTTCGAACGAGCCGAGTTCGTGCGGGCCGACCAGACCTACTCCATCATGAACCGGATTGTGAAGGCGACCCAGGTCGACACGATCCTCCACACCTTCATGATCACCAACTCCTCCTCGGTGCCGAGGCGGGCCATGCACGAGATCAACGTCATCGGGACGATGAACCTGCTGGCCGCAGCCGGAGCGGCCGGCTCGTCGGTGCGCCACATCGTGGTCAAGTCCTCCACGCTGGTCTACGGGTCCGCCGCCAGCGACCCGAACACCTTCCAAGAGGACACGCCCCGGACGAGCCCGGTCAGGAACAGCGTGGAGCGTGCGCTCGTCGAAGCCGATGGGTTCGATGCGCGACTTCGCCGAGGACAATCCCGGCACCAGGGTCACCGTGCTTCGCTTTGCCAACGTGCTCGGCGAGCATCTCACGCACACCGATCAGCCGGAACCTCTCCCGGCCGGTCTGCCCCTCCATCTTCGGCTTCGACCCGCTGCTGCAGTTCATTGAGGAGGACGACGTGGTGCGGGCCTTGCTCCACGTCACCCAGGCCGGCATCCCCGGCCTCTACAACGTGGCCGCAGAGGGCCGGCTGCCCTGGAGCGAGGTGGCGACCATCTGCGGGACCCGGCTGGTGCCCCTGTCGCCCTACAGCCCCTTCAAGATCCGCCCCTTGGCCCGGCTGTTCGACCTGCCGGCCGAGCTCGAGGACCTGCTCCGCTACGGCCGGGGCGTCGACACGCAGGCGCTTCGCCGCCACCGGCTTCACCTACAACGCCACCAGTGCCGGCGCCGTGCAGACGTTCATCCGGGCGCTGCGCCTCCGCCGCCAGAGCGGCAAGCAGCCGTCGTCGTACACCTACGAGCACGACGTGGAGCAGTTCTTCCGCCACTCGCCGTCCGTCGTGACGGGCGGCGACGCCTGAGGCTCAGTCCTCGAGCCACTCCTCGACGAGCTCCTGCTCGCGCACGGCCCATTCCTCGGCGGTGATGCCGTAGCGGACGTGGTCCTCCCACTGCCCGTCGATCTCGAGCAAGCGCAGGGCGATGCCCTCCTCGCGGATGCCGAGCTTCTCGACGACCCGCCGGCTGGCCGTGTTCCTCGGAATGATGGCGATCTCCACCCGGTGCAGCGAAATCGCCTCGAAGGCGAAGCGCAGCGCGACCACGACCGCCTCGGGCACCAGCCCGCGTCCCGCCAGCTCCTCGTCGACCCAGTAGCCGATGACGCCGCTCTGGAACGGGCCCCGCTGAATGGACGAGAGCGTCACCTCGCCGGCGAAGCGCTCGCCCACGAAGATGCCGAAGCCGTAACCCGTGCCCAGGTGCCGCTCACGCTCCCGGATGCCACAGCGGGCAGCGAAGCTCGGGCGGTCCTCCGTCGGCGCGGGCGCGCCCTTCGGGCGGGGCTCCCACCGGAGAAGCCAGCTGGCGCAACGGGTCCGCACCTCGTGCCAGGCGGCAAAGTCGTTCTCCGTCAGCGAGCGCAGCAGCACCCGCCTTCCCCGGAGCTCCAGCGGCGCGTGGCGCACCGCCCTGGCCGCAGTCATCGTCCGAGTACCTCCTTCAGCGCGCCCAGCAGGGCGACGACGTTGCTTCGGCGCGCGGTGTGCCCCATGCAGCCGATGCGCCAGATCTGCCCGGCCAGCCGGCCGGCGCCGGCGCCGATCTCGATGCCGTAGGCGGAGAGAAGCTCGCGCCGCACCAGCGGCGTCGTCGACACCGGCGGGGATCCGCACCGTCGTGAGCTGCGGCAGGCGGTGCGTCGGGGGCGACGAGCAACTCGAGCCCGAGGTCGACCAACCCGTCCTGCAGCAGCCGGCCGCACTCGGCGTGCCGCTGCCACGCCGCCGGGAGCCCTTCGTCGAGCAGGGCGCCCAACCCGGCGTGCAGCGCCGCCACCATCACCACCGGCGCCGTGTGGTGGTACACCCGTGCGCCGCCCGAGGAGTCGTTCACGTAGCGCGCCAGAAGGTTCAGATCGAGGTACCAGCTCGACGGCCGCTCGACGATCCGCTCCAGGGCCCGCGCCGAGACGGTGAACGGCGACAGGCCCGGGGGGACCCCCAGGCACTTCTGCGTCCCGCTGTAGGCGATGTCGACCGACCAGTCGTCGACGGCGACCTCGATGCCCGCCGAGCGACGTCACCATGTCGACCAGCAGCAACGCGTCGCCCTTGCCCCGTCCCAACGGGGCAATGTCGTTGCGCACGCCCGTCGACGTCTCGGCGTGCACGACCGCGATCAGGGCCGGAGCTCGGATGCGCGGCGAGCAGGCGCTCCGGGTCGATGGGCTCGCCCCACTCGGCGTCGACCCGGACGACCTCGGCCCCGTGGCGGTCCGCCACCTCGCACATGCGTTCGCCGAACACGCCGTTGACGCCGACGACGACGGGGTCGCCCGGACGGACGAAGTTGACGAAGGACGCCTCCATGCCGGCCGATCCGGTCCCGCTCAGCGGGAGGGTCAGCCCGTTGGCCGTCCCGAAGACCTGGCGCAGCCGGTCGTTCGTGCTGTCGAGGATCGCCAGGAACTGCGGATCGAGGTGGCCGAGCACGGGGCCGGCCAGGGCCATGGTCACTTCGGGGTACGGAATTCGAAGGTCCCGGCCCCATGAGGAGGCGGTCGGATATCCCCATCGGCGAATCGTGACAGGTCCACGCTCACCTGCGCCAACGCGCCGTCGGCCCGGACCGGGTCCGGTAGATTGCCTGCGTGGAACGGGTGCTCTACGCCCCCAGGGCGCTACCGCCCCTCCCTCCCGACGTCTCCCAGGATCCCGGGCCCCTATGCGGCCTGGTCCCGGTCGCCGTGAGGAGCGAGCGGGTCGGGGCCACGCGTCGGCCAGGAGGGCCGACCTGCTGCCTGGTCATGCCCGTGGCCGACGCCGACCCGGCGGCCGTCCGGCGCACGCTGCGGAGCCTGCGCCGCCAGCGCGGCGGGTGGTCGCTCACCGTCGTGACCCCCGAGGACCGGCTGGCCGAGATCCGGACCCTCGTCCACGCCTGCATGCGCCCTGCGCGACCGGCGGCGGGTCCGGGTGCTCGGGGCCGGGGGCTCCTGCGGCCGGCGTGCGAGCTCCTCGGGATCGGGATGGAGGCGGCCCGGGGGCTGCCCGAGGGCCCTGCTCTTCCCGGGCGACGTCTGGGCGCCCGACGCCGTGCGCCCTGCTGAGCGCCGCGCTCACGCCCGACGAGCGTGGTCTATGCGGACGAGGACGAGCAGCGGGACGGACGGCACCTGGGCGGCGCCGCGGCTCAAGCCCGACTTCTCACCCGAGTTCCTCCTGACCAGCGCCTACATCGGCCGCCCCCTCGCCATGGGGGCCGACGTGGCGGACCACCTGCCCCGCCTCGTGGCCACGGACACGGCGGCGCTCGAGCACGAGTGCGCGCTGGCCGCCACCGAGGTCGGCCGACGACGGTCGTCCACATCCCCGAGGTGCTGTGCCACCGCACGGAGACACGCAAGGACCTGGCGACCGCCTCGTCGTTCCGCCACATGGAGGAGGCGCTCCGGCGCCGGCAGCGACGACGTGCCGGGTTGTCGCCGGTCCCGACCGGGACGGGTACCGCATTGTGCGGCCCGACCGGACCGACGTCCCGGTGAGCATCCTCATCCCCTTCCGCGACGAGCCGCGGCTCCTGCGCACCTGCGTGGACTCCATCGCCGCCACCACCGGCCCGCACGCCAGCGTCGAGCTCGTGCTCATCGACAACGGGTCCTCCGACCCCGAGACGCTCACGCTCGTCGAGCGCCTGGCCGACAACCCCGACGTCCGCGTCCTGGTCGATCCCCGGCCCTTCAACTGGGCGGCGCTCAACAACGCGGGAGCGCTCGAGGCGCGGGGCGACGTCCTGCTGTTCCTCAACAACGACATCGAGGCGCATCAGAGCGGGTGGTTGGCCGCCCTGTGCGCCCAGGCGCTCCGGCCCGACGTCGGCGCCGCCGGGGCGCGGCTCCTCTACCCGGACCGTCGGCTGCAGCACTGCGGCCTCGTCGTCGGGCCTCACCGGGGCCGCCGGACACGTCCTCGGCGGCCTGCCCGAGACGCACGCCCGGCTACCTGCGCATGGCGACAGCCGCCCGCGAATGCTCGGCCGTGACCGGCGCCTGCCTGGCGACGCGCCGCGACGTCTTCGATGCTCTGGGCGGCTTCGACGAGGCGCTCGGTGTCGACCTGAACGATGTCGACTACTGCCTCCGCGCCGCCGCGCAGGGCCTCCGCACGCTGTACGAGCCCGCAGCCGAGCTGATCCATCACGAGTCGCCCAGCCGGGGCACGGCGGGCGGCGTCGGCGACGTCGTCGAGTTCGTCGAGCGATGGAAGGGCTACATTGCCGACGGAGACCGCTACTTCAACCCCCACCTCACCCGTGCGGATCCGTCGTGCGGACTGGCTCGCCCGGGCGAGGAGGACGACTGGAACCGATGGTACGCGACCCTCACGACGCAGTAGCTGACGGACCGAGACCGCCCCTCGCATGCTGCGCCGGCCCGCCGACGCGCCGCCGCCGCTCGGACCCGTCGAGCGCCACCGACGGCGTCGCGCTCTTCCGTCGCGTCTGGTCGGACCGGACACGCCGGCGCCGGCGGTCGTTCCGCGCCTGGGCCGGACGCGTCTCCGGCCGATCGGACCGCCGCCTCCTGCTGGCGCTGGCGGGCGCCACGGAGGCCATTGCGACGCACTGCGACCTCCTCGGCGACCGCCTGGCCGCGCAGGAAGCCGTGACAGCGGACGTGGCCGCCTCCTTCGGACAGGAGATCGCGCAGTTGCGCGCCGAGGTCGCTCCGCCTGCAGCGGAGCGTGGACGCCGTGCGGCGCAGCGAGTCGTGAGCCGCCCGGCGGCCGTCGTCGTGGGCTGCCACTGGCTCGACCGTCAGAGCGAACTGGCCTTCGTCACCCGTTCGATCGCCGGAGCGGCCAGTCGCGGCGGACCGGTGGCCGTCCTGGTGCCCGGCAGCCCGGGGCACCGGGACGGCCGACGGAGCCTTCGACCTCGCAGGGCATCGGCCTACCCGGTGCGTTGCGTTGGCCGGACGGGCTGTCCGACGGACGCGACCGTCATCGTCGACGACCTGACGCCCGAGGTCGCGGCCCTGCTCGCCGCGGACCGGCACGCCGTCCGTCCACTTCCTGTCGGGCACCGAGGGCCTGGCCGCACCGTGCGTGGCACGCAGCTCGCCGCTGGTCGGCGGCGACGACCCGATCGGCGTGCACGTCCCGGTGAACCGGCTGGCCGAGCAGCACCGGCACCACGGCTTCGGATTCACCGACTACCTGCTCGTCCTGAGTGACCGCACCGGCGCGCACGCGAGCCGCCTCCGGCCGCCGCCTGGCTCAGCGCCGCCTTCGACGACGCCGATGTCGTCGTCCTCGAGGATGCGGTCGCCTCGGCCTGGAAGGGACGGGCGCTCCGCGGCAAGGTCATCGGTCGACACCCGGATGGACCTGTGGCGGCTGCTCGCCCATGCCAACGTCTGCGTCGACCTGGCGCCGGGAGCGCACATCGCCCGGGAGTGCGTCGAGGCGATGCGCTTCGGGACCCCGATCATCGTGCCCGACCGCCCCGGTCCCGGCGCCGTCCATGCACGGGCGTCCGGCGGCGCCACCTTCCGCGATGCGTCGGAGCTGCTGGACGCGGCCGCCGCCCTTCGGGAACGAGGCGCGTCGGGCCGAGGTCGGCGGCAGCCGCTCGGCGGTACGCCGACGCGCACTACGGCGACCCGGCCGCGCTGGTCCGGCGGCTCGGTGACCTCTCGGCCGGCGAGCCCGGCCCGTGACCCGACCCCGGCCCTCACTAAGATGCCTGCTCTGAAGGATGGATCCGACCGTGAGTGAACTCGACGAGGCCGTGCGACACCAGATGATCCAGGTCAGACGCTGCAGTCCCCGCTGCCTCGACGACGCCGATCGCCGACGCACGTGGCCTCGCCACGGGTTTCGTGACCATCGGACCCGGGTCGCCGACCGACGAGACCACCAGCGGCCCCGGCGGCGGCAGATCCTGCTGGCCGTGGAGGCCACCTCGCGCCGGAGCCCGGCGCCTACCGGTTCTCGCCGCTCGTGTCCTGGCTCGTCGCCACGGCACAGCCCGGCGGTCACCGTCGAGCTCGGGCCCGGCGACGAGGCGCTCGCTCGCCTCGACCTGCGAGGCGGTCCTGCGGTCCGGGCCCGGGCGGACGTGCGCCGCCGTCGTCGCTGGTCCGCCGGCCGCGACGCGGCACGGAGGATTTCACCGCCCTGGCCGACGAGCTCACTCGGCCGCTTCGGGACGGGCTTCGAGGGCTACGAGAGCGAGCAGGCCGGCCTCGCCGCGTCTGCGCCGACGGGATGGCCGGGCTCCTGCACATCTCGCTCTTCGATTCAGAGGACACGACGTTGCCCGACCTGGCAGCCTGGCGCGACGCTGCTGGCGCCCGGGCGCCGTCGTGGTCGTCACGACGACGGCGTCCGACGTGTCGTCGCCTTACGCCGAAATGAAGCGACAGGTCACGGACGCCTATCCGGCCGTCTCCATCTCGCTGGGGCCCACGGTGGAGGCGGTCGTGGCGCAGACGCCCGAGCGACGACGCCACGCCGATCGTGGACATGCTGCGCAAGGCCCCTTCGCGGTCGGCGCCTTCCTGGCCCTGCTCGGCGAGCAGATCGAGCTGCACCATCTGCTGCACGACGAGCCCGAACCGTCCGAAGCGGTGCGCGCCCTCATCGGGCGGGTCATCGACCAGCAGCACGCCGAACGGCGACGCGTTCCTCGCCGCGCTCCGGGCCTACAAGGACGAGACCGCCCGCCTCTCGGCGGAGCTGGTGAACGGCCCGGCGCGAGCTCGGCGCAGCAGATCGAAGCGGCGCGCCGCGAGCGGGAGCACCTGGTGGCGGAGTTCCTCGACCGCGTGGACGAGCTCTCGGCGAAGGTCTCGACCACGGCGTCGCGCGCACGAGGCCGAGTTGGCCGACACGGACGCGCTCCTCGAGGCAGAGGGACGCAAGGCCGAGGCCTACGCAGGACAGGCGGCCATCGCCCAGAGCGTGATCGACGACATCCGGCAGCTCGACGTCGTGGCGGATCACCGCGCCCGTCCGCCTGCTCTCACGGATGCTCGCCCGGAGGGCCCTGCCTCCGGCGCAGCCCGAGAACTGAGCCGGACGCCGCCTTGGCCACCGAGTCCGATCCATTCTGCAACAACGTCTCGGTCATCGTCCTCAACTACAACCAGGCGGCGACCACGGTCGAATGCCTCGACGCGCTGGCGGCGGCCCGGAGCGACCTGATCCGGGAGATCATCGTGGTGGACAACGGTTCCGACGCCGAAGAGCTCGCCATCCTGCGGCAGCGCCATCGCGCAGGGCGACTTCGTCCTCGTCGAGGTCGGCGAGAACCGGTTCTTCGGCGAAGGCAACAACATCGGCGTCGACTTCGCCGGCGGCGACTACATCGTCTTCCTCAACAACGACGCCTTCGTGCAGCCCGGCTGGATCGAGGCGCTGAGCTCGACCATGCGGAGCGATCCGGTCGTCGCCGCGGTGGGACCGATGTTCCTCTACCCCGACGGCCGGGTCCAGGAGGTGGGCGGCATCGTCGTGCCGACCGGCGACGTCGGTCCAGATCGGCAAGGGAGCCGTCTGGGGCCCGGACCACTACGACACGCCGTGCGTGGTCGACTTCTGCTCCGCCGCCTGCCTCATGATGCGGCGGGCGGACTTCCTCGAGGTCGGTGGCTTCGGCTTCGAGTGGGAGCCCGCCTACTACGAGGACGCCGATCTGTGCCTGAAGCTCTGGACCCGGTGCGGCAAGGTCATGGTCAACCCGGACGCCCGCGTCGTGCACATTGAGAGCAAGACGACGTCCGACAGCCAGCTCCAGCTGCACGACATCTCCGAAATCAACCGGGCCCGTTTCGTGGCCAAGTGGGGACCCTGGCTCGAGGCCCGGCAGGCGCACACACCGCCTCGGATCTGGTGCCCCAGCGATCGAGCTCGCCGACTGCGGACGGCGGTCGTCGACCCGCGCAGCGGACCGAGCGCAGGACCGGCGCCGGACCCGCAGTTCGTCCTCTACTCCCCCTATCCGCTCGTCCCCGGGGGGGGTGAGCGCATGCTGTTCGAGCTGGCGTCGCACTTCTCGTCGGCCTGGTCGGGACGGCGAACGTCGCGTTCGCGACGCCGCACCGCTACAGCACGACGCGGCTCCGCCAGATCGCGGCACGTTCGGCTTCGACCATGTCGTCGGGACACCGCGTGCCCTGGGCGGAGATCGAGCCGGAGCACTGCCGCGTTCTCGGTCGTCCTCGGCAACTCGATCCTGCCCGCCGACGCGTGCCTTCGGCGACTACAGCGTGTACCAGCTGCAATTCCCCTTCTGGGTGCCCGATCAGGAGATCGTCGAGACGGGGCTCGTGGCTGGCCGAGCTTCGACGAGATCTGGGTCTATTCGGAGTTCGTGCGCCGCCACGTCAACGGCCTGGTCCGCCACTACGGGCTGGCGGCCCCGCCGCATCCGGGTGATCACCCCGCCGCGCCGTGTGGCCCGACGCCGACGGGGGCCTGCCCTGGCCGCAGCGCCGGACGATCCTGTCGGTGGGGCGCTTCTTCGCCGGTGGACACAACAAGCGCCAGGACGTCGTCATCGAGGCCTTCCGCCGCATGGTGGAGCCGAGGACTGGAGGGAGTGGAGCTCGCACTGGCCGGCGCCATCCATCCGAGCCCCGCCGGGCGGGCCCGCTTCTACGAGTTGCAGGAGCTCGCGGCGGGCCTCCCGTGCACCCTCTACCCCAACATCGGGCGCGCCGACCTCGCCACCCTCTACGGGCGCTCCGCCGTCTTGATCCATGCGGCCGGATTCGGCGTCGACCCCGACGAGTTCCCCGAGAGTCTCTGGAGCACTTCGGGATCACGCCGATTGAGGCGGCGAGCTTCGGCTGCATCCCGGTCGTCTACGGCCAGGGTGGTCCCCGTGACGTCGTCCGGACGCTGGGCTGCGACACGGCCTTCGCCACGGTGGAGGAGTGCGCCGACATCGTCACTCGGCCTGCTCGACGATCCGGTGGGATCGACGGCGCTGAGCCACCATCTGCTGCAGAGCAGCCAGGTCTTCTCGGCCGCAGGCGTTCCAGACGCCGCGTGGACGAGGCGCTGCACGACCTCGGCGTGCCGTACGTCAGGCGGGTCCCGCCTGCGGTCGGCGACCCCCGCTCGCAGCGACATGATGAGGCCGTCGAGGATGTCGGCCTCCGAGACGATGCACGCACGGAGATCGAACCGGATCATGACCTCCCGCAGCACCAGCGCGCCGCCGAAGATCACGTCCTGGCGCCCTTCGGGCAGACCGGGCCGTCTGCGCCCGCTCGGCCACCGGTTCGGCGCCCAGGACGTCGCACCAGCGCGCCGACCGCCTCCGCGGTCAGCACCGCGTGGTGGATCCGCTCCCTGTCGTACTCCGCCAGCCCCAGTTCCAGGCTGGCCAGCGTCGAGACGGTGCCGGCCAGGCCGACGAGCCGCCGCGGCCGGGCCCGGCGTCCGCCAGCGGCGGGATCGCCGCCGCGGCCCGGTCCAGCTCGGCCGCGATGGCCTGCACCGCCGCCGCCACCTCGGCCGCCGTGGGCGGATCCCCGCGCAGGAAGCGCTCCGTCAGCCGCACGCAGCCGATGTCGAGGGACACGGACGAGGATCTCGCCGTCGACCTTGGTCACGATCTCCGTGGACCCGCCGCCGATGTCGAGGACGACGACCGGCCGCGTCCGGCCGGGAGGTCGCCGGTGGCGCCGGCGTAGGACAGCCGGCCCTCCTCGCTGCCCGGGCAGCAGCTCGGCCGGCGCGCCGATGATGTCGGCGCGCCGGGAGCAGGAACTCCTCCCCGTTGGCGGCGTCCCGGACGGCCGAGGTGGCGACGAGGCGGGCCCGGCCCACGCCCTCGGCATCCATGATGGAGCGGTACGCGCCGCAGCGCGGCGAACGTGCGCTCCATCGCCTCGGGCCGCAGCCGGCGGGTGGCGTCGACGCCCTGGCCGAGGCGGGTGATCGTCATCTCCCGGGCGCGCACGTCGCCCGCCGGCCCGACCACGAGCAGGCGCGTGGAGTTCGTGCCGCAGTCGACCGCGGCGAGCGCGCCGGCGTCTGTCACGCCGCCGAGTATCACAGAGCACGCGCGCGTCAGGCCTCCGGCCGGGTCAGACCCGAGCCGTCCCGCCACCCACGCCCCGACCACGTCGTCCCCGCCGGCCAGCCACCAGGCCACGTGGGCGTGCAGGCACTTGACCCCCTGGCGCGTGCCGCCCACTCCCCCGCTCGGCCGCGGGCCCGGTCCAGTCGGCCGGGATCAGGGCGTCGCGTTCGGCGGCGTAGCGGCGATGGCCGTCGGCCAGCGCCGCACGCGTCCACCTGCGCCTCCGCCTCCCGCACGCCGCCCGCCGCCTCCAGCCGGCCGACCAGGACCCGCAGCTCGGGGTCCACCAGCCAGTACCGCGTCGGCATGGGGGTCCCGTCGCGCAGGAAGGGCTCGTTGGCGATGACCACCGGCCGGCCGCCGTCGCCGCGCACCACGACCGTGAAGGCACCTCCCGGGTCGCGGCCGAGCAGCCGCGCCACGGCCTCGGCGTCGCTCTCGGCGCGCCGGCGCGGCGCGCCCGGCCGTCCGCCCCGGGGCTCAACGCCAGAATTCGAGGGCGTGCACCATGCGCGAGACGAAGCCGCCCGACGACGTCGAGGCGGCGGCCGGATGCGTGCCGTGCGTGCCGCGTGCGTGCGGCGGGCGACGCGCCCGGCGTCCGTGGTCGTCGTCGTGGTGACGCCGCCCGGCGGGAGCTCGGGCGTCGCCGACGGGGTCACCGGGCCGTCCGACCCGGGTCGCCGGCGTAGGGCGTGCCGGCGGCCGTGGCGCCCGAGGGCGGCAGGACCTCGTAGGCCTGCTGGCCGGGGCTCACCAGCTGGTACTGCTCACGGGCGATGCGCCCGATCTCGCCGGCGTCGCTGAGGTTCTTGTTCTCCTGGGCCAGCGCGGCGTCCTGCGCGTGCAGCGCGTTGAGCTCCGCCTCGGTGCCGTGCAGGTTGGAGCGCTGGCTGAGGAGCGAGCCGGCGGGGAACCAGGCGAAGAGGACGATGGCCGAGGCCACGATGCGCGCCCACGAAGGCCAGGCGGGCCCGGCCCGAGCGACCCCTTGGCCCGTGCCGTTGCCCGGCCCGCGCCCGGCGGTCCGGGACGGCGTGGCGCCTTCCGGCTCAGCCCGCGCCATGCCCGGCTCCTCCCACTGCCCGCCAGCGCCGCCAGCCCGGGGAAGCCGGCCGACTCGCCCAGGTCCTCTTCGATCCGCAGCAGCTGGTTGTACTTGGCCACGCGGTCCGAACGGGCCGGCGCGCCCGCCTTGATCTGCCCGGCGTTGACCGCCACCGCCAGGTCGGCGATCGTCGTGTCCTCGGTCTCGCCCGAACGGTGCGAGATCACCGTGCCGTACGAGGCCCCGTTGGCCAGCGCCACCGTGTCGAGCGTCTCGGTCAGGGTGCCGATCTGGTTGAGCTTGACCAGGATGGCGTTGGCCACCCCCTCGCGGATGCCCCGCTCCAGGATCTCGGCGTTGGTGACGAAGATGTCGTCGCCGACCAGCTGCACCCGGCCGCCCAGCGCCTTGGTGCAGGCGGCCCAGCCGTCCCAGTCCTCCTCGGCCATGCCGTCCTCGATCGACACGATCGGGTAGCGGTCGACCAGGTCGACCCAGTAGTCGACCAGCTCGGCCGGGCTCAGCGTCCGGCCCTCCCCGGCCAGCACGTAGGACCCGTCGTCCCACAGCTCGCTCGTGGCGGGGTCGAGCGCCAGCGCGATCTCCTCGCCGGGCACCCGGCCCGCCCGCTCGATCGCCTCGAGCAGCAGCTTGACGGCGTCCTCGTTCTGCGGCAGGTCGGGCGCGAAGCCGCCCTCGTCGCCCACCGCGGTCGACATGCCCCGCTCGGCCAGCAGCGTGCGCAGCGCGTGGTAGGTCTCGGTGCCCCAGCGCAGCGCCTCGCTGAACGAGGCCGCGCCGACCGGCATCAGCATGAACTCCTGGAAGTCGATCGAGTTGTTGGCGTGGGCGCCGCCGTTCAACACGTTGAGCATCGGCACGGGCAGCGCGTGGGCGTTGGCCCCGCCGATGGAGCGGTACAGCGGGATCTCCAGGTCGTCCGCCACGCGCCTTGGCGCTGGCCAGCGAGACGGCCAGCAGCGCGTTGGCGCCGAGCCGGCCCTTGTCCGGCGTGCCGTCGAGGTCGATCATGGCGTGGTCGACGGCTCGCTGGTCGAGCGCGTCGAGCCCGCAGACGGCGTCGGCGATCTCGCCGTTGACGTTGCGCCACGGCGCGCAGCACGCCCTTGCCCGAGAAGCGGTCGCCGCCGTCGCGGAGCTCGACCGCCTCGCGGATGCCGGTGGAGGCGCCGGAGGGTGCGATGGCACGGCCGCGCGCACCGGAGTCGAGCAGCACCTCGGCCTCGACGGTCGGGTTGCCGCGGGAGTCGAGGACCTCGCGCCCGATCACGTGCTCAATGGTGCTCACGACATCTCTCCTTGGGTGTCCCCCCTGGTGGGACACCGGGGCACAACGTTAGCGGTTGCCCACCTGGGCTTCGGGGACGCCCTCGGCCGCGAGGATGTCCGCGCGCAACGACAGTGCACGGTCGCGCAGCGCCTGTTCCGCGTCGACGCCGAGCCGCTGGGCCAGGTTGGCCACGGCGAAGAGCAGCTCGCCCAACGGCCGCGTGGAGCTCGCCGCCGTCGGTCGACAGCGGGTCGTCGGGCTGCGGGTCGGTCGCCCTCGGCGCGCCGGGTCGAGCGCGGCCAGCGTCGGCGCCGCCTCGCCCGCCGTTCGCGTCGTCGGGCTCCAGGCCGACGGCGCGCGCCTTGCGCGCCAGCTTGGTCGCCAGCATCAGGGCCGGGAGCGCCGGCCGGGATGCCCTCGGTGACGCTGCTGCGCCCCTTCTCGCTCTTCTTGATCGCCTCCCAGTTGGTGACGACCTGTTCCGCGCGTGTCGGCGTCGACGTCGCCGAACACGTGCGGGTGGCGGTGCACGAGCTTGTCGTGCACGCCGCGCGCCACGTCGGCCAGGTCGAAGTGACCCGCCTCGTCGGCCAGGCGGGCGTGGAAGACGATCTGGAAGAGCAGGTCGCCCAGCTCCTCCTCGAGGTGCGCGTAGGCGTCGGCGTCCCCGGCGCCGTCGCCGTCGGGCCCGTCGACCTCCGCCAGCGCGTCGAGCACCTCGTAGCTCTCCTCGACGAGATGCGGCATGAGCGAGCGCGTGGGTCTGGGCCCGGTCCCAGGGGCAGCGCTCCCGCAGCGTGTCCATGAGGGCGACCAGCCGGGCCACCTCGTCGCCGGCGGAGCGGCCGTCGGTCGGCACCGGACGCCGGGACGTAGAGCGAGGTGAGGTGGTCGGGCTCCACCGTGCGGTCGAGGTCCCACCAGTCGACCGCCGCCACCACCTCGTCGTCGAGCCCGAGGTGGTGCAGGAGCACCGGCCGCGGCAGCGCCGAGGCCGTCGTCGTCGGGCACGGCCAGCTTCACCTCGGAGAGCAGGTGGCGCGACCAGCACTGGGCCACCAGGAACGGGCCGTCCCGTGCCCGCGCCACGGCGCCGAAGGCGCCGGCGTCGACCAGGCGCACCCCCTCGGCCAGGGGGTCGATGCCCAGCGCCGCCCAGGCCAGGTCCAAGAAGGAGAGGGCCGGGCAGGGCGGTCACCTCGACCCGGCCGTCGGCCCGCAGCAGGTCGACGGTGCGCTCGGCCACCAGCGGCGATCCGGGCACGGCGTAGACGACCGGTTCGGGCGCCGCCTCGACCGCCGCCGCCACCAGCGCCTCGACGATGCCGGCGTAGACCTCGTCGAAGGTCGCCGCGGCCTCGTAGAGGTGGTCGAAGGCGGGCACGCCCGTCGAAGCGCGGCCGCCGCCGGGTGGCGCGCCGTGCGCAGGTAGGCCCGCCCGGGCGCCGCGGCCAGCAGGTCGGCGACGTCGGTGCCCAGGAGGTCGGTGCCGGCCGGCCCGAGGCCCACCACCGTGACGTGGGGGCGGTGCTGCGGCACGCTCAGCCGCTGGAGGGGATGGTCGACAGCCGAGCCCGACGACCGAGGCCGGCGCGATCGCGGCCCACGTTCGCCGTGGCGTTGAGCACGTCCGTCGGCTCCGGCGTGCAGCGGCGTGAGCACCGAGGCGTTGGCGGGCACCCACACCCCGTACTGCGGGTTGACGCTCACCGACGGACCGGCCGCTCGTCGGCCGTGAGGGCCTTCTGGGTGGCCGTCGAGCCCGCCTGCTGCACGGCGTTCGCCACGGCGGCCTTGGCCTTGCTGTAGGGCGTCGGCGTGCGCGAGGTGATCTGCAGCAGCAGGTACGTCCCGTTGTCGTTGATCGGCGCCGAGACGGCGCCGGTGGCCAGGCTCTCCAGGTTGGCGTCGACGGCAGCTTGGACTCCAGGTCGGCCAGCACGTCGCAGCCCTGCGCGCCGCCGCCGCTGCTGCTGGTGTTCGACGCCACCGTGGCGAACGGGGTGCCGGAGGCGACCTGGGCCGCGGCGTCCTGCGCCGCGCTCTGGCTGGAGAAGACCGCCGCGGTGAGGCAGGCCGTGTCGAACTGCCGCGCCGTGCGCGTGGAAGTAGCTCTCCAGGTCCGTCGTCGCTCGAGCCGACGCCGGACAGGTCCTCCTGCAGCGCCGTGGCCGTGGCCACGAACTGCACCTGCTCGTCGACGAACGAGGACGGCATGGTGTCGAGGACCTGCTGTCCCGGTGAGCGGCTGGCCGGTGAGGCTGCAGCCGTAGCGCACGTCCTGGCCCTGCTGGGTCTGGAGGATCTCGGACATCACCTCGGAGATCTGCTGGGTCAGGTTGGCGCGGGCCGTCGTCAGCTCGGCCTGGGTCACGGTGACGTGGCGCTCGTCGGCCAGCTGCAGGACGAGCTGGTGGCCGATCTCGGTCTCGAGGTAGTTGGCCGACGAAGGCGCGTGGTGGCGGTCGGGTGGTCGCCGGCGTACTGGCCCGTGCCGGCGCCCGACGACCGGCGGCAGCTGCTCGCTCCCGTTCGACGACAGGTACTCCTGGGAGTTGAGGTAGCACTGGTAGTAGGCGCTGCCGGCGATGGCGCTCACGTCCGAATTGAGGTCCTGCTGGCTGATGCCGGTGCCGTTGACGGTCGCCGCGTTCGAGGGCACCGAGAGCGCGGCCGCGGCGAGGCCGCCGGCCAGGACGATGAGGAGGACGATGAGCCGCTTCACGCGCCGCGCACTTTACAAGGTGTCCCCGCCGGGCCTCACATCGGCCAGCGGGATCAGCTCCTCGATCAGGCGCCGCACGGCGTCGGGCGCCGGATCCCCGTTGGTGATGGGCACCAGCAGCTGGGCCAGGTCCTCGCGGTAGGTGGCGCCCGGCGCCAGGCGCCGGAGCCGCACCTGGGCGCTGGCCGGCAGCGTCACCGGGGAGACCCGCACCGTGGGTTGGCGCGCGCCGCCGCGGCCGCACCGAGCTCATGGCGACCTCGTCGATGCCGCGCGCCAGCGCGCGCGGCCCGCAGGCGGGCCAGCGCCAGCAGGCCGTCGGCCGCGGCGGGGAGCGGGCCGTAGCGGTCCGCCCACTCGGCGCCGATGTCGTCCACGTCGGCCAGGGAGGTCGCCGAGGCCAGGCGGCGGTACGCCTCGAGCCGGGCGTCCTCGGCCGCCACGTAGTCCTTGGGCAGGTGGGCGTCGCCCGGGACGTCGATGGAGACCGTCGGCGGCGTCGGCCGGGGCTCGCCCCGGGCCTCGGCCACCGCCTCGGCCACCAGCTGCACGTAGAGGTCGTAGCCGACGGCGGCGATGTGCCCCGACTGGTCCGAGCCCAAGAGGTTGCCGGCGCCCCGGATCTCGAGGTCGCGCATGGCGATCTTGAAGCCCGAGCCCGAGCTCGGTGTGCTCGCCGATGGTGCGCAGGCGCTCGTAGGCCTGCTCGGAGAGGACCCGGTCGGCCGGGTGGAAGAGGTAGGCGTAGGCCCGCTGGCCGCTGCGGCCCACCCGGCCCCGGATCTGGTGCAGCTGGCCCAGCCCGAGCAGGTCGGCCCGGTCGACGATGAGCGTGTTGACCGACGGCATGTCGATGCCCGACTCGATGATGGTCGTGCAGACGAGCACGTCGTAGCGCCGCTCCCAGAAGTCGAGCACCACCGTCTCGAGGCTCCCCTCGTCCATCTGGCCGTGGGCCACCGCCACCCTGGCCTCGGGCACCAGGGCGCGGACGTCGCGGGCGACCCGGTCGATGTCCGAGACGCGGTTGTGGACGTAGAAGGCCTGCCCCTCGCGCAGCAGCTCGCGCCGCAGCGCCTCGCTGATCGCCGAGGGGTCGTGCTCCCCGACGTAGGTGAGGATCGGCCGCCGGTCGGCGGGCGGCGTGTTGACCATGGAGAGGTCGCGGATGCCGGTCAGCGCCATCTCCAGCGTGCGCGGGATCGGGCTGGCCGTCAGCGTCAGCACGTCGACGCCCTCGGCCATGCGCTTGACCGCCTCCTTGTGCGTCACCCCGAAGCGCTGCTCCTCGTCGACCACCAGGAGCCCGAGGTCCTTGAACTGCACGTCCTGGGCCAGCAGGCGGTGGGTGCCGACGACCACGTCGACGCTCCCGTCGGCCAGTCCCTGCACGACCTTGCGCTGCTGGGCCGGCGAGAGGAAGCGGCTGAGCAGCTCCACCCGGACCGGGTACGGCGCGAAGCGGTCGGCGAAGGTCTGCGCGTGCTGGCTGGCCAGCAGCGTCGTCGGGCGCCAGCACGGCGGCCTGCGTCCCGTCCTGCACCGCCTTGAAGGCGGCGCGCACCGCGACCTCGGTCTTGCCGAAGCCGACGTCGCCGCAGACGAGGCGGTCCATCGGGCGCGGCTCCTCCATGTCGCGCCTTGACGTCGGCGATCGCCTTCAGCTGGTCCTCGGTCTCGACGAACCCGAACGAGGCCTCCATCTCCGTCTGCCACGGCGTGTCGGGGCCGAACGCCCTGCCCCTCCACGGCCAGGCGGCGCCGGTACAGCTCCACCAGCTCCGCCGCCACCTCGCTCGCCGCGGCGCGGGCCTTGGCCCGGGTCCGCTGCCAGTCGGCGCCGCCCATCTTCGAGAGCGTCGGGGACTCGCCGCCGCTGTAGGGCGTGATCGCCTCGATCTGCTCGACCGGCAGGTAGAGGCGGTCCGAGCCCCGGTACTGCAGGATCAGGTAGTCGCGGGTGGTCCCGCCCATCGTCCTCGTCGTCACGCCCTCGAAGCGCGCCACGCCGTGCTGGCGGTGGACGACGAAGCTCCCGGCCTCGAGGTCGTCGAAGAAGCCGTCGGCGGCCCGCGCCCGCGGGCGGGCCCGGCGGTGCGGGACCCGCCGGCCGGTGACGTCGGTCTCGGAGAGCACCGCGACCTTGGCGTCGGGCAGGATGAACCCGCTGGTGAGCGGCGCCGCCACCACGCAGGCCCCCGGCGTGCCGGGCGCCGCCGCCGAGCACCGGCGCGTGCACGCCCTCGGCGGCCAGGGCCGCGGAGAGCCGCCCCGCCCCCGGCGCGCGTGGCGGCGCACAGCGTGACGGCGTAGCCCTGGCCGACCAGCCCCGTCACGCCGGCGGCCAGTCGGGCCGGGTCCCCCGCCACCGGATCGAAGCGGCGCACGGTGAGCGCGGCGGTCGTCGGGGCCCTCGGGCACGGGCGGCAGCGCGGTGACGCCGGCCGGCGCTCTCGCTGCAGCAGGCGCTCGAACGGCACGTGCAGGCGCGGGAAGCTCTCCTCCTCCGCCCTCCTTCGCCCCCCAGGTCGCCGCCAGCGTCTCGGCCAGCGCGGCCTCCTCGTCGAGCAGCTGGACGCCGCGGTCCCTGATCCGGCGCGGCTCCACCAGCACGACCTGCGCTCCCGGCCGGCAGCAGGTCGGGCAGGACGCGCGCCGTGTCGTCGAGGAACGGGAGCCACGACTCCATGCCGTCGAACTGCTCGCCCTCGGCCAGGTGCTCCCACACCGACGCGCCCCAGGGTCGCCGCGCCACGAGCGCGCGCGGCGGCGTCGCGCAGCGCCGGGGTGACGACGAGCTCGCGGCAGCCGTAGAGCGCGACCGCGCGCAGGTCGTGCGACGACCGCTGGTCGCTGACCGAGAACGCGGTCAGCCGGTCGACCTCGTCGCCCCAGAGGTCGATGCGGACCGGCACGTCGGCCGTCGAGGGGAAGACGTCGACGATGCCGCCGCGCACGGCGAACTCGCCGCGGTGCTCCACCTGGTGCTCGCGCCGGTAGCCCATGGCCACCAGCTGCGGGCAGGAGCTCCGCGACGTCGACCTGCTGCCCCGGGCGGATGACGATCGGGCGCCGTCCCCTCCGAGCGGGCCCAGCCGCTGCAGGATGGCCCGGACCGGGGCCACGATCACCCGGGGCGGCGGCGGGAGCGTCCGGGTCCGGCGTCCCGGTCAGCGCGTGGAGCACGGCCAGGCGGCGGCCCATCGTCTCGGTCTCGGGGCTGACCCGCTCGAACGGGCAGCGTCTCCCAGGCCGGCAGCACCGTGACCGGGCCCGCCAGCGCGCCGACGACCGGTCCGGCGTCCGGGCTCCTCGGTCTCGTCGCCCTCGGGTGCGATCAGGCAGGACAGGTCGTCGCCCAGCCGCTCGGCGTCGAGGCCGGTGGCGGTGACCACCAGGAGCGGGGTGCGCTCGGTGAACGCGGCCAGCGCCGCCGCGACCACCGCCTGCGCCGCTTCGGGCACGGCGACGGTGGCGTCGGCCGCGCCGACCAGCACCGCCGAGGGCGGGGTCGCTGCGCAGCAGGCGGGGCACGGCGGCCAGGCTGCCGGCGCTGAGCCGGCGCCGGCGTCAGGCACGGACCTGCGCCGGTGACGGCGCGTCTGCGTGTGTCGGGGGGACGGCGCTCATCGGTCAGGTCGGCAGCGAGTGGCACCACAGCATGGCGGCATCCATCCCGTCGGCCACGATGCGCTCGACGGCGTCCGCCGCCGTCTGCACCGAGGCCGCCAGGAGCTCGCGGACCGCCTTGGGCGGCCGGCGCAGCACGTGCGACGCGCCCTGGGCCGCGCTCGGCGGCTTGCCCACCCCGATGCGCACGCGCAGGAAGTCCGACGAGTGGAGGTGCGACTGCACCGAGCGCAGCCCGTTGTGCCCGGCCAGGCCGCCGCCCGCCTTCAGGCGCACCGTGCCCGGCGGGAGGTCGAGCTCGTCGTGCACGATCACGATGGAGGCCGGCTCGTCGATCCCGAACCGCGTGGCCAGCGCGCGCACGGACGACCCCGAGTCGTTCATGTAGGTGGTCGGGACGGCCAGCGCCACCCGGCGTCCCGCCAGGGTCACCACGGCCAGCGCGGGCCTGGACGCCCTTCTCGGCCCGCAGCGACGCGCCGTGGCGCTGCGGCCAGCAGCTCGACCGTGTCGGACCCGGCGTTGTGCAGGCTCCCGGCGAATTCCGCTCCGGGGTTGCCCAGCCCGACGACGAGCAGGTCCGCCGGTGTCCCCCGGTGCTCCGACCGGGCAAAGGGGCGGCGCAGGGCCTAGCTCTCTTCGCTGCCCGCCTCGGCCGACGCGTCGCCGGACTCGGCACCGGCAGCGCCCTCGGCACCTTCCTCGCCTTCGCCCTCGCCCGCCTCCTCCTCGGTGACGACCCGCGGCGGCTGCCCGATGGCGACCGCGCGTCTCGGGGTCGATGTCGGTCGTGACGCCGGTCGGCAGCACCAGGTCGGAGACCCGCACCTGCCCACCGATGATGAGCTCGCTGATGTCGGCCTCGATGGCGGAGGGGATGGCGGTCGGCAGCGCGTTGATGGCCAGCGTGAACATCTGCTGGTCCACCAGGCCGTCGCCGTGGTGCACCTCGAGCGCCTCGCCCACCAGGACGATCGGCACGTCGGCGCTGATCACCTCGTCGCGGCGGACGATGACGAAGTCCACGTGGGTCACCGTCTGGGCCACGGGGTGGCGCTGCATCTCGCGGGCCAGGGCGAGGTACGTGCCCGACCCGGTGTCGAGGGACAGGAGCTGGTTGGCCCCGGCCTCGCTGTTGAGGGCGATGCGCAGCTCGCGGGCCACGATGGCCACCGGCAGCGGGTCGGTCCCGTGGCCGTAGATGACGGCGGGGATCTTCCCTTCACGCCGCAGGCGGCGCACGGCGCGTGAGCCCGTGGGGCGCCCGACTTCGGCGGCGAGTACGACTTCGGCCATTGCGGATCTCCTCAGGTGGCGAGAGCGGTGGTCGCGGACGGCACAGGGCCTCCGGCGAACGGCCTACCAGCGTAGCCGCACCGGGCCGGGCCGGACCACCGGCCCGCCCTCGGTCTTCAGACCAGGTTGTCCCCGCCGAAGAGCTCGGAGACCGAGGTGTCCTCGAAGACGGCGTCGATGGCGTCGGCGATGATCTTGGCCACCGACAGGACCTCGAGCTTGTCGAAGATCCGGTCCTCGGCCACCGGCAGCGTGTCGGTCACCACGACCCGGGAGATGGGCGCCGCCTTCAGGCGGTCCACGGCGGGGTCGGACAGGACGGCGTGGGTGGCCATGACCGAGATGTCCGAGGCGCCGGCCTCGGACAGCAGCTCGGCGGCGGCGCAGATGGTCCCGGCGGTGTCGATCATGTCGTCGATCAGGACGCAGTGGCGGCCCTCGACGTCACCGACCACGTGGCGGGCCTTGACCTCGTTGTAGGTGCCCCGCGGCCGCGTCTTGTGGATCAGGGCCAGGTCGAAGCCGAGATGCTGGCTGTAGCGCTCCGCCACCTTCACCCGCCCGGCGTCGGGCGCCACCACGACGACGTCGCCGCCGAAGTTGCTCGCGCATGTAGGCCTCGAGCACCGGCGCCGCCACCAGGTGGTCGAAGGGCGTGTCGAAGAAGCCCTGGATCTGCCCGGAGTGCAGGTCGACGCTGATCACCCGGTCGGCGCCCGCCGCCGAGAGCATGTCGGCCACGAGCTTGGCCGTGATCGGCTCGCGCCCGGTCGACTTGCGGTCCTGGCGCGAGTAGCCGTAGTAGGGGCAGACCGCGGTGATGCGCTTGGCCGAGGCGCGCTTGGCGGCGTCGATCATGATGAGGTGCTCCATCAGCGAGTCGTTCACGGGGCTGGCGTGCGTCTGCACGATGAAGACGTCACAGCCGCGGATGGAGATGTCGTACTTGCAGTAGATCTCGCCGTTGGCGAACTCGCGCAGGTTCGCCTCACCCAGCTCGACGCCGAGGTGCGCCGCGATGTCACGGGCCAGGGTCGGGTGCGCCCGCCCGGAGATCAGCTCGAGGCGACGCCGGGGGATCAACTCCACGCCACCAACGCTACTGCGCCACCGCCGCGCCGCGTCGCCGGGCCGTTCGGCCCGTTCAGCCTGCGGTCAACCGGCGGCTCAGCCCTCGGGCCCGGCGACCACCGAGTGGGGCGCCAGCTCGGCCCCGGCCGCCACCTCGGCCCCGGGCTCCAGCACGCTGTAGGGACCGATGCGCGCCCCGGCGCCGATGGTGGCCAGGGTGCAGACGCTCGCCGCCACCACGGCGCCCGTCGCCGACGCTGGTGTCGGTCAGCACGCTGTTGGGCCCGATCTCGGCCCCCGCGCCGACGACGCAGTTGCCGCGCAGGATGACCCCGGGCAGCAGGGAGACGTCGGCCTCCAGGTGGACCTCGGCGTCGACGTAGGTGCGCTCGGGGTCCCACATGGTGACGCCGCGGCGCATCCAGCGCTCGTTGATGCGGTCGCGCAGCTCGGCCTCGGCCACGGCCAGCTGGGCCCGGTCGTTGACCCCCGCCGCCTCCATGGAGTCGGGCAGCACCAGGGAGCGCACGCGCGTAGCCGGCGCTGCTCAGGACGCCGATGGCGTCGGTCAGGTAGTACTCGCCCTGGGCGTTGGCCGGGCTGAGGCGGCGCAGGGTCGGCGCCAGAATGCTGCGGCGGAAGCAGTAGATGGAGGTGTTGACCTCGTCGATGCTCTTCTCCTCCTCGGTGGCGTCGGCCTCCTCGACCACCCGGATGACGTTCCCGTCCTTGCCGTGCACGACCCGGCCGTACCCGAGCGGGTTCTCGACCACGGCCGTGAGCAGGGTGGCGCCGGCGTCCTCGGCCCGGTGGGCCCGCACCAGCGCGGCCAGCGTCTGGGGGCGCAGCAGCGGCGTGTCGCCGGGGAGGACCACCACGTCCTCGACCTCGTCGTCATCGTCGTCGGGCAGCCCGGTCAGCCCGACGGCCAGGGCGTCGCCGGTCCCGGTCCGGGTCAGCTGCTCCACGAACTCGATCTCCATGGTCGGCGGCGCGTGCTGCACCAGGGTCTTGGTGACCCATTCGGCCCGGTGGCCCACCACGACGACGACCCGGCGCACGTCGACCTCGGCCATGGCGTCGAGCACGTGCAGAATCATCGGGCGCCCACACAGGAGGTGCAGGGGCTTGGGGCGCTCGGAGCGCATCCGCGTCCCCTCCCCGGCGGCCAGGACGACGGCGGAAAGGCGGCGCTCGGGCATCGCGGCATTCTTAGCCCGCCGGAATGCCCGGCGTGCGTATGGGACACTCGTGGGCGTGCCGGAATTGGTGCCCTACGACGAGTTCGGGCTGTTCCACGAGAACGCCGCCGAGTACGGCCTGCCCTACGACGGGCCGCCCGACGGTGCGGCGGGTCGACGTCGAGGTCTCGCCGGGCCGGGCGGTGTCGAGCCTGGTCTGGGGCAGCGGCCCGCCCGAGCTCGTGCTGGTGCACGGCGGGGCGCAGAACGCCCACACCTGGGACACGGTGGCCCTGGCGCTGGGCCGGCCGCTGCTGGCCGTCGACCTGCCCGGGCACGGCCACTCCGACGGCGGGCTCGACGGCTCCGTCTCGGCCGTCAGCAACGGGCGCGACCTGGCCACGGTGATCGCCGAGCTCGCGCCCGAGGCCCGCGGCGTCGTCGGCATGTCGCTGGGCGGCGTCTCCTCCCTCGCCCTGGCCGCCCACGCCCCCGAGCTCGTGCGCGCCCTGGTGCTGGTCGACGTCACGCCGGGCGTGAACGCCGAGAAGGCGGCGCCGATCACCAACTTCATCAACGGGCCGGCCAGCTTCGACAGCTTCGACGAGCTGCTGGCCCGCACCATTGAGCACAACCCGGGCCGCTCGGAGTCGTCGCTGCGCCGGGGCATCCTGCACAACGCCGTCCAGCGCGAGGACGGCAGCTGGGTCTGGCGCTACGCCCGCTTCCGCACCGAGCCGTCCGGTCCCGCCGCGCACCCCGAGTTCGGCGACCTGTGGGAGGCCGTCTCGGGGCTCACCGTCCCGCTGCTGCTCGTGCGCGGCCTGGCCTGGTCCGTGGTCGACGACGAGGACGTGGCCGAGCTGCTGCGGCGCCAGCCCACCGCGACGGTCATCGGCGTCGAGGGGGCGGGCCACAGCGTGCAGGGCGACCGGCCGCTGGAGCTGGCCGCGCATCTCTCGACGACTTCCTCTTCACGCCGGTGACGCGCTGATGGACAAGAAGGTCTGGTTCTCGCGCCGCGCCGTGAAGCTCCACGTCGTCATCCTCATTGTGGTGCCGGCCTTCCTGGCGCTCTGCCTGTGGCAGATCAGCCGGGCGCTCGGCGGCAACAGCCTCAGTTGGGCCTACGTCTTCGAGTGGCCGCTCTTCGCGGCCTACGCCGTCTACATGTGGTGGCGCTTCGTCCACGAGGCGGCCCCGGACGGGTCGCCGGGCGACACCGCCGCAGCCGATCCCGGCGGCCAGGACGCGGCCGCCGCCGGCCACGCACCGCCGGCGCCGGAGACGCCCGAGGAGCTGAAGGAGGACGCCGAGATGGCGGCCTACAACGACTACCTGGCCCAGCTGGCCGAGAAGGACAAGGCCGCCGGCCGCTGACGCGATCTCCGGGCACCGCCTTCGGGGACGGTCTGGCGGAGGTGGGGCTCCGGGGGGAGGGCTCGAACCTCCAACATCCGGCTCCAAAGGCCGACGTTCTGCCGATTGAACTACCCCGGACCGTGGCGGGCGCCGCCCTCAGGTTAGACACGCGACAAGGCCGTGCCCGGCCGAGGCGCGGCGGTAGGTTCTGTAGTCGTGCGCATCCTGGTGGTGGACGACGACCCCGCGGTCCGCCGGTCGATCGACCGTGCTCTCCGGCTCGAGGGCTATGACGTCGTGGGCGTTCCCTCCGGTGGGGAGGCGCTCGAGGCCCTGGCCCAGGCTCCCCCCGACGCGCTCATCCTCGACCTGGGCCTGCCCGACATCGACGGGCTGACGGTGTGCCGGCGCATGCGCAGCGCCGGCGACGACACGCCCGTCCTGATGCTCACGGCGCGTGACGCCGTCGACGACCGCGTGCAGGGGCTCGATGCCGGTGCCGACGACTACCTGGTCAAGCCCTACGCGCTGGCCGAGCTGCTGGCCCGCCTGCGCGCCCTGCTGCGCCGCCGCTTCGAGGGCGAGGGCGGCCTGCTGCGGGTGGGTGACCTGATGCTCGACCTCTCCACGCGCGAAGGTCAGCGCGGTGAACGGAGCTTCACCCTCACCCGCATCGAGTTCGACCTCCTCGAGATGTTCCTGCGCCACCCGCGCCAGGTCCTCACCCGAGAGGTGCTGCTGAACCGGGTATGGGGCTTCGACTTCGACTCGGGGACCAACTCCCTGGCGGTCTACGTCGGGTATCTCCGTCGCAAGCTCGAGGAGGGTGGCGAGCCGCGCTGCATTCAGACGGTGCGCGGCGTCGGCTACGTCCTGCGGGACACGTGACCTTCCGCACCCGCCTCGTCCTGGCGACGACCGTCGCCGTCGTGGTCGCGGTGCTCGCCGCCTCGCTCGGTTCCTTCCTGGTGGCGCGTCACACGCTGCTGAACGCGGCCGACAGCTCGCTGCAGACGGCGGCGGAGAAGCTCCTCGCAGGCCAGGAGATCGGCTCCACCACCGCCACGCTCGGCCAGGTGATCGACACCACGGGCGGCGTCGTCTCTGGGGGCGGCCTCCCGGTGACCGGGCAGGTGCGGCTGGTCGCCGTCGGCCTGGCGCCCGTCGTTCTTCACCACGGTGGTCGTGGACGGGAACGAGATGCGCGAGTACGTCGAGCATCTGCCGCCGGGCACGCAGCGTGCAGGACGGCATCCTGGGGTCCGGCGGCGCACTGCAGATCGCCACGCTCCTCAACGTCGACTCGCAGCTGAAGAAGCTGGCGCTGCTGCTGGGCGCGGTGGCCTTCGCCGGGGTGGTGCTGGCCATCGCCCTCGGGTTGGCTGGTGGCCCGGACCGCGCTGGTCCCGCTCAACTCGCTCACCGACACGGTCGAGGACCTGGCCGAGACGACCGACGTGACGCGCCGGCTCCCGCCGGGCCGCCCCGACGAGCTCGGCCGCCTCCGACGCACCTTCAACCGCCTCCTCGAGGCGCTCGAGTCGTCCGCGGCGCGCCCAGAGCCAGCTGGTGCTCGACGCCTCGCACGAGCTGCGCACGCCGCTCACCAGCCTGCGCACCAATCTCGAGGTGATCCGCCGGGTCGAAGAGCTCAGTGCCGAGGACCGTTCCGTCCTGGTCGACGACGTCCTGGTGCAGCTGCAGGAGCTGACCGACATTGTGGGGGACCTGGCCGAGCTGGCCCGGGGTGACCGCGGCCCGGCGTCCCGGGAGCCGCTCCGGCTCGACCTGCTGGTGCGCGACGAGGTGGCCGTGCAGAACACGCACGGTCGGGCCGAGGACGTCCACTTCGAGCTCGAGGCGTCGCCCTGCTGGGTCGTGGGCAGCGACGACGGGCTGCGGCGCGCCGTCGGCAACCTGCTCGACAACGCCCGCAAGTGGAGCCCGGCCGGCGAGGCGGTTGCGGTCGAGTGCCACGACGGCACGGTCGTCGTGCGTGACCACGGGCCCGGCATCGCCGAAGGCGACCTCCCGCACATCTTCGACCGCTTCTACCGCTCGCCGGCGGCCCGCGGCCTGCCGGGCTCGGGTCTGGGCCTGGCCATCGTGGCGCAGGTCGTCAAGGCCGAAGGGGGGACGATTGTGGCGGAGAACGACCCGCGGGGCGGGGCCCGCATGACGATGCACCTGCCGACGGTGGCAGGGCCGGGAGTGGCCGACGTTGCCGGGTCGGCCGTGGCGACAGACGTGGCCGGGGCTGCAGGGGATGCAGGGGTCGGAGCCGATGGGGCGGCCGGGGTCCTCCCGCCCACCGGGAAGGCGCCGGAGATCGGCGCCGCGCCGGGGCGCTCCACCGACCACTGAGGCACCATTCTTCGCCCGTTCTTATGGGGCGCCAACCTGCCGCCCAGGTGCGGGGCGCAGACTTTGCTCGCAGCATCCCCGGTGGCGTGGAGTCCCCCTCCCGCCAAGGCGTGGAGTCCCCTCCCGCCGCCGGCGTCGCCGGTGGGGACGGTCCGCCTCCGTCCCTGCCGGCGCCTCCATCTTGCCGGTCGCACTGCTCGGCGCGTCATGCGCTGCGCTCCAGCGGGTGCAGTCCGCGCTTCAGCTCAGTCTGCGGCGACGAGCTCGATCCGGTTGCCGAAGGGATCGTCGACGTAGGCACCGCGTCCGGGCGCGGCGTCGGGATTCGGCCGTACCGACACCCCTGCGCCCCGCAGCACTGCCTCCAGCGCAGGCAGGTCACGCACCGCCAAGGCGGGATGGGCCTTGCGGGCCGGGCGGAATTCCTCCTCCACGCCGAGGTGCACCGCCACAGGGCCCGACTCGAACCAGCAGCCGCCGCGCGACGCCATGGGTTCGGGCTTGGGCTTGCGGGTCAGCCCGAGCAGTCCCGGCGTAGAACGCCTCCGCCTCGTCTTCCCGCCCCGGCGGGCATGGCCAGTTGCACGTGGTCGAGCCGGACGATCTCGAAGCCCATGCCTGCCTCCTCGAGCCGGGCCGACCTGGCAGTCGACCGCGGAGACCGCTAGCCTGCCGCACGACATGGGATCACTGATTAAGAAGCGCCGCAAGCGGATGCGCAAGAAGAAGCACAAGAAGATGCTGAAGGCCACCCGGTGGCAGCGCCGGGCCGGCAAGTAACTTCCGCCGCCCGCTCCCGCTCTCCCTTTCAGTCCCCTTCCCAGCCCGCCGGCACGGTGCGGGCGCGCACCAACCGCCCCGACTCCGCCCCGACGCGCAGCTCGTCGGGCCCGTCCGCGCCATTGCCTCCGTCGCCGGCTGCGACCCCCGCGTCGGCTTCCACGAACCAGGTCGAGCCGCTGCCGGCCAGCACCGGAGCCGTCCCGGCCCAGGCGCCGAGGGCGTCGCGCCAGGCCGCCAGGCGGGGCTCGACGACCAGCGCCGCCGCCGTGAGCGCATTGGGCCCGTCGTGCCGGGGATCCTCGTCCCACGCCCGGTAGACCTGGGCCGTGTCCACGCCGAAGGGCGGCAGGAGCAGCACGTACCGGCGTGGTTCGAACGGCAACGGCGTCACCTGCTCGCCCACCCCCCGGACGCGGGCCCGCCCGCCGACCAGGCAGAACGGCACGTCCGCCCCCAGTGTGACCGCCACCTCGGGGTCGGCGCACCCGGCCCAGCGCAGGACCGCACCGGCGTCCGCCGAGCCGCCGCCCAATCCGCCGCCCAGCGGAATCCGCTTGGTCAGCCGGACGCCAGCGCTGCGGCCACAGGCCTCCAGCGCTCGCTCCACCAGGTTCTGGCCGCGGCCGGGGAGCCCCTCGGCCCGCACGCCCGGTCCGAGCTCCACGGTCAGACCAGACCCCGCCGGGTCGAGCACGAGTTCGTCGGCCAGGTCGAGCGTGACCATTTCGGCGTCCAGCTCGTGGTAGCCGTCGGCCCGCACGCCCGTCACCTGGAGCGACACGGTCAGCTTGGCCGGGGCCACCAGGGTGACCACCGGATCGCCGGTCACCGGGCCGATCGCTGGTCATAGGGCCGCCAGCCTGCCCCAGGCCGCCACATCGAGCTCCTCGGCCCGGGCGTCGGGCCGGACGCCCGCCCGTTCGAAGGCGGCGGGCTCGACCACGCCGGCCAGGGAGCGGCGCAGCATTTTGCGGCGCTGGGCGAAGCCGGCCCGGACCACGGCGTTGAGCCGGTCGTAGGAGACCAGGGCGGGGTCCACGGCGGGTTCGGGGCGGCGCTCCAGCCGGACCAGCACCGACTCGACCCGGGGCCGCGGGATGAAGACGGCGGCGGGCACCCGGCCCACCACCTCGGCCCGGGCGAAATAGGCGATCCGGACCGACACCGCCCCGTAGGGGTCCTCGCCGGCCGCGGCGGCCATGCGCTCCCCCACCTCCCGTTGCACCATGACCAGCAGGCGGGTCACCGCCGGCACCTCCACCAGGACCCTGAGCACCAGCGGCGTGGCCACGTTGTACGGCAGGTTGGCCACCAGGCTCCACGGATCGGGGCTCCGGTCGGCCAGGAGCCCGGCCAGGTCGAGCTCGAGGGCGTCACCCTCGACGATCTCCACCCCGGCGTCTCGCGACGACCTGGCGCAGGACCGGCACCAGATGGCGATCGGTCTCGACCGCCACCACGTCGGCGCCCGTCTCGGCCAGGGCCAGGGTCAAGGAGCCCAGTCCCGCCCCGATCTCGAGCACGTGGGCACCGGGGCCGGCACCCGACAGGCGCGCAATGCGGCGGACCGTGTTGGGGTCAGCGACGAAGTTCTGCCCGAGGGCCCGGCTGGGCTGGAGACCGTGCGCCGACAGCAGCTGTGCGATGTCGGCACCGGAAAGTGTCACCAGGAGATTGTGACGTCCACCACTCCCTGGCTGAGGTCGCCGATCTGTGAGAAGCCCGAAGGCGACATGTCGACCACCCGCGGGTAGCCCGCGGCTTCACGGTCGTCCACCGTGCATTCGGTGGAGGCACCCGTCGCGTTGTTCACCACCGTGAGCACCGTGCCGAACGGCAGCGTCGGGCTGGCGCAGTATCCCGCCGGTGCGGCCGCGTACCACGTGGCCTCACCACCTTCGCTGGCCGTCGGCGCGGGCGGTGGCGGCGGCGCGGTGGTCGTCGTCGTGGTCGGTGGCGGTGGCGGCGGCGCGGTCGTCGTCGTTGTCGGCGGCTCCGTCGTCGTCGTGGTCGGTGCTGCGGTGGTGGTCGTCGTTGCCGGCGCGGTCGTCGACGTCGTCGTGTTCGGCGCTTGGTACGCGACGAGGTTCGACGGCAGGTTCACACCGCTGCGTGCAGACGGATGCACCACGTGCGACTGGGTCCCGTGCGCGCTCCGTGCCGCGGCCTGTGACCGCGATCCGTGCGCTGACGCGCTTTGCAACAACAGGAGAGGCAAACCGAACAACGTGCCGCAAATGACTGCAGCTACGCCGAGGCGCCTCCCCCCAGTGCTCTGGTTCCGCAGGGCTCCACCCTTCTCCGGCGACTCAGTGCACCCGCGCCGACACACGAGTGGCGAGGGGATTCTGGAGAAGTTAGATAACCAAACGAGGACCACGCAAACCCGAAAACGAACGAAACCTTTTCGCGCGCTCTTTTCCCAGGTCACGCACCCTGCGGTTCGCGATATTTAGATGAACTCCCTGCTCACCCGCAGTTTCTCCTCGAATTCAATGTCAAACACCCAGGTCACAAGGTTCTCGTATTACGCACAACAGCAGGAGGTTTAGCCCCCTGTGGAAAACACCATGGCGGCCGCGGCGGCGCTGCGCTCTCTCACCTCGTCGACCGTGCAGCCCTTCACGGCGGCGATGGCGTCGCCGACGAACGGCAGGTATGCCGGCTCGTTGGTGCGCCCTCGGTGCGGCACCGGGGCGAGGAACGGACTGTCGGTTTCGACCAGCAAACGGTCGAGCGGGCAGCGCGCCGCCGCCTCGCGAACATCGGTCGCGTTCTTGAACGTCACGATGCCGCTGAACGACACGTACATGCCCGCCCGCAGGCAACGCTCGACCTCGTCGGGACCACCTGTGAAGCAGTGCAGCACGGTGCGTTCGGGCACGCCTTCGGCGTCCAACACGTCGAACAGATCGGGCCACGCGTCGCGCGCGTGGATCACGAGCGCCAAGTCGTGCGCGTGCGCCAACGCAATCTGCGCCGCGAAAGCATTGCGTTGCGTGTCGCGCGGAGAATGTTCATAGAAGTAGTCCAGCCCGCACTCCCCGACCGCCACCACGGCACCGTCGTGCGCCTCCAGTTCGCGCGCCAACAGGGCGGCCACCTCGTCGACACCCTCGCTCGCCTCGTGGGGGTGCAGCCCGATGGACGCCCATGCCCTTGGCACCGCACCCGCCCGGGCGGTGGCCCGGGCCACTGCCACCGCCTGCACCGAGGTGGTGCTGCCCGTGCCGATGCAGACCATGCGCGTGATCCCGGCCTGTGCCGCCCGGGCCATGACAGGCGCCAGGTCGGTCCCCTCCACGGGATCGTCGGGGAGGTACTCCTCCTGCACGTGGCAGTGCGAGTCGAACCAACCGCTCACGATCAGCCCTTCCGGCGCGGGAAGAGAGGATCCCCCTTCACGACGGCCACGCCACCTTCGTACCCGCCCCAGCGCGCACTCTGCGGAACCGTGGCGGTCGAGGGGTCGCCCACCATGCCGATGCGGCGCCAGACCTCGACGGCGGTCGACGGCATGGCCGGCGCAATGAGGACCGCGACGATCCGCAGCACTTCCAGCGCGTCGCCCAGGACGGCATCGACGTCGGGCCCGGGCTCCATCTTCCACGGCTCGGCCGACTCGAGCTCGGCGTTCGCGGCGCCGATCAGCCGCCATGTCTCCTCGAGCGCCTCGTGCGGCGCCCAGCGGGCCCAGGCCGCCGTGGCCGACTCCAGCACGCCCGGCCGCCACCAGGCCCAGTTCGCTGGCCGGGTTGCAGGCGGGCCCGACGCCGGCGCACTTCGAGGTGACGACGGTGGTGACGCGCGACACCAGGTTGCCGAGATTGTTGGCCAGGTCTGCGTTGTAGCGCGCCACGATGCCCTCGTAGGAGAAGTCGCCGTCGCCGCCCAGCGCCACCTCGCGCAGGAGGTGGTAGCGCAGCGGGTCGACGCCGAAGTCGTCGGCCAGCGCCAGGGGCGACACGTCGGTGATCTTGAGCGCCTCGGCGCCCTCACCGCCGGCCAGACCCGAGGCGATCATCGTCTTGCCGAGCTTCTGCCCGCCCATCAGCAGGTAGCCGTGCACGAAGATCTCTTCAGGTGGCGCCAGGTCGGCCGCCATGCACATGGCCGGCCACCAGACGCAGTGGAACTTGAGGATGTCCTTGCCGATGAGGTGGTGGGCGGCGGCCCAGCGCGGCTCGAACACGGCGGGATCGCCGCCGTACCCGGCGACCGTCAGGTAGTTGATGAGCGCGTCGTACCAGACGTAGAAGACGTGGCCGCTGTCCCACGGCACCGGCACGCCCCAGGTGAAGGAGGTGCGGGTGATCGACACGTCACGCAGGCCGCTGCGAATGAAGCCGAGGGCCTCGTTGCGCTTGGTGGTCGGGCGGACGAAGTCGGGGTGGCTGTCGTAGTAGTCGAGCAGGCGGTCCTCGAACTCGCTGAGCTTGAAGAAGTAGTTGTCCTCCTTCATCTCAATGACGGCGCGGCCGTGGACCGGGCACTTGCCGTCCACGAGCTGGTCCTCCAGGTAGTAGTCCTCGCACGAGACGCAGTAGAGGCCCGAGTACGAGCCGAGCCGGATGAACCCGTTGTCGTAAATGCGCTGCAGGAACTGCTGGACCACCGCGTAGTGACGCGGCTCGGTCGTGCGGATGAAGTCGTCGTTGGAGATGTCGAGACGCCGCCAAGCCTCCACGAAGCGCGCCGAGGTGCGGTCCGTCCACTCCTGGGGCGTCGTGCCGTTCGCCTCGGCCGCCTCCACGATTTTGGCGCCGTGCTCGTCGGTCCCCGTCATGAACCAGACGTCGTCGCCCAGCAGGCGATGCCAACGGGCCAGGGCGTCGGCGTTGACCGTCGTGTACGCCGTGCCCACGTGTGGCGCGTCGTTGACGTAGTAGATCGGAGTGGTCAGGTAGTAGGGGGGCACCGCCGGTAGCGTACCGGCGCGCTCAACGAGGGCCCGACGTGCCCCCGTCGCCGCCGGGGTCCTGCCGTACGCGCAGCGCGGCCTCGTAGGCCCGCCGCCGCGGGCACGCCGAGCGCGGCGGCCACGAGCTCGGCCACCTGGCGCGGGCCCGCCGACGGGTCGTCGTCGAGCGCGGCCCGGACCGCGCCCTCCACCGCTTCCTCGCCGGCCGGCTCCGGCGCCGGGGCGCCACCGATCACCAGGACGACCTCGCCGCGCACCTGGCGCGCCGCGAACACGGCGGCCGCCTCGGCCAGCGTGCCGCGCCAGACCTCCTCGTGCACTTTGGTGAGCTCGCGCACCACCGCGGCCGGGCGCGCCCCGTCGGCGGACGCCAGCTCGGCCAGCGTCGCCGCCACCCGGCTCGGCGCCTCGAGCACCACCGTGGTGCGGGCGTCGGCCAAGAGCGCGCCGATGCGGCGCCGGCGTTCGGGCCCTTTGCGGGGCAGGAATCCCTCGACACAGAAGCGCTCGGTCGGCAGGCCGCTCACCACCAGCGCGCCGAGGACGGACGAGGGCCCGGGCACGGTGCTCACCGTCTCGCCGGCGGCGGCGACCTCCGCCGCCAACCAGGCCCCCGGGTCCGACACCCCGGGCGTGCCGGCGTCGCTGACCACCGCGACGGTGTCCCCCGCCGCCACGGCGGCGGCGACCCGGTCGACCCTGGAGGCCTCGTTGTGGCCGTGGAGCGACAGGAGCCGGTCGCCCTTGGGCCCCTTGGCCGTGATCCCGCAGGCGGACAGCAGGGCCCGGGTGCGCCGCGTGTCCTCGCAGCAGATCAGGTCGGCCGTCGCCAGCACCTCGCGCGCACGGGGCGACAGATCACCGAGGTTCCCGATCGGCGTGGCCACCAGGACGAGCCGGCCGCGCCGCTCCTCGCTCATGCCGTGCCGCGGGCGGCACCGTTCGCACTGTGTCGGGGACCTCGCGTACCTCGAGCTGATCGCCCACCCGCACGCCCCAGCGCTCGAAGGACCCGGCCTCGGTCTGCACGGCACTGCGGGCCTTCGGCCCCCCCATGGCCATCCGCCATGGCTTCAGCCGGGTCAGCCGCACCACGGTGAGGTCCGTGGAGAGAAAGGCCACGTCAACGGGGAATTTCATGCCGGCGGTGTGGACGGTGCGGGCGGGTTCGGTGTGCAGGGCCCCCTCGCAGCCGGGCCGGCCGCGCAGCGCGCCGCGCTCGGCTGGCGAGTCGGCCAGCTCGAGCGCGCACACCACATCGCCGTCCCGCAGCAGCCATCCGGACCGCATCCGCTTGAGGCTACCGGACCGCCTGGTCGTATTCCGTCTAGCATGTTCGCCTCATGTCGAAGCGAACCGTCAAGCGCAAGCTCAGGAAGAAGAAGAAGGCCAACCACGGCAAGAAGCCGAACTGCGGCCGCGGCTGACGCTGTCCTGCAGGCCGGGCGCGTCCTCCGGACCGCCCGCAGCCTCACGTTTCGTTCCAGGCAACTCCCGCTGAGCCGATCACGCTGCACAGCGTGGTGGGCACGTCCGAAATGATGCCGTCCACCCCGAGGCCGAGCAGGCGCTGCATGGAATCGGCGTCGTTGACCGTCCACACGTGGACCGCCTTGCCGGCGCGGTGCGCCGCCGCCACGAAGGCCTCGTCGACGATCACCAGGTCACCCTGGCGCTCGGGCACCTGGAACGCCACCGCCGGGCTCTCGGGCAGGTCCTCGCCCGCCTGCACCGCCTGCCAGGCCGCGGCCGTCGCCATGGTCCCCGCCGAGGTCGGCACGTCCGGTGCGAAGGTGCGGAAGGCATCGGTGGCGGGGTCGAGGAACGAGGCCACGATCAGGTCGTCGGTGCGGCCGTACTCGGCCAGCAGCCGGGCCAGGGATTCCTCGTAGGGCGCCACCACGGGCGCCGTCTGCTTAATGTCGAGGTTCAGGACCACCCCGGGGTAGCGCTCGAGGACCTCGCGCAGGGTGGCGATGCCGAAGGTCGGATCGCCCGGCGCCCGGCCGCGGAAGGGGTACTCGGCAGCGGGACGCCCCGGCGTGACATCGGCGCCGGGGATCCACCAGTACGAGAAGTCCATGGCCCGGAGCTGCGCCAGCGTGAACGACGCAATGGTGCCCTGGGCGGCGGTGGTGCGGTCGACGGTGGCGTCGTGGCACACCACCAGCTCCCCGTCCGCCGTGGCGTGGACATCGAGCTCAATACCCGTGGCGCCGGCCTCGAGCGCGTGGTCGATGGCGTGCAGGGTGGAAGACGGGGACTCCCAGGCCCCACCCTGATCCGCGTAGGCGATCACCCTGCGCTCGAGCCACAGCGACGCTTCGCCCATCAGCCCGACGGTAACAGCCGTCGCCCACCGGGCCGGGCCTGACGGGCGAGGCCGGGGGTCGCCCTGGCGGGCCTATCCTCGTGCGGCGTGCTCGATCATCTCCTCGTCGACCTCATCGGCACCGTCCGTTCCTGCTGCGACCGTGCGCTCCTGCAGCGCCAGGCCGTGGAGGAGCGCTTCCAGGTCGACGTCTTCCTGGGCGACGTGTCCTGGGAGACCTCCTACAGCCTTCCGGGTGAGGAGCAGCCGCCCCGGGTGCGGGCCGACATTTCGCTCGACTGGCCCACGTGGAGCCAGACCTCGTACCGCAGCTGGTCGATCGGCGAGCCACCCGACGAGCTGCCCGAGGTCGTGATCGAGGTCGCGCTGCGGGTGCAGCGCATGGCCGAGGCGCCCGACACGGAGAAGGTCATGACGGCCCTGCCGCCCACCGGGCCGCTTGGGCGAGCCGGCTGTCCTGATCCGCACTGCCACGACCATTGAGCAGGTGCAGACCGAGCACACCCCTCTGGACGAGCCGGACAGCCCGACGCGCTGGGCGGCCGAGGCGACCTACGAGGGCTCGCTCCGCTTCAGCGAACAGCAGCTCGAGGAGCCGTCGTTGCTCGTCCCGGTCTTCGACGACCTGGCCCGCTTCATCGCCTCCAGGCTGATCGCACTGGCCGATCTGCCCTTCACGTTCCTGCCTCCCGGGGAGGACGACGCCTGACCCGCTTCGCTCGGCACCGGGCCCCATCCACCGTTCTCGCCGTCGCCCTCGCACTCGGCGTGCTGCTCGCCGCCTGTGGCTCCTCCGCGCCCGGCGCGCCGCCGGCGAACGAGGGGCTGGTCCTCAATCAACCGACGCCGCAGACGGTGGCGCTGCTCAACCAGCAGGGGCATGTCGTGACGCTGGCCGGCCTGCGCGGCAAGGTCGTCGTGCTGGCGCCGTTCCTGTCGCTGTGCCAGGACGAGTGCCCGCTCGTCACCGGCGCCTTCATCACGCTGCAGCGCGACCTGCGCGCCGCCGGGCCTGGCCGACCGGGTCGTCTTCGTGGAGGCCACCGTCGACCCGGGCCGCGACTCGGTGGCACGGCTGGCCGCGTACCAGAAGGAGTTCGGCGCCGACTGGGACCTCTGGACGGGGACGCCCAGCGCCATCGCCGCCTTCTGGAAGCCTTTCGGCGTCGACTACCAGATCGTGCCCGAGGAGCAGCCGCCCAAGACGGACTGGTGGACGGGCCAGCCCCTGACCTACGACGTGGACCACACGGACGGCTACATCCTCATCAACCAGTCCGGGCACGAGCGCTTCGTCAACGCCTCGGCGCCGGACGAGAAGGGCGCGCTCGAACGCGAAGCTCCGCGGGCTCCTCAATGACGGCGGCCTGCACGACCTGCAGAACCCCCAGGGACCGAACTGGACCACGGCCGACGCCCTCGGTGCGATCGGTTGGCTGCTCGGCACGAGCATCCCGGTTCCCAGTTCCTGATGGGCAGCCGGCTGCGCCGTTCCACCCTGGTCGTTCCGGCAGCACTGGCCGGCCTGGCCCTGCTGCTCAGCCGCCTGTGCCGGTGACGGCGTGACCACGCTGTCGTCCCCGCCGACCACGGACAGCTCGCTCACCCTGACGCTGCAGCACTCCCCCGCCGGCCCGATCC
The DNA here is from genome assembly GCA_963781565.1 of uncultured Acidimicrobiaceae bacterium. Taxonomy (GTDB): domain Bacteria; phylum Actinomycetota; class Acidimicrobiia; order Acidimicrobiales; family RAAP-2; genus Bog-473. Next base: position 78,582 of record CAWAHA010000003.1, on the reverse strand, counting down.
TCGCCACGGGGGGCGGCGACACGCTGTACGACTTCGTCCCCGACACGCCGACGCACAGTGCCTGTCTCAACGACGGCTGCGTCTTCGACTGGCCGCCGCTCATCGACAGCGGCGCGGTGCGCGTCGGCCAAGGGCGTCGACCGCGCGCTCGTGGGCACGCTCCGCCGGCCGGACGGCTCGACCCAGCTCTCCTACGGCGGCCACCCCCTCTACACCTACAACGGCGACGTCTCGCCCGGCGTGGTCATGGGGCAGGCCATCGACCAGGACGGCGGTCTCTGGTACGTGCTCGACGCCAAGGGGCAGCAGATCACCACGTCGTTCGCCGTCACCCCGTCCAATGCCAATGGGAACGCGAACGGCAACGCGCAACGGCTGAGCGACGCCCGCGTCCTCGACGTCGAGGATCAGCCGGAAGGGTGGTCCATACGCAACAGTGTGGAGCTGCCCTGCCGTAAACAACGCAGTCCCGAGCCCCGACGCGACCCGGCGCCCCGAAGGGGGCGCCAGGCTGATGCCATCCTCCCTGGCGGGTTGGGCATCCTCGACCACCGAACTACCCGGCCGGGCCGGGCCAAAAACTCACCCGTTCGGGTGAGTTTGGCGAGGACCAACAAGGAAAGTCGAAAGGGCGAGGGAGTGCCCCTTGACGACACCCATTCGGAACTTGCCGCGGTAGCTCGCGCCGAAGTCCCTGGGGCACTCCCTCGCCAACACTGGCGCCGGGTCTCGGACACCAGCGGTTCAGGTGTTGAAGCGGAACTCCAGCCTGGAATCTGTGAACAGAGACGATTCCGCCACGGCGGACACGCTGCTCGGCCGCTATCCCGGCACCGCCGGCGCTCGGCGCCTCAAGCCACCTCCAGAACACGACGCGACCGAATCAGCTATAAACGGGCGTTCAAAAGGGGCATGGAGGGTTGGCGATCATGTTGAAGCGGGCGGTTCCGATGGTGGTCGGATTGGCGGCGGTTTTGGGGCTGGTGGCTCCTGTAGGTGGCGCCGGCGCCAGCGGGGCCTCACCTCACACCGTCCCTCTCGACTGCTCGAGCGTTGGCGGCGACCAGAGGACCCCCTACGACGCATCGGTCCAACCGGGGATCATCGTCCCCGATTTCACGGGATGGCCCTACGTGCCGGTGACGTACGTCGCATATGGGTTCGATGCCCAAGCGGGCGAGCCGCTCATCATCGGCAACGACAACGAGGTCGAGACAACGGACCACCTCGTCGCCGCCTGGATGGACAGCACCAACTGCTTCGGTCCAGCCGCCGATGAAGACCTTTCGCGCAATGCCTGGGTGGCGGATTCGACGGGACACGTCTTCGGTGAGAGTGACCTGTCGGGGCCGCCAGCGAACAACTTTGGTGATGCCTCAGGACTGCCCCTCAACAAGCCAGTCGTGGGCATGACGCCGACTTCGGACGGCAACGGCTACTGGCTGGTCGCCTCCGACGGCGGCATCTTCAACTACGGGGACGCCAACTTCTATGGGTCGGCTGGAAGCATCCCGCTGAACCAGCCCATCGTTGGGATGTCGGTCACCCAAGACGGAGGGGGTTACACCTTGGTGGCCACTGACGGTGGCGTCTTCAACTACGGGGACTCTCGGTTCTACGGATCACTCGGAAGCCTCCATTTGAACTCGCCGATCGAGGGGATCGTCAACACACCCGACGGGGACGGCTATTGGATGGTCGCTGCTGATGGCGGGGTGTTCGCCTTCGGCGACGCTCCGTTCCTCGGATCCGCTGGAGGTCAGCAACTCTCCTCGCCGATCGCCGGCATGTTCGCCAATGGCGGCGGCGGCTACACGCTGGTCGCTCAGGACGGCACCCTCTACCCGTATCTGAGAAAGCGGTTCGCCCACGCACCCCGCGCTCCCGCTCGGTTTACCTGGACTTCTGTTCGATATCAGGTGTTGAAGCGGAACTCCACGACGTCACCGTCGCGCATGACGTAGTCCTTGCCCTCCATGCGCGCCCGCCCGGCGGTGCGGGCGGCGGCGACCGACCCCGCCGCCATGAGGTCCTCGAAGCTGATGACCTCGGCCTTAATGAATCCACGCTCGAAGTCGGTGTGGATCACCCCGGCCGCCTTGGGTGCGGTGTCCCCGACGTGAATGGTCCACGCCCGCGCCTCTTTGGGGCCCGCGGTCAGATAGGTCTGCAGGCCGAGTGTGGCAAAGCCCACGTGGACGAGCTGCTCGAGGCCTGACTCCTCCTGGCCGTAGCTCTGCAGGAGCTCCGCCGCATCAGCGGCGTCGAGACCTGCCACCTCGGCCTCGATCTGCGCACACAGGACGATGGCGGGAGCAGGCTGCACGCTCTCGGCCAGGCCCGCCGCGAACGCGGCGTCGCCCAGCGCGCCCTCGTCGACGTTGAAGACGTAAATGAACGGCTTGGCCGTCAACAGGTGGAGCTCGCGCAGCAGCGCCGCGTCCACCTCGCCCTTCGCCGCCGCCTCGGCGATGGTGCGGCCGGCACCGAGAATGGCTTCGGCGGCGGTGACCGCTTCGACGACCGGACGCAGGGCCGGGTCGCCCTTGGCCTCCCGTGCCAGCCGCGGCAGCCGCTGCTCGACCGTCTGCAGGTCGGCCAGGATCAGCTCGGTGTTGATGGTCTCGATGTCCCCCGCCGGATCCACCCGGGCGTCGACGTGGACCACGTCGTCGTCGTGAAAGGCGCGCACCACCTGGCAGATGGCGTCGGTCTCCCGGATGGCCGCCAGGAACTGGTTGCCCAGGCCCTCCCCCTGGGAGGCGCCGCGCACGAGCCCCGCGATGTCCACGAAGGTCACCGTGGCGGGTACAACGGGCGCACCGTCGTACAGATCGGCCAGTTGCTGCAGCCGTGCGTCCGGCACGGCAACGACACCGACGTTCGGCTCAATGGTGGCGAAGGGGTAGTTGGCCGCCAGCACCTCGTTGTTGGTCAAGGCGTTGAACAACGTGGACTTGCCCACATTGGGCAGCCCGACAATGCCGATGGAAAGGCTCACGCCGCTCTCTAACCCGGGAGAAGACCGGCGTCGGCCGCCAGCGTCTTGAGGTCGGCCTCGGGCCGGGCACCGGTGTGCGAGATCACCTCGGCGGCGCACAGCCCGCCCAGCCTTGTGCTCTCCACGGGGCCCAGGCCGTGCGTCAGGCCGAAGAGGAGCCCCGCGGCGAAGAGGTCCCCGGCGCCCGTGGTGTCGACGACCTCGCCCACAGCTGCGGCCGGGACCTCCTCGGGCCCGCGGGCGGTCAGGACCGTGGCGCCCTGGGCGCCCCGGGTCATGACGACGAGCAGTCCGGTCTCCTCGGCCGCCGTCAACGCATCCTCGTACGAGTTGACCCCGAAGAGCATGGTGACCTCTTCCTCGTTTCCGAGGAGGATGTCCACATCGTCGAGCAGGAGATCGAGGAACTCCCGCTTGTGACGCTCCACGCAGAAGGGGTCGGACAGCGACAGTGCAACCGATCCCTCCCCCGCATGGGCGGTGGCGGCGGCGTGGCGCATCGCTTCCTTGGCTGCCGGCACGTCCCAGAGATAGCCCTCGAGGAGGACGATGGAGGCGCGGGCCACGAAGGACGTCGGCACACCGTCCGGCGTCAGCGTCCCCGCCGCCCCGAGGTAGGTCCCCATGGTGCGGTCGGCGTCCGCGGTGATGAGCACGACGCAGCGTCCCGTCCCCAGCCCTTCGGCGGCCGCCGACTCGCTGAGGTGCGGCTCGAACTCGACACCGGCCGCCCGCAGGTTCTCGGTATAGGTCCGTCCCACTTCGTCGTCGGCCACGGCGCCGACGAAGCCGGCGGTGCCGCCCAGCACGGCGATCCCGGCGGTCGTGTTGGCGACCGACCCACCGGAGACGAAACGGGGGTCACCCATGAACTCCTGCACGGCGTTGGCGGTCGCCAGGTCCACCAGCGTCATCGACCCTTTCTCCAGGCCGACCCGGGCCAGCTGCTCGTCGGTCGCCAGCTCAATGACGTCGAGCAGCGGCGATCCGATGGCCACCACGTCGAGGTCGTGGCTTTCGGCTTGGTTGACGGATGGGGCTTCCGGAGCGGGCACGGAGCGAGAACCTACCCGCGGCACCGCGGGTAGCCTGCATGGATGCCTCCAGCACCTACGTCATCCGTCGCGTCGGCCTCGGAACCGTTCCGTCTGCCACGGACGATTGAGCCGGAGATCTACCACATTGAGATTGAGCCGGACATCGCCACGGCCACCTTCTCGGGCACGGTGCGGATCGACGCCATCGTCCATGACACGGCCGACGAAATCGTGCTCAATGCGCGCCGAGTTGGCGATCAGCGACGTCGAGGTCCTGACGGCGGACGGCATGACCGTCCTGTGCAGCGTGCACTTCAACGACGAGCTCGAGCAGGTCACGTTCCAGCCCGCCGACCTGCTGCCCCCGGGGCCCTGCACCATCAGCTGCCGGTTCAGCGGCACCCTCAACGACAAGCTGCGCGGCTTCTACCGGTCCACCTATACCGGGCTCGATGGTGAGACCCAGACCATGGCGACCACCCAGTTCGAGTCGGTGGACGCACGGCGCTGCTTTCCCTGCTTCGACGAGCCGGACCGCAAGGCGGTCTTCGAGGTCACGATGATCGTCGACCCAGACCTCGACGCCATCTCGAACTCGCCGATCGTCAGCGATCGACAAGGTCGGCGACAAGCAGCGCATCCGGTTCGCCCCGACCATGAAGATGTCGACGTACCTGGTGGCGTTCGTGATCGGCAAGCTCGAAATGACCGAGACCGTCGACGTAGACGGCGTGCCGCTCCGGGTGGTCTGCACCCCCGGCAAGCTCCCTCTGGCGGAGTTCGCGCTGGAGGTCGGCGCGTTCGCGTTGCGCTTCTTCACCGAGTACTTCAACATCCCTTACCCCGGCGAAAAGGTCGACCTGGTCGCCATTCCGGACTTCGCCGCCGGTGCGATGGAGAATTTGGGCTGCATCACGTTCCGGGACACCGCCCTCCTGGTCGACACGGACGAGGCGGCCCGCTCCGAGCTCGAACGTGTCGCCGACGTCATCGCCCACGAGTTGGCGCACATGTGGTTCGGCGACCTCGTGACCATGGGTTGGTGGGAGGGCATCTGGCTCAACGAGGCCTTCGCCACCTTCATGGAGACGCTCTGCGTGGACGCCTTCCGCCCTTCATGGGACCGCTGGATCGGCTTCGCACCCTCCCGCGAGGCCGCACTGGCCGTGGACGCGCTCCACCTGACCCGCCCGATCGAGTACCCGGTGGGGCCGCCCAAAGAGGCCGAAGGCATGTTCGACGTGCTCACCTACGAGAAGGGCTGCGGCGTACTCCGCATGCTCGAGCAGCACATCGGGCCCGAGGTGTTCCGCCACGGTGTGCGGACTTACCTCAAGGCGCACGCCTACGCGAACACCGTCACGACCGACCTTTGGGATGCGCTCGAGGACGCCAGCGGCGCGCCCGTCCGCGATGTCATGGACACGTTCATACTGCAGGGCGGTCACCCTCTGGTCTCGCTGCACGGCGGCGCGCTCAGCCAGCAACCCTTCGCCCTCGGACCGGTGCCTCCCGGCGCCACTTCGTCCATCGGCAAGGAATGGCGCGTACCCGTGGCGGTGCGAGCGCTGCCGGCCGATGGGAAGCCGGGCACGCGCTGTGCGACACCTGGTTCTCGACGTCGAGCCCGAGCCGATTGCCGAGGCGGGCCAAGGCCTGGCGGTCGTCAACGCCGGCGGCTGGGGCATCTTCCGGGTCGGCTACGAGACCGCGCATCGCACCGCGCTGGCCGAGCAGCTGTCCGAGCTGACTCCGCTGGAGCGGGCCAACCTGCTGGCCGACACCTGGGCCACGACCCTTGCCGGACTCTCCACGCTGGAGGAGTTCCTGGTCCTGGCCGCCCGACTCGGGGACGAGACCGAGCCTGCCGCCTGGTCCCCCGTGGGCAACGCCTTCGCCCTGACCAAGCGGATCACGCTCGGCCGCGCAGGAGGAAGCCCTCCACCAGGCCGTGCGGGCGCTCATGGGGCCCACGCACCGCCGACTGGGCTTCGACGCTCTTCCGGGTGAGAGCGACCGCACGCCGACGCTGCGCGCCCTCGCCATCAACCTCATGGGGACGGTGGGCGCCGATCCCGAGGTCCGCGGCCGAAGCGGCCCGGCGTTTCGACGCCTCTCCCATCGGCGGAGGGACGGGTGATCCGATCCCGCCCGACATTGAGTCGGCGACGCTGGCCGTCGTGTCGCAGCTGCTGCGGCCCGGCGACTACGACGCGCTGCTGGAGCGCTACCGGACGGCATCGACGCCCCAAGAGGAGATGCGCTCCCTCGGCGCTCTGGCCGGATTTCCCGACATCGACCTGTGCCTCCGCACCTTCGACCTGGCCATGACCGAGGTCCGCACGCCAGAACGGGTTCGCCGTCATCGGCTCGCTCCTGGCGAACCCCGTCGGCAATCAGGCCGTGTGGACCCGGCTGACCGAGAACTGGGGGGCCGTGCTCGAGCGCTTCCCGAAGAACGCCCCCCCTCGCATTGTCGAGGCGGTCCCGGCCCTCTGCGGCGATGCCGAATTCGCCGAGGAGGCCATCGCATTCCTCGACGCCAACCCACTGACCTCGGGACCCCGCCGGGTCGCTCAATCGGTGGAGCGGCTCCGGGTCAACGTGGCGTTCGGTTCCCGCGAGCGGGGCGGGCTGTCCGCGTCGCTCCGGGCGGCCGGCGCGACCCACCTCTTCATGACAGGGATCTCGCCCGGCCACGACGCCCTCGACTCGGCGCGGCGTGCAGGACCTCTTCGAGACGGCCCGTCAGACACGGGGGTTCATGCCCGACGACGAGGGCGAGGCGCTGTTCGCCGCCGCCCTGCGCGCCGGCCAGGCCGACCTCACGGCGGCCGCACCCGCCACCTTCGTCGAGATCGGCGCCTGGTGCGGGAAGTCGACGGTGTACCTGGGCGCGGCAGCCGAGGCCACCGGCGCCGCACTCCTCTCCATCGACCACCACCGCGGCTCGGAGGAGAACCAGCCCGGATGGGAGTACCACGAGCCGGATCTGGTCGATCCGGAGATCGGTCGCCTCGACACGTTGCCGCATTGGCGCCGCACCATCACCCGGGCCGGACTCGAGTCATCCGTGGTCGGCATCGTCGGCGACTCCCCCACCCTGGCGGCCCGCTGGGACCGCCCGCTCGCCTTCTGCTTCATCGACGGCGGGCACGGCGAGGAGCCCGCGTGGGCGGACTTCCGGGGCTGGTCACCGCACGTGGCCCTCGGGGGTTGGCTCGCCATCCACGACGTGTTCCCCGACCCGGCCGACGGCGGCCGCCCGCCCTACGAGCTGTACTGCGCCGCCCTTGACTCGGGCGAGTTCACCGACGACGGAGCCTGCGGCAGCTTGCGCGTCCTGCGCCGCATCACGCTTCCCGGCTGACGCCCCGAGCGGCGCGGCCCGGGGCACATCAGGTCCGCGCGTCCGCCCCTTCCACGGTTGGCGGCCCGGACCGCCGGAGCCGTCGTGACGGCGCCGGCGCCGGCCCCGGAACGAAGTCCCACCGCAGCCACGGCCGCCGCCGCGAGCGTCGCCACGGCGGCGACGATCAACGCGAGGTGGTACCCCGACACGAATGCCGCGACCGCATCGGACCGGTACTGCGCCCCGAGGGCGTGCGTCACGGTGGTGATCTGTCCTCCGGCCACGTACTGCGCCTGCGCCGCCGCTCCGGGCACCCCCGCGCTGCGTGTCGCCCAGGAGGTCGTGGCGGCGTGGACCCCGATGGTCCCGAGGACGGCCAACCCCACCGAGGTACCGACCTGCCGGGCTGCGTTGACCAGCCCCGAGGCGCCACCGGCGACACCCGGCGGGACATCGCGCATGGCGACGTTGACGACGCCGGGCACCAGCGTCCCCCAACCGATCCCCACGAAGACGTAGCCGACGAAGGCCACGGCGAACGATGTGGTGTCCGACAGCAGCGCCAGGACGGCGACGCCGACCGCGCCGGCAAGGCAGCCGCTCACCACAATCACGACGGGCTGGAAGCGGCGGCGGAGCCGGCCCGCGAACTGTGCGGTGATGATGAACGGGATGTTCATGGACAGCCACGACAGCCCGGTCCGGAACGGTGACCAACCCTCGACATTTTGAAAGAGCAGCGTGACGTAGAACATGACCCCGGCCAGCGCCAGGTAGGTGAGCAGGTAGACGCCACAGCCCGAGACGAAGCTGTGGGCCCGGAGCAAGCTCGGCGGGAGCATGGGCGACGACGTCCGGCTCTCCCAGAGGACGAAGAAGACCACCAGGATCACGCCCACCACCAACGGGCCCGCGACGTCGAGCGAGGCCCACGGGTGACTGGACGACTCAATGAGCCCGAAGGTGATGCCGAGGAGGCCGAGCGCGATGGCGATCATCCCGACGACGTCGAGCGCGCGCCCTTCCGGGTTGCGGGACTCCGTCACGGCGACGTAGGCGATGACGAACCCGGCCACGGCGAACGGCACGTTGACCCAGAACACCGAGGACCAGCTGAAGACCGAGAGGAGGGCTCCACCGACCACCGGCCCGAGGCCGAAGCCGAGGCCGGAGATGGCCGCCCACATGCCGAAAGCGCCGGCTCGACGCTCCACCGGATAGGTCTCGGTCAGGATGGCGAGCGTCAGGGCCGACATGAAGGCCCCACCCACACCTTGGAGACCCCGTGACCCGATGAGCGCCACGTCGGAGGTCGAGAGTGCGCAGGCGACGGAGCCGAGCGTGAAGACGACCATGCCCGCCAGGAAGAAGCGCTTCCGCCCGAAGCGGTCGCCGAGCGCGCCCCCGAGAGGGATGAAGGCGGCCAGCGAAAGGGCGTAGGCGCTGATCACCCACTCGAGCTGACCCGCGGTCATGTGCAACTCGCGCTGGATGGACGGCAGCGCGGTGTTGACGATCGTGACGTCGAGCAACGTCATGCCCTGCGCGATGCACATGGCGACCAGGGTCAGCCGGCGCCGGCGTGTCACACGCGGGTCCTCGCCAGAGGTCACATCAGACAATGGCTGGCACGGCGCGTTGGCGGCAGGGCATCGGAATCCTGCGTGAATCTACCCGCCGCCTCCGTCGGCCCGATCGCTCGCGCTGGGCCCGTGCCGCCGCGTGGGCGGCGTCGTCGATGCGTTCAGCCGCGAGAGCGACGGGGTGCGTCGGCCACGGTGCAGCCCTCGATGGCGTCACCACAATGCGGTTCGGCCAGGTCGAGAGCGGCGGGCAGCCCTTCGCCCCGGAACAAGCCGGCGGCCGGGCTGGTGTTGGACAGTGCGTCCGCCGCCAACACCATGGCTGCGAAGGTGTAGGTCGTCCGCTCGTCCTTGGGGAACGTCTCACGCTCGGGGTAGACCATGCCCGTCCAGTAGGAGCCGTCCGCCAACCGCAGGTTCTGTCCCCACGTGAACAGGTCCAGTGCTGCGCTGTCCATGCCCAGAGCGTCGAGCGTCAGCACGCACTCCGCCGTCTCGGCCGCGGTCACCCAGTCGCCCGTGGAGACGCAGCGCACGCCCAACCCTTCCATGACGAAGGTCGACCATCCCTCGGCAATGCGCTGGCGCCCGCGCTCTCCCTCGAGTGCGCCCGACAGCATCGGGTAGTACCAGTCCATGGCGAACTCGACCTTGGGGGCGAAGGCGCCCGGGTGGTGCGCCACCGCGTGGCCCAGCCGTCCGGCTGCGAGCTCCCAGTCCGGGCGATCCTTGGCCAGGCACTCGGCGATCGCCACGGCGCAACGCATGGAGTGGTAGATCGAAGACGAGCCGGTGAGCAACGCGTACCGCTCGAGGCGGCCGGCCGAGTCACGTGACCACAGCACCGAACCGTCAGCCTGCTGGAAGCGCAGGATGAAGTCGATTCCCTTCTGAATGGTCGGCCAGAGCTCGCCGAGGAATTCGACGTCGCCGGTGATCAAGTGATGATGCCAGGCTCCGGCCGCGAGGTAACCGCAGACATTCGTGTCGAGCCGCGGGTCCTTGACCGCCGTCGCCCTGGTAGTAGTTGAACCAGCTGCCGTCGGGATGCTGGCGGCGGGCCAGCCAGCGATAGGCGTCCACGGCCTCGTCCACCAGCCCGCACACGGTCAACGCCATGGCCGCCTCGACGTGGTTCCACGGATCGCAGTGGCCGCCTTCGAACCACGGGATCTGCCCGTCGGGGCGCTGCACCGCCGCGATGGCCTGACCCGTGGCGAGCACGTCCGCGCTCGTGAGGACCCCGGGCACTGCGGGTAAGGCGGTCGATCGGATCTCTTCGGTGGTCATGCCGCAGCTCCCTGGCTCGGTGTGGTCGGTCCGCGTCGTCCCGGCACGCCGCGGGGAAGCGTGGGCCTCGAGTCGTGCAGGTCCGCCACGCTTGTCGCCGGCTTGGTGAGGTACAGCACCAGGCTCTTGCCGATCACGGGGCTCAGCACCCGGTCGGCGGTGCGCGTCAGGAACGGGGCCTTCACGATGTCCCAGACCAACACCTTGTGGTACGCCTCGACTGCCGGGTGCGAGTCGTTGGACGGACCGACGAGGCAACGCAGCCACCAGTACGGCGAGTGCAGCCCGTGGGCATGGTGGTAGCCCGTGGGCTCGAGCCCGGCCGGCGCTGAGCCGGCGCTCCAGCGTCGACCGCCGGTAGATGCGAACGTGCCCGCCGGGCGTGTCGTGGTACTCGTCCGACAGCGCCCAGTTGATGACCTCGGGACCACAACGTGGGACGGTGACCGCCATGGCACCACCGGGACGGAGCACGCGGGCCAGCTCGCGCATGGCGGCGGAATCGTCGGGGATGTGCTCGAGGACCTCGGACGCGATCACGCGATCGAAGGTTCCGTCAGGGAAGGGCAGGCGCAGTGCGTCGCCCTGCACCGCGGTTGCCGGGTGGTCCTGGGCGATCTCACCCATTTCGATCATGGCCGCGAAGGTGCCGCGCACCTGCGCCACCTCCTCGGGGCCGGCATCGAGCGCCACCACCGAGGCGCCCCGGCGGGCGGCCTCGAACGCGTGACGACCGAAACCACAACCGAGATCGAGCACGAGATCGCCCGGTCCCACCCCGAGCTTGTCGTAGTCGACTGTCAACATCAGGCTGCTCCTCGGGCCATTGGTGTCCCCGTCGCCGTCGGCCACGGCCGTCGGCGCACCCGGGAGCGGCTCCCCGGCCATGACGGCCTCGTAGCAGGCTGCGGTCCCGGCAGCTGTGATCTGCCAGGTGAACCGGCTCATGACTCGCTCCCGTCCCGCCGCGCCGAGGCGGGCCCGCAACTCCGGGTCGTCAAGCAGAACGGGCGATCGCGCCGGCCAGGGCGCCGGGGTCATCCGGGGCGACGAGCAGACCCGTCTCGCCGTCGGTGCCGACCACTTCGGGAAGGGCCCCACCCGTGGTGGCCACCAGCGCCACGCCGCATGCCATGGCCTCGATGGCCGGCAAGGAGAAGCCTTCGTAGAGCGAGGGCACGACTGCCACCTCCGCTTCGCCGTAGAGGCGGGCCAGCTCGTCGTCGGTGATGCCGCTCACACAGTGGACGGCATCCGCCAGTCCCAATCGGGCAATGGCTTTTTCGACCCGACCGCCCTCGTTGGGACGGCCGATCACGGTCAGCTCGACGTCGCGCTCGGTGCGCAGCTTGGCCACCGCCTCGAGGAGAGGCACCAATCCCTTCATGGGGACGTCGCTGCTCGACGTGACCATGATGCGTCCGGGCACAGGCGAGACGTCCTCGAACGGGCGGAAGACCGTGTGGTCGACCCCGACGGGGACCACCGTCATGCGATCCGGCGGGACATCCATTTGGGCGGCGATGTCCTGACGTGAGTTCTGCGACACCGTCAACACGGCGGGGAGCGCACGGGCCACGCGCACCTGCATGCCGAGAAATCCGAACCAGCGCTGCGTCGTGAATCGCTGCCACGGGTTGGTCGTGTGCGAAAGGGCGAGCTCACGGTCGACCGTGATGGGGTGGTGCAACGTCGTCAACAGGGGCCAGCCGTCTTCGACCATGCCCAACATGCCGTTGCCCAGGCACTGGTTGTCGTGCACGACATCGAATTCGTCGCGCCGCTGCGCCAGGAGTTGGCGGGCCCGCAGCGAATACGCCAGGGGCTCCCCGAACCCGGCCGTGCACATGATGGCGAACTCGGTCCAGTCCTCGCGGGAGGTGAACTCGCTCCAGGCCGGAACGCGGAACGGGTCGGGCTGGCGGTAGAGATCGAGGCCGCGGACGGGCGTGAATCCCACTCCCTCGTCGAGATCCGGCCAGGGCGGGCCGGCGAACACCTCCACCGAGTGCCCCAGCGCCACCAGCTCGCGGGTCAGGTGACGGGTGTAGACGCCTTGTCCACCGCAACGGGGGTTACCCCGATAGATCAGAAAAGCGACACGCAAACCCCCAGGTCGGGGTGGTGCAGCAGGAATCGGGGCCGGCAGCTCAATGTGGCGAGAGCGCTCCCAGGACTCCTTTGTCTCAATCCACTTCTGGCGAGGCGATTTAGGCAACGGATATCCCGACACGACGCACCATGGCCCTCTAGCCTCCCCGAACCCCCTGGTCCTGCGCAAACGGCGCCGTGGAGAAGCCCTCGCGCTCGCTCCCGCTCAGGCCAGGCCGAACCAGCCCAGCACGGTCAACACCACGTAGACGCCCGCCACCGCGGCAACCGAGACGATGGCCAGTCCACCGACCCAGCGGGCCACCGGCCCGTTGGCGGCCGACCCGAGCAGCGAACGTCGATTGGCCAGCACCAGGATCAGGATCAGCGTCATCGGCGTGATCACGCCCTCGAGCACCTGGGTGTTGAGGATCAGCGTGATGAGGTTGCCCGGGACGAGCACGACGGCCGCCCCGATCAGGATCTGGAAGGTGAAGATGCCCAAGAACACCGGGGCCTGCCGGAAGCTCGACGAGACCGAGCGCTCGACCCCGATGCGCCTCGGCCACGGCGTAGGAGGTCGACAGCGGCACCACGGCGGCGGCCAGGGCGGAGGCACCGAGCAACCCGAGGCCGAACAACGTCGTGGCGAAGGCGCCGGCGACCGGCTTGAGCCCCTCGGCGGCCGTGGTGGCCGACGTGAGCGGCCCCGTGCCTCCGATGGTGGCTCCCGTGGCGATGATGATCGACATGGCGACGAGGGCGGCCAGGACGGCGCCGGTGATGGCGTCGACCCGTTGGAAGTGGTAGTTCTCCGGCTTCACGCCCTTGTCGACGACGGCACCCGCCTCGTACAGCTGGATGTACGGGGTGATGGTGGTGCCGATCAGGGCGACGGACAGCAGCAGGAACGACTTCGATGCTTCGAAATGGGGCCACACGGTGTTCACCGCCACCTGGTGCCAGTTGGGATGGGCCAGCACGGCGGCGATCGGGTAGGCGATGAAGACGACGGTGAGGAGGAGGAAGATGCGCTCGGCGTAGCGGTACGAGCCGAAGAGCACGAGCGACCAGATGGCGACGGCGGCAATGGGTACCGAGATGTAGCGAGAGACGTTGAACAACTCGAACGAAGTGGCGATGCCGCCGAACTCCGTCACCATCAGGCCGACGTTGGCGATGGCAAAAGCCGTGATGGCGAAGGCGGTCAGGCGGAGGTCGAACTCCTCCCTGATGAGGGCGGCCAGACCCTTGCCGGTGTACGTGGCCAGGCGGGCCACCATCTCCTGGACGATGACGTAGGCGATCGTGATGAGCACCATCAGGAAGAGGGTGCGGTAGACGAACTGCGCCCCGGCTGACGAGTAGGTGACGATGCCACCGGCGTCGTTCCCGGCGGCGGCCGCAATCAGCCCTGGGCCGGCGGCGGCCAGGTAGATCAGCCACCGCCGCGAGACCTGCACCTTCATGACAGAAGGCGTGGAAAGTGGAAGCGACCCTTGGTCGGGACCAGTACGTCGAGCACGTCGTCGGCGAGGATGCGTCCGATGGGACACCCCTCGTCGTTGACGACCACCATGGAATGGCGCCGCGCTTCGACCAGTTGCGCGGCGGCATCCCTGGCCGACGTGTGGGGGCTGACCGTCACGACGTCCTCGTCGCCGAGGAGCGCCGACATGCGCGTGTCGGTCGACGCGCGCAGCGCCAGCAGGATGTCGAGCACGGAGACGTCGTCGAGGAGACGGCCGTCGTCATCGACGACCGCCACGGCGTCGAGGTCGGCCCCGTGCGCACGCGCCTCGGAAAGCCGGTCGACGACCTTCTTGACCTTGTCGCCCGACTTGGCGGTGACCAATGCCGTCGTCATGATGCCGCCCGCCTCGTTCTCCTCGTACCCGAGCAGCTCACGCAGTGCCAGCGCAGTCACGGCGGGGATGTGACGGAGGACCTCGCCCCGCACGGCCAGAGGAAGGTCACGCAAGGCGTCGACCGCCTCGTCCGGTTCCATGGCGGCCACCAGGCGACCGGCCTCGACAGGGTCGGACTCCCGCAGTAGTTGCTCGAGGTCCTCCGGTTGCATCTCCTCGAGGGCGTCGGCGGCCTCGTCGGGCCCCAGCGCGGACAGAAGCTCCCGGCGCTCGTCGCGCCGCAGGTCCTCCAGCAGGTCGGCCAGCTCACCCGGTCGCAAACGGTGGAGCCCTTCGTTCGTCGTCTTGAGGCGGACGTGCGTCGCCGCACCGCTCACGTCCTTGGCCGAGTCGGTGAAGGGTTGAATGGCGGCCCAGTCGATGACGCGATCAGGGGTGGGGCGTGGACGCCACCGACGTGGTCCGAGACGACGCAGCAAGGTGGCATTGGAGACGTCGGCACCGACCAGCCGGATGCGACCGATCACTTCGGCCAGGTACAGGTCGGCGGCGCGGATGACCTGCACGCCCTCGACGTCGACCAGCTGATGGTCGAGGACGTCCTTCGCCAGCAGCACCTCACCGGAACGGCGGATGACGTCGCGCAGGTCGAGACGGGCCGATCGCAGGATGACCTCGGCGTGTCCGATCCGGTCGATAGCGGAGGCCGGGACGAAGGCGAGCCGGCGCCCGACCCGGATCACGAGACCGCTCACGGGAGGGTAGATCTGCCCGTCGGCCCAACGGGCCACGACGTCGTCCAGCCGGCCGATCTCCTGGCCGGTCTGGTTCCTCACGGGGCGGCCCAGAAGGCCGGCCAACGACACGATGGAGTCGAAGACCCCTTCGGACGCGAGGATGCGACGCGTCCGGCGGCGGCGCTGGTGCGGCGGGCGTTCCGCATCGCGGGAGCGTCCCGGAATCAAACGTGAGCGGCTCGGCGCGCTCGTCGACGGTGGCGTGGCCATGGAGCTACCTCCTGTGGCGTCCTCAGTGGAGTTCGGATCGGATGTCCGGCGGCGCGGTGTGCGCACCGGAGGATCGGCGAACGGCGTCTGCCTCTGCCCAGCCCGCTTCGGGGCTCAGACCATGCGTGTGGCGCGAATCAGCGACGGCACGGAGTGGGGCATGCGCCGGCTGTTCTACTGGGGGGTTCGCCCCTCGACATGGCCGCACCTCCTTCTCCGTCGTCCCTGTGCGGGAGGGCTCACGCCACGATTCCGCCGCTCATCTTACCGACCTCTACCCACGCCAGCTGGCCCTCACTCTGTCGCCGAAGGGTCAACGGGGCAGGTACCGTGCCTCTCATGGACCTGAGCTACCCACCCGAAGCCGAGGAATTCAGGACTGAGATCGCCGCATGGCTCAAGGACAACCTGCCCGAGGGCTGGGGTGGGCCCGAGTTCTCCATGACACCCGAGGAACGCAAGGCCTTCAACGAGGAGTGGACGGCCACGCTGTTCGCCGGGGGATGGATCTGTGCCAGCTGGCCGACGGAATACGGCGGCAAGGGGCTGAGCCTCCTGCAACAGGTCGTCCTGAACGAAGAGTTCGCCCGCGCCGGCGCGCCCCTGCGGGCCGACTTCTTCGGCGACACGCTCGTCGGCCCGACGATCCTGCAGTGGGGCACCGAGGAGCAGAAGCAGCACTTCATTCCGGGGATCCTCAAGGGCGAGATCGCGTGGTGCCAGGGGTTCAGCGAGCCGGACGCCGGCTCCGACCTGGCCGGCCTCAAGACGCGGGCCGAGCTCGACGGCGACGAATGGGTGATCAACGGCCAGAAGGTCTGGACGACGCAGGCGCACTACGCCGACTACATCTTCCTGCTCGCCCGCACCGACCCCGACGCGCCGAAGCACGCCGGGATCTCCTACCTCCTCGTCCCCATGAAGCAGCCGGGCGTCGAGGTGCGACCCATCGAACAGATCGACGGCTCGGCCGAGTTCAACGAGGTCTTCTTCACCAATGTGCGCTGCCCGAAGGAGAACGTCATCGGCGGCGTCAACAACGGGTGGAAGGTCGCCATGACGACCCTCGGGTTCGAACGCGGCACATCGTCGACCACCGGGCACCGGCGCTTCCAGAAGGAGTTCGACCAGATCCTCGCCGAGGCGCAGGCACGGGGACGCGACCGCGATCCACTCATCCGCCAACGCCTGGCGCAGTCGTGGTCGAAGATCAAGATCATGCAGATCAACGGCTACCGCACGTTGACC
Source organism: uncultured Acidimicrobiaceae bacterium (assembly GCA_963781565.1). Taxonomy (GTDB): domain Bacteria; phylum Actinomycetota; class Acidimicrobiia; order Acidimicrobiales; family RAAP-2; genus Bog-473. The sequence goes on along the minus strand of CAWAHA010000003.1, from coordinate 62,105 downwards.
GATGTCCTGAACGGAACGCACACGACGGCCAAGCTGGGAGCCTGCAACAAAATGTTCTGGTCGGAAGCGCACCAGGACACGATGCTGCTGGCCATGGACATTCTCGGCATGGACAGCCAGGTCCTGCAGGGCGACAACTTCTCCGACGCGCTCCTGCCCGGAGCCCGGCGGGCCAGGGCGGGCTATCCGGTCAACAACCTGCAGTCGCTCTTCTTCTTCTCGCGCTCGGAGACGATCTGGGGCGGGTCCGCCGAAATCCAGCGCAACATCGTGGGAGAGCGCGCCCTGGGCCTGCCCAAGGAACCCAAGCCCAACCTGAGCACACCGGCCCGTTTCCCCTACTCTGGCGGGTGAGACCGACTGCTCGGACACAACGAACGGGGTGAACAGCCATGTTGGTGAGAGAGTGCCTGCGGACGGCTCCGGTCACCGTCCCACCCGGATGCACCCTGGAGGAGGCCGGCCAGTTGCTGGGGAGCCACAAGGTCGGCTCGCTCCTCGTCGTCGACGGCGACCGCCTCGTCGGGATCGTCACGGACCGCGATATCGCCGTGCACGGCGTGGGGCAGGGAATGGCTCCCGTCGGCAACCGTGGAGGCCGTCATGACCGCCGACCCCGTCACCATTCAGGGGTCCGACGATGTCCTCGCCGCCGTCGCGGTGTTCAAGACCGCCAGCGCCCGGCGGCTGCCGGTGCTCGAGGACACCGACCTGGCCGGGATGATCTCGGTGGACGACCTGCTGCTCTCACTCGTCGCCGAGTTGGGCGCCGTGCTCTCCCCGGTCGCACGGGAGCTGATCCACCCCGCCTGATGGCTGCGGGGCGTCGCGCTCCTTCGGGCAATCCGATGGTGCGCGGCCTACAGGCTGGGGACGTAGCCGCCCGCGCCCAATGCGGCACTCTCGTCGAGACTCAACGAGTCGTCGACCCCGCCCAGGACCTCGGTGACCCAGTCCAGGCGCTCCCGCAGAATCCGCTCGACGCCGCCGGAGAGCGTGGCCGAACTGATGGCGCACGAGCTGCAGGCTCCCTGGAGCTGGACTTCGACCACCCCGGTCTCGACGTCGGCCCGGACCAGCACGAGGTCACCACCGTCGGCCTGCACGGCGGGCCGCATCAGGTCCATGATCCCCTGGAGCTTCTCCAGGCGATCGGCCCGCTCGGCGTCGCTCAACGTGGACTGGGTATCGGTCACCCCACCATTCTGCCGTGCCCGGCGCCCGCTCGTTCACCTGCTCGTTCACCGGCCCGTCACACGAGCGGCGGGCAGCCCAGCACCGGGGTTACGATCCAAACGAGGCGGTCCGCATCAGACCAGCCCGCCGATCGAAAGGGGAACGAGCCATGAGCGTGAAGGTTCTGGGAGTTTTCAAGGGCGCCAAGGAGACACGGGAGCTTCCCGCCGGCACGGTGATCTTCGAGGAGGGCTCCACCGGCGAGGAGATGTTCGGCGTCATTTCGGGCCGGGTCGAGCTGCGCATGGCCAACGGCCACTCGTTCAGCCTCGGACCAGACGACACCTTCGGCGAGATGGCCATGGTCGACGCCTCGCCCCGCAGCGCCACCGCGGTCGCCGCGGAGGACAGCACCGTGGCGGTCATCGACAAGCACCGGTTCCTCTTCCTGGTCGGCGAGACGCCGAACTTCGCCCTGCAGGTCATGGCGAGCCTGGCCGAGCGGCTGCGGGCCGCCCAGGCGGAGGGCTGACGCTCAGGCCGAGCCCGACGGGCTCGGGCGGGCCACCCTGCACCACGGGGTTGGACAGCTCGCCGATCCCCTCAATGCTGATGCGGACCGTGTCGCCGGCCGCCAGGAAGCGCGGCGGGTCGAACCCCGCGCCCACGCCGGCCGGCGTCCCGGTGGCGATGATGGTGCCCGGCTCGAGCGGGAAGGCCGTCGTGAGGTACTCGATCATGTCGGCACAGCCGAAGATCAGGTCCGCCGTGCTCGAGTCCTGGCGGAGCTCGTCGTTCACCCAGGTGCGGATGGCCAGTGAGCCCGGGTCGCCCGAGCTCGTCGCCCGTCACCAGTTCGGGGCCGCACGGGGCGTGGGTATCGAAGGACTTCCCCATCATGAAGGTGGGGGTCCGCCACTGCCAGTCCCGCGTGCTGACGTCGTTGATGATGGTGAAGCCGGCGACGACCTCGAACGCCCGCGCCGCCGGCACGTGTTGGCAGCGCGGACCGATGACGAGGGCCAGCTCACCTTCGTAGTCGACCATGTCCGACACGGTCGGCAACACGATGGGATCGCCCGGCCCGGCGATGGCGGTGCGCTGCTTGGTGAACCAGTACTGCCACTCGGGCGGCTCGCGGCCCAGTTCGGCCACGTGCGCCCGGTAGTTCATGCCGATGGCGAGGATGACCGGCGGATCGGGGACGGGCGCATGGCGCCGCACCGCGTCGAGAGGGTGCCGCGCCGCCGAGCCGGTCGCGGCGGCGCCGGCTCGCTCCAACCCTTCGGGGCCGAGCGCCAGCAACTCGACCATGGTGGGCGGGAGCCCGGTGGCCGGGTCGCTCAGGTCGAGGATCTCGTCCCCGAGAACGAGGCCGGGTCGAGGACGTCCGCCCTCGAGGGAGAAGCTGGCCAGTCGCACCGCTCCTCCCCGCTGTGCTCAGCCGACCTGTGCCTGTGCCTTGTAGGCGGCCCAGTGCTTCGTGGCGTGGCGGGCGGAGAAGGCGCCGATGAGCTCGACGGCGCCGAAGAGGATGGCGCCGATGCCGATCAGCACGACGAGCGCCGTCAAGGGCGCACCGGGATGCCGGATGCACAAGAACCCGATGGCGACGGCGAGGATGCCGCGGATCAGGTAGGCCCACCAGTACGGCAGGTAGTGGTAGCGGATGGAGTTGACGATGTCGAAGATCCCGAGCACCAGGAAGCCCCATCCGACCAACACCGCCACGATGAAGATGGTGATGTGCGGCCACACGAAGCCCACGATGCCGGCGCCGATCCAGATGAGACCGAAGATGACGAGCGGCCAGCGCTGGCGCACCGCCCGCAGACCGCCGATGAGCTCGAACAGCCCACCGGCGATGAAGAAGCCACTGGCCAGGTAGACGATGGCGTAGACGCTGGCGTGCCGGTAGCTGATGACGAAGAAGCCGAAGATCATGGCGATGATCCCGCCGGCCAGGTACCAGCCCCACATCTTTTCCAGCTGCGTGCTGACGACATCGCCGACCGCGATCTCGTCGTCTGTGAGTACGTCCGTCATGGCAACCCCCTAGGCGAGTAAGAGCACACACGCGTGTGTGAGCGCAGCGTACCGCCGCGTCTAGGTCGAAGAGGGGATACAGGACCGCAGCGCATGCAGGGCACGACTGCCCCATGTCCCGCCGACCTCGGCCCAGCGGGCGGGGTCCGCGAGAACGTCGTCCGCCTCCGCCCACAGCTCGTCCTCGACCGGCTGCAGCGTCTCCCGAAGGGAGGCCAGCACAGCGGGCTCGGCCTCCACCAGCTGGCGCAGGGCGTCGGCGGCGTGCCACAGGTCCTCACTGGAAAGCTCGAAGGGCACGAACGGTGGAGGGCCGGCGGCCGTCCGGGGGAACGCGGGCACATAAATGCTGGCGCACGGGCTGCCCAGCGCCACGTACACCCGCAACGGCGCTCCGTCCGCCAGGTCGGGGGGCAGCTCGGCGATCATGGAGGCGGCGGTCGCACTCAGCTGACGCACGTGCATGCAGACGGTGACCCCGTCGGCGTCCGCCCCCACCCGGCGCGGTGGCTCGTAGACCGGCCCGGCGGTGCCCGGCGCGCCCCACGGGCCCGTCCCGTGATCGCGCAGATGCGCCGCGGTGGCCGCCGCTGTGAGGCCGCCGGAACCGCTCGAGGCGAGGAAACGGCGGCTGGCCGCCAGGCGGACGTCGGCGTAGGCGGTGTCCTTCTCCGCGTCGCGGAACCGGTCGAAGTCGTCGAGGGTGATCCGGTTGGAGATGGCCACGCCGGCGGGGAACCGGGCGACGGCGAAATCGGAGCCCGCGGTCTCGAGCACGAAGGCATCGGTCGGGTCGGCGATGAGGAAGGAGGAGTCGTAGGCCTCCTGGCGGGCGGCGTCGGCGATGCCGCCCTGTCCGCACGCCCCGAGAAGGCCGGTCATGACCTCGACGGCCTCGGAGGCGGTGCGGGCGCGCTCGAGGCCGAGGCGCACCAGGTCCATGCCGATCAGCGCGGGCTTGGCCGCCTTGCGCATCGTGCGTCGTGCTGACACGCTCGTTTCCGATGGCGACGCCGTATTCGTTGACGCCGTGCTCGGCCCCCCAGAGCCAGGTGGGACACGAGAGCAGCGCGGCGTGCGCGCCCGTGTCGCCGATGGAGAGGTACTGCGTGCGCAGCGTGCACCCCGCCGAGGCGCGTCGGCCGAAGGGCCAGGCGATCTGGACTTCGCCCGGTGGGCGATCCGAATTCTTGGCGAACACCATGCCGCGCCGGCCCGGGGCACAGAGCGTGTCGCACATGGTCGCAGTGTAGAGAGGGTGGATAGGGTTGCCGTTCGTGGAACCACGCGCCGTCCTCACCGTTGACGAGATCGACCTCTCCGACACCGCGTTCTGGGCCAGGCCCTGGGACGAGCGGGAGGGCGCCTTCCAGACGCTTGCGCCGTGAGCGGCCCATGCCCTTCTACGACGAGCCCGAGATCCCCGAGGCGCTGAGCTACGTGATCCCGAAGGGGAACGGCTACTACGCGCTCACGCGCCACGCCCACATTGCCGAGGCCAGCCGCCACCCGGAGATCTTCCAGTCGGGCCGCGGCGCCACCTCCATCATCGACATGCCCGAGGAGATGCTCGACTTCTTCGGCTCCATGATCAACATGGACAACCCGCGGCACGCCCGGCTGCGGCGCATTGTGTCCGCCGCCTTCAACCCGCGCATGATCAAGTCGATTGAGGACCAGATTGAGCTCAGAGCCGACGACGTGATCGACCGGGTGGCGGACCGTGGCGCGTGCGACTTCGTCGTCGAGGTGGCGGCGCGGCTCCCGCTCGAGATCATCTGCGCCATGATGGGCATCGGCCCGGCCGACTACGACACCGTGTTCAACGCGTCGAACGTGATCCTCTCCGCCGGCGACCCCGAATACGTGGCGCCGGGCGAAGACCCGATGGTGGCGTTCATGAACGCGGCCCAACAGCTCAACATGCTGATGACGGACCTGGCCACCTACCGCAGGGAGCACCCCACCGAGGACGTGACCTCAGCCCTCGTCAACACGAACGTCGACGGCGAGGCGCTGACCGACACCGAGGTGGCCGCCTTCTTCATCCTGCTGGTGGTGGCGGGCAACGAGACCACCCGCAACGCCATCAGCCACGGGCTGCTCGCCATGACCACCTACCCCGAGCAGCGGGCGCTGTGGCAGGCCGACCCGGCGGGCATCGCCGCCACCGGCGTGGACGAGATTGTGCGCTGGGGCTCCCCCGTCATCTGGATGCGCCGCACGGTGGCGCAGGACACCGTGCTCGGCGACGTCGAGCTGGTGGAGGGTGACAAGGTCATCATGTTCTACAACTCGGCCAACCGGGACGAGGACATCTTCGCCGACCCCTTCATCTTCGACGTCCGGCGCGACCCCAACCCGCACATCGGGTTCGGCGCCGCCGGGCCGCACTTCTGCCTCGGGGCCCACCTGGCCCGCCAGGAGATCGACGTCATGTTCCGCCACCTGTTCGAGCGGCTGCCCGACATTGAGGCCGTGGGTGAGCCGGACCGGCTGCTGTCGCCGTTCATCAACGGCATTAAGCACCTCGACTGCCGCTTCACGCCGGCGGCCTCGCGCTGAGCGGGCGGCCGGCGCCGGCGCGCTGTCAGCTCTTCTTGTACTCGAGGAACGCTTCGAGGGCCCGTGGGCCCCACACCGAGCCCCGGGCCGCCGTTCATGCTGATGCTCACGCCGATCATTTCGGCGACCTCCTCGGTGGTGGCACCGAGCCGCGCCAGGTTGCGGCCGTGGGCGGCGATGCACCCGTCGCACTCGCGCGTGATGGCGATCGAAAGGGCGATGAGCTCCTTGGTCTTGACGTCGAGCGCGCCCTCAATGAAGGCCGCGTCATGGAGGGCGCCGTAGCCCGCCATGACGTCGGGGATGGCCGCCGTCGAGCGCGTGGTACGAGCTCGCGGAGGTCGGCCTGGACCTGGTGGAAATGTGCGAGTGCCATGCCAAATGCTGGCACGCCGGCCCGCTCAGCTGTTGCCGGCGCCGCTCTTCGGGCCCTTGTTGCGGACCTCCTCCACGGCGGACATGGCGTCGCGCAGCTCGCGGATCCACTCGGCCTCGTGCTGGGCCACCAGGCGGACACACCAGGCCAGCGCCTCGCTGCGACTGCGGGCCACGCCGGCGTCGATCAACGTATCGAGCGCCTGGCGGTCGTCCATGCGCAGCCGGGTCATGACCGGCACCCCCGCCGTCGTGAAGAGGACCCGGGAGCCCCCGCACTCGGCACCCCAGGACACGACGCGGCGGAACGCCGGCTGCGCCTCGTCGGCGATGCGGATGCGGGCGCCGCGGGTCTCCTCACGGAAGCCGCTGATGCGCGCCTGCTCGGCCACCCGCACCTCGTCCTCGCGGCGCGCCCTCGGGCAGCTGGGGCGGTGCGAGCTTGCCGACCACCTGAATTTCGTCACCGTCGATGCCGATGGTCGGGCTCTCCGCGAACCAGGTGCCGGGCACCCGCCCGGCGAACCAGGCCCCGATCAACCGCTCCTGCTCGGGCCCCGAAGGCGGTGGGCTGGCCGAACGCCGCCTCCCCCGCTGTGGTCCCCTTCCGCTGTCACTGCTCGCTTGCGTCATATTACGAGATTACACGATTACTCATTGGGGTCAAACGAGTCGGGCTCCGTCAGTGCAGGAGGAGTTTGAAGCCGACGTGGGAGGGCACGAAGCCGAGCCGCTCGTAGAAGCGGTGGGCGTCGGGTCGGCCCGCGTTGGAGGTGAGCTGCACCCGGTAACAGCCCAGGGCTCGGGCCCGTTCGATCGCCTGGCGCAGCAGAGCGCCGCCCACCCCGGCGCCCCGGTGGTCAGGGTGCACGTGGACCGACTCGAGCTCGGCACAGAGGCCGCCGTGGGCCTGCAGGTGGCGGAACACGATGAGCTGGCACACCCCCACCACCTCGCCGGCCAGGACCGCCACCAGCACGACGCCGCCGTTGCCGTCGTCCACGATGTCGCGCCAGGCGGCCCGGTACGGACCGAGATCGTGGGGGTCCTCCGTGCTGGGCGGCCCGCCGGGGACCGGCACCGAGCACCAGCAGCTCCACGACGCGGCCGAGCTCGGCCTCTTCGGCGGGTCGGACGACGAGTCCGAGCGGGGTCATGCGGGTCCGTGCTCATCGGGCCATTGTTGCGCCGGCGTGAGCTCGGTGACCGCTCTTGCGCTCCCGAAGGGAATGGAGCGCGGACAGTTCGGCGCAGCTCACCGCTCACGCCCACGCACCCCCGCTACGATCGCCCGGCGTCCTCGACGCGCAGACAGGCAAAGGGGAGCCGATGGCCCAGGTCAACACCGTGCGAGGTCCGGTCGATGGAGATCGACTCGGGCGCACGCTGATGCACGAGCACATCTTCGTGTTGAGCCCGGAGATAGAGAAGACGGCCGGCGAATGGGACGAAGCGGCCGAACAAGCCCGGGCCGTGGCGAAGCTGCGCGATCTCAAGGACCACGGGATCGACACGCTCGTCGATCTCACCGTGATCGGGCTGGGCCGCTACATCCCGCGGGTCGCGGCCATTGCCGACCAGGTCCCGGAGATCAACGTCGTCGTGGCCACCGGCGTCTACACCTACAACGAAGTCCCGATGTTCTTCCACTTTCAGGGCCCGGGGACCATTCTCGGTGGGCCCGAGCCGATGGTGGACATCTTCCTGCCGCGAAATCACGGGAGGGCATCGGCGAGACCGGGGTGCGGGCCGGCATCCTCAAGTGCGCGTCGGACCGCCCCGGCATCACGCCCGGCGTCGAACGCGTGCTCAGGGCGGTGGCGCAGGCGCACCGGGCCACCGGCGTGCCCATCACCACGCACACGCCGACACCGCCCGAGCCCTGGGGACTCGAGCAGCAGCGCATCTTCAAGGAGGAGGGCGTCGACCTGACCAGGGTCGTCATCGGCCACAGCGGCGGAACGGTCAACACCGACTACCACCTCGAGCCTGATCGACAACGGCTCGTATCTCGGGTTCGATCACTTCGGCCTGCCCGGCATCACGCTGGAGGAGCGCGTCGACGCCGTGGCGCGCCTGTGCGCCCGCGGCTACGCCGAGCGGATCGTCCTGTCGCACGACGCCATGTGCTTCGTCGACTGGTTCCCCCGCGCCATGACGGACACGCCGGGCGATTGGCGCTGGACCTACATCTCCGACGAGGTGCTGCCGGTCATGCGGGCCCGGGGCGTCAGCGACGCCGACATCGACACCATGCTGGTCGACAACCCGCGCACCATCCTCGAGGGCGGCGCCCCCTACTGATGCACCGGCGAGTGGCGCGGGCATGACGGTGCTCCAGCCGGAGTTGGTGGCGCAGCTGGCCGTCGTCCTTCCCCGACGCCGTGGCATGGCGGAACCTGGCCGACGGGGAGTGCCTGACGCTGGCCGACTGGCACACGCCGCTCCAATCGTCTCGCTCGCGGCCTGCAGGGACTGGGCGTGGGCCGCGGTGATCGGGTGGGCTGCTCATCGGCAACGACGAGCCGTTGCGCTGGCTGGTCTCCTACATGGCCATCCACAAGGCGGGAGCGGTGGCCGTTCCCCTCCTGGCCCGACTGGCCCCGCTCGAGCTGGCCCGGATTCTGAGGGACGCCGGGGCCACCGTTGCTCTGTGCAGCGAGGTCCAGCCGGAGGTTCGGGCCGCGGTCCGCACGGTCGTCGGCACCGGCTTCCGATGCCGACGTGCGCTGGGACGACCTGCTCTCGGCGGACGATGGAGACCTGGTCCCGGTGAACGGTCCCGACGACGTGGCCGACATCATGTACACCTCGGGGACGACCGGCCGGCCGAAGGGCGTCCTGGTGCGGCACGGCGGCCTCTCGACCACGGCACGGGTGCCGTCGGCCTGGCTGGGCCTGGGCTTCCTGACCTCCTCGCCCTTCGCCACGACCAGCGGGTCGCTCCTCGTGTCCGGCCCGCTCCGGGGCGGCTTGAGCGGGTGGTTCCTCCCGCGCTTCGGCGCGGAAGCCTGGATCGGCGCCGTGGAACGGGATCGTCCCGTGTCGGCCTTCCTGGTGCCGGCCATGGTGGAGCTCATCGTCGCCTCCCCCCGGTTCGCGACAGCCGATCTCTCCAGCCTGGCGGTCGTGACCGTGGGCAGCGCGCCCATTGCCGCGGCCACGCTGCGCCGTTTCGGGGCGGGCCTCCCGGCGGGCGACGTCCTGTGCGGTTACGGCATGACCGAGTTCGGCGCCGTGACCGCCATGCCGATGGGCGACGCCGGGCGGCACCTCGGGTCCGGTGGGCGTCCCCCTGCCCGGCGTGGAGGTCCGGATCGCGGGTCCGGAGGGCGCACCGCTTCCCGCCGGGAGAGGTCGGGGAGGTGACCATCGGCGGGACGCGGCCCGGCCCGCTCCTACGCTCGGGGACGACGGCCGGAGCGCCGAGGCCACCGATGGGTCGACGGATGGCTGCGGAGCGGCGACCTGGGCTACGTCGACCCCGACGGCCACCTCTGGATCGTCGGCCGGAAGAAGGAGATCATCATCCGGGGCGGCCACAACGTGGTGCCCGGCGAGGTCGAGGCCGCCCTCTTCGAGCACCCGGCCGTGGCCGAGGCCGCGGTGGCGGGCGTGCCGCACCCCGTCCTGGGCGAGGACGTGGCGGCCTGGGTGGTCTTCCGCGACGACACGTCCGCCGATGACGCTGCGCGCCTTCCTCCTGGACCGATTGGCCGACTACAAGGTGCCCGCGCCGGATTACCGTGGTCGACGCGCTCCCGCGGAACGAGAGCGGCAAGGTCATCAAGTCCCGCCTCGAGCCCGGAGTCGACCCGGCAGTGACGACGAGCTTCACCACGTTGACCGTCGAGGAGATCGGCCGCGTCCGGCGCCTGACGCTCAACCGCCCGGACCACCACAATCCGCTGACGCCTCGCTGCATCCGCGAGCTCCTCGCAGGCGGTGCAGGAGGCGGAGGCCGATGCCGGAGCGAGCGTCATCATCATCCGCAGCACCGGGAGATCCTTCTCCTCGGGCTACGGCTTCATCGCCGAGGACACCGACCCCGGCGACTTCCCCCAGCACGCGGCGATCGAAGGCGACGTGACGGCCATGCTGGCCCTGGGGGACGGGTGGGCCCGGATCTGGAACTGCGCGCTGCCCGTCATCGCCCAGGTGCAGGGGAACTGCCTGGCCGGCGGGACCGATCTCGCCCTGCACTGCGACCTGGTCGTGGCGGCCGACGACGCCCGCATCGGCTTCCCGCCGGTGCGCTCCATGGGCGTCCCGCCCACCAACATGTGGCTGTACCACCTGGGCCCGCAGTGGACGAAGCGGCTCGTGCTCACCGGCGACACCATCTCGGGCACCGAGGCCCGGGACATCGGCCTCGTGGTCGCCACCGCGCCGGCCGACGCGCTCGACGGCGTCGTGCTCGAGCTGGCCGAGCGGATGGCGCTGATCGGCCGCGACCTCCTGGTGGCCAACAAGCGGGTCGTCAACATGGGCGTCGAGCTGATGGGGCGCTCGCAGCTGCAGCGGTTCGCCGCGCTCAACGACGCCATCGGCCACCGGGCCCCCGAGGCCAAGGCCTTCTCGAAGCAGATCGCCGAGGTCGGGCTGCGCCAGGCGGTCAAGGACCGCGACGCGGCCTTCGACGGCGCCCCGGCCGGCGACCGACGGCTAGCTGCGCTAGACGTCGGTCAGCGACGTCTCGGTGATGCCGAGCGCCCGCAGCGTCCGCCCGAGGCCGAGGAAGGCCGACAGGCAGATGGTCAGGTCGAAGATCTCGGGGTCGGTGAACGAGCCCCGCAGCCGCTCGATGAACTGCGTCGTCGATGCTGGTGTGGTCGATGGCGAAGCGCTCGGCGTACTCCACCGCCAGGCGCTCCTGCTCGCTCGAGCCCGCCTTCGTCGGGCGTACCCACCGCGCAGTAGAAATCCTCGTCGAGCCCCTGGGCCCTGACCGTGTCCGCCCGGAAGCCGAGGCACACGGTGCAGTCGTTGAGTTGGGCGATCCGCATCCTCGCCGCCTCGCGCACACGCGTCGGGAGGATGCTCTTGTTGTAGGCCGCGTGCACGAAACGGGTGGCGGCCGCGCCCGAGCTCGGGCTGCAGCGACCAGATCTGCACCGCGTCACCACCCTCGCCGGCAGGAATGTCCAGACGAGCCATGCGACGACTTTATGCCAGTATTCGTGATTCGCGTGCAGTGGATCCGGGCGGACGGAGACCCCGGGGAACGGAAAGCAGAATGGCGCTCATTCGCTACACCCTCGACTCGGTTCGCTCCTGCGTCTGGGTCAGCGGACGCTCCAGCCTGCACCCGATCAACACCGAGACGCGCGGGATCACCGGCTGGTTCGAGGCGGCGACGCGCGCCGACGGATCACTCGACCTGGACCAGCCGCGTGTCCGGCGAGCTGGAGCTGGCCGTGGAACGCCTCACGTCGGGCAACCAGCTCTACGACCGCGAACTGCGGCGGCGCATTGACGCGCGGCGCTACCCCACCATCGCCGGCCGGCTCACCCACATCGCCGCCGGACGGATCGCACCCCGACTACGTCGTGACCGGCGAGGTCTCCTTCCACGGCAAGACGCGGACGTTCGAGCACGGCATGCAGATCGAGGTGCACGACGAGGGCATCGCGCTGCACGGGCGACGACGTGTTCGACATCCGCGAGTTCGGCATGAAGCCGCCGAGCATGCTGATGGTCCGCGTCTACCCCGAGATCTGCGTGCGGGTGGAGCTGCACGGCGTCCGCGACGCGTAGCGCGACGGCCGCGCACGAGCCGTGCACGGCCGTTTGCCTGTCTCGGCAGTGGGTATGGGCCGAGTGCGTGGCTCTGACACTCGAAGTGCCGGCGAGACGGAGGACCGAGAGGAAGCGTCCGCCGGTCGCCGACACCGAGACATGGTTCGCCTGGTCGCCCGCCTCACGACCGGATCTCCCCAGGGAGAACCGGTCGCCGCTCCACGCCAACAGGGACTGGCTTAGAGTCGTGGTGCCGACACCCGAGATAAGGGGGCGATCATGGCGAACCATGACGTGACCCGACGACCACGGACGCCGGGAATCCCGGTAGCCAGCGACGAGCACTCGCTGACCGTCGGGCCGGACGGGCCCATCCTGCTGCAGGACCACTACCTGATTGAGCAGATGGCGAACTTCAACCGGGAGCGGATCCCCGAGCGCCAGCCCCACGCCAAGGGAGGCGGCGCGTTCGGCCACTTCGAGGTCACCGCCGACGTCAGCCAGTTCACCAAGGCGGCCGTCTTCCAGCCCGGCACCACAGACCGACACCCTGATCCGCTTCTCGACCGTCGCCGGCGAGCGGGGCAGCCCCGACACCTGGCGAGACCCGCGTGGATTCGCGCTGAAGTTCTACACGTCCGAGGGCAACTACGACATGGTGGGGAACAACACGCCGGTGTTCTTCATCCGGGACCCGATGAAGTTCCAGCACTTCATCCGCTCCCAGAAGCGCCGGGCCGACTCCGACCTGCGCGACCACGACATGCAGTGGGACTTCTGGAGCCTGTCGCCCGAATCGGCCCACCAGGTCACCTGCCTGATGGGCGACCGGGGCATCCCGAAGATCGTGGCGCCACATGAACGGCTACTCGAGCCACACCTACATGTGGGTCAACGCCAAGGGCGAGCGGTTCTGGGTCAAGTACCACTTCAAGACCGACCAGGGCATCGAATTCCTCACCCAGGAGGACGCCGACCGGATCGCCGGAGAGGACGGCGACTACCACCGACGCGACCTCTTCGACGCCATCGGGCGTGGCGAGTACCCCAGCTGGACGCTGCGGGTGCAGCTCATGCCCTTCGAGGAAGCCAAGGGCTACCGCTTCAATCCCTTCGACCTGACCAAGGTGTGGCCCCACGGCGACTACCCGCTGCACGAGGTCGGGCGGCTGACCCTCGACCGCAACCCCACCGATTTCCACTCGGAGATCGAGCAGGCTGCATTCGAGCCGAACAACCTCGTGCCTGGCATCGGCGTCAGCCCGGACAAGATGCTGCTGGCCCGGGTCTTCTCCTACGCCGACGCCCACCGGGCCCGGATGGGCGTCAACTACAAGCAGATCCCGGTCAACGCGCCGCAGTCCCCGGTCCACAGCTACAGCAAGGACGGCGCCATGCGGATGGAGAAGGTCGCCGACCCGGTCTACGCGCCGAACTCAAAGGGCGGTCCGGCCGCCGACCCGCAGCGCTACCCCTACGTCGAGCGGTGGGAAGCGGACGGCGAATTCGTCCATGCCGCCTACACGCTGCACCGGGACGACGACGACTGGGGCCAGGCGGGCACGCTGGTCCGGGAGGTCATGGACGACGCCCAGCGGGACCGGCTCGTCTCCAACGTCGTCGGGCACCTGAGCCAGGGCGTCTCCCCGCCGGTCCTGGAGCGGGCGGTGGCGTACTGGCGCAGCATCGACAAGGAGATCGGCGACCGTATCGCCGGCGGGGTCGGCGTCTCGTGACGCCTCCCGACGGAGTCCTCAGGACTCCTCGGGCTCGGTCGCCGGCGGGATGATCCAGTGGAGGTGGTGCTCGGCCTCGAAGTAGCGGACCCAGATGTCCTCGATGTCCTCGACGTGCTTCGTGCGCGAGATAGGCCTCGCGGGCCCACTTCTGCATTTCGGCGATCCGGCTCGGCCGCCCGCTGCACCTCTTCGGCCGAGAGCGCCTTGAACTCCTGATGACCCGACATGACGTCCTGACCTCCAGCGCGATCTGACCCGAGATGCATCGGCGGGCTTCTGAATCTTCGTGAAGTTGAAGGCCGGATGCTACCGGACGGCATGCGGCGAAACGGAGGGCTCGTGCTCCGTACGGCGACGCGGCCGGGCTGGCCGTGACGGACACGGCTCTCTCGCGAACCCGTCCTGAGACCGGTCAATTTGGGGAATGCATTCTGTCCGTCGTCGACGACACCGACCGCTCCTCCCGCGACCACGACGACAACCCCACCGCTCTCTTCGTCCGTGGGGCCTTCTTTGCCGTCGTCCCCACCGCCTCTGACACAACCAGGAATGATCACAACGTCCTACTATGCGCCCCAAGCGGCGACCGCCACGGAGATTCTCCTGGATCCCCAGCAGTTCAAGGGATTCACCGTCGACTCCTCCGATGGCGCGACACCATCGTCGTGCAAACGTCGGCGAAGTCCCCCGACGCCTACGACTGGAGCGGGAACTATCAGCTCCAGCCGACGCTCTACGCCAGCAGCATTCAAGGCTCAGGACGGGTCCTGTTGTCACAGCTGGTGCTCGGCGTCGCGCTCGGCGCGTTTGCGGCTGCGCTCTTCACGGCGATTCAGATTGGGATCAACAAGAAGTAATCGTCGGCGCGCCTGGAGAGTGCTCGTGCGGCTGGAGCCCCGGCTCTTTCCCCGGCGAAGACGGGTGGTCCGCTGTCGGCACCGACGAAGCGCTGTGTGCAACTGCGGTGCAGGGCACCTTTCGCAACGGACGGTTGCAACGACGTTGTTGCCTGGTGGCGGTACCCACGAATTGGACCAAATTCGTTGACGGTACGAATCGGAACGGGTCAACGTCGCGGGACGAGCCTTCGCCACAGTTCGGCCAATTGTCGGCTCTCCGAGGAAAGGGCTTCGTGAGGGGGAATCAGGTGCTGTTGCGTGCGCGCAGGCGGTCGGCTGGCGGCATGGCGGCGGCCATTCTCATGGGCAGCCTCGCCGTCGCGGGATCGACCATGGCCGGAACGGCTGCCCAACCTGCAGGCGCTGCATTCGACGGGGCGGCGTACGGCGGCGGGCACCTGATGGCGGCGGATCCCTCGGGCGGCTATTGGACGGCAACGAGCGGCGGCGGCGTCCTACCGCACGACGGGGCGTCGCAATTGGGCTCCCCCTCCGCATCGGGCATGCGCCTCAACCGGCCAGTCGTGAGCATGGCCGGAACCAGGGACCTGGGGTACTGGCTCGTGGCCTCCGACGGCGGCATCTTCTCCTACGGGGACGCCCGGTTCTACGGCTCGACCGGGTCGATCCACCTCAATCAACCCATCGTCGGCATGGCGGCCACGCCCGACGGCGGCGGCTACTGGCTCGTCGCCTCCGACGGCGGCATCTTCTCGTACGGGGACGCCCGGTTCTACGGCTCGACCGGGTCGATCCACCTGAATCAACCCATCGTCGGCATGGCGGCCACGCCCGACGGCGGGGGCTACTGGCTCGTCGCCTCAGACGGCGGCATCTTCTCCTACGGGGACGCCCGGTTCTACGGCTCGACCGGGTCGATCCACCTCAATCAACCCATCGTCGGCATGGCGGCCACGCCCGACGGCGGGGGCTACTGGCTCGTCGCTTCAGACGGCGGCCTCTTCTCCTACGGGGGCGCCCCCTTCTACGGATCTCTGGGCAGTTCGCAGGCGAGCGTGCTCGGCATGGTGGTCACGCCGTCCACCGGCGGCTACTCCCTCATCACATCTGACGGGAGTTCGCACACCTTCGACCCGCCGGCGGGCTCCGACCCGACGATTTCGACGACGCCGCCGCCGGCTCCGGGCGGCATGACCACCGGCGTCTACGCAGCCTCCTTCGAAGGTGGCCCGGCCCAGAACGACTGCGCCCCCGCCACAACGCCGCTCGCGACACCGGATGCGTCGCTCGATTCGCTCTTCGACAACCAGCAGGGTCCCGGTTGGGTCGGGGGCGACGAGGTCTACTCGACCGCGTTGCCGAACAACCAGGAGTCCTTCGTGTTCTCCGGCACGCTCGTCGGAAGAGCGCAGCCTGACGGGGAGGCGTCCTTCGTCGGATTGCCCGACAACAGCCGCGCTGTCGGGCGCCATGCCTGACCTGAGCATCGATGTCGGCGGCACGCCGTCCGCGCCCACGTCACTCGTTCCCGACACGGGCCAAGCTTCGTGGGGGTCGGCGCCACCTACATGGAGAACGGTCAGCAGCTGGTCTTCGTGAACGAAGGCAACCAAATCTCCGGCAGCGCGTACTCCACACTGACGGGCCGGTCCGGGATTGCCGTCTCTGTCGCTCGCGACGGGTTCGCCGAAGTTCAGTTCGATCGAGCTCATTCCGACCGATGCCAACACCGAGTGGGGCAACGCCATGACGCAGAGTGGCGGCTACGACTACATCTACGGCACGGACATGAACTACGTGACCGATACCTGGTACGGCATGAAGGTGGCCCGGGTGCCCGTCGGCGAATCCCTGGACACCAATGCGTGGACGTACTGGAACGGATCGAGTTTCGTCCCGGGAGAAACCAACGCTGCCACCCCACCGGGCTTCCCGCTCATGACCGGCGTGATCCCGCTGAAGGACAACACGGGATTCATGGCCGTCGGGGTGGGATCCTCGGTCTCGCTCACCTTCTCCTGCTCACCGACCGGTCCGTGGAGCACGCCGGTCGACGTCTACACCGTGCCGGAGCTCATTCGAGTACTCGAACGAGATCGCGTACACCGCCACCTTCCACCCCGAACTCACGACGACCGGCCTGGCCGTCTCGTACAGCGTGGACACCTTGAACGGCATTTCAGCGCTCGAACAGGATGACCACCTGTACCAACCACGCTTCATCGATCTGACGGGATGAGCCGACACGGTCAGGGTTCTGTTCGCCCTGACCAGGCACGACGAGCGCGGTGTCCGATGTCCTGACACAGCATCCGGGCCATCCGGCCAGGGCGGGGCCACCTCAAGGGCGGGTCGAGATCACCTGCTCGGGCCGGTGAGCTTCACTGAAAAGGGTTCCAGGCTGGACCGGGCTCCAGGCTGTGGACAACAAGCGCCCCAAGCGCCCCCGGCAGTGTGCGGGTTCAGGACATAGGACACCGCCTCTGGGGATGTGTCAAGACATAGGACACCACCAGTGAAGGGGTGCTCCTGTGGACATGGGCAGGTTTCTGATCGAGACGCATCTGCGGACCGGGCGGCCGATCAAGGAGTTGGCGGCAGCCCATGACGTGAGTGCCCGCTGGCTCTTCAAGCTCCTGCGCCGCTACCGCCTCGAAGGACCCGCCGGCCTCGAGCCACGGTCCCGGCGGCCCACGGCTCCCCGACCCGCATCGCCGACCTCTACGAGGACGAGATCGTGGCGGTGCACAAGGCGCTGGCCGACGACGGACTCGATGCCGGTGCGGCGACCATCCACTTCCACCTGGCGCAGCGCTCCAGCACGCCGCCGTCGATCTCGACGATCTTTCGGGTGCTCAAGGCCCGGGGCTTCGTCACCCTCTCACCCAAGAAGCGTCCGAAGAGCTCGTTCAAGCGGTTCGTGGCCGACCTGCCCAACGAGACC
Source organism: uncultured Acidimicrobiaceae bacterium (assembly GCA_963781565.1). Classification (GTDB taxonomy): domain Bacteria; phylum Actinomycetota; class Acidimicrobiia; order Acidimicrobiales; family RAAP-2; genus Bog-473. Next base: position 44,660 of record CAWAHA010000003.1, on the reverse strand, counting down.
TGGCAGGCCGACATGACCCACGTGGAGTTCGGGGGCGGCGCAGGTCTACGAGGTGCTCAACATGATCGACGACCACTCGAGGCTGTGCGTGGCCTCTCGAGCCATGAAGGTGGTCAAGGCCAACGACGTCGTCCGCGTCCTGCACAAAGCGGCCGAGAGCTGGGGCTATCCGGCCTCCTTCCTCAGCGACAACGGGCTCATCTTCACCACCGCAGCGCCACCACCAGGTGGCCGGGGTCGACCGAACAAGAGCTCTTCGCGCTCGGCATCGAGGCCAAGCACGCCCGGCCCTACCACCCCCAGACCTGCGGAAAGGTCGAGCGCTTCCACCAGACCATGAAGAAGTTCTTGGCCATGCAGGACATCAAGAGCCCCAAGCAACTCCAGCGCCAGCTCGATCGCTTCGGCGCCTACTACAACGAGGAGCGACCGCACCGGGGCATCGGGCGCAAGACACCGGCAGCGGTCTACGGCGCCCGGGAGAAGGCCGTGCCCTCTCCGTCATTCGTCAAGGTGGGCGAGCGACGGCTGCGCTTTGACCGGGTGGACAAAGCCGGCCGGATCACGCTTCGTCGCCGGGGGCGGCTTCACCACATCGGGATCGGGAATCGCCTACGCGGGCTGGCGCGTCGCCATGCTCATCGACGGCCTCGACATCGAGATCGTGGGATTCGACGGCTCACCGCTGCGCCGCCTGGTCCTCGACCCGACCAAGGACTACCAGCGCATCCCCTGAGCGATCGGCCCAGGTCTACGCTGTCCCAGACGTCGGTGCTCGATGTCTTGAGACATCACACGAGCGCCCCCGGCAGGATTCGAACCTGCGCACACGGTTTAGGAAACCGATGCTCTATCCCCTGAGCTACGGGGGCCAGGGGCCCGCGCCCTTGCGGGGCACCGCCCTCCACCCGGACCCCACACTACGCGTCCGTCACCCTCCTCCCAGGTCCGGACCAAAAATCGTCGCCGGCCAACCCTCACCCTCCGGCTCTCGTGCACAGCAAGGCTTTCCGGTGGCTGGGTGGTGGAGGGTTGGCAGCCAGCTGCGGCGGGACTCTGCGGATGGCGCCAGTGCGGCGTATGTCGGGCGGGCGCCTCGACAAAGGCCCGCTGTCGGCCGAACCAACCGACGTGTTCGAGTCGGATATGCCGCACGCGCGTCGCATACGCCCGCAGCGCCCAGCGTCGCGCAAACGCTCGTTGACAGCGGCGCGGGATAGTGACAATGCCACGAACTGAACGCGTGCACACTGGTCTTCGCGTACTCCTCGGACGCTGTTCATCACGCATTCACTTGACGTTCGCGAGATAACCAGCGCGTTGAAGGCGCACCAGATTTCACATATCTCGCGCCGTCACGGACGTTGAAGCGCACCAGACTCAAACGAATTCGGCGACACATCTCACGCATGCTCCGTCACGGCCGCAGTGCACCGCTGCTTGCGGCAATTTACGTGGCAGAAACTTGGCCCAGTTCTGTTACGGCTACAGCGCAAGGGGTACTTCTGCCTGTGCCACCCATCTACGGGTCGACAACCGTCGGCTCCCCGTCTTCACCCGACGCGGCATTTCGACTGTCGCCCCAGACGCACGCCGCGCTCGCCGCATTCGAAGCCGTCCGCAGACCGCGGGATACCCGACTTCGACCGTGTGCAGCTGCCTCTGCACCGCAGCGTCGTCGTCACCGGCGGGAGCGGTTGCATCGGAGCCGCCGTGCTGCAGCTGCTCCGTCGCTGCGGCGTTCCTCGGCTGACGAGCATTTCGAGGCATCCTCCGGCGCCGCACCGGCGAGTCCCCCTCGTCGACTACCGACTCGCCGACATACGCCATGTCGAAAGGGTGCAACAGATCATGCAGGCCGTGCGGCCGGAGTTGGTCATCCATCTGGCCGGCCAACGCCAACCCGCTCTGGCCGAGCAACATGTCGCCGAGACGATCTCGGCCAACGTCTTCGGCACCATGTCGTCCTGGCCGCCGCCGAGCCGAGCCGGCGTCACATCGGTGGTCACCGCTTCGACCGGGAAGGCGCTGCGCTTCTATGCCCCTGAGGTCTACGCGGCATCGAAGAAGCTGGTCGAGTATCTCGTCTCCCAGGCTCCCGGGTGGTGGGGCCTGCCCTGTTCGGCGGTCCGCTTCACCCACGTGGTGGACAACTCACTGATCTACGGTCGCCTCCGCCAGTGGGCGAAGTTCGGGCCAACCCATTCGTCTGCACGCCCCCGGCATCGGTTTCTATGCGCAGTCGGCTCGCGAGGCGGCCCAACTCCTTGCCATTGCGTCAGGTCAGGTGCAAGCGGCTCCGCAGCTGTTCGCCCAGTCCGACATCGGCTGGCCGCACGACCTGTTCGAGCTGGCGCGTGACGTCGTCGAGGACGAGGCGAGCAGCTCCACCATCTCCTTCTCGGGGTACGAGCCCGGCTACGAGGACCGCCTGTATCCCGGGGACTTCGATCCCCTGCAGTGCGAAACCTCTCCCCTCTTCAACGCACTCGAAGCAGGCCACGCCGTCTCGGGCTCGTTCGAACACATTCGTCGAGACCCTCCCACTGCAACAGGACCCCGATCCGGCGGTGGACAGCGCCTTGGCCGTGCTCGAGCGCTGTTGGAGGAACCGAGCCGACGAGGCCGCCATAGCGAGGCGCTCCACGAGGCCTCGGTCGCGCTCATGAGGCGAGCGTTCGCTCGTTCGACGCCTGATGAGCTCGCTGCAATCTGCAGATTGTCCTTCGGCAAGGTGGGCGAGGTCCCCGAACACGCCTTCGTCTATCGACACCTGCTGGAGGCAGCGAAGGCGGCAGGTGCCTATTCGGGGCGGGATCCATTGCTGGCTCGGACGGAAGAGACAGCTGACATGAATGGAGGATCGTCCAGATGCGAGGCATGACACGCTCAATGGAGCTGTTCAAGGGATTCCTGCCGCGAGCAGAAGGATCCCGTCAGCTTCTACCGGCTCCTGGCGGACGACTCCGTCCTCGAGATGTCCCGCTACTGCCAGCTCACCGGCGCCAGGGTCATCGATATCGGCGGTGCGTCCGGTTACGTCGGCGATGCGATCGTCGACGCCGGAGCATCGGCGCTGACGGTGGAATACGACTGGGACCAGATCGTGGAACACGGGCGACGCCTGCAGCACGGAGTGCAGGGAAACGGCCTCTCGCTGCCGATCTTCGATGCCGCCTTCGACGTGGCGTACAGCTCCAACGTCCTGGAGCACGTGCCCGATGCCCAACAGATGCTGCGCGAAATGGTCAGGGTGGTCTGCCCGGCGGACTCGTCTTCGTCAACTTCACCAACTGGCTGTCGCCGTGGGGAGGGCATGAGACCGCCCCATGGCACTACTTCGGGCGGCGAACTGGGCGGTCGCCCGGTACGAGAAGCGCTACGGCGAGCCCCCGAAGAACCGCTACGGCGTCAGCCTGTACAAGCTATCGATCGGCAGTGTGCTGCGCTGGGCGAAGGCATGCCGGGACGTCGAGGTCCTCGACGCGTTCCCTCGCTACTACCCGCACTGGACTGCTCCGCTGGTGCGGGTACCGGGCGTGCGCGAGGTCGCGACGTGGAACCTGACCCTCGTCCTCCGTCGCCAGACCGAGGACGCCGCGCCACCTTGACCAACCTCGGAGGTTCCGCGGCGGGTGCATCTCCCGGTACCGGGCGGGACCCCGGTGAAGCAGGTCCCCGGTCGGCGCCGCCGCAGGTGGAAGGAGCGCAACGCCATGACGATCACCGAGAGGACCGCGCCCACATCGCCAGCCTGTCGACGACGTGTTCCTGCGCCGCGGCTCAGTTTGGTCGTACCCGCCTACAACGAGGCTGAACGACTGGGCCGGAGCATCCCTCGGTTGCTGGAAGTCATCCCCCACGAGGAGACCGAGGTCATCATCGTCGACGACGGCAGCACGGACGGCACGTCGGAGGTTGCGTCGTCGCAGCTGGCGGCGCTGCCGCACAGCAGCATCATCCGGCTCCCCCGCAACAGCGGCAAGGGAGCCGCCGTGCGCGCCGGAGTCGTCGAGGCACGGGGCGAGATCATCGCCTACATGGATGCCGACATGGCGACCGAGCCCGGCGATCTGGCTCTCCTGATCGACGCGCTCCGCGTGACTCCGCGTCGCCATCGGTTCGCGGGCCCACGATTCGTCGGTGGTGCAGGACAAGAGCGGCCTGCGCCGGCTCATGACCCGCACCTTCGGGCTGGTCGTCGCCAGTGCCGTCGACCTGCCGATCAGCGACACCCAGTGCGGCTTCAAGGCCTTTCACGGCTCGGTGGCCAAACTGCTGTTCCACGGCGCGCAGGTCGACAGTTTCGCCTTCGACATCGAGGTCCTGACCCGGGCCTCCCGGCTCGGCCTCGAGACGGCGGAGGTCCCTGTCCGCTGGACGGAGATGGCCGGCAGCAAGGTCCATGTCGTCAAGGACTCCCTGAAGATGCTCTTCGACGTCGGACGGACGCGCCGGCGGGTCGGGCAGACACCGATCCACGGCGTCGTCATGCCGGACACGAGCCCAGCGGAGGGTGCGGACCTCCTGCGCCTCGTGCGTCCGTCCCGTCGACACCGTGCTCTCGTGGGACGACGGCGTCATCGCCCTGTTCCCCTGCGTCCCCCGACCGTGGCGGCCGATCGGGTGCGCGAGATCCAGGCCAAGGTCCCGTCACGCCGCCTGCAGCACGTAGAGCTGACGATGGAGATGCTCGAACGAGCTGACTCCAGAGTTTGCCCGCGCCATCGCATGACGTTCCCGACCACGCGGAACGCCGCGACAGCAGCCGATGACGAGTCCCCACCCTTCACCGGACCGCCGGGACGCCGACCGCCATCCGGACCTCCCACCGGTCCACGACCACGTCCCGCGTGACGACGTCGTCGTTCCCTTCCTCCGAAGGGACACGACGACCGGAGGCGGCGTGCATGCCGGCATCGGCGTGCGCCGATCCGGTCAGTCGCTGGGTCCTGCTCGTCGGGGCCATGTGCGCATTGGCGGTGACCTTTGTCCAGGAGCCCGGTCGGATCGTCTCCGACACCAAGCTGCCCGTCCTCATGGCGCCTCTGGCGTACATGGCGAATGCCCTCCACCTCTGGGATCAGAGCATGTGGAGCGGATCGATCAAGACGCTCGACTTCGGCTACATCTTCCCGATGGGGCTGTTCTTCGGCGCCGCCCACCTCCTCCATGTGCCGGTGTGGATCTCCGAGCGTTTCTGGCTGGCCCTCCTTCTCACCACCGGCTTCTGGGGGATGGTGCGGCTTGCCGAGGCGCTCGAATCGGCACCCGGACCGGCCGCATTTTTGGCGCAGTCGTCTATGTGGTGGCTCCCATCGTGGTCACGTGGTCCGCCAGTTCGGCCTCGCTGCTTGCGGTCGTCCTTCTCCCCTGGGTGCTCGTCCCGCTCGTGCGCGGGGCCTCCGGAGGCTCGCCACGCCGCGCCGCGTGCGCCTCGGGGATCGCCGTCGCGCTGATGGGTGGCGTCAATTCGACCGTCGTGCTGGCCACCCTGCCCGTCGGGCGCCATCTGGCTCCTCACGCGCCAGCCCGGGCGGCGGCGGCGCGCCCTGATCACGTGGTGGATCGTCGCCCTCGTCCTCGCCTGCTTCTGGTGGGCCGCCGCCCTCGTCCATCCAGAGCCGCTTCGGGTACAACTACCTGCCCTACACCGAGACCGCCAAGGTCACCACCGCGACCACCTCGCTCTTCGAATCCCTGCGCGGCGCGTCCTTCTGGGTCGACTACTTCACGCTATCGGCGGGCCGCTCATCCGGGGCGTCTGGACGCTCGTGTCGACGGTCGGCCCCATCTCTGGCGACGACCGTCATCGCCGCTCTCGGGCTGGCGGGTCTGGTCTGCGGCGCATACCCGAGCGTCTCTTTCTGGTGGCCACAGTCTGGCGGTCGGCGTGCTGGTGATCGCGTGCCGGCTACGGCGGCGCCCTCGGTGGGCCACTGGCCGGCCCCGTGCAACATCTGCTCGGGGCGCACCTTGGCCACCCTGCGCAACGTCAGCAAGTTTTCGCCCGATGTCGCCCTCCCGCTGGCACTCGGCTTCGCCTCCGTGGTGTCGAGACCTCTGCAGTTTCGCCGCCGGGCCCGGGAGCGCAAGGACGCGCGCCTCCGGTTCGGAGCGCCGGCTGGTTGGGCCCTCGCACTGGCTTCGCCCTCGTCGTCGCCGCCGCCGTGGTCCTGGCCGCAACGCCCGTTCTGGAACCGCGAGCTCTATCCCCAGGGCTCGTTCAGCGCCATCCCGTCGTACTGGACCCAGACGGCGGACTGGCTCGGCGCGCATCAGGACCACGGCACCGCGCTTTGGCTCCGGGCGCCTCCTTCGGCGAGTACACGTGGGGTACGGCCGATCGACGAGCCCCTCACGGTTCTGACCGAGACCTCGTGGAGCGTGCGCTCCCTCGTCCCGGTCGGCTCCAACGGCAACGATCAGGTCCTCGACACCGTCGAATCGTCACTGGACTCCGGCGTGGCCGCTCCGGGGATGGCGCATTCCTCGCCCGCGTCGGGCTTCGACTACGTCGTCGTCCGCAACGACCTCGACCTGACCGCAACCAAGGCACCGGCGCCCGCCCAGGTACGGCAGGTGATGTCCCAGACGGCCGGGCTCAAGCTGGTCGCCTCGTTCGGCCCGGTGATCTCGCAGAAACAGGCCAACCCCACCGGCATGCCCGTCTACGACCAGTCGTCGTTCACCCACGGCTTGCGGTCGGTCCAGATCTACCGCGTGGAGCCTCCCGCACCGGAGGTCCACGCCTATCCCGGTCTCCGATCCGGTGATCGTGAGCGGTTCGCCCTCCTCTCTCCTCGTCCTGCTGGAGGAGAAGGTCCTCAGTGGCCGCGCCGCATTCCTGGCCGGCGACGTCGGCAGCGCAACGGCCGCCGCCACGCCCGAGTGCCACGTGGGCCGACACCGACGGCAACCAGCGGCGTGACTCGGGCTACGGGTCCATCCGCAACGACCAGTCCTACGTGCTCGGCCCCGACCAGCGGAGCCCGATCGCCCAGCCCCAGATTCCGCAGAACCTCGCCGTTGTCAGCGGCACCCGGCATCAGACCGTGGCTGAGCCACTGGGGGCGGCCAGCGTGTCGGCTTCGTCGTTCTCGTCCTCGCCGCTCACACTGGACTCCGCCCAGGGGCCGTCGGCCGCCTTCGACGATGACCTCGCCACGGCATGGGTGGCCGACGCCAAGGACAACTCGGTGGGCCAGTGGGTGCAGATCGATTTCGGGCACGGCGTCGACCTGCACGACATCACGGTGCGTCCGCTGGCGGACGGGGCCCAACGGCCGAAGGTGACGGGCGTCGAGATCTCGACCGCACGAGGCACCGTGGAGCGGACGATCCATTCGGGTTCCAACACCCTGGCCGTTCGTCCCGGGACCAGCTCGTGGCTGCGGGTGACGCTGACCACGGTGCAGCGCGCCCGCGTCCGCCCGATCAGCGTCTTCCCACTCGGTGCGGGCTTGACGTCGGTCGCCGTTCCCGGCGTCCACTACGCCCCGGCCCTGCGCACGCCGGCCGACGAGTCCACCGCGTTCGCACAACGGGGCACGCAGGTTGTGTTCGCCTTCGATGCCCCCCTCACCAACGCCAACCTGACGCTGGGGCAGACGAACGACGACGACCCGCTGATGGTGCGCCGGTTCGACGCTCCCGCCTCGACGACGGTGTCGATGCTCGGTCAAGCGACGCCGATTCCGGGTCCGGCGCTGAACGCGCTGCTCCCGGCCGTGACGTCCAACGTGCAGGTGACCGCCTCCTCCACCCTCGGGCAGTTGCCACGCTTCGATGCCACGAACCTGCTCACGTCGTCCGGCCGGCCCTGGATCGCCGGGCAGGGCGACGCGCAACCCTCGCTCACCTTCAGTTGGTCCGGCGCCCGGACGGTGAGCTCCTTGGACCTGACGCCGTCCGCGCAGCGCTGCGCCTCCGGTCGAGGTGAAGATCTCGAGTCCCACCGAGCAGGTCCTCGAGCGCGTGCCGGCCCACGGCGGCACCATCTCGTTCCCGCCGACGACGACCGACACCCTCACCGTCCAATTCGTGAAGGTGGCGCGGACGATCGGTCACGTCCCGGCGAGCGGGACCAGGTTCGTGCTCCCTGTCGGTGTCGCCCGGTTGCGCATCCCGGCGCTCGGCCCGGTGACGGCCACGACCCCGGCCAGCCATGCCGTCGTGCTGCCCTGCGGGAGCGGGCCGACGGTCACGCTCGACGGGCACGCGCTCCAGACCCAGGTGCGAGGGACGCTGTCCGAACTCGAGAATCTCCAGCCGGTGGGCCTGGCCGTCTGCGGCGGTCCCACCGCCATCGCCGCGGGCAACCACGTGCTGCAGGCCGGGCGGCTGGGTGGAACGTTCAAGGTCACGTCCCTGCAGGCGTTGCCTGCCAGTGAGCCAACGACGCCGGCCAGCCGCTCGACGCGGATCGTCGGCTCGTGGGGCGCCGCCAGCCGCCAGATCACGGTCGGCCCCGGTGCCCGGTCGTACCTGGCCGTGGCCGAGAACTACAACACCGGCTGGAAGGCGGTCCTGAACGGCCGCTCGCTGACACCCGTCCGGCTCGACGGCTGGCAACAGGGCTGGGTCATTCCCGCCGGCGCCGGAGGCACGGTCGTCATGACCTTCCCCGCCGACGCCTGGTACCGGCTGGCCCTCCTCGTCGGCGCCTTCTTCGTCGCCGCGCTGGCCGCCTTCGCGTTGGCACGCCGGGCGCCGGCGCGCCCCGCCGCCGGCACCCGAACGCAAGCCGTTGCCGCGGATCCTCCTCGGGGTCGTGGGCTTCGTCGTCCTTGCCGTCGTGAGCGGGCCACTCGCCCTGGTGTTCCTGCCCCTGGCGTACGCCGGCCGCCGCTGGGGCCGCCAGGTCCTCGCCGTCATCGCCGGTGTTGCCTTCGTGGCCGCCGGCCTCGCCGTGGCCGCCATCCCCGGGGCCGAACCCCCGTCGGATGTGGGCGCCTTCGGCTGGCCGGCGCAGCTGTTCGCGGCCATCGCGCTGGGTGCCGTGCTGGCCGCACTGGTCCTGCCTGAAGAAGATGCCGACCCCGCGCCGCCCGCCGGGCTCCCGACCGGGGAGCGTGCGCGATGACGGCGACGCAGACCGTCCGCGAGCGCGCCTTGCATGCCGCCCCGTCGAACCGGCCGTCCACGACGGGGAGTGCGGTGTTGTGGGTGGGCACGGTGGCCTACGGGGCCTCGACCGTCGCCCTCTTGGCCGTGCTGTCCCGCCACGTCTCCCCCAGCGGGTTCACCTCCATCGCCGCCCTCCTGGGACTTGCCTTCGTGGTGTCCCTGGTCCCGGCCGGCATCATGCTGCGCAGCGCGTCGCTCGTGTCGGACGGGCACCCACCGCCGGCTCTCCGCCCCCGCTCGGCCCTCTTCATCACCGCGGTGTCGCTTGCCACAGCGCCGATCCTCGCCTACCTGCTGCACGTCGAAGTCCTGGCCGCGGCGATCGTGACCATTCAAATGGTGATCGGCATCCCCCTTGCCGTCCGTCAGGGTGCGATGCTCAGCAACCGTCGCTTCGAGGCCTTGGGGATCAACCTCGCCATCGAAGGCGTCGCCCGCTTCGCGCTGGGGGCCGTTGCGGGCATCCTTTTCGGGGTCACGGGCCTCGCGTTCGGGTTGTGCGCGGGGACCGCCATCGCCCTGCTGGTCCTCCCGGATTGGCGGAGCAACGTCAGCCTGCAGGACCGGCCCCGCACGTCGCTCACCGCGACCTCCGCTTCGCTCGCCCTCCTGGGTCTGTTCGTCCAGTTGGATGTCCTCGTCGCCCCGTCGATGCTGGCCCATCGGGCCTCGACCTCGTACGACCTGGCGGCCGTGCCGTCGAAGGGTGTCTATCTGGCGCTGCTGGCCATCGGCCCCCTCATCTTCCCGTCCGTGCGGGGACGGCCGGATCGCCGGCTCGTGCTGGGTGCAGCGTCGGTGGCCCTTGCTTTCGGCGCCGCGTGTGCCGGGTGCCCTGGTGCTCGGGCGGCACCTGATCGCCGACGTGCTCGGCCGGCCCCCCGCGGATCCACTGCAGATGGGACTGCTCGGGCTCGCCATGGCCCTGGCCGGCGTGACCGGCATCGCCATCAGCGCCGGCATTGCGCGCGGGGTGCGGCATCCGTGGCCACCGCTCGCGCTGGGCATCGCCGCCATGGTCGCTGTCTGGCCACTCAGGCCGAACCCGCTGCAGTTCTCCTTCGTGGTGCTGGGGAGCCAAGCCCTGACGATGGTCCTGTCGATGGGCACATGTCTGAAGAAGTCCGGGGCGACGACAAAGGAAGCGGAGCCCATCATGGAACTCTTCGCCGAAGCCGGCGACCCGTTCATCGTCGCCCAGGCCGCCGCCGAGGTCCCGGCGCCTCGGCCGGCGACGGACCCGAAGGAGACCAACCGGCGGAGCACCGTGGCCGCCGTCGTCCTCACCTTCAGACGCCCGGAGTTGCTCCGGCGGCTGCTCACCAGCGTGCGGGCAGGCACGCTGGTTCCCGACGAGATCATCGTGGTCGACAACGATCCCCTGCAATCCGTCGATCGCACCACGCTCCCGCCCGACGTCCAGCTCGTCCACGCCGGGCTCGGCATCAATGCCACGGCGGGCCGCAACGCCGGCTGGCGGGCCAGTCGAGCGGACACCTGCATCTTCATCGACGACGACAACGAGGTCGACGACCGCTGCATCGAGGTGCTGGCGCATGCCTGCGAGCACCAGCAGGTCGGCCTGGCGGGACCGGTCATCTACTCGGGCGACCAGGACACCATCTGGTGCGCCGGCCTCGAGGTCTCCAAGTGGACGGGCATCACCCGCTGCCTGTCGATCGGCGAGACGGAGCCCCCCGGGTCACGCGAGACGTGGCAAACCGACGGCGTCCCCGACATGTACGCCCTCCGTCGTGAAGTGCTCGAACGCGTCGACGGCCTCGACGACCTCGAATTCCCGATCTGCGGCGAGGAGTACGACCTCGCCGAACGCGTCGGCGCCCTCGGCCTGGCGCGGATCATCGTCCGCGAGCGCGGGTGCGTCACTACGGCAACGTCTCCGAGGACCCGGGCGAGCAACTCGTCCGCAGCACGCTGGCCCACGGCGGAGAGCGTGCCCGCCTCATGGCGCGCTCACGGGTACGGGTCTGCCGGCGCCACACCAGGGGCCTGCCCCGCTACACGACGCTGCTGATCTTCGTCCCCCTGTGGGCACTGGTCTCGGCTGTCTCGTGCTTCCGGGTCAAGGCCCCGCTCGGGGCCCGCATGCAGACGGTCAAAGCCATCGCAGCAGGGATTTCCGAGGGATACCGGGAAGAAAGGCACACATGACCGTCATCACACGCAACCAGAGCGAGGCCGAGACCCGTGCCGAGCGCCCGTCCCTGAACATCGTGGCGGTGAGCTGGCGCGACCTCGCGCACCCCTTGGCCGGAGGGGCCGAGGTGCTGCTGGACCGGGTGCTCGCTGGTCTGCACGAGCGCGGCCACCAGGTCACCCTCGTGTGTGCCGGCCCCGTGTCCCCACATCGGTACGAGGCCGTGGACTCCGGAGGCACCTACTCGCAGTATCTCCGGGCGCCCGCCATCTGCGCCCGACGCTTCCGCGACGCCGACATCGTGATCGATGTGCAGAACGGCATGCCCTACTTCTCGCCCCTGTGGCGCCGACGCCCCTCTCTGTGCGTGGTGCACCACGTGCACACGGACCAGTGGGCGACGCGCTTTCCGCCGCCGGTCGCCGGGGTCTTCCGCTCCATGGAGCGCCGGGTGATGCCCTTCGTCTATCGACACAGGCGGTTCATCGCCATTTCCCGCTCGACCGCGCAGTCCTTGGCCGCCATCGGCGTCCCGGCCGGGTCGATCACGGTCATCGAATCAGGGGTCGACGCTCCCCCGGCCGCCGACACGGCGCGCTCCGGCGAGCCGCTGTTCCTCTCCCTGAACCGACTGGTCCCCCACAAGAGGGTCGATCTGCTGTTGGAGTCGTGGCGGCTGGCGCAAGACACGGGTGCCCGGCCGCCTGGTCGTGGCCGGCGACGGACCGCTGCTCAGCGACGTGCGGCGCCAGGCCAGGTCCATCCCCGCGTCGACGTCCTGGGGCGGGTGGACGAGGCGAAGAAGATCGACCTGCTTGCACGCGCCTGGGTCGTGCTGAGCGCGGCCCATCACGAGGGCTGGGGCATGTCGGTTCTCGAGGGTGCGGCCTTCGGCACCCCCAGCCTGGCCCTCGACGCCCCCGGCATCAGGGACGCCCTGATCGACGGCGTCACGGGTCGTCTGGTCTACCCGCGCGACGAGGCCGACATCCCCGAGACGCTCGGTCGGGCGATGACCGAGTTCGTCGAGGACGAGTCGCGAACGCGAGGCGTTCGGGGCGGCGGCACGCCGCAGAGCCATCGATCTCAGCTGGAGTCGCTGTGTCGACAGGTGGGAGGCGGCGCTCGTCCATGCCGCTTCGAACCCGCAGGTACGACGAGCCCGCGCCATGAGCGATGTCTCGGCAGAAGCCGACCACAAGGGAGGAAAGCAATGACACAGACAATTCCCGAACGCGACTGGGCCGATGCGAGCGGCGGCCGGGTCAATGCCGTCCTACGCGCCGACACGCATGCACCTCGCCAATGCGTTCAAGACCGTGGCGTACCACACAGGCCTGCACCGGACGTTCTTCTACCGGTACGACTACATGTTCCGGCCCCGCGACCTCGCCCTTCTGACTGCACTGCTCACCGAGACGAACGGTCTCAGCGGCCCGATCTTCGAAATCGGGTGTGCCGCCGGTCACACGACCGTGTTCCTCGAACAAGCATCTGGACGACCTCGAGGACGCACGCCAGTACAAGTGCCTCGACACGTTCGCCGGCTTCACGCAGGCCGACATTGAGGTGGAGGTCGCACGAGGGCACCGGGTGACTCAGTACGAGTACGTGTTCCGTGCCTACCGCAAGGAGTGGTTCGACCAGACCATTCGGAACAACCACATCGGACGGGTCACGTCGATACAGGCGGATGTCAACACCTTCGACTTCAGCCCCTACCGCGACATCAGCTTCTGCCTGATCGACGTCGACCTGACGAGACCCGTCGCCCGAGCCCTGGCCGAGGTCTACCCCCGCATGGCGCCTGGCGGCGTGATCGTCGTCGACGACTGCACCCCGGACAACAAGTACGAGGGTGCGGGCGCCGCCTACGCCGACTTCGTCGGACGTGTGGGAGCACCGGTCGACATCCGCAACGACGTGCTGGGCATCATCCGTGTCCCCGCGCCGGCGGACGTCGACGTCGTGTCGACCAACGGCAAGGCAGGAAGGGGCAAGTGATGAACGTGCATCCATCCGTGCAGGAAGACCGGTGGACGACGCCGGACGAATCGCCGCTCAACGTCCTGCTCTGCCTGGCGGCGGGGAAGGTCTCCGAGCCGAGGATCGCCTCCTATCAGCAGATGCAGGATTCCCGTGTCGTCCTGGTGGGCCTCGATTCCCGCAAGCCGGCGCCCAATCTGATTCAGGTGCCCGCGTGGAAGCTGCCGTACCTCGGGGCCCCGGAGCGCTGGACCACCGGGTTGAATTGGTACCGCAAGCGCACGTTCGACCACCTCGAGCCGGGACAGGTGGACTGCGTGCTCTCCCTCGAGCTCCACAGTCCGAGCAGCGTGCAGGCGAATCAGCTCGCCAAGCGTCTCGGTGTCCCCCACGTCGTGACGGTGGCCGAGGTCCTCAATCCCTGCCCGCTGGCCGCGCTCCCGCCCTGGCGCCAGTTCAGGCGGTTCGTGAGCAAGTCGGCGGACGCCATCGTGTGCAGCGTGGAGATGGGACGCCAGGCCGCCATCGCCATGGGATGCGATCCCGAAAAATGCGTTGTCGTGGCGCCGGGGGTGGACGCCGACGCGGTTCACCCCGAGGCACGGCGGCAGGGCCGGCGAACCGGTGCTGCTCTTCGTCGGAGAGCTCCGCCCGGACAAGGGGATCCTGGACATCATTGCGGCGACACATCAAGCCCGCGTCCAGATCCCGGGCCTGCGCCTCGTGATCATCGGTGACGGGCCCCTCCGCAACACGGTCACGGCCGAGGCCGAAAGGGTCAGCTTCATCGACTATCGGGGCAAGGTGCCCCGGGACGAGCTCGTCGGCGAGTACCAGCAGGCCCGCAGCTTCATCATCGCCCCGAAGACCCGATGGCTCTGGGCGGAGCAATTCGGGTTCGCCTCCGTCGAGGCGATGGCGAGCGGCCTGCCCGTCGTGATCACCGATTCCGGGGCCGTGCCCGAGGTCATCCCGAGCTGGAACCCGATCTGCCCCCAAGGAGACGTGAACGCGCTGGCGGACGGGATCGTGACCACCATGGCCGCGGCGGGGGACGACCTGGGCCGACACAATCGAGCGACCGTCGAGGAGCGGTTCGACGACGCCAACCAGGCCGCCGCGCTGCGCTCCTGGCTGGGCGAGTTGGTGGCAGCTAGACGGTGAGCACCGTCATCAGCGCCGAGAGGGAGCACAAGGCATCCCTCCTGCGGAACAACCTTCCCCTGTTCCGCAGTTCGTTCTCGCTCTCGACGGCGGCGGCCATCGCCGCCTTCGGCGGGTTCGTCTACTGGATCCTCATCGCCCGCGTCGCTCCGGCCACCCGGGTCGGTGAGGCGGCCGCGCTGTTCAGCTCCATCCAATTCGTCAACTATGCGACCGGGTTGGGGCTCCCTGTCGCTGTCGCCCGGTACGGAGTGAGCGGAAGGCGTTCGCCGTCCGTCCTCTTCAACTGGGCGATCGTGCTCACGGTCGTGAGCTCATTCGTCGGCGCCGCCATCTATTTCGCGATCGTGCCGCGGGAGCTCCATGCGCTCTCCGACATCGGTCTCGTGGCTGCGGTCCTGCTCTTCGGCGTCATCGTCTCGGGCATCTCGATCGGCACGGTGCTCGACGTTCGTCTGATCAGCCAAGGTCGCAGGACCTGGGTCGTGGCGCGAGCCGTCTTCATCCTCGCGGTCCGCGTGCCGTTCATCTTCGTCCACAGCGTCACGACCTCGACCGTCGGCATCTTTCTCGTTGCGGCCGGCGCGCCGGCGGTCTGCGGCATCCTGGCCTGGCTCCTGGTGGACATCCGCGACTCCAGGTACTCCTTCCCCCTCCGGCCCCTTCCGGGCGACACGAGGCAGGCCTTCAACTTCGCCGCCGTGAACGGGGCGGCGCAGCTGGCGGTGCAGGGACCCTTCTACGCCCTGCCCGTCATCGTCCTCCTCATCGTGTCCCCCCAGGAGAACGCCTCGTTCTACGTCGCCTGGACCATTGCGACAGTGCTGTTCCTCGTCGTCCAGGGCATCGGCCAGGCCCTGCTCGTCGAGGGGAACCGCAGCGGCCACCTCCACGCGCAGACGCGGGCCGCCCTTCGATTCGGTCTCGCCCTCGCCGGCGTGTTGGCCCTTGTCTGCACCCTGGGCTCGCGGCTGATTCCGGTGCTGTACGGATCTTCGTACGACCCGGGGGCGGACATCCTCCCGGCGCTCAGTGTGGCGGCTCTTCCCTGGGCCGTGTTCACGGTCACCCTGTCGGCGACACGGGTCCGCCATCAACAGCGGCGCAACCTGGCGCTGTCGTCGTTCTTCGTCGTCTCTATCCTGCTCCCGGCCGCCCTTCTGGTGGCCGAGTTCGGGATTGAAGGGGCCAGCTGGGCCTGGCTCGTCGGGAATACGGCGTCCGCCGCACTCGCGTTGGTGCTGTGCCGCGACCTCCTCTCTTCCGTCGAAGAGCGCCCGACCTGCTCCGACGATGTCTCCACGCCGGCACGTCTCGTCGATGTACGGGACTTCACGTAATGGATGTTCCTGCGCCATGCGGGATTGAGCGGCTCGCGGCGCGAGCTGATTGGAGGAAGCATGACTGACCACGGGACACAAGTGATGGATTGCCAGACGCAGACGGAACCTGCCACCAACACGTTCCGCGGCCTGTGGAGAGCGTCGGCACGGACAGCGAAGAGGCCGGCACTGGCGATGCTGCTCGTGAGAATGCGACACATGGAGGTCGAGGACCTGTGCGATCCCAGGTTCCTCCGACAACTCCGCTGGGCCTGGGCCAACCCGAATTCGGCGGCGGTCGAGTACCTGGTTGCGATCGCCGAAGCTGCCAGTACCACGCGAGGGGCCGTCCTCGAATGTGGCAGCGGGCTGAGCACAATCGTCGTCGGGGCCATTTCGGAGCGAACGGGGAATCAGGTGGTGTCGCTCGAGAACTCCTCCTGGTGGTCGCGGCACGTGCGCTGGTGCCTCAAGGTGGCACAGGCCGAGACGGTCGACTACCGGGTCCGGCCGCTGCGCAGCTTCGGGGACTTCGACTGGTACGACCTCGGCGCCCCCGTCAACGACGTGACACTCGTCATCTGCGACGGCCCGATCGCCACCTCGCATGGTGGGCGATTCGGCCTTCTCCCCGTCTGCGGCGAGTACCTGGCGCCCGACGCCCGGATCCTCCTGGACGATTTCGATCGACCCTCGGAGCGCAGGGTCGTGCAACGTTGGTCCGACGAGTTCGGCTGGTCGGTCGAGCGCGAGGACGCAACGACCAAGGGCTCGTTCTGCCGCGTCACGTGCCGCGACGTCGCCCGGCGCGACGACCTGCGGACGACGAAAGGAGCTCAGCCGCTGATCTGAATGAAGCGGGGCTGGTAGAGGTGGTCGTTCCGCTCCAGAGCGGACAGGCCGTCCAGTGAGTTGATGCTGTACGACAGGACGAGGCCCGCGCTGTCGGAGATCTCGGGGTGCAGCGTCGCCATGTAGGCGAACTCGTCGGGGTACTCGGTGGTCTCGGGCGTCGTGTAGATGGTCTGCGCCGTGCTCCAGGGACCGGTCGGCGAGCAGGCGAAGGTCACCGACACGTGCATGGCCTGGCCGTAGGTGCCGCCGACCCCGACGCCCATGAAGCCGCTGCCGTTCTGCAGGGGGATGATGCCCGTGATGAACGGGAAGGGTTCGGCCACGGCGTTGGCTTCTCCCGCCACCCAGCCCGAGCCCGTCCAGTACGTCCATTGCCCGGTGTCGAGTGACGACCCGACCGGCACCCGTGCCAGCTTCATGCCGGACCACACGTTCGTGGCGGTGTTGAAGGCCTCGCCGTAGACGTAGTCGTCGCCGCCCGATTCGGTCATGGCGACGCCCCACTGCGTGATGGGATCGGTGGGCAGCGGGGTGATGGAGCTGAAGACGGGCGTCCCCGATGCGAGCGACATGACGGCGATGCCCGACGCGCCGACGAAGTTCTGGAACAGACTGCCCTGCACCTCTTGGAACCCGTTCACGAAGATGAGCTGCTTCCCGTTCTCCATGTAGGTCGCCGCCGTCTGCCAGCCATCCGGTGCGGTGTCCGGTATGAGTGACTGCGGAGAGGAGATCGTCCCGGTGACCGAGGTCTCGAGGCTCGACATCGACCCCACCATCTCGCTGCCGTGGACAAAGGCCTTCAACGAGACGGCGCCGCCGGGCTGGGCGGAGCCGATCAACGTGTCCCCGAAGACGAAGGACTCCTGCCCGTTGGGCAGCGCAGTGGAATAGCCGATGTCACCCCCGACCCAACCGGGACCGGCCTGGTTGGCGAAAATGGAGTCGAGCGTGGGGTCGCTGGTGGCGGTCGGTGTGCTGGTCGGGGCGCAGTCTTGCTGCGTGGTCCCGCCTTCGATGGCCGCCGAGTAGGCACCGGTCGTCAGGCCCGACGATTGCTGCCCCGTGCTTGGAGTCGTCGTCGTGGTGGTCGTCGTGGTCGGCGCCACAGCGCCTCGTCGTCGTTGTGGTCGTGGTCGTGAGCGGCGCCGTGGCCCCGCCCGAGGCGGAAGGCGGAGGGGAGAACGTGTGGGCACGCCCGTCGGACGTAATGACCGAGTAGCCCTCCGTGGCCGAGGAGATGCACCAGGCCCAGTGCGCTCGACCCCTGGCCCCCGAGGGAGCCGTAGTACGGAGCGTCGCCGAAGGTGAAGATGCCGCCGTCGGCGGCCACCAGCCAGTAGCCGCCGGCCGTCGGGGGTCGGCGCCATGCCGATGATCGGTTGGTTCAGGTGCAGGCCGCCGGTCGAGCCGAAGAACCCCGCTCGCCGTAGGAGAAGATGCCGCCGTCGGAGGCCACCAGCCAGTACCCGCCGCCGTCGGCGGTGGCGCCATGCCCACGATCGGCTGGTTCAGGTGGATGCGCGCCCGTTGATCCGTAGAAGGCCGCATCGCCGTAGGAGAAGATGCCGCCGTCCGAGGCCACCATCCAGTAGCCGCCGCCATCCGCGGTCTGGGCCATGCCCACGATGGGCTGGTTCAGGTGGATGGCGCCGGTCGAGCCGAAGAAGTGGGCGTTGCCGTAGGAGAAGATGCCGCCGTCGGAGGCCACCAGCCAGTACCCGCCGCCGTTCGTCGGTCGACGCCATCCCCACGATGGGCTTGTTGAGGGCGAGCCCGCCGGCTGACGGGTAGCCGAGTTGGGGGGCGCCGGCGTGCGGTGCCACGGCGCCATCAGCGGTCGCGGTCCAGTAGCCGCCGGACGGATCGGCCGCCACCAGATGGCCCGTGCCGTACGACGCCGGCTCCGACGTTGCCCCGGTGGCCGGCGACGGCACGCCGAGCGCGGCGACGAGCGCACCGGCCAGCAACGCCAGTCCGGCGACACTGCTGGTGCAGCGCCCGGACGTCCGCCAAATGCGACCCCGCTTCACGTTCTCCCCTTCTGTGCTGCAGAGCCAGGCGCCAGCCTCGTCGACTGCTTGCTCCACCGTCTTCTCCGCGCGTCGTATCCGCGCGTCCCGACCGCCTGCGCACGACCGTGACGCGTGCCAGCGCTGGTGGGTCAAGGGATTCGTGCCGTTCTGCCCCAGGTTCCACCCGACGGCAACCCGGGCGCAACGGCCTGTAGCGGCACCCCCGTAGCGCAAGCGGGGTTGGAGCGACCCTCCGCCGAGGACCTGGGTCGAGGCCGCTCCTCGCTCCACTCGTCCCAGCGCCTAAACTCATCGATGGGTACGCGGCCTCCGACAGAGGTCGGAGCACGTGCGTTGCGCTTCCGCCGTCCGGCCCGCCGCAGTGCTGCGCGCCTGCGCACGTTCATCCACCCAAAGGAGCACGCAATGACTTCCCCCGACCCCTTCAAGGTCGCCGACCTCTCCCTGGCCGCGTTCGGCCGCAAGGAGATCGAGCTGGCCGAGCACGAGATGCCCGGCCTCATGGCCATGCGGGCCGAGTTCGGCGCCGTCCCAGCCCCTGGCCGGCGCCCGCGTCACCGGCTCCCTGCACATGACGGTCCAGACGGCCGTGCTGATCGAGACCCTCACCGCGCTCGGCGCCCGGGTGCGCTGGTGCAGCTGCAACATCTTCTCCACCCAGGACCACGCCGCGGCCGCGGTGGCCGTCGGGCCCGAACGGCACGGTCGAGGACCCCCAGGGCGTGCCCGTCTTCGCCTGGAAGGGCGAGACGCTCGAGGAGTACTGGTGGTGCACCGAGCAGGCCCTGCTGTGGCCCGGCGAGGGCGGCCCCAACATGATCCTCGACGACGGTGGCGACGCCACCCTCCTCGTGCACAAGGGCGTCGAGTTCGAGAAGGCGGGCGCGCGTGCCCGACCCCTCGACCGCCGACTCCGAGGAGTTCGAGGTCGTCCTCACCGCGCTCGGCGCGCAGCCTGGCCGAGGACCAGGGTCGCTGGACGTCCATCGCCAACGGCATCAAGGGCGTGACCGAGGAGACCACGACCGGCGTCCACCGCCTGGTCGACATGGCGCGGAAGGGCGAGCTCCTCTTCCCCGCCATCAACGTCAACGACTCGGTGACCAAGTCGAAGTTCGACAACAAGTACGGCTGCCGTCACTCGCTGATCGACGGGATCAACCGGGCCACCGACGTGCTGATCGGCGGCAAGGTCGCCGTCGTCTGCGGCTACGGCGACGTCGGCAAGGGCTGCGCCGCAGTCGCTCGCCGGCCAGGGCGCCCGCGTCGTGGTCACCGAGGTCGACCCGATCTGCGCGCTGCAGGCGGCCATGGAGGGCTTCCAGGTCACCACGCTCGAGGACATCCTGCCCGCAGGCCGACATCATCATCACGACGACCGGCAACAAGGACATCATCACCGCCGAGCACATGGCGGGCATGAAGCACCAGGCCATCGTCGGCAACATCGGTCACTTCGACAACGAGATCGACATGGCCGGGCTGACCAACACGCCCGGGATCGAGCGCGTCAACATCAAGCCGCAGGTCGACAAGTGGATCTTCCCCGACGGCCACGCCATCATCATCCTGTCGGAGGGCCGGCTGCTGAACCTGGGCAACGCCACGGGTCACCCGAGCTTCGTCATGTCCAACTCGTTCACCAACCAGACGATGGCGCAGATGGAGCTCTTCACCCAGACGGGCCAGTACGTCAACGACGTCTACGTCCTGCCGAAGCACCTCGACGAGAAGGTGGCCCGCCTGCACCTCGGCGCGCTGGGCGTGAAGCTCACCACGTTGAGCCAGGAGCAGGCCGACTACATCGGCGTGCCGGTCGAGGGCCCGTACAAGCCCGACACCTACCGGTACTGAGGCGAGGTGGGTGGATCAGCCCAGCGTGGCGGTGGCGATCACCGTCCCGCTGGGCGACTCCACCTCCGCCGTGCGCACGTGGCCGGGTCGACGTGGAGCGGCGCCATCCAGGCCCCGTAGCCCTCGTGGGCCTCGAAGGTCCCGACCGTGTGTGCCTCGCCGTCCTCGGTGACCACGACGCAGCGCACCGTCCCGCGGCGCGCTCGAATCGTCGAGCATCATCGACATCCACGGCTTGTCGCCGCCGAAGGTCATCGACGTGCCCGACCGTCTTGCCGTCCGACACCAGGGCCGCCGTCACGGCCGTGCGCTGATCGGCGCGGCGCCGGCGCTGGTCGCTGGTTCGGCGCCGTCGAAGGGGACGACGTCACGCTGAGCCCGATGCCGAGCACCAGGGCCGCCGCGGCGACGCCCACCACGGCCGGCACCCAGCGCGACGGGCGAAGGCCGCGGCCCGGCGTCGTCGGGGCGCCGCGTCGGTCACGCCCATCCGCTCGAAGAGGCGCACCTCGAAGCCCAACGGCGGCTCCATGTCCGGGGCCGCCTGCAGCACCGTGTCGGCCGTCCGGGACAGGACCTCCAGCTCCTCGGCGCAGCGCGGGCAGGACTCGACGTGGGACAGCGCCCGCGCCCGCTCGCGGCCGGTCAGGACGCCCAGTGCGAGCTCGGCCAGCTCGTTGCCGTACTCCTCGCACCCCCGCTCCTCACTCATCGCTCATCGCTGTCACCCCCTCTGCCCGCTCGACGGCCGCCCGCAAGCGGATCAAGCGCCGTCCTGATACGTGTCTTGGCCGTGCCGAGCGGGATCCCCTCGGACTCGCTGATCTCGAGCGCCGTCCTGCCGTAGACGGCCGCCAGCACCACGGCGCGGCGCTGCTCCTCGGGGAGCGTCTGCGAGCGCGCCCTGCACGAGCTGGCGCACGTCACCCCGGCGCACGGCATCCTCGGGGTTGTGCTCGGCGCTCGCCATGGCGGTGGCGGCGAAGTCGTCCGGGTCGGTCGGCACGGCGCGCCGCAGTCGCAGACGCGTCGATGGCCAGGTTCCGGGTGATCGTCAGCACCCACGAGGTCACCGAGCCCCGCCGCGGGTCGAACACGGGGGCGTGGCGCCACACCCGGACCATCGCCTCCTGGGCCACGTCCTCGGCCAGCCCGGCGTCGCTGGTCATGGAGTAGGCCAGACCGAAGACCCGCCGCTGGTAGCGCCGGGTGAAGGTGACGGCGGCCGACTGGTCCCCCACGGCCATGCCGGCCAGGAGGGCCTCGTCGGACAGCTCGCCCTCGGCCACGCGCAGATTCTCTCATCCACAGGTATACGGCCGACCCCACACCGGGGATTCACCCCGCCCGGGGCAATCCCGGCCCGGCCCCGGTCCGTATCCCTCCCGTGGCCACGACCAGCACTGACATCCACGAGACGGCCCGTCTCCGGATGCCTCGCATGGACAAGCTGCGCGCCCTGCTGGCCGCCGGCCCCGGCCGTTCCCGCCGGCCGCTGGACCTGGCCGCCACCGTCGCTGTTCGTCATCGGTGGCGCGCTCTTGATCTGGTCCGCCGCCGTCCACTTCCACCTCTGGAGCGAGACCGACGGCTACCGCTCCATCCCCACCATCGGCCCGCTCTTCCTGCTGCAGTCGATCGCCGGGCTCGTCATCGGCATCGGCGTGGTGGTGGTCCGCCGGCTCTGGGCGGCCGTCATCGGGCTCGGGTTCGCCCTCTCCACCATCGCCGGCTTCCTCCTGTCGGTGGCGGTCGGGCTGTTCGGCTTCAAGGATTCCTGGTTGGCCCCCTTCGCCAAGGAGGCCTTCACCATCGAGATACTGGCCGTGGTCGTCTTCATCGCCGCCGCCGTCCTGTGTCTCGTCGGATCGGTTCCCCACGCTCGCGCCGGCACCACCCCGGCCGGCAACGCGACGTAGGGACCACACCGGACCGGGCTCTGCGTCCCCTCTCTCCCGGTGGGGCGCAGGCCCGGCTCGGGACTCTCGATTAGCGGAGCCCGGCGAAGAGATCGTCCTCGGGCACCGGCGCCCCGGTCGAGTCCTGCACCCGCACGAAGCTCTCCGATCCCATGATGCGGCCGAAGACGTCCTCGCCCATCTTCAGGAAGAAGATGTTGTCGCTCTGACTGGCGTGCGCGGCGAGCGACGCGTACTTCGCCTTGGTGAAGGCGCTGACGTCGACCGTCGTCGTGATCAGCTCGTCGGGCGTCCCGAAGTCGGGGTTCTCCTGCACCTCTTCGGGGAGCTCCATGCCGGCCTCGGCCATGATGTCGCGGAAGCCGTGCAGCCGTGAGCGGGCCATGGCCGTGTAGTACAGCTTGGCCGGGGCGCCCCACTCCGCCAGGGCCGCGTGCGTCACGCGGTTGGCCTGAATGTGGTCCGGATGCCCGTAGAAGCCGTTCTCGTCGTACGTCACGACCACCTGGGGCTCGTAGACGCGCATGAGTGCGGCCAGGCGGCCGGCGGCCTCGGGCACCGGTGTGCGCCAGAAGGAACCGGGAGCGTCGTTCTGCGGCCAGCCCTCCATCCCCGAGTCGTGGTAGCCGAGGAGTTCGAGGTCGGACACGCCCAACACCTCGCAGCTCGCTTCGAGCTCGTGACGCCGCAGCGGCACCACCACCGACTCGTCGTGTCCCGGCTCCCCGGGCTTCACGCCGCCGGGCGCGTCGCCGAGCTCGCCGTTGGTGCACGTGACCAGCACGGTCCGCACTCCTTCGGCCGCGTAGCGGGCGAGGATCCCGCCCGTGCTGATCGCTTCGTCGTCAGGATGGGCGTGGACCGCCATGAGGGTGAGAGGGCGCTCGGGCATTGCTGGCAGCGTAGGGGTCGCCGGCGCGGCCCCGGTCACGTCTGCAGGTCGCCCACCGCGTCCGCCAGATCGCTCCAGTTCGCGTCGCCACTCCCCCGGCGGCGCCATGGGGCGCACGACGAACTTGGAGAACCCGACCTCGAGGAATTGCTCGAGCTTTTGGCGCAAGCCGCCGCGCCCCACCGGGATGATCTCTTCCAGCGGACGGCCCCGGGCCCGCCGGGCCAACGGCGACGAGGCCAGCGCGCCGAGGTCCGTCCCCTCGGGCGCGTAGGCCAGGCTGACGCCGAAGTGCTCGGGGCTGATGGCCCGCCCGTGCTCGCCCGCCACGCGATCGATCACCGCCTTGCCCTCGGCGGCGTCGGCCGGGGTGCAGAAGGCCGGGAGCCAGCCGTCGGCCAGGCGCCCGCAGCGCTCCAGTGCGGCCGGGACGTTCCCGCCCAGCCAGACGTCGAAGGGATCCTGGGCGGGTTGCGGCGAGACCGAGACGTCGGCGAAGGAACCCGCCGGTCCGTCGTGGCTGACCACCTCGCCGGCCCACAGGCGGCGCAGCACCGGCAGCGCGTCCTCCATCTGCTCCGCCCGGGCCGCGCTGGGGAGGCCGATGGCGCTGCGCTCGCCGCCGATCGCGAGACCCGGCACGAAGGTCACCAGGAAGTGGCCGCCCGAGAGCACATCGAGCGTCGCCACCGCCTTGGCCAGCCAGACCAGGTTGCGGCCGGGCAGCAGCATGGTCGTCCCGACCTTGAGCCCCGGGCAGGCGCCGGCGACCCAGGCCAGGCCCACCAGCGGGTCGGGCCCCGGTCGCGTCAGGACCTCGGGCAGCCAGAGCGAGTCGAAGCCGGTGGCGCTGATGCCCTGCGCCAGCGCCACCATGGCCTCGGGGCCCATGTCCTCCCCGCCCGCGCTGATACCGATGCGGATCTTCACGGTGCCTCCTCCAGTGCGGCTGATGGCGCGGGTCACGCCGGCGTCGTCGACGTCGTGGTGCGTGACGAAGCGGACGACGCCCGGCGCAATGGCGTGGGCCAGCACGCCCTGACCCTCCAGGTGGGCCAGCAGCTTCTCGGGCTCGGGGTGGGAGAAGGTGACGATGTTGGTGCGCACCGCGGCCGGGTCGAGCCCGCAGGCGGGCCAGCGCTCGGCCACCGCGAGGGCCAGCCGCGCCGCCCGGGCGTGGTCCTCACCCAGGCGATCGACCATGTCGCGCAGAGCCAGCAGGCCCGGCGCCGCCAGCACGCCGGCCTGGCGCATGCCGCCGCCCAGGCGCTTGCGGGCCAGGCGCGCCTCGGCCGATCACGTCGTGCGGGCCGGCCAGCAGCGAGCCCACGGGCGCGCACAGGCCCTTGGACAGGCAGCACATGACGGTCGTCGCCGGGCGCGGCCCACTCCGCCGCCGCGACGCCGGTGGCCGCCTCCGCGTTGAAGAGGCGGGCCCCGTCCATGTGGATGGGGACCGGTCCCGCCGGCGTCGACCACCGCCGCCAGCCGGTCCATCGACCACGGCGCACCCGACGCAGCCATGTGCGTGTTCTCAATGCAGACGAGCGACACCTCGGGCTGATGATGCGCCGCGGCGTGACGGGCCCACCGCACGTCGTCGGCGGCGATCGTGCCGTCACTGTCGTCGACCGCCACGAACTGGATGCCGGCGTTCAGCGCCGCCGCGCCGAACTCGTAGGCGACGACGTGCTGGCGCCGCCCCGCCACCACCGCCGTGCCCGGTGTCGTGAGCACGCGCAGCGCAATCTGGTTCGCCATGACGCCCGAGGGCACGAACAACGCGGCCGGCTTGCCGACCCGCGCCGCGAAGATCTCCTCCAACGTGCGGACGGTCGGGTCCTCGCCGTAGTCGTCGTCGCCGACGTCCGCGTCCGCCATGGCGCGGCGCATGGCCGGCGTGGGGCGGGTGACGGTGTCGCTGCGCAGGTCGACCACATCGGGCACGCGGTCAGGCTAACGGCGCGCCGTTAACCTTCGGCGATGACCACGCCCCCCTCACCTCCCTCCGCCCCCGGTGACGGGCCGGTGCTGCCCGACGGCAGCGCCGAGCATCCACGAGCTCCTCGATGTCGAGATCCTCGAGGCCGGGCCCGAGCGCGTCGTCATGCGCCTCCCGGTGACATGGAAGGTGCACCAGCCCTACGGCATCCTCCACGGCGGCGTCTCGGCCCTCCTGGCCGAATCGGCCGCCAGCTTCGGTGCCGCCCTGGCCGCCGAGCCCGGTCGGAGCGTGGTGGGGATCGAGCTCAACGCCAGCCACCTGCGCTCGGTCCGCGACGGCCATCTGACCGCCGAGGCGACGCCGGTCCGGGTCGGGCGCACCATCCAGGTCTGGCGCATCTCCCTCACCGACGACGAGGGGCGGGCCATCTGCGAGGCGCGCTGCACCCTGTCGGTTCTGGGCGCTCCCGGAGGTGCCTCGGGCGCCGTGCACCCGCCTGCATCCGCTGCCGCAACTGAATAGTCACGCCTGCGGCCACCGGCGTACTATGTCGGTGTGACCCCGGTAGGAAGTGGAGCACCGCGACCCTCCCTCGGTTTCATCCTCCCCGCCACCACGCAGGGAGAACTCACCGCAGAAGATGGTAGTACCCGGAGTACTACCGGAACCGCGGCCGAGGTGGCCGAGCTGTGCCGCCGGGCCGAGGCGACCGGGGCGGACTCCTTGTGGGCCGTCGACCATCTCTACTGGCCCCACCCCATTGCCGAGGCGTTCACCACGCTGTCGGTGGCGGCCGCCACGACGACCCGGCCCCTGCTCGGGACCTGCGTCCTGCAGCTGCCGCTCCGCCCCTCCTCCGTCGTGGCCAAGCAGGCCACCGCCCTCCAGCACCTCTCGGGCGGGCGCTTCGTCCTCGGCATGGGCGTGGGCATCCACGAGCACGAGTACGTGCGCGCCGGCGTCGACTACGGCCGGCGCGGCGTCCTCATGGACGAGGGCGTGGCGGGGCTTCGCCGCGCCTGGGCCGGCCCCGACGAGGGCGGCGCCGACTACGTGCAGGAGCCGGCATCGGCGCCGGTTCCCCTGTGGTTCGGGGGTGCCAGCCCAGCGGCGCGCCGGCGGGCCGCCGCGCTCGGCGACGGCTGGGTGCCCCTCTTCCTCGCCCCGGACGAGTACGGGACCGCACTGGCGGCCCTGCGGCGCGAGACGGCCGAGGCCGGCCGAGATCCCGAGGCCGTGCAGGCCGGCGTCGTCGTCTTTGCGTGTGTCGGAGACGACGACCAGGCGCCCGTCCGGGGCGCCCAGTGGCTGTCCGAGCTCTACCGCCTCCCGCCCAAGGCGTTCCATCGCCACCTCGTGGCCGGCTCGCCCGAGACCTGCGCCACCGCGCTCGGCCGCTACGCCGACGCCGGCGCCCGCCACATTCTGGTGATGGTGGCCGGCTCGCCGGCCGTCGAGCATTTCGGCCAACTTCGGGAGGCGTTCGTGGACGAGCACCGACATGCGGAGGCGCTGGCGGGGGTTTCGCATGAGCATGAGCCAGACCGACGTCGCCATCCTCGGCACCGGCATGAGCGACATGAGCCGGCGCGACCAGGAGCCCGACACCATGGCCTACGAGGTGGTGCACGAGGCACTGGGCGACGCCGGCGTCTCGGCCCACGAGCTCGGCCTCGTCATCGTGGGGAACGCGATGGCCGGACGCCTGAGCGACCAGGGGTGCATGAAGGGCCAGACCTGGCTCAGCAAGGCCGGCCTCAGCGAGGTCGCCATCGTCAACGTCGACAATTCCTGCGCCGGCGGCAGCTCCTCGCTCCATCTGGCCACCATGGCGGCCATCGCCCAGGACCGGCCCGTGCTGGCGCTCGGCGTCGAGAAGATGTGGACCGGCGACCGGGCGGGGACGATCGCCGGCATTGAGGACGGGCTCCCGGCGGAATACCGCCACGACCTGCACGACCGCCGCCACGCCGACGACAATCCCGCCGGCAGCATCCTGATGGGCCTCAACAACGGCTGGGCCCACCGCCTCATGGCCGAGGTCGGCGCCACGGTGCGCCAGATCGCCGCCGCCGCGGCCAAGGCCTTCGAGCACGCGGCGCGCAACCCGCTGGCGCAGTTCCAACGGCGCGTGACCATCGACGAGGTCCTCGAGTCGCCCCAGGTGGCCGGCGTCCTGACCCGGCTCATGTGCAGCTCGTTCACCGACGGCGCGGCCGCCGTGGTGCTCGGCGGCCCGGCGGTCACCGCCCCCGCCTCGGCGCCCCGTATCATCGGCTCGGTGGCGCGTTCAGGAAACGGATCCATCGACTACCACGACCGGCTGACCCAGGCCGCCGACGCGGCGTGGGAGGCCTTCGGCTTCGGCCCCGGCGACGCCGACCTGCTCGAGCTGCACGACGCCACCTCCGCCGAGGAGCTGTTCGCCCTCGAGTCGCTCGGCTTCTTCGCTCCGGGCGAGGCCGGTCCCGCCACCGAGGCGGGCGACACCGGCCTCGACTCGCCCGGTCTCGTCGTGAACCCGAGCGGCGGCCTCGTCGGCCGGGGCCATCCGCTCGGGGCCACCGGCCTGGCGCAGGTGGTCGAGCTGGCCACGCAGTTCCGCGGCCGGGCCGGTGCACGCCAGGTCGCCGGGGCACGCCTCGGCGTGGCCGTGAACACGGGGGGCATCATCTACGGGGACGCAGGGTTCGTGGGCATCCACGCCGTACGCTCCGGATCCACCGCGTGACGGGCATCAAGATCACCGGTTGGGGCATCGCGGTACCCGACAAGGTCGTCACCAACGACGACATGGCGGTCAACCTCGACACCAGCGACGCCTGGATAGTCGAGCGCACCGGCATCCGCGAACGCCACATCGGGGGCACGACCTCCGGCCTGGCCATTGAGGCGGCGGTGGCGGCCATGGACCGGGCCGGCCGGACCGCCGAGGAGATCGACAACCTCGTGCTCGCCACGACGACGCCCGACGGCATCGTCCCGGGCACCGCCCCGAGCGTGCAGCACGGGATCGGCATGAAGGGCGGCGCCTTCGACCTCAACGCCGCCTGCTCGGGCTTCGTCTACGGGCTGGTCACCGCGGCCGGCCTCATCTCCATCGGCTCGGGCCCCGTCCTGCTGATCGGCTCCGAGACCCTGTCGAAGATCACCGACATGGACGACCGCAAAATCGCCATCATCGTGGGCGACGGGGCGGGCGCCGTCGTGGTGGAGCCGGTCGAGGGGCCGGGCTCCCTCATCAGCTGGAACATGAACTCCGACGGGTCGCTCCGGCACCTCCTCAAGTGCGAGCACGGCGGCACGCTCTTCATGGACGGCAAGGAGGTCTTCCGCCGGGCCGTCCGGGTGGTCGTCGAGTCGGCCGAGCGGGCCATGGCCGACGCCGGCCTGGGCCCCGACGACATTTCGCTGATGGTGCCGCACCAGGCCAACCTGCGCATCATTCAGGCCGCCTGCCAACGTCTCGGCATCCCCGAGGAGCGCACCGCCGTCGTCATCGACCGCTACGGCAACACGTCGTCGGCCTCCATCCCGCTGGCCCTCTACGACTCCATCGAGACCGGCCGCGTCCACGACGGCGACCATCTCCTCCTCACCGGCTTCGGCGGCGGCATGACCTGGGCCAGCGCCGTCTTCCGCTGGAGCACATGAGCGAGGAGACCGCCGGGGCGGATCCGGCGCTCGTCATCCTGGCGGCCGGGCGGGCCCGCCGGTACGGCGGCTGCAAGCCGCTGGCGCCCGTGGGCCCCCACGGCGAGGCCGTCATCGACCTGGTGGCCTCCGACGCCGTCGCGGCGGGGTTCGGCACCATCGTCCTGGTGCTCGGCCCGAGCACCGGCCCGGCCATCCGCTACCACGTGGAGCACACGTGGCCCGGCGCGGTCGACGTGCGCTTCGCCACCCAGCCCGCGCCGTTGGGCACCGTGCACGCCGTCCTCGAGCGCGTCCGGCCACGTCGGTGACAGCCCCTACGGCGTGGGCAACGCCGACGACATCTACGGCCAGGCGGCCTGCGCGCAGCTGGCCACCCACCTCAAGGCCGACCCCGACACCAACGCGCTCGTGGGCTACCGCCTCGACGACGCCGTCGTCGGGTTCTCGCCGGTCACCCGGGGCATCTGCCGCGTGGCCGACGACGGCACGCTCCTCGGCGTGGACGAGCGCCGCCAGGTGACCCGCACCCCCGAGGGCGGCTTCGTGTCCGGCGACGGCCGGGAGCCGGTCGAGCTCTCCCCCGACGCCCGGGTCTCCATGAACCTGTGGGGGTTCACCCCGGCCTTCCACAAGACGCTCCAGGCCGCCATGGATGCAGCCGACGGACGCCTCCGAGGAGGCCGAGGTCCTCCTGCCCGAGGTGGTCGGCGAATCCCTGGCCACCAGCTCGTTCACCGTGCTCCCGGCCCAGGGCCGCTGCATCGGGGTCACGCATCCCGACGACCTCTCCCTGGTCCAGGCCGAGCTGAACCGCCAGGTGGCGGCGGGCGAACGCCCGGCCAAGCTCTGGGCCTCCCTGCGCTGATCCTGCGCTGATTCCCGCTCGGACGCAGTTTTCCCGCTGACCGCAGATTTCCCGACACGGCGCGGGATTGCGCCCCTCACGGCCGTTACCCAGACATGGGGAAGGGAACGGAGAACCAACGGAGAGGCGCCGGTCGCCGCCATCGCCCACATGGGCCCGGACGCGACGCAACCCCGAGTAACCGTTCGGCCGAAGCCTCCCGTGCTCCTCGGGGCCACGTCTCCGATGGGCCGCTGGCACCGTGCCGGGTTCGTGTCGGACAAACCCGGCCCGAGCCGGTCCCGGCGACTCCAGGGAAGCCACCGTGACGCACCACGGACCATCTCCAGTCGGATCCTCGTGCCCACTCCAGTCACGCTCCCCTTGCGGGGCTCGCTCCCTTTCCTCGATCCCGCTTTGCAGCGTTCTCTCGGCTTCCCCCCGTTCCGCCTTGCGGCTTCCCTTCGGGCTTCCCTCGCTCCCACCTTGCGGTGCTCGCTTGAGGTTCGGCGGGCTCTCGTTTCCGAACTGGGGACACCTTGCGCCACCCGCCACACGGGGTCAATGGCGTATTCGCGAAATCCAGATGTTCTCCCCACCTTTCTCCGCGTCATCCCCAAGAACGACCGCATCCGTCCCCAGTTCTTCCCCATGGTGAGGCCGACACCGCGCCACGTCGCCACGGCGTCGTCGTCGGGCTCGTCACGGTGCTCGGCGGCGCCGCATTGGCCGCCATCTTCGGGCTCGGCGCCCTCAACGCCGGTGCCGCGCACCGCCGACGACGCGTCGCGTCTCGCCGCAGCAGTACCTCTCCACCGGCGCGCTCGGCGCCGCGGCCGGCGACACCGCCGCTGGGCCTGCAGACGCCCTACTTCGACCCGCCGGCGCTGTCGGACCCGTCGTCGCCCGGCTTCACCATCAACTCGGGCGCCGACCAGCCCGACCCGTTCATGCTCCAGCAAGGCGGCCGCTACTACCTCTTCACCTCGCAGGACAAGGTGCCCCAGAACGTGCCGGTCCGTTCGGGCACGTCCGTGGGCCAGTGGGGCGCCCCGACCGACGCGCTCCCCGACCCGCCCGCCTGGGCCGAGCCCGGCGTCATGTGGGCGCCCGACGTGGCGCAGTTCGGCAACCACTTCCTGCTGTACTTCACCTCGCAACTCAAGGGCGTCTCGCCGTCGACCATGTGCATCGGCGACGCCATCAGCACCGCGGTCGCCGGCCCCTACATCGCCTCGCCGGTGCCCTTCATCTGCCAGCAGTCGCTCGGCGGCTCCATCGACCCCCGCGTCTTCGACGACGCCGACGGGCAGCCCTACATGATCTGGAAGTCCGACCAGAACGCCCGGTCGAACACCGCCGACACGCAGATCTACAGCCAACCCTTGAGCGCCGACGGCGTCCACCTCCTGGGGCAGCCGACTGCGATCTTCAGCCCGGACGAATCCTGGCAGGGACACATCGTGGAGGCGCCGCAGCTCGTGCTGGTGCGGGGCGCCTACTACCTCTTCTACTCCGGCGGCTGGTTCAACCAGCCCGGCTACTCCATCGGCGCGGCACGCTGCGCGGGCCCGCTCGGACCGTGCGCCGACCAGTCCTCCTCGCCGCTGCTCGGCTCCAACTCCCAGGGTGACGGACCGGGCGAGGAGTCGGTCTTCGCCAACGCGGCGGGCCTCTGGCTCCTCTACACGCCCTTCAGCTCCACGCTGCCGCTCCCCGGGCCGCCCCGGCCGGTCTCCATGGCGCACCTCGGCTTCGGGACGTCTGGCCCGTACCTGGCCGCTCCACTGGAGGTCGCCGGGCCGAGCTGACCGTATGCTCGGCCGCATGCAGCTCAGCCCCGAATGCGCCCGGGTGCTGGGCGCGCTGATGGAGAAGGGCCTGGCCACGCCGCAGCAGTACCCCCTCACCGTCAACGCCCTCCAGTCGGCCTGCAACCAGACCTCCAACCGGGAGCCGGTGGTCAGCTACGACGAGACGACGGTCCTCGCCGCGCTCGACGAGCTCAAGGACCGCAAGCTGGTGCGCTTCGTCCTGCCGTCGCACGGCCGCTCGGTCGTCCGCTACCGCCAGGTCCTCGACGAGACGCTGGCCCTCGATGCCCGCCAGTGCGCCGTCCTGGCCGTGCTCCTGCTCCGCGGCCCCCAGACCATCGGCGAGCTGCGCATCCGGACCGAGCGCATGGCCACGTTCGACAGCCTCGACGAGATACAGCACGAGCTCGACCTGCTCCACACCCGCGAGGAGCCGCTGGCCCACAACGTCGGGCGCCGGCCGGGGCAGAAGGAGGAGCGCTGGGCCACGACGCTCGTCCCGCGCCCGACCGGACCACCGCCGCAGCATCGGCCGCCGCCACCGACCGACGCACCGACCGGCGGCCCCGATCGCTGCGGCCGCACACGACGACGAGTTGCGGGCCGAGCTAGACGAGCTCAGGGCCGAGGTGGCCGACCTCCGCCAAGAAGTGCACGAGCTGCGGGAGAGCCTCGGCGGCTGATCGCCTTCGGGGCCGCAGGCACCGACGCATACGCTTGCCCGATGCCGACACCGGGCGCCGCCAAACGGAAGGCTGTCCCCTGGTTGCGCAATCGCATCGCCCAAGCGACGGATCGCGCCGCAGAGAAGATGAATGCGGATCCCGAGTCGTCTCTGCAGTCCGCGCTGGACACTCTCGACTGGTCGATTCGTCATCGTGGTCCCGACTCGACCATGACGTTGAAGGCCAAGGTCGAGGTGGCAGAGCGATTGGAGCGCCTCGGTCGTGACGCCGAAGCAGTGCAGCTCAGGGCTGATCTCGTGACGCATCTCCGGCTTCATGCGGGACCGGACGCTCCGAGCACGCTGACGGCGGAGGGGATCTGGGCCATCGACCTCGGTCGCCTCGGTCGTCAGCACGAAGCGCTTCCCCTCTTCGAGCACGTTCTCGCCGGTCGAACGGACGCGCTGGGACCGGATCATGAGCAGACGTTGCTCGCCATGGACTGGCTCGGATGCACGCTGCGAAGCCTCGGAAGGCTTCCCGAGTCACGTGACCTCCTCCAAGATGCCGTCGACACCTTCGAGCAGCAGGGTGCCGGCGAGAGCGAGAACTGCCATGATGAGCCAGTTCGCACCTGGCCACCACGCTGCTCCAGATGGGGCACGGACCAGAATCGGCCGAGCGACGCAGGCGCATCGTCGATGTCCGGACGCGCACATTGGGTCCCGATGACCCGGCCACACTGAGTTCGCTCGAGAACCTGGCCAACACCCTGCAACGAATCGGTGAGCTCAATGAGGCCAAGGTGATCTGCGAGGATCTTCTGAGCGACGAGGAGCCGCGCGCTCCCGGCCGACCACCCGGACATTGGAGCGCACCAGAGAGCTGCTGCGCGTCATCGACCATGACCTCGGGACCGATCCGTAGACCGTATGGCCGAATTGAGTGCACAGGACCTCCTCAATGCGGAGAGACAGACGACGATGGCGCGCGTCGAGGCGCTGACGGCCGAATTCGACGACATCGTTGCGGGGACGGACGTCGGGAACTCTGACGACGAACACGATCCGGAAGGATCGACGATCGCGCTTCGAGCGGGCGAGAGTGTCCACGCTGCTGAGCCAAGGACGCGCCTATCTGGAAGAGCTCGAGCAGGCCCAGGGCCGATTAGCCGACGGCACGTATGGCGCCTGTGAGCACTGTGGGGCGGCCATCCCGCCCGAACGGTTGGCGGCGCTCCCGACAGCCCGCACGTGTGTGCGCTGCCGATCTACAGCGGTGTGACGTAGGCCCCCGAGATGCCGCCGTCGACGAGGAAGGTCGACGCCGTCATGAACGACGAGTCGTCCGAGGCCAGGAACGCGGCCGCGGCGGCGATCTCGGTCGCCTCACCGAAGCGCCCCATCGGGATGTGCACCAGCCGCCGGGCCGCCCGCTCGGGATCCTTGGCGAAGAGCTCCTGCAGCAGCGGCGTGTTCACCGGCCCCGGGCACAGCGCGTTGACCCGCACGCCCTGGCGGGCGAACTGCACGCCGAGCTCACGCGACATGGCCAGCACGCCGCCCTTGGACGCCGTGTAGCTGACCTGGCTCGTGGCGGCCCCCATGACGGCCACGAACGACGCCGTGTTGATGATCGACCCCTTGCCCCGGGCCAGCAGGTGCGGCAGGGCGTACTTGCAGCACAGGTAGACCGACGTCAGGTTGACCCGCTGCACGCGCTCCCAGGCGTCGAGACCGGTGTCGAGGATCGAATCGTCGTCGGGCGGGCTGATGCCGGCGTTGTTGCAGCAGATGTCGATCCCGCCGTAGCGGGCGGCGACCTCGGCGTACAGGGCTTCCACCTCGTCGGAGGACGTCACATCGGCCTTGACGAACATGCCGCCGACGGCGGCGGCCACCGCGCCGCCGGTCTCCTCGTCGAGGTCGACCACCGCGACCGAGGCGCCCTCGCTGGCGAAGCGCTCGCACATCGCCCTGCCGATGCCGCTGGCGCCGCCGGTGATGACGGCCACTCTGTCCACCAGGCGGCTGGCGTAGGGGGTTCGATCTCGCTCATGATTCGGTCCGGTCGCATTCCGAGCTGATGAAGACGTTCTTCACGTCGCTGAACGCCTCGAGCGCGTCGGGCCCGAGCTCGCGCCCGATGCCCGACTGCTTGGCGCCGCCGAACGGCGTCCAGTAGCGCACCGACGAATGCGAGTTGACCGACAGCGTCCCGGTCTCGACGGCCCGGGCCACGCGCAGCGCCCGCCCGACGTCGCGCGTCCAGAGCGACCCGGACAGCCCGTAGGGCGTGTCGTTGGCCAGGCGCACGGCGTCGGCCTCGTCCTCGAACGGAATGACCGCGACCACGGGACCGAAGATCTCCTCGGTGGCGGCACGGGCGCCGGGGTCGACCGGGGCCAGCACGGTCGGGGCGAACCAGTTGCCCGGGCCGTCGGGGCAGCTGCCGCGGAAGGCCACCGGCGCGTCGTCGGGGACGAAGGAGGCCACGCTGGCCAGGTGCGCCTCCGAAATGAGCGGGCCCATCTCGGTCTCCTCGAGCGTCGGGTCGCCCACCTTGACGCCGGCGACCGCCGGCTCGAGCAGCTCCATGAAGCGCTCGTAGGCGGACCGTTGCACCAGAATCCGCGAGCGGGCACAGCAGTCCTGGCCCGCGTTGTCGAACACGCCGTAGGGCGCCCGGGCCGCCGCCAGCTCGAGGTCGGCGTCGGCGAAGACGATGTTGGCGCTCTTGCCCCCCAGCTCGAGCGTGACCCGCTTGATCTGCTGGGCGCACCCCGCCATCACCGTCGCGCCCCACCTCGGTCGAGCCGGTGAAGCAGACCTTGCGCACGGCCGGGTGGTCGACGAAGCGCTGGCCGACGATGCTGCCCTTGCCCGGGCAGAATCTGCAGGACGCCCTCGGGAAGGCCGGCCTCG
This sequence comes from uncultured Acidimicrobiaceae bacterium, assembly GCA_963781565.1. Taxonomy (GTDB): domain Bacteria; phylum Actinomycetota; class Acidimicrobiia; order Acidimicrobiales; family RAAP-2; genus Bog-473. The sequence goes on along the minus strand of CAWAHA010000003.1, from coordinate 9,496 downwards.
AGCGCCAGCTCGCCGATGCGCAGCGCGCTGAGCGGTGTCAGCTCGGCCGGCTTGAGCACGACCGTGTTGCCGGCGGCCAGCGCCGGGGCGAAGCCCCAGCCGGCGATCGCCATGGGGAAGTTCCAGGGCACGATGATGCCCACCACCCCGAGCGGCTCGTGGAAGGTGACGTCGAGGCCGCCGGGGACGGGGATCTGCCGGCCGCTGTGGCGCTCGGGGGCGGCGGCGTAGAACTCAATGACATCTCGTACGTTGCCCGCCTCCCAGCGCGCATTGCCGAGCACGTGGCCGGCGTTGATCACCTCCAGGGCGGCCAGCTGCACAATGTCGGCGTCGACGGCGGCCGCGAAGCGGCGCAGCAGCCGGGCCCGGTCCCCCGGCGCCACCGCCCGCCATTCCTCGAAGGCGGCGGCCGCCCTCACGATGGCCGCGTCGGTCTGCTCGGCGGTCAGGCTCTCAATGGTGGTGAGCACCTCACCGGTGGCTGGATTGCGGACGTCCACGCCGTGATCTTTGCCGATGGCGGCCGCATGCCCCAACCGGCACCCGTGCAGTGACCGGGCTGCGGATCCGGGCCCGCCGGTACAGTGCCAGGCCGTGCCCCCGACCGAGACCGTCCAGTTCAACCTGGCCAAGGCCTTCGACATGCTCGTCGAGACCCTGGCCGACCGCGAATGCATTGTGTGGCGCGACCGCCGCCTCAGCTACGGCGACCTGCAGGAGCGCTCCCGGCGCCTCGCCTCCTACCTGCACGGCCGCGGCCTGGGCCTGCACACGGAGCGCGAGGACCTGCAGGGCTGGGAGTCGGGCCAGGACCACGTGGCCCTGGCGCTGTACAACGGCAACGAGTACCTCGAGGGGATGCTGGGCTCGTACCGGGCCCGCGTCGCCCCGTTCAACGTGAACTACCGCTACGTGGGCGAGGAGCTGCAGTACCTGCTCAACGACGCCAAGCCCAAGGCCATGATTCTGCACTCCTCGCTGGCACCGACGTTGGCCGAGGTGCTGCCCACGCTCGACTCGCCCCCCGAGGTGCTGCTCCAGGTCGAGGACGAATCGGGCCACCCCCTCCTCCCCGGGGCGGTCTGGTACGAGGAGGCCCTGGCCGCATCCTCACCCGAGGGACCACCGGTGGACCCCTCCCCCGACGACCTCTACGTGCTCTACACGGGGGGCACGACCGGCATGCCCAAGGGCGTGCTGTGGCGCCAGCACGACATCTTCATGGCGGCCATGGGCGGGCGGCAGGTGGGCTCGTGGAACATCGTCACGAGCTACGAGAACCTGACCGAACGGCTGGCCTCGGCCTACCCGGTGCGGCTGATGATCCTGCCCCCGCTCATGCACGGCGCGGCGCAGTGGGCCTGCTTCATGCTCATGGCGACGGGCGCCACGCTGATCTTCCCGGACAACACGCACCGGGTCGACCCCGACGACGTGTGGACGGTGATCGAGCGCGAGAAGGCGACCTCCATCACGATCGTCGGCGACGCGGTGCTGCGCCCGCTGCTCATGCAACTCGACAAGAAGAAGTACGACCTGTCGTCCTTCTTCGCCGTCGGGAACGGCGGGGCGCCGCTGACGCCGGCCGTGCGGGCCATGGCGGTCGAGCGCATCCCCAATCTGGTCATCTCGGACTCGGCCGGGCTCGTCGGAGACCGGCGCCCAGATGCACGTGACGTCCATGGACGACGTCGAGGTCGGTTCGTTCCTGCCCGGGGCCGGGGACGGTGGTCGTCGACGAGACGCTGTCCCACGTGCTCGCGCCGGGGCACGAGGGCAACGGGTGGCTGGCCCAGCAGGGCAATGTGCCGCTCGGGTACCTGGGCGATCCGGAGAAGACGGCGCGCACCTTCCCCGTGATCGACGGCGTGCGCTATTCGATCCCGGGCGACCGGGCCCGGCACCGGGCCGACGGGCAGATCGAGCTGCTGGGCCGTGACTCGGTGACGGTCAACTCGGGCGGCGAGAAGATCTTCGTCGAGGAGGTGGAGCGGGCGATCGCCGGCCACCCCGCCGTGGCCGATGTGGTCGTCGTCGGGCGACCCTCGGAGCGCTGGGGCCAGGAGGTCGTGGCCGTGGTGCAACTGGCCGAGGGTACGATCGACGACACGCCGATTCGGTCGTCGAGGAGGCCTCGGGCCACGTCGCCCGCTACAAGCTGCCCAAGGCGGTGGTGTTCGTCGACGTCATCCAGCGATCACCGTCGGGCAAGGCGGACTACCGCTGGGCCGCCGAGACGGTGTCTGAAGGCGGCCGATGGCCGGCGGCGTCGGGATCGGGGTCGTAGCCACGGCCTCTCCGGGTTCGGGCCTGGGCCCGGTGCGCTGCCGGACCGACCGTCGCGACGCCGCGGCTGGTGCTGCGACCGTTCAACGACGTGGACCGGTCAGCCTTCTTCGAGCTGAACACCCACCCGGCGGTGGTGGAATTGCTGGGCTCGTCGCCCAGCCGGGCCGAGAGCGACGCCATGGTCGATCGCTACCGCGCCGAGATGACCCGGGAGGGATGGGGCTTCTGGGCGGTGGAGATGGCGGGCGGCGCCCCGTTCATCGGCATGGTCGGCCTGCACAGGATGGCGCCGGTGATGCCGATCGCGCCGGGGTCGAGATCGGATGGCGGCTCCATCCGGACTCACTGGTCCCACGGCTACGCCACCGAGGCGGCGAGGGCCTCGCTGGACTACGGGTTCGGTCAGGCCGGGCTGCGCGAGATCGTCGCCTTCACGACCACCGTGAACACCCGCTCGCAGGCCGTGATGGAGCGCATCGGCATGGTGCGCGACGTCGACGGCGACTTCGACCACCCGCTCCTGCCCGAGGGCAGTCCACTGCGTCGCCACGTCCTCTACCGGATCAGTCGCTGCCGTCGTCATCGTCACAGGCGACGCCCTAGCGTGGCGCCATGAGCGATGTGAAGCGGTGCGAATGGGCGGGCAACGACCCCGACATGGTGGCGTACCACGACACCGAGTGGGGCGTGCCGGTGCACGACGACGACACCCACTTCGAGTTCCTGGTACTCGAGGGCGCGCAGGCCGGCTTGAGCTGGTCGACGATCCTGAAGCGCCGGGAGGGCTACCGCAAGGCCTTCGCCGGCTTCGACCCGGCCAAGGTGGCGCGCTTCACGCCGGCCCGGGTGGAGAAGCTGCTGCTGGATCCCGGCATCATCCGCAACCGCGCCAAGGTCGAGTCGACGGTGCGCAATGCGCCGCCTGTTCTTGGACGTGCAGTAGGAGTTCGGCTCGTTCGACGCCTACATCTGGGGCTTCGTGGGCGGGCCGGACGCTCGTGCACAAATTTCGCCGCATGGCGCAGCTGCCGGCGGTGAGCCCCGAGTCCGAGGCCTTCAGCGCCGACCTGCGCCGGCGGGGCTTCCGCTTCGTGGGGCCGACCGTCTGTTACGCCCACCTGCAGGCCAGCGGGCTGATCAACGACCACCTGGTCGGCTGCTTCCGCTACGCCGAGCTCACAGGGTCCTGACCATCAGGACACGGGCACCGAAACGACCCATGACGGGCTCTTCGGGCTCGAGGCCGTGGGCGCGCAGGAAGTCGTCGGCGCGTGCCCCGCTCGACGAAGCCCTCGGAGGCGTAGAAGGGGCCGTTCCACGGCACGTCCCGGTAGGTGGCGAGGGTGATCTCGTCGAAGTCGTGCTGCTCGGCCCACGCGCACCCGGCCCGCAGGAGCGCCCGCCCGATGCCCTGACCGGCGTGATCGGGGTGGACCGAGAGCTGCTCCAGATGGGCCCCGCCCTCGATGCCGTCGATGCGGCAGAGGCCGACCGGGGGGTCACCGGCCACCAGGACGACGAGCGCATCGGCGAACTCCTGCGGTGTGCCGGGTCCTGGGAGCGGCCCGATGCCGAGAGGCTCGAACAGTAGTGTCGGCGGCTGCTTCGAGGTCGGGCAGCAACGTCAGCTCGTCGGACCGCGCCGGGCGAATGATCCCGGGGCCGGGATCCGTCGCCTTCCACGTCGCGACGGTAGACGTCGTTTACGGGCAGGCTCCGAAGGGATCGATCGTCGGCGTAGGAGACGCCGAACTTCTGCTGCTCGGTCGAGAGCTGGCCCGTCATGTACCAGGAGTTGGCGCTCTCGTTCATGTACGCCTGCGGGCACGCGTCGGAAATGGCGATCGTCGGTCCGCCCGGGCAGGCGTCCGGGTACTGGGGCGTCCCGTGGATACAGGTCATGGCCTCGTGGCCCTCGGCGTAGCCGGGGCAGTCGAGGGCGAAGCCCGGGGCCGCATAGGCCTGGAGGTAGGCCAGCGCAGCGGTGCAGCCCCACACGGTGGCGTGGCCATAGGCAGGCAGCGCCGGGGCGACCGGCGCCGGCGGCGGTGTCGCGGTCAGGACGGCGGGAGCAGGGGCGGGGGCAGGCGCCGGCGCCGGTGTCGTCGTGAGTCGGCGGCGGAGCCGTGGTCGTCGTGGTCGCCGGGGCGGCGCTGTGGTCGTCGTGGTGCTGGTGGATGTCGTCGTTGTCGGTCGACGCCGGGGTGGTGGTCGTCGATTCGGGCACGGCCACGCGCACGTTGGCCGACGCCTGCGCTGTGTAGTCAGGCGAGGAAGTGGCGGCGGGCACGCCGTAGACGCCGCCAAGCGCGAAGGCGGCGATGGAGGCCAGCCCGCTCATCCAGACCCAGCGGCGAACGCTCCAGCGCGAGTGGGCGGCCGAGCGCCCTGAGCCGGCCGAGGTGGTCGGAAGAGGTTGGGTCTGCAGCAGGGGCACATGTGACTTTCGGCCTGGGTCGAAGTGCCCTTAAGCGGGTCTTCAAAGTCAACGCCCGTTGGGCGGAATTCGGGACCGTGAGCAGGGGTTACGACGCAAGAATCCCGCGTCGAGCCCACGACTCGGCGGTCGACTGGCGCCACGCCCGACGACCCAGGAATGTCCCCCGGGCCACCCATTAGCGTCACGGGCCGTGCGCGCCGCCGTTTGCAATGAACTGGGACCACCGTCCGTGCTGCGGGTGGAGGAACGCCCCGATCCCGAGCCCGGGCCCGGCCAGGTGGCCGTGGCGGTCGAGGCGGCCGGGCGTGAACTTCGTCGACGGCCTCTTCGTGGCCGGGCAGTACCAGATCAAGCCCACGCTCCCCTTCGTCCCGGGCAGCGAGGTCGCCGGCCACGTGGTCGCCGTCGGGCCCGACGTCCATGGCCTGGACGTGGGTGACCGGGTGCTGGCCTCGGTCGGGCTGGGCGGCTTCGCCAGCCGCGTCGTCGTGGCGGCGCATTCGGCCGTCGTCCTGCCCGAGGGCCTGGACGCGGCGCGAGCGGCCACGTTCACGCAGAGCTACAGCACCTGCCTCTTCGCCCTGCGCGACCGGGCCCATGCCGCGCCGGGTGAGACCGTGCTCGTCCTCGGCGCCGGCGGCGGCGTCGGACTGGCGGCGATCGGGGTGGCGCGGGCGCTGGGCTGCCGGGTGCTGGGCGTCGCGTCGAGCGCGGACAAGCGACAGGCCGCTCTCGAAGCAGGCGCGGAAGCGGTCGTGGACCCCGCAGCGGAACCGGTCAAGGACGCGGCCCGGGCTTGGGCCGGCGGCACGGGCGTCGACCTCGTGGTGGATCCCATCGGCGGAGCGCTGGCCGAGCCGGCCCTGCGGGCGCTCGGGGGGGGGGTGGGTGGCGCCGGCGCACTCGAGGTCCTTTTGCGACCACTGGCCATCGGGAAGATTGCGCTCGTCCCCTGAGTGAGAGCCACTTCGATGCCTGCTGACCAGATTCACTCTCGCAAAGAAGACCGTCACGCCAAACACTCCAACGACAGCAAGCCGCCCGGAACCTCCGCTGGAAGCTCTTGACCCGTCGTTCCATGGTCGGTACCGTCCCGTTCAAACGATCGGGCGGGGGTTGACGGTGCGAGGATCAAGAGTCAACAGATCATGCAGACTCCTGGCCGGACTCTCGATAATGGTCTCCGGACTCATCGTCTTGGGCGGTGCCACGTTGGCAGGGGCAACGGCTGGCCCGTCCTTCTCCTCGCCGTCGCCGTCTGCGCCGGGTCCCAGAGCGAGGCCCAAGTCTCGGTGACCGGTGTCCCCTTCGACGACCACTCAGCGTACGCGGTGCTGGGGAATTTCCGGAATCCATTCCAAGCAACCGGCTACATGAGCTTCACCGGCACTTCCACCACGTTGACGTTCTCGACTGCCGGACTGACTGCCAGTCAGGGCTATCCGCTCCTGGTGTTCCTTGACGGCAAATCGATCCCGGCCAGCAACCTGCCACCCGGGCCAGAATTGATGATGTCTAACGCCTGGAATTTCACCGTTGCCAACTGCTCCGTGGCATCGACGGCCTCGAACCAGCGGCATCGCCGTTGACACCATGGCGGAACTCCGGCTGGAAACGCTCCTGGTTGGTTGAGGCGAACGGCACCGTGCTGACCTTCGGGTACGCTCCGTCCTACGGTGATGCGTCCCATGACGACGTCAACGACATCGTCGCCATGGCCGTGACGGCACTCGAGGTGGCTACTACCTTCTGGGCAAGGACGGTGGCGTTTTCGCGTTCGGGGATGATCGGTTCCCTGGTTGGACCGGTGGAGAACATCTCAATCCGCCGGTGATTGGATTGCGGTCACTCCCGATGGCGGCGGGAACTGGCTGGTTGCCTCCGACGGTGGAATCTTCACCTTCGGCGACGTGCCATTGCTGTGGTCAATGGCGGCCAGAGACTCGGTAATCCGGTCGTCGGAATGACACCGGACCCGCAATCAGGCGGCTACTGGTGGTTGTGCGACGGCGGCGTCTTCTCCTTTGGAGCTCCCTTCTACGGTTCAGCTGGAACCGTTGCGCTGAATGAGCCAGTGGTCGGGATGGCAGCAACACCGGACGACAACGGCTACTGGTTCGTCGCCGCCGACGGCGGTATCTTCGCCTACGGCGCACGCAGAATTCCCTTGGATCAGCAGGGAGCCTCCATGTCGGCAAGCCGGTCGTCGTGATGGCAACTCGCCGGCACCGGGGGCTACTGGGCCGCAGGGTCCGACGGAGGGGTCTTCGCCTATGGGGACGCCCTGTACTTGGGTTCGGGGTCATAGGGAGCTCATTCCGGGGTCAGGCTCCGCAAGGCGCATCCCCACACGGAGTACGACAAGGTCGATCAGCAGTCTTCACGGTGATGTCGGTCGCTTGACTGGGACGAGATCCTCGACGATTGGGAGGGTCAATGCGCCTGCGTGAGCTCACACGACCGTCACGGCCCTGCCTGGACATCGCGCCAACCTCGGCGGTTCGTTCCCGTTGTTGTCGCCCTCATCGTCGGGGCAACCACGTTCGGAGTCGTGCCGGCGCCATGGCTGCGTCGCCGGGGCTGCTATCACGGTGCCGGCATGGACGCAGCTCTCGCCGGCCACGATTCCGCAGCCACGCGATGCGGCTCCGATGGCACTCGATCAAGCCAACGGCACCATGGTCATGTTCGGCGGAGTGCAGCCTGGGAGCAACTGACAGTGGACTTGGAACGGCACTGACTGGACCGTGCAGCAGTTCCCGACGCACAGCCCGCGATGCAGGGCGGAGCGTCAATGGCCGACGACCAGCCACTGGCGACGTCGTTCTCTTCGGCGGGAGCAATGGCATGAGGCCCTCAACGGCACCTGGACCTGGAACGGTACGACCTGGACGCAAGCTTCCCCGCCCGGAGCCCTCCGGCGCGTGACGCCGCCTCGATGGCGTACGACGCGGCCACCGGCGACGTCGTCCTGTTCGGCGGCGACACACCGCCTGATGAGCTTCTTCGACGACACCTGGATCTGGAACGGGACGACCTGGACCCAAGCGTTCCCCGGCCAGAGCCCTTTAGCGTGGTCCTATCCGGCGACGGCGACGACTTCTCGACAAGGGGTACGTCCTGATTTGGGGCGGGCAAGGGCTAGGGACTCTCACGTCGGCCATCTGGTCCTGAATGGAGTCACCTCAGCCCAGGCCCCGCCCCGCAGCCCGGCCCCGCGGCGACACCGGTCATCGCTTCCGCCGCCTTCGAGCCGGCCACCAAGAGCGTCGTGCTTTATAGCCAGGGCCAGACGCTGGCCGGTCCGGACAGCATGGCATCGGCAGTTCACGACGCGCCATCCGATCGCAGCGAACTTCGTCTCATTGGCGGACCCGCTGACCGGGCTCATCCTGCTCTTCGGTGGGTCCGACAGCTCGGCTTCGGCCGAGACGACACCTGGCAGTACGGTTCGGTACCCGCTGTGCCGGGCTACCTCGAGGTCGCGCAATGGCGGCTCTTTGCCTTCGGGAGTGCCCCGTTCCACGGCTCAATGGATGGCTCGGCCCTCGCGGAGCCAATCGTGGGGATTGCCACCACTCCGGACGGGCTCGGCTACTGGGAGGCGGCGGCTGACGGCGGGATCTTCGCCTTCGGCGACGCCGTGTTCCGACGGTTCCATGGGTGGGCAACCGCTTGAGCTGCGCCGATCGTGGGGGATAGCCTCCACGCCCGACGGTGGGCGGCACCGGGAAGTGGGGGCCAACGGGTGCTCACCTATGCGTTCGGCGACGCCACCCCGTTTCCGCACCACCGTCAAGCGGCATCCCGCCCCCTCGGTCCGCCCATTGTGGGCTTGGCGTCCACGCCGGACGGGGCCGGCTACTGGGAGGTGGCGGCCGACGGCGGGATCTTCGCCTTCGGCGAGCCACGTTCCACGGTTCGATGGGGGGCGTGCCGCTCAACCAGCCGATGGTGGGGATGGCCGCCACGCCGGACGGGGCGGGTACTGGGAGGTGGCCGCCGACGGCGGGATCTTCGCCTTCGGCGACGCCTGTTCTACGGCTCCATGGGCGGCGAGCACCTCAACCAACCCGATCGTGGGCATGGCCGCCACGCCCGACGGGCTGGCTACTGGGAGGTGGCCGCCGACGGCGGGGTCTTCGCTTTCGGCGACGCCGCGTTCACGGCTCATGGGCGGCGAGCGCCTCAACCAGCCCATCGTGGGCATCGCCACAGCAGGGTCGGCTTCGGGTGCGTCCTCTCTCAGGACCGCGTTATCCGCAACGGGAAGCTGAAGCGCTTGTTCCCGACGACGAGCGTGTAGTTGCCCGGCGCTACCCGGTGCGTGCTGTTCGGTTTGGTCGGATCCCATGCGCCCGTGCCGGAGACCGTGGCGCCGGCCGCCAGCTGGGCGAACCCGAGGGCGGGACAGTTGACGACCTCGTCGCCGGGCCAGACGTTGTGGTGGTGGGCATCCTCTATCCGGAAGCCCACCGAGCCGCAGGGCCCCGCCAACAAGCGTGGTGGACGTGGGCCCGGGCGAGCGCCGGCGCAGGCCGCGGTTACTGCACGACGTCTTGGCGCCATTGCGCACCGTGAACCGACGCCACAGGGTTCCGCCCGGGTGCAAGGTGAGTGTGTTGACGACCACCAGCATCAAGGTGGTCTTCGCGGGCAATCCCAGAATGTGGCCCGGCCGGTCTCAGCCAACATGGGTGCCTTGACCAGTGTCGTTCCCTTCCGCGGCGCCGCATTCGCCGGGGCCGCAACCATCATCGTGGT
>CAWAHA010000002.1:0-85592 GCA_963781565.1 uncultured Acidimicrobiaceae bacterium | reverse complement strand
GCTCCGACACTGCCATGGCGGGCCGGGCCTGGGACGACACGATGGCCGAGCAGCTGGTCGACGAGCACCCGGATGCCTACAAGCCGATCGCCCAGGTCATGGCCGACCAGGCCGACCTGGTCGAGGTCGTCCACGAGCTGCACCAGGTTGTGAACCTCAAGGGGACCTAAGGGTCCCGATCCAAACAAGAACTTTCAACGAAGGAGGAAGAAGATGAAGCTGGCAGAGGCACTGCTGCTGCGTGCCGATCGGAACAGGACCCTGGAGCAGCTCAAGCAGCGCATTCAGGTCAGCGCCCGGTACCAGGAGGGCGAGAAGCCCCCAGAGAACGCGCGCGACCTTGTCGCGGCCGCATCGGCCGTGCTCGACGAGCTCGAGGTCCTGATCCGCACCATCAACCGGACCAACTCGGGCACCGTTATGGCCGACGGTCGGACCGTCACCGATGCGCTTGCTGAGCGAGATGTTCTCCGGCTGAGGTACTCGATGCTCAAGGTTTCGGCCGAAGCGGCGTCGGGTGCGCAGCAGAACGTTGGGTTCATGCGGGCCACCCGGTCCGAGCTCAAGTACATGCGCGCCCTCGACGTGAAGGGCCTGCGTGAGCAGGCCTCGGATATCGCTCGGCGAGCCCGTGAGCTCGACGCACGGATTCAGCAGGTCAACTGGACGACCGAGCTCCAGGAGGCATGACGCAGCGACTCGCGCGTGAAGTTGGTAGGAAAGTACGTAGAGCGAGTTCCAGCCCATTCTGGGGGCCAAGCCAGAAATCAGGCCCTTGAACGGCACCAGGTGAGCGCGAGGGCAGCGCACAAGGGGTTCGAATCCCCGCATAACAGAGCAAGCCCAGCACTGTGCACAGTTCACGGCGTATAGGGCACCGAGCATCACCAGGAACTGACTACATGCGGACCGAGGGTGGGACAGGGGACTCACACACGCAAAGACGGTGGCTTCGCCATTAATCCCAAGTCGCAGAGTAGAGAATTGCAGCCGTTTGTGCCGAGTCCGACGTCGATTCCTGCAGGCGGACCTTCGCCAGTCACCAGCGAAAACGACGAGAAGTGCTCCGGGGGTGAGACTCGAACTCACAACCTAGCGGTTAACAGCCGCTTGCTCTGCCATTGAGCTACCCCGGAAAGGGTCGAGAAATCAGACCCGAACGATATCAGCGACCCACACCGCCATTGTCCAGATCCCGCCCCGAAATTCAGGCGTGATCAGGACTCTTCGAGGTAGTCCCTCAGCAGGTGGGCGGCGTCCGGCCGGCGCAGCTTGGCCAGCGTCTTGGACTCGATCTGGCGGACCCGCTCCCGGGTCACCCCGAACTCCCGACCGACCTCTTCGAGCGTGCGGATCTTGCCGTCGTCGAGACCGAAGCGCAGACGGACCACGTCCTGCTCGCGCTCGGACAAGTGCCCGAGCGCCTCGCGCACTGCAGCGTCGAGCAGCGAGCGCGTCGCGGCGTCGTCCGGGACCACCGCTCCCCTGTCCTCGATGAGGTCCGACAGGTTGAAGTCGTCCTCGTCACCGACGGGCTGCTCGAGTGAGACGGTGTCCTGGTTGATGCGAAGGATCTCGCGCACGCGCTCCATCGGGAGCTCGACGCGTTGTGCCACCTCGTCGATCGTCGGCTCGCGACCGAGCTCCTGCAGCAGCTGGCGCTGCGCCCACACGACCTTGTTGATCGTCTCGACCATGTGCACGGGAATCCGGATGGTGCGCGCCTGGTCGGCGATCGCCCGCGTGATGGCCTGGCGGATCCACCAGGTGGCGTAGGTCGAGAACTTGAAGCCCTTCGTGTGGTCGAACTTGTCGACCGCCCGCATCAGGCCGAGGTTGCCCTCCTGAATCAGGTCGAGGAAGGCCAGGCCGCGGTTGCGGTAGCGCTTGGCGATGGACACGACGAGGCGGAGGTTGGCCTCAATGAGCTCGTCCTTCGCCTTGAGCCCGTTGCGCATGAGCCGCTTGTTCCGGGACAACCCGCCCGCATCGAGCACGTCCTCCGGGGGCCCTTCGCCGGCCACGGCCAGGTCGTGGGCCGCCAGCCTGGCGGCTGCCGCGTTGCCTCCCTCAATGGCCTTGGCGATCTCGACCTCGAGCTCGGCGTTGAGCAGCGGAACCCGACCGATCTCCTTGAGATAGGTGTGGACCGGGTCTTCGGAGCTGCCGCCCGAATCGCCGCTGGAGGCCGTCCGCTTCCCGTTGGTCTCGCGCCGCGCATCGGCACGAAGAGCACCGTTGGACTTGGGGACCGCACGTGTGTCCGTTCGGCGGTGCCACCTCGACGCCGAGGTCCTCGTCTTCGTCCGCCACCAGAGCGACGCCTTCGGCCGTGACGCGATCGATCAGCACCGTCAGCACTTCCGGCGTGAGCTCGACCGTACGCAGCGCGTCGATCAGTTCCGCTTGCGTCAGGTGTCCCTTGGCGCGACCAGCGGCAAGCGCCGCTTCGAAGTCGACCTGCGACACGCCGGGCGGCAAGCGCGACGTGCGCGATCGGCGCCAACGTGTCGGAGGGCGCGTCCGAAGCGTCGACGTTGTCGTCGTCGATCGCCACCGCAGCCTCTTCGCTCACGCTTGCCCAGCCAAGGTCGTTGTCACCCCTCGGGTTCCCTCTGAATCAACCACGCTACCAACCGATCGGCCGCGTCGCGGCCAGATCCCGATTCTCCGAGTTCGTCCAGCCAGAGCTGCACCTGGACGGTCTCCGCCGCCCGGGCCTCCCAGGAGTCGTCGTTCACCCGCGATGCGATCTGCACGTCACCCATGGCGCGCTTCGCCGCGTCGCGCAGCATGACGACGACGACGGAGTCGACGGGATCGCCCAGGTCAGGGTCACCCGACATCGGCTCTTCGACGATGACGCGTCGCAACAGGCTGGCCACCTCCGGTGACGCGGTCTCGACTGCTTCATGGACGCTGTCGTTCTCCAAGAGCGCGACAAACGCCTGCCGTTGCAAGCGGTCGGTGAACAAAACGGCATGCACTCGATCCACTACATCTTCGGGTCGGTGCACGGCCAACTTGAGGGCCTCGAGCCCAGGCCCAGGTCGGAGCGCCAGAGCCAGGCTGGAGCCGCCCGTGTGGCCATCGGGCGTTATGAAATCGCCGTCGTCCTCGGGATAGTCCCGCAGTGGCGGCTCGTCCTGCGACGCCTCGGGTTCGACGCGTCGGCTTCTCCGCCGGCGGATGGGCGCGGAGGTGCTCCAGACGCTCCCGCAGTTTGGCGGTGTCGATCTGGCACAGGTCGGCGAGCCGCATGACGTACTGATCACGGACCAGATCGTCCGGATGTTCAGCCACCGCCGTCAGCGCCGCCTCGGCCGCCCGGGCCCTCCCCTCGGGCGTCCGCAGATCCCCAGCTTGGAGCATGCGGTCGACCCGGAACTGCAGGAACGGCCGGGCCTCCTTGATGGCCCGGGCCAGCTCGGCCGGGTCGGTGCGGGCCAGCTCGCCGGGATCGCTGCCGCGGGGGAGATCGGCCACCACCACGTCGACCTCGTGCTTGCGCTCCCACTCGTAGACCCGCGAGGTGGCGCTCTGCCCGGCCGCGTCGGCGTCGTAGGCCAGGACGATGCGCTTGGCGAAGTTGCGCAGCAAGGTGAAGTGCTCCTCGGCCAGCGCGGTGCCACAGGTGGCGACGGCCCACGGCACGCCGGCCTGGAAGGTCCCGATGACGTCGGTGTAGCCCTCGCACACGACGACCTCGCCCTGTTCGATCACGCCCTTCTTGGCCCAGTTGAGCGCGTAGAGGGTGCGACGCTTCGAGTAGATCGGCGATTCCTGCGAGTTCTTGTACTTCGCCTCGGGCCGGTCGGGCGGAGGCTGGCCCGGTGCCGGCGGCAGGATGCGCCCACCGAGCGCGATCGGCCGTCCGGAGGGATCGCAGATCGGGAACAGCACGCGGGCCCGGAAGAAGTCCTGCACGCGGCCGCGCCGGTTGACGAAGCCGAGGCCCGAGTCCGACAGCACGTTCTCGGGCAACTTGAGCGACGTGGCCAGGGCGTCCCAGTCGTCGGGCGCCCAGCCCAGACGGAACTGGCGCACGACGTCGCCGTCGTAGCCGCGCGAGCGGAGGTAGTCGCGGGCCCGGCCGGCGTCGGGCGAGCGCAGGAGGCGCTCGTGGTACCACTGCACGGCGCGCTCCATGGCCTCGAGCAACTCGGAGCGGCGCTTGTGGTCGCGCCCCATCTCCTGGTCCTCGTGCAGCGTGATGCCGGCCCGGTCGGCCAGGAAGCGGACGGCGTCCACGAAGTCGAGGTGGTCCATGGCCCGCACGAAGGTGATGGCGTCGCCCGACTCCTGGCAGCCGAAGCAGTAATAGAAGCCCTCCTCGGCGTTGACGCTGAAGGAGGGCGTCTTCTCGGTGTGGAAGGGGCAGAGCCCGCTCCAGCGCCGGCCGACCTTCTTGAGCGCGGCGTGCTCGCTGATGAGCGCCACGATGTCGGTGGCCGCCCGGACCTGGGCCACTTCCTCGTCCGGTATCCCCACAGCCACGACGGTACCGCGGCTGCGCTCCTCGTGCCTGGCTCGTGCCTGGCCTCGACCTGGCCTAGGTTCGCCCGATGGCTGTCACCATCTACGGCGTCTGTGCCCTGACCTTCATGATGGGCATGTACGCCCTGGAAGGGCGGGGCCGGGTCTTCGTCCTGGCCTTCGCCCTCGGCTGTGCCCTGTCCAGCTCCTACGGCTTCTTGTCGGGGGCCTGGCCCTTCGGCGTGGTCGAGGCCATCTGGACCCTCATCGCGCTGCGGCGCTACCTGGTCGCCGGGCGGCCCGGGGATGCCACCTCGTAGCGGGCTCCGGCCGGCGCGGCGGGCTACTCCTTCTCGGCCAGGACGGCCTGCGCCGCGGCCAGGCGGGCCACCGGGACCCGGAAGGGCGAGCAGCTCACGTAGTCGAGCCCGGCGTCGTAGAAGAGGCCGATGGACTGGGGGTCTCCCCCGTGCTCGCCGCAGACGCCGACCTTCAGGCCCGGCTTGGTGGAGCGGCCCCGCTCGGTCCCGAGGCGCACCAGCTCGCCCACGCCGTCGAAGTCGACGACGTCGAAGGGGTTGCGCGGCAGCAGGCCGAGCTCCAGGTAGGCGTCCATCATGCGGCCCTCGACGTCGTCGCGCGAGAACCCGAAGGTCATCTGCGTCAGGTCGTTGGTGCCGAAGGAGAAGAAGTCGGCCACCTCGGCGATCTCGGCGGCGCGCAGGGCGGCCCGGGGCGTCTCGATCATCGTCCCGATGGTCACCTCGAGCTTGCCCCGCCGGGCCGTGCCGGCCTTGGCCCCCTGCGAGGCGCGCGGCGCGGGCTCCTTGTTGACGTCGGCCACGGCGTCCTCGACCCAGCCCCGGGCCAGCGCCAGCTCGGCGCGGGTCACGGTCAGCGGGATCATGATCTCGACGATCGGGTGCCCGCCGTCGGCCACGCGCTGGCGGGCCGCCTCCATGAGGGCGCGCACCTGCATGGCGTAGAGGCCGGGCTTGATCACCCCGAGGCGCACGCCGCGGGTGCCGAGCATGGGGTTGGACTCGCGCCACGACAGCGCCGCCTCGTACATGCGGCGCTCCTCGGGGTTCAGCCCGACGGTGTCCTCCTTGTGGGCCAGCTCCTCGGTCGAGGGCAGGAACTCGTGCAAGCGGCGGGTCGAGCAGGCGCACCGTCACCGGCAGGCCGTCCATGGCGGCCAGGATGGCGATGAAGTCCTCGCGCTGGACGACGCGCAGCTCCTCGAGCGCCTCGGCCTCCTCGGCCGGCGTGTCGGCCAGGATCATGCGGCGCACGACCGGCAGGCGGTCCTCGCCCAGGAACATGTGCTCGGTGCGGCACAGGCCGATCCCCTCGGCGCCGAGCTTGCGCGCGTTGGCGGCGTCGTCGCCGGTGTCGGCGTTGGCCCGCACGGCCAGCTTGCCCTTGCGGATGACGTCGGCCCACGACAGCACGGTGTCGAAGGCGGCGGGCGGCTTGGCCGCGGTGAGCGGCACCTCGCCGGCCACGACGATGCCCGCTCCCCCGTCGAGGGAGACCCAGTCCCCTTCGACGAGCGTGATGCCGTTGGCCGTGACCTGGCGGTCGCCGAGGCGGAGGACCTCGGCCCCCACGACGGCGGGCTTGCCCCAGCCGCGGGCCACCACGGCGGCGTGGCTGACCAAGCCGCCCCGGGCGGTGAGGATGCCCTCGGAGGCCAGCATGCCGTGCACGTCCTCGGGTGAGGTCTCGTTGCGCACCAGCACGACGGGCTCGCCGCGCTCGGCCGCGGCGGCGGCGTCGTTGGCCGTGAAGTAGATCCGTCCGACGGCGGCCCCGGGGCTCGCACCGAGGCCCTTGGCCCAGATGGCGTAGCCCGAGCTGGCGAACTGGGGGTGCAGCACCGAGTCGAGGTGGTCCTCGGTGATGCGCGAGACGGCCTCTTCCTTGGAGATCCCGAGGTCGCTCGGGCGCACCATGTCGACCGCCATCTTCAGCGCGGCGGCGCCGGTGCGCTTGCCCACGCGGGTCTGGAGCATCCAGAGCTTGCCCTGGTCGATGGTGAACTCGGTGTCGCACATGTCCTGGTAGTGCGCCCTCGAGCCGGGCGAAGATCTTGGTCAGCTCGGTGTGCACCTTGGGGAACTTCTTCTTCAGCTCCGAAATGGGCTCGGTGTTGCGGATGCCGGCCACGACGTCCTCGCCCTGGGCGTTGACCAGGAAGTCGCCGTAGGCGCCCTTGGCGCCGGTGGCGGGGTCGCGGGTGAAGCCGACGCCGGTGCCCGAGTTGTCGTCGCGGTTGCCGAAGACCATGGCCTGCACGTTGACGGCGGTGCCGAGGTCGTGGGCGATGTGCTCGCGGTCGCGGTAGGCGATGGCCCGGGGACCGTTCCAGCTGCGGAACACGGCCTCGATGGCGCCGCGCAGCTGCTCGGCGGGCTTCTGCGGGAAGGGCTTGCCGGTGTGGCGCTCGACGATCTGCTGGTAGGAGTCGACCAGGTAGCGCAGCAGCTCGGTCGGCACCTTGGCGTCAGAGGTGGTCCCGGCCAGTTCCTTGGCGGCGTCGAAGAGCGAGTCGAACTCCTCGCCGGGGAGTTCGAGGACGATGCGGGCGTACATGGCGATGAAGCGCCGGTACGAGTCGAAGGCGAAGCGCTCGTCGCCGGTCTGCTTGGCCAGGCCCTCGACGGACTCGTCGTTGAGGCCCAGGTTGAGGACGGTGTCCATCATGCCGGGCATGGAGAACTTGGCCCCCGAGCGCACCGAGACCAGCAGCGGGTCGCTGGCGTCGCCGATCGTCTTGCCCATGGCCTTCTCCAGCCGGGAGCGGGCGCCGGCCACCTCGGCGTCGAGCGCCTTGGGCCAGCCGCCGGCCATGTAGGCGCGGCAGGCGTCGGTCGAGATGGTGAACCCGGGCGGCACCGGGAGCTTGAGTACCGACGTCATCTCGGCCAGGTTGGCGCCCTTGCCGCCGAGGAGGTCCTTGAGCTCCATGGGGGGCTGGGCGTGCGTGTGGTCGAAGTCGAAGACGAACGGCATCGGGCCTCCTTGCCCTGTCCGGGCGCACCGCGTCGGCGAGCGCGGTTCACTCGAAGTGATTGCCCTCCCAACTTGGGACAGGCGAGGCCAGCCTACTTTCCTTCCGACGCTCCTCCGGAGCGCTGGGCGGCGGTGCGTCGCCGTGTCGGGATCGCCGTCCGGGCGGCCGGCGTCGCCCGCCACCGCGCCGCTGACGTGGCGTTGGAAGACCTCCTTGGCCTGGCGCATGAAGTCGCGCACGACGGCGAGCTCGTCGGCCTTGAAGTGCTGGGCCACCTGGCGCATCTCCTCGGCCACGGGTTGCTGCAGGCCCGCCAAGCGCTCCTGGGCGGCCGGGACGATCTCGACCCAGACCCGGCGGCGGTCCTCGGTGTCGCGGCGCCGGGCCACCATGCCCGCCTCCTCCAGGCGGTCGAGGATGAAGGTGACGGCCCCGGTCGTCAGACCGCTCTCCTCGGCCAGCCGGCCGGCCGTGAGCGGGCCGTGGCTGGCCGACCAGCTCCAGGCACCGCATGTCGGTCCGGCTCAGCTTCAGCTTCTTGGCCACGCCGTCGTCGAACTCGGTGGCGGCGCCGAGGTAGCCCATGATCTCGGCGCGCAGCTGCTGGCCCAGCTCCGAGCGAGACCATTGTCTTGACACGTCAATAACTTTATCACTAAGTTTCTTTGGTAATGGCTTATTCTTCGCAGTCAGCTCTGGCCGTGGAGGCCCACGATCTGGTCAAGGTCTTCCCCCGCGGCAACGTCCGCGCGCTCGACGGGGTCTCCCTCGAGGTCGAGGCCGGCACCGTGCTCGGGCTGCTCGGACCCAACGGCGCCGGCAAGACCACCGCGGTGCGCATCCTCTCCACCATCCTCGGCCCCGACTCGGGACACGCCTCGGTGCTCGGCCACGACGTGGTGACCGAGGCCGACACCGTGCGCCGCATCATCGGGCTGGCCGGCCAGTACGCCGCGGTCGACGAGAACCTCACGGGCCGCGAGAACATCCACATGGTGGCCCGCCTCTCCCACCTGAGCCGCGCCGTGGCGGCCAGACGGGCCGACCGAACTGCTCGAGGAGTTCGGGTTGGCCAACGCCGGCGACCGTGTGCTCAAGACCTATTCGGGCGGCATGCGGCGCCGGCTGGACCTGGCCGCCGCGCTGGTGGCCAACCCACCCGTCCTCTTCCTCGACGAACCGACGACGGGCCTCGACCCGCAGAGCCGTCAGGGCCTGTGGGCCGCCATTGAGGAGCTGGTGCGCGAGGGCACGACGGTGCTGTTGACCACGCAGTACCTCGAGGAGGCGGACCGGCTGGCCCGCGACATCGTGGTGATCGACCACGGGCGCGTCATCGCCCAGGGGACGCCGGCACAACTCAAGGCCGACCTGGGCACCTCGGTGGTCTCGGTGACCCTCGGCGAGTACGACGCCGTGGCCCGGGCGGTCGAGCTCCTGGCGCCGCTGTCCGAGAAGCCGCCGTTGGTGGAGAACCTCGTCGTCGAGCTGACGGTCAACGACGGGCCCAAGGCCGGCGCCGACGTGCTCCGGACGCTCGACGCGGCGGAGATCACGATCGCCGGCCTGGCGCTGCGCGAGCCCAGCCTCGACGACGTGTTCCTGACCCTCACCGGCCACAAGACGGTCATCGAAGAGGGCGAGGACGAAGAGGCGTCGGCGAAACCGAAACGGGGCTTCGGCCGGGGCCGCAAGAGCGACGCGACCGACGGAAAGGATGCCGCATGACGACCACCACCGCTCACCGCACCACTGCTCGTGGACGACCAGAGCCAGGGCAACCGCCTGGCGTGGGCCATCGCCGACATCATCACGATGGCCAAGCGCAACATCCTCGCCGTCCTGCGGACGCCCGAGGCGCTGTTCTTCACCACGCTGCAGCCGATCATGTTCGTGCTGCTCTTCACCTACGTGTTCGGCGGGGCCATCCACGTGCCCGGGCGGGCACTACATCAACTTCCTGATGCCGGGCGTGTTCGTGCAGACGGTCATCTTCGGCGCCATGAGCTCGGCGGCGGGGCTGGCCGAGGACCTGCACAAGGGCATCATTGAGCGCTTCCGGGCCCTGCCGATGAGCCGCTCGGCGGTGCTGGCCGGCCGCACCACCTCCGACCTCGTGCGCAACTTCTTCGTGATGATCCTCATCACGATCGTGGGCTTCGCCGTGGGCTTCCGCATCGGCACCAACTTCGGCCTGTTCTGCTGCGGGGTGCTGGTGATCCTCTTCTTCGCCTACGCCTTGAGTTGGGGCTTCGCCTACATCGGCCTCTCGGCGCCCAACGCGGAGACGGCGCAGGTCATGGTCTTCCCGCTGATCTTCCCGCTGCTCTTCGCCTCGTCGGCCTTCGTGCCGGTGGCGAGCATGCCCGGTTGGCTGCAGGCCTTCGCCGAGCACCAGCCGGTGACCCAGGTCGTGAACGCCGCGCGCTCGCTGATGGTCGGCGGCCCGCTGCACGACCCGGGCGCCGTGTGGGCCGCCCTGTTGTGGACCATCGGCCTGCTGGTGGTGCTGGCACCGGTTGCGGTGCGCAAGTACCGCAAGGTGGCCTGAGGCCGCTTACTCCTCGCCGGTGCGCCGGCGCAGCTCGCCGAGCAGGTCGGCGATGGGCACCCGGACCTGGTCGGTGGTGTCGCGGTCGCGGATGGTGACGGCGTTGTCCTCGAGCGAGTCGAAGTCGACGGTGACGCACCACGGCGTCCCGACCTCGTCCTGGCGGCGGTAGCGCTTGCCGATGCCCTGGGTCACGTCGTAGTCGCACATGAAGTGCGGCTGCAGGGTCTTGAGCACCTGGCGGGCCAGCGGCTCGAGCGTGTCCTTCTTCGACAGCGGCAGCACGGCCACCTGGTACGGCGCCAGGCGCCAGTGCAGGCGCAGCACGGTGCGCGGCTCTCCCCCGACCTCGTCCTCGTCGTAGGCGGCCAGGAGGAACGCCATCATGGTGCGGGTGGCGCCGGCGGCGGGCTCGATCACGTACGGCGTGTAGCGCTCGTTGGTCTGCGGGATCGAAGTAGTCGAGCTTCACGCCCGAGGCGGCGGCGTGGGCCTTGAGGTCGAAGTCGCCCCGGTTGGCGATGCCCTCGAGCTCGTCCCAGCCCCAGGGGAAGAGGAACTCGACGTCGGCCGTGCCGCGGGAGTAGTGCGACAGCTCGCTCTGCTCGTGGTGGCGCAGGTGCAGCTTGTCGGCCGGGATGCCGAGCTCGAGGTACCAGTTCATCCGCTCCTCGAGCCAGTACTCGAACCACTTCTGGCGCCTCGTCGGGCGGGACGAAGTACTCCATCTCCATCTGCTCGAACTCGCGGGTGCGGAAGACGAAGTTCTGCGGCGTGATCTCGTTGCGGAAGGACTTGCCGACCTGGGCGATGCCGAAGGGCGGCTTCTTGCGCGTGGTCCCGAGCACGTTGGCGAAGTTGGTGAACATGCCCTGGGCCGTCTCGGGGCGCAGGTAGGCCACGTGGCCCTCGTCCTCGACCGGGCCGGCGTGGGTCTTGAACATGAGGTTGAAGGCCCGGGCCTCGGTCAGGTCGTTGGAGCCGCAGTTGGGGCAGACGCCGTCGATCTTGTCCGCGCGCCAGCGCTCGTGGCAGTTCTTGCAGTCGACCAGCGGGTCGGTGAAGGTGGCCAGGTGGCCCGAGGCCTCCCAGACGGCGGGCGGGCCGAGGATGGCGGCATCGAGGCCGACCACGTCGTCGCGCTCCTGCACCATGGCGCGCCACCAGGCGTTCTTGACGTTGCGCAGCATGTTGACCCCGAGCGGGCCGTAGTCGTAGGTGGAGCGGAAGCCGCCGTAGATCTCGGCCGACGGGAAGATGAAGCCGCGGGTGCGGCAGAGCCGTACCACCTTCTCCATCAGGTCGTCGCTGGCGGCCTGAGGCGCCTCGGTGGTCTCTGTCATCGGTGCAGGATACCGGAGCGGATTCTGGCGCTGACCTCGTTGGCCAGCAGCCGCCCCCGCAGCGTGAGGACGGCCCGGCCGTCCACGTGCTCGACGAGGCCCTCCAGCTCCTCGGGACGTTCCAGCGCCTCCCAGGGCACGCCGTGGGGCGTGCGCAACGAGAGCGTGAGCGCCTCGAAGGCGCGCTGCTCGGCCGTGAGCTCCTCGCGCCCGCCCTCGGGCGAGCGCCCGGCCTCGACGGCGTCGACGTAGCGGTCCGGCGTGCGCACGTTCCACCAGCGCACGCCGGCGCGGTGCGAGTGGGCGGCGGAGCCGATGCCGACGTAGTCGCCCTGCTCCCAGTAGAGGTGGTTGTGCCGGCACTCGTGGCCGGGCCGGGCCCAGTTGGAGATCTCCTCCCAGTGGTAGCCGGCGGCGGTGAGGACGGCCTCGGCCCGCTCGTAGCGCCGGGCCTCGACGTCGTCGTCGGGATGGCGGGCCGGGTCGGCGGCCAGCGGGGTGCCGGGCTCGACGGTGAGGCCGTAGGCGCTGAGGTGCGGCGGCGGGTGGTCCAGCGCGAGGACGTGGTCGAGCGTGGCGGCCCAGTCGTCGTCGCTCTCGGTGACGGCGCCGAAGATCAGATCGAGGTTCCAGGTGGTGAAGCCGGCGGCGTGCACGGCGGCGGCGATGGTCTCGGCCGCGTGCGGCACGTTGCGCCGGCCCAGGCCGGCCAGCACGTGGGCCTGGGTCGACTGCAGGCCGAAGGAGACGCGGGTGACACCGGCGCGGCGGTAGGTGCCGAGGTGGGCCTCGTCGGCATCTTCGGGATTGCACTCGACGGTGACCTCGCAGTCGGGCGCACGCGGGATGGCGTCGAGGATGCGGGTCAGGGTGTCGGGGTGGAGGCGGGAGGGGTGCCCCCTCCGAAGAAGATGGACGTCGGGAGCGCGAGGTCACCTGCCCCGAAGGCCTGTTGCACCTCGAGGACGCAGGCGTCGGCGTAGCGCTCCATGAGATGGTCGCGGTCGGTGTAGGTGGCGAAGGCGCAGTAGTCGCAACGCTCCCGACAGAACGGGACGTGGACGTAGACGCCGAAGGGGGTCAAAGCCCGGCGGTCGAGCGCACCGAGCGGATGCGCCGGTCGAGATGCGCCTCCATCGCCTCCGTGGCCAGCTCGGCCACCTCGTCGGCCGACGGGGGTGGCGGCCCGGCCAGCACCGCCGCCAGGTCCCCGCCCAGGATGCGGCGCAGCAGCACCAGCGCGCCCGGGCTCATGTGCCGTCCGCTGCGATGGGCCCGGCACAGCGTCCCGCCCGCCACGAGGTCGAAGGCCACCAGCTCCACCGCGCCGTCGGGCTCGCCGCAGGCGGCACACTCATCGAGGACCGGGCCGGCGCCTTCGAGGACGAGCGCCTTCAAGAAGAACGAGGGCGCGACGAGCCTCGGGTCGGCTGTCGACGTCGGCCAGCGCGGTGAGGGCGCCGACGAGCATGGCGTAGAGGCGCGGGTCCGGGTGGCGCTCCTGGGCCATTTGGTCACTCACCTCGAGGAGGGCGATGCCGCGCGGCATGCGCTCGAGGTCCTCGCGTGATCGGGCGGAAGGCGTGGACGACCTCCACCTGGTTGACGATGTCGAGGTCACCCCTCCCCTGCCACAGCAAGAGGTCGACCTGGGTCAGCGGCTCGAGGCGGCCGCCGAACTTCGACGTCGTCTTGCGGATGCCCTTGGCGACGGCGCGCACCTTGCCGTGGCGCTCGGTGAGGAACACGATGATTTTGTCGGCCTCGCCCAGGCGGTACGTGCGCAGGACGACGCCCTTGTCGCGGAAGAGGCTCACTGGGTGTGGGCGTTCTCGGCGTCCGTGGGGTTGGTGGCGGCGTCGGTGTGGTGGGCGGGGTCGAGCGGGCAGTAGCGCTCGCCCCGGCGCTCGGCCTCGGCCACGGCCCGGCGGGCCTCGGCCGCCACATCGGCGGCCCGGTTCTGGGCCTCCTGGGCCGGGCGGACGCGATCGACGGCCTTCTTCCCGTGCGAATGGCGACCGTAGAGGAGGTTGCCGGCCCCGACGCAGGGCCGCAATGGCGAGGAAGGCGACAACGGCCGCGCCGGCGCCGGCGTGGCCCTCCGTGATGACGGCGAGGACGAAGACGGCCAGCAGGGCGATCCCGACCGCAATGGCGATCCGGCTGAAGATCCTCACTCCCCCATTCTCGCAGTCAGGTGGGCGGCGTCGGGTCCGGACGGTCGTGGCGGGGCCAGCCGCCCCTCCCCTACGGGTTGACGGCCCCGAAGCGGCGCACCCGCTGCTGATACTCGACGACCGCCTTATAGAGGTCCCCGCGGCGCATGTCCGGCCAGAGGGTCTCGGGGAAGACCAGCTCGCTGTAGGCGATCTCCCAGAGAAGGAAGTTCGAATCCGCGTCTCGCCCGACGTGCGGATCACCAGGTCGGGGTCGGGCATGTCGGGGAAGTAGAGATGGCGGCGGATGGCCTTCTCGTCGATTTTGTTGGCGGGGGTTCCCTCCTCGACCAGGGCGCGCACGGCGTCGATGATCTCGGCCCGGCCGCCGTAGTTGAAGGCCATCGTCATCACCATGCGCCGGTTGTTCTTCGTGAGCTCAATGGACTCGTCCATCCGCTTGAGCACCCGGCGCGGCACCCGCCAGTCCCGGCGGCCGGCGAAGCGGATCTGCACGCCCTTTTCGTTGAGCTCGTCGCGTCGGCGCATGAGCAGCGACTGGTTGAAGTTCATGAGGTAGCGCACCTCGTCGGGCGGGCGGCGCCAGTTCTCGGTGGAAAAGGCGTAGAGGGTGATCCACTTGATGCCGATCTCGAGGGCGCCGTCGACCACATCGAGCAGGGCGGCCTCACCGGCGCCATGGCCCTCGGTGCGCGGCAATCCCCTGGCTTTGGCCCAGCGGCCGTTGCCGTCCATGACACAGGCCACGTGCACCGGCACCTTGGAGAGGTCCAGCTCAGGCGGTACGGGGTCGGGGGTCGCCGGGTCGGCGTCTTTGTCGGAGCCCTGGTCCCGTCCCTGGACTCCCCCCGGGTCGCGGACGGCAGAGGTCACCAAAGGAACCTACCGCGGCCCACCCCTCCCGCCGTGCTGTCCTTTGGGCGGGGCCGTTCTGTGTTTTGGCGACGGCCTGCGGCCCGGTCCGTTGGCGCCGGTGTCCGTGTGCAGGGTCTCTGGCACGGGGGCTGCAATTCGTGTTGAAGTATCCGTACCCCGGACCAGGCGGTGTGGGGTGGAGGATTCAGGAGGAACCATGTCCGAATCAGGCGCTGCACCTCGCCCCGACACCACGCGACATGTTCGCCGTGCACGGCGTCTTCCGCGACGCGCTCGGTGCCGCACCCACGTTGGTCGGGGGCATCGCGCCCGGCGATGCCGAGCGGGTGGCGCTGATCGCCAACTACTACGAGAACATCCTGTCGTTTCTCCACACCCACCACGAAGGCGAGGAGGAGTTGGTCTTCCCCTTGTTGCGGGAGCGCTGCGACGGCGCCGGCGAGCTCATGGACCGGATGGCCGAGGAGCACCACGAAGCGCTGGAGCTCCTGGAGCAGGCCAGGGCGGCGCTGGCGGCTTGGCCCGGTGGCGATGCGGCGGCGCAGCAGGCGGCCCAAGAGCGGCTCGTCGAACTGGGCTCGCATCTGAACGAGCATCTCCTCGAGGAGGAGCAGAAGGTGCTGCCGCTGGCCGGTGCCAACCTCTCCATGGAGGAATGGGGTGCCATGCCCGCCCACGGCATGGCCGCCTTCGACGGCGACAAGATCTGGCTCGTCGTCGGCCTCATCCGTGAGCGCATGAACGACGAGCAGCGGGCGGCGATGATGGCGCACATGCCGCCGCCGGCACTCGAGATGTGGACCGGCTTCGGCGAGCAGGCCTTCAAGGAGTACTCGACGGTCGTCGAGGTGCCGGTGGTCAACCACGCCTGAGCAGACGGTGCTGAGCGCGTCCTGAGCTCGTCCTGACCAGGGCCAGGATCGGGCACGCCGCACCACGGCTGTAGCGTCACGTCCGATGACGGGCGAGGACTTCGACGACGCCTTCGCAGACGCTTTCGCAGAGCCCGACGGCCTCGACGACCTCGATGTCTTCGGCTCCTCCGGGAGGGTCCGAAGCGGACGCCCGCCTGGCCGGCGACGACGGCGTGCGGGGGCTGGACAAGATCACGGCGCAGATGTCCGGCGGGGAGCACCGCCCCGAGCAGCAGGAGATGTGCCGCGCCGTGGCCGAGGCGATCGTCACGAGGACCCACCTGGTCGTCCAGGCCGGCACGGGGACGGGCAAGTCCCTGGCCTACCTCGTCCCGGCTGCGCTGAGCGGCAAGAAGGTCGTCATCGCCACGGCGACCAAGGCGTTGCAGGACCAGCTGGCCGAGAAGGACCTCCCCCAGGTGGACGACGGCCTCGGGCTGCCGGCGCCGCTCGACTTCGCAGTGCTCAAGGGGCGCAGCAACTACGTCTGCCGCCAGCGGGTGGCCGAGGTGGGCTCGGGCGGGATTCAGGCCGAGCTGGGCGATCAGGGAGCCGGCCGGGCCGACGAGCCGGCCGTGGCCTCGGCAGAGGAGGGCGAGTCGTCGGAGAGCCTCGGCGGGTGCGCCGCCCGAGGGCATTGTGGAGGAAGTGCGCCAGCTGGTGGCCTGGTCGCAGAAGTCACAGACCGGCGACCGGGCCGACCTGAGCTTCGAGCCCTCCGACCGGGCCTGGAACATGGTCAGCGTGGGCCCCGCGAGTGCCCGGGCGCCTACAACTGCCCCTCCGGCGGGAGCTGCTTCGCCGAGGCCGCCCGCGAGCGGGCCTCGGTGGCCGACGTCGTGGTGGTCAACACCCACCTCTACGGGGCCCACCTGGCCAGCGGCAGCGTCGTACTGCCCGAGCACGACGTGGTGATCTTCGACGAGGCCCACGAGCTCGAAGAGGTGATGACCTCGAGCCTCGGGGTGGAGGTGACGCCTGGGCGCTTCCGCTCGCTGGTCACCTCCGGTCGCTCTCTCATAGAGCAGAAGGACGCCGACCTGCTCGACTCCCTGGGGTCGCTCGGCGATCAGCTCGGCACGTTGCTCGCCGACCGCGTCGGGCACGCGCGTGCTGCACGACGAGGCCCGTCCACCGGTGGACGACTCGCGAACTGGCCGCGCTCATCGGGCGTGCCGCAGAGGTGAGCCGGCGCGTCACCGACGCCATGCGGCGGGGCGGCGCGCAGCGTTCGCTTCCTCCCCGAGGCCGGCGCATCCGATGCCGATCCCGACCGCGCCAGCCGCAAGACACGCACGCTGCAGGCGGCCGTGCACCTGACCGAAGACCTGCACCGGTTCGAGACCCGGGGCGACGGCGAGGTCGCCTGGGTCGACGGCACCCGGCGCAACGTCCGGCTCCGCCTCTCCCCCATTGACGTCGGCCCCGTGCTCGCCACCATGCTCTGGGGCGAGGTGACGTCGGTGCTGACGAGCGCGACCATTCCGCCCCGGATCGTCGAGCGGGTCGGGCTGCAGGCCTTCCCGACCGAAGAGCTCAATGTCGGCAGCCCGTTCGACTACCGATCCCACGCCCTGCTCTACGTCGCCCGCCACCTGCCCGACCGGCGCGCCGCCGGAGCGGAGGAAGCCCTGCACGAGGAGCTCTCGCAACTGCTCGAAGCTGCCGGCGGGCGCACCCTGGCGCTGTTCACCAGCAAGCGGGCAACCGAGGCGGCGGCGGCGGCCCTGGCGCCCGAGCTCCCGTACACGCTCCTGTTGCAGGGCGATCTCCCGAAGAACCTGCTGCTCGAGAAGTTCGCCGGCGAAGAGACGTCCTGCCTGTTCGCCACCATGGGTTTCTGGCAGGGCGTGGACATCCCCGGCCGGGCCCTGTCGCTGGTGACGATCGACAAGCTCCCCTTCCCCCGGCCCGACGACCCGCTGCTGCAGGCGCGCCGCGACCGGGCCGGCGGGGGCGCCTTCTCGCTGGTCGACCTGCCACGGGCGGCCACGCTGCTGGCCCAGGGTTCGGGACGCCTCATCCGAAACGCGGAAGACCGCGGCGTGGTGGCCGTGCTCGACCCCCGCCTAGCGACGGCGTCGTACCGCGGCGTGCTGTTGGCCACGTTGCCGCCCATGCGGCGCTCGGTCGACATCGCCGAGGTCGAGTCGTTCCTCCGGCACGCGTTGGAGGAAGAGCAGGCGTCCTGAGCTCGCGCTCACGGGCCTCGTCGCCGAAGTCGAAGACGAGACGGCCCTGCGAAGGCCTTGCGACTCAGTATCCGAGGCGGTTGAGCATCTTCGTCGCGGTTCTGCCAGTGCCGCTCCACCTTGACGTGGAGGTCGAGGTACGTCGCCTTCGGGAAGCTCCTCCCGCACCGCGATGCCCACGGCCTTGAGGACCTCGCCGCCCTTGCCGATGACGATGGCCTTCTGCGAGTCACGCTCGACGATGATCTCCACGCGGATGTGCGGCCACTCCCACTCGGTGACCCGGCACGTGATGGCGTGCGGCAGCTCGTCCCGCGTCTTGGCCAGCAGCTGCTCGCGCACCAGCTCGGCCACCCACAGCGCCTCGGGCGTGTCGGTGATGACGTCGGGCGGGAAGAAGGGCGGCCCTTCGGGAAGCCGGTCGATGAGGAAGGCCGTCAACCCGTCCACGCCCTTGCCGGTACGGGCCGAGACCGGGAAGTACTCGACATCGTCCAGCCCGTCCGGCCCGGCCAACGCCTCGACCGCCGCCTTGGCTTGGAGCAGCCGCTCCATCACCTGGGCGTTGTTGGCCTTGTCGGCCTTGTTCACCACGACGATCAGGCCGGGGGCTCGCTGACGTCGTCCGCGTCGCCTTCGTCGTCGTCTTCGTCTTCGTCGTCGAAGGCGTCACGCAGGCGAGCGGAGGATCCTCGGCGCTTCGTCGTCCGCTGCCGTCGGCGTCGTGTGCCGGCGTGCGACCGGGCGGCGGCCGCGGCCGCCGTGACCCGCTGCACCTGGCGCACGGAGCGCTCCAGCACCGTCCGGTCCCCGGGACCGATGGCCGCGGTGCCGTCGACGATCACCAGAATGACGTCGACGTCATTCAGGGCGTCGGTGGCCGTCTCGTTCAGCCGGCTCCCGAGCGTGCTGCGGGGGCGGTGGATGCCGGGCGTGTCGACGAAGACCACCTGGGCGTCGGCGACAGGGTCGTGCAGGACGCCCAGAATCCGATGGCGCGTCGTGTTCGGTCGTGACGAGGTGATGGCCACCTTGGTCCCGACCATGGCGTTGACGAGGGTGGACTTGCCGACGTTGGGGCGGCCGACGACGGCCACGAAGCCCGAGCGCACGCCTTCTCAGTTCCCGTTGTGCGAGACGTTGTCGGCTGCCGCGCCCTCGGCGTCGGGGTCCGTGGGTGCTCCCGTTGCCTCAATGCGCACCCGCTCGATGCGCCGGCCGCGCACCTTGACGGCGGTCAGGCGGAAGCCGTCGACGTTGACCGAGTCGCCCGGGTCGGGCACGCGCCCGGCCAGGTCCAACATGAGCCCGCCCACGGTGTCCCACGGCCCCTGGGGCAGTTCGGCATCGAGCAACTCGTCGGCGTCGTCGACCGAGTACGCCGCGCTCACCAGCAGCGATCCGTCGTCGCAACGCTCCACCGTGGGCTCCTCCACGTCGAACTCGTCGACGATGTCGCCCACGAGCTCTTCGAGCAGGTCCTCCAGCGTGATGAGCCCGGCGGTGCCGCCGTACTCGTCGACGACGATCGCCATGTGGAACTTCTCCTCCTGCATTTCGCGCAGGAGATCCGAGACCTCCTTGGACTCGGGGATGAACTTGGCCGGCCGCATGCTGTCGCGCACCGGCTGGGCGGCCTTGCCGACGCGCTCGGCCCGCACGAGATCCTTGGCATAGGCGATCCCGATGATGTCGTCGATCCCGTCGGCCTCCACCGGGATTCGGCTGTACCCGGCCCCCAGTGCCGCCTCCAGTGCATCGCGCACTGTGACGTCGGCCTCCACCGTGGCCATGTCCGGGCGCGGTGTCATGACTTCCCGGGCCACCGTGTCCCCGAAGTCGATGACCGAGTGGATGAAGGTCCGCTCGTCATGCTCGATCACGTTCTCCTCGTGCGCCACGTCGGCCATGGCTTTCAACTCGGAGTCGGTGATGTACGAATGCCGCAGGCTCTCCTCGTCGCCACTGGACCCGATGATGAGGTTGGCCAGTCCGATGAGGACGGTCGACAGCCAGCGGATGGGCGGGAAGCGGATCAGGGCGCTGACGATCGGCGCACTGAGCAACGCCGCCCGGTCGGCATGCTGGACCGCCCAGTTCTTCGGCACCGCCTCGAACAGGACAAAGATGACCACGATTTCGAAGACGATGCCCAGCACCACGCCCAGCCCTCCGAAGAGGTGCTCGGCCACAATGCCGACCAAGGTGGCCGAGACCAGTTGGCAGATGAGCACCAGCAACAGAATCGGGTTCAGGAAGTTGGCCGGGTTCTCCACGAGCCGGGCCAGCTGGCGTGCGCCGCGCTTCTTCTCGTCGACCAGGGACTTGGCCTTGATCCGGGACATGCGGACGAGGCTCGTCTCGGCCATGGCCAGGACGCCGGACGCGGCCAGGAGCACCGCAATGATGACGATGAGGATGGCGTCCTCGGCGTGGAAGCCCGCAGCCGCCAGCAGGGTCAGCACGTTCAGGCCCCGTGGCTGACCCGGTAGAAGCGGCTGAGCAACTGCTGCTCAATGGCCTCCATCCGTTCGGCCTCGGCCTCGACCTCGTGGTCCAGTCCGAGTAGGTGCAACAGTCCATGGACCACGAGCAGGGCGACCTCGTCCTCGAAGGACACCTCGTGCTCCACCGCGTTGCGCGCCGCCACCGCCGGGCAGATCACCACGTCGCCGAGCAGCATGAGCGCGCCCTGCTCGGGTGAGGCTCCCGGGCCGCTCCCTCCGAAGTCGGGCGAGCGCCCCGTCGGGCCGGGCTCGTCCTCAATGGGGAACGACAGCACGTCGGTCGGCCCGGTCTTGCCGAGGAACTGGCTGTTGAGCGCCGCGATGGCCTCCTCGTCGACGAAGAGCAGCGAGACCTCGGTCTCGCCTTTGATGCCGCGCGCCGCCAGAACCTGGCGTGCCAACCCGGCCCAGAACGCGACGTCTATCGGATGGTCCTGCTGCTCATCGGCGGCAAAGACGTCGATCGTCACTGGGTGGAACCCGCCCGCCCTTCTGCCACTTCGTAGGCGTCGACGATGTCGGCCACAATTTTGTGACGGACGATGTCCCGACGGCTCAGGTGCACGAACGAAATGTCCTCAATGCCACCGAGCACCGGCTCCAAGCCGACCAGCCCGGAGCGACCGCCCGGCACGTCGATCTGGGTCACGTCGCCGGTCACCACGCACTTGGAGCCGAACCCGATCCGGGTCAGGAACATCTTCATCTGCTCGGGCGTCGTGTTCTGCGCCTCGTCCAGAATGATGAACGAGTTGTTGAGGGTCCGCCCCCGCATGAACGCCAGAGGCGCCACTTCGATGGTGCCGCGGTCCAGCAGTCGCTGCGCCCCTTCGGGCTCGAGCAGGTCGTAGAGCGCGTCGTAGAGCGGGCGCAGGTACGGATCGACCTTGGCCATGAGGTCGCCCGGCAGGAACCCGAGCCGCTCGCCGGCCTCGACGGCCGGCCGCGTCAAAATGATGCGCGTCACCTGCCGTGACTGCAGGGCGTGGACCGCTTGCGCCACGGCCAGATAGGACTTGCCCGTTCCCGCCGGCCCGATGCCGAACGTGATGATGCTCTGGGAGATGGCGTCCACGTAGCGCTTCTGCCCGGCCGTGTTCGGTCGCACGGTCTTGCCCCCGGCGGCGCGCACGACCTCGGAGCGCAGGACGTCGCTCGGGCGGATGTCCTCGCGGACCATGTCGATGGCGCGGGCCACGGTCGACGGGTCGAGGCTACGGCCGGCCTGCACCATGAGGATCAGCTCCTCGAAGAGCTGGACCACCAGCTCGGCATGCGGTCCCTCCACCGAGATGCGATCACCCTGCACCACGATCTGGTCGTCCGGGAACGCCTGCTCTATCTGGCGGAGGTGTTCGTCGCGGGTGCCGAGCAGCCCGGCCATCAAGTGGTTTCCGGGGACGAAGCATTCGGCGCGCAGCGCCGTGGTCATGGTGCGTTCACGTGAGGCCAAGATGTCCTTTCAAAGGTTCGCCCCCCAAAACATGGAGGTGGAGGTGCGGGACCGACATGAGCGCGTCGGGCCCGACGTTGAAGATGAGGCGGTAGCCGCGCTCGGGCACGGCCAGGCCCGCCGCGTCAGCGACGGCCCGGGCCGAGAGGAGCATGTCCGCCAGAACGGGTCCGTCCTCGGCGGTGACCGTCGACGCGTCGACGATATGGCGGCGCGGCACCACCAACACGTGGAGCGGCGCAGCCGGGTTGATGTCCTTGAACGCGACCGTGGTCGGCGTCTCGTACACGATGTCCGACGGAATCTCTCCCGCCACGATCCGGCAGAACAGGCAGTCACCGGCGTCGGTCATGCCCGGGGGTCTCCCTCCCTCTCCGCCTGCCTGATCACTGCTCCGAACTTACCGGTCCCCGGGTCCCGGCCGTGACCATGGGTCCCGGTCACGAGGGCGAGCCCCCCGCTGCCGCCACGGTGCCCGTCCGGAGGGAGGCCAGGAGGGCGCCGGCGGTGACAGCGGCCGTCTCAGCCCGCAGGACGCTCAACCCGAAACCCACCGTGGGCAGCCCGGACGCCAGCTCCTCTGTGCTCCAGCCGCCCTCGGGCCCGACGGCCACGACGCGCTGGGCCGCTGTCGGACGATCGCCACTCAGCTGGGCCAGGACGACCTCGCCCGGTCCACCCAGCGCAGAGAGCTCGGCGAAGGTCACGGTGTCGCTCACCTCGGGCAGCCAGACGTGGCGGGACTGCGCGGCCGCTTCGCGCGCCACCCGCCGCAGTTTCTCGACGCTGGACTGACCCCGCGTCCCGGTCCAGCGCACGACGCTGCGCTCGCTGCGCAGCGGCACGATGCGATCGATGCCCAACTCCGTCAGCTTCTGGACGACCCACTCGGGCCGTTCACCCTTGACCGGGGCGAACACCACGGTGAGGGCGGGCTCGGTCCGGGCCTCGGACTGCACCGACCCGTCGCCGCCGAGACCGGGCGCAGCCGAGACCGGTTCGAGCGTTGCGCCTCCCCGCCACAGCGTGCGCGCCCATCGGCCCCGCCCGTCAGCGGCGACGACCTCTTCGCCGTCGCGCAACCGCAGCACGCGGCCCGAGATGGTGCGCATCCTCTTCGGAGAGCTGCGGACGACCGGGGTCGTCCACGAAGACCTGCGCGGCGGCGGCGGCCCGAACGGCCACCGCGGCGATGGAGATGCCGGCGCTAGCCAAAAGCGGAACGCAGGCGCGAGAACACGCCTTCGCCGCCCCCCGTCCCGGGAGCGGCGACTGTCTCGCCTCGTGCTGCCGCGAACTGGCGCAGGAGCTCGTCCTGCTCGGGGGTGAGATCGGTCGGCGTCGCAACCAGGACATGGACGTAGAAGTCTCCGCGGCCCCGGCCGCGCAGGTGGGGCACGCCAAGGCTGCGGATCCGCTCCACGTGCCCGTGCTGGGTCCCGGGTCCGATCGTCAGGTGCTGCGGCCCGTCCAGGGTCTCGACGTCGGTCTCGGTCCCGAGCGCGGCCTGGGCAACGCTGATGGTCAGGGTGGTGTGGAGGTTGTCGGCCTGGCGCTCGTAGCGCGGGTCGGGGTTGATGACCAGGTGGACGAAGAGCGAACCGCTCGGCCCACCACGTTGACCGGCCGCGCCGCGATCGGCGAGACGAAGCGTCGACCCCTCCTCCACGCCGGCGGGCACTTCGACCGTGAAGGTGTTCTCCACCATGCGGCGCCCCTCGCCACGGCAGTCGGCGCAGGGGTTGGGGATCATTTCGCCGGTCCCGCTGCAGCGCGAGCAGGCGACGCTCGTCACCACTTGCCCGAGCAATGATTGGCGCACGCGGCGCAGCTCTCCCGCCCCTTGGCAGTCTGTGCAGGTGACAGGCTCGGTGCCCGGAGCGGTGCCGCGGCCTGCGCATGTGTCGCACGTGGCCGGCAGGCGGACCGTGATCTCCTTGCGGGCGCCGAAGACAGCTTCGGCGAACTCGAGATCGAGCCGCACCTCGGCGTCGGCGCCGACCTGGGGACCGCGCCGGCGACCGCCGCCGGTCCCACCCATTTGGCCGAAGAACGCCTCGAAGATGTCCCCCAGGCCGCCCTCGAAGCCGAAGCCGCCACCGGCTCCGGGCTGCGAACCGAACACGCCCTCGGGGCCGAAGCGGTCGTAGCGGGCCCGGCGCTCGGGATCGCGCAGGACCTCGTAGGCGACGGTCACCTGCTTGAACTGCGCCTCTGCCTCGGGGTTGCCGTGGTTGGTGTCGGGGTGCAGCTCGCGGGCGCGGGCACGGTAGGCCCGCTTGATCTCGTCGTCGCTGGCGTCGGGACCGACCCCGAGCAACGCGTAGAGGTCACCGAGCCCGTCAGTGACGGCCATCGTTCCCTCCACCGAGGCGTTGCCCCAGGCGTTCGCCCACGACATGCGCGGCGGCCATGGCCCGGGCGTAGTCCATGCGCGTCGGGCCGAGCAGGCCCACGGCGCCGAGATCCTGCCCGTCGATCGACATCGGCGCCACGACCACCGCGCACGACGACAGCGGCTCGAAGCCGTGCTCGGTCCCGATGGCCACGGAGAGCCCGCGGTCGAGGACGTCGCGCAGGAGCGAGACGACCACCAGCTGCTGCTCAAGGATGGCCAGGACGGAACGGACGGTCTCGACCGCGTCGAACGACTCGGCCAGGCGGGCCGGGCCGCCGACGAACACCTGGTCGGCGTCCATGCCACCTTCGAGGGAGTCGAAGGCCGCGTGCGCCGACGTGACCAGGTGGTCGACCTCGGCGGATCCGCTCGAGGGGACGGTCCAGGGCTGCGCCAGCGTGCGCCCCACCAAGTGCGGACGCGAGCTGGGTCCCGGCGCGTGCCAGCACGTCCTCGGAGGTCTCGGCCTGCAGGTCGATGGTCCGCTTCTCGACGGCACCGTCGGAGAGCACGACGACCAGGAGAGCGTGCAGCGGCGAGAGGCCGACGAGCTGGACAGAACGGATGCTGGCGGTCTCGTGCGAGGGACCGACGACGACGGCAGCGTACGAAGTCAGCTCGGACAGCAGGCCCGAGGCCTGCTCGAGCACGGTCTCCATTTCGCCGTGGACCTGGTTGAAGAACTGGGTGACCTGCTTGCGCTGAATGGGGCCGAGCACGCCCGGCCCGGTCAGTTGGTCGACGAAGAAGCGGTAGCCCTTGTCGGTCGGGATACGGCCGGCGCTGGTGTGGGGTTGGACCAGATACCCCTCGCGCTCGAGCGCGACCATTTCGGAGCGGACGGTGGCGGAGGAGACCTGCACCCCCGGTGCATTGGCGACATGGGAGGAACCGACGGGCTCGGCCGTCCCGATGTACTCGGTGACCACCGCCTCCAGAATGGCTGCCCGCCGGTCGTTCAGGGCGCGCTCGTCCCCGGCAACGTCGGCGGTCGGGATTGAGTCAAGGGGCGGTGTCATGGGTGCCTGGCACTCAAGTCTACCGAGTGCCAGGCACGGACCCGTGGGCGGCGCCGGGGGTTGGCCGCAGCGGGCGACGACGGCCGGTGGCCGAACTGCCGGCTCTCAGTCGTCACCCAGGCGCAAAGCGGAGATGAAGGCCTCCTGGGGCACCTCGACCCGCCCGATGTTCTTCATCTTCTTCTTGCCCTCTTTCTGCTTCTCGAGCAGCTTGCGCTTGCGGGTGATGTCACCGCCGTAGCACTTGGCCAGCACGTCCTTGCGCTTGGCCTTGACCGTCTCGCGGGCGACGATGCGCCCGCCGATGGCGGCCTGAATCGGGACGTCGAACATCTGCCGCGGGATCAGCTCGCGCAGCTTCTCGGCCATCTTGCGCCCGTAGGTGTCGGCCGTGGCCCGGTGCACGATGGTCGAGAAGGCGTCGACCGGCGCGTGGTTGATGAGGATGTCGACCCGCACCAGGTTGCCCGTGGCGTAGTCCTCGGGCTCGTAGTCCAGGCTGGCGTAGCCCTTGGTCCGGCTCTTCAGCTGGTCGAAGAAGTCGATGACCACCTCGGCCAGGGGCAGCGTGTAGACGAGCTCGACCCGCTCGGGCGAGAGGTACTCCATGCGGGTCATCTCCCCCCGCTTGCTCTGGCACAGCTCCATCACGGTGCCGGTGTACTCGGTGGGCGTGATGATGGTGGCCGACAGCATGGGCTCGTCGATGTGGTCGATGCGGCTGGCGTCGGGCAGCTCGGTCGGGTTGTCGACGTCGAGCTCGGTCCCGTCGGTCAGGAAGGCCCGGTACTCCACGCTCGGCGCGGTGGCGATGAGCGAGAGGTTGAACTCGCGCTCGAGCCGCTCCCGCACGATCTCCATGTGCAGCAGGCCCAGGAACCCGCAGCGGAAGCCGATCCCGAGGGCGTGGGACGACTCGGGCTCGAAGGTGAAGCTGGCGTCGTTGAGCTTGAGCTTGTCCAGGGCGTCGCGCAGGTCGGGCAGCTCGTCGCCGTCCACCGGGTAGAGGCCGCAGAACACCATGGGCTTGGGGTCGCGGTAGCCGGCCAGCACATCGGTGGCGCCGTGCTGCGCCGTGGTGACGGTCTCACCGGAGCGGGCCTCGCCGACGTCCTTGATCCCGGCGATGAGATAGCCCACCTCGCCCGGGCCCGAGCACGCTCCACCGGGACGGCCACGGGCGTGCGCACGCCCACCTCTTCGATGTCGTGCACGGCGTTGGCCTGCATGAAACGCAGGCGGGCCCCGGCGTGCAGCGAGCCGTCGACGATGCGGATGGAGCTCACGACGCCGCGGTACTGGTCGTAGGACGAGTCGAAGATCAGCGCACGCAGCGGCGCCTCCGGGTCGCCCTTGGGCGGAGGGATGCGGGCGATGATGGCGTCGAGCAGGTCGGGCACGCCCTCCCCCGTCTTGGCCGAGATGTGCAGGATGCTCTCGGCCGGCAGCCCGAGCACGTGCTCGATCTCGAGCGCGCAGCGCTCCGGGTCGGCCGCCGGCAGGTCGATCTTGTTGAGGACCGGGCACGATCTCGAGGTCGTTCTCAATGGCCTGGTAGCAGTTGGCCAGGGTCTGGGCCTGAATGCCCTGGGAGGCGTCGACCAGCAGCACGGCCCCCTCGCAGGCGGCCAGCGAGCGTGACACCTCGTAGCCGAAGTCGACGTGGCCCGGGGTGTCGATCAGGTGGAGGATGTGGCCGGCGTGCACCACCCGGACGTTCTGGGCCTTGATGGTGATCCCCCGCTCCCGCTCGATGTCCATGGAGTCGAGGTACTGCTCCCGCATGAGCCGGGGGTCGACGGCCCCGGTGATCTCGAGGATGCGGTCGGACAGGGTCGACTTGCCGTGGTCGACGTGGCTGATGATGGAGAAGTTGCGGATGAGCTCGATCGCAACGGGTCCAGCTGCGGTGATGGGGGGCGGCACGGTCCGTCGATCGTACCGGCCCAGGTCGGCGGCCCCGGTCGCCTGGCCAGGACCGTTGAGGCCGCCCCGCCCCGGTGGCGCCGGCCGAAAGAGGCCCACCACCTGCTACAGTTGTCCTCCGCACCGGTGAGGCCTCGGCCCGCCGCCGCCCCCTTTCGAAGAAGACTGAGGATCGACACTGTGGCCAACATCAAGAGCCAGATCAAGCGGAACCGCCAGAACGAGAAGCGCCGGCTGCGCAACAAGTCGGTGCGGGCCGAGCTCCGCACGCGCACGAAGAGCGCCGTCGAGCGCCGCCGAGAGCGGTGCCGAGGACAGCGCCGAGGCGCTGCGCCTGGCCGTGAAGCGGATCGACAAGGCGGCCGCCAAGGGCGTCATCCACAAGAACACGGCGGCCAACCACAAGTCGCGTCTGGTGCGGCGGGTGGCCGCCATCGAGGCGGCGGCCGCCGAGTAGCGGCAGCCTCACCGCCTTCTCCTTCGTTCGCCCCCGATCACCTCTTCCCGGTGAGGTCCGGATCCTCGACGAGGTGCTGCCGCGTCCGGAGCGCAGTCGGACGCCCGCTGGCGTGATGCCTAACCGTCCATGTGGAAGGTGAACATCTTCTCCGGGGCGATGCGGACGCCCGACGGCGTCCGTCTCCGTCAAGCCACTGCTCGAACTCCGGGCCCTGCTTGGGCAGGTACTCGTCGAGCATGGCCTGCAGAGCTCGGCGTTGGCCGGGTCGTCGAGGTCGACGACTTCGGCCCTCCCGTGCACGCGTGACCGCGAGCTCCTCGCCCGGCAGGTGGGTCGCGCTGCAGGCGGGTCGCCGGGCCAGGTGACCGCGGCGCACCGAGGCCTTCCCGGAGCTGAACCAGAAGGTGCCGTGCAGGAAGTAGCCGTCGACCGGTCCGGCGAGCGGCCGCCCGTCGGCGGTCACCGTGGCCAGGACCAGCAGGCGCATGCCCTGCAGGCGTTCCACCAGTTGCTCGCGCGCTGAGCCGGCGCTCGTCCGTGATGATGTCGCGCAGGTGGGGTCCGGCGGTCGCCATGGAGGCGTCCAGCAGGGCCTGCAGGTCTGCATCTCTTCGGGGGTCTCGAGCATGCGGCCCAGTCCAGCACCGGGGTGCTCGGCGGCGGCACGGGCGTGGCGCGACAGGGTGTACAGCCGACGGCGCAGGGCGCAGAGTGGTCCGACTGAGCACTCACACCACCTCGACCGCCGTCATCCCCATCCTCGTCTACGAGGACATCGAGGCGGCCCACGACTTCCTGGTCGGGACCTTCGGCCTCACCTCCGGCGGGCTGCACCGGCTCGACGACGGCACCGTCGTCCACGGCGAGGTCCGCAACGGCGATGCTCCCATTTGGCTGCACCGGGTGACCGCCGAGAGCGAGATGGACTCCCCGCGGCACGCCGCCATGTCGCACGGCGGGCTGTCCGTCCGCATCCCCGACGTCGACGCGCACTACGCCCGCGTGAAGGCGGCCGGGGCACGCATTGAGAGCGAGCCCACCGATCAGCCCTACGGCCTGCGCGAGTACGGCGTCCGGGACCTCGAGAACCACCGCTGGTGGTTCTCGACGCCGCTGGCGTAGGACGTCGCTAGCGGCGAGGCGCTAGCGGCGGGCGCCGGCGCGGGCCGGGACGATCGAACGGGGCGAGTCTGGCGGGCCAGCCGGGCCACCAGGATTTCGATCGACGACCTCGGCGTCCATGCCGCTGGCGCCGCGCACGTCGAGGTCCGCCGCCGCAATCAGGTTGATCGCCTCGGCGATCCGCGTGCTGCCCAGGCGCCGGGACTGCTCCAGCGCCTTCTTGGCCACGAAGGGAGCGGTGCCGAGGACGGCCGCGGCATCGCGGTCCGTGGCTGAGGTCGTCGCCATCGAGCAGCAGCATGTTGGTGAAGTGGATGTGCAGGGTGGTGAGCACCTGCATCGGGGCCAGGCCGCCCGCCTCGAGCATGCGGCGGAGCACCGTCGAGGGCCTCCCCCGCCTCGCCCTTGTCGATGGCGCCGGTCAGCTCGTAGCGCGGGACGTTGCCCGCCTCGCCGAGGTACGGCGCCAGGTCGTCGGCCGTGATCCGCGCCCCCTCGCCGTAGGCGGCGCTCAACGCGCTCGAGCAGGCCCTCGACCCGGCCGAGATCCTCGCCGACGTGACCGGCCAGGAGGTCGGCCGCCCGCGGCTCGAGCTTCACCGGCGCCGGCTTCGAGATGGTCGTGCAGCCAGGCCTTGCGGTCACCCGCCTTGCTCGTGGTGACGTCGATGACCTGTCCGGCCGCGGTGATGGCCTTGACGAGCGGCGCCGGAATCGGTCCCTCCCCCGCCGACGAAGACGAGCACGGTCGACGGGAGCGGATCGCCGATCACCTCGACCAGCCGCGGCACGTCGGCGGTCAGCAGGCGCCCCGCCTCGCGCACGACGATCACCCGGCGGTCGACCAGGAAGGGCGGGGTCAGGCAGGCGTCGACGACCGCACCGACGCTCAGCTCGTCGCCGGCACCGCCACCGATCTCCTCCACGATGAGCGCATGGTCGCCGTCCCCCACGACGTCGTCGAGCAGCCCGCGCACGGCCTGGGCCACCGAGCGCGGCGTCATCCCCCTTGACCAGATAGACGGACGGCGGCGGCGCCGCTCGCTGCGTCCTCTCATCGGGCCTCGCTGACGGCGGCGAGCACGTCGCGGGCCCGGCAGGTGCCCTTGACGTCGTGCACGCGCACAATGCGGCAGCCCCAGGCGATGCCGAGGGCCGCCGCGCCGATGGAAGCCTCACGCCGCTCGGTGAGCTCCAAATCGAGGATCTTGCCCAGAAACGTCTTGTTGGAGGCCGAGAGCAGCAGCGGATAGCCCAGCGCCGGCCAGCGTCGACGAGGCGCGCAGCAGGGTCAGCGACTGCTCGGCCGTCTTGCCGAGGTCGAGGCCGGCGTCGAGCACGATCCGCTCCGGCGCGAGACGCCGGCGGCGCGGGCGCCGTCGGCGCGCTCGGTGAGGAAGCGGGCCACGTCGGCCACGACGTCGTCGTAGTGCGGGTCGGGATCGGCCACCCGCGGGGCGAGGCGGATGTGGGTGATGACGACGGCCGCATCGTGCTCGGCCGCCGCGGGCGCGTAGTCGGGATCGGCCAGGCCGCTGATGTCGTTGCCCATCACCGCGCCCTCGGCGTAGGAGGCGCGCGCCACCGAGGCGCGCCAGGTGTCGACCGAGACGGGCGTGTCGAAGCGGGCCACGAGACCGGCCACGACCGGCACGACACGGTCGAGCTCTTCGGGCTCGGTCACCTCGGGCCCGGGCCCCGCTTTGACCCCGCCGATATCGAGGATGTCCGCCCCGTCGGCCACCAGCTGCTCGGCCCGCCCGTAGAGCTTGTCGAGCTCGAAGGTCGCCCCCTTGTCGTAGAAGGAGTCGGGGGTGCGGTTGAGGATCCCCATGACGAGGGCCCGGTGCGTCAGGTCGTAGCGCGCGGCCGCCGAGGTCGGAGCAGCGGGGCGGGTGGTGCGGCCGTGTGCGTGTCGGTGTCGGTCGTCGGCGTCCCGGTGGCCGGCCCGGCCATCAGTACAGGCGCGCCGTCAACGCCCGCCGGTACTCCTTGGTGCGCGGGTCGTCGGGGCCCATGGCCTCCAGGAGGTCCACGAACTCCTGGCGGGCCGCGTCGTCGTCGCGCACCCGCTCGAGCAGCTCGTCCAGCTTGGCTTCCAGTTCCGCCCGGTCGGTGCCCGAGACGTCGACCCCCGCTTCGAGCAGGCGGGCCTCCGCCGCCAGCGTCCGGCTGGCCTCGGTCTCGGGGAGCCGCGCCAGGAGCGCCAGCGCCTCGGCCGGGTCGCCGCGGTCGATCAGGATGCGGGCCAGGCCCTCGGTGGCGGCCGCGTGGTCCGGCTCGAGCTCGAGCGCCTTGCGCAGGGAGGCCTCGTCACCGGCCGCGGCCAGCGTGTCCGCCTCGCTCGGGGCCGGCGCCAGCCGCTGCACGAACGCGGTGATCTGCGCCTCGGGCACCGCGCCGATGAACTGGTCCACGACCTGGCCCTCGCTGATGGCGAAGACGGCGGGGATCGACTGCACGTTGAAGGCCCGCGCCACCGCCGGGTTGTCGTCGACGTCGACCTTGGCCAGCTCGACGGCGCCCCCGGTGTCGGCCACCGCTTTCTCCAGCATCGGCCCGAGCGTCTTGCAGGGCCCGCACCACTCGGCCCAGAGGTCCACGATCACCGGCACCGTCGCACTGCGGTCCAGCACCTCGGCCTGGAATGTCTCGTCTGTGACGTCCATCGGCCAAGACGCTAATGGCTGTCCCCGCCGGGAGACAACGTCCCTCGTGGGCGCCAGTCGGACGAGCCGTCGGCGGTCGGCTCTCTGGGCGGCCGCTGTGCGCCGGGGCGTCTGACCGGGTGACACGGCACCGATTAGCGTCGTTCGCGTGTCGCAGGCGCCCGAGGGCATTCACCAGGCCGAGGTCACCGACTGGATGGTGGCGCAGCTGCCCGAGATCACCCCGCCCCTGACCTTCACCCTGATCGCCGGCGGCCGCTCCAACCTCACCTTCCGGGTGGAGGACGCCGAGGGACAGGCCTGGGCCCTGCGCCGGCCCCCGCTGCACCACGTGCTGCCCACCGCGCACGACATGTCCCGCGAGTACCGGCTGATGCACTCGCTCGGGCCGGCGGGCATCCCCGTCCCGGTCACCGTCGGCCTCTGCACCGACGAGGCCGTCAACGAACGGCCCTTCTACGTCATGGAGTTCGTCGAGGGCCACATCCTGCGCAACGCCGCCGAGGCCGAGGCCGCCTTCGACGAGTCGACGCGCAGCGCCGTCGGGTGGCCACATGGCCGACACGCTGGCCGCGTTGCACGCCGTCGACCCCGACGCGGTCGGGCTGGGCGATCTGGGACGGCACGAGGGGTACATCGAGCGGCAGCTCAAGCGCTGGCGCGGGCAGTACGAGCAGATGCAGGTCGAAGGGGTCGATCACGGCGGCATTGTCGAGCGGGTCAGCGACGAGCTGGCCCGGCGCATCCCCAAGCAGCAGCGGACGTCGGTGGTGCACGGCGACTACCGGATGGACAACGTGGTGCTGGCCGACGACGGCACCGTCCGGGCCATTCTCGACTGGGAGATCTGCACGTTGGGCGACCCCCTGGCCGACCTCGGGCTGCTGATGGACTACTGGTCCGACCCCGACGACGCCATGGCCGTGCTGGGGCAATCGCCGACGACGGCTCCGGGGTTCTCGACCAAGGCCCAGATCAAGGAGCGCTACGACGCGGTCTCCGACCTCGACGTCTCGGGGATCGGCTACTACCTGGCCTTCGGCTACTGGAAGCTGGCCTGCATCCTGCAGGGCGTCTACGCCCGCTACGTGGCCGGCGCCGGTGCGGGCGACCAGGGCAGCGTCGACGGCTTCCCGGTGCAGATCGGGCGTCTCTTCGAGATGGCGGCGGAGGCACTGGAGAGCGCCCCGTGAGCCCCGAGGGCAACGGGCTCACCGAGATCTTCGAGGTCCACCAAGAACCCGTCCTCCGGGAGCCGATCCTGGTCGTGGCCCTCGAGGGCTGGGTCGACGCCGGGCTGGGCGCCACCACGGCCATCGCCACGCTGCTCGGCCAGGGGCACACCGAGCCGCTCGTCACGTTCAACGGCGAGCACTTCCTCGACCAGCGGGCCCGGCGCCCGGTGGCGCGCATCGTCAACGGGATCACGACCGAGCTGAACTGGCCCCGCACCGTCGTGCGCCAGGGAACCGACGAATCCGGGCGGGACATGCTGTTCCTGGTCGGCCCCGAGCCCGACTTCCACTGGCGCGCCTTCACCGACGCCGTCGTCGGGCTCGCCCGCTCCTGGCGCGTCCGCATGGTGGTGGGACTGGGGGCCTTCCCGGCCCCGGCACCCGCACACGCGGCCGGTGAAGCTGGCCGCCACGGCGCCGGCGGAGTCGGCCAACCTCATTGAGCAGGTCGGCATCGTGCAGGGTGAGCTCGAGGTGCCGGCCGGCGTCCTGGCCGCACTCGAGATGGCGTTCGGCGCCAACGGGACGCCCGCCGTCAGCCTGTGGGCCAGGGTTCCCCACTACGTGGCGGGCATGCCGTTCCCCGAGGCCAGCGCGGCGCTCATTGAGGGTCTGGCCGCCGTCGGCTCGCTGTCGCTCGATTCGTCCGCGCTGCGCCGGGCCGGCGACAGCTCGCGGCGTCAGGTGGACCAGCTCATCGCCGACAACGCCGATCACCAGGACATGGTGCGCAAGCTGGAAGAGAACATCGACGCCTCGGAGGGCAACGCCATGGGGGTCGAGGCCGTGCCGTCGGGCGACGAGATCGCGGCGGAGCTGGAGCGCTTCCTGCGGGGCGAGGAGCAGTGAGCCGAGCGGGTCAGGTGAGCGGGGTGCGAGTGAGCGTGAGAGGAAGCAGTTGCCCATGAAGATCGACGGCGGCATCGGATTCGACCCCAACGGCATTGCGGCGCAGGCCGTGAAGGCGGAGGAGAGCGGCTACGACGGGGTGTGGTCGGCCGAGACGAACCACGACCCCTTCCTGCCGATTGCCATCGGCGCGGCCGCCACGGAGAAGCTCGAGTTCGGGACGGGCATTGCGGTCGCCTTCGCCCGCAACCCCATGACGCTGGCCGTCCTGGCCAACGACCTGCAGCTGCTCACCAAGGGGCGCTTCATGCTCGGCATGGGCAGCCAGATCAAGCCGCACATCACCAAGCGCTTCTCCATGCCGTGGTCGCACCCGGCGCCCCGCATGCGTGAGCTCATACTGGCCATCCGCGCCATCTGGAACACGTGGGAGACGGGCGAGCCGCTCGCCTTCCGGGGCGAGTTCTACACGCACACCCTGATGACGCCGTTCTTCAACCCGGGCCCGAACCCGTACGGCAACCCCAAGATCCTGCTGGCCGGCGTGGGTGAGCTCATGACCGAGGTGGCGGGCGAGGTCGGCGACGGCTTCCTGGTGCACGGCTTCTCCACGGAGCGCTACCTGCGCGAGGTGAGCCTGCCCGCGCTGGAGCGGGGGGCGGCCAAGGCGGGCAAGACGCGGACGGATCTCACCGTCTCCTACCCCGGCTTCGTCGTCACCGGTCCGGACGAGCAGAGCATGGCGGCGGCCGCCAAGGGCGTGCGCGAGCAGATCGCCTTCTACGGCTCGACGCCCGCCTACCGACCGGTCCTGGAGCTGCACGGCTGGGGCGACCTGCAGCCGGAGCTCAACACGCTCTCCAAGCGGGGCGAGTGGGTGCAGATGGGCGAGCTCATCGACGACGACATCCTCAACGCCTTCGCCGTCGTGGCGCCGCTCGACCAGGTGGCCGACGGAGGTGCGCAACCGCTTCGAGGGCATGGTCGACCGCTTCAGCTTCTACGCGCCCTACAAGGTCGACCCGGACATGTGGAAGGACGTGCTGGCCGGGTTCCACTAGGCTGAGTCCGGCGCCGCAGCTCGGCCGCGGCGTTCGGCCGTGCCGATCAGACGACGACGTTGACGAGGCGCGGCGGGCGGACGACGACCCGCTTCGGCGTGGCACCGCCCAGCGCCTCGATCACCTTGGCCGAGGCCAGTGCGGCCGCCTCGGCGTCCGCCTCCGAGATGCCGGCGTCCACGTCGATGCGGTCGCGCACCTTGCCGTTGACCTGCACCACCATCGTCACGGTGTCCTGGCGGATCAGCTCGGGGTCGAAGGTCGGCCAGCGCTG
Organism: uncultured Acidimicrobiaceae bacterium; assembly: GCA_963781565.1. Lineage (GTDB taxonomy): Bacteria > Actinomycetota > Acidimicrobiia > Acidimicrobiales > RAAP-2 > Bog-473. The sequence continues at coordinate 51,071 of CAWAHA010000002.1, read as the reverse complement.
CGAGGTGGACCGAGGGCTCCCCGGGGTGGCGCCGCTCCCACAGTTCGGCCGTCACGTGCGGGGACATCACGGCGAGCAGCTTGAGCAAGCGCGTCGAGCGCCTCGTCCCAGACGCTCGGCGTGGGGCGCCGGCGCATCGCGTCGGCCGTTGCCCGTAGCGCTGCACCAGGTTGAGCAGCTCCATGCAGTGCGCCACCGCGGTGTTGTACGACCAGCGCTCCAGGTCCCTGGTCACGTCGGCAATGGTGCGGTGCACGGCCTGGCGCACGGCCAGGTCGGCCGGCGTCTGCACGCCGGTGCGCAGGGTCTGGCTCGGCCGTGCACGTGCGCCAGAGCCGGTCGAAGAAGCGCCCGCACCCGTCAATGACCTGTTCGGTCTGCTCGGACCAGTCCATGTCGTCGAAGGGCGGGCCGACGAAGAGGTGGAACAGGCGCAGGGCGTCGGCGCCGACCGTGTCGAAGTAGTGCTCGGGCGCGATGAGGTTGCCCTTGGACTTGGACATCTTCGTCCCGTCCATGCGGATCATGCCCTGGGCGAGGTAGTGCTTGAACGGCTCGCGGTCGATGCCGGGCGCCAGCCCGACGTCGATCAGCGCCCGCGTGTAGAAGCGGGCGTAGAGCAGGTGGAGGATGGCGTGCTCGATCCCGCCGATGTACTGGTCGACGGGCATGAAGTGCTGCGCCGCCGCGGGGTCGAAGGGCTGCTCGGTGTTCCAGGGGTCGCAGAAGCGCAGGAAGTACCACGACGAGTCGACGAAGGTGTCCATGGTGTCGGTCTCGCGCCGGGCCGGGCCGCCGCAGATCGGGCACGTGGTGTGCAGGAAGCCCTCGTGGAGCGCGAGCGGCGACTGGCCCGTCGGCAGGAACTCCACGTCGTCGGGCGCCACGATCGGCAGCTGGTCCTCGGGCACCGGGACGACGCCGTGGTCGTCGCAGTAGACGGCCGGGATCGGGCAGCCCCAGAAGCGCTGGCGCGAGACCAGCCAGTCGCGCAGGCGGTAGTTGACCTTGCGCTCGCCGATGCCCTGCTCCTCGAGCCAGTCGATGGCCCGGGCCTTCGCCGTGGCGATGTCGAGGCCGTCGAGGAAGCCGCTGTTGATCTTGACGCCGTCGCCCGTGTACGCCCCTCCCCCGTCGGCCTCCCAGTCCTCGGGCGGCTGCACGGTGCGCACGATCGGGCAGCCCGTGCTGGGTGGCGAAGGCCCAGTCGCGCTCGTCCTCGGCCGGGACGGCCATGATCGCCCCGGTCCCGTAGCCCATGAGGACGTAGTCGGCCACGTAGAGCGGGACCGGGCTGCCGGTGAACGGGTTGATCACGTTGCTGCCGGTGAACGCGCCGCGCTTGCCGAGCGCCGCGGCGTCGCCCTCGGCCATGCGCTCGATGTCGGTGGCCGCCGCCGCCCGGCGCGCGCAGCTCCTCGACGGCGTCGCCGCTGGTCGGCGGTGGTGAGCTCGTCGACGAGCGGGTGCTCGGGAGCCATGACGGCGTAGGTCATGCCGAAGCTGGTGTCGGGCCGGGTCGTGAAGACCCTGACGCGTCAGGTCGGGTCGGCCCTCGACGGGGAGGTCGAACTCGGCGCCCTCGGACCGGCCGATCCAGTTGCGCTGCATCGTCTTGGCCCGTTCGGGCCACTCGAGGTCGTCGAGGGCCTCGAGGAGCTCGTCGGCGTACTGCGTGATGCGGAAGAACCACTGCTCGAGGTCGCGCTTGATCGACGATGTCGCCCGAGCGGTCACAGGTGCCGTCGGCCAGCACCTGCTCGTTGGCCAGCACGGTCTGACAGCCGGGACACCAGTTGACCGGCGCCATGGCCCGGTAGGCCAGGCCCGCCTCCCAGAGCCGCAGGAAGATCAGCTGGTTCCACTTGATGTACGCGGGATCGTGGCTGTGGATCTCGCGGCGCCAGTCGTAGACCGCCCCGAGCCGGCGCAGGGACGCCGTGAGCTCGGCGATCCGGGCCTCGGTGAAGATCCGCGGATGGGTTCCCGTCTTGATGGCGGCGTTCTCGGCCGGCAGCCCGAAGGAGTCGAACCCGATCGGGCTCAGGACGCCCTTGCCCTGCATGGTCTGGTAGCGGACGGTCAGGTCGCCGAAGGTGTAGTTCCGCACGTGGCCCTGGTGGGCCGCCCCCGAGGGGTAGGGGTACATGCACAGCGCGTAGAACTTCTCCCGCGGGTCGTCGTTGTCGATCTGGTAGGTGCCCTCGTCGTCCCAGTGGCGTTGCCACTTGCGCTCCACCGCGTCGACGTCGTATGCGCGTGCCATGCCACCAGGGTAGGCGACGACCCTGGTGGCCTCCGGGCCGATCGGGTGGTCGCAGAGCAGGTCGGTCCCCATTTCCGGCCGTCGAGCGGTGCCCGGGACGAGACGAGGTGGGTGTCCCCGACTGCTAGCGTCGTCCTCCACCACTGGGGGCGTAGCTCAGCTGGTAGAGCGCCTGACTGGCAGTCAGGAGGTTCGTGGGTTCAAGTCCCATCGCCTCCACCAAAATTCCTGATGAGAGCGTCGGGTTTCCGACCGGAAATTCCGCAGGACGATTCGTCCGCGCGAAATCCCCGCGCGATATTCGGCCCGTTGGCCGTGTCTCTGCACCCACTCGAGCCGACTGACGTGCGACGCCTCGTGGGTCGCCGCAGCAACCGGCGAAACTGAGTAGAAAATGGGCAGTGAGCACGAGGTCACGTTCGACCATTTTGGGCTTTGTCGGCCGAGCTTGGTGGTATGTCATCGTCACTGCGAATCCGGCTTCGGCGAGCGCCGCGATTTACCGACCCGGATAAGGTCCAGGGATGTGTGAGGGCGGTTACCGGTGAGCAACCATTGACCGCCGAGCAAGTCGCAGGATGCAAAGTGGCCGCCTTACAAACCTTCATTTCGGAGAAGTGTTCGGAGGGCCCCCCGGGCTACGTGATCGACCTGATGGGCGACTACAGAGGCATTCACGGCAAAGCAGCCCATGAGTGGGCGATTCGCGCCGGCCGTCGGCCTTTCCTGGTTCGCAGCGATCACACCACGCAGGTAGTGATCATTGCGAACATCTGCTGAGAGCAGATAGTCACGGCTCAGCGCCTAGTCCTGGCGTCTGGAGCAGGACAGTCCTGCCATCAACGTCGACTGAAGTAAGCCTCCGTTGGGCTGTAGCCTCTGGGCCACCGCCATGAGGGCGATCCACGTAGCCCTCCGTAGGGGTCGGCAACGCCGGATGCACTCTTCTGAACAGGCATGAACGAGGAGAGGAAGGACGTCGGTTCCGACTGGGAGTGATATCCAGACCTGCGTGAGTCCGGCCGAGGGCGTTGGTGAATTGCACACGCTGCAAGAACCGGGGGGTCGAGCCATTCGGTAGGCCAGCGGGCAGCGCAGGGAACGGCATGCGATAGTGGAAATTGCCGTAAATGTTTGGGTGCTTACCGTTGAGTCGCCCAGACCGACACATCTCGTGATCTCGTAGGGAAACCAATGTAGGCGCCGAGACGTGTAAGGCCGAAAATCCTCGAGCGATAGTGATTTCACCGATCTCTGGAGGAATCACGATAAAATTGCTCCGTAGAGCGTTAAACTCCTCACAGCACCGAGCTTGGAGACAGATGGCGGCAGGGTGACGATCTTGCCTCCACATGTCGTGAGGCATTTCGGCGCCAGGGTTGAACTCTTCCCGGCCCGCGTCGGCCGTTTCATCGATGAGATCAAGCAGCCGCTGCCACGCCTCGCATGTCGTGTCTTGCAAGTCAGTGTGGATTTCGAACGGCGGAGAGAGGATCGGGATCGTTGAAGCCGATACTGCAGCGGCACGGCTCGAAAGTCTGACTCAGCCCGGCAAATCGGTTCGTCATTTTGACAATCGGAGGTGCAGATTCCTCACGGCGCTGAGGATCGGTCGAGGCAGATCGGTGCTGGCGACGACGGAACATTGTGAGAAGTTTAGAGGGGCCCGACACTGTTCCGGTGGGGACGCCACGGCATCGCCACCGACCACGTCGGTGATCATCCCCACGTCGAGCGGGTCCACTCTGAGTGGCATGTCCCTCTTCGACGCCGCCGCCAGCGATGCCGGAGGGATGGCCAAGGTCCAGTTCGCCTCACCGGCGGGTCCCTCAACCAGACCGTGGTGGGAACCGCGGTGTCGACCCTCTGTCGCTACCTCATTGAGCTGAACACCACGACGGTGCCCAACGTGACGTACACGCTGCAGAACGTTTCGTCGGACGCCGCGGCAACGCGGGCTTCGCCGGGCGTCCAGATCACGATCGCCAACTGACTCCGTCCGATCACCTGGCGGGCGTGGGAACTCCCATTCGAACCGGGAACGCCGTTCCATGTGCTGGAGCTCGATCCACAGCGGCAGCAAGAACCAGATGTAGGCATTGGTGAGCGTGTACTGCTTGTCGCCGTGGCGGGTCACCATGGCGCCGACCTCGGTGAACCGGACCCGGTCGTCCTTGCCCTGGTAGGCCTTGACCCGGTCGAGAATCTCCGCGAGCTCCTCCTTGGAGGACACCTCCATCCCGAAGTGATCCATGTTCGGCGTGACCATGAACTCGTCCTTCGCCGGCAGCAGGTAGAGGAACTGGCCCAGTGTCCCGGTGTAGAGGATCAGGGGATTCCCCTTCTCCGTGCTGTTGTCTCCTTCGGTCCACCCGAAGATCTCGGAGAAGAAGTCCAGGAGCGCGGCCCGGCCCGCCTCGTCCATGACGTCGGCATCCACGCTGATCGCCACGTGGTTGATCCGGGGGGCGAACGCCGTCCCGCTCATGACGACAGACCCGGTTGGACCATCACCTTGCTCGGGATCTCACCCCGGGCGAGCCGCTCCATGGCGACCATCACCTCGCTCGAGCGGAATGTCGTCGGGCTCGATCAAGGACTCGAGCGGCAAGGTGCCGCTGTCGAGCAGGTCCACGGCGGGCTGGAAGCCCTCGTCGTTGTAGTTGTAGGCCCCGATGATCTCGAGCTCGAAGATGATCATGCGGTTCTGGTTGAAGCGGGGCGGTTCGAATCCGGTCCCGACGATGACCAGCGTGCCGGCGTAGTCCAGCTGGCCGAGGGCCGGCCTCGGCCGCGCTGGCGTGCCCCGAGCACTCGAAGGCGACGGCGTAGGGCTCCGCCACCGGCAGCGCCATGGGCGGCTCCTCGAGCGCGTCGGGTGCTCACGACACGGGTGGCCCCGACGTCGAGCGCCTGCCGGCGCCGGACCGGCGACGGCTCGCTCACGGTGATGTCGGAGATCCCCTGGGCGCGCAGCACGGCGACGATCAGCAGCCCGACCGGGCCCGGCGCCGGTGACGAGCACCCGGTCATCGGGGCCCACGTCGGCCAGCCGCAGTGCGTGCAGGGTGATCGCCATCGGCTCGGCCAGTGCGGCCGCCCGCGTCGGCAAGCGAATCGGGGATCCGGATCAGCCCGTCGGCCGCGACCGTCTTGTACTGGCAGAACGCCCCCCGGTACCCGACGAAGTCCGCCGCGGCACGGCGCAGGCACACCGACGGGCGGCCCCGCCGGCAGGGCCGGCACGTGCCGCACCCCGGGCCGGCGTTTCCCACCACCCGGTCGCCGGGAGACCAGCCCGAGTCGGTCGGGCGCGGCGGCCACGATGCCCGACCACTCGTGCCCGAGAATCGCCCCCGGCCTGGCGTACCGCTCCATCACCATGTGCAGATCGGACCCGCAGATCCCGCACTCGGCAATCTCGACGAGCACCTCCCCCGGGCCCGGGCTCCGGACGGGGACCTCCTCGACCTCGATCCTGCCGTCGCCGACGTAGACGGCCGCCGGCATCAGTTCGGGGGCACGACGGCCAACACTAAGGGCCTTTTCCGGACGATGCCGTGGAATCGCCCGGCTGCTGCGAACCTCTAGAAATGAGCGACGAGAAAGGTGCAACGTGGGCGCTGCCGAGCGCGTCTGGTACGTCAGTTATGGCTCGAACCTCAACAGGGCCAGGTTCCTCGCCTACCTCCAAGGGGGCCGTGTTGCCGGGAACGATGTCGTCACGGGGCTGCGCGGACACCGCTCCCCCGCGTCGACGACGTCGCCCTCGAGCTCCCCCACGCCCTGTACTTCGCCGGGTGGTCAGCTCGAGTCTGGGGAGGAACGTCGGCCGCGTTCACCACGCTTGCTCCGCCAGAGCCGCGTCGACCCTCGCCCGGGCCTACCTGATCACCCAGGAGCAGTTCGTCGAAGTCGTGCGGCAAGAGAACGGCAACCGGCCGAAGTCGACGACTTCGACGCAAGCTCGAGGCAGCCCGGCAGCACGGGCACGCGCGGATGCTGGCCACCGGCGCCTACACCGAGCTCATCTACTGCGGCGAACGAGACGGCCATCCCATGCTCAGCTTCACCGCCTCGGAGAATCGAAGGGACTTCAGGCGCCCCTCGGCGGCCTATCTCCGGGTGATCGGGACCGGCCTGAAGGAATGTCACGGCCTGCACGACCGCGAGGTCGGCGCGTACCTGGCGGAAGGCCGGGAGTCCGCGGGACGTGGACACACGGCCAGTTGCTGGACATCCTCACGACGGCATCGCCACAGCCGCTGCCTCGCCGGAGGACTGAGAGCCGGCTTCGAGCCGGCTCGGGCGTCCAGCGTGCTCAGGGCCGCCCGCTCTTCAAGCGGGGCCAGGGGCCGGCCTCGGCCTCTGGGGACGTTCCTCCTCCTCGTTCCGCCGCGGCCTGGTCAGGATGATCTGCACCGATGCCACCACCAGCACGACGATGGTCACGACCCGCTCGCTGCGGCCCACCTCCCTGAAGATCGCGTAGAGCTGAATGCCGATGGCCAGCGCCTGCGCGAAGAGGGCCAACGCGACGGCCCGCATCCCGTCGACGGCCTCCGCGTTCGCTCCGCCTCGGGAGCACGGACCCACGCGGCCAGGGCGAAGAGGAGCGCCCCCGCTGTCCAGATGAAGTCGTAGTTGTTCCCCGAGACGACCGCGCGGGCGTCGGCTTCCTGGATCGCAAAGACGGCATCGGCGATCGACGTGCTGACGATGGCGAATCCGATCAGCAGCCACATGGCGTCGGGCTTCCAGCCGAGAAGCCCGTAGACGCCGAGGACGGCCCCGATGAGCAGCACATCGAGAATCGGGTAGGCGAAGACCACGACCGTAGCCAGGGTCCCGACTGTCTTGTGTTCCGTCGCCGGCTGAATCACGAGGACAAATCCCGCCGCGAGCACCAACAGGGTCACCGCGATCCCGTCCATCCAACGATGCAGTTCGAACTGAGGGACGCGGAGCCGGATCAGATAGAACATCCCGATCGCCAACAGCGGATACCAGGCCAACCAGAAGATGTCCGCGAAGGACGGGTACGGCACGTTGGATTGTCCGGCGTAGGCCACAGTCCCAGGCGACGCTGCCGACGGACCACAGCAGCAGCGCCATCCCGAACGCCAGCCAGGCCGGCCGGGCGATCGGCTCGTAGGCGGCACGGGCCAGAACGAGGACGGCGCAGACGGCCAGGATCACGTTGTGGATCCAGTTGTCGTAGAGCCAATCCGGCCCGCGAGACCGAACAGATCGTTGAGGGCCTCCAGCACGGTGAGGACCCCCAGGACCAGCCACAGGAAGCTGAGCGGCAACGGCACCGACAGCAGCTCGCCCTCTTCGTCGACCTGCGTGCGCCCGCGCGCAGCGCACCTCCACGGCGCACGCGGCGCGGCGCGACCGCGGCCCCAGACGCTCGTCGGTCGAATCAGCCACACCGCTCCATGACGCCCACCATCTTCGCCGAGGCGGCGCGCGAGGGACATTGGGGGCCGTCGGGTCGCCCCGGTACGATCGGCCCCGATGGAGCATCTGGAAGGGCGCACGGCCGTCGTGACCGGCGCCGCCAGCGGCATCGGCCTGGCCGTCGTCGAGGCCTTCGTGGCCGAGGGTCTGCGCGTCGTCATGGCCGATATCGACGAGCAGAGTCTCCGCTCGCACGCGGCGAGACTCACCGACCAGGGCGCCGAGGTCCATGCCGGTCACCGTCGACGTCCGGGACCCCGACGCCGTCGAGCGGGTGGGCGCCGCCGCCATTGAGCGGTTCGGGAAGCTCCATGTGGCCGTGAACAACGCCGGCGTCGTGAAGGGCGGCTACTCCTGGGAGATCCCCCTCGAGGAGTGGCACCGGGTCATCGACATCGACCTGTGGGGCGTGATCCACGGCATCCGTGCCTTCGTCCCGCGCATCCTGGCGTCGGGCGAGGAGGGCCACGTCGTCAACACCGCCTCCATGGCAGCCGGTCATGGCGTTGGGCCGCCTCGGGCCGTACACCGTGGCCAAGCACGGCGTGCTCGGGCTCTCCGACGTGCTGCGCGCCGAGTTCGAGGCGCTGGAGGCGCCGGTCGGGGTGAGCGTCGTCATGCCCGGCATGATCAAGACCGCCATGAACCCGATCGGCACCGTGCCGTCCGCCGTGGTGGCGGCGAACGTCGTCGACGCCATCCGCCACGGACGCCGCTACGTGTTCACGGACGACCACAGCACGAACGAGGTCGAGGACCGCCTCCGCGCCATCCTCGCGGCGCGGGGCGACGTCATCAGCTGAGGCAGGTCCGGCCTCGCCGGCCCAAAGTCTTTGACACCGCAGTGCAATGATTTCGGCGCCAGGCACGGTCGGATCGGGCGGACGGACCACGAAACGCCGGCCGTCGCCCGCCTGGTCACGGCCCTGCCGACCAGTCGTCCGCGGTAGCCTCCCCCGATGCCCGGAGACGAACTTGCCGCCGAGTTGCTGACGTCGGTCCTCGACGGCCGACCCTCTTGGCGGGCTCGCTCTACGGGTTTCCCGGCTACGACGAGCTCCTGCCCGACTTCAGCGGCGAGGCCGAGCGGAGCACGCACGGACCGCTCGCCTCCATCGCCGACGCGGGCCGAGGAGGCGGCCGACGACGGCCTGGGCGAGACCGAGCTGCAGACACTCGACTTCGTCCGCTGCCTCGGCCGGGGCATGGCCGATGCCGCCGCCGTGCCCGTGTCGAGTTCACCATCAGCGACACTTCGCGCTCACCGGTCGGCGCCGTGCTGACCTCCCTCCCCAAGGTCCAGCTCGACACCGAGGAGCGGCAGGAGGGCTACCTGGCCCGCCTGCGCGGCCTGCCGGGCATGCTCGCCACGGTGGCGCAGCGTCACGCGGAGGGCGCCCGGCCGGGCGGACGCCGGTGGCCCGGCTCGTCGAGTCCGCCATCGCCCAACTCGACCTCATGATCGCGGATCCCACGGTGGGTGCCATGGCCGCGGACCGACGCAGAGTGCCGCCTTCACCGAGGCCGTCGCCGTCGCCATCGACGAGCACGCCCGCCCGGCTCTGGCGGCCTACCGGGACGCGCTGCGCACCTCGGTCCTCCCCTACTGCCCGCGACGACGACCACCCGGGCATCTGCTACCTGCCCGACGGCGAGGCGATGTACCGCGCCCTGGCCCGGCAGCACACCTCCATGGACTCTCCCCCGACGAGCTCCACGCCATGGGTCGCGAGATCGTCGGGGAGGTGCGGGAGGAGATCATCGAGACCGGTTCCCGCCTCTTCGGCACGACCGACGTGCACGACATCTTCGAGCACCTCAACGACCGCTCCCTGCGTTACCGGAGCCGCGAGGAGATGCTCGAGCACGCCCGGCGCGTGGTCGCCGCCGCCGAGGCGGAGGCACCCAAGTGGTTCGCCACCGTCCCCGACGTGGCCTGCACCGTGGCCGCCCGTCCCCGAGGCCGAGGAAGCTGGGCATGACGGCGCCTATTACATGCCCGGCGCCATCGACGGCTCGCGGCCGGGGACGTACTACCTCAACACGTCCGAGCCCGAGGAGCCGCCACCGCTACGAGGCGGAGGACATCGCCTTCCACGAAGCCGTCCCCGGGCCATCACTTCCAACTCACCATCGCCATGGAGTCCAAGGACCTCGCCCCGGCCCGCCAGGTCCTCGGCGACACGGCCTGCGCCGAGGGCTGGGGCCTCTACAGCGAGCGGCTGGCCGACGAGATGGGGCTCTACACCGACGACCTGGCCCGCATGGGCCTCTTCGCCGCCGACTCGTGGCGGGCCAGCCGGCTCGTCGTCGACACCGGGCTGCACGCCATGGGCTGGACCCGCCGGCAGCGCCATCGACTGGATGGCGGACCACACGCCGCTGTCCCGCGCGTGGAGGTCGAGACCGAAATCGACCGCTACATCTCGTTCCCCGGCCAGGCCTTGGCCTACATGGTCGGCCGGCGCGAAATCGTGCGGCTGCGCGCCGTGGCGGCCGAGCGGTTGGGTGAGCGCTTCGACCTCAGGGAATTCCACGACCTGGTGCTCCGCGCCGGCATCCTGCCGCTGCCCGCCCTGGGCCGCACCGTCGAGCGCTGGGTGGAGCGCCTCTCCGTTTAGCAGGACTGAAGGACTACTGCTCGAGGCAGAGGTTGTTGCGCAGCGCGTCCTCGACCAGGTCCACCCATTGGCGCGGCGTCCAGTCGGCGACGTCGGCCCGGGCCGCCATTTCGAGCTCGAGCGGGATCAACACGGACGCCTGCAGGTCGGCCAGCGTGAACTCCAGGTCGGTGAGGTCCAGCACCTCGTAGGCGAGGTACGAGCGGGCGACGCGCCAGCTGCGGCTGGCCCGACGGGACCAGTCGGGCCGCAGCACGCTCTCGCCGATCCGGCGCACGTCGCCGTGGGCCAGCAGGTTCATGAAGGCCCAGACCGGGACCTCCATGCCCTTGTCGTCCCAATACTCGGCCAGGGTGCCGTCGAGGAAGGCCGCACACTCCGAGGCGATCGTCCCGCAGGCCGTGTCCTGCTCGCTGTTCTGCATGTTGCGCTCTCCCTTACCGCCGAGGGGCGCTCCCGCCACGGGAGCAGTGCGACCATCCGCTTCTCTCATTGTGTCGGGCGTGCCGGGCGCGCCTTTGAGGCGAAAGTCCCCATGTCCCGCCTCCTTCGGCGCCACGGGGGACACACCGGTTCCGTCCTCGGGAAGGGCCGGATCCGGTCGCGACGAGGCGGCCCGCCCGGCCAGGACCACACCGAAGAGGCACACGGCGGTGACATGCACGGCCGTGCACCACAGGCAGATGGCGCCGATCCGGAAGAGCTCGACGTAGACGAGGTAGAGCACCATGGCGGCGCCGGCGCCCGACACCGCCAGCCGGGCGCCATCGACCCATGGGGCCTCGGCGCGCCAGGCCCACGGCACGGTGAGGCCCGTCATCACCACGGCCCAGACCAGACCGAGGACGGCCAGCGGCACGCCGAGAACGACCGACCACGAGCTCGTCGTCACCAGCGCGCAGTTGACGATGCCCGTGTCGGGACAGGCCGAGCGCGGTCGGGTCGGTGTAGTGCGTGACGGTCAGGTACGAGGCGATGGCCAGGGCCACCAGGGAGAGCCCAAGGAGGTGGCCGGCACCCAGGCGGGGACCCGCCGCCGTTGACGGGCCGGGTCCGGGCCCGCCGGGTCACGGCGTGCGACGTCGCCATCGTCACGCCCCCAGCTTCTGGGCGATCGCCGCAATGGTCGCCGAGCTGCCCACGCCCGACGGCTGGTTGCCGGTGACCGAGGCGATGGCCGCCGTGATGTCGTTGGCCGCGCCGTCGATCGCCTGCGCCACGGCGCTGTCGGGGTTCGACAGGTCGGCGGCGATCTGGCTGCGGGACAGCCCCTGGAGCACCTGGGGCGAGAAGCTCGATCCGGTGATCACGTAGCGATTGGCGATATCGAGGAAGGGGATGCTCCCCTGCGTGTCGTACTTCGCCATCAGAGCCGATTGCGCCGCCGTCGGCGCCTGCAGGGCCTGGTAGCTGTTCCCGTCCGGCTGGTTGGTGGCCTCCTCGACGGCCTGGAAGTCGACGTACGGGCTGGAATAGGTCGACCCGTAGAACGACAGCGTCTGCGTGTCGGGGAACTCGTCGGTGTCCGACGAGTGGGTGCCCGACAGGTTCTCGAAGGTCCCGAAGCGTGACAGGGCCACGGCCAGCGACCACCGCTCGGCGGCGCAGAAGGGGCAGTACTCGGCGCCGATGTAGGTGATCAGCGGCTTGCCCGCGCCGTCCTTGGCGATGGTGCCGTTCCCGGTCGCTGGTCGGCAGGACCACCGAGGACGGGCTGCCCACCGAGTCGAGCGTCGCCGTCGGCACGGTGAGGGCGGCGAGGACCTGGGGGGACAGCGTGGTGGTGCCCGGGTCGGCCGTGGCCGGGCGGCGCTCCCCGGTGGACAGGTGCGACGACGCCGAGGCGGACGGGTTGGAGTTCCCGGCGGCCTTGATCACGACCATGGTGGCGATGGCGGCCACCACCAGCACGACCGGGACCAGGGCCGTCAGGACCGGATGACGGGTGCGGAAGCGATCCGTGGGGACGGGCGTCGAGGGGCTGCGGTCTTCTTGGTGCCGGCGTTGGCGTTGCGTGTGGTGGTCTTGGATGCGGGGGCGGTGCGCGCCTGGCGCGACGGCCCCGAGGGGGACTTCGACATGGTGCTGTGTTCTCCTTCGTTGGGCCGAGGCGGCGCGCGGGGCGCACCAGCTCGGAGGCTCGAGACGGAGGCCGGCGATGGCACGGCCTCACGGATTGCAGATGGCCTCGGCCGGACGACTCGCCACGTCGGTGGCGGCGCCGGCCGAGCAGATGCAGGTCGAGCTAGGAGAACTGCGGTGGGTGAAAGAGGGGGTCCCGGGCTCCGGCCGGAAGCGCCACATGCTGCCCACGCCGGCGGCGGACGCAGGCGGCCGCGGCCGCCACGCCCAGGGCACCGGCCACGACGGCCACCAGCGCAATGCCCGGCGAGGGCGCGGCGGGTGCCGTGTTGCCCTTGCCACAGGTGGCGTCGGCGCAGTTCACCGACCCTGACAGTGGCGCTTCTGCAGCCCGCACCACCTGGGTAGCCGATGTGTCGGTGACGGAGAGCACGCCGTGCGGCACGAAGCCGCCGACGACCGCGGCGGCGATGACCGCCGCCAGACCGATCCGCCACCGAATGGACATGTGACCCAGGTTACGGGGGCCGAATTAAACCCGCCGTAAGAATCAGCCGTGGACGCACGGCCGACCCGGGAATTGCTGGCGGAGATCGGCGGAGCCGGACCGAACGAGCGGCTGCAACGGCCGCTCAGCGCGCTGTTGCCGGGCAGATCCGCCCCGCGGCGCACCACCAGCGCCGAGCGGTCCGCCCCGACGGGGACCCGCTCGAAGGCAGCAGCCATGCGGCGATGCCACATGGTGTACCAGGCCACGAAGCCGGCGATGAACAACCCGACCGCCACCAGAATCACCGTGATGTCCGCCATGTCCCCAGTGTGGGAGCCGACGCCGGCGAGAAACAGGGACGAAGGTCCCTTCCGCCGCTCATCGGGCGCAATTCCGCCGCAATTCCTCGCTCAGGCGGCGCCAGAGGTCACGGTGGCGCCGGGGTCAGGAGTAGCTGCCGGGGTCAGCTGTGCCGCCGCCGGTCCCGGGGTCGTCGCCCGCATCCGCCACCCTGCGGGCCCAGGCGGCCACCAGTTGCAGCAAGCCGAGATACACCGCCAGCACCAACACGATGACCAGCAGGGTCCACCCCGTGAGGTTCCCGCTGAAGAGCAGGATGAGCCCCGCCACGACCACGCCGACGATGCGCAGGCCGTTGATGTGCTCGACGATCCAGCCGCCCGTGCGCCGCACCCGGCCCGACTCGGCCGCAGCCCGACCCGCCCCGGAGGTGACGGCCCGGTACTGCGCCGCCACCCAGCGTCCAGCCGCTGGCGCAGGTCTTGCGGATCCACACCGCGTAGCGGGCCGGCCCGGCCAGCCAGCCGCCGAAGGCGACCAGCACCGAAATCAGCACGCGTCCAGCGCAGGTCCGTCTTGAGGAAGCGCAACACGGTGTCCCAGACGGCGGCGGCCCCCTGCGCCGTGGAAGCCGCCCCCGGTGGCCTGGCCGATGAAGATGCCGCGCCCCGACCGACAGGCCGCCCAGCAGCAGCAGGGACATCAGCGCCACGCCGACGGCCAGGCGCACCAGCGTCTTGCGGCGCTCCATGGCCAGCGCCACCGCCAGGATCGCCAGCACGAGGCCGATGATCGGAATGACCCACTTGAGCTTGACGATCAGGTTGAACAGCCCGGAGAACTTCGAGACCTGCTGCTTCGAGACGACGGTGAAGTGCACGCTGTTGGTCGACAGCGTCCGGAGCGGGTCGAAGTACGTGATGCCGCGCTGATCGAGATCCGTGATCACCTGGTTGAGCGCGGGCGACACGTTGATGGCGATCTGCACCGCCCGTGGCGAGCTTCTTCTGCACCGGCGTCTGCTTCCCGGTCAGGACGTTGATCACGGCGGCGTGGCTGTGGCGGTTCAGCGTGTCCCACAGCTTGGCGAACTGCGGGCTCTCGAAGACCTTGAGCGCATAGCCCTGCACGTAGGTCTTGCAGCTGCGCCATGAGTGGCGCCACGAGCGGCTTGGCCGACTTCGGCAGCGCGTGCGTGACCTTGTTCTGCACGATGTTGGTCGAGAACAGTGCGTCGGTGGCCCTCGTCGCCAGGCCCTGCTGAATGACCGGGTTGGTCGCCAGCGGCGCCATGGTCTCGACGTACTGGTCCGTGTCGGTCACGGTGCGGATGGCCCACACCGAAATCACCGAGATCGGGATCAGGATCGACGCCAGCACCAGGAGCACCCAGGCCGAGATGCGGCGCGGCAGGTGCCCGCGACGGGTCTTGGCGCTTCCTCACCTTGGCCGACTTCACCGGCTTTTCCGCTGCCGCCTCCGGCCCGGAGTCGACCCCGTTTGCGTCGTCAGGCTGCATCTGGGGTTCAGTATCGCTCATCTGGGCCTTCCCACTCGCCCTTCCTAGTGCGAAATGGACTGGTGCGCACGCATTTCTCGGTGTACGACTGGTGGTGTGAAACAAAAAGGGGCCAACTCCATCGGGCCGCGCGTGGTCGTTCTCAGCGCACTCTCGGCTTTCGTGGCGCCGCTGGTGTTCGTGAGCGTGATCGTGCTGCGCAAGGTCGACCGTCGCGGCCGGGTGCAGTTCCGCCGCTGTGAACAAGCGCCTGCAGCACGAGCTCGCCCGCTGGACCTGAGCCGGACCCGCAGTTTTTTCGGTCAATTGCCGCCTTTCGCTGCCACCGCTCCTCCCCCGGCGACGCGATCTCCCCGGCCTACGCTGACCTGGTGCTGACCGGATTCGCCCACTCCGCCGTGTGCGTCCCCGACGTCGAGGCCGCCACCCGCTGGTACGCCGACGTCCTGGGCCTCACCGTGCTGTCACCTCCGTACCGCATGGAAGGAGAGCAGATTGAGCACGACATGGGTGAGCTCGTCCCGTCTCCGGTGGTCGTGCACGCGGCCATCGTGGGCTTCGGGCAGAGACGACCGCGTCATTGAGCTGATCGAGTATCCGGCGGCGAACGTCGCTCCGCCGGAAAAGGAAAGACCGGCTGTCACCAGGGTCGGCATCACCCATATCGGCATGGTGTGCGACGACATCGCCGTCACGCGCGCCGAGCTCGAGAGCCGCGGCGTCGACTTCCTGACGGCGGGCATCGCCGACGTCGCCGGACTCCGGACGACGTGGTGTCGCGACCCGTGGGGGACGGTGATCATCCTCATGGAGAAGCGCGAGGAATCCCGCCCCTACTGGGGGCAGTGGACGGCGTAGCGGGGTCTGTCGCGGCGCGGCGGCACCCGATTTCCGGTGCCCGTTGACCCGTCGTGACACGTGACGGGCGTTGGATCTGACGCTTTTGCACGGTCGTCAGAGCGAATTTTGAGCACAAATATCTACATTCGTGCCCGGAAAGATGTGCATCACTGGGCGCGCGTCGGCCACAATGGGCGCCATGAACAAGAGAGAACTAGCAAAAGCAGTCGCGGTCCAGGCCGATGTCGAGTTGAAGACCGTGATCACCGTCATCGACGGATTCACTGATGTCGTCACCGCCGTCGTCTCCAAGGGTGAGCCGGTTTCCATCCCCGGCTTCGCCAAGTTCGTCAAGGTGAACCGGGCGGCGCGCATGGGCCGCAACCCGGCCACTGGTGAGGCGATCCGGATCAAGGCTTCCAAGAAGGCGCGCATCACGCCGGTCAAGGCGTTCAAGGATGCCGTCCTGGCCCCGGCCACGGCGCCCAAGCTGGTGAAGGGTGCGTACCCGACCAGCGACGCCGCCGTCGCCGCCGCCGGCAAGTCCGCCGCTCCGGCTGCCGCCAAGAAGGCGCCGGCCCGGGCTGCCGCCAAGAAGGCACCGGCTCGCAAGGCCACCGCACGCAAGGCTCCGGCCAAGCGGGCTCCGGCGCGCAAGGCTCCGGCCAAGCGGGCTCCCGCCAAGAGGGCCGCGAGAAGGTAGTACGCAAGGCCGGTCCCCTCACCCGGGACCGGCCTGCTGCGGCCCTGGTCCGATGGACGAGCCGCGCGATCGACGTGAGCGCAGCCGAGAGTCGGGGCGCTCCCCCTCCCGAACAGCTGGCCGATCGGCCCCTCACGGAGCCGCACCCCGACCGGTTGTCGCCCGATGATCCCGCTTTCGCACAGATCATCGGCGCCCATACCCAGGCCCTGCGCGTGGGCGCCGACACCTATGTCGACCCACGCTCGGGCTACACGGTCCTCACCGCCGGCTACCTGGCGCGCCGCGGCCACTGTTGCGATGCCGGCTGCCGGCACTGCCCCTATGTCCGGTGAACCGCTGCGGCCCCTGACCGTCTGAGCCTCGTCGACCCAGAACACCACGGGTCGTGGGCCCGCCTCCTATGCTCCAGGCGGCACGTGGCTCCGACGGAACGGGTACGGCATGAGCGACACCTCACAAGGTCCAGGATGGTGGTTGGCCTCCGACGGCAAGTGGTACCCGCCTGAGCTCTGGACCGGTCCGCCCTCGGCACGGCCGGCCGGCGCCACCCCCTACGGTGCCATGCCATACAGCGCTGCCCCTGGCGTCCCGCCTTCGTATGGCGCGGCTCCGTACAGCGCCGCTCCCTCTTACGCCCCCGGCACGCCCTACGCGCCGTACGCGCCCTACGGCCAGGCGCGCAATCCAAGACGAATGGCCTGGCGATCGCGGCGCTGGTCTGCGGCATCGCCGGATTCCTCTTCTTCATTCCGGCGGTACTCGGCATCATCTTCGGCTTCGTCTCACGCGCCCAGATCAAGAACTCCGGGGGAGGCAGAAGGGCGGCGGCATGGCCATCGCCGGCATCGTCGTCGGCTTTGCCTGGCTCGTGGTGCTGGTTTTGGTCATCGCCTTCGGCAATCACAACAACAACGCCAACGACGTCGTCAACCCGGCTGGGTTCCCTCTGCAACTGCTGCTCGGCGGCCACGCCAACTAGTCAACGAAACACCTTCTCGGAGGAGGAACGTACGAATGCAAGGTCTGCTCTATGGCGTCCGCGGTGACCGCTGGACCCCACACGGACGAATCCAACAAGCTCATGCGGGGGCTGTCCCGCACGCCGATGCGCCTCGAAGAGCTCGAACGGCCGAAGCTGCTGCGCGACGACTGGTGCGTCGCCAAGACGCGCCTGACGGGCATCTGCGGCTCCGACGCCAAAATGGTCTTCATGGACTTCGGGGACGACTTCGGCGACGACGGCGCGCTGAACGGGTTCTTCACCTTCCCGACCGTCTTCGGGCACGAAGTGGTGGCCGACGTTGTCGAGGTCGGCCCGGCCGTGACGACCCTCGAGGTCGGCCAGCGTGTCGTCCTGAACCCCTGGCTCTCCTGTGGCCCGCGGGGCATCGACCCGCCGTGCCCGTCCTGTCAGGACGGCGACTACAGCCTGTGCTGGCACTTCACCCAGGGACCCATTGCGGCGGGCATCCACACCGGCACGTCGAAGGACGCCCCCGGTGGCTTCGCCGACTACCTGCCGGCCCACGAGTCGATGCTCATCCCCGTCCCCGACGACCTGAGCGACGAAGTGGCCGTGATCGGGGACCCCTTCGCCGTGTCGCTGCACTCCGTGACGCGCCATCCGCCACCGCCGGGCGGCAAGGTCCTCGTCTACGGCGCCGGCGCGCTGGGCAGCACGGCCGTGGCGATCCTCAAGGCGCTCTACCCCGACGTCGAGGTCATGGTGGTCGCCCGTTGGCCCGCGCAGGCGGCTCTGGCGCGCAAGCTCGGTGCCACGGTGGTCGACCCCTTCCCCGTCGAGCAGCTGCTCGAAGAAGCGGCGGCATGGTCGGGCGGCGTCCTCAACAGGTTCGAGGGCGCCAAGCTCCCCATGGCCCACCCCGGCGGGTTCGACGTCGTCTACGACACCGTCGGCACGGCGCAGACGGCCGAGATCGGCGTCCGGCTCCTGAAGCAACGCGGCACCATGGTCAAGAGCGGCGTGCACGCGCCCGAGCGCTGGGAATGGTCCCCCTTGTACTTCAAGGAGATCTCGTGGGTCGGGTCCAACGCCTTCGGGGTCGAAGAGGTCGACGGGGTGCGCATGCACGGCATCGCCCAGTACCTGCGCCTGGCTTCCGAGGGACGGATCGACATGACGGGCATGCTCACCCACACGTTCCGGCTGGACGACTGGATCGAGGCCTTCACGGTGCTGGCCAACCAGGAGGAGAGCGGCGCCATAAAGGTCGCGTTCGACTTTCGTTGAGCAAGCTGACTCCAGGCACGCAAAGGGCTAGCGTCGCGGGTGGCGCACGCGCCGAGAGCTGACGAAAAGGGGGCCTCATGACCACGAGCCCGTCCATCACCGACCCGGACTTCGCCTTTGATCCGAAGTGGGGCATTGCGTCGCCGTCGACCACCATGTTCGACTTCGACTACACGGGAGGGCGGGACCAGCTCCTCCGCCTCTACGACAAGGGCACCCGGCGCCAGTGGATCGGCAGCGACCGACTCGACTGGGACACCGACGTCGACCTCACCAACCCCGTCGGCATGCCCGACGAGATCATGCCGATCTTCGGCACGCCGTGGTGGGACGACATGTCCGAGGAGCGGCGGGGCGAGCTCCGCCGTCACGTCGAGGCCTGGCGCTTCAGCCAGTTCATGCACGGCGAGCAGGGCGCGCTGATCTGCACGGCCAAGATCGTGCAGACCGTCCCCGACATCGACTCCAAGTTCTACGCCGCCACGCAGGTCATCGACGAGGCGCGCCACGTCGAGGTCTACAGCCGCTACCTGCACGAGAAGGTGCAGCTGGTGTACCCGCTCAACCGGTATCTCAAGGCGCTGCTCGACGACGTCATCTCCGACAGCCGGTGGGACATGACGTATCTCGGCATGCAGGTGCTCATTGAGGGCCTGGCGCTGGCCGCCTTCGGCGTCATCCGCAACAACGCCCAGAATCCCTTGGCCAAGGCCCTCAATGCGTATGTGATGCAGGACGAGGCGCGCCACGTCATGTTCGGCCGCCTGGCCCTGCGCGACTACTACCCGCAGCTGAGCGAGGCCGAGCGCGGCGAGCGGGAGGACTTCTGCATCGAAGCCTGCTACCTGATGCGGGACCGCTTCCTGGGCGACGAGGTGTGGGAGCGCCTGGACCTCCCGCCCGAGATCGGCGTCTACGTGGAGAACAGCGAGACGCTGCGGGAGTTCCGCAACTTCCTGTTCATGCGCATCGTGCCGATCCTGCGTGACATCGGCCTGTGGGGCCCCAAGCTCCGCGCGGCCTTCACGGAGATGGGCGTGATCGGCTGGGCCGACGCCGACATCGACGCCGAAATGGCCAGCGACGAGAAGGCGGCCGAGGACCTCGACGAGGCCCACGACGCCCGCATGGCGCACGTCAAGGCGGTGGCCGAGGAGGCCTGAACCGACTGCGGGCGGCGGGGCGGTACGGTTCTCGGACAGGCGGCCCTGCTCTCCACCCCGCGGAGGCGACGAGTGAAGATCACGAAGTTCCATCACGTGTCGGTGAACGTCAGCGACGCCGAGCTGTCCGACATGGTCTCGTTCTACGGCGACCTCTTCGGGTTGGACTCCAAGGATCGCCCTGAGATCCCGGGCGTCCCCGGCCACTGGTTCCACGTCGCCGACCAAGAGCTGCACGTCGTGGGTGCGCCACCGCGGGGGACGCCGATCGACTCGACCGGGAACCACTACTGCGTCGCCGTGGAGGACCTCGACAAGGCCATCCTCGAGCTCGAGGAGCGCAACATCCCCTTACGAGCAGGCCGTCCAGGGGGCGGGGACGGTGCAGATCTGGATCAACGATCCGGCCGGGAACACGATCGAACTGCAGCAGGACCGACGCGGCGCAGAGCAGTCGTCCGGCGCCTCCGACCTCCGTTCCGCTGCCGCACCCCGCTCCCATTCATGCCCGTCTCGGCGGTGATCTTCGATCTCGACGACACCCTCATTGAGGACATCCGGACGGCCGAGTCCTCCTATGCGGAGGTGCGACGGCGCCTGGTGGGCGACCGGGGTCGAGGGGTCGTGGCAAGGCATGCGCGACGCCGTCCGGGCGCTCTGGCGGGCGCGGACCCGACTATGGCCTCCGGGTGGACCTGGGCTTCGCCTCGTGGGAGGGGCTGTGGTCGACCTTCGAGGGGAACGATCCCGTGCTCGACGCCGTGTTGGAATGGCTGCCCACCTTCCGCCACGAGGCCTGGAGCGCGGCGCTGGCCACGCTGGGCCTGCACGACCCGGACCTCGTCCCCACGGCCGAGGAGATCTTCGTCGAGGCCCAGGTCGGCGGCCATCCCCTGCTGCCCGCCGCCGCCGAGGCGGTCCACCGGCTCGGCGACGCTACCGGCTCGGCCTGTTGACCAACGGGCCCTCCGACATCCAACGCCTGAAGCTCCAGGCGTCCGGTCTGGCCCCTCAGTTCGAGAGCCTGGCCATCTCCGGGGAGCTGGGGGTGGGCAAGCCGGAGCCGGCCGCCTTCGCCGAGATCCTGCGCCGGCTCGACACAGAGCCCCACCATGCCGTGATGGTCGGCGACAGCTGGGCACGGGACATCGAAGGCGCTCTGGCCGCCGGGCATCCCCCGGTGTGGATCGCGTCGGGGCGCCCGGTGCCGGCGCCGCAGGAGGGCGTCACGGTCATTGAATCGATCGCGGAGCTCGCCGAAGCCCTGGCCTGAACGACCCACGCATCCAACTGACTGAGCGCTCGCCCGGTTGAACGGGCAGAACGGGTCGAGCTCAGCACAGCTCAGCCGCCTTCGAGCGCCCGCTCCAGGCCGGCCGTGATCTGCTGGGTGGGCTCGTTGGTGTCGAGGTAGTCCCGCCAGGCGGTGACCTTGCCGTCGCCGTCGACGTCGATCACCGTGGCCCCGTCATGGAGATGGGCACGCCGGCCTTGCCCTCGCCGGGATGGAAGGTCGCCGTCCCCGTCCACTCGAAGACGGCCCAGTCCTGCCCGCCGCGGATCCGGTCCACCCGCTGGTTCCAGTCCGGGAAGATGGCGTCGGTGTCCCGGGCCACCTTGTGCAGGTCGGTGGTCCACGGGGTCACCGGGTCGCAGAACCTGCCGCCGGCGGCGAACAGCGCCGCGAAATCGTCCGGCCCGTCGATCGACTCGAAGGTGCGGGCCCAGGCATCCCAGTCCCTCGCGCTCCCCTGCTGCGTGCTCATCGTCTCCGTCCCTTTCCTTGACCGCTGCTGCGCAGGCTCGCCGCCTCGAAGGTGACCACCGCGTCGTCGAGCGGCAGGACCACCTGGGGCTGGACGAACTGGTGCGTCTCGGCCACGAGTTTGACCGCTGTCCCCCACGCCGTAAAACCGATGGCGTGGCGGGCGAACCCCATCGGGCCCTCGGTCACCTTGACCTCGACCACACCTTCGCCTCCGGCCCCCAGGGCGGAGCGCTGCATCTTCTCCATGGCCGACTCGCGAGCCGAGTACATGGCCTCGGTGTAGTTGGTCAGCTCGACGTTCTGGCCCTTCTGCTTAATCGCTGTGCCGGCGGTGCGGCGGGGGGCGTAGACGAAGCTGGCGCCGAAGGCGAGCCCGACCGGCATCCAGCCGGCGCGCTCGAGCAGGGTGAAGTCCCGGGCCGACAGATCGGAGACGAAGGGCATGGCCAGCGCGGCGTCCGTACCCCGTCCGCTCTTGTCCTTGCCGTCCATCGGACGCACCGCGGTACCCACCAGCTCGACGTCGATGTGGTGCGGGTTCACGGTGACGTCCACCCGCACCCCCACGACACCGTGCCCGTGCACCTTGCTGCACTCGCCGCGCAGCAGGCGAGCCGCCTGGTCCACCGCGGCATCGTGCGCGTCCGAGGCCAGCCCGATCGACCCTCTCCCCCAGTTCCACACGCCGACCGGCACCGAGACGACGGCCACGCCGCGTCACGAGGTCCAGCGGCTCCCACCCGGCGGCGTGCAGCAGCAGCGCCTCGTCGACCGAGAGGTCCGAGGTGATGCCGCGCTCCTTCGACGGGGGCGCGGCGACCGCCAGTGACTGGGCGCCCTTGAGCATCTCTGCCCGGACGTCTTGGGTGGGCGCGGCGCCGCCGTCGGCGTCCAGGCTCACGAGAGTCGCACCGTCGGCCGCGGCAGCACGACCGGGTCCCAGTCCTTGAAGCGACGCACCCGGTTGCCGCGCAGGGTGCAGTCGATGACCTCGTCGCCGGCCGAGAGCTCCCGGGTCACCACGTCGATGGTCGCCCCGTGCAACTCGTCGCCGGCCAGCTGCTGGCGCACGTGCTTGCGGGCCAGCTGTCGCGACGCCATGTGTGCCTTGCTCACCTGCTCCACCAGCGCCGGGCCCATGTTGTTGCCCCAGCCGCCCATGGAGCCCTCCATGTAGTACTCGGTCATGCAGTAGGCCCACACCCGCACCGAGGCCAGGGCCGCCACCACGGCGATCGGCATGAATCCGGCCTCGATCGACTTGGTCAGGCGTTGCCCCGCCAGATAGGTGCTCCACGGGACTCCGCCGGCGGGCGGCGGGCCGCCCTCCACCGTCACCGCGGTGCCGAGAAAATGGAACTCGGTCGTCCCGGTGTCCGCCACGTTGGAGACCTGGTCCGCCACGCCGATCACCCCGTGGGCGCCGAGCGTGCCCGCTTCCTCGAGCATGCGGCCGTAGGCGGTGTGGTAGCCCTGGTTCCAGGCCTCCTCCACCCAGGGCTGTTCCAGGTTCTGCCCCCACGAGCGGTGCTCGTTCGAGACGAAGCCGTGGGGGCAGCGATAGGTCTCCGAGTACGCCCCCGGGGTCTGCTGGCCCCCCATGTAGGGCGACATGCCGCGCATGGTGCCCCCGCCCGGCCCGTACCAACCCCACTGCATGACGCAGAAGCCCTGCACCAGGGCGACCGGCTGCAGGCCGAGGTCGAGGCAGGCGGCGAAGTCGGGCACGCTCAAGCCCGAGGAGAACGAGGTGGCCTCCAGGCGGCGGAGGGCCGCCTCGGGCAGGTCGCCGTCCCGCCCGCCCGGCGTGCCGGCGGCGCCCGCCGCGTCAAATGGATCGGCTGCGCCCGGGCCCGAGACGTCGCTCATCAGTTGTCGAGCGAAATGATGGTGGTCGGCTTGGGCAGCGTGACCTCACCGCTGCGCTTGGTCACCGCCGTCCCGATCGCCAGGAACTCAATGGTGTGCGAGCCCCACTGGTGCGACTTCTCCTCGAGGCGCACGCCCACGATGCCGCTGGCCTGCAATTGCGTCGCCTCGTCCTGCATGCGCGTCATGGCCAGCTCGCGCGCCTCGTAGAGGGCCTGGGTGAAGTTGGGCAGCTCGACGTTCTGGCCCATGGACCCGAGCGCCTGGGTGAACTTGCGGTGTGCGATGTGGAACACACAGGTCCCCAGGACCAGGCCCTGCGGCGTGTGGCCCGTCTGCATCAGGGTCCAGAAGTCCTGCCCCGACAGGTCCGAGGTGAAGGGCTTGCCCTGCACGTTGCGGTACGAGGTCCCGTCCTCCGCCTTCACCGCGGTGCCGAACGCGATGAACTCGGCCGAATCGCTGCCCCACTCGTAGTAGTTGACGTCGAGGCGTACGCCGACGACGCCGTCGGCCCCGAGCTCCTGCGCCTCCTCCTCCATGCGGGTCATGGCGAGCTCGCGGGCCGTGTACATGGCCTCGGTCAGCTTGGTCAGCTCCTGGCTCTGGCCCCACTTCCGGGTCTGCAGGCCGATGTGGTAGATCGACGAGCCCATCACGAACCCGAGCGGGTGAAAGCCGGCCTCCTTGACGAGCAGGAACTCGTTGACGGAGAGGTCCGAGGTGAAGAGACCGTTCTCCAGTTCCTGGAGCCGGTGGGTGGCGTCCTTGGGCAGGTCGTGCGGTACCGGCGCCGGTGGCGATGGGGCATCGACCGCCTCCCCTGGCTGCGTCGTTTCCTCGGTCACGATGGGCCTCCGATCACAATGTTCTCGAGCGCGAGACGGGTCTGCTCACTGTTGGCCGCCTCCGTCTGCAGGGTGCTCAGCAGCCGGGTGAGCCAGGCATCGATGCCGACCTTCTCGCTGCGGATCCGGATGCCGCCCGAGGAATGGCCGATGTTGCAGCGGACGGTGCCGCCTTCGACCGTCGCCTCGAGGGTGTCGTCCCCGAGCATGATGCGCACCGACTTGATCTCGTCGGACTTGCGGAAGCGTCCGGCCCGCTCCACCACAATCCGGTCACCCAGCGCGTCGGAGAGCTGGGCCACCAGCAGCTTGAGCATGAGGTGCAGGTCGGTGCTGTTGGAGGCCAGCTGCGCCACCGCCATGTTCAGATCGAAGGACGCGTCCGTCCCGTCCCCCGTACCTTCGATCGGTCCACCTGGTGAGCCGGCAGGCTCCATTGACATCGGGCGCATCGTACCCGCCACCATCCGTCCTGGTCCCTGCGGCCCGGTGGCGGGGACTGCGGCCGCCGCGGCGGCCCCGCCGCTCAGGCCGGGCGGGGCTCGCAGATCACGACCGGGATTTCGCGCCCGGCCTTCTTCTGGTAGCTGTCGTAGCCCTTGTAGACGGCGACGATGTCCGGCCACAGGGCGGCCTTCTCGCCCGGCGACGCCGTCCGGGCCCGCATGGCACGGGTCTCGCCGTTCAGCGTGACCAACACGTCGGGGTTGGCGGCCAAATTGCAGGTACCACTGCGGATGGCGGGGATCGCCGCCCTTGGAGGCGATGAGGACCACCCGGTTCTCGTCGTGGATGGGCGTGGTGAGCATGGTCGTGCGGGGCTCGCCCGACTTGCGCCCGATGGTCTCCAATTCCACGCCCGGCATCCCGAAGAGCAGCTTGGGCCAACGACCCCCGGTCAGGCGCAGCACCCCCTTGTGGGTGAGGTTCAACAGTTTGAATCCGGCGTCGACGACGGGCTTGCGCTGTTCGGTCATGTTCATCCTTGTCTCAATCTGGTTACAGATCGCCGACACAGGCAACCGATCCGGCCGCCCCTGCGTCATGTGTCCTGTGCGTCTGCGGGTCCCTGCGTCTCTGCGTGTGTCTGTGCGTGCGTTCGTGCCTGCGTCTGTGTCCATCCGTCGCCCCTGTTGTCCCCGATGAACCTATAGGGAACGGCCGTGAGGGCCCGGACGCAATGCCCGCGCAACTCCTGGTCACGCCGGCATGAACTTCCGGTGAACGCCGGTTCCCGCCTGTTCTGGCGAGAACTCGCTCTGTACCATGGTGCCCTCGCCTCAGGCGGAATCGGTTGGGAACGGCGATCACTGATCCGACAGGGAGGAAGGTGACCTTCTCACCGACGCTCATGCGACATTTCCTGCACACTCCCCATTGGGCACGGGCCCGCCGTGCCACCCGTTCCGCCCGGGCCGCGCTCGCCACTCTGGCCGCCCTCGTCGTCGTCGTCGGCACCGTCGCCTCCATCGGCGTGGCGGCCGCGCCGCCGGCGGGCGCCGCCAACTGGGCCCCGGTGCACAGCAGCGACTTCCCGGACCCGAGCACCATGGAGTGGCTCGGCGTCTACTACTCCTTCGCCACCCAGAACTTCGCCGCGCCGAGCCAGACGATCAACATTCAGGCGGCGACGTCACTCGACGGCACCAACTGGACACCTTGGACCGGTGCGGCTGTCCTGCCCCATGTCGGCGCCTGGGCCAAGCCCGGCAACACGTGGGCGCCGAGCGTCGTGCGCGACAACGCCGACAACGACTTCGTCATGTACTACACGGCCACGGAAATCCAGACGGGCGACCAGTGCATCGGGGTGGCGACGTCCGCCCTCCCGATCGGTCCGTACACGGACAACGAATCGCAGCCGATGGTCTGTCAGAACGGGACGGGCTACCCCGATCCGACCGTCGACAGCGGTCAGGACCTCGGCGGCAGCATCGATCCCGACATCTTCACGGACCCGGCGACCGGCGACTCCTACCTGATCTGGAAGAGCGACGGCAATCACCTGAATCCGCCCGTCCCGACCTCCTTGTGGTCCATCCCGCTCGGAGCGGATCTTCTGCCCACGGGCAACAATGCGCCGACGCACTGATGTCGGACGACGAGCCTGGCAGAGCGGCATCGTGGAAGGTCCCGACATGGTCGAGACGTCCGACGCCCAACGGCAGCAACCCGCCGACCGTACACCTACTACCTCTTCTATTCGGGCAGCGACGAGGGCGCCTCCACCTACGCCATCGGTTAGGCCAGCTGCCCAGCCGGCCCGTCCGGGCCCTGCACCGACATGTCGACCACGACGCCGCTGCTCGCCACGTCGCCCGGTGTGTCCGGGCCCGGCGGCCCCGACGTGTACACCGTCGGCGGCCAGTTGGTCATGGCGTTCGCCGGCTGGCAGGGCACGACGATCGGCTATCTCTCCTGCGGCATCCGTCCCATGTACCTGGCTGACCTGACCTTCCAGCCCAACGGCAGCGACCCGGCCACGCCCGACGCTGGCGCCCGCCGTCCCCGCCGCCTCGCCGGCGGCCAGCCCGGCCTGTCCCCTCCCGCCGCAGCCCGATCCCGGATACTGGCAGGTCGGCTCTGACGGCGGCATCTTCAGCTTCGGCGGCGCGCAGTTCTACGGCTCCACCGGCTCCATGCACCTCAACAAGCCCATCGTCGGCATGGCGGCGGGGCCGGGCGGCAACGGCTACTGGCTGGTGGCCAGTGACGGCGGCGTCTTCGCCTACGGCGACGCGCAGTTCTACGGCTCGACCGGGAGCATCACCCTCAACAAACCGATCGTCGCCCTGCTGCCCACGATCGACGGTGGAGGGTACTGGTTGATCGCCAGTGACGGCGGCGTCTTCGCCTACGGCGACGCCAAGTTCTACGGCTCCACGGGCGGCGACAACCTGAGCTCCCCGGTCACCGCCGCCGCGACCAGCTTCCTCGGTGGCGGCTACTGGCTGGTGGACGCCAACGGTCAGGTCTTCAACTTCGGCGACGCGCAGAATGAAGGGCAGCCGGCCGACGCGCCCGGCGGCTACCGCATCACCGGCATGGCGAACACCCAGAGCTCGAACGGCTACTGGCTGGCCAGCGCCAACGGCAACGTGGCCGATTTCGGCGACGCGGCGCCGTACGGCTCCATGGCCGGCACGCCACTGAACGCGCCAGTGGTCGGCATGGCCGCCAACTGGAACGACACGGGCTACTGGCTGCAAGGTCAGGACGGCGGCATCTTCACCTTCGGCCATGCCGAGTTCTACGGCTCCATGGGCGGGCGCCACCTCAACGCGCCCATGGTCGGCATCGCCGCGACGTAACGCGTCGCCAGTCCTCTGACGCGCTGCCCGCCCAACGCCTCGTAGGCCCCGACCGCTAGAAGCCAGTCCCTCCGGTAATGGGAGCCGCCCGTCGTCGTCGTGGTGGGCGGCGGCTTTGGCTGGGTGGGCCGCGTCGTGGTCGGAGGCGGCGCCGGCGCACGCGTCGGCGGCGTGACGGCGGGTGCCGGCGTGGCTGGACGACCCCGAGCACCTGCGTCGTCGGTGTCGCGGTTGCGTCGTCGACGGCGTGCCGGGCCCCGCCGTGGTCGCCGTGGTCGGCGCGGCGCGTGGTCGGCGTGGTCGGCGCGGTCGGTGCCGCGTTCGAGGCCGGGATGCCGCTCTTCAACACGGCGAACCACACCTTGCCCACGTTCTGCCCGTGCGCCTGCCCCTTCTTCTTGTCACCCTCGAAGCGGTACAGCGGGAGCTTGTGGAATGCCACCTGCCAATGGCCGTTGCCGACCTTCAGCAGCGAGAGGCCCTTCACGCCATTCGGTCCCGACACGTGGGCGCCCTTCGACGCCAGGAGCGGTGGCCAGATTTTGGCGCAGGCGCCGGTGCACGTCGACGTGCCCGGCTTGTCCTCGGTGAAGCGGTACAGCGTCAGGCCCGAGGCGGTGGTGAGCACGGTCCCGACGCCCGGCCACCTTGGCGGTCGAGATCTTGACCGTCTTGGCGTGTGACGAGCCGGTGGCGCCGGCGGGCCCGCCGGGCACCGCCAGGACCAGGGCGAGCGAGAGCGAGGCGGCGGCCAGCCCGATGGCGGAGAGAGTCCCGGCAACGGCCCGACCCCAGACTCGTCTGGCCCCGCGTGCCGGGACTCCCTCTGCCTGTGCTGCTTCCTGCCACCTGGACTTTGCCGACTCCCGCCGTTGCCTGTCTGCCCCTCTGCCGCCATGTCGAGTCGTCCCTTCGTCGGTGCGCGTGGTCGAGGGTCATACGGCCGACGCCAGCGGCAAGATTGCGGTGGCGGCGTATCCTGGGCCGGCGGCCCGCCGGGAACACGTGAGCGGCGCCGCCGAGGGAGGGCAGGCTCATGGCAGACAGGACCGGCGGATTCGAGTTCCGGGGCATCAACCATCTCGCGCTCGTGTGCCGCGACATGGAGCGGACCGTCGACTTCTACACGAACGTGTTGGGCATGCCGCTGGTCAAGACGATTGAGCTGCCGGCCGGCATGGGGCAGCACTTCTTCTTCGACTGCGGCGGAGGCGACTGCCTCGCCTTCTTCTGGTTCCCCGACGCGCCCGACGGCGTGCCCGGCATCAGCGCGCCGGCGGCGCGCCCCGATCAGGGTGACCTGACGAGCGCGGTCGGCTCCATGAACCATGTCGCCTTCGACGTGGCGCCCGAGAAGATGGAGGAGTACCGCGACCGCCTGGTCGCCGCCGGCATCCCCTGCACCGAAATCGCCAATCACGACGACTCCGAGTGGGGCATCAGCGACGCGCATGCATCCGGGCGTCTTCGTGCGCAGCGTCTACTTCCAGGACCCCGACGGCATTCTGCTCGAGTTCGCCTGCTGGATGCGCGACTTCACCCCCGCCGACGTCTCCCATGTGCCGGCCACGGCCCCGGACAAGGTCAAGGGCGTCCACCTGGCCGCCGAGCCCGAGCTGGCGGCCGAGCCGATCCGGGCCTGATCCGGCCGATCCGCCGCCGCACGCCGCCACCGCCACCGATGCCCCGCCTCCGCCAGGTCCCCAAGGACGAAGCCACCGCCCCCATCGTCACCACCATGTACGAGTGGCTCTTCGAGGGCCGCGACCCCGTCGCCGAGCCCGGCCGCTGGGATGGCACCACCGGCGACTGGTGGACCGTGTTCGCCAACAGCCCCGACATCCTCGACCACTGCGTCAAGGGGTTCGGGCTCTACCAATCGCCCGACCGCAGCCTCGACCCCAAGCTGCGCGAGCTCGGCCAGATCCGCGCCGGGTACGCCGCCGCCAGCCAGTTCGTCTTCAGCCAGCACGCCAAGTCCATGCGCGAGCTCGGCATGCCCGAAGCGCAGATCACGCACATCCCGGCCTGGAGCGTCGCCCCCGAGGGCACCTACGACGCCGCCGAGCGGGCCGTGCTCGCCTACACCGACTGCCTCGTCTACGACCACGGCCGCGTCCCCGACGAGCTCTTCGCCGAGCTGCAGCGCCACCTCGACGAGGTCGCCATCCTCGAGCTCACCTACATCACCACGCTGTACTTCCAGCACGCCGTGATGTCCAAGGCCCTCCGCACCGAGTTCGACGACCGCGACGATCCCATCGTCGAGGTGCCAGGTCCCGTAGGTTCTTCCGCCATGCATCCGGGACCGAATCGGTGACGGCGGAGCACGTCGTCCTGCCAGACGACGAAGACACGGCACACCCCCGACGGCGAGGACCTGTGGAACGAGTCCTACTACTGCGACTTCGTGCGGGCCGACGGCTCCATGGGCGGCTGGCTCCGGCTCGGCCTCTATCCGAACCGCCAGGTGGCGTGGTGGACGACCTGGATCGTCTGGCCCGACCGCCCGGGCGTCTGCTCGGCCGACTACCGGGCCCCGGTGCCGCCCGGGCGACGGCCTGGTCTCGGAGGCGTCGATCGGCCCCGACGACACCGCCGACCAGCGGATCGAAATCGAACTCGTGCGCCCGCTCGAATCGTTCCGCCTGGCGGCCAGCGCGCCCGCCCACTTCATCGACCCGCCACGAGGCCGTCTACACGTCGGGCGAGCAGACCGGTCCTGCGGCGCGTCTCGACCTCGATCTCACCTGGACGACCGACGGCGTCCCCTACCACTACGACCTGACCACCCGCTACGAGATCCCCTGCCTCGTCACCGGCACCGTGGCGATCGGCGGCGAGACGTTCACGGTCGACGGGCAGGGCCAGCGCGACCACTCGTGGGGCGTGCGCGACTGGTGGGCCTTCGGCTGGTGCTGGTGCTCCGTGCGCCTCGACGACGGCACCCGGGTCCACCTGGCCGACATCCGGATGGGCATTCCGGACATGGAGGTCTTCTTCGGATATATCCAGCGGCCCGAGCACGGGCTGGTGCTACCGGCGACGGCCCTCACGGTGACCGAGGACCTGGGCGACTCACGGCTTCCCGTCGAAGGCCCGCATCGAGATCGCCGCGGCGGACGCCAGCCCCGAAGCCGGCTCCGACGTCATGCAGCTCGGCCTCGAGGTGACGCCGGTCGCCTTCGGTCCGGTGCTGCTGCGCAACGACGAGGACGGCCGGGTCAGCCGGTTCCCCCGGGCCATGGTCACCTGCCGGACCGACGACGGCCGCACCGGCGCCGGGTGGATCGAGTGGAACCAGCCCGACCCGCCTCCCTCGGCCGACGACACCTGACCCGCCCGCCGAGCACACCTGACGCACAACATCCGCGGCTGCACACCCATGTGAGCACGACGGATGCACCACTCCCGCCTCCGTGGCCCGAATCCGCCGGCCACCGGAAGTACGATTTTCTCCGTGGTGGCTGCGTTCGCCGGACCCCAGGTTGCCCTTCGACGCCACCGACCGCGACGTCGGACCAGGCCGCCGGCCCCTGACCACGGCGACACTCCCCTCACCGCCGCCCTCGCCGCCCTGGCCACGACGACGCTCTGGATGGGGTCCGCCACAGCTCCCGCCGGCGCCGCCACGACCGGCGCCGCTGCCACGACCACCACCGCCCCACCCGCCACGACCACCACCACGGCCGCCACCGCACCCACCACCGCCACCCGACCACGACCACCACCTTCCCCGCCGGCGCCACCAAGGCGGACAAGTGGGTCATCCGGGCCATCACCGCCGAGCAGAAGTTCGGCAGCGTCCACGTCGTCGGCAAAATCACCCAGGGCAAATCGCAGATCGTCCTCGAGCTCCTGGTGAACTCCGACGGAGAAGGCGGCGGCGAGTTCGTCCAGGACGGCAACCTCATCAAGATCGAGCGCGTCGGCCCGCTCCTCTACTTCAATGCCCCCACCAAGTTCTGGACCACCCACGCCACGGCGGCGCAGGCGAAGACCTACGGCGGGAAGTGGATCGAGTTCTCGGCGGTCGACTCCCGCTTCACCTCCTTCGACCAGTTCCTCGATGCGGCCGACCTCGTCGTCGCCGCCTTCCAGGGCCACACGGCTCCGCTCACGCGTCAGCCAGCCCACCACCTTCGCCGGCCACAAGGTCGTGATCGTCAAGGACACGGTCACCACCAACGGCAAGAAGAGCACGGGCCTCATGTACATCGCGGCCAAGGGCCCCGCGCTGGTGTACAAGATCGTCGACGACACGCCGGGCGACGTGAGCACGGTCGTCTTCCAGCACTACGGCCCCGGCGTCACACTCACCGTCCCGCCCAACGCCATCAACCTGACCGGCCTAAAAACCATCAACAATCCTGTTGGCAACAAGCCGTTGGCCATTCAGGGGGTCAGCGGCTTCAGCGGGTCGGATCGGCCACCTCCGCAGCTCAAGCTCGGACGATCCGCTACTTGAACATGTCGCCGAGGATCTTGGCGCCCCCGATGCCGGCGGCCACACCCTCGGCGCCGTGGTGGTCGTCCCGGTCGGGCATGTACTCGCCGATCACGCCGGCGAGCATCGGCAGCGGCATCGACTGCAGCCAAATGCGGCCCGGGCCGGTCAGCACGGCGAAGTGGTGGCCGTCCGAGCCCATGTAGCGGTTGGCCAGTCCCTGCACCTTCTGCGTCGTGAACTGGACCGAGGACTGGAAGAGTCCGGCGTGGCCGGGGTGCACGCGCATCGTCTGGCCCGGCGGCGAGGTCGTAGACGATCACTTCGCCCGAGAGGTCGACGAAGGCGCGCCCGGTGCCGCCGATCTTCTGCAGGATGAAGCCCTCCCCGCCGAAGATGCCGCCTTTGAACGACTGCTGGAATCCCATGGACAGCTCAATGCCGGGCGTGGCCGCCATGAAGCCGTGCCGGTGCACCATGAACTCGTTCCCCGGCGCCACGTCGATCGGCAAAATGTGGCCCGGGAACTTCGACGCGAAGGCGATCGAGTCCGGCGCCGCCCTGGGCGGTGTAGGTCGTCATCATGAAGCTGGCGCCCGAGACCGCGCGCTTGACCGCACCCATGATCCCCTTGCCGCCCATGCCGCCGCCGGTGTTGGTGGCCATCTGGACGGCGTCGGACATCCAGGAGAACTCGCCGGCCTCGGACACGATCGACTCCCCGTCGGCGAGCGAGAGCTCGAGCACCGGCATCGTCGTTCCGTGGATCGTCTCTTCCATGGTGGGCCTCCTCGGATGGCGCTATTGCTGCGGATTGCGCAGCTCCACGTCCGCCGACAGTAGGCCCTCGCCGGGTCCCTGCGCACCGGTGACCAGCCGCTCGGCCATCGTCACCTCCATGAGGCCCAGGGCCATGCCGAAGAGGTCGCCGAGGATGAAGGTCGTGAGGAAGATGGCCCAGATGTGCTCGTGCGGAATCAGCTCGGCCACGAAGACCACGACTTCGTGCTCGACGGCCAGCGGCAGCGTGATGATGAGGAAGACGAGCATGAAGTGGGGCCAGACCAGCTGCAGCGACCGCCGGAAGGCATCGGGCACCGAGCTGTCGAGCAGGTTGATGAGCGGCCCGACCAGGGCGAACAGGGTCCCCACAATCAGACCCGGGACGACCAGGAAGACCGAGGCCACGGCGCTGAACACGATCAGGATCCCCTCGGCCACGAGCAACCGGCCCCAGGGCAGGGTCCGGAGCACATGGAGGACGGGCTGGGCCGGCTCGTTGCGCTCGACCGAGCCGACCAGGCGCTCGAGCATGCCGGCGTAGAAGGTCAGCCCCAGGGCGGAGGAGGCGAAGAGGACCGCCCCGATCACGGACCCGATGCCCAGGTGGTCGACGGCCACCTCGGTGTAGAAGGTGCCCTGAATCGCATCGAGTCCGAAGATGACCAGGCCGGGCACGATGACCCGAGCCGGCTCCATCTTGGCGGTGCGCCACGACACCGCCATCAGCACGAGCGGATGGAGGCGGTGGCGGGCGGTTGGGGCCGTGCCGGCCGCCGGGTCGCCTGCGCTCATGCGG
Source organism: uncultured Acidimicrobiaceae bacterium (assembly GCA_963781565.1). Lineage (GTDB taxonomy): Bacteria > Actinomycetota > Acidimicrobiia > Acidimicrobiales > RAAP-2 > Bog-473. The sequence goes on along the minus strand of CAWAHA010000002.1, from coordinate 17,548 downwards.
GATTCCACCCGTCCCCGACGAACTGGAAGAGCCGCTGGCCGGGGTCGAAGGGCGCCGTCGGACCGTCGAGCCGGTGATGGCCCACGCCCAGAATGGCCCCGTCGGGGGCCTCGAAGGCCAGCTCGGTGAATCCGGCGGCGGCGAAGTCGGCCCGGATGGCCGGCGTGCGGTCCGGCGGGCGACGGTGCCGGGTCCAGATGACGTGCCCGCCGGGGGCGCAGAACCCCGGCATCGCCTGAATGGTGCGCGTGATGTCCGCCGCGCTGATGTTCCCGAAGATCCCGCACACCAGCACCACGTCCGCCGGCACGGCGTCGGCGTAGAGGCTCGCCTGTGACGCGTCCCCCTCGACGATCCGGACCCGGTCGGCCACCCCGAGCTCGGCGGCACGGGCCCGGGCGAAGGCCACCAGGGCCGGATCGAGCTCCACCAGCAGCGCCGAGACCGACGCCCCCCGCGGATGGGTCGCCACCACATCGATCACGTCCCGCCCCTGGCCCGCGCACAGGCTCACCAGCCGGATCGTCGCTGGACGGGTGTCCCCCGGGGCACCGGTCACCCCCGTCTCCGCGCCCGCGCCGCACTCTCGTCCAGCGCGGCGCGCACCATGGACTGCACCGCCCGCAGCCGCAGCGACAGGTTCGACGACGGGTCCTCGTAGGCCGTGTGCCAGCGCACCCAGTGCGAATCGTCGGCCTCGGCACCCGTCCCGGCACTCTCTGGATGGTCCCCAGGCACCATGACCGCCCATCGTAGGGTGGTCCGCCGTGACCGCCGTGAGGCCCCGATGATCAAATACCTCGGCTCCAAGCGCCGCCTCGTGCCCGTCCTCACGCGGATCTGCCAGGCCTCCGGTGCCACCACCGCCCTCGATCTGTTCACCGGCACCACCCGCGTCGCCCAGGCCTTCAAGGCCCAGGGCGTCCACGTCACCGCCGTCGACAGCGCCCGCTACGCGCACACCTTCGCCCGCACCTACATAGAGACCGACGCCGCCGCCACCGACATGGCCGCGCTGCGGGCGGCCGTCACCCGCCTCAACGCCCTCCCCGGCACACCGGGCTACGTCACCGAGACGTTCAGCCAGCAGGCCCGCTTCTTCCAACCGCACAACGCGGCTCGGATAGATGCCGTGCGCGACGCCATTGACTCGGAGTATGCGGGGTCACCCTTGTTCCCCCTCCTGCTGACGTCTCTCATCGAGGCCGCCGACCGCGTCGACTCGACCACGGGCGTGCAGATGGCGTACGTCAAGCAGTGGGCGCCCCGCTCGGCCAAGCCGCTGGAGCTGCGCGTGCCGGAGCTGCTCGACGGGCCGGGCCGCGCCATCCTGGGCGACGCGGTGGAGCTCACGACCGCATCGCCCACGGCGTCGACGCTCAGGCCTGGGCCACTTCGACCTGGCGTACCTCGATCCGCCGTACAACCAGCACCGGTATTTCACCAACTACCACGTGTGGGAGACGCTGGTGGCCTGGGACGCGCCCGAGGCCTACGGCGTGGCCCGCAAGCGGCTCGACTCCCGCGACCCGTCCACCCGCTCCGCGTTCAACTCCAAGAGGACGATGCCGGCGGCGCTGGCGTCGGTGGTGCAATCGGTCGACTGCGACCTGCTGGTGTTGTCCTACAACAACGAGTCCTGGCTCGCGATGGACGAGCTCGAGGCGATGTGCGCGGGCCGCGGGGCGGTGGCGACGCTGGCCTTCGACTCGGCCCGCTACGTCGGAGCCCGCATCGGCATCTTTGACCCGTCCGGGCGCAAGGTCGGGCGGGTGAGCCATCTCTCCAATCAGGAGCTCGTGGTGATCGCCGGCGAAGGGGCCTTGGTGCGCCGGGTGGTCGAGGCCGCCGAAGCGGGCGCCGTCGCCGGCACGTCCGCCGCCCCTGTCACCGGCGCTGCAGCCGCCGTGGTCGCCGCGGGCCGGGTGGATCGGCTACAACAGGCAACGTGAGCAAGCACGATCACGGAAGCCACGACAGCGGCTCCCCTGACGGCAGTTCCCACAGCGGCCACTCGCACGACCACTCCCACGACGGCGGGGGCCACGACGGCACCGGCGAGACAGTGGGCTCTCCGAAACGGACCGCACCGCCCCCCGGCTGCCGTATCCAAGGCTCGAGGACTGCGACCTCTCGCTGAAGCTCTCCAAGGACGAGGAGGCGAAGCGCCTCGGCAAGGCGCAACGCCGCCTGCTCCACCTGCGGCTCATCAACGGCGGTCAGCTCAACCACGGCAACCTCGGCCCTCCGGTCTGCATCGTCTTCGAGGGCTGGGACGCCGCCGGCAAGGGTGGCGCCATCAAGCGGTTGGTCGAGCCGCTCGACCCCCGGCACGTGCACGTGGCGCCGTTCGCGGCGCCGACGCCCGACGAGTTGCGCCACCACTTCCTGTGGCGCTTCTGGCCGCCGCTGCCCGGATGGGGCGGCATGACCATCTTCGACCGCAGCTGGTACGGGCGCGTGCTGGTCGAGCGGGTGGAGAACTTCGCCACCGAGGTGCAGTGGCGTCGGGCCTACCAGGAGATCACCGACTTCGAGCATTCGCTCGCCGAAGAAGGCATGGTCGTGATCAAGCTCTGGATGCACATGTCGGACGAGGAGCAGCTGCGCCGCTTCGAACGCCGCCGCGACGATCCGCTCAAGGCGTGGAAGCTGACCGACGAGGACTGGCGCAACCGGGAGAAGCGGCCGCAGTACGACGAGGCGGTGGCGGACATGCTGCGGCTGACCCATGGACCCCTGGCGCCCTGGGACGTGATTTCGTCGGAGAGCAAGCGCAACGGCCGGGTCGAGGTCATTGAGACGGTGATCCGGCACATGGAGGCGGGGATGGAGCGCTGGGGCGTCCCCGTGCCGCGCAGCGACGACGAGGAGAGGACGGAACTGGCCCTGTCCTTCGACGACGCCGAGTTCCAGCACGACCCATCGACCTTCGCCGAGGTGCGGAACGGCACAGACACGTGCCGGCACAAACACTGCCGGCGCTCCGGCTGCTGCATCCGGCGCCGAAGAGCACCTCAGCGCATGAGCGCGGCCCCCGGAGTCCCACCCGCCCGGCCGGGCATCACGATCCCCTTCGACGGGATCCCCCTGCACGCCCACCGCGAATGGTTCGCCCGGCTGCGCGAGCTCGGCTACACGGACCTGTGGTCGGCCGAGGTCGACGGCTCCGACGGCTTCACGCCCCTCGCCCTGGCCGCCGCCTGGGAGCCCGAGCTCAACCTCGGCGTGGCCATCACACCCGCCTACACCCGGGGACCGGCGCTGCTGGCCCAGAGCCTGGCCTCCATGGCCGACGCCGCGCCGGGCCGCTTCTTCTGCGGCCTCGGCGCCTCGTCCAAGGTGATCGTGGCCGACTGGAACGGCCTGGACTTCGAGAACCAGTACCGCCGCATCGCGCGACACGCTGCGCTTCCTGCACACTGGCCTTCAGCGGCGAGAAGGTGACCGAGGACTTCGAGACCTTCAAGGTCAAGGGATTCCGACTGGCCCGGATCCCCGAGCAACTCCCGCCCGTCTACCTGGCCGCGCTGCGCCCCGGCATGCTGCACCTGGCCGGCAAGGAGGCCGACGGGGCCATCCTCAACTGGCTCAGCGCCGAGGACGTCGCCACGTCGGTGGCCGAGGTCACCAAGGCGGCCGGCGGCGCCCCCCGCGAAATCGTGGCCCGGATCTTCGTCATCGTGACCGAGGACGCCGCCGTCGCCCGCACCATCGGGCGCCGGATGATCACGGCCTACCTGAACGTGCACGCCTACGCCGAGTTCCACCGCTGGCTCGGCCGCGGCCCGGCCCTGCAGCCGATGTGGGACGCCTGGGCCGCCGGCGACCGCAAGGGCGCGCTGGCCGCCATCCCCGACGAGGTGGTGGACGATCTCATCGTGCACGGGTCGGTGGCCGAGTGCCGGGCGCACATCCAGCGCTACGTGGACAACGGGATCACCGTGCCGGCGCCGGCGGTCATCCCGATCGGGGTCGACCTGGCCGAGGCCGTGGCCGGTCTGTCCCCTTCGGCCGGATAGCAGACACCGTCGGACACGACAGATCTGGGCAGCTGACTGCGCTGGGCTGGCCGGACTCGTCCCGGCAGGGAAAACTGCAGGGGAACGAGAGGGGGCGTGGCCACATGACCGAGATCGACTTCCGCACCACATCGCTGGCCGAGCTCACCCGCTCGGTCCGGACCAAGGAGGTCAGCGCCCGCGAGCTGACCCAGGCCGCCCTCGAACGCATCGCAGCGGCTCGACCCCGCCTACAACGCCTTCGTCGCCGTCGATGGGGAGCGGGCGCTGGCCGAGGCCGACGGTATCGACGAGCGCATCGCCGCCGGCGCCGACCCCGGCCCGCTGGCCGGGATCCCGCTCGGGGTCAAGGACCTGCAGAGCGCCATCGGCTACCCCACCACCTACGGCTCGGCGCTTCACGCCGACGATCCGCCCGCCACCGCCGACGACCCCTTCGTGGCCCGGATGCGGGCGGCCGGCTGCGTGGTCGTCGGCAAGACCAACACGCCCGAGTTCGGCTGGATGGGCAACACCACCAACGCCATCTTCGGCCCCTCACTGAACCCGTTCGACCATTCCCGGGGGCCGGGCGGATCGTCGGGCGGGGCGGCGGCCGCGCTGGCGGCCGGCATGGTGCCGCTCGCCACCGGGTCCGACGGCGGCGGGTCCATCCGGATCCCGAGCGCCTGCTGCGGCCTGGCGGGCATGAAGCCGAGCCTCGGCCGCGTCCCCGCCGGCGGCCCCAACCCGCCCGGCTGGCCCGACCTCTCGACCAACGGCCCCATGGCCCGCCGCATCGCCGACGTCGCCCGCGCCCTCGATGTCGCCGTCGGCCCCGATCCCTCGCGACCTGCGCTCGCTCCCCCGCCCCGAGGCCAACTGGCTGGCCGCCCTCGACGACGCCCACGTCCCCGTCAGAGTCGCCTACGCCCCCACCCTCGGCTACGCCACGGTCGACGCCGAGGTGGCGGCCGCCTGCGAGCGCGCCGTCGGGGTGCTCGAGTCACTGGGCGCCGACGTCGTCGTGCTGGATTCTGTCTTTGATGACGACCCCGTCGGTGATTTCCTCACCTTGACGGGGGCGGCCACGTTGCGCACCCTGCGACCCTTCATGGGTCACCCGCGCTGGGAGGAGGTCCATCCGGTCCTGCGCTACTACGTCGAGGCCGCCCAGGCGACGACGGCGGAGCAGTTGCTCCTGGTCTTCGACAACTACCACCGCATGAACCTGCGCCTGGTCGAGCTGTTCCACAGCTGCCGCATCCTGGTGACGCCGACGTGCTCGGCCCTGGCGCCGCTGGCCGACGACATGGCCAGCCTCGGTCAACGGGGTGAACACCGCCAACTGGGTCCAGTTCACCTATCCCTTCAACATGACCCGCTCCCCCGCCGCCAGCGTGCCCATCGCCATGAGCAGCAGCGGCCTGCCGATCGGCCTGCAGCTGGTGGGGCCCCAACACGGCGACCTCGTCGTGCTGCGCACCGCCGCCGCGCTCGAGGCGGCCATCGACCTCGACTTCCTCGCCACCCTGCCCGCCTGAATCCGACCGACACACCGAAGGAGCCGTCCCATGTCGATCACCACCCCCGCCAACCCGGCCGACGCCGTCCGCCTCGTCACCATCGACGACGCGCCGTGGGCCGACACGGGCACCGGCGTGCTGCTCAAGGTCGTCCGCTACGACTCGAACCACGGCACCTGGGTGATCCTCAACCGCTTCCAGCCCGGCGTGCAGCTGCAGACCCACCGCCACACCGGTTCGGTCGACGCCTACACGTCGGCGGGACGCTGGCACTACCTCGAGTACGACTTCTACGTCACTCCCGGCTCCTACCTGTACGAGCCGGCCAACTCGGTGCACACGCTGCACGTGCCGGACGGACAACACGGAGGACACCGACGTCTGCTTCATCATCGAGGGCGCGCTGTTGAACCTGGCCGAGGACGGCTCCGTCGAATCGGTCTCCGACGGGCCCGGCACGCTCGAGGCGTACTACGCGCTGCTCGAGGCCCAGGGCGACCCGCGCCCCAACGGCCTGATCGTCTGAGCGTGGCTGCTCCGTCGATGAGCCGCCGACGCCAGGCCGCCTGCTCGACCCGACGCTGTACGCGGGCGGCGACCCCTTCGCCCTCTACGCCGAGCTCCGACGAACGGCACCGGTGTGCTGGGTCGAGCACGAGGGCGGCGGCTTCTGGGCCGTGACGACCCATCCGGAGGTGTCGCACATCGGCGCCGACCCGGGGGGTTCTGCTCGTCGCGCGGCATCCTGACCGACGAGATCGGCACGACCTACGACACGCCGCCGACCATGATGCACACCGACCCGCCGCAGCACACCCGCTACCGGCGGCTGGTGCAGCCGGGCTTCAAGCCGTCGATGGTGCGGCTGATGGAGGCCGGCGTGACGGCGAAGGCGACGGGCGCTCTTGGATCAGATCCAGGGCGGCGTGGCGTTCGACGTCGTGCAGGACCTCTCCATCCCGTTCCCGCTGCTGGTGATCTGCGAGCTGCTCGGCGTGGACGGGTCGCAGTGGCCGCGCTTCTTCGACTGGTCCGAGGCCGTGATCCCCGGCGAGGTCGAGCAGTCCGAGGAGCAGCGGGCGGCGCTACAGGTGGAGATGTGGGAGTACCTGATCGGCGTGGCCGAGGAGCGGCGGCGGGCGCCGGCGGACGACCTCGTGTCGGTCCTGGCCAACGTCGGATCGGATCCAGAGAGCGGCGGCGAGGAGCTGAGCGAGGCGGAGCTGGCCATGTTCCTGATCCAGCTCCTGGTGGCGGGGAACGAGACGACCCGCAACCTGATCTCGGGCGGGCTGGTGGCGCTGGCCGAGAATCCCGCGCAGTGGGCCGCGCTCCGGGCCGATCGGTCCCTGATGCCGACCGCCGTCGAGGAGCTGCTGCGCTGGACGACGCCGGTGATCTCGTTCATGCGCACGGCGACGGCCGCCACCACCATCCGTGGCGTCGCGGTGGCGGCCGGCGATCCGGTGCTCCTGGTCTACGCCTCGGCCAACCGGGACGAGGAGGTGTTCGGGCCCGACGCCGGCGAGCTGCGGGTCGACCGCCATCCCAATCCACACGTGAGCTTCGGCTTCGGGCCGCACTTCTGCCTCGGGCGCGGCGCTGGCCCGGCTGGAGGGCAGGGTCGTCCTCGGCCAGCTGCTGGACCGCTTCGACACCCTTTCCCTGGCCGGCCCGGTCGAGCGGACGCCGAGCCCGGTCATCGCCGGCGTCCGGCAGCGCCTCAGTTGGTCTTCTCGTAGGCAGCCGGCCGGACTCGGTTCGTCGGTCGCCCTGCCCTCAGACGCTCGCGTAGGGCACGTACTCCGGATAGCGGTCGGGGTCGGTGTCGGTCGCGAGCCCGAACACAGACGTCGGCTCGGCTCCGTATGGCCGCGACGTCGGCACGACTCGGATGCGCTCCGGTCGCCCGGCTCGCCCGCCAGCTCCACCTCCGGCGCACCCCGCCCCGGCAGGAGCCTGAAGGCCGCCAGCGCACCGAGCACCGCCACGCCGGCACCGGCGATGCAGGCCACCTGCAACCCGCTGTGGAAGGCGTTGAACGCGATCGACTCCAGGGCCGGCCGCGCCGCCTGCGGCGCGTGGCCCACCACCGCCAGCGCGGCCGCCATGGACTGGTGCGCCTCGGCCTTGGGCCCGGCCGGGATGGGCAGAGGACGGAACGCACTGATGATCTTCGGGGCGTAGGACGAGGCGAAGATCGAGCCGAAGACCGCCACCCCGAGCGTGCCGCCCAGCTCCCGGGTGGTGTTGTTGACGCCGGCGGCGGCACCGCGCTGCTCGTCGGACACCGAGCCCATGACCGCTTCCGCCGTCGGCGCCGTGATCGAGGACAGCCCCAGCGCCAGCAGCACCATGGCGACGCACGATCGGCCCCCAGTAGGCGGTGTCCTGGCCGACGAGTTGAAGGCCGCCACGACCAGGCCGCCCCCCATGAGCAGCAGCCCCACGGTGACGACGAGCCGCGTCCCCACCCGCAGCGCCACCACGGCGGCGATCGGCGTGCACACGGCGGCCACGATGGCGAACGGCAGCGTGTGCAGGCCGGCCGACAGCGTCGAGTAGCCCTTGACGAACTGGAAGTACTGCGTGATGAGGAAGATGAAGCCGAAGAGGCAGAAGAACGCCACCGAAATGGACAGCGCGCCGCCGGTGAAGCGGGGGATCTTGAAGACCCGGACGTCGAGCAGCGGCCCCTCGGTGCGCAGCTCCAGCAGGGTGAAGGCGGTCAGCAGCACCGCCGCGCCCGCGAAGCAGGCCAGCGTGCCCGCCGAGGCCCAGCCCCACTGCGGCCCCTCGATGATGGCCAGCACCAACAACGTGATCCCCGCGGTCGAGATCACCACGCCCCGGATGTCGAAGCGGTGCTGGCGCACCTTGGGCAGCCGGGGGATCAGGAACCCGCCGGCGATCAGCGTCACGATGACGATCGGCACGTTGACGAGGAAGATCGACCCGTACCAGAAGTGCTCGAGCAGCGCCCCGCCGACGATCGGCCCGAAGGCCACGGCGATGCCCGACGTGGCGCCCCAGATCCCGAGCGCCTTCTGCCGCTCGGATGGGTCCGGGAAGACGCTCGTGAGGATGGCCAGGCTGGCCGGGAAGATGAAGGCGGCCGCCACGCCCATGAGCGCCCGGGTGGCGATCAGCGTGCCGGTCGTGTGGAGCAGGCGGCCGCGGCCGAGAAGAGGCCGAAGAAGACCAGCCCGACCTGCATGGTGCCCTTGCGCCCGAGCCGGTCCCCGATGCCGCCGCCGGCCAGCAGCAGGCCGGCGAAGGCCAGGCTGTAGGCGTCGACGATCCACTGCAGCGACGTGATGGACGCCCCCAGCGTGCGGTTCAGCGTCGGCAGCGCCACGTTGACGATGGTGTTGTCGACCACGACCAGGAAGACGGAGAGGCACAGGACGGGCAGCACGATCCAGCGCCGATCCGCGGATCGGCCACCGGGTGCTGTCGACGCGGGCACCAGTCCCCGACGGGTCGCGCATGACGTTGGTTTCCAGGGCTCGATCGCGGACATCGACGGGCTCCTTCTGATCGATCACAGGGCCTACGACCCTTGTAGAACGCTGTGCTAGAGTTATAGCACGATGTTCTTCAGTACGCTAGAGCCATGACGAAAACCGCCGGACCAGGACGAGGACCCCCAGCGCCGGGATGGAGGGCGCCCTCCTCGCCTCGGCCGCCGACATCCTCGAGACCGAGGGCCCCGACGGGCCTCTCGGTGCGCCGCATCGCCGCCGCCGCCGGCGTGGCCCCGATGGGCGTCTACAACCACTTCGAGTCGAAGTTCGGCATCGTCGAAGCGCTCTTCATCCAGGGCTTCGAGCGCCTCGGTGCCGCCATGCGGGCCATGGCGCAGATCGACGATCCCGTCCGAGGCGTTGCTCGAGGGCGCCCGCCGCTACCGGGCCCTCGCCCTCGCCCACCCGATGGCGTACCAGGTGATGTTCCTCCGGGCCGTCCCGGGCTTCGAGCCGAGCGACCACGCCGTCGGCGAATGCACCGGCGCCTTCGACACCTCGTCGCCGCCGTGCAGCGCGCCATGGAGGCGGGCGTCATCGCCGAAGGCGACCGCCGACCGAGACGGCGCAGCTGATCTGGGCCACCATCCACGGCTGGGTCTCCCTCGAGCTCCTCGGCCTCGGCTTCGTCGAGGACCAGGACGCCGGCTACGACCGCCTCTGCGAGGCTTTGCTGCGGGGTCTCCGCCCCTGATCCGCCGGACCCATCCCGGCGGGGATCACCGTTCCGCCTGCCGCCTACCGCGGGATCCGGCCGGTCCAGGTTCCAGTGCCGCGGCCACGGCCGGGAACCACTTGGTCTCGTCGTCCGACGGCACGGGGATCATGCCGAAGCGGGTGATGGTGCGCTGGCCGCCTTCGTGGTCGCCGTAGAGCACTCGATCGTGAACGGCTCCGGCTCCTCGGATGTCACGGCGCAGCCCGGGTAGTCCGGATCGCCCGCCTCCCGGATGGCGGCCTGCCAGAACCCGATGTCGCCGGGGGCGATGTAGAGGTCGCGTGTCTGCATGCGGAAGTCCTCGGGCGTCCGCGTGCGGGATAGTCGGTCACTCGGGCGTAGCCCAGTCAAGACGGACCATCCGATGGTCACCGCGAGGCCCGGGCCCACGTTGCGCAGCGAGATGGCGAGATAGATGCTCCCGTCGACCAACTCGACACTCGCCTGACTCCCCTCCAGCCGGGCCCAGTGGTCGTCGACCCAGCGGATCTTCTGCATAGGGTCCTCCAGGCGCGAGGTGACCAGGACCGGCCGCAGGTTCACCTGGAACGCCGCCTCGGCGATCCGGGCCGAGCGGTTCGAGGAGCGCACGGCGGAGAAGGTGGCGACGGCCAGCACCAGCGTCCCGAGCGCGGTGGCGAACGACGCGATGGTCGCCCAGTCCGTCGTCGCCCATCATCGGCGCCGTCAGCGGCGAGCAGATTACGTCACGCCCGGACGCCCGCTCCGTCGTCCGGTCCGGCCTGGCAGACTCGGCCATGCATGCTCGCCCACGTCTCCATCCAGTGCGCCGACCTGGACGCCAGCGCCGCCTTCTACGACGCCGTCCTCGCCCCGCTCGGCGGCGGGCGCGTCATGGAGCCGGCGACGCCATCGGCTACGGCGTCCCGCCCTCGGCGACCTTCTGGATCGGGCGACAGCAGACGGGCGACGGCTTCCGGGAGACCCACATCGCCTTCCAGGCGCCCGACCGAGACGCGGTCCGGGCCTTCTACGACGCCGCCCTCGCCATCGGCGCCGAGCCGCTGCACGAGCCGCAGCTCTGGCCGCAGTACCACCCCGACTACTACGGGGCGTTCGTGCGCGATCCGGACGGCAACAACATCGAGGCGGTCTGCCACTCCCCTGGATAAGTCCGCACTACCGGAATAACCCCGCACTCCCCGGAACAAGTCCGGCGGCAGCCCCGGCGTCGGCTCCCGGCCGCCTCTCACCCGAACGTGGCCACGAATTGGTTCAGCACCGCCGTGCACAGATCCTGCTGCGCCGCCGGCAACGTGCACGTGGCCAGATAGGCCGTCGCCTCGGTTGGCTTCGGCTGGTACAGCACGATCCCGTTCGCCGGATTCTGACCGCCCGAGGGATACCCGACGCCGGCCACGCCCGGCGGGATCCTCGAACCCGACCTGGCGACCGCCGAAGTCCGGACGACGTGCTCCTGTGCGGGACTGCTCGCCGGCGCACACCCTTGCCGAGGTCCTGCTGGGTCGCCGCCTGGGCGGCGCTGAAGAGCGGACAGGCCAAGGCGACGCCCCTTGCACCGTGCTGCCGCCGCTCTCCATGGCGACGATCGCCTGCGTCGTCGAGGACGCCGGCAGTGCCACGTCGTCCGCCCAGGCGGCACGGTTGTGCCGACCGGCGCCAGGGCCAGCAGCCCGCTGCCGTCGGCGCCGAAGGAACCGTTGCACGTCCAGCCGACCGTCGGCCCGACCAGCATCAACCGTGCCGGCTTCGTCGGTGTAGACGGCCAGATTCCCTGCTGAGGCATCGGATGCAGGGACGCTGACCGAGACCGACCCGGGCAGCGACGTCGTCGTGGTGGGCACGCCCGGAGTCGTCTGGCACACCACCACGGGGAGCGACGCGGTCACCATCGGTCCCGAGGCCGAGCCCGAGCCAGTCCGGTCGGGGTGCCCGAGCGCGCTCGAGCGGTCGTCGTCGAGCCGGCAGGCCGCGGCCTGTCGTGGTCGATGTCGTCGTGTGCTTCGGATGGGTCGTCGACCCGTCGACGCTCTTCGCACTCGGACCCGACGATCCCAGCACGCCGCCAGCGACCGACGCGCGCCGACCGTCACCGAACCGCACCGACACCGCCCGCGCGCATCGACCCGCCTACGCGTCCACCGTCAGATCCGCCAGCACCTCGGCGAAGCGCCGCTGCGCCTCGGCCCGTCGGGTCGGGATGTGCTCGGTCGGCACCTCGTGCGGCGTCGTAGCCCTTGAGCACCCGCCGGGCCACCGTCTGGCGGTGCACCTCGTCGGGCCCGTCGTAGATGCGGGCCGCCCGGGCGTTGCGGTACATCGACTCGAGCGGCAGGTCGGACGAGAACCCCAGCGACCCGTGCACCTGGATGGCGCGGTCGATCACGTCGTAGAGGACCTTCGCCCCGAAGTACTTGATCATGGCGATCTCGACCCGGGCCGCCGCCGCCCCTTCCTGGTCCATCTTCCAGGCCGCCTGCAGCGTCATCAGGCGGGCGGCCTGCATCTCGGCCATGGAGTCGGCCACCCAGTTCTGGATGGTCTGCTTCTCCGCCAGCATCGACCCGTGCGCGTACCGGGACACGGCCCGCTCGCACAGCATGTCGAAGGCCCGGCGGGACTGGCCCAGCCAGCGCATGCAGTGGTGGATCCGACCGGGCCCGAGCCGGTGCTGCGCCAGCACGAACCCCGACCCCTCCACGCCGATCAGGTTGCTCGACCGGCACCCGCACGTCGGTGTAGATGATCTCGGCGTGGTTCCCGAAGCGCCCGTACGGCGTGTGCGGGTCCTCCATGGTCGAGACGTCCCGCACGATGTCGACGCCCGGCGTGTCGACCGGCACGATGATCATCGACGACCCCGAGTACGGGTGCACGTCTGGATTGGTCACCGCCATCACGATCAGGAAGTCCGCCACGGACCCGTTGGATGTGAACCACTTGTGCCCGTTGATCACCCACTCCTCGCCGTCCCGCACCGCCGACGTCTGCAACAGCGTCGGATCGGATCCAGCCGTGTCGGGCTCGGTCATCGAGAAGGCCGACCGCAGCTCCCCATCCAGCAACGGCTGCAACCACTGCGCCCGCTGCGCCTCGTTCCCCGACGCCTCGATACCCACCGCCAGCAACTCCGCGTTCCCCGAGTCCGGCGCATTGTTGCCGAACACCACCGGCGCCAGCGGCGACTGCCCCAGGATCTCGTGCATCAGCCCCAGCCGCACCTGCCCGAAGCCCATGCCACCCAGCGCCGGCGGCAGGTGCGCCGCCCACAGCCCCTCCGCCTTGACCTGCTCCTGCAGCGGCCGGATCAGCACCCGCACCTGGTCGTACGTCAGATCGAGCGTCTCGAGCGGGAACACCTCCTCGCGCACGAAGCCGCGCATCCACTCCAGCTTCTCCTCGAACTCGGGTTCGGTCGAGAAATCCCAGGCCATGACCACTCCTCCCAGCGCGCCGCCCAACTTCCGGCGGCCCACACCCTGCCACTACCGTGGGCGCCGTGACCACCACGAGCCCTGTCGCCTTCCGTTCCGCGCCGCTGCCGCTCCGGCGTCGCCGCCTCCGCCCCAAGTCGCCCTGAGTGCGGCGGACAGAGCTGTGATCGCCAGCGCAGAGCCCGCCCTCCTCGACGAGCGTCGCCTCCTGACGGCGGACGAGCTCACCGCGCTGGCCGCGCTGCCCGACGGCGCCGTCATGGCGCTGGCCTCCCTGGCCCACCAGGTCCGGCTGGCCTGGTGCGGGCCCGAGGTCGAGATCGAGGGCATCCTGTCCGCCAAGACCGGCGGCTGCCCCGAGGACTGCCACTTCTGCTCGCAGTCCTCGCGCTTCGACACGCCCGGTCAAGGCCACCCCCTTCCTCGATACGGACGAGGTCCTCGCCGCCGCCCGCGAGACCGCCGCTCTCGGCGCCTCGGAGTTCTGCATCGTGCTCGCCGTGCGCGGGCCCGACGAGCGCACCATGCAGCGCATCCTCGACCTGGTGCCGGTCATCCACGACGAGACGGGCCTCAACGTGGCGATCAGCGCCGGCATCCTGACCGAGGAGCAGGCCCGCCGGCTGGCCGAGGGTGGCGTCCACCGCTACAACCACAACGTCGAGACGGCGCGCTCGTTCTTCCCGAGCATCGTCACGACGCACGACGTGGGACGAGCGGGCCGACACCTGCCGGCTGGTCAAGGCCAACGGGATGGAGCTGTGCTGCGGCGCCCTGATCAACGTGGGCGAGACCGTGGCCCAGCGCGTCGAGCTGCTGACCCAGCTGCAGGAGCTCGACCCCACCGAGGTGCCGCTCAACTTCCTCAACCCCCGCCCGGGCACCCCGCTCGGCGACCAGCCCATCCTCGGCGCCTGGGAGGCCGTCCGCTGGATCGCCCTCTTCCGCCTCGCCCTGCCCTCGGTGATCCTGCGCTACGCCGGCGGCCGCGAGGTCACCCTGCGCGACCTCCAGGCCATCGGCATGACGGCCGGCATCAACGCCCTCATCGTCGGCAACTACCTGACGACGCTCGGCCGCTCGGCCGACGAGGACTTCCAGATGCTCGAGGACCTGCGCATGCCCATCGGCGCCCTCACCGCCGCCATCTGAGCCCACCGCCTCCTCATCCGACTCCGATCCGCCCATCGTCACCGTGACCCTCGTCCGTGACGACCCACTGCACCGGCTGCGGCAAGCCCTCCACCGAGTGCCCCGGCTGCGGGCGTGCGCTCGATCCTCCGCGTTTCTGCCCCGAATGCGGCCGCCGCATGACCGTCAGCCGTCATCCCCACCGGCTGGGTGGCGCGTTGCCGCGACTCCGGCCACACCGAACTCCGCTCCGCCTGAACCCCCGGGCGCCCGAGCGTTACCGGCCCACCCACTGCTTAATGCGCACCTTGACGGGCAGCGGAACCAGATCCTTGACGCGACGCATCGGCCCGGCGGCGGCGGCGGCTGCGGAAAGAACGGTTGGGCGAACCAGTCCTCCCCGAGTGGCCCCTCCGACAGAGCGGCGGAACGCCCTCCACTTGCTCGTACCCGCCACCATCTCCCAGCGTTCGTCGAGCTCGATGAACGTCGAGAGCAAGGATTCCACTTGCGGCAGTTGAATGTCGTCGAACACCACGACTCCCCCCTTTCGCGAAGGAGTCCTGCCCCGTAGAACCAGTCGATGATCGGCGACGGAAAGCCATGACACCCATCGACGAAGACCAGGTCGAAGTGGCCCAGCCCCCGTCAGCGTCGGCAGGGCCACTTCAGACGGTCGAAGGTCGAATGTCAGCGACTCTCGGTCGATCCCCTGTTCGTCGAGATACCGGTCGAGCACTGCTCGCCTCCTCGCAAAGGGAACGACGGCAACGTGATTGCATCCCCAAGCTGCGAACAGCACAGTCGACACGCCGGCGCCCGTCTCGAGGGTGCGTGATCCGCTCCCGACCTGATCGGCCATGAACCGGTAACAACTTTCCTCGGTGCTCCACGCCGCGTTGTCCGGCGCACCAAGGTGCACTCTGGGCGGATTGGCGACGACTCGCTCAACCCATGCGAGGCGTTCGTTGGCGGTGGACGGGGTGACCATCGACCAAATCTAGACGTTGGTCAGGCCATCGCCATCCCGTCAATGCTGCACGTCTCGGTCGCCGTCAGATTCGACCACCGTCGGACCTGGCGTGACGACGCCGGATTCTGGGTTGCACGACGATCGGATTGACGGCGCGCCGCAGCGACTCGGGTCGCCCCGAGCGCCATTCCGACTTCGCGTACGCGCTCGCCGCACAGGACGCATCGGCTCAACGACGCATCGGCGTGTTCCCACCTGGTCGCTTGTCCGGTTGCCCGGATCTGACGACCGATGATGGTCGCCATGTCGGCGAAGGAGCGGAGTGCATCGAGTGCCCGTGCGGGCTCGTGAAGGTCAACACCCCGTTGGCATCGCCCGACACGGTCCATCCGAGTTCGTGCACCGCACGATGGTGCCGGCCGCACAAGGTGACCAGGTTGTCCAGGTTCGTCAGGCCACCATCGACCCAGTGCACAATGTGGTGCACGTTGGTGAACTCGGTATAGCTGCAGCCCGAGAACGACAGCCCTTGTCGTGACGGTTGATCTCCACCCGCTGCACCGGAGTGGGATCCCGGCGTCGTGTTCGATCCCCACTGCGAATGAACGGTCGCGAACCTGTCCTTTGCGCCAGCGCCTCCTGGACATTCTTCAACGCTTGCAGGCCATCTTGTGGGCAGAAGTACTCGGTGGCGGTGATCCCGACCAAGCTCGCTTCGAACTGATCCAGCCCGCTGCTGGTCAGGGAAAGGTCGGGAGCGAGGGCGCTGCAGAGAACACCCCCATCGCACACGACGCGTCCGCTCGACCGCATGCGCTTCAAAGCCGCGGTCCCTCACAGTCGTGCCGGTCCGTCCTTCAAGCGCTCGCAATCCGGCGGTAGAGCCGAGATAGTCGAGCATGATTCAAGAATGACACCCAGACCCCGAAGCACGGGACAGATGCCTTCCTATTCGTGGGCAACCCAGTTCCATCGAGTCCTGAGTCCTTCAAGGAACTCGGATAGTCCCAATGGACCGTTGCCATCCATGTCGAACAGGCGTAGACCCAGGTCTTCGCGGATGAGTTTGTGGATCGGTTCTGACCGGTCGATGTCCTGGTCACCGTGCCATCCGTGCTCGAAAGCAATGGTGGGCTTAGCCAGTCGGAGGGTACGTATTGCGCCCTCGAGCACCAGACGTTCCGATCCCTCAACATCGATCTTTACAAAGTCCGGTAGCCAGCCATCCGGCAGATGGTTGTCCAGACGATCAGTGGTCACCGTGATCGGTTCTGAGGGTACGTCTCGATGAACCCACTCTTCGCTGAGGCCGCTGTATGCCTCCATGGTGGGGTCCAAAACGTGAACGAAGGTGCTTTGGCCGTCCTCGTTTGATAGTGCACGCTGGCGAACGTCGATCTGAGGGAACTGGCGCTTCAGCTCCGCACACAAGCTTGGCACTGGCTCGTAGGCGACGTGATGTCCGTTGGGTGCAACGCGTTGAAATTCACGTAGGAAGATCCCTTCATTCGCCCCCACGTCGAGACAGTTTGAATCGGGACGCAACTTGAAGCTCAAAAGTAGCTTCAGATGCAAGTCGTCGATCTGATTGCGGGCCATGATCGGATCGCTGCGGTCGGTACCGAGCAGCCCGACTATTCGATCTCGGCCTCGTGCCAGTGCGGCTCGGACCCCCATCATGTCCGACAGCGGACCGGGACCACGTCGCTGACTGACGCTCACGCTGAGGTGTCGCCACGACAAGCCGCGCCACTGCGGAACGACCGGGCCGCTATCCAGTCCCTTGGTTGAGCGCCTCCTGGACGTCCTTGACGCCTGCAGGCTATTTTGTGGGCAGAAGCTACTCGGTGGCGGAGATCCCGACCAGGTCGCCTCGAACTCATCGAGCCCGCGGCTAGTCAGGGAATCGATGACGTCGTCGGCGCCCTGCTCGTGGGTGAGACCGGCGCACGCAAGCTGCCCGTCCGCCACCAGCGTCTGGTCGGTGTCGTGCGAAAACGCGCTCGGGACCTTGTGCAGCATCGCCAGGTACGCATCGTCCGGCTGAGGGGGCGCATTGGGATCTCCGTAATAGAGCAGCGCTTCGGCCAAGGCGGCCGCCGGCGGGCGGGGCGCAAGACGCGGGGTCGCGCCGGCACCGGCGGGGAAGGCGAGCAGGTCGACATAGAGCCGTCGCTGGGCGTTGTTGCCGATCTGGCCGGGCGCGAGGCCGTGATGCACCATCCAGATGAGACCGCCGACTTGGAAGAACTCCGA
>CAWAHA010000001.1:0-186285 GCA_963781565.1 uncultured Acidimicrobiaceae bacterium | reverse complement strand
GCCGAGTAAGCATTCGCGGGCTCCCCCGTCGTCCGGTGTCGGTGCTCGGCCTTTCACTCCCAGCAATAGGTGAAGTTCCCCCGCAACGAGGCGTCGTAATGCTCGAGTGGCCGGGCTTGGAAGTGCGGGTTGTCGGCACCCACCGGCGCGTAGGTGAGACCGCGTGGGCCGGCCGGTTCGAAACCGAAGCGCCCGTAGTACGCGGGGTCGCCGAGGAGCACCAGGAGCGGCCACCGCCGGTCCTGAGCGGCGCCGATCAGTGCCGCAATGAGGGCGGCGCCGACGCCGCGGCCCTGGCTGGGGGTGCCGACGCACACCGGCGCCACGCCCGCCACCGGTGTGTCGACGCCGTCGAGGCGGCCGGGCGCAGCTTGGAGGTGACCGACGATGGTTCCGCCCTCGTCGGCCACGAGCTCAATGAGCGCGAGGCCCCGTCTGGCCGTCCACGTGTCGCGGACGATGGTCAGTTCCTCCTCCGGGTCCCGCGTCCCGTCGTAGGAGAAGGCATCGGCGACGACGCGCAGGATGGCGGCCTCGTCGCCGGGCACAGCGGCGCGAACGGGTGGCGTCACCGCGCATCACCCTCACGGAGGATGTCGTCTCGTCCATGCCGAGATCCTGCCATTGAGGCAACGGGCACGAAGGCGGGTCCGCCGCCGTGTGACACCCCTCCCGTAGGGTGCGGCCATGGCCACGGCTCCCCGCTCGCGCGCCCGCGGCGAGGGATTCATCTGCGCCACCTGCGAGGCGACCTCGTTGCGCTGGGCCGGACGCTGCCCCGCCTGTGGCGAGTGGAACACGCTGGGACCGGCACCGGCGCGCTCCGAGCAGGGCCGCCCAAGCAAGGAGCGCCGAGGCCCGCCCGCGCTGGCGCTGGCCGACGTCTCGACCGACGGCACGCAGCCGCTCCCGACAGGGGTGAGCGAGCTCGACCGGGTCATGGGCGGCGGCGTGGTGGCCGGCTCGGTCACGCTGCTGTTCGGGCCGCCCGGCATCGGCAAGTCCACGCTGCTCTTCCAGGTCCTCTCGTCGTTGGCCGCCACCGGGCCTCGACGTCATGCTGGCCTCGGCCGAGGAGTCGCTGGCCCAGGTCCGGGGCCGCGCCTCGCGCATCGGCCTGGTGCCGCGGAATCTCCTGGCCATAGAGGGCCCTGACGTCGAAGCGATCGAGGCCGCGGTCGAGCGTCACCGCCCCGCCCTGGTGGTGGTCGACTCGCTCCAGTCCGTCTCGGACCCAGAGTTGGGCCAGCCCGCCGGCAGCCTGGCCCAGGTGCGCACCTGCGTCGAGCGCCTGACCCGCATGGCCAAGTCGACCGGTGTCCCGCTCCTGCTGGTCGGGCATGTGACCAAGGACGGCGACCTGGCCGGTCCCCGGGCCGTGGAGCACCTGGTCGACACGGTGCTCTCCTTCGACGGCGACCGTCACCACGCCCTGCGCGTGCTGACCTCGGTCAAACATCGCTTCGGTCCCGGCCGGCGAGGTGGGCATCTTCGAAATCCGCGACGACGGCCTCGCGCGCCGTACCCGATCCGGGCCCGCTGTTGCTGGGCGACCGGATGGCCGGTGTCCCCGGCTCCGTGGTCGTGCCCGTCCTGCAGGGCCGCCGCCCGCTCCTGGTCGAGGTGCAGGCACTGCTCGGTCCGGGCGCCGGGGCGGGCAACGGCCCGCCACGCCCCCAGACGCTGGGCATCGACGCCGCCCGGGCCAATCTCCTCCTGGCCGTCCTGGCCTGCCGTACCGCGGTCGAGGTCCCGGCTTCGGCCCAGATGTTCGCCGCCGCCGTGGGCGGCATCACCGTCACCGAGCCGGCGGCCGACCTGGCCGTGGCACTGGCCATGGCCTCGGTCATCACCGACACCGCCCTGCCGCCCGACGTGGTCGTGTTCGGCGAGCTGGGTCTGGCCGGCGAGGTGCGCACGGTCCCGGGGGCGGACCGCCGCCTGGTCGAGGCCCACCGGGCCGGGTTCACCCGGGCCTTGGTGCCCGCCTCCATGGCCGCTGCACCCGCGGCAGCGCCGGCGGGATTGGTGGTGCACGGGGTGCGCACGCTGGCCGAGGCGCTCAGCCTGGTCCAGTCCGAGGCGGGGGCGCGGGGCGCGCCGGGTACGATGCCGGTGTGGCCGACGGCGCCGGCGGCAGCCAGCCTCTGAACGACGCGCTGGCGATGATTGCGCCGGGCACCAAGCTCCGCGAGGGCCTCGACCGGATTCTGCAGGCGAAGCACGGCGCGCTGATCCTGGTCGGCGACGACCCCGGCGGTGCTCTCGGTGTGCACCGGTGGGTTCCTGCTCGATGCGGAGTACACGCCCCAGCGCCTGTCCGAGCTGGCCAAGATGGACGGCGCCATCATCCTCGCCGCCGACGCCTCGCGCATCGCCCGGGCCAACGTGCACCTGGTGCCCAAGGCCACCATCGCCACCTCCGAGACCGGGACCCGCCACCGCACGGCCGAGCGGGTGGCCCGCTCCATCGACGTGCCGGTCATTGCCGTGTCCGAGGCCATGGCGACCATCGCCGTCTACCGCAACGACCGCAAGCACACGACGCAGTCCGCCGGTTGGCTCATCGACCGCTCGAGCCAGGCGCTCTCGACCCTGCAGCGCTTCCGCGCCCGCTACGACGACGCCGTCTCGACGTTGACCCGCCTCGAAATGGAGGACTCGGTCTCCGTGCGCGACGTGGTCGCCGTGCTCCAGCCCGGGGAGATGGTGCGCCGGATCGCTGAGGAGATTGAGGGCCACCTGGTCGAGCTGGGGTCCGACGGTCGCCTGATCCATCTCCAGACGGTGGAGTTGCGCTCGGGGGTGTCCGAGAGCCTGGCGCTGGTCCTGCGCGACTACGCCGACGACAAGGGGATCGCCCACCTGCGCTCGCTGTCCGCCGACGCCCTGATGGACCTGCCCAAAGTGGTGGCCGCCCTGCACCTGCCCGCCTCCGACGACCAGCTCGCGGTCGGGCTGGCCCCGCACGGCTACCGCCTCCTGCACCGGCTGCCCCAGCAGCTCTCCGAGACGATCATCGACCGCCTGGTGGACCGCTTCGGCTCGCTGCCCGAAATCCTCTCGGCGTCGGCCGCCGAGTTGGAGTCGGTCGAGGGCATCGGCGCCGCCACGGCCCGCCACATCCGCGACGGCCTGGCCCGCCTGGTCGAGGCCAGCATCTTCGAGCGCTACGAATGACCGGCCCACCATGAATGACGGGCCACGAATGAATGGCCGGGTGATCTGGTAAAATAGGCAGTCATCTTCGGACGGGCCCACCCCCGTCCAGGCTGCCTCCGCACTGCACCGCCGCAGCTGCATGCCCGTGC
This sequence comes from uncultured Acidimicrobiaceae bacterium, assembly GCA_963781565.1. GTDB lineage: Bacteria > Actinomycetota > Acidimicrobiia > Acidimicrobiales > RAAP-2 > Bog-473. Next base: position 182,974 of record CAWAHA010000001.1, on the reverse strand, counting down.
GGGCGCAGCCGATCCACCCAAAAGGGAGCCCTGAGTCCTGTGTCCTTCAAGGTCGGAGACAAAGTCGTCTACCCCCACCACGGGGCCGCCGTCATAGAGAAGCGGGAGACCAAGGTCGCCTTCGGTGAGAAGCGCGAGTACCTGGTCCTGCGCCTTGCCTACGGCGATCTGATCCTCAACGTGCCCGCCGACAACACCGAGGGTGTCGGCCTGCGTGAGGTCATCAACGACGAAGAGGTCGAGGAGGTGTTCGCCGTGCTGCGCAAGAAGGAGGCGCGCATGCCGACGAACTGGTCCCGGCGCTACAAGAACCACTCCGAGAAGCTGCGCTCGGGCGACATCTACCAGGTGGCCGAAGTGGTGCGGAACCTCTCCATCCGGGACAAGGACAAGGGCCTGTCCGCCGGTGAGAAGCGCATGCTGCAGCGGGCGCGCCAGATCCTGGTCTCGGAGTTGACCTTCGCCCTCAACGTGGACGAGGAGACAGCCGAAGAGCGCCTGAACGAGGCCCTGACCTGATTGAGCGGACCGGCCGCACCGTGTCCATGGCACCGGTGTGGTCGATCGTCGTGGCCGGGGGCTCCGGCCGCCGCTTCGGCCGGTTGAAGCAGTTCTCCGACTTGGCCGGCCGCCCGGTGCTCGAATGGGCCGTCCAGGCGTGCCGGCCCTGCTCCGCCGGCATCGTCTTGGTGTTGCCCGACCCCGCCACGCAGGGTCGGGGCACCGTGCGCTCGACCCGCACGGCGCCGACCTGGTCGTCCCGGGCGGGGGCACGCGGGCCGACTCGGTGCGCTGCGGCCTCACCGCCGTCCCCGACGACGCCGAAGTGATCCTGGTACACGACGCGGCCCGGCCCCTGGCCTCGCCCGACCTCTTCGCCGCCGTCATCGCGGCGGTGACCGACGGGGGAGCGGACGGCGCCGTGCCAGGGGTCCCGCCGAGTGACACCATCAAGACCGTGGACGAATCCGGAAGGGTCACCGGCACCCTCGACCGCGCCAGCCTGGTCGCCGTCCAGACCCCGCAGGCCTTCCGGGCCGACGTGCTCCGGCGCGCCCACGACGGGGCGCCCGTGACCGGCGCCACCGACGACGCCATGCTGGTCGAGTCGATGGGCGGCACCGTGCGCGTCGTCCCCGGCGAGCCGGGCAACCTCAAGATCACGGATCCCGACGACCTCGCCGCGGCCGAGCGGCTGCTGGCGGTCCGGCCCCGATGAGCATGCGCATCGGGCAGGGCATCGACGTCCACCGCTTCTCGGAGGATCCGCACCGCCCGTTGGTCCTCGGCGGCATTGCGATCGAGGGCGCCCGTGGCCTGGGCGGCCACAGCGACGCCGACGCGGTGTGCCACGCGCTGGCCGACGCGGTGCTGGGCGCCGTGGGGCTGGGCGACCTGGGCCGGCACTTCCCCGACACCGACCCCGTGTGGGAGGGCGCCGACAGCGTGGCCCTGCTGACCGAGGTGGTGGCCATGGCGGCCGGGCAGGGCTTCACCTGTGCCAACGCCGACTGCACCGTCGTCGCCGACGCTCCCCGCCTGGCTCCCCACACCCCGGCCATGGTGGAACGCCTCAGCGCCGTGCTGGGCGCTCCGGTGTCGGTGAAGGCGACCCGGGCCGAGGGGCTCGGTGCCCTGGGGCGGGCCGAGGGCATCGCCTGCATGGCCGTCGTGCTGATGGAGTCGGCGTGAGCCCCCGTCCGCCGTCGCGTGGCGGGCCGCGCCGGACCCCGAAGCGCCCCGAGCCGCGCCGGAGCGGCGCCGGCGCCGGCGGCGCTGGCCGCGGCAGGCAGGACAGAGGGGGCAGGACGGCGGCGGTCCGCACGGCGATCGCCGGCCCGGCCCACGCAGCGAGCTCGGCGGCGACCAGGTCGAGGGGCGGCGGGCCGTGCTCGAGCTGCTCACGGTCGGGCGGCGCACCGTCCGCCGCATCTTGCTGGCCGAGGACCAGGACCCCTCGCCGCAGCTGGACCGCATTGAGGAGCTGGCGGCCCGCATGCGGGTCCCGGTCGAGACCGTGCCGCGGGCCCGCCTCGACTCGCAGGCCAGGACGGAGTCGCCCCAGGGCGTGCTGGCGCTGGCCCGGCCCCTCGAACCGGTGGCGCTCGAAGACCTGGCTGCGCCCGACCGCCGGGGCAACGCGCCGTTCCTGTTGGTGGCGGCCGGCATCACCGATCCGCGCAACCTGGGCGCGCTCCTGCGCAGTGCCGAGTGCGCCGGGGTGACCGGCGTCGTGCTGCCGCGCCACCGCTCGGCCCGGCTGTCGCCCACGGTGACCAAGACGGCGGCCGGCGCCATTGAGCACCTGCCCTTCGCCGTCGTCGGCGGCGTGCCCGCCGCGCTGAGCGAGCTCCGCGACCTCGGCGTGTGGTCGATCGGGTTGGCGGGCGAGGCGGACCAGTCGCTCTACGACCTGCCGCTCGGTGAGGGACCGGTCGCGCTCGTGGTGGGCAGCGAGGAGAAGGGGCTGGCGCCCTTGGTGCGCCGCCGCTGCGATGCGGTGGCCGCCATTCCGCAGCACGGCACGCTGCCCTCGCTCAACGTCGGCGTGGCCGGCGCGGTCGCCTGCTTCGAGGTGGCCCGCCAGCGCAGCGCCGGCGCCGGCACTCGCCGCTAAGCCACCGCCACCACCTCGGTGGTGCAGAAGGCGCAGCGCCGCGCCGCGACCGGAATGTCGCTCAGGCACTCCGGGCACTCGCGCGTCTCGGGCTTGGGCTCCTCGCTCGGCAAGACGTTGAGCCGGCGCATCAGCGCGGTCAGCGGCACGACGACGGCGAAGAAGACCACCGTGGCCACGATGAGGAACGACAGCAGCGCGTTGAGGAACGACCCGTACTTGAACTGCGAGTGATTGACCGTGAAGGTCAGGCCGGAGAAGTTGGGCTTGCCGAAGATGGCGGCGATGAGCGGGGTGATGAGATCGGCCACGAACGCGGTGACCATCGCCGTGAAGGCCACGCCGACCACGACCGCCACGGCCAGGTCGACGACGTTGCCCCGCAACACGAACTTCTTGAAGTCAGTCAGCATGGAGTCCTCCCTCTGTGCGCACGGCTGACGCACACGATGCTGCCTGATCTGTACCCGCTCGCGCCCCATCCACCACGCCGGCACGCGTGCGAGGGAGCTGGGACCGGGGTCCGACGACAGGGAGCCCGAGGCAGGAATCGAACCCGCGACATCTTCATTACAAGTGAAGTGCTCTACCAACTGAGCTACTCGGGCGCTCCGCCCCAGGTTACAGGCCTGCGGGCCGCTCACCCGTCCCACCAGCGGAAAGGCTTGCTTCGGTCAGGGTGCCGGGGCAGGCTGGTCCCTCAATGGATGACGAACAGTCGCAGACAGCATCGTCGGGCTCGCTCTCGATCGTCCGGGCGGCAGGTGTCATCATCCTCTTCGTCGTGGCGGTGGCGATCCTCGTGTCGGTCGGGACGCGCCCGAGCGTGAGCAGCACACCGACGACCACCACACCGACCACGGCCGCCGCGGGCGGCGCGACCACCACGACGGTGGCGGCGCGGCGCGGCGGCCTCGACGACCACCACGGCGGCCCATACGACCACCACCAAGGCGGGGCACAAGGGGAAGGCGACCACGACCACCACGGCGCCCCCGAGCGCCACCACCGTCGTGGTCGCCAACGGCACCAGCGTCAACGGGCTGGCCGCCCACTACAGCACGGTCATCGGCGCCGGTGGCTGGACCATGAAGACGCCGATTGACGCCGCCACCTCGGTGCCCACGTCGGCCGTCTACTACGCGGCAGGGCAGCAACAGCAGGCGGGCTCCATCGCCTCGACCATCGGCGTCAAGCCGGCCCAGGTGCTCCCGATCACCACCGCCACACCGGTCACCGGCGCCACGGGCGTCGACGTGGTCGTCGTCATAGGCGCGGATCTGGCCTCGACGACGACGACGACCACCTGACGTTGTCCGGGCCGGAGTCCGGGCCAGGCGATGCCGCGGCGCGCCTGCCGGAACTGCTGCGGCCGCTGGTCGCCGAGCCCGGCGCGCGGCGCGCTGTTCCTCGACTTCGACGGGACCCTGTCGGCCGTCGTGAAGGACCCACGCGAGGCGGTGCCGCTGCCCGGCGTGCCCGCGCTCGTGGCCGAGCTCGCCGTCCCCTTCGCACTGGTCGCCGTCATTTCGGGCCGGCCCACCGCCTTCCTCGAGCGAGGCCCTGGGCGCGCCGCCGGGCGTGACGCTGGCCGGCCTCTACGGCCTCGAGCGCGCCCTGCAGGGCCCGGCCCACGACACCTGGGCCTCGGTGATCGACGAGGTGGTGGCCGAGGCCATGGCCACGGCGCCGCCGGGCGTGTACGTCGAGCCCAAGGGCCTGACGGTGACGCTGCACTTCCGCAAGGCGCCCGAGCACGAGGGCTGGGTGGTGGACTTCGCCGAGCGCCAGCATGCGGCGCGCGGCCTCACGGTGGTGCAGGGGCGGCGCGAGCGCGAGCTGCGACCCCCGCTCGACGTGGACAAGGGAACCGTGGTCGACGCCCTGGTGGCGGAGCGCACGGCGCGGGGCGAGCCGCTGCAGGCCGCCGCCGCCTTCGGCGACGACGTGGGCGACCTCCCCGCCTTCGCCGCCCTGCAGAGGCTGCACGACGCCGGCGGCCCGCTGCGCACCGCCGTGCGGGTGGCGGCGGTCGATGCCGAGAGCCCGCCCGCCGTCGCGGCGGCGGCGGACCTGACGGTGGACGGCGCGATCGGGGCGGTGGCGCTGCTGCGCGACATCGCGACCGCGGCGACCGCGGCTGGCTCCGCTCAGCGCTGAGCGGCCGCCAGCTGGTCGGCCCACCAGTCGGCCGAGGTGCGCCCGCGCACCGCGTCGCGCAACGCGGCGGCCCGCCGCGCGCGCGCCGGAGCGTCCATGGTGAGCGCGGCGTGCAGCGCGTCGGCCGTGCCGGAGACGTCGAAGGGGTTGACCCCGAGCGCGCCCTCGCCGTCGAGCGCCAGTTCCTCCCAGGCGCCGGCCTGGCGTGACAGCACCAGCACACCGTCGGCCGTGTTGAGCAGCGGTCCCTCCTTGGCGACGAGGTTGAGGCCGTCGCGCACCGGATTGACCAGCAACACGTCGGACAGCGTCAAGGCGGCGAGCGAGCGGGCCCAGTCGTCCTTGACCGAGAGCACAATGGGCGTCCAGCCGGTGGCCCGGTCGCCGAAGGCCTCGTTGATCCGCGCCGCGGTGTGCTCCACGTCGGAGGCGTAGGCGAGATACTCGGCCAGCCCCTGCCGGCTGGGATACGCCTGCGCCACGTGCACCACCTCGGCCGCGCCATTCGGGGTGGGTGCTCAGCAACTCCTCGAAGGCGAGCATCCCGCGCACAATGTTCTTGGACGGCTCCATGCGGTCGGTGCGGGCGATGACGCGGCGCCCGCCCACCTCGGCCCGCAGCGCCGCCGCCGCCTCGGTGACCGCCGGCGACGACGCCTCCTCTTCGAGCACGCCGGCGTCGAGCCCGAGCGGCGCCACGAAGGTGGGCGGCGCCTCCCGGCCCGCCGCGGCGAAGCAGGACCACGAAGTCGGCCTCCCACTGGTGGCAGTGGAAGCCGCAGGCCCCGTACCCGGCCATGCCGTCGAGCAGCTCGGCCACCACGTCGTCGGGCAGCACGCCGAGCAGGGCGGGCGCGGCGAAGGGCGTGTGCAAGAAGTGCACCGTGCGCAGGTCCGGGCGCGCCTCGGCCAGCATCCGCCCCAGCAGCGAGAAGTGGTAGTCCTGCACGAAGACGGCGGCGCCCTGGCCGGCGCTGCGCCACGATCACATCGGCCATGGCCCGGTTGTAGGCCCGGTAGCCCTCCCAGGCCGTCCGCCAGTAGCGGTCGAACCGGGGCCGGTGCGGCAGGTCGAAGAGATGGTGGTGGCAGTACCAGAGCGTCGTGTTGGCCACGACGTCGTAGGCCTGGCGGTAGGTCTCGTCGTCGATGACGACCGGGACGAGATGGAGCCCGTCCTCGTGCATGCGACCTTGGGCGACGGCCTCGCGGTCCGCCGCCCCCATCGTCACCGAGGCCCACGTCGTGCCGCTCCCGGCCAGCAGCCGGTGCAGCGAGGAGGCCAGCCCGCCGGCGGCGGGCACGGGCACGAGCCGCGCCGTCGTCCCCGGCCCGGAAGGTCAGGGGGCCGCGGTTGGAGACGACGATGGTGTCGCTCACGGGCCCTCACGGGCGTGCGGCGGCAGCGCGTGTGGGGGACGCGTTCGAGGGCGGCCCGCAGCACGTCGACGGCCTGGGGCCGCAGCTCGTGCAGGGGCCGGTTGCGGTGGATGCGCTCGCCCAGGTCGACCTGGGCCAGGCGGTCGGGGCCGAGCTGCTGCGCCACGTCGATCAGCAGGCCCAGCTCGACGCCGTAGCCGCCGGCGAAGCCCAGCTTCTCGAAGACCCAGCGGTGGGCGGCGGTCTCGCCGGCCAGGGGCTGGCGCACCCAGGACAGCTCGGGGAAGAGGAGCTCGAGCACGGGGCGGGCCACCAACTCGGTGACCCGGCCACCGCCGGTGGGGTCACCGTGCAGCGGCCGCGTGTAGAAGCCCTTGACGAGGGCGATGTGCTCGGTGGTGAGGAGCGGGCCGAGCAGCCCCGTGACGAAGGCCGGCGTCGTGTTGGCCACGTCGGCATCGAGGAAGGCGATCACGTCGCCGCTGGCGGCGGCCAGCGCCGCCGCCATGGCCTGTCCCTTGCCGCCGGCCCCGCCCGGCCCGGCCACCACCATGGCCCCGGCGTCCCGGGCCTGCACGGCCGTGTCGTCGAGGGAGCCGTCGTCGAGGACGATGACCTCGTCGACCAGCCCGTTCCCCCCGCTGGCGGCCAGGAAGGGTTGCACGACCGCCCGCACGACCGAGCCCACGGTCGAGCCCTCGTCGCGGGCGGGAATGCACACCGAGACGGTCCGGCCGGTCCGGGCCTTGGCCTCGAGCACCGGTGGGCTGGGGAAATCGCCGTGGTGATAGGTCTGCGCCACGCCCCTGATTCAAGCAGCCGAACCGCGTTGAGCCGGCAGGCCCCGAGGGGCTACCATTGATCCCATCATCCAGAGCGACTGAGGGACGGGCCCGTCGACGTCGCGGCAACCAGTGCGAAGCACCTGGTGCCAATGCCCGACCGATGAGGAGGACCGATGGTCGATTTTGTCACTGGGCTGCGTTGTCGTGAATGTCAGCGCGCCTTCCCCGCCGAAGCCCTGCACGTCTGCGACTACTGCTTCGGGCCGCTCGAGGTCGCCTACGACTACGAGCGGATCGCCGCCTCGGTCAGCCGGGAGCGCATTGCGGCCGGTCCCCGCTCCATCTGGCGCTACCGCGACCTGCTCCCCGTCGACGACGCCTCGCCGGTGGACCTGGGTGCGGGCTTCACCCCGCTGATTCGGGCCGACCGCCTGGCCGCCGAGCTCGGGCTGGGCGAGCTGTGGATCAAGGACGACACGGCCAACCCCACGGGCTCCTTCAAGGACCGGGTGGTCTCGGTCGCGCTGACCAAGGCGCGCCAGCTCGGCTTCAAGGTGGCCGCCTGCGCCTCGACGGGCAACCTGGCCAACTCGGTGGCGGCCCATGCGGCCCGGGCCGGGATGGACTCGGTCGTCCTGATCCCGCACGACCTCGAGACGGCCAAGGTGACCATGACCTCGGTCTACGGGGGCACCGTGATCGCCGTCGAGGGGAACTACGACGACGTCAACCGCCTCTGCGCCGAGCTGACCAGCGAACGCCCGAGCTGGGCCTTCGTGAACGTCAACGTGCGCACCTACTACGCCGAGGGCTCCAAGACGCTGGCCTTCGAAATCGCCGAGCAGCTGGGTTGGCAGGCCCCGGACCACGTCGTGGTCCCCATCGGGTCGGGCAGTCAGCTGACCAAGGTGGCCAAGGGCTTCTCCGAGCTGGGCAAGGTCGGCCTCCTGCCCGAAGAGCCGTCGGTCCGGATTTCCGGGGCCCAGGCCGAGGGCTGCTCGCCGGTGGCCGCCGCCTTCCTCGAGGGCACCGACGCCATCCGGCCGGTCAAGCCCAAGACGATCGCCAAGTCGCTGGCCATCGGCAACCCGGCCGACGGCTGGTACGCCCTCGACGTCATCCGCCGCTCGGGCGGCTCGTGCGCCGCCGTGACCGACGCCGAGATCATCGACGCCATCGGCCTGCTGGCCCGCACCGAGGGGATCTTCGCCGAGACGGCCGGCGGGGTGACCATCGCCACGCTGTGCAAGCTGGCGGCCTCGGGGGCCATCCGCCCCGACGAGCGTGTCGTCGCCCTGGTGACGGGGCATGGGCTCAAGACGGTGGAGGCCCTGGCCGGAGCGCCGGGCAGCACCCCCACCGCCACCATCGCCCCCACCCTGGACGCCTTCGACGCCGCGGTGGACGACCACGAGACCGGCAACCAGAAGAACAGGGAGAACCCCCGATGAGCGTCACCGTCCGCATTCCCACCCAGCTCCGCACCCTGACCGGGGGCGCCGGCGAGGTCGAGGTGGAGGGCTCCTCGGTCGGCGAGGTGCTCAAGGCCGTCGACGCGGCGCACCCGGGCCTGGCCGAACGCCTCTTCGACGAGGCCGGGAACCTGCGCCGGTTCGTGAACGTGTTCCTGGCCGACGAGGACGTCCGCTTCCTCGACGGCCTGGCCACCCCCGTCACGCCCGGCCAGACGCTCTCCATCGTCCCCGCCGTCGCCGGGGGCTAGCCGGGGGTCCCGGGCCGGGTCCCGGTTCTGACCGCGTCGCCCTTGCGCACGAAGCCCTAAGGTGGTTACCTATTAGCACTCACAAGACGAGAGTGCTAACGGAGGAATACACCAGATGGCCAAGATCATCGCCTTCCAGGAGGACGCCCGCCGCGGCCTGGAGACCGGCATGAACAAGCTGGCGGACGCGGTCCGCGTGACCCTCGGCCCGAAGGGCCGCAACGTAGTGCTCGACAAGAAGTGGGGCGCCCCGACGATCACCAACGACGGCGTGTCCATCGCCAAGGAGATCGACCTCGAGGACCCCTTCGAGCGGATCGGCGCCGAGCTGGTCAAGGAAGTCGCCAAGAAGACCGACGACGTGGCCGGTGACGGCACCACGACGGCGACCGTCCTGGCCTGGGCCATGGTCCGCGAGGGCCTGCGCAACGTCGCCGCCGGCGCCAACCCCATGTCGCTGAAGCGGGGCATTGAGTCCGCCGTCGAGACGGCCGTCGGTGCCATCCACGGCATCGCCAAGGAGACCGAGTCCAAGAGCCAGATCGCCCAGGTGGCCTCCATCTCGGCCGCCGACACCGAAATCGGCGAAATGATCTCCGAGGCCATCGACAAGGTGGGCCGCGACGGTGTCATCACCGTGGAGGAGTCGCAGACCTTCGGCATGGACATGGACCTCGTCGAGGGCATGCGCTTCGACAAGGGCTACATCGCCCCCTACTTCGTCACGGACCCCGAGCGCATGGAGGCCTCCCTCGAGGACGCCTACGTGCTGCTGGTCGGATCGAAGATCACCGCCGTCCGCGACCTGCTCCCCGTACTGGAGAAGGTCATGCAGAGCAGCAAGCCGCTGCTGATCATCGCCGAGGACGTCGAGGGCGAGGCCCTGGCCACCCTGGTGGTGAACAAAATCCGTGGCACGTTCCGCTCGGTCGCCGTCAAGGCCCCGGGCTTCGGCGAGCGCCGCAAGGCCATGCTGCAGGACATCGCCATCCTCACCGGCGGCCAGGTCGTCACCGAAGAGGTCGGCCTGAAGCTGGAGAACGTGACCCTCGACCTGCTCGGCACCGCCCGCAAGGTCGTCATCACCAAGGACGAGACCACCGTGGTCGAAGGTGGCGGATCCGAGAACGACATCAAGGGCCGCATCAACCAGATCAAGACCGAGATTGAGAACACCGACTCGGACTACGACCGGGAGAAGCTGCAGGAGCGCCTGGCCAAGCTGTCCGGCGGCGTGGCCGTCATTAAGGTCGGCGCCGCCACCGAGGTCGAGCTCAAGGAGAAGAAGCACCGCATTGAGGACGCTGTCTCCACGACGAAGGCCGCCATCGAAGAGGGCGTCGTGCCCGGCGGCGGGGTCGCCCTGCTGCGGGCCCAGACCGCCATTTACGAGGGGGCCGACAAGCTCGAGGGCGACGAGGCCACCGGAGCCCGCATTGTGGGCAAGGCCGTCGAGGAGCCGCTGAAGCAGATTGCGGTGAACGCCGGCCTCGAAGGCGGCGTCATCGTCGAGAAGGTGCGCAACCTGAAGGGCTCGCACGGCCTCAACGCCGCCACCGGTGAGTACGAGGACCTCTTCAAGACCGGCGTGATCGACGCCGCCAAGGTGACCCGCTCTGCCCTGCAGAACGCGGCCTCCATTGCTGCTCTGTTCCTGACCACCGAGGCTGTCATCGTCGACAAGCCCGAGGAGGACGCCCCGGCCATGCCGGGCGGGATGGACGACTACTAAACCAGCGAAGGGCTGGTCAACCAGCCCAGAACTGGTCAGGGCGTGGGGCTGTCACCCCGTTGCCACGGTGCTGCAACAGCCCGGGGTGACACTGGGACTCGCCTCACCCCCAACCGAGGCTGATGCAGTGCGCCCGGCCCTCAGGCCGGGCGCACTGTCATTTCCGGGACACTGTTCATTTCCGGCACGCTGATCCGGGCTGCCGGGACGGGCGATCCGGGGCCCGTGATTCGGGCATGGATGCCTTCTCTACACTGACGGCGTGGCTCTGACCCCGACGACCGGCTGGGGTGTGCTCCACCTGTTCTGCCGGCTGGCCCCCGACTTCGACGCCGACGCCCTGCGCAAGGCCGTGAGCGCCGCCGAGGCGGACGGCTACCAGGTGGTGCCGGTCGCGCTGCTGGGCCACAAGGCGGACCTCGGGCTGATGGCGCTCGGCCCCGACAGCTGGCGCCTGCGCCGCCTGCAGACCGAGGTGGCGGCGTCGGGCGTGGTGGCCGTCGAGTCCTACGTGTCGCTGACCGAGGTCTCCGAGTACGCGGCCGGGGTCCCGGCGGAGCTGCGCCAGGCCCGGCTCTTCCCCCAGCTGCCCCCCGAGGGCAAGGAGGCGTTCTGCTTCTACCCGATGAGCAAGCGCCGGGGTGAGGGGCACAACTGGTACGCCCTCGACTTCGAGGCCCGCAAGGAGCTGATGATGGGCCACGGGAAGGTGGGGCGCACCTTCCACGGCCGCGTGACCCAGGTGATCACGGGCTCGACGGGTCTCGACGACTACGAGTGGGGGGTGACGCTGTTCGGTGTCCATCCCGACGACCTGAAGGAGTGCGTCTACGAAATGCGCTTCGACGAGGCCTCCGCGCTCTATGCCGAGTTCGGGCCCTTCTACACCGGCATGGTGGGCGGGCTCGACGACGTGCTGTCGGCCCTGGGCGCCTGAGCCCCGACGTGACCGCCACCGCCCCGACCGCGCACGACCGCCGACTGCTTCGCTCGACGAGCTCAAGGACGCGCTGCGCCGCCTCGGCCGGGTGGTGGTGGCCTTCAGCGGCGGCGCCGACTCCTCGCTGCTGGCCAAGGTGGCGCAGGACACGCTCGGGCGCGACGCGGTGCTCTGCGTGACCGCGCTGTCACCGTCGCTGGCCGGCGCCGAAGAGGCGGATTGCCGTTCGCTGGCCGACGAGTGGGGCCTGCGCTGGCTCGGCGTGCCGACCAGCGAAATGGAGGACGCGGCGTATGTGGCCAACGGCCCGGACCGCTGTGCCCGCTGCAAGACGGCGCTGATGGACGCGGTGGGCCCGCTGGCGTCGGCCGAGGGCGCCACGGTCGTGCTCGGCGTGAACGTGAGCGACCTGGGTGATCACCGGCCCGGCCAGGCGGCTGCAGCGGCAGCCGGGGCCGTCTTCCCGTTGGTGGAGGCGGGCTTCACGAAGGACGACATCCGGCGCTGGTCGCGCCAGCTCGGGTTGCGCACCTGGGACAAGCCCGCCGCGGCCTGCCTGGCCTCGCGCCTGCCCTACGGCACGCCGGTGACCCTGGGGCGCCTGGCCGCCGTGGAGGCCGCCGAGTCGGCCTTGCGGGCGCTCGGGTTCGGGCAGTTGCGCGTCCGCCACCACGGCGACGCGGCCCGTCTCGAAGTCGAGCCCGCCGTGCTGGCCGAGGTGGTCGCGCGCCGGGAAGAGGTCGTGGCAGGCCGTGCGCGCGGCGGGGTTCCGCTTCGTGGCCTTGGATCTGGAGGGCTTCCGCTCGGGCAGCCTCAATCGGGGCCTGCCCGTGGCGCAGGCGAGCGAGGAGGAGCCGTGAGCGAGGTCCGGGTCAAGGTCAAGCTGACGTTCCCCGAGTCCGAGGTGCGGCGGGCCGTGCTGGCCACCCTGGTGCGCCGGTTCGACGTGGATCCCGACATCCGCCGGGCGGACGTCGAGGAGCACCGCGGCTGGATCGTCTGCGAAATGGACGGGCAGTCGGGCCAGGTCGAGGCGGCGCTGGACTGGCTGCGCGGCGAGGGCATCACCGTCGACCTGTTGGGGGACGTGCTCGAGGGTTGACGGGCGGGGCGCCTCAGCCCTCGTCGGGTGCCTGGGGCACCTGCCACCCGGCCGAGGAGACCCGGCGGGGCTCGTAGAAGACGCAGCCCTCGGGGCAGGCGAAGGGGAGCGGCTCGTTGGCGTCCACCTTGCAGCGCTCGAGTCGGTCGCCCCGCGGTGTGGTCCGCATCACGTAATGACGGCAATCCTCGTTGACGGACACACCCCATTCTGGCCCAGGCGGCGGGTCGCGGTAGCGTCACGCTCGTGGACCCGAGCTCGGACCGTGACGTCCCCCTCAAGACGCTCCTGCGCTGGAGCGAGACGCTCTCGGGCATCGCCCGCACGGGCCTCGGCTTCACCGAGAGCCTCTACGAGAAGGAGCGCTTCGAGGAGATCCTCAAGGTGGCGGCGGACATCCGCACCGAGGCCGACGGCGCGGACGAGGACCCCGACTACGCCCCCACCCTGGTCCAGGAGTGGATGGACACCGTGGGCAAGGGCGTGCCGGGCTACGTCACCCCCAAGGTCGCGGTCGGCGCCGCCGTCGGCAACGACAAGGGCGAGCTGCTCCTGATTCAGCGGGCCGACTCGGGCATCTGGCTGTACCCGACCGGGTGGTGCGACGTGGGGTACTCGGCAGCCGAGGTCGTCGTGAAGGAGGTCGAGGAGGAGACCGGCATCATTGCGGAGCCGGTGCGCCTGATCGCCGTCCTCGACGGCCTGCGTCTGGGCTTCACCCGGGTGCCGCTCTACTCGCTCCTCTTCTACTGCCAGGCGGTGGGTGGCGAGCTGGCGCCGCACCCGCTCGAGACGCGTGACGTCGGCTGGTTCACCCGTGACACGCTGCCCCAGCCCCTGGTCGGCTCCGACCGCTGGGGCGAGCACGTGTTCGCCGCCATCAACGGCGAGCGGCGCGACGTGCTCTACGACAGCGTGCGCCAACCGATGTGGCGGGGAGAGTCGGCGACGTCGTGATTGCGGTCGAGGCCGCCGGCGCGGTCGACGACGACCTCTGCGCGGCGGTCGACCGCCTCGTGCCCCAGCTCTCCCGGTCCTCGCCGCCGCCCAGCCGCGCCGTCCTGGAGCGCATTGTGGCCGACGGTGCCACCACGCTGTTCGTGGCCCGCGACGACGACGTCATCGTCGGCATGCTGACGCTGGCGACCTTCCAGATCCCGACGGGCGTGCGGGCCTGGATAGAAGATGTCGTGGTCGACGACGCCGCCCGGGGAGCCGGCGTGGCGGCGGCCCTGGTACAGGCGGCGCTCGACCGCTCCGCCGAACTCGGCGCCCGCACCGTCGACCTCACGTCGCGGCCCGACCGGGAGGCGGCCAACCGGCTCTACGTGCGCCTGGGCTTCGAGGCCCGCCAGACGAACGTGTACCGCCGGACGCTCGAGACCGGTTCGCCTTGATGCGGCCGGCCGCTACGGGCCGAGGTTCGCCTTCTTCTCCAGCGCGATCAGCTGCTTGAACGCCTCTGCACTGGCCGGGCAGGTCCTCTTCACGTCGGCCTCGAGGCTCTCGAGCACCACCGTCGCCTTCGTTGCACTTTCGCTTCGGTGGACGACGAGCCCTCGTCCTTGCGCATCGCGATGACGTCCTGCGCCCACATTTCTGCATAGTGCGCCTCGGTCGAGGCAATGGCGGGAGCGTTCTGCCCTAAGACGTTCGTGGCGACCAGCGCCGCCAACGAGGCACGGTTCGCGGCCACCTGGCTCGGGTGCACCACGAACGCCTCACCGGCGTCGGCCATTTTCGTCATGGCCGGACAGAACGCCTCGGGAGCCGAGGTGGGAGTGGCCGCGCCGCTCGCCTGCCCTGGGCCCAGGACGATGCCCGCGAGAAGGAGCGCAGCTGGCCACCACGCCGCCGGCGAGGCGTGTCGCGTGGCGTTCTCACCGCGGGGCGCCCCTCATCCCATGGCCACGATCGGCGCGTCGAGGGCCAGACCGCCGGTCGATCCGTTGAACACGGCGTCGCCGTAGCTGAAGATGCCACCGTCGGACGCGACCAACCAGTAGCCACCGCCGCCCGACGTCGCCTGCATGCCCACGATCGGCTTGGCGAGAGCGATGGAGCCCGCCGAACCATCGAAGCCCGCGTCGCCGTAGTCGAAGATGCCGCCGTCGGAGGCGACGAGCCAGTAGCCGTGCCCTGACGCGCTCGACGCCATGCCGACGATCGGCTTGTTGAGTGGCTGGCCGCCGCGTGAGCCGTAGAAGGCGGCGTCGCCGTAGCTGAAGATGCCGCCGTCCGAGGCGACCAACCAGTAGCCCCCGCCGTCGGGGGTGGCGGCCATGCCCACGATGGGCTTGTTGAGATGGAGCGACCCGGTCGACCCGTAGAAGCGCGCGTCGCCGTAGCTGAAGATGCCGCCGTCGGAGGCGACCAACCAGTAGCCGCCGCCGTCGGGGGTGGCGGCCATGCCCACGATGGGCTCGTTGAGGTGGAGGCGATCCGGTCGAGCCGTGGAACACGGCGTCGCCGTAGCTGAAGATGCCGCCGTCGGACGCCACCTCCCAGTAGCCGCTGCCGCCCGGCGTCTCGGCCATGCCCACCATCGGCGCATTGAGGCGCTGACCGCCCATGGATCCGAGGAAGGTCTGGCAGAACGAGAAGACGCCGCCGTCCGACGCCACCATGCGGTAGCCCGGGTCGGATCCGCAGTTGACGGAGGCACCGAGCTGCCGGGCCTGGCCCGAGTTGGGGTCGACCATCAACGACGACTCGTCGACCGCCTCGAAGGCGCTGGCCGGGACCTCTTTGAGCTCGTCGACGAGCGCCAGCGGGCCAGCTGTCGTCCGCCGTCCCGCCGAAGTACCAGTTCGATCCGTTGTCGGCCAGGATCAGGCCGTACTGCTGCATGGCCCGCAGGACGACCTGCGCCTGGGGCGAGTAGCCCGAGATGTTGTAACTGGCCTTGAGCCGGAAGCGGGCTCCCATGGGCGGCAGGTTCGGGTTGGACGACGTCCCGGCCTCGTGACGGGCCGGCCACAGGTACGAGGTGTCGGTCGCCTCGGCCGTCATGCGGATGGCGTGGGTGATGGCGCCCGACTGCACCTCGTCGTAGCGCACGAGCCCCGGCAGGATCGGCAGGCCGGCGGCGTCGGCCGACGTCCACCCCGCCGGGCGCAGCGCGTTCGAGTTGAGGTTCCAGATGGCGCCCGAGCCGGCCGTCGAGCCCGACGCGCTGTACTGCGCGTCGTAGAGCTCGTAGAGGGTGCACGTGGCCGGGTTGACCATGATGGCGTGCCGGTCACCGGTCGACTGCTGACCGCCTTCGATCGGCGTGCTCGCGCTGAACGGGTACGGCCCGGGATCGCTCTCGCCGGCGTACTGGAACGTGATGGGGACCTCGGGCTGTGACGGGGACACCACGGTGTAGGGCATGCCGTAGGGATTGGAGGGGTCGCCCGAGGGCCCGAAGTCGGGGTGGAGATTCGTCGTCGATGCGTCCATGCTCGACATCCAGGCCGCGCTGTTCGGGTTGACGGGCAAGTCACGCGATGGGCGTGTTCCAGACGTTGTCAGCCGGGAACATCGGGCAGTTGGGCGCGCCCGGCACGGGCGTGCCGGCGGACGCCGTCGCGGAGGAGACCCCGACGACCATGCTCAGCCACATCACTCCGACGGCCATGCACGCCACCGGTCCCGCGATCCTGTGTCGTCGCACGAGCGCCCCCTCCCTGCCGCAGCGACGGTACCCGACCCGAGGCCGCGTCGGCGGTCAAAGGACAACGGACGGACAAGCGCCGCTAACGGAATCGGTCCAGTCGCGAGCGGGGCGGGGCGTCAGTCGCGGTGGACGCGGTCACGCCAGTGGGAACGCAGCGGGCAACAGACGCATCAGGCGGGCGAAGGTGGGGGTGAACCGTCCCTCGCCCCACGGGAGATCGGGCTCGTTGGCGATGGCCTGGCTGAGCACGCCGACGATCAAGCGTCGACACGATGTAGATCGCGTCCTCGTCGTTGGCCGCGGGACCGAGCTGCCCGGCCGCGACGGCATCGGCCAGCGCGCGACGTTGGAGCTCCACCATTTCCACGCTCGGAGCGAACGCTTCCTCGGACGGGTGGAAGCTCGGGACCGGGCGCCAGAACAGCAACTCGGCCACGGCGCGGTTGGCCAGCAACCAACGTCCGGACGCCTCGAGGCCGGCGATGAGGGCGGGGAGCCCGGGCTCGGCTCCCGCCATCCCTTGGCGCAGCTCGGCCAGATTGTCGAGCTGGCCGCGCCGGAAGATGGCGTCATAGATCGCCATCAGCGAGGGGAAGTACTTGTACAACGACGGCGGCTGCACTCCGAGGCGCCGCGCCACCTCGGCCAGGCTGAGCCCGTTGACGCCTTCCTCGGTCATGACCTGGCGGGCGATGTCGAGGATCTCCTCAATCGTCTCCTGGCGCCGTCGTGCCCGACGGTCCGTTCGGGGAGGGTCCTGCACCAGCGGCCGTGGAAGCATCCATCTGGGTCTTGGTCACTGTCGTTGAAGTATAGCAAAAGAATGTCTTGACAGCAATAGCTAATACCATTAGCTTATCGACAGACGAGTCGAGGAGGGAGCGACGTGGCCGACAAGAGCAGCAGATGGTGGTTGACCCAGGACAGCGCCGAGACGGTCGTCAGCGCAGCGCCGGAACGCATCTACGGGTTGGTGGCCGACCTGCCCCGTATGGGCGAGTGGAGCCCCGAGTGCCAGCGGGTCGAGTGGGAGGGCGGGGCGAGCGGTCCGGCCGCGGGGGCCACCTTCGTGGGCCACAACAAGGGCGGGCCCCGCGGCCTCATGAAGTGGTCGCGCCGGGGCCGGGTGCTGGTGGCAGATCCCGGGCGCGAGTTCGCCTTCGTCACCGAGGAGGGCGGCCACGAGTCGACCGTCTGGCGCTACCGCTTCGAAGCGATCGACGGCGGCACCCGGGTGACCGAGTCCTACGAGGTGAAGCGGATTCCCGCTGTGGGCCCGCATCGTCGACGTCCCGACCAACCGGGCCCGCGAGCTCATCGAAGGGATGGAGCACACGCTGACCCGGCTGAAGTCCATGGCCGAAGCGCGCGACGAGGCCGGTCGGCCGTGATGTTCGACGGCGCCTTCGTTCCGGATTTGTCGTTCCCCATGCGAGTACAAGGAGTTACCCCATGATCACCACCTACCAAGCTGCCCCAGGCATCGACGTGTTGACGACGAACTTCCCGGTCCCCGGACTTGGGCTCGTGCCGATCAACGCGTTCGTCCTGCACGGAAGCGAGCCCGTCCTCGTCGATACCGGCACCGTGCTGCAGAGCGAGGAATTCATGACGGCGCTACGCTCGGTGATCGATCCATCCGACCTCCGGTGGATCTGGCTCACCCATACCGACTTCGACCACATCGGGTCGTTGCACCAACTGCTGGACGAGAACCCGCGCCTCACCGTTATCACGACGTTTCTCGGCGTCGGGATCATGGGCTTGACGGCACCACTCCCGATGGACCGCGTGTACCTCGTGAACCCGGGCCAGACCATCAGCCTGCCCGACCGCACCCTGACCGCCTTCACGCCCCCCGTCTTCGACAATCCGGTGACGACCGGCTTCTACGACGACAAGTCCGATGCTCTGTTCAGCGCGGACTGCTTCGGTGCGCTCCTGGCGGACGTTCCGCAGAGAGCCGAAGACCTCTCCGACGAGGAGCTCCGACAGGGCCAGATGTTCTGGGTGATGGCCGACTCCCCGTGGTTGTGCAAGGTCGACGGCAGCATCTTCGCCAAGGACCTCAACGCCGTCCGCCGACTGTCACCCGGCCATGTCCTGAGTAGCCATCTGCCGGCAGCGTCCGGCGCGTCGCTCGACCGCATGCTTGCGTCCCTCGACGCGGCCCGGGCCGCGTCGCCGTTCGTCGGTCCCGATCAGGCCGCGCTCGAACAGATGATGGCGTCGATGGGTGCGCCGGTCCCCCAATGACTGCTCGGTAATACCTCCCCGGGGACGACCGGCGGGAGAACCTCTCGCGACGCAGTCGACCCCGTTAGGGTTTTCCTGGAACGGCAGCGGAGGAGGCAACGGGATGACGGGGCGCAACTGGGTGCTGGCCGCCATGATCTTCGCGGTCTCGATGACGTTCATCGATCAGACGATCGTCTCCATCGCGGTCCCGAACATTCAGCGCGAGCTCGGACTGACCTCGACCGGCGTGCAATGGGTCGTCAACGGCTACCTGATCGCCCTGGCGGCGCTCTTCGCTCTGGGCGGACGGCTGTCGGACATTTACGGGCACACCAAGTGTTGCGTCATCGGCGTCATCATCTTCGTGGTGGCGTCGACCATGTGCGGACTGACGCCGAAGGGCTCAGGTGCCGAGGCGTGGATCGTCACGTTCCGGGTCATTCAGGGCGCCGGCGGTGCGCTCATGTTCCCGGCGGCGCTGGCCATCGTGGTCAACGTGTTCCCTCTGCGAGACCGCGGGAAGGCGCTGGCGCTGTTCTTCGGCATCGCCGGGGGGCTCACGGCCATCGGCCCGATCCTCGGCGGCTTCCTGACCCAGTGGACCTGGCGGGCGATCTTCTGGGTGAACATCCCCGTGGCCATCATTGCGCTGGTCCTGATTGCGGTCTCCAAGCCCAAGACCCAGTACCGCAAGGCTCCGATCGACTACCGCGGCGCCGTCCTGATTGCGGCGGGTATCGGCCTGAGCATCTTCGGCCTGCAGCAATCCGTTCCGTGGGGTTGGAGCAATCCCTTCACCTGGATCTGCATCCTCGCCGGCCTGGCCATCATCGGCATCTTCGTGCTGGTCGAAATGCGGACGGAGTCGCCCCTGATAAAGGTCAAGATCTTCCGCATACGCGCCTTCGCGGTCGAGAACATCGTGCTGCTGATCGCCATGATGGCGTTCATCCCGATCTTCTTCTTCGCCAGCGAGTACGCGCAGATCTCGCTGCACGACACGGCTTCGAACGCAGGCATCTTCCTCCTGTTCTTCTTCCTCGGCTTCGTCGTCCTGGCGCAGATCGGCGGCCGGATCCTCGACCGCGAGGGGGCCAAGCGGGCCGTCGTCCTCGGCTGCGCCATAGCGGCGGTGGGCTTCGGCCTGTGGGCGTCGAAGGTCACCACGCTCTCCTTCGGCAAGCAGCAGATCTGGGTCATTGTGGCCGGGGCCGGCATGGGGATGATGCTGGGACCGGCCAACACGGACGCGGTGAACCGGGCGGGCAACCTCTCGTACGGCGAGGCGACGGGGATCACCCAGACCATCCGGAACTACGGGGCCAGCCTCGGCCTGGCGGCGCTCGGGACGATTGAGCTGTTCGCCTACCGGTCGCACCTGACCGACGTCGCTCCGGAAGATGGGCGACCCGAACGCCGCTGGCCGAGGCGAACCGGATCACGCAGAGCCAGCAGGGCAGCGGCTCGGTGAAGTCGATCCCGCACTTCGTCTCGCTCGCCTTCGCGCAGTCCACCGAGACGGTGCTCTACGTGATGTGCGGGATCATGGCCTTCGCCGGCGTCGTCGCCCTCTTCGGGCTGAAGCGGGGGCGCCAGGAGGTCGTGGCGCTGGAGGACGGCAGCCGTACCCTCTCCGGCCGAGACGAACTGACGCCGATTCGCTCCTCATTCGCCCCTGTCTTGCCGCGCTGCGGGTACGGGCTTGTCGTAACCTTCGCACCGGCTTGCCGTCGCTCTCCCGACGGTCTCACCGGAGGAGGCAGGCATGGCGCAGCGAAGCCGCATCGGGTTGCTCGTCCTGGCGCTGCTGGTGGTGGTCGGCGCCCTGGCCACCAGCTGCAGCGTCGTGAGCAAGATCAAGCAGGCGGTGCACACCGTCGAGGGCAACAAGGCGACCATCGACTCGTTCACCCAGAACCTGCAGTCCACGACGAACGCGCCCTTCGAGGCGACCTACGCCACGACGGGCAGTTCGCCCGCCACGGTCGTGTACGCCGTCGATCCGTCCAGCGGCGGGCTCGCCTTCCACGACACGCAGACGGGATCCAACGCGTCCAACGTCCAGGTGATCGTGAACTCCTCGGGCGAGTACCTGTGCAACCAGAGCGGGTCTGCCGGTGCGTGGTCGTGCCAGAAGCTGAGCAAGGCCGACGCCGCCACGCAGAACAAGATCTTCGACCTCTACACCCCGTCGCACTGGATCTCCTTCCTGAAGGGCGTCTCGCTGGTGGCCGGGCTCGCGGGGGACAAGGTGACCACCTCCACCATGTCGCTCAACGGGTTCGACATGCAGTGCGTCGACCTGGTCGCCAAGGGGGTGCCGGGCACCAGCACCATCTGCAGCACGTCGCAGGGCATCCTCGGCTACGTCAGCGTCGCCTCCGACTCGACGAGCTTCCAGATCACCGAACTACTCGTCGTCGCCTGCGCCGTCGCTGTTCCAGCTGCCGCCCGGCGCCACCGTGACAACACTCACGACGCCCACGACCTAGGCTCCGTCCACGGCCGGCGGCGCTCCGGACACAATGAGGGGATGACCACCTTCATCACCCGCTACGAGACGTCGGGCCCGGGCGTCCGCCTCGCCGTCAAGGACCTGATCGACATGGTGGGCGAGCCGACGACCGCTGGTTGCCGTGCCGTGGCGGACAGGGCAGATGCCGGCGACGCGGGACGCGGCCTGCCTGGCCGGCGCCCGGGAGGCCGGCGCCCGCATCGTCGGCACGCACGAACCTGCACGAGCTCGCCCTCGGCGTGACCGGCGTCAACCAGTGGTACGGGACGCCGGTCAACCCGCTCGATCCCGGCCGCGTCCCCGGCGGCTCCTCGAGCGGCTCCGCCGTCGCCGTCGCCACCGACGAGGCGGACGTCGCCTACGGCAGCGACACCGGGGGCTCCGTCCGGATTCCCGCCGCCTGCTGCGGCACGACCGGCCTGAAGACGACCTGGGGCCGCATCCCGCTCGACGGGGTCTGGCCGCTGGCGCCCAGCTTCGACACCGTCGGCCCCATGGCCCGCACCGTCGCCGGCCTGGTCACGGGGATGGAGCTGCTCGAGCCGGGGTTCAGCGTGGCCGGCCAGGCGGTGTCCGACCTGGTCATCGGGCCGCGCTGCCCATTGAGGCGGATCCGGCCATCACGGCCGCGCTCGACCGGGCCCTGCAGCTGGTGGGGTGGGACTGGCGCGGACTTGGAGGTCCCGGGTTGGGACGACGCCACGCTGCAGGCCGGCCTCCTGCTCGTGGTCGAGGCCTGGCAGTCCGACGCCTCGCTGGTGGCCGAGGACCCCGAGGGGATCAGCGACGGCGTGCGCGGGCGGCTCGAGCTCGGTGGGTCCTTCGACGAGCGCACCGTGGAGGCGGCCTGGGCGGTCCAGCGTGCATGGAAGGAGGCGCTGGAGCGGACCTTCGCCGAGGTCGATCTCCTCGTCACCCCGACCTTGAGCATCTTCCCGCCGCACCTCGACGACGGGGACGACCTCCTGGTCTCGCGCTGCACCCTGCCGGTCAACCTGGCGGGCGTCCCGGCCCTCGTCGCTGCCCGTGCCGACGGCTGGGCCGCTGCCCGCCAGCATGCAGCTGATCGGGCCGGCGCAGAGCGAGGAGCGACTGCTGGCCGCGGGGATGTTCCTCGAGGCCGCCCTCGCATCGGCCTGACCTCGAGGTGGCGGCCGCGGGTCCGGGCGCAGAAAGGCGCCGTCCCCCGCCATAAGGTGATCGGTGCATGCAGATCGATGTGTGGTCCGACTACGCCTGCCCCTGGTGCGCGCTCGGCACCGGCCCGCCTGGACGTCGCCCTGCGTGCTTCGAACACGGCGACGCCGTCACGGTGGTGCACCGCGCCTTCGAGCTGGACCCGAGAGCACCGGCCAGCAGCGCCGCCTCGTCGGAGGAGGCGGTCAGCCGCAAGTACGGCATGCCGCCGAGCAGGTGCCGGGCCGGCCACGCGCAGATCACCGCGCTCGGCGCCGAGGTCGGCTTCACCTTCGACTTCGATCGGGTGCGCCTGGGCAACACCTTCGACGCCCACCGGCTCACCGAGGCCGCGCGCGGCACGGC
This sequence comes from uncultured Acidimicrobiaceae bacterium, assembly GCA_963781565.1. Taxonomy (GTDB): domain Bacteria; phylum Actinomycetota; class Acidimicrobiia; order Acidimicrobiales; family RAAP-2; genus Bog-473. The sequence goes on along the minus strand of CAWAHA010000001.1, from coordinate 160,579 downwards.
ATGGGAGGCACCGTTGGTGCGGCAGCTGTTCGCCGCCCGCTTCAGCGAGGGGCGGCAGCTCTCGGATCACGAGGTCCTGCGGGACATCGCAGGCTCGGTCGGGGTCCCCGCGACGACGTTACCGAGGAGGTGCTCGCCGGCGCGGCCTACGCCGAGGAGGTCCGCGCCGACGAAGCCGCAGCCACGGAGCTCGGTGTGACCGGCGTCCCCTACTTCCTCATCGGCGGCGCCTGGCCCGTGCCGGGCGCGCAGGACGTCGAGACGCTGGGCATCGTGCTGCAGCGGGCCTGGTCACGCGTCAGCCATTGAGTCCGAGGATCTCGTCGACCATCTCGACGGTGGTGTTGGGGTGGAGGAAGGCGAAGCGGGCCACCGTCTCGCCCTCCCAGGTGGTCGGCGTGACGAAGCCGATCTGGTCGTGGAGCAGGCGGGCCGACCAGTCCTCGTAGTCGAGCTTGGCCCATCCGTGGCGCCGGAACAGCACGATGGAGAGCCCGGGCTCGCGCACCAGCTCGACGTGGGGCGACGCGACGATCCGTTCGGCCGCCCGGCTGGGCCATGGCCAGCCCCGCCTCCACGGCGTCGCGGTAGGCGTCGAGCCCGTTGACGGCCAGGGAGAACCACAGCGGGCAGGCCCCGGGCGCGCCGGGTCAGGTGGAAGGCGTAGTCGCTCGGGTTCCACTCCTCGGGCTTCCCGCTGTGCAGGACGTCGAGGTACTGGGCGTCCTGGGTGTGCACGGCCTTGGCCAGGTTGGGCTGGCGGTAGATCGAGGGCGGCGCAGTCGAAGGGCGCGAAGAGCCATTTGTGCGGATCGACGATGAACGAGTCGGCCCGGTCGAATCCGGCGAACTGCGTCCCGGACGGAGGGCGCGAACAGGGCGGCGGCGCCGCCGTAGGCACCGTCGATGTGGAACCACAGGGAGTGCTCGGCGGCCACGTCCGCCACTCCGGCCAGGTCGTCGACGATGCCGGCGTTCGTCGTCCCGGCCGTGGCCACGACCCCGATGACGTCGTCGCGTCGCGGATCCTCGCGCAAGGCGGCACGGAGTGCCGCGCCGGTCAGGCGGTGATCTTCGGGCGCCACGGTCAGCGTGCCGACGCCGAGCACGTGGAGCGCCTTCCCCACCGAGGAGTGGGCATCCTCGCTCAGCGCGACGAGCGGACGGAGGGGCGGATTGGTCTGGCGCCGGTGTCCGGCGGTGTCGCGGGCCACCATGAGGGCCGAGAGGTTCCCGGCCGACCCGCCGGCCACGAAACAGCCCCCGGCGCTCATCGGGCAGGCCGGCCTGGGCCGCCAGGACGCCGAGCGCCTGGTTCTCGGCGACCACGACGCCGGCCGCCTCGAGCCAGGAGGTGCCGTGCAGCGACGAGCACGAGACGAACATGTCGAAGAGGAGGGAGGCTTTCGTGGGTGCGGCCGGAATGAACGACAAGAAGCGCGGGCTGTCGCACGAGACGACCGCCGTCGACAGCTTGTCGACGAAGAGCTCCAGGACCTTGGCCGCGTCGTTCCCCTCGGCCCGCATGAGCCCGGCCAGTTCGGCGTCGAGCGACTCGACGAGGCCGCCGAAATCGAGGGCGACCGGGTCCATGGACAGCCGTTCCCGGCACGCGGCCACGATGAGGTCGGTCATCGCCTCGTCGTAGTGGAACATCGCGCTCGCCATCAGGCGGGCGAACCTTCCGGGTCCCAGCTCGGTCGCTGCGCGGCGCGCCACGCCTCCTCGGCCCGGCTGGCCACCTCGTGCGGAGCGGTCCGCGTCTTGGCCGCCACCTGCGCCACGTCGTCGAATTCGGGCTTGGCCCGTCCGCTGCTGACCTTCATCCGGATGGTCATGCCGTCGACCGTGACCTGGTCGAGCGAGCGGGCGACCGGCCAGCGCTCCACCGCGGTGGCGCGGATCCCCATGGTGCCGGTCACGCGCTGCATTTCGGCGCGCTGCACCTCGACGAGCGTGACGTCGGTCAAGACGTGGAGGACGTGGCCGGGCCTGCCCTTCTTCATGATGACCGGGCTGACCCAGGCGTCGAACGCCCCCGCGTCGAGGGCGGCCGCCACGGCCAGACCCAGCTGCTCACCCGTCACGTCGTCGAGGTTCGTCTCGAGCAGGAGTGCGTCCTGTCCGGCTCCGATGGCACGTTGCGGCGAGCGGCGGCCGACCACGACCTGGGTGCAGTTCGGCAGGTCGTCCATTTCGCCGGCGCCACCGCCGAACCCCGACGAGGCGACCGTCATGTCGGGGAGCGGGCCGAACGCGGTCGACAGCGCGGCCAGCAACGCGGCGCCGGTCGGGGTCGTGAGTTCAATGGCGACGTCGCGGCCGTAGGAGGGGATGCCCTCGAGCAGGCGGACGGTCGCCGGTGCGGGGTTCGGCAGCCGGCCGTGCGCGCTCCGCACCATGCCGGTCCCCGTGGCGACCGCCGAGGCGCAGACCTCGTCGACCCCGAGCACCTCGAGCGCGGCGGCCGTGCCGACGATGTCGATGATGGCGTCGTGCCCGCCGACCTCGTGGAAGTGGACCTGGTCGATCGGGCGACGGTGCAGGGCGGACTCCACGGAGGCCAGCTTGAGGAAGACGGCCTGGGCGCGCGCCGTCACCCGGGCGGGGAGGGCGGCGTCCTCGATGAGGGCGGCGATCACGCCGTGCGTGCGCACCACCACGTCGTCACCTCCGACGATGGCGCGGGTGCAGGCGATGCCGCCGCGGAGGCCCTCCTCGAACTCGAGGTGCCAGCCCGGGAGAGCCAGACGATTGAGCAGGGCACGGACCTCGTCGACGTCCGCGCCGGCATCGACCAGCGAGCCCAGGGCCATGTCGCCCGCAATGCCGGCGAAGCAGTGGAACCAGGCCACCGTCGAGGGGCCCGAGAACGTGTCGGTCACGGCAGCACCCGGGCGATGGCACAGGCGGCGCCGTACCCGTTGTCGATGCCGACGACGGTGATGCCCGAGGAGCAGGCGGACAGCATGGCGAGCAACGCGGTCACGCCCTCGAACGCGGCGCCGTACCCCGTGCTGGTGGGGACGGCGACGACGGGGGCCGGTGTGAGGCCACCCACCACGCTGGCCAGCGCGCCCTCCATGCCGGCGATGACCACGACGGCGTCCGCCATGGCGAGCGTGTCGACTTCGGCGAGCAACCGGTGCAGACCCGCCACACCGCAGTCGGTGAGCAGCGTGGCGCGAAGCCGAGCGCCTCGAGCACCGCCGTGCATTCGGTGGCGACGGGGAGGTCCGCCGTGCCGGCGGTGATGACGACGACCGTCCCCTTTCGCGGCGGCGCCGGGCGGAAGACCACGGTCGCCAGCGACCCGCTCTCGGACACGGTGCCGGGCCCGACGCCGAGCGCGACGCCGGCGGCGGTGACCGCCTTGACCTGCGCTTCGCTCGCCCGGGTGAGCAGCACGGGCCCCTCGGTCGCCGTCAGAAGCTCTCCGACGACGGCCGCACAGTGCTCCGGCGTCTTCCCGGGTCCGTAGACGGCTTCGGGGATGCCGAGGCGCAGGTCGCGGTGGTGGTCCACCCGGGCGAACCCCAGGTCCGAGTAGGGCAGGCGGCGCAGCTGGCGGACGGCGTCGTCGGGCGGGCAGCGCCCGGCGGCGACGTCTTCGATGAGCGCGCGAAGCGAGGAGGCGTCCATGACCTGCTCTATCCTGCCCAACTGTGAACCCGCCTGCGACCTCGGTGGCCTACTTCGGCCCGGAAGCGACCTTCACCCAGGAAGCGCTGCTGACCCAGCCCGACCTGGCCGCGGCGGATCTGCGGGCCATGGCCTCCATTTCCGCCGTCCTCGACGCCGTGGCCCGGGGCGACGTCGACCTCGGCTTCGTGCCCATTGAGAACGGGATCGAGGGGACGGTCAGCGCCACCATCGATGGCCTCATTCACGACGTCGACCTGCACATTCAGCGTGAGGTGGTCATGGACATCCATCTCCACCTCATGGCCTGCCCGGGCACCGGGCTGGCGGCCATCCGGACGGTGTCGTCCTACCCCCATGCGCTGGCCCAGTGCCAGAAGTACCTGGCCCGGACCCTGCCCGACGCCGAGCAGCGGGCGGCCAACTCCACCGCCGATGCGGCGCGGCTCCTGGGCGAATCGGGCGCCGCCGGGGAAGCCGCCATTGCGCCCCGCCTGGCCGCCGAGCGGTACGGCCTGGCCATCGTGGCGGAGGACGTCGAGGACCACCCGGAGAACCAGACACGGTTCGTCCTGGTGGCCCGGACCCGCGTCCCGGCGCCCACGGGACATGACAAGACGAGCATCGTCTGCTTCCAGCGGGCCGACCACCCCGGGAGCCTGCACGGCATTCTCGGGCAGTTCGCGGCGCGCAACATCAACCTGAGCAAGCTCGAGTCACGCCCGACGAAGCAGGCGCTGGGTGACTACTGCTTCGTCATCGACCTGTCGGGTCATGTGGGGGACGAGGTCGTGGCGGACTGCCTGCGGGACCTTCATGCCGGCCTGGCCGGGGTGAAGTTCCTCGGTTCGTACCCGGCCGCCGGCGAGCACGGGCCCGAGCAGCGGCGTCAGGCCGACGCGGCGTGGCAGGCGGCGGACTCCTGGTTGCGGGAGATCCGCGGCGCCATCGGCTCGTAGAGGTCCACTGTCCTGCGGGACCCTGCGAACGACCACTGGTACTGTGCGCCCGGGAGGGCATGTGAGTCTGCAGACCATCGATGTCGACCAGCACCTGTTCGAGTCGCGGACGACCTGGACCGATTACATCGACCCGGCGCAGCGAGGCCGATGCGCTCTCCATCGCCGATGATGACGCCGGCTGGCCCTGGCTGGCCTGGCGGGGCAACCGGCTGACGCCGTTGGAGGTCCCGATCCCGGAGCGGTCGGGCCTGATCGGTGACGACCGCATGCGACGCCTGCGGGGTGAGCGCGCCCCGGCGCCGTTCGAGGAGCTGGTGCCCGACTCGTATCGCCTGGCCGGCGCCCGACTCGAAGTCGCTCGACGCCTTCGGGCTCGATGCCGCCGTCTTGTTCCCGAACTACGGCCTGCTGTGGGAACAGCGCCTGGCGTCGGACCGGGACGCGCAGCGGGCCAACGCGCGGGCCTACAACCGCTTCGTCGCCGACGTCTGCGCCGATGGGAACGGCCGGCTTTTCGGGGTAGCCCATGTGCTCCTCCATGATCCGGCCTGGGCCGCCGACGAGATCCGTCGTGTGCGCGCCCAGGGCGTGCGTCTGGCCATGATCGCCCCGGCGCCGGTGGACGGGAAGCCGCTCTCGCATCCGGACTTCGACCCTGTCTGGGCTGCGTTCAGCGACGAGGGCGTGGCGCCGGTCTTCCACGTCTCGGATTTCGAGAGCCCGCTCCACCCGGCCTGGCGGACCGGTGAGCACGAGGATGGCGAGCAACTCTTCGATTCCATCTTCTTGTACCTGGCGCCGGCGGTCGCCCTGGCCAACCTCATCCTCACCGGCACGTTGGAGCGGTTCCCCGACCTTCGCGTCGGGGTCGTCGAGTTGACGGCCAGCTGGGTACCGCAATTCCTGCTGCACATTGACGGCGCGTCGGACTTCTACACCCAGCGCCACGGGGAGCCCTTTCACAAGCTGTCGGATCGTCCGTCCAACTACTTCCTGCGTCAGGTGCGGGTGGCCGCGCTGCCCTACGAGATGCCGAACCGTCTCGTTCCGAAGGTGGGCGAGGACACGTACATGCTGGGGAGCGATTGGCCCCACGCCGAAGGCGTGGCCGACCCGATGGCGCAGGCGCAACGCGCCGTGGCGGGGCTGGACGAACCAGCTCGGGCCAACATGTTGGGGGCCAACGCGGCGTGGCTCCTCGGGTTGTGACCGTCGACCTCGAGGCCGCGGCGGCGGAGCGGGAGCGCCTCCGCGCGACGTACCTGCGGGAACCGGGGGATCGCCCGCGGTCGACTGCCCGCGGCGTGCACCATGTGGCGCTGTTGTGCTCCGACGTCGAGCAGACCATCCGCTTCTACCAGGGTCTGCTCGGGTTCCCGCTGGCCGAGCTCTTCGAGAACCGGGACTACAAGGGGTCGACGCACCTCTTCTTCGACCTCGGCCATGACAACACGCTCGCCTTCTTCGATTTCCCTGACCTCGGTCTCGGGCCTTACGCGGAGGTGTTGGGCGGTTTCCACCACCTCGCCATCTCCATCGACCGGGCCCAGTGGGACGCGGCGCGGACACGCCTGGACGAGGCCGGCATCCCAACGCAGATCGAGAGTGAGATCTCGTTGTACTTCTCCGATCCCGACGGCGTGCGCCTGGAGCTCATCGCGGAGGATCTCGGCTCGCTCTACGGCACACCGCTGCACTGATGGCCGTCACCGGGCTGGCCAACCTGGCCGTCAAGGTCAGCGACCTCGAAGGGGCGTGCGCCTGGTACGAGGCGGCGGGTGCCACGGTCACCGAGCCGATCGCGTGGGAGAACGGCCGCCGGGCCGACGTGCAGCTCGGCGTGCTCTCGCTCACCCTCTTCACCAAGGCGATCTACGAGGACGCGTGCACGCTGCCCGACGAGGGGTTCTTGCACCCTGCCCTCTTCGTCGACGATCTCGACGCCGAGTTGGCGCGCCACGAGGTGCTCTGGGGGCCGAGGACGGTGAGCGGCACGTTCGGCACCCGGCGCATCGCCTTCGTGGAGGCGCCGGGTGGCATACGCCTCGAGTTCATGGAGCAGATTGAGGAGCCCCCGGGCTGATCGGTGCGGCAAGTGTGACAGGCTCGACGCCCATGTCGGACCGGCCATCGCCCGACTCCGATCGCCCCACTGGTCTCGCGCCGGGCGTTCCGTATGCCTACGCGGCGGTCACCAGTGATCGGCCGCTCCTGGTCTTCACCGCGGGCGCCTGCCCGCTCGACAGCGCAGGGGCCACGGTGGCACCCGGAGACGTGACGGCCCAGGCCGAGGCCGCCATGGCGAATCTCCGGACTGCGCTCGAGTCCGCCGGTGCCGCGGCTGGACGATGTGGTCAAGGTGACCGTCTACGTGGCGAGCAGCGAGCGTTCAGATCTCGACGCGGCCTGGAGCGTGGTGCACCGCTGGTTCAGCTCGCACGAGCCGCCGGCGACCCTGCTGGGCGTCAGTGTCCTGGGCTCCACCGACCAGCTGGTCGAAGTGGAGGCCGTGGCGGCCCTGACCAGCTGAAAAGAAACATCGCCGCCGCTGTCGATTTCGGGCGGTGCCGTTCGTATAGACGGTGACCGCCGGCGCTGGGCCGGGGCGACCGAGTGACGGAGGCAGCATCATGGGCAGGATCGTCGTGACCGAATTCGTTTCGCTGGACGGGGTCATGGAGGACCCGGGCGGAGCTGAAGGGTTCGAGCACGCGGGGTGGACCTTCCGGTTCAACCGCGGGGATGAGGGAGACCAGTTCAAGCTCGACGAGCTCAAAGGATCGGAGGCACAGCTCCTCGGCCGGGTGACCTACGAGGCCTTTGCCCAGGCGTGGCCGACCATGGAGGACCCCGTCGGCTTCGCCGACTCCATGAACGCCATGCCCAAGTACGTCGTCTCCACGACGATGCGGGACGAGGACGCCACCTGGAACAACTCCACGGTGATCAGGGGTGACGTGGTCAGCGAGGTCGCAGCGCTGAAGGAGAGGCTGCAAGGCGACATCCTGGTGGCCGGGAGCGCGACCCTGGTGCAGACGCTGCTCGAGCATCGGCTGGTCGACGAGCTCCGGCTCATGGTGTTCCCGATCGTGCTCGGCACGGGCAAGCGGCTCTTCGGAAAGGTCTCCGAGCCGCCGGTGCTGGCTCTGGACGACGTGAAGACTGTCGGGCGAAGGCATCGTGATCCTGACCTACCGGGCCGCTCGGTAGGCGTACCGGTCCGAACCGAAATCGACGAACGACACACGACACGACGACAACGAGAAGGAGAACGGTGATGAGGCAGTACATGCTCAGCGTCCCGATGATCGAGGGCGCGCCCCCGCGGCCCCCCGACGAGACGCAGAAGGCCTTCGCACAGACGGCGCTGCTCAACGAGGAGATGCAGGCCTGCGGGAGCCTGGGTGTTCGGCGGCGGGCTCCTCCCCGCCAACTCGGCCACGGTCGTCGAGGCCGATGGCGACAGTTTCCTGGTGACGGACGGGCCCTTCACCGAGTCCAAGGAGCACATCGGCGGGTTCTGGGTCATTGCGGCGGAGGACCTCGATGCGGCGCTGGCCTGGGCCAAGAAGGCCGCCGTGGCCTGTGGTGAGCGCGTCGAGGTACGGCCCTTCCAGGAGGAGCCCCCGGTGTGACGACAGTCGGCGAGCCCGAGATCGAGCAGGTCTTCCGACACGAATACGGCCGGGCGGTGTCCGTCCTGATCCGGGTCTTCGGTGACATCGATCTGGCGGAGGACGGTGTGCAGGACGCCTTCGCGGTGGCCGCGGTGCGGTGGCGCGAGGACGGGCTGCCCCCGAGCCCGGCGGGGTGGATCATCACGACGGCCCGGCGCCGGATCCTCGACCGCCTCCGGCGGGAGGCGTCCCGTGAGGACCGCCAGGCGCAAGCAACTGCGCTGCTCACCCAAGCCGACGACATCGAAGAGGAATCCGCCGTGTCCGACGACCGCCTCCGCCTCATCTTCACGTGCTGCCACCCTGCGCTCGCGCCGACGGCGCGGGTCGCGTTGACGCTGCGCCTCTTGGGCGGCCTCTCCACGCCGGAGATCGCCCGCGCCTTCATGGTGCCCGAAGCGACCATTGCCCAACGCATCGTCCGGGCGAAGGCGAAGATCCGCGACGCCGCCATTCCCTACAGGGTCCCGAGCGGCGCCGAATTGCCCGACCGGTTGACCGGCGTGCTGGCCGTGATCTATCTCGTCTTCAACGAGGGCTACGCCGCCACATCGGGTGGCGCCCTGGTCCGCGACGACCTGTGTGCCGAAGCGATCCGCCTGGCCCGAACGCTGCGGGAGCTCATGCCCGACGAGCCCGAGGTGGTCGGCTTGCTGGCGTTGCTCCTCCTCGTTGCCGCCCGGCGGCCCGCCCGCACCGGCGCGGGAGGCGCGCTCGTTCCGCTCGACCGGCAGGACCGCACGCTCTGGGATGGCGATCTGGTCCGCGAGGGTCAGGGGCTCGTTCGCTTCTGCCTCCGAAGGAATCTCCCCGGTCCGTATCAGGTCCAGGCAGCCATCAACGCGGTCCACAGCGACGCGTCGCTGGCAACGGACACCGACTGGCGCCAGATCCTGGCCCTCTACGACCAGCTGCTCCTGTTCGACCCGTCACCGGTGGTGGCGCTGAACCGCGCCGTCGCCCTGGCCGAGGTCGAGGGCCCGGCGGCCGGATTGGCGGCGGTGGACGGTCTGCCGCTCCAGTCGTACTACCTCTTTCACGCCGTCCGGGCCGATCTGCTGCGTCGTCTCGACCGACCTGCCCGACGCGGTCGCCGCCTACGACGCGGCCATGGCCCGCACCGAGAACGAGGCCGAGCGCCTTCCGCCCGACCCGGTGACAGCTCTGCCCAGGGCGCTGTCTCGCGATGCCGTGGCCGAATCTGTCCTCTACTGAGAGAGCCGAGACGCACAACACCCGGCCCACTTACGCGGGCCGGGTGTTGCCTCCTCACTGGAGAGATTCGCTGGCCTATGCGGTAACGAGTATCCCCTGCGGAGCGTGGCTGGGCATCAGCTCATCGGTGTCGCCAGTGCGCCGGGCGTGGGCGAACCCGAGTCCGACCAACACTGCCATCATGCCGGCGAGTGCAAAGGCGGCGATGGCGCACCACAGCGCGATCATGGCGATCAAGCTGAAGCCGTAGGCCTCCAGCAACAGACCTCGGAGCGTGGTGCCCTGGAAGACGGTCTGCGCTTTGGCCTCGGCTGCGGTGTAAGCCGCCGAACCCTTGGGCAGCGCCAGCGCCGCTGCGCTCAACTGCGAGTAGGTCTTGCCGCCGCCGATGCCCTGGAGGTGCACGGCGATGAAGTCGTTGGCGTAGACCTGCGCCTGGGCACCGGTGAGCAACTGCTGCCCGGCGTATTGGGACACCGTGGGGGTCATGGACTTGGTGATCTCTTGACCGTCAGGGTGGGCGAAGGCCGCCGTCGTCGGGAAGGTGATCTGTTGCTCTGCGAGCTGCGTGTGCACGTAGTTGTTGGCGAAGCTGTAGCCGAACATCAGGAGGGCGCCGGCAACGGCCAGCACGATCACAACGACCACACCGCCCACACTTGCCAGCTTGTCGAAAACCTTGCGTCGCATCTGAGTCTCCTTGTCTTGTGATCCCTCGCAGTGAGGAGATCTGAATCCATCCTGAGCGCGTCGACCTGCGTTGACATGGGCGCGAACTTCCCTTCGAAGGGGAAGAAGGTCCCTCGTGTGTCGAGGTCGCGCTGACGAATGGGAAAATCTTCCCTAGTGGAAACCCGTGGCCGACGTGCACACTGGGGACGTGAGCATGTACGTCACTCTTCTCTCGGGAGCGTTAAACCTCTTCGACCCTGCCCTCGACGACGAAGCGTTGCTCGACCACGTCCGCCGGTGCCGCGCCGCCTTGCCGGCTCACGACCTCGGGGCGGGAGTCTGGTCAGAGACCGCCCTGGTCGCCGAGATCGCCTATGACCGCTCGCTCGTCTGCCTGGCCGCTCGACGGGGCATCGACGTCACGCCGACGAACTTCGTGCACCCCAAGATGGAGCGGGAACGCTTGGAGCGCGAGTTGGAGCGCCGCGGTGTCGATCTCGGAGCTCCTCCATCGGAGCCCAACGATTCCGGGGACTGCCTAGTCCCGGTTCTTGAGCTTCGTGGCGTAAATGGCGGCTTCGGTGCGGTTGTTCACCTGGAGCTTGCGGAGGAGTCCCGTTACCCGATTCTTGATCGTGTGCTCACTGAGCATGAGTGCCGCCGCCGCCTCCCTATTGGTCTTGCCGTCCGCGATCAACTCCAAGAGGCGCGCCTCTTGTGGCGAGAGGGACGCCAGAGCGGGATCGCCCTTGGGCGGGTTGGCGATGCGTTCGACTACCCGGGCCACTGCCCGCGGATCCATCAGCGAGGCTCCCGACGCCACCTTCTTCACGTCGTCGATCAGGTCCCGGGCCTTAATCTGCTTGAGCACATAGCCTGCCGCCCCCGCCATCACGCTGGCGTACATGGCCTCGTCGTCCGCGAAGCTCGTCAGCATCAGGCAAACGAGATCCGGCATGGCCGAGCGCAGATCACGGCACACCTCAATACCGTTTCCATCCTCGAGGCGGACGTCCAAGATGGCGACGTCGGGCTTGGCCAAGGGCACCCTGGTGAGCGCCTCGGCACCGGTAGCGGCCTCTCCGACGACTTCGATGTCGGGGTCGCTCTCGAGCAGGCTCCGGATGCCCTCACGGACCAGCTCGTGGTCATCGAGAAGGAACACGCGGATACTCACGCGGTCATTCTGCCAGTCCCGCTCGCGGGCCCGCGAAGTCGCCGTGCATCGGCGATACGCTCCCCGCGGTGCCCTATACGCGGGTGAACGATCCTGAGAAGCTCGGGCGACTCATGGGAGCAGTCCTGATGATCACCGCCGACGTCGAGTTGGCTGATCTTCTCACGCACCTGGTCGAAGAGGCCCGAGCCCTCGTCGGTGCCCGCTACGCCGCCTTGGGAGTCCTGAACGAGACCCGCACCGGGCTCGAACAGTTCATCACCGTCGGTCTCAGTGAGGCGGAAGAGGAAGTCATCGGGGAGCGCCCATCGGGCCGGGGCGTGCTGGGTCTCCTGATCACCGAGCCCGCACCGCTGCGCCTCGGGCACCTCGAAGAGCATCCGGGCCGCTACGGGTTCCCTCCCGGACACCCGCCCATGACCTCCTTCTTGGGCGTCCCCGTGCGTGTCCGAGACGACGTCTACGGCAACCTCTACCTGACGGACAAAAACGGTGCGACCGAGTTCACCGACGAGGACGAGGCCCTCGCCGAAGCTCTCGCGCTCGCCGCGGGTATTGCTATTGAGAACACCAGGCTCCACGACCGCGTCCGCGTCATGAGCGTGCTCGACGAACGGGACCGCATCGCCCGCGATCTGCACGACCGGGTCATTCAGCGCATTTACGCCGTCGGCATGAACCTCCAGGGCGCGGCGCGCCTCCCCGAGCGGGACCTGGTCGTCGAACGGGTCTCCAAGGCCATCGATGATCTCGACGAGACCATCACCCAGATCCGCTCGGCCATCTTCGAGCTGGGGGACTCGGCCCTGCCAGGCGGGCTCCGCCAGGCTCTTGTGCACCTCGCCGACGAAATGGCGGGAAATCTCGGGAGCCGCCCTGAGGTGCGCTTCGAGGGGGCCGTCGACAACACCGTGCCCCAACATGTGGGCGACCAGGTACTCGCCGTCGTGCGAGAAGGCCTGACGAACGCCGGCAAGTATGCCGGGGCCACGACCTATGCGGTGAGACTTGTGGTGACCGATCGGCTGGTCCTCGAAGTGGAGGACAACGGCACGGGCATGGAGTTGCCGCTGACCCAACCCGGACTCGGACTCGTCAATATTCGCGAGCGAGCAGTGAAGCTTGGCGGAACCTTCGAGGTCCACCCTCGCGATGGCGGCGGGACACGGCTCCTCTGGGCCGTCCCGCTCTGACTTCACCACCTGGTCACATGCAACTCGGGCCGATTTCCATGGTGAGTTCGACCACGTCACTGACGTGCTCCTCTGTGAACGGAAAGCCCGCACAATGGAACACGGCGAGCATGCCGGCGTTTTCAGCAAGCACCGACGCGCAGAGCTCCCCGATGCCGGCGAGCTTCGCGGTCTTCACAAGTCGCTCCAAGAGCATTGGGCCCAGTCCGTGGTGCTGGAACTCGTCGGCCACCACGAAGGCGACCTCAGCCCGGCAGGGCTTGGCGCACCGGTCATAGCGGCCGACTCCGACGATCTCGTCCTTGTGCTCGACCACGTAAGCGACCCGATTGAAACCATCGACAGTCGTGAGATGTGCGATCTCGTCGGGCGCCAGGTTGCGGTGCAGATTGAAGTAGCGCAGGCGAATCGTCTGGTCGCTCAGCTGTTCGTGGAATCGGACGAGTGCGTCGGCGTCGCTCGGGGCGATCGGTCGTACGCTGATGTCACAATTGGCATGTGTCGACCATCTGCAATGGCCGCAAACGCCTCGGCATCGATCACCGTCATGGGTCCACGATGACAGCGCCGAGCGGAGCCCGATAGGGAGGATGGTCCCGCTGGAGGAGGAGCATCCTCCATCGTTTCGGGCGACCGTGACGATCGTGTCGGCGGTCCTCTTCGGATTCATCAAATCACTCGGTGTAGGTTGCTTTTGCCATGAAGGTGCACCTCGTCGACGGCACCTACGAGCTGTTCCGCCACTTTTTCGGCGCCCCCCCGCACCGCACCGCGGCCGGGCACGAAGTCGCCGCCGTGCGGGGCGTGGTGAGCTCCGTCCTGCAGCTGCTGGGAGAGGGGGCAACCCATGTGGGGGTGGCGACCGACCACGTCATTGAGTCCTTTCGCAACGACCTGTGGCCCGGCTACAAGACGGGAGAGGGCGTCGACCCCGACCTGTGGTCGCAAGCCTGGCCGCTCGAGGCGGCGCTGAGCGCCCTTGGCGTCGTGGTGTGGCCGATGGTCGAGCTCGAAGCGGACGACGCCCTGGCGAGCGGCGCCGCCGTCGCCGCCGACGATCCTGCGGTGGAGCAGGTCATCATCTGCACCCCCGACAAGGACCTGGGCCAATGTGTGCGCGGGACCCGTGTCGTGCAGCTCGACCGGCGCAAGGACGTGGTGATCGACGAGGGTGGGGTCGCCGCCAAGTTCGGGGTCGGCCCGGCCTCCATCCCCGACTACCTGGCGCTGGTCGGCGACAGCGCGGACGGGTTCCCCGGACTGCCGGGCTGGGGAGCGAAGTCGGCCGCAGCGGTCCTGGCCCGATGGCACCACGTCGAGGAGGTCCCACCGGACCCCCGTGACTGGGACGTTGTCGTCCGCGGCGCCGCCAAGCTGGCGGCGACCCTGCGGGAGGGTCGTGACGCCGCCGGCCTCTTCAAGGAGCTGGCGACGTTGCGGATCGACCGCTCGTTGCTGGTCGATGTCGACGAGCTGCGGTGGCGGGGACCGACGGACGACTTCGCAGGGCTGTGCGACGCCCTGGACGCGCCGGGAATCGCCCGGCGCGCGGAAGCACTGGCGGCCGGGCGCTGACCTAGCCGGACGTCGTCACCGTGGCCCCGGTGGGGGAGAACGTGACGCGGCGGAGGTAGAGGTCACGGCTGTTGGGGAATCCCACCGCACCGGGCACCCAGGCGTGGAAGGCGATCCAGAAGTTCCCGGAGGTATCGGCGAAGATCGACTCGCCACCCGGCCCCGCCACGGCCGGTCCGCTCGAGAGGATGGGACTCGGTGTGGCGTCGGAACACGGACCCAACGGGCCCGAGCACGTTGCCACGCCCACCGCGTAGTTGGCGCTGTCCCAGTCGTTGCCCGAGAAGAAGAGGTAGTAGTGCCCGCTCGTCGTGACCATGTCCGGGGCCTCGACGGTCGTGCCCTCCCAGGGCTGGTCCGGCACCAACAAGGAGGTGGGGTTGGTGCCGGCGACGAACGATGTGCCCGCGGGAACAAGTTGCTGTGACCAGATTCGGGACGAGCCGGGGCCGCCGGACTTCCACACCAGGTACGGCGTTCCGTTGGTGTCGATGAACGACGCCGGGTCGATCGACCCGCCGAGCGATTTCTGGCACTCCAGGGGCGCCGTCGACCGGTCGGTGAACGGGCCCTGCGGCCGGCCGGCCGTGGCGACGGAGATGCACTCCTGGCCCGTGCCGGCGACGTCGACCGCGTAGTACAAGACGAAGGTGCCACCGATCATGGCGACGGCGGGGGCCCACGTGTAGTTGGACGTGGCCCAGGCGGGGAGATTCGGCAGGGCGTTCCCCACCGAATTCCACTGCGTGAGGTCGGTGGAGTCGATGATCTGAATGTTCCCGCCCACCGAGTTGGTGGCGTAGGCGTAGTAGGTGTCGTCCACGAGGATGACTGAAGGGTCGGGGAAGTCGAAGGGATAGACGAGGCCGGTGTTGGCACCGCCGGCCAACTGCGTGCAGGCGCCCGAGACGGACGTGATGTCCTTGGCCGCCTGCGCATTGTTCTTGGCGGTGATGTGGCCGAACGCGCGCTTGACGCCACCGAGGCAGGTCTGCAGCGTGTCGATGCCGACGCCTTGCACGTAGGCATGCACGTTCGCATTGGCCAGCGACCCGTTGGTGACGGCGAGCTGGCTCATCGTCGAGGCGATCGAGCCCTGCAACGCGTCTCGCTTGGACTTGGTGACCGCTTCGGCGAACCGGGTCACCGCCACCTGATGGCGAAGCGCGGCCAGGTGCGCGTTCGCAGCGGTGAGCGCCGCTCCTTCGTCGCGGCTCTGTGTCCGGGCGTCGATGTCGGTCCACGTGGCCGCCACCAGCGCGCCGACCCCGATGACGATGGCCGCTCCCACCACCCACCGGTGGCGCCGGTGCCCGCTGCGCTCAGCCACTGGAGGCCTCCGCGCTGGTGCAGCTCGCCGAGACGGCATTGAGGGCGGCAATGGCGCTGGCTCTATTGCCGATGGCCAGCTCGTTCAAGGCCTGCTCGACGCCGACCAGGCAGCTCTGCAAGGAGGTGATGAGCGAAGCTTGCTGGGTCACGTGCGCCTGCGCGGCGGACAACGACGTCTGCGCGCCCAGGAGCTGCGAGCTGTCCTGGCTCAGCGCGGTGGTGTCGCTGCCGACCTGTGTCTTGAGGACGCTGAGGCCACGGCTGAGCTCCTGCAGTTGCGCCGAGACGGTGCGCGTCCGTTGCTGCGTGACGCCGAGCGCCGTGTGCGTCCGCTCGTACTGATCGCGTGCCTGGACCTGGTCGGCCAACAGAAATCCCAATGCCGCCGCGAAGAGCGCGCCTGCGCCGAGGCCGAGCATCCACCTGGCCCGGCGTGGGAGGCGGGGTGGCCGGGCCGGCTCCCTGCGCAAACGGGCGTGCGTCGACCTCGAGGAGGCTCCTCATGCCGGCCGCCCCGGTGCCGCCTCACGCCCACGGCCGCCCCGTGTCATGGTGCATTTTGGCATCACGACGGGTCGCCGCCCGCGCGCGGCCCTCAGCCGAGGTAGCTGGTGGAGAGAGCCTCTTCCATTTCCGCGGGGGATCCCCTGTGCGCAATGACGCCCTGGAGCACGACGGCCGCACTGTCGGCGATGGGCAGGGCCGTGCGGGCGAACTGTTCGACCAGCAGGATGGAGAGGCCTGCCTCGGCCAGCTGGCGGACCTTGTCGTAGAGCTGCCCGACCACAATCGGGGCGAGCCCCATGGAGAGCTCGTCGAGGAGCAGGAGCTTCGGGTCGGTGGCGAAGGCGCGCGCCAGGGCCAGCATCTGCTGCTCGCCTCCCGAGAGCGTCCCCGCCATTTGCCGCCGCCGCCCGCTGAGCTGGGGGAACTGGGAGAACGCGACCTCTTCGATGCGATCCATCGGCACGCCGACCTGCGTGGCCATGAGCAGGTTCTCGCGCACGGTCAGGTTGGGAAAGATGCCGCGTCCCTCCGGGCACCGTGCAGATGCCCATCCGGGCCCGGTCGTCGGCCGACGCTCCGGTCACGATGGCGCCCTCGAAGCAGACGGCGCCGCTGTTCGGCGCCAAGGTGCCGGCGCACACGTTGAGCATTGTGGTCTTGCCGCCCCCGTTCGGGCCGAGCAGCGCCATGACCGATCCGGCTGTCGACCTCCAGGCTGACGCCGTGGACGACCTCAATCGGGCCGTAGCCCGCCCGGATGTCGCGCAACTCCAATATGGGAGGGCCAGCCGCGCCGTTCCGGGATGCGGTCTCGCTCACGGTGCACCGAGGTAGGCGTTCACCACAATCGGGTCGTTCTTGACCTGCTCTGGTGTCCCGCTGGCGATGACCTGGCCGTAGTCGAGCACGTGAATGTGCTCACACGTACCCATGACCAAACCGACATCGTGCTCCACCAGACAGATGGCCAGGTCACGCTCGTCCACGAGCTGACGCAGGAGCCGGCCGAACGCCTCGGTCTCCTGTTCGGTCTGTCCCGAGGCGGGCTCGTCGAGCAGCAGCACTCTGGGTTGGGTCATCAGGGCGCGTGCGAGCTCGACCACCCGCGCCCGCCCGGTCGGCAGCTCGCTCACCTCGCGGTCGGCCACGTCGCCCAGTCCCACGACCTCAATGGTGCGGTCCGTCTCGGCGGGGACGTTGATCCGGCCCCGCCGGCTCCAGGAGTTGCGGATCTCTCCGGCCACCTGAATGTTGTCCCGCACGGTGAGTGACGTGAAGAGCTCCAGTCGCTGGTAGGTCCGGGCCAGACCGCGCCGGGCCCGCCGCGCCGGTCCCGCTTTCGTCACATCGTGGCCGTCGATCGCCACCTTCCCTGACTTGGGTGCCAAGAGACCGCTGACCACGTTGAACAGCGTGGTCTTGCCGGCGCCGTTCGGCCCGATCAGGCCGGTCACGCCCTTTTCGGCGACGGTCAGGGAGACCTCGGTCAGGACCTGGTTCCCGCCGAAGGCCACACACACCTCTGAGACCTCAAGGACGGGCATCGACCGCCCCTTCCACGAGCGGTTCGACGCCGGCCGCGCACCGGTACCGGCTTCTCCCGTATCGGGCGGGCTTGGCCGGGTTGCGGAACGCCTCCGGCTCCACCAGCCGGCCCACGGCCGGCAGGGCGATGGCGATGAGGGCGCGTCGCCAGCACGAACCACCAGTTCCCCATCACCTTGGTCAGTACCAGCAGGTAGGCGACGACTTCAGCCATGATGCCGAGCAGGAGCACGCCCTTGGCCTGCCAGAGCGGCTTGTACCGCGCCACGATGTCGGGGACCGCTCCGCTCGGGTTGCGGCCGAGGCTCACACCGATCAGCGCCGGCGCCACCAGGGAGAGGTTGGCCATGACGCTCCAGAAGCCACCACCGCCGGCGTCCGTGCTCAGGTTCCCAAAGGTCGTGGTGAGGGCCTGGAACGCCGTCCCGGCGAGGATCCCTCCCATCAGCGCGCCCGCGACGTTCCCGATGCCGCCGACCACCGTCAGCATCACCAGGGCCAGGCTGATGAAGATGATGAACGTGTCGGCGTTGACGCTCACCGACGCGCTCGACAGCAGCACGCCACCGAGCCCGGCAATCGCCGCCGAAATCATGAACACCGAGAGCTTCAGCTTGATCAGGTTCTGCCCCAGCGTGGCGGCCGCGGCCGGGCTGTCCTTCATGGCCGTCAGGCGACGCCCGTAGTTGCTGCGCCGCAGTGCGATCAGCCCGACGCCAATGAGAATGAAGATGCAGGTCGCCGTGGTGAGAAATGTCTTCGACGAGCTGAGATCGATCGGACCCAGCTTCAGCGGCGGAATCTGCAGCGTGCCGTTCGGGAAGATGGAGTAGTTCCAGTGGAAGATGGGGAACACGTGCGGCGCAATGTCGGCGATGATCATGTCGGAGACGAAGACGCCGAACGCCAGCGTGGCCAGCGCCAGATAGAGGCCGCGCAGGCGGAGTGCGGGCAGCGCAATGAGGCCGCCGACGATCGGCCGTCACCGCCATCCCGAGGAGCAGCCCCCAGAACGTGATCCGTTGGGTGAGGCCCGAGCCTGACAGGCCCAGGTGGAACACAATGATGGTGGCGATCGCCCCGAAGGAGACCGGGGCCAGGTTGATCTCGCCCGCATAGCCCGTCAGCAGGGTCAGGGACAGCGCAATGATGCCCAAGATGATGCCGACGGTCAGTGACCCCATGTCGCTCGAATCCATGATCTGTTCGAGCAGCACCACGACGACGAGCAGGATCACGCCCCAGGTCACGGCGGAGCGCATGGTCGGCACGGTGAAGCGCTCCCTGGTGCGCAGGAGCGTCGCTCCCCGCAGCCGGTCCTGGGGCAGCACGATCAGGACCACGAAGAGCACGATCATCGGCAACGCAATACGGAAGTTCGAGGCCCACGACCACGATTCGGGGAAGTAGCCCAGCACGTAGGTGCTGGCGAGCCCGAGGACCAGGGCACCGGCGAAGGTGAGCCAAATGCTCCGGAGTCGGCCGAACATGGCGGCAGCGATGGAGTCCAGCACCAGCAGCGTCAGCACGTGGACGTCGAGCGTGCCCCCGCTGATCGGCGTGATGAGAATGCCGGCCAGCGCGGCCAATGCCCCTCCGAGGGCCCAGGAGAAGGCGGCCAGCCGCTCGGGTCGCCCGCCGTTGAGCTGCAGCAGCGCCGGGTTGTCGACCACGGCGCGCATGGCCACACCCGTGCGGGTACTGGTGAAGAGCAGACGGATGCCCACGGCGATGAGGACACCGCACCCCAGCGCGATCGCCTCGTGGTCGGTGACGTAGACGCCGAAGAGCTTGAACTTGGCCGAATTGCCGAAGAACAGGCCGTCGGTGCGCGGCACGCCCGGGCTCCAGATCCACTGGGCCAGCGCAATGAGGCCCAGCATGATGCCGATGGTGACGACGATTTTGGTGACGTCAGCCGTCTGGCGCAGTCCACGCATGATGCCGACGTAGAGCACTATGCCGAGGAGCGGAGCCAGCACGGCCAGCACGGCGAAGAGCGCCAGTGGCGCCGGCCAGTTCCAGCCGTAGCGGAACTGCCAGTACGTGAAGGCCGCCAGCATCGCCATGGCGCCCTGGGCGAAGTTGAAGATGCCCGAGGTCGTGTACGTCAGGACCAGACCGGAAGCCGCGATCCCGTAGACGGCACCGGTGACCAGCCCGAGGATCGTGTAGGTGAGGAACAGGTGCATGGCGGGAGCTCCCGTCGCTCAGGTTAGGCGGCGGGCGAGCTGACGTTCGGGGCGCTCACCCCTGAGGCTTGAGTGTGGAAGAGGAGGCGTACTGGGTGGCGTAGCCCTGAGCGTTCAGCGGGGTGCCGATGACCGACCCCGTGTTGGCGATGACGTACTTCGAAGAGCAGTCGAACGTCCCGAGCTTCTTGGGGTAGGCCTGCACCCACTTCGTTCCGTCGAGCTTCATGAGGAGCCCGCAGTTCGGGGGGACGTTCTTGGACGGGTTGCCCGAGGCATTGAGCCCTCCGCCCGTCCAGTTGGTCACCTTGGACAGGTGATTGATCATGCACTGGCGGGTCAGGGTGGAGCCGCAGGCCTTGGCCTCGGTCGCCCACAGCAGGAAGGACGAGGTCGCCTGCTCGCCGAGCTGGGACGTCAGGCCCCCGTACTTGCTCACGATGGCCAGGTACTGGGCCACCGCCGGGACGACCTTGGACGCCTCGAGGGGCTCGTAGGACAGGCGGACGTAGACGTTGTTGGCCAGGCCCTCGGTGTTCCACTTGGCGAAGTCGGCCGTGTACGCGCCCGAGTCCATCACCCAGATCGGGTCGTAGCCGATCTGGTTCTCGGCCTCGAAGGCGCCGTAGAGGGTGTTGCCCGGGGTGGCGTCGTTGAAGACGATCTGCGCACCGCAGCTCTGCAGCTTCTGCATGAACGGGGTGTAGTTCGCCTCGCCGTTGTAGTCGATGTTGGCGGTGCAGTTGGGGAGGAACTTCCAGCCTGCCTTGGTGAAGGCCTGGACAGCCTTGTCGGTCGAGGCCTCCTGGGTGGACAAGGTGGACCCGTAGACGCCGACCTTCTGTGTCTTTTTGCCGAAGAGCTTCTCGGCCTCGTACGCGCTCGAGACCGGGCTGGCGTTGGCCGGGTTCGGGGAGGCCTGGTACATCTCGTAGGCGTTGGCCACCACCGACGACACGGTGAAGCCCGGCACCGCGGCCAGGTTGCAGCCGAGGCGGGTCTGCTCGGCGGAGCCGTCGAGGGCGAAGCCCTCCCCGACCAGCATGAAGTCCTGCTTGCACTCCTGGGTGACCACCGAGCCGACGTTCGTCACGGCGGCGTTTCCGTAGTCGGCCACGATCTTGCGCCCCTGAATGCCGCCCTGGGCGTTGCACCAGGCGACCATCGCCTTGACGGCGTCGCCCATCTCCTGGTCGAGACCCGGAAGCCCCGAGAAGCCCCGGTCGTCGCCGTAGGCGATGTTGATGGTGGAGTTGGTCACGCCCGTGTCGGTGGCGCCCGTGGCATGCCCCTTGCCGCAGGGTGACGGGAGCGTGCCGAACGTCGTGGTGGATATGGATGCCGCACCTGCGCCACCCACTCCCGGGGTGATCAGCACGCCCGCGGCCGTGAGCGTGGTGATCATCGCCGCCGCCCCCAGGGCCCGAAAACCGGTAACCCTCTTCATCATCCAACCCCCAGTCCAGGGGACCGCGCCCGATCCGGGCGCCGCCCCAACTCCCTTATGAAAACTTTAGAACACGTTCCTGTTTCGGGCACACTAGCAATCCGGAGATCAGAAATCTCTGCGCCACCTGAGTCCCGCCGCCGGACCGGACCTAGGAACGATTCGCCCTGGCGATGCCGTAGCGCTCGGTGTAGTCCTTGAACTCCTCGGCCAGCTCGGGGTAGGTCCAGCCGAAGTCGGCCGGGTCGTAGCGATGCCGGCCGAAGGCATCCTGGGGCCGATCCTCGAGGTAGGCCTGCATCCGGCGGGCGTGCAGCGGGCCGACCTCCTCGCCGAAAGCGGCGTAGAGCCGGCGCACCGCAGCGATCGGGTCGGCGACCAGGGAGTCGTACTGGAGGTGCTGGCACCATCCGTCGGCGGCTTTCTCGTCGAACGCCATGGCGGAGCGGAGGGCGAACGCGCACTTGCGCTTCCATTCCTCGGCCGTGGGGCGGGGATCCTTCCGGCTGGTCAGGACGCGTTGGCCGGCATTGGCCAGGCTGGCCAGCGACGTGACCACCGGTCCCGGGTCGCGGTGCGTCCAGATGACCCGGGCGTCGGGGTAGGCGGTGAGCATGGCGTCGAGATGCCAGAGGTGGTTGGGCGTCTTGAGGATCCAGCGCTCGGTGGGTTGGCGCGACTGCAGCGTCTGGAGGGCGAGCCGGTGTTGGGCGTAGGCCGAGGTCATGTCCGCCTGCTCGAGCCAGCGGGCATAGGTCGGGACGTGGGCCTGCGTCTCGAGGGCGAGCGCACGCACGTCGTACATGAAGATGGCCACACATTCCTCGGCCACGGTGGCGCCGAAGGGGTGCATGGCCTTCAGCGGGGGATTGAGCTTCATCAGACCGTCGAGATCCTTGGCGTGGCGGGCGATCCGCGGATCCTCCGCGGCGTCCTCCAGGGTCGTGGGCGGGACGGGATGCGCCGCCTCCCACTGCAGCAGCGGCCGTGCGACCGGGTCGAGGCCGAGCAGAATCGACAGAAGGCTGGTCCCTGTCCGGGGCAGGCCGACAATGATCCACGGGCGATCGATGCGCCCTTCTCTGACCTCTGGGTGGTCTTCGGACCAGCGTTGGAGCTCAATGCGGTTGGCCAGCGCGCCGGCCAGCATTTTGGAGACCAGGAGGCGCCCGAAGGTCGTCAACTCGGCCTCCTCCTCGCAGGCGCGGAGGTACACCTCGAGGGGCTCCCGGTAGGAGTCGCTGCCGAAGTCGTCCGATCCCGCCTTCTTGGCGGCGGCGGCGGTCACCGACGACGGGCTGAGGGAGGGGAGCTCGGGGCCGAGGCGGGCGACCTGCGCGCCCGTCCAGTTGAGGGCCCGGATGGGCCGGCTGCGCAGCTCGGAGTCACGCCAGGTGTACTCGACGGTGCTCATGGGCTCCCCGTCACCCGACCTCGACGACCGTGCGACCCACGGAACGGCGCGCCACGTGCTCGTCGAGCGCCCGGCCGGCTTCCTCCATGGAGACCCGCCGCCCGACGGCGGGACGGATCGCACCGGCCGCGGCCAGGCGCAGCAGGTCGGCGTGGATCTCGTCCGCCACGTCCCGCCCGAAGGGGTTGAAGCCGAAGCGGCGCATGCCCGGATCCACCGAGTCGGCCCAGGCCACCATGACGGCGACGATGTCGATGTTCCCGATGCAGGCCATGCGGAGCGGCCGCCCCGTCATGCCGTTGGCGTCGTCGTCGGCGAATCCGACAGCGAGGTAACGGCCTCCGTGGGCCGTGCACCGCCACGACCGCTCCACGAAGTCGCCCCCGGTCAGGTCGTAGACGACGTCGGCGCCCGCGTCGCCGGTGGCGACCAGGACCGCCTCGACGAAGTCCTCCGCGGTGTGGTCGATGACCAGGTCGGCGCCGAGGGAGGCGCACAGCGCCCCCTTCTCCGGCCCGCCCGCCACGGCAATGACCCGTGCCCCGGCCGCCTTGCCGAGTTGGATGCCGGCCGAGCCCAGCCCACTGGCGGCCGAATGCACGACCAGGGTCTCGCCCGATTGCAGCCGCCCGCGCTTGAAGAGGGCGAGATGCGACGTTTGGAACGTCAGCAGGAATGCGGTCGCTTCGACGTCGTCGAACTCGGGGGCGCGTCGAACACGGAGATGGCGTCCGCAATGGCGTACTCGGCGATGCCACCCAGGGCGTTCTTGGTGATGGCGACGACCCGCCGCCCCAACCACGACTCGGCGCCCTCGCCGGCGGCGTCGACGACGCCGCAGACATCCATGCCCAGGGTGAACGGGGGAGGGGTGGGGACCGAGACGAGCTTGCCCAGACACCGGTCGATGTCGTTGAAGTTGAGCGAGGCGGCGTTGACCTTGACCCGCACCTCGCCGGGCCCGGGCTCGGGCACCTCGATGGTCTGCACCGCCAGGACCTCGCCCGGTTGCCCGTGGCGGGTCACCTGCACGGCCTTCATGTCTGCCACGTGCCCTCCCCCTGGCGTTGTCGGATTCGGACCCGACGGGACGTCGATAGCGGGACTCCCCGCGGGGTTGGGAGATTACCGCTTGGCCTCCCGAGGTTCCCCGGAGCCGGCCGGTTCGAGGAGCGCGGCGACGAGTGCCTCCCCGACCCAGTGGCCGTAGCGCTCGGCGGCCCAACCCCGTTTGAGCACGAGGAGGTCCCAGATCTCGACGGAGTTGTAGGTCCAGATCACGTCGCGGGCTTCCTCGGCCGTGACCTCGTCGCGGAGATGGCCGTTTTCGTGCAGGAAGTCGGCGAACGCGGCCACATTGCGAAGGCGTTGGTTCCGGATCTTCTCGTAGACCGTCGCGGCGGCGGGATCGCTTTCGGCCGCCTGGCGCGCCAGGAGTTGTAACGGCTGCACTCGACCCGCAATGTGGCCGAGCAGCGTGCCGTAGAGGCGCACCTTCCTGGCCGGGTCGACGATCTCCGTCTCGACCGCGTCGATCAATTCGCGATCCTCGGCCGGGGTCGGTTCGTTGAAGCCCACGGCGACGTCGAAGAGGGTCTGCAAAAGGCCGGCCTTGTTCACGAAACCCTTGTAGATCGTCTCGACTGAAACGCCGGCTTCGGTCGCGATCGTGGCCATGGTGGTCGCCGCGTACCCACGTTCGAGGAAGAGGCCTCGGGCCGCGGTCAGCACTGCCACCCGGTTTTGGCGGGCGTGCTCCCGCCGGCCTGTGGAGTCGTAATTGCGAGGGGAGTTGACAGGCTCAGACATTCAATACATACTCCGGTATCTGTTACAGAGAAGTGTAACAAATACGAGACGAGGTGAATCTGAAATGGGATTGGCGATTGGCGAGACAGCACCAGACTTCGTGGCCGACACGACGGAGGGCAAGATCGAGTTTCACGACTGGATAGGGGACTCCTGGGCCGTCCTGTTCTCCCACCCCAAGGACTTCACGCCGATCTGCACCACTGAGCTCGGCTACATGGCGAAGCTCAAGCCCGAGTTCGACCGTCGGGGCGTCAAGGTCATCGGACTGTCGGTCGACAGCACGGAGAACCACGCCAAGTGGGCCGACGACATTGAGGAGACCCAGGGGACCCGCCCCAACTACCCGATGATCGGCGACACGGACTTCGCGGTGTCCAAGCTCTACGGCATGTTGCCCGCCAGTACCTCAGGTGACCCCAAGGACCGCACGCCGGCCGACAACCAGACGGTCCGCAACGTGTTCGTGATTGGGCCGGACAAGAAGGTCAAGCTGATCCTCGTCTACCCGATGACGACCGGCCGCAACTTCGACGAGGTACTCCGGGTCATCGATTCGCTCCAGCTCACCGCGAACCACCGCGTAGCGACACCCGTGAACTGGAAGCAGGGTGAGGATGTCGTCATCACCGGCGCGGTCAGCAACGACGAGGCCAAGGAGATCTACGGCACGTGGAAGGAGCCCAAGCCCTACATCCGTATCGTGCCCCAGCCGAGTTGAGCAGGCCGGGGGCGTGAGACCGGACTAGCCGGAGCCGAACGTTCCGCCCACGTCGACGCCGAGGTCGGGCGTGGGCTGGTTCATGGCGTAGCGGTAGAGGATCGTGCGCATGTACATGCCGGCGGCCTGCGCGTACATGGACACGCCGATGAGCAGGATGAATCCGAGGACGGCCACCGGGACCCCGATGACCCAGGCGTGCTTGGCGATGCAGACCACGCCGATGGCGAGCACGGCGAGGGCGCCGAGGGACAGGCCGAGGAAGAGGAATCCGAAGCGCAGCCCGCCGCGGGCGATCGTCCCGAAGCGGGCCTTCAGGATGGAGGAGGATCGCTTGATGGCCTCAATCGGACCGACGTCCTCGAAGGCGAGGACGGGGATGACGAGGAAGGTGGCCACCGCCCAGGCCAGCCCGCCGGCGACGCCGATGAGACGGCCGACGAGGCCGAGCCGCTGCTCCAGCATGCGGATGGCCGTTCCCACGACGGCCGACAGGATCGCCCAGCTGAAGATGACGTTCTTGCGGCCCCAGGCCTGGGCCAGCGAGCCGCCGATGGTGGGCGTCCTGCCCTCAATCCGGTCGGTCGCGGCGAAGACCAGCGCCACGTTGAAGATCACGGTCGCCGCCGTGGCCACCACCGAGCCACAGGCCAGGGCCACAATGATGCCGAACCCGTTGCGCCCGAAGGCCAGGCCGATCGGCGCGGCAATGATGGCGAAGGCGATCACGGCGGTGATGGTCGCCATGATGGGGAGCCAGATCATCTGCCGGTCTTGCCGGAACAGGTCGAGCGATGCCCGCAGGATCGCCTTGCCGGTTGGATTGGTTCCCGCCATCAGTCCGCCCCTCTCCTCGGAGACTGCAATTGCCACCACATGATTCGGCGGTGCCGGCCCTCGGGTTGCGCACTGTTGTTCGTTAGGTGGGATTTCGCCGGTTGTCTGCCCGCCGGCCGGGGAACCCGGACAGAATTCACACCGCCGTCGCTTTCTGGCAAATCTCGTCTGTTACACCTTGCGGGGTGGACCCAGGCTCCGTTCCGAACTCAGCGCCGCGAACGCTCCGTCCACGGCCTCGAGGTGGGCGGTGACGGGCGTGCTCCACGAAATGCAATCGGCCGACACCCACCAGAAGGCCCTGCGGATCAACCTTGATCCGCGCTGGTACGGCACGGTGGCCGAGATCGGCGCCGGCCAGGAGGTGGCCCGCTGGTTCTTCCGGGTGGGCGGCGCGGCGGGCACGATCGCCAAGATCGATCTCCGCCTACGACATGGCCGTCAGCGACGCCGTCTACGGCGAGGTCGACCGCTACGTCTCCGAGGCCGCGGCTCCAGGCGATGCTCGACCACGAGTACGCGCTGAACATCGACCGGCTGAGCGAACGGCGGGGCGACGACACCTCCTTCTTCGCCTTCGCCGACACCGTCGTGGCCCGCAGCTTCCGGGGCGGCAACGAATGCCACGGCTGGATGGGCGTGAAGTTCCAGGCCCATCCGCACGACGAACCGAGCCAGATCGTCCTGCACGTGCGCATGCTCGACGTGGAGGCCGCGCTGCAGCAGGAGGCGCTGGGGATCGTCGGGGTCAACCTGCTCCACGGCGCCTTCTTCGAGCACCACGAGCCCGAGAAGCTGGTCGAGAGCCTGCTCGACCGGCTGAGCACCGACCGGATCGAGATCGACATGATCCGGTTCCGGGGCATCGAGTTCCGCAACGTCGACAACCGGCTGGTGGCACTGCAGCTCGTGCAGCTCGGGCTGAGCGGTGTCGCCATGTTCGGCCCGGACAAGGAGGTGCTGCAGCCGAGCGAGGTCCTGCGCAAGAAGGCCGTCCTCGTCGAGCGCGGCAGCTTCCGCCCGACCACGGTCGTCAACCTCGACATGCTGGAATGCGCCATCGGCGAAATTCGAGGCCGACCCGGCGGTGGAGGGCAAGACCGTCCTCGCGCTGGCCGAGCTGACCATGCGCAACCTGCTGGCCGGCGGGCGACGACGTCGACCGGCGCGACTTCCTGGCCCGCGCCGAGCTGCTGGCCGCCGTGCGGTCTGACCACCATGATCTCGGACTACTTCGACTACTACCGCCTGGCGGCCTTCTTGGCCGCGCGGACCAGCGAGCGCATCGGCATCGTGATGGGCGTCCCGAGCCTGATCGACCTCTTCGACGAGCAGAACCACGCGCAGCTGCAAGGCGGCATCCTCGAGAGCTTCGGCCGCTTGTTCAAGAACGACCTCAAGGTCTACGTCTATCCCCTGCGGCGATCGGCGGGCGACGAGCTCGAGACGGTCGACAACCTGCACGTCGGCGCCGCCGTGCGGCCGCTCTACGACTACTTGGCCAATCGGGGCAGCTTCGTCCCGCTCGACAACTACCGCGAGGCCTTCCTCCCCATCTTCAGCCGCGACGTCCTGCGGCGGATTGCCGACGGGGACGAGAGCTGGGAGGCAGATGGTGCCGCCCGGCGTCGCCGAGCTCATTCAAGAAGCGTGGCTTCTTCGGCTGTGCCCGCGCTCCGGTCTGAAGCAGGCCGGGAAACGCACCTTCGATCAGGTCACGTCCGCAGTGTGGTCCGTCGAGGTCGCGCGGACCGATCTGCGGCAGCGGAGGGAGTGGGATTTGAACCCACGGAAGCTTGCGCCTCGCAGCTTTTCAAGAGCTGTGCATTCGTCCGCTCTGCCATCCCTCCAGGAGGCTCATGGTAGGTGAG
Organism: uncultured Acidimicrobiaceae bacterium; assembly: GCA_963781565.1. Lineage (GTDB taxonomy): Bacteria > Actinomycetota > Acidimicrobiia > Acidimicrobiales > RAAP-2 > Bog-473. The sequence goes on along the minus strand of CAWAHA010000001.1, from coordinate 132,791 downwards.
GACGCCGCTCGTCCCTCACCCCTCACCCGGCTCAACCGCCGGCCCACTCCGCCAACTCCACCACGACGCCCGGGCCGTCGAGGAACACCAGCTTGCGGTCGTGGTAGTCGAGGACCTCGTTCCTGGGCGTGATCCCGTTCGCCGCCAGGTGCTCGAGCATGGCGGCCAGGTCGTTGACCCGGAAGCACACGTGGTTGAACCCCGTCCGGTCGAGCGTGCCCGCACCGTCGTCCACCACGATCGGCGGCTGATGGAAGAAGAGCAGCTGTATCTCCTGGTGCACCTCGGCCCCCGTGAGCACCAGCGTCACGTGGTCGGATTCCCAGCCGGGGATCCCCATGTAGTCCGCCACCCGCTCGCCCGAGGCGACGACGGCGATGCTCTCCTCGAAGCCCAGGAGGCCGAAGAAGCGCCGCGCCTCGGGCAGGTCGGTGACGACGATGGTGATGTGGTCGAAGCCCTCGGTCCGTGCGGTCACCATGACGGGGCGCCCGTTGCTAGCCCTTGGCGGCCTGCTCGCGCTGCGACGCGTCCCGGGCCCGGCTGCGCTGACGCCCGCGGATCGCCTGGTCGAGCAGGACCTTGCGCAGCCGCACCGCCTTGGGCGTCACCTCGACGCACTCGTCGTCGCTGATGAACTCCAGCGCGTGCTCCAGCGAGAACGTCAAGGCGGGCGTGAGCCGTTCGAAGTCCTCGGCCGTGGCCGAGCGGATGTTGTTCAGCTTCTTCTCCTTGGTCGGGTTGACGTCCATTTCGTCCGGCCGCGCGTTCTCCCCGATGATCATGCCCTCGTAGACCTCCTCGGCCGGGCCGACGATCATGGTGCCGCGCTCCTGGAGGTTCATCAGCGCGAAGGTCGTGGTGACGCCGCGCCGGTCGGCCACCATCGACCCGTTGCGCCGGGTCCGCAGCTCGCCGTGCCATGGCTCCCACCCGTCGAAGACGTGGTGGAGGATGCCGGTCCCCCGGGTGTCGGTCAGGAACTCGGTGCGGAAGCCGATGAGCCCCCGCGCCGGGACCTTGTAGTCGAAGCGCACCCAGCCCGATCCCGTGGTTGACCATTTCGAGCATGGTGCCCTTGCGCAGCGCCAGCAGCTGGGTGACCACGCCGAGATACTCGTCGGGCACGTCGACGCTGACCCGCTCCACCGGCTCGTAGATCTTGCCGTCGATCTCCCGGGTCACGACCTGCGGCTTGCCGACGGTGAGCTCGAAGCCCTCCCGCCGCATGGTCTCGACCAGGACGGCCAGCTGGAGCTCGCCGCGGCCGAGCACCTCCCACATGTCGGGGCGCTCGGTGTTGGCGCACCCGGATGGCCACGTTGCCGACGAGCTCGGCGTCCAGACGGGACTTGAGCAGGCGGGCGGTCAGCTTCGTGCCGTCCTGACCGGACAGGGGCGACGTGTTGATGCCGATGGTCATGGCCAGGCTCGGCTCGTCGACGGTGATCGCCGGCAGGGCGACCGGGTTGTCCGGATCGGCCAGGGTCTCGCCGATGGTGACCTCGGCCAGGCCGGCCACCGAGACGATCTCGCCGGGACCGGCCGATTCGGCCGGCACCTGCTCGAGCGACTCGGTCACGTACAGCTCGGTGATCTTGGCCTTCTCGACGGTGCCGTCGAGTCGGCACCAGGCCACCTGGGCTGCCCTTGACCAGCGTGCCGTTGTGGACCCGGCAGATGGCCAGCCGTCCCAGGTAGGGCGAGGCGGAGAGGTTGCAGACCAGCGCCTGGGTCCCGGCGTCGCTTCGTCGAAGGCGGGGGCGGGACGTGCTCGATGATGGCCTGGAACAGGGGCTCGACGTTCACGCCCTCGACCCCGGGCTCGGTGCTGACCCAGCCCGCCCGGGCGTTGGCGTAGAGGATGGGGAAGTCGATCTGGTCCTCGTCGGCGTCGAGGTCCAGGAACAGCTCCTCGACCTGGTGCACGACCTCGGCGATGCGGGCGTCGGCCCGGTCGACCTTGTTGATGACGAGCACGACCGGGAGCCGGGCCTCGAGCGTCTTGCGCAGGACGAAGCGGGTCTGGGGCAGCGGGCCCTCCGAGGCGTCCACCAGGAGGAGGACCCCGTCGACCATGGTCAGCCCACGCTCGACCTCGCCGCCGAAGTCGGCGTGGCCCGGGGTGTCGACGATGTTCATCTTCACGCCGCCCCAGCGCACGGCCGTGTTCTTGGCCAGGATGGTGATGCCCTTCTCGCGCTCGAGGTCGCCCGAGTCCATGACCCGGTCGGTCACCTCCTGGTGGGCGCCGAAGGCGCCGGTCTGGCGCAGCAGCGCGTCGACCAGGGTCGTCTTGCCGTGGTCGACGTGGGCCACGATGGCCACGTTCCTGATGTCATCGCGGGTCTCCATGGGGGTACCAACGATAGATGACCTGGGTCAGCTCCCATTCAGCGCCCTGTCAGGCGGCTGATCGCAGCGACGGCCCCGCCCCGCCCAGCGCCAGCTCGACGGCTTCCGCGGCCAGGGTGAGGGTCGCCGGCTCGGGCTCCACCCGGACCAGGTGACCCGAATCGGGCCACCACCCCACGACGCGCCCGGGCCGACCGTCTCCCCGCAGGCGGAGGGACTCGACCAGGGTGACCAGGGCGAGCTCGGCGCGCACCGAGCCCCGGCGCGGGCCCCGACAGCACGACCAGGTGCGGCGCCGTCCGTGCCGCACGTCGGCCCGGCCGCGGCAGGGCCAGCAGGGCGGAGTGGGGGCTGTCCCACCAGTGGTCCCGGCCGATGCTCGGGCGGCGAGGCGAACGCGGACCAGTCGAGGGCGCACCACAGGCGGGTGGCCCAGGTGACCGCCTCGGCGCCGACGGCGGCCCGTCCGGCCGGCCGAGAGGCCGTCGACCCAGCGGTCGAGCTGCGTGGCCGAGGAGCTCCCCTCGCGCACCCAGCGCGACGACTCGGCCAGCCGGGACCGCACCGCGTCGAGCGGGGAGCGGGCCGCCCCGGCGGCCAGGAGGCGCACGGCGGCCACGCCGATGGAGCGCCGGGCCGTGCGCGGCGGTCCAGGCGAAGGGCTCGTCGTCGCCGGGCTCGCCGCGCTCGGTGCTGAGCGCGGTGCGCACCTCGTGGTCGGTCACACGGAACCGGTTGGCGCCGGCGCGCCGGACGGCCAGGCCGGCCAGCCTCGCCTTGGCGTCCTTCGAGCGCGAAGCGCCAGGCCACCGCGTCGACCGCGCCGGACCGGCTCCGCCAGGCGCGTCCATGAGGCGCGCTATCCATGCGCGGCGAGTGGCCTGCGCCAGCCAGGCGGCGATGTGCGAGGCGATCGCCCGGAGGTGCTCCTCGCGCACGTCCTCGACGCCGTAGCGACCCGACGCCGACTGGAGCAGGGCCAGGCGGAACGGTGGCGTGCCGCTGCGCAGGGTCTCGAGCAAGCGACAGGTAATGCAGCGAGCGCCGCGCCACGGCCCACGGTCCGCCGGTCGACAGCCCCAGCGCGCAGAGGGACGCCGTGCGCGGCTGCGGCAGCCCGACGACGAGGTCGAACATGCCGTGCAGGACGACCCGTCCGCCCGCCAGCGGAATGGCGACGCGGTCGTTGGTGCGGGGCATCCAGCCCGGGGCGAAGCGGGGGACCAGGGCGGTCAGGTTCCGGGCATGGAGCGGCGAGCGTCTCGGCCAGCGCGGTCCGCGCCGTCGCCGGCAGCGACTCGATCTGCCGGACGTCGGCCTCGTCCCCGGCAGCCCGCAGGGCGTCGAGCGCGTCGGCCAGCGGATCGTGGATCTCACCGGTGTGGACCAGCTGGCGCAGCAGCGTGTGCACGAGCCGCGACAGGATCGAGGCCGGTGCGGTCGCGCGCGCCGGCTCGTCGTCCCGCTGCTCGTCGCTGCGAGCCGAGCAGTTGGCGCGGTCCGAGGAAGAGCGGCGGCGCGTGCTCGCCGCGGGCGGCGACGACGTCGTAGGCCGCATCCTCGAGCCAGGCCCGCAGGCCGCCGGCCAGGCCGGGGTCGAAACGGGGGCGGGCGGCGGCATCGCCGCGCAGCAGCGCCAGGACCTCGGCTCCCGTGCCGCCGTCCGCCGCCGCGTCGCCCGGAGGTGCAGGCCGGAGCAGGGGGCGGGGTGCGACGAGGACCATCGGTGCAGTGTGCCCACGGGGTGTGACAGTCCTTCCCGATGGTCCTCTACCCTGAGACGCACATGGCACCCGCGCTCCTGCTGGCGTCGGCCGGCAACACCGCCTTCTTCGTGATCTTCGGGATCTTCGTGGTGGCGCTGCTCGCGCTGGTGGTCATCGTGATCATGTGGGCGGTGCGCCACGACATGGCCGGTCGCAAGGCGTGGCGCGCCCGCCAGGAGGCGCGGCGCAGCCGCCGCCCGATCCGCCCGGAGCATCGTCGTGAGCACGCGACGCCGACCGGGACGACGGCGACGGTCGACGGCGCGGCCGCCGGTGACGGGACAGCACTTCGAGGGCGCGCCCGCGCCGCTCCTTCACCGAGCCGCGTCCGCGCCAGGTGGGCGCGACGGCGTCACGGTGCCAACGGGCGGCATCGCGGCACCGCGAGCGGACGGCCTTCGTCCTGGCCGGCGGCGGGAGCCGGGGCGCCGTCCAGGTCGGCATGCTGGACGAGCTGATCCGGCGCGGCATCCGGGCCGACCGGGTCTTCGGCGCCTCGGTCGGCGCCATCAACGGCGCGGCCTATGCCGGGCAGCCCGACGCTCGAGAAGGCATCGAGCGGATGGCCGACATCTGGCGCGACGTGAAGGGGACCGACATCTTCCCCCGCGGCCGCGCTCGATGGCCCCTGGGCCTTCCTGCAGAAGCGGCCGTCCGTGCACGCCAACACCGGGCTGCGGGCCATCATCGAGGCGGGCATCGACTTCGAGAACCTCGAGGACGCCACCATCCCCTTCGAGGTGGTGACCACCTCGCTCACCGACGGCCGCGAGCGCTGGATCGGCCACGGCCACGCCGTCGAGGCCATCCTGGCCTCGTCGGCCATCCCGTCCATCTTCCCTCCGGTCATCATCGACGGCGACGTGCTCGTCGACGGCGGCGTCGTCAACAACGTGCCGATCAGCCGGGCCATCGCGGCCGGGTGCACGCGCATCTACGTGCTGCTCTGCGGGCCGCTGCACTACCACCCGCCGCCGCCCCGCCGCCCGGCTCGAGGCCGCCCTGACCGCGTTCTTCGTGGCCATCCACGCCCGCTTCGTCCGCGAGCTGGCCGTCGCTCCCGCCGGGGGTCGAGGTGGTGGTCTTCAGCGGGGGCGGCGAGCCGTCGGCGCAGTACCGGGACTTCTCGGGCACGGCGACCCTCATCGAGGAGGGCCGGGCCGAAGTGGCCGAGGTGCTCGACCGCTACGCCGGGACCTCCCAGGACATCGTGCCCGCCGACGGCGTCGCGTCCCGACCGGCGCCACGGCGCCCGCTCGCCGCACCCCGGCCGCACCGCGCCGCCGACCGCCGGCACCGCCGATGCACCGCCGCGCCGGGACACCGGCCGCACCGTGAGCGCCGGGGCGCTACCTCCTCGTCCAACGACGCCCCCGACGGCGATGGACCGCTTCACCGCCTTCGCCACACTGTTCGACCCGTCGACCTTCCGCCACATGGACGGCCTCGGCCTCGCCCCGGGTTGGCGCTGCTGGGAGGTGGGGGCGGGCGGCACCTCGGTGGTGACGCTTCCTCGCCGAGCGGGTCGGGTCCGACGGGCCACGTCCTGGCCACCGACATCGACGTGACGTGGGCCGGGCGACGGCCGCCGGCCCACCAGTGTCGAGGTGCGGCGAGCACGACGTGGCGGCCGACCCGCCGCCCGAAGGGCCAGTTCGACCTGGTCCACGCCCGCCTGGTCCTGGTGCACGTGCCGGAGCGCGAGGCCGCCCTGGACGCCATGGTGGCCGCCCTGCGCCCCGGCGGGTGGCTGTTCGTCGAGGACGCCGACCCGGCGCTGCAGCCGCTGAGCTGCCCTGGAGGAGCGCGGGCCCGCCCAGGAGCTGGCCAACCGGCTGCGGCGCGGCTTCCGGGCCCTGATGGCCGAGCGCGGCGTGGACCTGGCCTACGGCCGCACCCTGCCCCGCCTGCTCCGGGCGGCCGGCCTGGTCCGAGGTGGGGGCCGATGCCGCGTTCCCGGTGGCCCAGCCGGCGTGCGCCCGCTGGAGACGGCGACCATCACCTCATCCGGGACCAGCTGCTCGAGCACGGCATCGCCACGGAGGAGGAAATCGAGCTGCCACCTGGCCAACGTGGCGGCCGGACGGCTCGATCTGACCCAGCCGCCGATGATCGCCGCCTGGGGGCGCCGCCCGCTCTGAGCCTGACCGGTGCCGGCGGCCGGCCGTGCGACGCGCTGTCACACCATCCTGGTGAAATAGGGGGGTGACCGATCCGCCTCGCGCCGCCGACTGGCATCGTTCCACCCGGCGGTGGCCGAGCTGGTTCGCCCGCCGCTTCCCGGACGGGCCGACGGCGCCGCAGGCGGCGGCCTGGCCCCACATCGCGGCGGGGAGCGACGTCCTGGTGGCCTCGCCCACCGGGACCGGGCAAGACGCTGACCGGATTCCTGGTGGCCATCGACGCCGCCTACCGGGCCGCCGAGGCGGGCACGACCGCCGCGGGGGCCCGCCCGAGGTCCTCTACATCTCCCCGCTGCGGGCCCTGGCCGTCGACGTGCACGAGAACCTGCACGTCCCGCTGGCCGAGATCCGGGAGGAGGCCGCCCGGCTGGGCTACGCCGACCCCGGGCTGCGCGTCGCCATCCGCACCGGCGACACGCCGGCCGGCCGAGCGGGCCGCCATGCGCAAGAACAGTCGCCCGACCTGCTCGTCACCACGCCCGAGTCGCTCTACCTGCTCCTCACCGCGCCGTCCTCGCGGGCCATGCTGCGCGGCGTGCGCACCGTCATCGTCGACGAGGTGCACACGCTGGCCCGCGACAAGCGGGGCAGCCACCTGGCGCTCAGCCTCGAGCGGCTGGACGCGCTGGTCGACCGAGAGCGGCGGCCACCTGCAGCGCATCGGCCTCTCGGCCACGCAGCGCCCGCTCGACGTGGTGGCCCGCCTGCTCTCGGGCGTGCACGACGACCGCCCGCCGACGGTGATCGTCGACTGCGGCCACGCCCGCGACCTCGATGTGGCGATCGAGCTCCCCGACCACCGAGCTCGAAGCGGTGGCGAGCGGCGGCCAGTTCTCCGACATCCTCGACCGCATCGCCGAGCACACCGCGCCAGCACCGCACCACGCTGATCTTCGTCAACACCCGCAAGATGGCCGAGCGGGTGGCCCACCAGCTGGCCGAGCGGCTGGGCGACGAGCGACGGCCGGCGCGACGGCGACGACGTCGACGCCTCGCTGCTCGTGGCCGCCCACCACGGCAGCCTCTCGGCGGCGCGCCGGCGCATCGTCGAGACGCGCCTGCGGGCCGGCGACCTGCGCGCGCTGGTGGCCACGGCCTCGCTGGAGCTGGGCATCGACGTCGGCCCGGTCGAGCTGGTCTGCCAGATCGGCTCGCCCCGCGCCATCGGCACCTTCCTCCAGCGGGTGGGACGGGCCAACCACCAGCGCGACGGGACGCCGGCCGGGCCGGCTCTACCCGATGACCCGCGACGAGCTGGTCGAGTGCACCGCGCTGCTGGCCGCCGTGCGGGAGGGCCGGCTCGACCTGCTCGAGCCGCCGGTCGCCCCGCTCGACGTCCTGACCCAGCAGCTGGTGGCCGAGGTGGCGTCGGTCGACGAGCGCGACGTCGAGGCGATGTGGGAGCTGACCCGCCACGCCGCCCCCTACGCCGAGCTGTCCCGCCAGGACTTCGACGACGTGGTGGCGCTGGCCAGCTGGGGCATCGAGACGGGGCGGGGGCGCCGCGGCGCCCACCTGCACCACGACGCGGTCAACGGCCGCCTGCGGGCCCGGCGCGGGCGCGCGGCTGGCCGCGCTGACCGGCGGCGGCGCCATCCCCGAGACCGGCGACTACCGCGTCGTGCTCGACCCCGACGGGGTGACGGTCGGGTCGGTGCACGAGGACTTCGCGGTCGAGGCGACGGCCGGCGACATCTTCCTGCTCGGGCACCCACTCGTGGCGGGTGGCCAAGGTGGAGGTCGGCACGGTCCGGGTGCACGACGCCGGCGACCTGCCGCCGACCGTCCCGTTCTGGCTGGGCGAGGCCCCGGCCCGCACGGCCGAGCTCTCCGAGGCGGTGAGCGATCTGCGGGCCGCGCTCGAGCCGCTGCTGCGCGGCGCAGGACGGCGACGGGGCGCGCCGGCTGGTGCATCGAGCGCGCCGGCGTGTCGGCCGAGGTGGCGCAACAGGTCGTGGCCTACTGCGCCGCCGGCCTGGCCGCGCTGGGCCACCTGCCCACCCGCCAGCGCATCGTGGTCGAGCGCTGCTTCGACGACAGCGAAGGGCTCGCAGCTGATCATCCACGCGCCCTTCGGCGGCCGCATCAACCGCGCCCTCGGCCTGGCCCTGCGCAAGCGGTTCTGCGTCTCGTTCGACTTCGAGCTGCAGGCGGCGGCGGACGACGACACGGTGGTCCTCTCGCTCGGCCCCCAGCACAGCTTCCCGCTGACCAGGGTGCAGTCCATGCTGACGCAGCGCCAAGGCACGCCGAGGTGCTGACCCAGGCCGTGCTGCTCCATCCCATGCTCGGCGGCGCGCTGGCGCTGGAACCTCAACCGCGCCCTGGTGCTGCCCGCGCATGAACGGCGGCAAGCGCCGGCCCATCCATCTCCAGCGCATGGAGGCCGACGACCTGCTGGCCGCCGTGTGGCCGGGCTTGGCCGCCTGCCAGGAGAACGCCGCCGCCCGGCCCGGTCGGCGTGCCCGATCACGTGCTGGCCCGCCAGACCGTGCGACGACTGCCTGCACGAGGGGCTCTCGGTCGAGGGCCTGGTCGACGTGTGGTCGCAGGTCGAGTCGGGCGCGATCGAGGTGCACACGGTCGAGTCGTCGGAGCCCTCGCCGTTCTCGCCACGGCATCCTGAGCGGCCGCCCCTTCACGTTCCTCGACGGCGCGCCGCTGGAGGAGCGCCGCACCCGTGCCCTGTCGTTGCGGCGCGGCCTGGGCGAGCTCGGCCCCGACGGGCTCCCGGTCCCGGCCGAGCGAGCTGGCGGCGCTCGACCCCGAGGCGGTGGCCGTCGTGCTCGACCAGGTCCGGCCCGCGGCTGCGCAACGCCGACGAGCTGCACGACCTGCTTGCTCTCCCTGGTGGCGGCCCGGCCCGTGCCGGAGTGGGCGCAGTGGTTCGACGCGCTGGCGGCCGACGGCCGGGCCGACACTGCTCGACGGGTGCTGGGTGGCCACCGAGCGCCGCGCAGGCGGCCGCTGTCGCTTGGGGACCGACGACGAGGCGGCGGCGGCCTGCGTGGCCGGCCACCTGGCAGCTGGCCGGCCCGGTGACGGTCGAGCCAGCTGGTGGCCGACGCCGCCCTGCCGGCCGGGCGCGCCGCTGGGGGCGCCGCTGTCGCCGGCCCGGGCCCGCACCGCCCTGGCCCGGCTGGAGGCCAAGGGCTCGGCCATTGAGCTGCCCGACGGCCGCTGGTGCGCCCGCAACCTGCTGGTGCGCCTGCACGGCGCCAGCCGCAGCCGCCGGCGCGGCATGGTCGACGCGGTGCCCATCGCCGAGTACGTGCGCTTCCTCACGCACTGGCAGCACGCCACGCCCGACAGCCGGCTGGAGGGCCGCGCCGGCCTGCTCGAGGTGCTCGAACAGCTGCAGGGGATCGAGGCGCCGGCGGCCGAGTGGGAGGCCCAGATCCTCCCCGCCCGCGTCGACCGGGCTACGACGCCCGCTGGCTCGACGAGCTCTGCCTCTCGGGCGAGGTCGTCTGGGGCCGCCTCACCCCGCGGGCCGAGACGCACCGGGCGCAGCGGGCACGCCGTCGCCGGCCACGCCGCTGGCCTTCGTGCGTGCGCGAGGACCTCGAGGACATGCTGCGCGCCGTGCGGGCCGGGGCGCTGGCGCCCGAGCCCGAGGTCGGCGCGGCGGCCGACGTGCTGGCGGCCCTGCGGACCCGCGGCGCCTGCTTCCGGCCCGAGCTGGCGCCCGCTGACCGGGCCGGCTCCCGGCCGAGGTGGACGAGGGCCTGTGGGACCTGGTGGCCCGGGGCCTCGTCACGGCCGACGCCTTCTCGGCCGTGCGGTCCCTGCTCTCGGCCCGTGACCGCTGGCGCACCCGGACGGTGCGCCGACCCTCGGGGCGCCTGGCCGCGCCGGCGCGGCGCCGGTGGGGACCGGCATCGGCGAGGGCCGCTGGTCGCTCCTGCCCGGGCCCGAGGTGCTCGGGGCGCCGGCCGTCGACGACGGCGTGCTCCTGCCGGGCAACGAGGAGCTGGCCGAGGCGGTGGCGCAGCAGCTGCTGGCGCGCTGGGGCGTCGTGGCCTGGGAGCTGTGGAGCCGCGAGTCGTTCAAGGTGCCGTGGCGCGAGGTCGTGTGGGCGCTGCGCCGGCTCGAGGCGCGCGGCGTGGCGCTGGGTGGCCGCTTCGTGGCCGGGCTCTCGGGCGAGCAGTACGCGCTGCCCGAGGCGTTCGACGAGCTGCGGGCGACGCACCGCCGCGGCGCCAGCGGCGAGCAGGTGGTGGTGGCCGGGGCGGACCCGCTCAACATGACGGGCACCGATCCTCGGCGGCGCGCGCGTGCCGACGCGCCGCAACCAGCGCGTGGTGTACCGCGACGGCGTCGTGGTGGACCAGCTCGAGGCCGGCTGACGCCGTGGCGCCCGAACAGGACCATCGATCTCAACGCCGACGTCGGCGAGGCGACCGATGGCGCCGGGATCGAGGTGGAACGCACGCTCCTCGGGCTGGTCACCTCGGTGCACGTCGCCTGTGGCGGTCATGCCGGGCGACGACGAGTCCATGACGGCGACCGTGGCCGCCGCGCTGGAGCACGGCGTCGCGCGTCGGCGCCCATCCCTCCTATCCCGACCGCGCCGGCTTCGGCCGCGAGCCGATGGAGATCGACCGCGACGAGCTGGGCGAGTCGTTGTCCGAGCAGCTGCGGCGCGCTCGAGCCGGATCTGCCGGTCGCTGGCACACGACCGTGACGTCGGTCAAGGCCCACGGCGCGCTCTACGAGGAGGTGGCGAAGGGCGGCGCCGTCTACGAGACCTTCCGCGACGCCGTGCGCGACAGCCTCGGCGACGACGTCGGCGCTGGTGCTCCCGTCGGGCTGCCGCGCCCTGGCCATGGTGTTGCGCGACGGCATGACGCGCCTGGGAGGAGGGCTTCTGCGACCGCGCCTACCGGCGCGACGGCGGGCTGGTGGCCCGGAGCGAGCCGGGCGCCGTGCTGGTCGATCCGGCGGCGGCGGCGGCGCAGGCGCTCAGCCTGGCCCGCGGCGCGGTCGGTGGCCGCCGACGGCTCGGTGCTGACCCTGTGGGTGGACACGCTGTGCATCCACGGGGACTCGCCCGGCGCGGTGGCCATCGCCACCGCGGTGCGCACGGCCATGGCCGACGTCGGGATCGAAGTGGTTGCGCCGGCGCGTGCATGACGCCGTCTCGATCCCCGTCGGGGAGGTCCGGCTCCTCGGTGACCGCGCCTTCCTGATCGGCGTGGCCGACGCCGCGGCGGCCCGGGCGCTGGCGGAGGAGCTCGACCGCGGCGCTGGGCGACGAGGCCGAGGTGGTGTGCGGCGCGGCGACCGTCATGGTGCACGCGGTCGACGCCGACGACGGACCTCGGGCCGATGCTGGCCGTGGCTGCCGACGCGTGGCGCGGCGGCGCGGCCGGCGCCGGCGGCCGGGACGTCCGGTCGACCCGGGCCGCACTCGTCACCATCCCGTGCCGTTTCGACGGGCCCGACCTCGAGGAGGTGGCCGCGCTGGCCGGCGTGCGGGCCCGACGAGGTGGTCGCGCTCTGCTCACGGCGCAGCCCCTGACCGCCGCCGTGGTGGGCTTCTCGCCGGGCTTCGCCTACCTCGAGGGCCTGCCCGGCGCCGCTGCAGCAGGTGCCCCGGCGCTCCCGGCCGCGTCCCGTCGTGCCGGCCGGGTCGGTGGCCATCGCCAACGGCCACGCCGCCGTCTATCCGACGGCGTCGCCCGGCGGCTGGCACCTGGTCGGCCGCACCGGCTTCGCGCTGTTCGACGCCGCGAGCGTCCCCCCTACGCCGTGCTGGCGCCGGGGGACCGGGTCCACTTCACCGTGGCCGGGGAGGGCGATCCGGCCGAGCCCGCACCGGTGGCCGCCCCGCCGTGGTCCGTGCCGCCCGGGGCCCGGGCCGTCTTCGAGGTCGTGGCGCCGGGTCTGCGCGCCGTCGTGCAGGACGGAGGGCGCCGCGCCGTGGCGGCCGTGGGCGTCCCGGCCGCCGGCCCCGCCGACCCGGTGTCGTTCGCGCTGGCCAACCGGTTGACCGGCAACGCGCCGGGATCGGGCGCGCTCGAGCTGACCGGGGGCGGGGCCCGGCTGCGCTGTCTCGGCGCCTGCCACGTCGCCGTCGTCGGCGCCGCGCCCGAGGTCCGGGTCGACGGCACCGCGGAGCCGAGCCGGGCAGCTGCTGCCCCTGGACGCCGGCCAGGTGCTCGAGGTCGGCCGTCAGCGCGCCGGTTGCCGGACCTACCTGGCGGTGGCCGGCGGCGTCCTCGGGCCCGAGTGGTTCGGCAGCGCCGGGACGGACGAGCTGACCGGGCTCGGCGCCGGCCCGCTGGCAGCCGGGCGACGTCGTGCAGGCGGGAGCGTGGGCACCGCCGCTCGGGGATCACCTCGTGGCGGGCGGCCGCCACCGACGTGGACGCGTCGTCGGTGGTCGAGCTGCGCGTCCTCCCGGGCCCGCACGCCGAGCAGTTCGCGGCCGACGGCGCTGACGCGGTTGCGCCGAGACCGTGTTCGTGGTGCAGCCCGAGTCCAACCGGGTGGGGGTCCGTCTGCGGGCCGAGACCGGTGCGCTGGCGCTGCGGGCAGGGCCCCGGTGGCGGCGGCGCTCGACTCCCAGGGCGTCGTGACCGGCGCGGTGCAGGTCCCGCCCGACGGCGACCCGGTCGTCCTCATGCCCGATCACGCCACGCTCGGCGGCTATCCCGTGCTGGCGGTGGTGGTGGCGGCCGACCACGGCCTGCTCGGACAGTGCGCGCCGGGCACGCGGGTGCGGCTGGTGCCCGTCGACGCCGGCCGAGGCGGACGAGGCCCGACGCCTGGCGCGCCGGGAGCTCGAGCGGTGCGGTCGTCGGGCACCTATCCGCTGGCGGTCGACTGACGCGCGTCAGACGAGCAGCTTCACCGCGGTGCCGACCGCCGATGACGATGACGACGACCCGGAGCGCCGGCGCCGGGAGGGCGAGGGCCAGGCGGGCGCCGGCGTAGCCGCCGACGAGGCTGCCGGCGGCGAGCAGGCCGACCGCCTCCCAGGCCAGCCCGCCGTGGATGAGGAAGACGACGGCGGCGATGCCGTTGACGATCATGGAGAGCACGGCGCGCAGGCCGCTGGTGTGGGCCAGCGAGACGCGGCAGGGCCAGGCCCAGGATGGCGAGGAACATGACGCCCATGGCGGCGCCGAAGTAGCCGCCGTAGACGGAGGCGGCGAAGACCCCGATGACCAGGAGGACCGGCCGCGTGCGGGGGTGGGCGGCGCCCCGGTCGAGGGCCCGCCGCAGCGCCGGTTGGGCGGCGAACAGGGCGGCCGCCCCCAGGACGAGCCAGGGCACCACGTCGTCGAAGGTCGCCGTCGACGTCGTCAGGAGGAGCAGGGCGCCGGCGACCCCACCCAGCACGGCGACCGGGGTGAGCTCGAGGAGGCGGCGGGACTGGTCGCCGATCTCGCGGCGGAAACCCGCCGCCGACGCCACGTAGCCCGGCCAGATGCCGATGGTGTTGGTGATGTTCGCCGTCAGGGCCGGGTAGCCCAGCGCGAGCAGGATCGGGAACGAGATCAGGCTCCCTCCGCCCGCCACCCCGTTGAAGATGCCGGCGCCCAGCCCCGCCAACAAGAGCAGCACGACGTGGGACGCGGGCATGCGCCGCACAGTACGGGACGACCGGCGTCGAGCCGTTGACGTGCGCCGCCGGTCCTGTGCACGGCACTCGGCCCCCCACGGGGGTGACACAACACGAATTGTTCACAGGGGGGCGCAAGGTTCGCCAGAGTGCCCCGTTTCATGAACGAAGGCAGAGGAGCCCTCCGCGGCATGGAGGGACGGTCAGGGGTACGGGATGAGGGGTCGGATCAGGATCGCCGGGGTGGGATTGGTGGCCATGACGCTGCTGTGCTGCCGTGTCGTCCACGGCCGGCGCGCAGAGCAACGCATGGAACGTGCAGTCCAACGGTGGCTTCGTCTCGCTCGACCTTCTCAATACCCTGCAGTTCGCCGGTGGCGGCTCGGAGGCCGACGCCAGCAACGCACCGATGTCCGAGGCGTCCGGCACGGGTGCCTGCCTCTCGACCGCGTCCTCCACCAACCCGTGCCCGACGACCCCGTCCTCCTCGCTCTCGGGTCTGGCCTCGACCACGACACAGGATGCGGTGGCCAAGGGCAACGGCGTGACGGCCTCGCCCACCGGTTCGAGCGCGTGCACCGTGCCGATCGACACCGGACTGTTGAACGTCGACGTCTCGTGCGGCACCGCCTCGGCGTCGGTGGACGGGAGCGGCAACCCCACGGCATCGGGCACCGGCAGCCTGGCCAAGGTGTCGATCAGCCTGAGCCTGACCAGCGTTCTGCAGAGCGTGCTCGGGGGCTCGCTGCCCTCGGCCGCGTCGGTCTGCAACGACGCCCCGGCCGCCTCCGGGTCGGCGGGGTCCAACTCGAACCCGCTGTCGCCGACGGTGCAGGCACTGCTGACCAACGTGAACGGGATACTGCCGGCCAACCTGGCCCTCAACCCGACGAGCGTCGCCGGCGGCAGCGACGTCAGCGGCGAGTGCTCCGTGCTGAGCGGCCTGCTGACCCAACTGAACGCGGCCAGCAGCACGTCGCCCGTCACCGGCCTGGTGACCGGCATCCTCAACCAGGTCCTCGGCCTCACCGGCGGCAACGCGGCCGGCGTGGAGCCGCTGACCATCAACCTGGGCGGGTCGGCGTCCACCGTGAGCTCGAGCGGCAACGTCGTCACCGACTCGGTGACCCAGCAGGCCATCGACGTCAGCCTCTTCGGCCTGGCCGACCTGCAGGTGGCGCCGACCACCGCCTCGGTCGCGCTCGACCGCAGCACCGGCACGGTGACGCCGAGCTGCAACGCCGGCCTGGTCTCGTACTCGACGAGCGGGTCGCTGCCCACGTTCGTCAACATCACGCAGCTGACGAGCCTGGTCAACCAGATCCTGGCGCAGGCGGGAGCGAGCAGCGCGCTGGGCTCGGCGCTCGGGAGCCTCCTGACCGGCATCATCGACTACACCCCCGACGGGAACCTGCTCACCTGCGACACCTCGGCCCCCGGCACGACGGCCAGCGCCAAGGTCGGCGTCCTCAACCTCGGGCTGCTCGGCGCGCTGGAGGGCGGCGTCGGCCTCAACGTCGGCGACGTCAGCGTCACCGGCAGCTCCACCGTCGCCACGCCGGCCGTCGCCACCTCGCCGGCCACGGCCACCCCGCCGCCGACGCCGGTCGCCGCGCCGGCCCCCGTGCCCGGCGTGACCACGCGTGCACACCGGCGAGTACTGGGCGGGGACGCTGCCGATCATTTTGATGGGGGGCATGGGCCTGGCCGGCCTGCTGCTCATCGGCCGGCGCCGCGTCGCCTCGCTCGCCCGCTCTCTCAGTTCTTCCAACCGCCGCCGGGGTGGCTCATGAGCCATCAGTACCGATCCGTTTCGGATCGCACGGCGGACCGCCACCGGGCCCGGCCTTCGGGACCTCCTCCGTTCCCCCTCCGGTCTCGGGGGCCGGCCCGGTGGCAGTCACTCCTCGCACGCGAGAGCTCCATCGACCACTGACGCCATCGGGGCCGGGAGCGTGCTCCCCGGTCACAGAGAGGACACGCAGCACGGCACCACGGCAGGACACGCAGCAGACGCAGGACACGCAGGAAAGATCTTCGGAGGATCTGGAGGGAGAAGCAGATGCAGCGGGAACCGGTGCTGCGAACTGCTCGGGACGGGGTGGCGGAACCTCGTCCCGAGCGGATGCGGCCGGAGACGACGAGCGCTGTCGAAAAGGGCAGCGCAATGAGGCCTTCCGCAACCTGCGGCAGGTCGGCATCACGCTCGTCGGGGTCGTCCTGCTCTTCGGCGCCGTCTTCGCCGGGAGCTACGCCTTCGCCCACCAGGAGCACCAGCATCACGCGCAGGCGGTGCTGGTCGGGAGCGAGCGGGCCGCCATGGCCAAGATCGCGGCGCAGAGCCACGGGGCGTCCTGCCAGGTGGCGGGCGTCAGCCCGGGCCAGCTGTCGGGCATCCTCACCATTCCCGCCCTCAACCTCACGGCCCCGGTGGAAGAGGGCACCGACGATCAGGAGCTCAACGTCGCCGTCGGGCACGACGCGCAGTCGGTGTGGCCGGGCGTGGACGGCGCCGCCGTCTTCCTGGCCCACGACGTCAGCTACTTCGTGCACCTCAACCAACTCAAGCCGGGGGACCTGATCACGTACCGGACGGCCTGCAACACGGTGCAGTTCAAGGTGAGCGGCCAGCAGGTCGTCCCCGCCGGCTCGACGGTGTCGAACACCACCGACCCGAGCCTCGTGCTCGACACCTGCTGGCCGCCCAACGCGCTCTTCTTCACCCCGGACCGCCTGCTCATCCGGGCCACCGAGGTCGGCGCCGCCACCAAGGGCGCCAGCCTCGACGCCGGGCGCGCAGTTCGTGCGGACCGTCGCGTCCACCGACTACGCGACCTCGGCCCCGCAAGGCCCTGCAGGCACAGGGCCTGACCCTCCAGCAGAACGAGGCCCCCATGGGCACCATGAAGCTGGTCAACGCCTCGGTGGCGTTCGCCCAGTCGCCCGGCCCGCTCTCGCTTGGAGGCCGCCGCCCTCCAGACGTACTTCGGCGGCCTGCACGCCGGAGCCCAGAACCAGTGGAAGTGGTGGGCCGCCATGGCACCGCATGTGCCCCTGCCGCCCCAGCTGGCCGGGGCTTCGGTGACCGGGCACGACAGCCCCGCTCGACGTCGAGATCGACTCCGCCAACGGGGTGCCGAGCCAGGTGGTCCTGCGCACCTCGGTGACCCTGTCGGGCGGCTCCGCTCCGGGCGAACACGCCATGACGGTCGTTCTCCCTGTTCACGGCCCTGCCGTGACCATCGGGAGCTGGACCTTCTCGTGAGGCGGCGGAGCCCGCGAGGGCGTCGAGGGGGCAGCCGGAGAACGACCGCAAGGGCGGGTGCGATCACACGTTTTCATGACGAGGACCCCGGGAGGGGCGTTGGGGAGGAGGACGCATGACAGCGAGCCTGGACGAGATGTACGAGGAGATGCTCCGGGGGGAGTTCAGCTCCAGAGGAAAGCACGCAGCCGCTGACGCGGCTCCGGCGCCGGTTCCGACGTCGACCGAGGACGCGCCCGCCCACGGCGTGCACCTGGCGACCGTCGACGCGCCGATCCACGACGAATTCGAAGTGCAGGCGCCGCCGGCGGCTGCCGAGGAAGCGCTGGCGGAGAGCGAGGGGCCGAGGGGGCTCGCGCGCTACCGCAACGCCGCCATGGTGGGGGCCGGGGGGTTGGCCTGTGCCGCAGTCGGCGCCTTTCTCGGCGGCCTCGGCGGCTACTTCACCATCGCGCCCGCGGCGGCACACCCGCTGGCGTCGTCGGTCTCGCCGGACGGGACGCCGTCCGCCAACGGAACGAGCGGCGGCGCGGACACGAGCGGCACAGAAGCCGTGGTGACCGCCGTCCTGACGTCCCTGTCGGGCTCGCTGACCCAGAACGCGGCGCCGCTGCAGTGGCTGACCTCGCAGTCGGGCTCGCTGCCCGACACGACGGCGGCCACCCTCACCGACCTGCCCGGCGGCGGGACGACGGGCACCGGATCGGGTGACGGCGCCGGTGCCGGCGCCGGCGCCGCGGCGACCGGCTCCGTGCTGCGCCGTCACGACGGACCTCGGCCTCGGCTGCGTCCTGGGCAGCGTGACCACCGCGCTGGGCAACGTCGGCACCTTGCCGAGCGACCCGACGCGAGGAGCTCAGCAGCCTCGTCCCCTCACTCGACGGCGTGGTCACCGACGTCAGCGGGACGCTGGCCAACCTGAGCTCGCTCCTGCCGATTTCGTCGCTCCCGCTGCCCGCCGGCGGTATCCCGTCACTGGGCCTGCCGGCCATTCCGGGGGTCCCCGGCCTGGGTGGGCTCGGTGGACTCGGCGGCCTCGGCTCGCTCGGCAGCGGCCTGTCCGGTCAGGGCGGCGGTCACCGGCACCTTGCTCTCGGGCACCGTCACCTCACTGCTCGACGGTGTCACGAGCGCCGTCGCCGGCGCCACCGGGTCCGGGCTCCCGGATCCGGTGCGACCTCGCCCTCGCTTCCGTCGCTTCCCCTGGGCGGGAGCGGCAGCGGCAGCGGCAGCTTGGTGCCGGGTCTGCCCAGCCTGCCCGTCACGGCTTCGGCCGGCGGCAAGGCGTCGACCCCGTCGGGGAGCGCCTCGGGTGGCGCATCGACCGGCAGCACGACCACGACGTCGACCAGCAGCACGACGACCACGACGCACGACGCCCACCACCACGACGGTGACGGTGCCGATTCCGTCGCTGCCGGTGCCGGTGAGCGCCCCGCCGGTCACGGTGGGCGGTATCTCCGTCGGCGTGAGCACCGGTGGATCGGGCTCCGGCCTGACGCTCTCCCTCCCCTAGACGTCCTTCACGACGTTCACGGTCCGCCGATAGCCTGCGGGAGCGCCGGCCGGGCTCACTGCGCCGGCGTCACCGGACAGGAGGTCCCATGGTCAGGCTCACCTGCCTGCTTCGTCGGAAGGACGGTCTCACGCCGGCCGCGTTTCACGCCTACTGGCAGGAGGTGCACGGCCCGCTGATTGCGTCGAGCAAGAGCGGCAGCCACGTGGTGCGCTACGAGCAGCACCCCCGGCCGCTCGACGACTACAGCGGCGACGACGACCCCGGGTTCGACGGGGTGACCGTGCAGTGGTTCGAGGACATGGACGCGCTACCGGGCCCACATGGCGGAACCCGATTTCCCCGAGATCTGGACCGACATCAGCAACTTCCTCGACACCGACAAGCTGCACTTCATCGTCACCGAGCATCCCCGCGTCGTCATGGGAGACGACGCGGGGTCATTCCCCCTGGCCTGACTGGCTGGGCGGCGCGGCCTGGCCTGGTTCCACCGGCTGGAACGGTGGCGGCGGCGCCGGCGGTGGCGGCGCCAGCGCGGTCAGTCCCGGGACACCGGCCGGATGGATGGCGCCGTCGGGGGCCACTGACGCGTCCGAAGCCGGCGTGGCCACGGGCTCGACGTCGGGTTGGGGCCGGGGCAGGGCGCGCAGCGTGGTGCGGACCGGCGGGCGCGCAGCCTCGGCCTCCGCCTTCTGGCGCTCCATGAGCTCGCGCAGCTCGCGCCAGGCCTTCCCACGCGTCCGGGGCAGCTCGTCGGGCAGACGCTTCAGGATACCGGCTGACATCCCGGCGGTGGCGCTCGGCGACGCCGCCCATCACGAAGATGGTGGCGGCAGGCAGGTGGGTGTCGCCCGTGGCCAGGGCGGCCAGCTGCAGCGAGGCCACCTCGGCGTCCTGCATTTCGCCCAGCTCGCTCTGCAGCACGGTGAGCGAGCGGACGAAACGCGACGTCCGCCCTCCGTAGACGTCGCTGCTGAATTCGAGGGCGTAGCGCAGCCGTTTGCAGCGGATGCGCAGCGCGTGAAAGTCGGTCACGACCCCGGACCGCTTGGCCCGCTTGGCGGCCTTGGTCACCTTCTCGTGACGCGTCAGCACCAATTCGGGCAAGCCGATGACGGCCGGCTCCCGCGGGGCGAGGGAGCGGCGCGCCGGTCCCTGCTGTGCCATGACCGTGAGCCCCTTGGCCAGGCGATCCCACCGCACCGAGTCCAGCCCCTGCAACATGTCGGCGCGCGCCGACTTCGCGCTCGCCCTCGAGGAGTGCCGACAGTTCCGCCAGGGGGTCGCGCCCGCGGTGCTCGGGGTTGAGCGCCAGGTCGGCGTCGCTGAACGACATGGCCGCCAGATTCTCCAACTGCACGTCGAGGTCGCGCACGGCGCCGAGCAAGCGGGCCAACCACCCGAGCTCAGCGCGGAAGACCTGGGCGCGGACGGGCAGCACGCCTTCGAACAGCGAGAGGGCGGCGCGCAGACGCCGCGTGGCCACCCGCATGTCGTGCAGCTCTTCGGGATCCTCGCCCAGCCGGGTGCCCGGCTCCTTGGCGCGCAGGACGGCCAGCTGGCGGCGCAGCACCGCGAAGGCCACGTCCCCCATGGTGGACGTGGCAGAGACCTCGGTCGGCCCGAGCTCGGGCGCGCCCGGGATCTCCTCGCCCAGGGCCAACAAGCCTGCTTCGAACTTGGAGAGGCGGGCCGGTTGCAGCCCGCAGGTCAGGCGGAGCTGCTCCACGATCGGCTCGAGCGCCTCGAGCCAATCGGGTTGGACCTCGACCTCGACCCGGCGCAACTGCATGGGCCGCTGCCCGTTGCCGACCACGATCATGGTGTCGTCGAGCGCGACCTCAGCCACATCGGTACCACCGACCCGCAGCGCGAAGGGACGCCGCCGGGTGCGGACCTGCAGCACCTCGCGTAGGCGGCGCGCCGCCGACGATCGCCCGCAGCCGACGCCCGACCGGCCCGTCGTCGCCCAGCCCGTCGAGGCCGGACGGGGGCAGGACTTCGGTGACCTCGAGACGTTGGCGCAGTCCGGAGCCTTCGGCGGGACGGTTGTCCTTGAGGGTGACCTCGTCGTGACGGCCGCGGCGGCGCGTGCGCACGACGAAGCCGGCGCGGGCGATGCGCCAGTCATCGGTGTCGCGATAGGAGTCGACCAGGCGCCGCGGCGGCTTGGCCAGCGCAGTGATCGTCCCCCCGTCGCCGGTCTCGATGGCGAGGGTCGGGAGCGTCGCGAGCCACCGCTCGACCGGCCGCAGGTCGAGGGCGTCGAACTGCCACTCGATCTCGACCGGTTCTGGCTCGCCGGCCTCGTCTGCCTTGGACTCGGACATCGGGCTCACGCTACTGCGGGTGCGCAATTGCCTGCCCGGAGGGGCCGTGATTGCCGCGGTTCGGCGGGACCGCGACGGTAACCTGCGAAGGCGTGGCGCGACGAACAATGACGGCCGAGCTTCCTTCTCAAACTGATGTGGTCCAGGCGGCAGGCGGGCTGGTCGTGCGCCGCCGGGGCGGGCTCCTGCAGATCGTCGTCGTGCACCGGCCGGTGCAGCAGGACTGGTCCTTCCCCAAGGGAAAGCTCGAGGCGGGAGAGACCCTCGACGTCGCCGCGTTGCGCGAGGTGCGGGAAGAGACGGGCATGACCTGCGAGCTCCTGCGCTTCATCGGCCACACCGAGTACGTGGACCGGAAGGGCCGCCAGAAGACCGTGGCCTACTGGGTCATGGCGGCCACCGGAGGCTCCTTCAGCCCCAACGAGGAGGTCGACGAGCTCCGTTGGCTGCACCTCGACGAGGCCGGCCGGCTGCTCTCCTATCCACGGGATCATGAGCTGGTGGCGGTGCTGATGGCGGCTGACCAGGTGGAACCCGTCATCTAAACGCATCGACATTTTTCTGATTTTCTGCGTTTACGGTCCTCGGGATCGGGAATAATGGCTGAAGCGATCTACCGCCTGATCGCACTGCCGGCGTGCGTGCCCCAGTCGAAAGCTCCAGGACCTATCGCCAAGGGCCCTGTGACAGCGTTTCGACGTGAATCGACTGGGGCACCGTCGGCGCTTTTGCTTTCCGGGGTGTTTTGCCTGTTCAGCCCGTGTCTCCGCGCGTCTTTCCTCCAGCCGGGACGACGGCGCGCCGACCTTCCGCAATGCCGGTTGAACCTGGTGCCCGCCGTGGCGGCGGTCAGCTGACCAGGACCGCAGCGCCGTTGACCCGGTCGTCTCGCAGGTCCTGCAGGGCGGTGTCGGCCCGATCCATCGGGTAGGGGACAGCCGAGACACGGATGCCGATCCGAGCCGCCTCGGCCAAGAATTCCTCCCCGTCCCGCCGGGTGTTGGCCGTCACGCTCTGGAGCGCCCGTTCCTCGAAGAGATGCTCCTGGTAGTGCAGCGTCGGGATGTCGCTGAGGTAGATGCCGGCGACGGCCAGCGTGCCGCCCCGGTCCAGGGCGGCCAGGGCCGGCGGCACCAGCGTGCCGACCGGTGCGAACAGGATGGCTGCGTCCAGCGGCTCCGGTGGTGCGGCGTCGGCGCTCCCGGCGCTGGCGGCACCGAGCTCGAGGGCCAGGTGCTGCGCCTCCTCGGAGCGGGTCATGACATGGACGCGGGCGCCGCGGGCAAGAGCAACCTGGGCCGTGAGATGGGCGGAGCCGCCGAAGCCGTAGATGCCGAGCCGGCCCCCGTCGGGAAGGTTGGCCCGCAGCAGGGCGCGGTAGCCGATGATGCCGGCGCAGAGGAGGGGTGCCGCCTCCACGTCGTCGAACACGTCGGGCAGCGCGTAGGCGTAGTCCTCGTCCACCACGGTGTACGCCGCGTACCCACCCTCGACGTCCCAGCCGGTGAAGCGCGGTGCCACGCACAGGTTCTCGCGGCCGGAGACACAGAAACGGCACACCCCGCAGGTGTGGGCCAGCCAGGGCACGCCGATGCGGTCGCCCTCCTGCCAGCGCGTGCTCCCGGGGCCCAGCCGGTCGACCACGCCGACGACCTCGTGGCCGGGCGTGACCCGGGGGCGGCGTGGCTCCAGGTCGCCCTCGGCGAGGTGGAGATCCGTCCGGCACACCCCGCAGGCCCGCACGCGTACGCGCACCTCGCCGGTTCCGGGCTCGGGGACGGGCCTCTCCACCCGCACCAGCGGGTGGTGCTCGCCGTCCACCGGGCCCGGGTGGTCCACGACCCAGGCCTGCATGACCTCGTCCACCATCGCGGTCAGCGTAGGGCGAGAGGCGATCACCCGTACCATGCACGACGAGGAGAGATCCCATGCGCACCACACCGTTCACGTGACATCGCTCGTCGTTGCGGGGCCTGTCGGCCTGACCGAACATGACGTCGGCCCCGGCCACCCCGAGCGGCCGACGCGCCTGGTCGCCGTCATGGAGGGCGTGCGCGCGCTTGGGACCCGAACAGGAGATCGTGACGCCCGCATTCGGTGAGGCATCGCTGGAGGAGCTGGCGCGTGTCCATGACCCGGCCTACCTGACCCGGCTCGCCGCGTTCTGCGCGGAGGGAGGTGGTGCGATTGACGCCGACACCTCTGCCCGCGCCGATTCGTGGGGAGCGGCCCGGCGTGCTGCGGGCGCAGGCCTGGCCGCCCTGGAGACCCTCGAAGCACGCGGGGAGGGGATCGCCTTCGTGCCGGTCCGGCCCCCGGGCCATCACGCGACGGCCGACCGGGCCATGGGCTTCTGCCTCGTCAACAACGTGGCCGTTGCCGCGGCAGCGCGCACGGCGCGCGGCGAACGGGTGCTCATCGTCGACTGGGACGTCCACCACGGAAACGGCACCCAGGACATCTTCTGGGACGACCCGGCGGTGCTCTACGTCTCGACGCACCAACACCCGCTCTACCCCGGGACGGGCCGTCCCGACGAGGTGGGCGGTGCGGCCGCGCCGGGACTGACCCTCAACCTTCCGCTGCCACCGGGGGCGACGGGCGACGTGGTCCGGGCCGCCCTCGACGAGGAGGCGCGCGCCACCATTGAGGCCTTCGGACCGGACTGGGTCCTGGTGTCGTGCGGGTTCGACGCCCACCGGGACGATCCGCTCAGCAACCTGCAGCTCTCGAGCGGGGACTTCGCCGAACTGGCCCGCATCGTGCGCGAGTTCGCGCCCCGGCCGGGGCGGCTGGCCCTTTTCCTCGAGGGCGGCTACGACGTGACGGCACTCGCATCGTCGGTGGAGGCGACACTCGGCGCCCTGCTCGGACGGCCGGCGTCGGCGGAGAGGCCGACGCAGGGAGGGCCCGGGTTGGCCGCGTTGCGCGCGGACGCGGACCGAGCGGCGCCGCGCCATCGACACGTTGCGCGGGTGACGGCGCCGGTGAGGGCGTCGAACCTCCGGGATGGTCCCGCGGCGGCTCAGCCGGGCACGCGATGCACGAGCACGGGGCAGTGCGCGTTGGTGACGCAGAACTCGCTGACCGAGCCGATGAGCATGCCGACGAACTCGCCGTGGCCGCGGCTGCCCACGACGAGCAGGTCGGCGCCCTTCGAGGCCTCGACGAGGGCCGGTGCCGGGTGCCCGCTGATCAACCGGGGTTCCAGCTTGAGGTCCGGATGATCGGCCAGAACGCCGGCAACTGCGGTGTCGAGCACCTTGCGGACGTCTGACTCGGGATCGAAATCATCGGGAATGGGCACGGCCCAGCCGTAGCTGTTGGGCCACTCCCAGGTCATCACGAGCTCGAGGGTGCTGTCGGTGAGCAAGGCTTGGCGAACGGCCCATGCCAGCGCTTCGGCCGAGGAGTCCGAGCCGTCGAAGCCGGCGACGATCCGGCCTCCTTCCGATGCTGCTGCGCTCATTGGTCTGCACCCTTCAGGTTGGGGTTCGGGCTGGGCCTCGTCGGCACCGGGGTGCCGGGCGCTCGGCGGCGCGGTCAATGCGGTGAGCTTACAGAGGCAGGTTCGGGCCTCCTCCCAGCAAGTCGCAGCGTTTTGGCCTGAATGCGAAGATATCGGCCGTGCCGCTGGGCGTGTTCCTCCTCGACGACCACGAGGTCGTCCGCACGGGTCTGCGCGCCCTGCTCGAAGCAAGTCCGGACATCGACGTCGTGGGTGAAGCCGGCACGGTGGCCGAGGCCTTGGACCGGATCCCGGCCGCCCATCCTGATGTCGCCATTCTCGATGTCCGGTTGCCCGACGGCAGCGGCGTGGAGGTCTGCCGCGAGATCCGATCGACGGCCCCGGGCATCGCCTGCGTCATGCTCACGTCGTACGCCGACGACGAGGCGCTGATTGCCTCGGTCATGGCGGGAGCGGCGGGCTACGTCTTGAAACAGGTGGGCGGCCTCGATCTGATTGAGACGATCCGCCGTGCCGGCGCAGGCGAGTCCCTGCTCGATCCGTCCTTGACGGAGCGCGTCCTCGAACGGTTGCGGGACGGGCCCAAGGTGGACCCCCGGCTGGCCAGCCTGACGGCGCAGGAGCGCAAGATCCTCGACCTGATCGCCGAGGGGTACACCAACCGCCAGATCGCCGACGCCATGTACCTGGCGGAGAAGACGGTGAAGAACTACGTCTCGAACCTGTTGGCCAAGCTGGGCATGGAGCGGCGCACCCAGGCCGCCACGTTTGCGGCCCGTCTCAGTGAGCGCTCGACCTACGAGACGCGCAACGACGCCACCGGCACCTGACCTCCGCCGGGGCGGGGCGTCAGGCCCGGCCTGAGGCCGCGTCCTCGGTGTCGGAGAGGGGCTGGAGCACGATGCCCAGGTCCGAGAACAGCTGCTCGAGGCGGGCTCGTTCGTGCCGCGGTTGCTCGAACCGGCTCGGATCGGTCTGCACGCCCAGGATCTCGGCCAGTTCCAGCAGGGCGACGTCGTAGCTGATTTCGCGGGCGAGCACGACCGGGACCGCGTCGGGGTCCGTCGCGGGCGGCGTGTCCCGCGCCAGCTCACCGCGGCAGCGTCGCACCGTGTTGAGCGCGCTGTCCTCTGTCGGGCGAACGACCACCGGGCCGCGTTGTTCGAAGGCGGCGTCGAGAAGGTGGGTGTACATCGACATCGGCGGCTCCGTTGACCCGCCCCGGTTCTGCTGGGGCGGTGTGCTCTCCTCATTGCAGGCGCGGGACGCGAGACGGGATCAGCTGATCGCTGAAATCCCCCTCGTTCCCCTGCCGTTCCCCGTCAGGTCGCCCTTGCGGAGCTTTCCGTCAAGCATGAGCCACCGGGGTGACAAGCGGCAGGGCCGGAGGTCCCAATGTGAGGGATTTGGGAGGGTCGTCCCGGGCGGGCAAACAACTCCGGAATTGGAAAATGGCGACCGAGGGGGGTGGCCGCCATTCTCCAAGCACCGTTGTCTGGGAAGAGGAGGTGTCCCAGTCATTCTGTTGACGCACCCCCCGTGGGGGTAGAGCCGAAAGTCATGGATTGCCCGTCCACAGCGGGCTGCCAGCAATGAAGTCCGTGGTCACGGCGTCATGGCAGAGTGGAGTCCATGCCGACCGTCGCCACGATGGAGGAAGCCGTGGCGCTGATCCGCCCGGTCGACCGGATCGGTTTCGGGCTCGGCCCGGCCATCCCGGACGGCCTGATGACGGCGCTGGGGACGCGCACCGACTGGGAGGACCTGCAGATCGGCGGCGCGCTCTGCCTCAACCTGTACGACGTCTTCACCAGGCCGGGGGTGAGCTACCGCTGCGGCTTCTTCGGGCCGGCGGAGCGGGTCCACCACTCGCAGGGCCACCGGGTCGAGCTCGTCCCCGGGGGCTTCCGTCAGATGGGGCCGATCATGGCCCGCTTCGCCCCGCGCGTGATGGTGGCGCAGGCGGCACCGCCCGACGAGCAGGGCAAGGTGAGCCTCGCCCTGCACGTGGGAGGAACGCGCGACGAGCTGCTGGCGGCCGGACGCGACCCCGACCGGCTGCTCATCATTGAGGTCAACCCGCGCCTTCCCCGCACCAGAAGTCTGCCGCCCACCTTCGACAACTCCATCCCGCTGGACCTGATCGACGTGCTGGTCGAGTCCGACGGCGAGCCGTTCGCGCTGACCGACCCGCCCACGACCGAGGTGGACGAGACGATCGCGCGCCACGCGCTCGCCTACGTCCACGACGGGTCCACGCTGCAGACGGGCATCGGCGCCATCCCCAACATCGTGGCGGCGGAACTGGCCCGCGGGCCGCTCGGCGGGTTCGGCGTCCATTCCGAAATGTTCACCACCGGGCTCATGCGGCTGCACCAGTCCGGGAAGGTGACCAACGACGCCAAGGGCATGTTCGACGGTGTGTCGGTGACGACCTTCGCGTTGGGTGTCAGCGAGCTCTATCAATGGCTCGACGGCAACGTGGAGGTGGCCTTCGTGCCCGTCGACACGGTCAACGACCCGACGATCATCTCGCGCAACGCCAACCTCGTCTCCATCAACGGCGCACTCTCGGTCGATCTCTACGGCCAGGTGATGGCCGACAGCATCGACGGCCGCCAGATCTCGGGGGTCGGCGGACACGAGGACTTCGTGGCCGGCGCCGAGCTGCACCTCGACGCCCCTTCGCTCATCTGCCTGCGCTCGACGGCCGTGCGTGACGGCGAGACGGTCTCGCGCATAGCCGGCATCCCACCTGAGGGAACGGTGGTCTCCACACCACGCCATCACACCGGCGTCGTCATCACCGAGTACGGCGTGGCGGAGCTGACCGGTCGCACCGTGCGCGAGCGGGCGCACCTGTTGACCGACATTGCACATCCGGACTTTCGCCGGGACCTCCGCAAGGCGGCCGACGGGTTGGGTCGGGTCTGACGCTCAGCGCTCGAGACCGAGCGCTCCCACGAGATCGAGCGTGCCCAGCGGCGGGGCGTCCTGGAGCACGCGTTCCATGAAGCGCTGCACGTGGCGGAAGACCTCCCGGCTGTCGTCGGCCCAGGGCATCAATATTTCGAAGACGTGGAACATGCCCGCGAACTCCCGGGCGTCGGTGGGCACTCCGGCGGCGCGCAGGCGGTCGACGTAGCGACGGATGGGGTCGCGGAACATCTCGTCACCGCCCCAGGTGACACACGTCGGCGGGAACCCGCTCAGGTCGGCGTTCAACGGTGCCACCAGGCTGCTCGTGGCGTCCGTGCCGTGGAGGTAGGCGGACGTCGGGATGTTCCACGGAAGGATGTCGCGATCAGCGTTTTCGGTGATGGAGTCCTCGTCGAGGCGGAGGTCGACCTCGGGGGAGAAGAGCACGAGACCGCCCGGCCGGACGGGATCGATCGTCTCGGCGTCCTCGAGAAGGACCGTGTTGGCCAGTCCGCCCCCGCCCGAATCGCCGGCCAGGAAGATGCGCTCGCACGGGATGCCCAGCTCGAGGAACGCCTTGAAGATCGCCGAGGCATCCTCTGCGCCGGCGGGGTACGGGAACTCGGGAGCAAGGCGGTAGTCCGCCACGAAGACTGCGCAACCGGTGGCCCGGCACACCTGCGCCGTGAAGAAGGCGTACATCGTGGGCGACGTCCCGATGTACCCGCCGCCGTGCAGGTAGAGCACGACCCCCTCTGGGACCATGTGGCGAGGGACGTAGAGGATGCCGGGGACGCCGCCGAACTCGGCGGGATATCCCTCGACGTCGAGCGAGCGCACGATCGGGCGGCATGATCCGCTTGCAGATGTCGTCGAGGACGAGCTCGAGTGATCGGAATTCCGGGATGCGCAGGGAGGAGCTGTAGCCCATGAAGGCGCGGATGACCTCCCGGGTCACCGTGATGCCCAGGTTGGAGAGCGGTGACGACCGGCCGGTAAAGGGGCTCCGGAACGGCACGCGGGCCAGGGCGGTGGCGAAATGCCCCGCCAGCAACGAGACGTCGAGCGCCACGATCGGTGCGCGCGCCGTTGCCACTTCGGGGCGGTTTCCCATTGCCACGGGCGTCACGTTCGCAGCGGCTCGGGCAGAACGTCAACTCCCGCGGCGCTCGAGCGGCGCCGGCCCGCCCGATGGGCTGGGGTTTCGTCCCCTTGTCCCGAGGCCCCCCGTCGCATCGCACATGACCAGGGGTCGCCGGCCGGAAGCGCCGTGGTACCGTACGGCCAGCAACACACGCTTATAGCTGTACTGCCCGCGAGGGGAAGCCGGTGGGAATCCGGCGCTGGTCCGCAACCGTGAATGGTGCGCCGTCGAGGCGACATCATGAGCCGGGATACCTCAAGGTCAGGAAGAGTTCCCACCGTCGAGACACAAGGACCGGGGCTCGGTGGGACCCCGCAGGTGCGGAGTTTTCCGGGTCGAGGTCCGGGAAGCGAGAACCATGCACCTCGTCCGCCGCACCCTCCTGGGTGCCTCCGCTGTCGGTCTGGCCACGTTGTTGACGTCGGCCACTCTGCTGTCGATGGCAGCGCCCGCCGGCGCCGCGACCGTGCCGCCACAGATCCCGCAGTTCGCAGCGGCGCAAGCCGCGGCCAACTGGCTCGGTGAGCCAGCAGGCCGCCGACGGCAGCATCGGCGGCTCCCTCTCTCGACACGGCAAACGGCATTCTGGCTCTGGCCGCCGCGCACGACACCGCCGCGGCCCAAGTCGGCCCTCTCCTACATGGAGGCCAACGCCAACGCGTACATCAACGCAGCGTCGACCCAGAATGACCGACGGCCCCGGTCAGCTGGCCTTGCTGATTCTTGACGCGCACGCAATGAACGTCGACCCGACCAACTTCGGCGGGACGAACCTCCCGGCGAGGATGGTGGCCACCGAGCAGACGTCGGGTCCCGACGCCGGACTGTTCGGGACGGAGGCGCAGTTGAATGCCTTCACCGTCGGCGGCTACGTCCAAGGGCTGGTCTTCACCGCCCTCAAGGCAGTCGGGCAAACGGCCGATGCGGCGGCGATCGGCTGGCTGACGGGCCAGCAGTGCCCCAGCGGGGGCTGGGTCCTGCAGAGCCAGGCCACCTCCTTCGGCGGGTGCACGGAGGATCCCTCCAACGGCACGGGGCCGGACACGAACTCGACCTCGCTCGCTCTCCAGGGACTGGCGGCACAGGGCGCCCTGACGGCGAGCATGCAAGCAAGCGCCCTCTCCTTCCTCACCAGCGGGCAGGACGCCGACGGAGGCTGGAGCCTCTACCAGAACTCTTCCGCGCAGCCGCAGGCGAGCGACCCCCAGTCCACCGGCCTTGTGATCCAGGCCCTGCTGGCCATGGGGTTGTCACCGACGAGCGCCACCTTCACCAGTTCGGGGAAGTCGCCCGTGAGCGCACTGCTGTCGTTCGTGGTGACTTCGGGGAGCGACGCGGGCGCCATCTTCTCCCCCTTCGGTTCACCGACAACGGGAGACCTGCCGTCCACGAATCAGGTGGCGCCGATCCTGGCCGGCCTGACCTATGGCTTCGGGCCCGACGAATTCGTACTGGGTCGTGACCGCCACGGCTTCGGTCCACCCGTTCGGTTCGGCGAAGACCTTCGGATCGCTTCGGCGACGCTCAACAAGCCGATCGTCGGCATGGCGCCGACGCTGAACGGGCTCGGCTACTGGCTGGTGGCCTCCGACGGCGGGATCTTCAGCTTCGGCAACGCCGCCTTCCTCGGCTCCCGCGGCGGCCAGCCGCTCAACAAGCCGATCGTCGGCATGGCGGCCACGCCCGACGGCGGCGGCTACTGGCTCGTCGCCTCCGACGGCGGGATCTTCAGCTACGGCGACGCGGCCTTCTACGGCTCGCGCGGCGGCCAGCCGCTCAACAAGCCGATCGTCGGCATGGCGGCCACGCCCGACGGCGGCGGCTACTGGCTGGTCGCCTCCGACGGCGGGATCTTCAGCTACGGCGACGCCGCCTTCTACGGCTCCCGCGGCGGCCAGCCGCTCAACAAGCCGATCGTCGGCATGGCGGCGACGCCCGACGGCGGCGGCTACTGGCTCGTCGCCTCCGACGGCGGCATCTTCAGCTACGGCGACGCCGTGTTCCAGGGCTCGACCGGCGGCATCGAGCTGAACCAGCCGATCGTCGGCATGGCCGGGACCCGAGACGGCGGCGGCTACTGGCTCATCGCTTCCGACGGGGGAGTCTTCAACTACGGCGACGCCCTCTTCTCAGGTTCAGCTGCGCCGCTCCGCCCAACACTGCGGCGGTCGGAGGAGCGAGCAGCTCCTCGTAGGACGCTTTGGCCGAGACCCGGGTTCAGCGGCCGCGGCATCGTCGCAGCACTGGGCCCGGGGTCCCGGCGTCTGATGCGATGGGGGATGATGGAAGTGTGAAGATCGTCTCCCTCCTCCCCTCTGCGACCGAGATCGTCTTTGCTCTAGGCCTCGGTGAGAACCTGCGGGGAGTCAGCTTCGAGTGCGACTACCCGGAACCGGCGCGCTCGGTCCCTATCGTTTCGGGCACTGCCCTTCCCACCGACGGTTCGCTGACCGCTCTGGAGATCGACGCTGAGGTGAGCGCTCGGGTGGCCGCCGGAGAGTCCATCTACACGCTGGATGACGCTCAGATTCGCGCCATCAACCCCGATCTGATCCTGGCCCAGGACCTTTGTCGCGTCTGTGCAGTTCCGTCGGGGGCCGTCGAGGAGGCGCTCGATGTCATCGGGTGCCACGCCAATGTGGTTTCGCTGGACCCTGGTCGACTCGACGAAGTGATTGCCTGTATCGGCACGGTCGGCGCCGCCACAGGGACCAGTGCCAGCGCTGAAGCTCTCATGGAGAGTCTGCGTGGTCGCGTTGAGGCCGTTCGGCGACGCGTGGCGGGCAAGCCGCGACCACGGGTGCTCGTCTTGGAGTGGCCCGATCCGCCGTTCAACGCCGGGCACTGGGTGCCCGATCAGATTGAGGCTGCCGGTGGAGAGCCCGTTCTCGCAGAATCCGGTGCGCGCTCGCGCCGACTCACGTGGGAGGAGATCGGGGCCGCAGATGTCGACGTGACGATCTTCATGCCCTGCGGGTTCGACCTCGACGGTGCGATCGGCCAAGCTCCCGGACTTCTGGCCCGTCCCGAGGCGGCGCATCTCGGGCGCGTCGTCGCCGTCGATGCCAATGCCTACTTCTCCCGCCCGGGACCGCGGGTGGTCGACGGGGTCGAACTTCTCGAGAGCGTGATCCACGGGTCGCCCGCGTCTGCATGGACCGGTGCGCAGGTCCTTCAGGCCTGAGCCGGTTGCGTCAATCGGAAAGCGAGGCGACGAGGTCAGGGTCGAAGTTCACCGGCGCCTCGAAGGCGGCCCGGCGGGCGGCCCGGCGGAAGGTGGCCAGCATGGCCGGGCCGACCAGCAGGATGCAGGAAGTTGGTGATGGCCCGCCCGGTGTCCCAGCCGAGCGAGGTGGTGGCGTCGAAGACGCAGGTAGCGGTGGACGTTGGTGGCGAACGACGCGCCGGGCAGGTAGGCGATGGTGCTGTGCGGGTCGACGGAGAACGGCCAGAACGACAGGTTGAGCATGAAGCCGAAGAAGTAGCCGGCGCAGCGCGCCGTAGACGGCGAGCATGAGCACCTCCCGCCGGCCGCGTGGCCGGCGGCAGGAGGCCGGCGAACAGCCCGACCCAGGCGCAGCCGAACATCTGGTACGGCATCCACGGCCCGACCCCGCCGGTGATGAGCGCCGAAGCGAACAGCGTGGTGCAGCCGAGGGCGAAGCCGAAGCCGGGGCCGAAGACCCGGCCGGCGATGACGAGGGTGAAGAACACCGTCTCGATGCCCGGCCGTGCCGGCGCCGAGCGGGCGCAAGCGCGGCGCCGATGGCCGACAGCACGCCCAGCATGGCGATGGCCTTGGCGTCGATGCCGCCGTCGGCGATCTCGGCGAAGACGATCGGCCAGCACCAGCACGA
This sequence comes from uncultured Acidimicrobiaceae bacterium, assembly GCA_963781565.1. Classification (GTDB taxonomy): domain Bacteria; phylum Actinomycetota; class Acidimicrobiia; order Acidimicrobiales; family RAAP-2; genus Bog-473. Next base: position 100,414 of record CAWAHA010000001.1, on the reverse strand, counting down.
GCAGCGCGCCGAACATCAGCGGGGCCATGGCGGCTGTCGCCGAACGTGTGCGGGGCGACGACGAACGGCCAGAGGAAGGCCACGAACCCGAGGAACGAGGCCATGACGATGACGACCCGCGAGCGCAGGCCCACCCGGATCGCGACCGGTCGCCGGACGACCGCATGTCTCGACAGCACTCGGCGATGCCATCAGCCGACGACCGCCAGGACCTCGCCGCACCTGGTCGACGGTGAGGTATGCGAGCGGGGCGAGGATCTTGGCCACCTGGGGGGCGAAGGCCGGCGAGGCGACCAGACCACGTCGGCGGTCGGGCCGTCGGCCACGACGTCGCCGGCCGCCATCACGACGACCCGGTCGGCCGCGGCGGCGACGAACTCGACGTCGTGGGTGGCGACGACGACCGACCGGCCCTCGGCGGCCAGCTGGTCGACGATGCCGATCAGGGACCGCTTGGCCGGGTAGTCGAGCCCGCGGGTCGGCTCGTCGAGCAGCACGACCCGGGGCGCGGCGCGAGCTGGACGGCGAGCACGAGGGCGAGCCGCTGGCCCTCGGAGAGGTCGCGGGGGTGCATGGCGTCGGCGATGCCCGGGGCCAGCCGGTCGAGCAGCTCCGGGCGTCGCGCCGAGGCGCCGTCCGACTCCCGGTCGGCCTGGGCGCGCTCCTGGCCGACCGTGTCGAGGTAGAGCAGGTCGGCCGGGGTCTGCGGCACGAGGCCGACCAGGCGCCGGGCCTTGCTCGGGCGAGAGCGACTTGGGGATCGGTGCCGGCCACCTCGACGAGGCCGGCCTGGCGGGGCCCGACCCCTGGAGGGCCCACAGCAGCGACGACTTCCCCGAGCCGTTGCGGCCCATCAGCGCGGTGACCTCGCCGGCCATGAGGTCGAGGTCGACGCCGCGGACGGCGACGACCGCGCCGTAGCGGACGACGACGTTGCGGGCCGAGAGCAGTCGTCTCGTCGACCGGTCTCGGAGCGCCGACGGGCGAGGTGACGGAGCCGGCGTGCCGGCCGAGCGGGCCCGGAGGGGGCCGGCCCGGCGGCGGGCGTCGCGCACCGACAGGGGCAGCGGCGCCCACCGGCCAGCCGGCCGAGCTCGACGACCGGCGGGGCCACCTCGGTGGTCGCGAGCATCGCCGCGGGAGCCCATCGCTGACCGTGCCGTCGGCCCGACCTCGACGACCCGGTCGGCGTACTGGACGACCCGCTCGAGCCGGTGCTCGGCCAGCACGACGGTGACCCCGAGGTCGTGGACGAGCCGGGTGACCGCGGCCAGCACCTCCTCGGCGGCCGTCGGGTCGAGGGCCGACGTCGGCTCGTCGAGGACCAGGACGCGGGGATGGGCGGTCAGCACCGAGCCGATGGCCACCCGCTGCTGCTGGCCGCCGGAGAGCTCGTAGAAGGCCCGGTCGCGCAGCTCGGCGATGCCGAGCAGGTCGAGCGTCTCCTCGACCCGCTTGCGCATGACGTCGGGCGGGACGGCCAGCTGCTCCATGCCGTAGGCCAGCTCCTCCTCGACGGTGTCGGTGACGAAGCCGGCCAGCGGGTCCTGGCCGACCACGCCGACCACGTCGGCCAGCTCGCGTGGCTTGTGCGTCCGCGTGTCGCGGCCGTCGACGGTCACCCGCCCGGCCAGCGTGCCGCCGGTGAAGTGGGGCACGAGCCCGTTGATGGCGCCGAGCAGGGTCGACTTGCCGACGCCGGTCCGTCCGACCACCAGGGCCAGCTCGCCCTCGTCGATGTCGCAGATCCACGTCGCGCAGCACCGGTACGTCGGCGTCGGCGTAGGTGACGGTCACCTGGTCGAAGTCGATCACGCCGGCACCTCGATCGCGGCCGGGAGCGTCGGGCCGTCGGGCTCCTGCGGCGCGAGCGGCGAGGATGCTGTCGAGGCTGCTCGGCGGCCGATCGGAGCGGTGGCGGGGCCACGACGCGGGCACGGCGGCGAACAGGATGGCCAGGGCCGGGACGAGCGGCAGGGTGGGCCAGACCGAGCGGATCGATCGACGGGTCGAGGCTGGCGGCGCTGAAGCCGGCCCCGGCGATGAGACGGCCGCCGGCACCACGCCCGACACGGCCACGACCCACTCGGGCGCCGCCAGGGTCCGGCCGGTACTGGGTGCGCCGGACCCGGCGGCTGCCGAGGACCAGGCCCGCGCAGCACAGCACCGCCCCGACGAAGAGCGCGGGAAGCCGAGCGAGGCCGGGGCCGAGCCGTCGAGCAGCCCGTAGGCGCCGAGGCACAGGCCGCACATGCCGAGCAGCATCAGCACCCGGTGATCCGGCGGCTGCGATGCGTGGCCGTGCCGGTCCGGCCGTACCCACGCGAGTCCATGGCCGCGGCCAGCCGCAGCGAGCGCTCGAGGGCGTCCTCGAGCACGGGGATGGCGATGCTGCGCAAGCGCGTGGCGCCCGCTCGTGGCGCCGCCCCGGAGCTTGCGGGCCCGGCGCACCCGCTGCACGCTCTCGACCAGCTGCGGGGCGACGCTGAGGGCGACGACGACGGCCACGCCGAGCTCGTAGAGGGCGCCGGGCAGGACCCGCAGGGCCCGCTTCGGGTTGGCCAGCGCGTTGGCCGCGCCGAGGCAGCACAGCAGCGTGCCCAGCCGCAGCCCGTCGTAGAGGGCGGCGATCGTCCCCTCCAGGGTGACCGGGCCGCCGAGCTGCACGCCGGCCGCCCACGAGGGCAGCGGGACGTGCGGCAGGGTGAAGAGCACGTGCATGGTGCCGGGGTCGATGTCGCCGCCGAAGACCGAACGGAAGACCACCCGGATGGCGACGACGGTCAGCGCCAGGTAGAGGTAGTACTTGAACGCCCGGGCCCACGGCGCCTCGCTGCGACGGTTGGCCACCACGACGCCGAGCACGCCGAGGACGAGCACCAGCAGGAGCGGATTGGTGGTCGCTGCTCACGGCCGTGGCCAGCCCCAGGGCCCAGATCCACCAGGCGACCGGGTGCAGGTTGCGCGGAAGTCGACTGTGGGACCGCAGGCTCAGGTATGGGTCGAGGGGCTCACTCCCCTTGTGCCTGCGACTGCCCGTCGTCGGCGGAGTGCCACCGCCGTCGCACCTCCACAGCAACGCAACCACGACGACCGCGCCGAGAACGAAGGGCAGCGGAGAACCCGCGCGACGGCTGCTTCGCCACGGTGGCAGACGCGTTCACGATCTTGGGACTAGACCGGCCGCCCCCATGAGCGTCTACAGACGCCCCACTCACCGCTCCCGGCTTCTGGCGGCGCGCTCGTGCTCGTGCTCGTGGCGATGGTGCGATGGTCGCCGTCGTCGTGGTCGGGCGCCGTTCGGCGAGGTGGCCGGCCGATTTCCTGCGCTGGCTGGAACTGGCCGGGCCGCCGAGGCGGTCGAGCCAGGACCGGAAGGACTCGAGGTCACGGGCGATGAGGCTGCGCCGCCGCTGGAGCCGGCCGAGGTCGTCGGCGCGGTCGGCGCGGTCGTGGTCGGCGTGCTGCCGACTGGAGCGGTGTTGGTGGCTCGGACCTGAGCCGGCGTGAACGACGGCTGACCGGTCGTCCCGGCGACGTTGCTGGCGCCGAACACCCAGGCATCCACGCTTCCCGGAGGAGGTTGGTAGCTCATGGCCCCCTGCTGGCTGTATCTCCAGGTGTCCTGGCCGGCGTCGGCGTGCCAGTACGACCAGTAGGCATTCGTCAGACGGTGTGTCGATGCAGGGGTCCTGCGACGGTGGCGGGTCGTCATCGATCCGGCAGATGAAGGCCGGGCCGTCGTGATCGTCGCCGGCGGTCGTGAATCCGGCTGCGTGGAGGGCGTCGTAGCCGGTGGTCAGCGTCGAGTCGCAGCCCCGTTCGATGTCGCCGCCCCAGGGTGCGAAGTCAACGGCCACGATCACCCCTGTGGTGGTGGAGCACTCCTGCATCGGATCGGCCCCTGCCGGTGAGCTGCCAGACAACAGGCCGAGGCCGGCCCCCAGTCCCTGCAACGGCGCCGGTCGCGGCCAGCACGAGGGCTCCCACCTGCCTCCGCCAGTTCCGCCTCAATGACCGCTGCCCTTGTTGTCTGCGAGCAGACGTCGGCTCGCCGCTCATGCAGCGCATAAACGAGCCGTCGCCAAGGAGGAGGTCCCTGTCATGGGAGGAGCCGGCCCCTCGTCCAGGCTGTTGCTCGTGGTCGCGATGCGAAGCCACCAACGTGGCGCGGGGCTCGCCACCCATGGATCCCTTGAAGGGCGGGCATTTCGTGTACTCGCTTCCTGGGCCGTCAACCCGGAAGCGTCCACACCAGGAGGGCAAACTTACCGAGCCCGGACCGCGTGTCTCGACCGTGAAGCTCGCCCACTGCATGGGCATCCCGACTCGCAATGCTCCAGGTTGGCTGCATTGCCTACGGTTGCGGACCAGTGCCGGGTTTCGACCGGCTTCCCCCGCACAGTGGGGTTCTGAATTGGCTGTCGTGAAACCGTAGCACCAGGCATCGGAGGGCGGTCCTCGGCGGCGTGCGGAGACCGAAGGGCGAATCCGAAGTGGAGATCCGCCGACCATTAGCGTCATTCATGTGACGGGGCACCCGCGAGGCGTCGATCTGGTCGGTTGGGAGGGGCCGTGGGACGCTGACGATCCCGACGCCAACTTCAAGGCTGACGTCGCCCTTTACTCACACGTTGATCCGATGGTCGACGATCGCAAACCTTGCCACCGCTATGGGAATCCCCGAAGGCGCGGTGGTGCACTACGTGCTGGCGAAATGGGCATCAGCGGGGAGTGGAGGCCTGTTGGAACTCGGTCCGACCATGGTGCACCGGCTGTGGGCGGTGTTCGAGAAGGCGGACGAGGAAGGGACCGACGACGCGCGCGGCGGCGGCCTACCAGCAGTTGCGCCAGATGATCGGCTGGCTGCGGCTCCCCCTGGTCAACGAAGGCACAGAGTCGGGATACTGAAGCGGTCTCAGTAGTCAGGTGGGGGATCACTCGCCAGCGGTCCCAAAATCCGCACCAGGCTCTCGAGGTCCTCGGCGGGAAGCGCGCGGAGGCGGGCCGGGGGCCGGGCCAGGATTTCGTCGGCCGTCTGGGCCAGCGCCGTCCCTTCGGGCGTCGCCACCACGAGCTTCACCCGCCGGTCGGTCGGATGTGGCTGGCGCTCGACCAGTCCGGCTCGCTCCAGGTCGTCGACGACGGGCGTCAGGTTGGGCGGATCGACGGTCAGCAGGGAGGCCAGCTCCGACATCGGCATCGGCCGCCTGGCGATGCGCCGGAGGGCCCGGATTTTGCCGAAGCTCAAGCCGACCTCCTCGCTCACCTCCCGCCGCCGCTCGTTGTTCAGCACCAGGTCGGCCATGGCCTGCCAGGCCTCGCTGGGCCGCACGGTCCCGACGAACGCTTGCCTTCGTCATGCGGCCTGTGCCTCCAGGAACTCGGGGTTGATGGCCTCGGCTGTGCGGTGCGCCGTGCCACGGGCCCACGCCGTCGTCGCGACCAGTCCGAGGATGAGCACCACGGCGCCGCAGCCGGCCAGGACCCACCAGCCGGCGCGACTGGCGAGGGCGAAGTCGATGTGGCTGCCCTTCTGCAGCGAGGCGGAGACGAGGGATCCCGTCACGGCGACGCCCAGCGTCGAGCCGATCTGGCGCGACGTGCTGGCGATGGCTGCCGCGACACCCGCCTGGGCCCGCGGCATGCCCGAGACGGCGGCGTTGGTGATCGGCGCGTTCACGAGCCCGAACCCGATGCCGAAGATCACGTACGCGGTGAACAGCCAGGTGAACGGCGTCGTCGCGCTCAGCCCGACCAGCATCAGAGAGGAGCCCGTCAGGGTCAGCCCGGCCACCAGGAGGGGAATCCTGGCCCCGCGCCGGCCGACGATGCGCCCCGAGATGGGCGAGAACAGCATGGTCATGGCGGCCATGGGCAGCGTGTCGACCCCGGACTGCAGTGCGGAGAGCCCCCGCACGTCCTGGAGGTAGAGGGTGTTGAGGAAGAGGAACCCACCGAGCGCGGCGAAGGCCGCGACGGCGATGACGGTGGCGGAGGAGAAGGGCACGGACCGGAAGAAGCGCAGGTCCATGAGCGGCTGAACCGCCCGGCGCTCCCAGAGCAAGAACGCAACCAGCGAGGCCGCGGCGATGGCGAAGGCCGCCATGATGACGACCGACGACAGCCCCTTTTCGGGCAGCTCAATGATGCCGTAGGTCAGCGTGGACAGGAAAGCGATCACGAGCAACTGGCCCGGGACGTCCACCTTTCTCGCCACGGCTGCCTTGGACTCGGGGATGTAGCGCAGAGCCAGGACGACCGCCGCCAGCGCGATCGGGATGTTGATGAAGAAGATCGACCGCCATCCGACCGACGTCACCAACACCCCTCCGACCACCGGCCCCAAGGCCATGGAGACCCCCACCACCGCGCCCCAGATGCCGACGGCCTGGGCCCGCTCGCGCGGGACGGTGAAGGTGTTCGTGATGATCGACATGGCCACCGGGTTCAGCATCGAACCCCCGACGGCCTGGACCATGCGGAAGACGATGAGGGTGTCCAGGTTGGGCGCGAGGCTGCAGAGCAGCGATCCCAACGCGAAGGTGCACAGCCCGATGACGAAGGTCCGCCGTCGTCCCGAGGCGATCGGCGGTCGAGCCGGAGATCATGAGGAGGCTGGCCAGCACCAGCGTGTACGCGTCCACCGTCCACTGGAGCCCCGACAGCGAGGCGTGGAAGTCCTTGCCCGATGGAGGGGAGGGCGACGTTGACGATCGTGACGTCGATGCCGACGATGAGCAGGCTCATGCAGCAGATGGCCAGGACCCCGATGCGCCGTCGCCGGCTCAGCTCGTCCTGCAGCCGCGGCGCCTGTCACGGGTGTTTCTAAAACCATAATAGTTATTCTACCATCAGGATATGGAGGTGCAACCGCGTCCAGGTCAGCCGTCCAAGTGGGCGGGTCGGCGGTCCGGCCGAAGTGAGGAGGCGGCAGCTCTCCCCCTTGACTTAGGGCACCCTAAGATTTAGGCTGACCATACTTCCAACTGACGGAGTGCCGTATGACAAGGCTGAGGGGAAGGCAAGACAACCAGGGCGCAGCGGGCCTCCGGCGCGTCGACTGGGTCCGGTTCGTGGTTGACCACGACGAAGTCCGGGCCGAAGCCGTCGGCGTCGGTTACCGCCTTCCCACCACCCGACCCATCCCCCTCTCGGTGGCGGCAGCGCTCCTGTCCCAGGGCACCCCGTCCATCACGCGGACGGTCGGCTAGCGCAATGGTCGTCTGTCATTGCAAGGCAGTGAACGACCGGACCGTGGACGCGGCGATCGCGTCGGGGGCGACCACGGTCTCCGAAATCACCGATCGCTGCACGGCCGGGGGCGGTTGCGGCGGCTGCCACCGCCTGCTCGAGGCGCTCCTGGAGGCGACGTCTCCCGAGCGGGAATCGGTCGTGGCGTCGGCTGCGTGAAGCGCCGGCCTCTCGCGCACCCCGCACCGGGAGGGCCTACGATCGAGGCGGTGGTGACACATGCGGGGTGACCCGCAAGTTCTCGAGTTGCTCAACGAGGTTCTGACAGCGGAATTGACCGCGGTCAACCAGTATTTTCTCGACGCCAAGATGTTCGACAACTGGGGCTACGACCGTCTCGCCGAACGCTTTCGTTCCGAGTCGATCGACGAGATGAAGGACGCCGACCATCTCATTGACCGCTTGCTCTATTTCGACGGTCACCCGAATCTCCAACGTCTGGACACCATCCGGACGGGGGAGGATCCGGCCGAGAAGCTGGCGCTTGGCCCTGACGCTCGAGCAAGAAGCGATTGCCCGTCTGAACGACGGGATCGCTCTCTGTGTCGACCGCGGTGACAACGGAACGCGGGACCTGCTGGCGGAGATCCTGGAGGGCGAGGAAGAGCACGCGGACTGGCTGGAGAGTCAGCTCTCGCTCATTGAGCAGTTGGGGCAGGCCCATTACCTCGCCCAACAGATCCGTGACTGACGGCGAAGGACCAAGCGTCTCCTATCACCCGGTCGAACACCACCCGCCGGTGGAGGAGTACCTCCAGACCATTGAGTCGCTGAACGAGGAGGGAACGCCGGCGATTCAGGCCCGGATCGCCGAGCGGCTCGGACGGTCGGCGCCGACGGTCTCCGAAATGCTGGACCGGTTGGCCACGGATGGCTACGTCGAGCGTTCGGGAAGGACGATCACTCTCACCGAACAGGGGCAGGGAGTGGCGCAGACGGTGTTGCGCAAGCACCGGCTCGCCGAGCGCCTCCTCGTCGACGTCATCGGGCTGCCCTGGCATCTGGTGCACGACGAGGCCGGCCGCTGGGAGCATGTCATGTCCGACGAGGTGATGACCCGGTTGGTGCAGATCCTGGGAGACCCGGCCACCTGTCCGCACGGCAACCCGATTCCTGGCAGTGCCAACCTCCCGCAAACCCGACCGCCGCAGCTTGCCCTGGCCGGCATAGAGCCCGGCCAGAAGGTGCGATTCGAGCGGCTCGGCGAAGAGGTCGAGCTCGACAGCACGACGTTGCGCTACCTGGACGACGCTGGCTTCATTCCGGGCGCCGACGCCACGGTGACCAACAAAGGCCCGGATGGAACGCTGTTGCTCGACGCCGGCGGCACGACGCTCGTTCTCGGGGCCGATCTCTGCCAGCGGTTGTTCGTCTCCGTCCTGTGACCGCCCGGCGCCGGCCCGCCGACGAGGGCCCGTCACCCTCCATGTCGGGGGCTGAGCTGCCCGCAGGGGCGGAATCCGCGAAGCGTGGCCGCCGAGGTGACCAGGAAGTCCAGCTGGTGTGACCGGCACCGCGACGGACATCACAACGATCACGTCGGTATATTTGAGGAGAAGCGGTCACTCTCTTTGACCACGACGGTCACTCTGTTTGACCACTAGGGGGACACACGCATGCCGGGTCGCCGAAACGCCTCGCCAGGATCGCCCTCGCCACGGAGGACGCGGGTACTGGCCGTTCCATCGCTGCCGCACTGCATGTGAACCAGCGCACGCTGCAATGTGCGCTCGGGGCGATCTGGATCATCGACGGGCTGCTGAAGTTCCAGCCCGACCTCTTCAAGTCCTCGTTCGTCTCCGATGTCGTCGGTCCGATGGCTGCCGGCCAACCGAGCCTGGTCGCCTCGACGATCAACCACACGGCCACCCTGCTTTCACATGGGACGACGGTGTGGGTCGCCTTGTTCGGTCTGATCGAGATCGCCATCGGAGTGGGATTGTTCTTCCGGCGTTCCGTGAAGCCGGCTCTGGTCGTCTCGTTCATCTGGGGCGCGGGGATCTACCTCTTCGGTGAGGGCCTCGGCATGGTGCTTACCGGACAGACCTCTCCGTTGCAGGGTGCACCGGGTTCGGTGTGCTTCTACATGCTTCTCGGCGTCCTGGTGTGGCCCAGGGTCGATCGGTCCGACGACCGCGTGCCCACCGGTGTCGAGTCCTCGGCGGCTGGCAGGGGCCTCCTGGGCGGTACGGGATCACTGCTCGCCTGGGCGGCCATCTGGCTCTTCGAGGCGGTCATCTGGCTCTTCCCCTTCAACCGCACGGCCAATTCGATCACGGATCAGTTGACCGACACGGCGAACGGCGAGCCGGGGTGGTACGCCCACTTCCTCACGTCCACCGGTCACGCCTTCGCCGGCACGGGGATCTGGATGGCGGCGATCCTCGCCACGGTCTCGGTGATCATCGGACTCGGACCGCTCGTGTCCAGGCGATCCGGGATCTACATCGGCATGGGGATCGCCGTGGCATTGCTCTACTGGATCACGGGGGAGGGCTTGGGCGAACTGCTGACCTTCGGGGGCACCGACCCGAACAACGGACCGATCATCGCCCTGATCGGACTCTCTGTCCTCCCGTTGGTACCAGAACCCGCAGACGAGCCGACGCCGGCGTCCAGGTTCCTCGCGGCGAACCCCCTCGGCGCCCTAGGGGCGTTGCTGGCCGTGATCCTGATCCCGTCCGCCGTGGCGTTGGTCCCGAGCGGCACCTCAGCGGCCGCATCGGCATCGTCCTCGTCCTCCATGGCAGGCATGAAGATGAGCGGATCCTCCTCCTCCATGAAGGGGATGTCGATGACGTCGTCCGGCAAATCGTCGAAGACCGGCGGCGACGCCAGTTCGATGAACATGTCCGGCATGGCCGGGCTCGGTGTCACGGACCCCAACTGGAAGTACACCGGCCCACAGCTGCCGGCCGCGGAAGTGGCGCGGTTGACCACGGTCTCGGCCACGACGGACGCGGGTCACAAGATGCAAACGCCCGGCTGTGACGCCAAGCCGACTTCGGAGGAGGTTCTCGGGGCGACCCAGTACGTGCAGGCGACGTCGGCGGCGGTGGCCAAGTACCGGGACCTGAGTGTGGCGAAGGCCGCCGGCTACGTGCCGATCACCAATCCCAACTATCCGGTCGTCCACTACCTCAATCCGGCCTACATGAACATGAAGGACGTGATGAACCCCACGACGGTGGACTCCCTCGTCTACGCCACGACGCCCTACGGACCGGTGCTCGTGGCGGCCATGTACCTGATGCCCGGTCCGGGCAATGGGCCCATGCCCTACGGCTGCCTCGTCCAGTGGCACGCGCACACCAACTTGTGCACGTCGGCGACCACGCATCAGATCGACGGGTTCACACCCTGCCCGCCCGGGACGTACCACTACGGCTCGACGCCGATGATGACGCACGTCTGGCAGGTGCCCGTGTCAGGCGGTCCGTTGGCGATCGATCCATCCGACCTTCAGGTGGTGGAGGCGGCAATCATGGCCCAGCAACAAGGACTCGCTCCGACGACGAGCGGGTTGCCGCCTACCTGACGCAGTCGTCCAGAAAGGCCAGAGGGTCCGGATCGTCCTCGTTCCCGAGAGGACCAGATGGCCAAGCGCGAGGGTCGACGCTCGAGCGTCGACGAAGGCGTGCCGCGTTACTGCGGGGGATTCACCGGGTGGAGTGGCGTCAGGGAGGCGAACCCGTCCACGAAAGCCCCTACATCGGTGGACGGCTTCGAGACCGTGCCGGCGCAGTTCACCGTGCCGACGGTGTAGCCACTCAGCGTGGTGCCCAGCTTGACGTTGACGGGCCCACGGATGTGGCCCGTGGCGCAGGTCGGCACGTTGAGGTTTCCGTTGACACTCGAGGCGGTGCCCTTCTTTGCCGCCAGAAGAGCCTTTCGGTGTGCCTGCACCCACGCCACCAGGTATTTCGCACCTTGCGAGAAGTTCGGTGATTGGCCGTTGTCCACACCCTGGCTCACCGCCAGGGCGGGGATGCCACGGGCGAGGGCCGTCTCTGCGGCGCCGACCGTGCCCGAGAGGGAAGCCAGCGGTCCGATGTTCTCACCGAAGTTGATCCCCGACACCACGAGGTCCGGTCGCTGCGCGATGCCGTGGTCATCGATCGCCCAGATGATGGTGTCGGCGGGATACCCGGCGACAGCCTTGGCTGGGTAGCCGCTCGCGGTGGTGGCGTCGGTCGCTGTCAACGTTCCGACGGTCACCTTCGCCCCGGTACCACTCTGGTTGGTGAGGGGTGCGACCACCGTGACCTTGGTGTGCGGAAGCGCACTGAGCGCTTGCACGGTCGCGTTGATCCCAGGTGCCGTGACCCCGTCGTCGTTCGTCACGAGGATGGTCAGGGTCGTGGATGGCTTTGAGGCAGCGCCGGCTCCGATCGGGGCGACAGGCCGTCAGCGCGGCACACAAGCAGAGCGCAGCCGTCGCAGTGAGGAGTGTCTGGGTGCCGCGATGCATCCGCGCTTCCTTCCTTGTGGACCCGACGGCTCTGCCGTCGTCGGATCGGAGACGCGGAATGTAACACGACCGTCATGAACATCGACCGCGGCCCCGCGCGGCAACCGGACCGATCCGCCGAGACCCGAATCCGTAGCGGCACAACGTCCGCCACCCGCTCGGGTGCCAACCCTTTCGTCGCGCGTTCGCTCACCGTCCCGACGCGTAGCTGAGATTCAGCTGCGTGCACCGCCGCTCTGCTTCCGCCCCTGTCGGCCCAGTGCCGGGTGAATTGCACCCTGCGAGAGCTGCGCCTCCCTCTCCGCGAGTTCCGGGAAGCCGGGCGATTGTCGCTCCGTTGTGATAAGGAAACGGGCATGAAGATAAAGAAGAGGGCATTTCCACGTCTCTTGGGCGCAGCCGCGTTGGGCGCGAGCGCGTTGGCGGTGGGCGGTACCGCGGCCACCACGCTGTTCACACAGGCAGCCGGCGCCGTCGGTTGCGTCCCGGCGGGGACGACCGGATTGACCGCGGCCGAGGTGGTCACGGGTGGGACAGTCACAGCGACCTCCATCGATGCCACGGGTTGCGACGTCGGGATTTACGTCGGGCCCACGGCCAGCGCCGGTGTGACCATCGGAGGTGCGACCGCAGCGGCTGGGTCACCATCAGTGGCGCCAACGACACCGGGATCTTCGTCGACCAGGCGTCGACAGTGACGATCGAGAACGACACGGTGCAGAACAACGGCGTTTCTCCCAACACCGCACTGGCATCGTTCGGAGGGATCGTTCTGGCCGGCGCCTCAGGTGCGGTCGTCACGAGCAACACGGTGACCGGCAACGGCGGCGGTGGCGTCCTCGTCAATGACAACGGCCCGGTGAACCCCGGCGCGCCGAATGCCGGTCCGAACGCTCCGGTTGCCGCCACCAACGACACGGTCAGCAACAACACGATCTCTGGTAACTACGGATCGTGCGGGATCGTCTACTCGACCCACAACGCCGGCGGCAGCATCACGGGCGGCAGCATCACGGGGAACACGATCACGGGCCACATCGGCGTCTTCAAGTCGACCGGTCCTGACCTCGGCGGGATCGTTGTGGCAGCGGCCTCTGCCGGCGCCACGGTCAGCAACACCACGGTGAGTGGCAACAACATCAGCGGATCGTTCGAGGGCGGCATCATCGTCCACGCTCACGCTCCCAATGACGTCGTGACCGGCACCTCCATCACGGGTAACACCGTCGGGCCGGCGAACAACTGGGGATCGACGAACGGCCCGCCCACCACGGCGGGGATCATCCTCGGCGTGGACCAGTTGCCGCCGGCCATCGCCCCCACCATTACGGCGACGACGGTGGGTGGCAACACGATCTTCGGCCAGTTCTACGGTCTGTGGATCAGTGGCGTGACCGACGTCACCATCAACCCGGCGAACACCATCACGGTGCTGCCGGGCGGCGCCCCGACGTACAACACCCCGGCTCCCGGCAGCGGGTACTGGCAGGTCGCGGCTGACGGCGGCGTCTTCAACTACGGCAACGCGAGCTTCTTCGGCTCCACCGGCAGTCTCAAGCTGAACAAGCCTGTGGTGGGGATCGCCCAGACGCAGGATCAAGGCGGGTACTGGCTGGTGGCGTCCGACGGCGGTGTCTTCAGCTACGGGGATGCCGCGTTCCACGGCTCGGCCGGGAGCCTCAAGCTGAACCAGCCGGTGGTCGGCATGGCCGCCACGCCATACGTGCCCGGGATCGGCGGTGCCCCGGCGAGCCCGGCGGGCCTTGGGTACTGGCTCGTCGCCGCTGACGGTGGGATCTTCAACTATGGCGACGCCGGCTTCTTCGGATCCGCCGGCAGCGTGCCGCTCAACAAGCCGATCGTCGGCATGGCACCCACCCCGGACGGCAAGGGCTACTGGTTGGTCGCGTCCGACGGCGGGGTGTTCAACTACGGCGACGCCGGTTTCTTCGGGTCCGCCAGCACGCTCAAGCTGACCCAGCCGGTCGTGGGCATCGCCGCCACGCCGGACGGGAAGGGCTACTGGCTCGTCTCGGCCGACGGTGGTGTCTACCCCTTCGGAAGCGCGGCGCAGTTTGGATCTGCCGCCAGTCTCAAGCTGAACAAGCCGGTGGTGGGTATTACGGCGACGCCAGATGGCAAGGGCTACTGGCTTACCGCAGCTGACGGTGGCATCTTCAACTACGGGGACGCTCAGTTCCTGGGCTCCGCCGGTGGGATCAAGCTGAATCAGCCCGTCGTCGGCGTGACCTCAATAGGGACCACGTTCTCGGGTTAGCCGAACACCCTTCCTGTTTCGATGGAGGAGCCCGGTCCGCCAGGGGCCGGGCTCCTCTGCTTTCGGGAGCGTCAGACCGTACAGTTCACCGGCGGGAGCACATTCCGCTCGGGGAATGTGACCTCGCCGGTCACGGCGACCGTCGTGCTCAGATCGCCGACGATGAAGGTGAACTCGCCGGGCTCGACGCGATAGCGCAGGTCCGTCCCGGTGAATCCAAGCCGGCCGACGGGCACGTGGAATGTCAGTCGGGTCGAGGTACCGGCGCGGCACTCCACCCGCTGAAATGCGAGGAGTCGGGTTGCCGGAAGGCCGACGCTGGCCACGCTCATCACGGAAGAACAGCTGCACCACCTCGGTTCCCGCACGCGCGCCGGTATTCGTGAGGGTCACGGCGATTTCGACATCGTCGCTCGTCGTTGCAGCTCTGACCGCGAGATCGCTCCGTTCCCAGGTCGTGTAGGAAAGACCGTGCCCGAACGGGAAGAGCGGCGTCGCCGGGGTATCGACGTAGTCGCCCATGATCATGCTTCTCCCGCCACCGTGGTGCGCGCCGGAGTGCACCCCGACCTGGCCCACCGTGTGGAGGAGGGTGACAGGGAGCCGGCCGCTCGCATCGACGTCACCACAGAGGACATCGGCCAGGCCGTTGCCCCCCTCTTCTCCGGGCAACCCGGCGAAGACGAGTGCGTTGGCCAGAGGCGCCACTTCGGTCAAGGAGTGAGCCCGCCCACCGATCACGACGACAACCACCGGCACCCCATGCGCGGCCGTCTCGGATATCAGCGTGAGCTGCTCGGGAGCGAGGCGGAGGTCGGCGGCATCGCGGAACTCGCCGGAGGTGTCGGCACTGGTCAGGCCGCTCCGGCCTCCGACGAAGATGATCGCTGCCTCGGCGCTCCCCACCTCGTCGACGATCTCGACTTTCTGCCGGAGTGCCTCCAGGGGCGTGGGGGTCGGGTTCTGCGGGGGGAGCTGCCTGAACTCGTTCCCGACCGGTGACAGCGCCGCCTCCTGTTGTTGCAGTTCGAGGTGCGCAGGGAAGTGGTAGTCACCGAGGAGGAGGCGTGGATCATCCGCGCTCGGTCCGAGAACAGCGACGCGTGCGCCGGCTCCGAGGGGCAGGACGCCATCGTTGGTGAGCAGCACGACGGAGGCCGAGGCCGCTCTCCGTGCCAAGGCACGGTCCTCGAGCGTGTCGAACAGTGCAGCTGCCGACGACGCCTCGACATAGGGCTGCTCGAAGAGACCGAGCTCCTCCTTTTGTGCGAGCACACGGCGGCAGGAGCCATCGACGGCTTCCACCGGCACCGCGCCAGCGCTGACGAGCGCTGGGAGATGGCGATAGCACCAGTAGGAAGGAAGCTCCATGTCGAGTCCGGCCAGCAGGGCGCGCCTCGCCGCGTCCGCCTCGTCACTCGCGCAGTGATGGAAGTCCTCCAGGCTGCTGACACCGAAGTAGTCGGCAACCGTGACACCGGTGAAGCCGAGCTCGACCCGGAGCAGCTCGGTGAGTAGTTCGGGAGAACCGTGTAGAGGCAGGCCGTCGATCTCGTTGTAGGACGGCATGACGGCGCCGACGGCCGCCTCGTTGATGACGGCGCGGAATGGTGCGGCAATGACGTCGCGTAGATGACGGGGGCCCATTGAGGACCAGCCCCAGTTGAACCCACCTTCGGGCGCGCCGTAGCCCAGAAAATGCTTGGCGGTGGCGATGACGCCCTGTGCTTGCACGCCCCGCACGTAGCCGACGCCCATGCGGCTGGCCAGCTCGGGATCTTCGCCGTAGGTCTCCTCCAGGCGGCCCCAACGGGCATCGCGGGCGATGTCGAGAACCGGTGCCAGCGTCAGCCGGGCGCCGACGGCCCGGAGCTGGCGACCGATCACTTCGGCCACCTGCTCGACCAACGCCGGATCCCAGGTCGCGGCGAGGTTGATGCCCTGAGGGAATTGCGTCGCTTGGCGGGCACAGAACCCACCCGTGGACTCTTCGTGGATCACCGCCGGGATCCCGAGCCTCGTCTCCTCGACGAAATAGCGCTGGACCTGGTTCCCCAGCTCGGCCACCCGCTCCGGCCCCGATCCCGACTCAATGGCGATCCGGCCGACCTGGCCGATCCCGTCCCCGGCCGCCAGTGCCAGGCGATCCAACGCGAGCTCGCCATTGACGAGCAGGCCGGAGAACCACATGCAACCGAGCTGCGCGCACTTCTCCTCGAGCGTCATGCGAGTCATGAGTTCGTCGATGTCGGTCACAAGCTTCCCTCCGGGCTCGGCGGGCGTCGGCTCTGACCTCTGCCATTGCTCTCGCCATCGAACAGCAGGTACCCCAGCGGGCCGCGTCGCGGCACGCTGTCGGGGGTACGGTAACCCGGCTATCCGCCGACCGGGAGCTCGGTGGGGACGACCACGACGTCGACAAGGCCGTCGTTTCGCAGCGCTGTGAGCGTCAAGGGGCGCCCGATGGCGTCGGCGAGCATGAGTCGCTGCAGGCTCTGCGCGCTTGTGACGGGACTGGCTTTGGCGCTGAGCAGGAGATCTCCCTCACGAAGCCCGGCCGCTGCAGCAGGACCGCCGGGCACGACCTGGGCAACGCGAAGTCCGGTTGTCTGCTCCCGCTGGTGCGCGAGTGCGGGAGGGAGTGGAGCCGGGCTGCCTGCGAGTCCGAGATAGGCGCGACGGACGCGACCGTCAGCCATCAGCGTGGCAACGATCTGACGCGTGGTTGGGTTGATCGGGATGGCGAGACCGAGACCATTTCCGGCCACAGCCGTATTGATCCCGACCACTTCACCGCTCGAGATCGCCAGAGCGCCTCCGGAATTTCCCGGATTGAGGGCAGCGTCCGTCTGAATGACGTCGTCGATCACGCGGACGTTTGCGCCCGCCCTCGTGGGAAGCGACCGTCCCAGGCCACTGACCACCCCGGCCGTCACGCTGCCGGCGAGCCCGAGAGGGTTACCCACCGCGACGACGAGTTGGCCGACTTGGAGCTCGGACGCCTCTCCCAGCCGCACGGGCCGTGGCGTCGCGCCGTCGGCTCGTACGACGGCCAGATCCGAGAGGGGATCGATGCCCACCACGTGGGAGCTCACAGCGCTTCCGTCCGCGAACGTGAGTCTGGCCGCCTCGGCGTTGCCGACCACATGGGCATTGGTCAGGAGAAATCCGTCCTCCGTGAACACCACTGCTGATCCGGCGCCGCCGGCGAGCGTTCCATTGGATCGACGATGGCGCACCTCGATCGCCGCGACACTCTGCGTGAGGTCGCGAGCGAGGGTCGTCACCACCTGGGAATACGCGTCCAAGGCCTCAGTGGCTGCTGTTTCGACCTCAGTTGTTGCTTGTGCCATCACTCCTCCTGATTACTGGATTACATCTAACCGCCTTCGGCGGTCGCCTATTCCGGTCACCGGCCGACCCGGCCCAGCCTGATCGAACAAACTGCAATGGCCCTTGCAGCAGGCTCGGATGCGTTCGATCCGGGATTGATCCCACGCTCCTTGGCCCTGCGTGATCCCGAATCTGGGAGGCTTCTCGGGCACTCGGTTCGTGCCTTCTGGGGAAGCTGTCGGCTTGAAGTGGAGGATTTGGTCCTGCAATGGATGAAGCGAATCGATCCGGATCCGACGAACGCGTCGGACAATTGCGACGAGGCCAGCATCATCTTCGGCAGGTTGATCCGGTCATTGGCCATCTGATCGATCTTCGGCCCGACTTCGACCCCTACGCGTGGCTCAACGACCTGCCGCCTCTGACGTTGTTCGGTTCGCTGCTCTTTCAGATCACGGGCCAGCAGCTGTCCGTCGCCGCGACCAGGCGGACCCTTGACCGTCTTCAGGTTCTCTTCGGAGGGCATCTCCCTTCGCCGGAGGAGCTGCTCGTGGTGGAACCGGCTGCACTCCGGGATGCGGGCCTTTCGTGGCGCAAGGTCCAGACGGCACGCGATCTCGCTGAGCGCTTCGCGGACGGTCGCCTCGAGGTGGAATCGCTCACACGGATGTCAGACGACGATTTCATTCGGGAACTGACCGTGGTTCCGGGCATTGGACCCTGGACGGCCCAGGGCGCACTGCTGGTCGCGCTTCGGCGTGAGGACGTCGTCCTGCCAGGCGACCTGGCTCTTCGTAAAGCGATCCGCAGTGCGTATCGCCTTGACCACCTGCCTTCCCAGGAAGAGGTTCTCCAGATCGCCGAGAAGTGGCGCCCTTTCCGCAGCCTTGCCACCTCCTACCTCTTTGCCGGCGAACCCGGACCAGGAGACCCTGAAGCGTTGTCAACGAACTGAGAGATGGAACTGTCTTCACCGAGCTTCAGAGATTTGCCGGCGTCGACGCCTTCCCCGACGGATGCGATGGCTGTTTGTCCACGCGGCAATCGCGCATGCACCATGGAAATCCATAGCCCCTCTGACTCGGACCGGAAAGAGAAATGACCCGATTCTGAGTGGTGTCAGAAAAAGCGCGCCTTGACGATGGACTCTTCGGGTCCGGCTCGGGTGTTGTGACGTCCACTTGTCTCAATGTCTGGCGAGATCGCAACCGCTGACTGACACGAGTGTCAGGGTCTGGCTATATTCCCTTGGCGGGGGATGCAGGCGATCCCGCCATTGGGGACGCATACGCCGGTGCCACCAACAGCGTGGGCCGGACGAGATCCGGGAGATGACGCATGACGTTCGTCGGGCAGGGGCCGAGTGGATCGAACCGAGCGGGCGCGAGCTCAGGGCTTTCGGCACCACGAAGGGGGCGGAAGGGCCTGCCCGTCCTCTTGATGGCGGCGGCGGGGGTCTTCGTGACACCGCTCGCCGGGGCGCTGCTGGGCAGTGGACCTGCGTCGGCAGCCTCTTCCGATGTCAACCCCAACGGCGTACTGAAGTACGGCTTCGACCTCAACAACGAGTTCGACAATGACTTCGCTCCTGCTACCGAGGAGAACGACTGCTCGTTCACGGTGACGTCGAACATCTACCAGTCGATGGCGGTCCCGGGAAACACCGCAGTGACGGGCGGAGTCGCCCAAGGCTGGACCATCTCGAACGGCGGCAGCACCATCACGTATCACATTCGACCGGATCTCGAGTTCTCCAATGGGCAGCCCGTGACGTCGGCCGACGTGGCGGCCAGCTTGAACAAGACCAAGACAAGCCCGTTGCGGTCGTCCCTTTTCGGGATCACCAGCATTGAGACACCTGATGCCTCGACGGTGGTCGTCAACCTCCAGGCCCCGACGGCGGGGGACCTCCTGTGGGCGTCGAGCTACATTGACGGCCAGATCTACCCGGCGAGCGCCATCTCGACCCAGTCGACCCAGCCCGTCGGCTCGGGACCCTTCGTCCTGAAGAGCTACCAGCAGGGCTCCAACATCGTGCTGGCCAAGAACCCGAAGTACTGGGATTCGAAGGCCTACCCGCTCGGCGGAGTGGACTTCACCCAGGTGACACAGGGCCCGGAGGCGGCGACCGCCTTGACGTCCGGTGCCGTCGACATGATCGAAGTCGAGCCGCAGAACTACCCCCAGCTGAAGAACGATCCCAATATCGGCATCTCCACCACGAAGTCCTACGACGACATGGAGATCGAGCTGCGCCAGGACACGGGGCCGTTCGCCAATGAGAAGGTCCGATCTGCGCTCGAGTACGCCGTCGACCGCCCCGCGCTGAACAAGGTCGTGTTCGACGGCCTCGGCGAGCCGGCCTACCAGAACGTGCCGTCGTGGTCGCCGGGCTACTCCAAGTCTCTCGGATCCTCCGACGCCTACAACCCCGCCAAGGCCAAGGCGGCACTCAAGGCGGCCGGCTACCCCAAGGGCGTGAAGTTCACGTTGATCATCCCTGCAGGTGATGCGACCTACGCGTGTGCGGCGGCTCTCCTGCAGGCGCAGCTGGCGAGCGCCGGATTCACGGCAAACCTCCAGCAGATTCCCGGGGCCGACTTCCTCACCGACGTCTACATCAAGAAGCAGGGGGACGCCGTCCTCACCGAGCAACTCAGCAACGGTCCGGACCTCACGAACGCCTTCGAGGCCCTGTTCGAGTCCTCGGGCTTCGTGGCGAAGGCCCTTGGCGACGTGAACCCGACACTGACGCCTCAGATCGTGCAAGCCAACGCGTCGTTGAGCCCGAGCTTGCAGGGCCCGCTGATGCAACAGATCGACAAGACGGTGATTCAGCAGGGCCTCCTGGTCCCGCTGGTCTTCATGCCCTCGATCGTGGCCTACAACAAGAACAGGGTCGGTGGGAACGTGGTCGCTCCGATCGGCCAGTGCCGTTCGGACCTGGCCGGCATCTACATCAAGAAGTAGCCGCCGGCATGGGTCACGGGAGAACTGCAGGAGTACCGACGTTGTGCTGCTGCACCGGATCTGACTGAGTTCGTCCGCGGCAATGGCGTCCAGTGGTGGTTCCCTTCCGACGTTCGTCGCACGTCGGCTGCTCATCACTGTGTTGCTCCTGTTCCTCATCTCCCTCGGCGTCTATTCGCTCGTCCTGATCATTCCGGGCAACCCGGCCGTTGCCCTGGCCGGGGGCACCCACGCCACACCGGGGGAGATTGCCAAAATCACGGCGCAGCTGCATCTGAACGAGGGTTTCTTCGCGCAGTACTGGAATCTGGCTCAAGGCGGCCCTCCGCGGGAATCTCGGTAACTCGCTCTTCAACCACGAGACCGTGGCGTCGGGCATTGCGGCGAGGTTCCCGGTCACGCTGTGCGTGGCAGCCGGCGGCATGTTCATCGCGATCCTCATCGGCCTGCCCGCCGGCATCATCTCGGGGCTGCACCAGGGAACCCTCCGTGACCGCGGCGTCACCGTCGGCTCCAGCCTGGCCGTGGCGATTCCTGACTTCTGGCTGGCCATGCTTCTGATCATCCTCTTCGCGGTGAAGTTGGAGTGGCTTCCTGCGCTCGGGTACACGCCGTTCACGCAGTCGCCCAACGAATGGTTCCAGGATCTCTTACTTCCCTGGCTGGCACTCGGCATCGGCGGGTCCGCTGTCATTGCGCGCCAGGTGCGCGGTGCTCTGATCGATACCTTGGACCAGGACTACATGCGCACCGCCGTGGCCAAGGGCCTGAGTCCGCGGATGGTGGTGGGGAAGCATGCCTTGAAGAATGCTTTGAGCCCGGCCGTCACCGTCATCGGCATTCAGTTCGGTTACCTGCTGGGCGGCACCCTCATCATTGAGCAGATCTTCTCGCTGCCGGGGTTGGGCACGTACATCATCCAAGCGATCAACGACAAGGACATTCCCGAAATTCAGGGAGTCGTGCTCGTGGTGGCGACCGCCGTTCGTCCTCATCAACCTCGTCGTCGACATCATTTACGCCTACCTGAATCCCAAGATCCGGCTCTCGTGAGGTCACCCGAATGACCACGTGGAGCCCACCAGACGCGAGCGACCCGTTCGTCGGCCTCAACTCCATTCCCGAGACCGGGGACAGTCCCGACGAGTTGCCGCAGCGTCGTCCGGGTTTCTGGGCCCGATTCCTCCATCAGCACTGGGCCATCGCCGGCCTGATCTTCCTGATCGTCGTCATCGCCGCGGCGATCTTCGCCCCCCTGGTGGCTCCCCACCCGCCGAACGCCCAGGACATCAACGCGATCAACGCCGCCCCCTCCTGGTCGCACTGGCTCGGAACCGACGACCTCGGGCGCGACATTTTGAGCCGACTCATCTGGGGTGCGCGGATCTCCTTGCGGGCGGCGTTCGAAATCGTCGGGTTGGCCGCGGTGGTCGCCATTCCGCTGGGCCTCATCGCCGGCTTCTTCCGCGGCGCCGTCGACTCCGTGATCATGCGGACGATGGACGCGCTCTTCTCGTTCCCCCCGCTCATCCTGGCCCTGACCGTGGCCGCGTTGCTCGGCGCGGATGTCAACGACGCCGCCATCGCCATCGCCATCGTGTTCGTCCCCGGCTTCGTCCGACTGCTCCGTGGTGAGGTGATCGCGGTCCGCGAAGAGGCCTACATTGAGTCGGCCCGGAGCCTGGGCGCCACGTCCAAACGGCTTCTGGCTCGACACGTCCTGCCCAACGTCGCGTCACCGATCATCATTCAGCTGGCGCTGTCGCTCGGCTTCGCTCTCCTGACCGAGGCCGGTCTGAGCTTCCTCGGTATCGGCGAGCAGCCGCCGACTCCGAGCTGGGGAGGGATGCTGCAGGAGGGCTTCCAGTTCATCAACTCCTCGCCCTGGGCCGTCATCTTCCCCGGGATCGCCATCATGCTGACTGTGCTGGCTTTCAACCTGGTCGCAGACGGCCTGCGTGACTCGCTGGGGCGGGAGCGACCGGCCGGCAGCGGCCTCGTGGGTGGGGGCAGCAGGCGCGATCGGAGTCGTCTGGCCCGCCTCGGCCTGCCGGCGAAGGCGGAGATTGAGCCGACCCCGGAGCCGGCCGCCGCGCTCTTGCAGGTGGAGGACCTCCGGATCGAATTCTTGACCGGGCAGAGCTGGCTTCCCGTCATGGAGGATGCCCGCTTCTCGGTGGAGCGGGGGAAGACGTTGGGCCTCGTCGGCGAGAGCGGTTCGGGGAAGACCGTGACCGCGCTGGCGATCATGGGACTTCTGCCAGCGGCCGTGTCGCGTGTAGCCGGTTCGATCCAGTTCGAGCAGCACGAGCTCACGAGTATGAGCCCCGCCGGCATGCGGAAATTACGCGGGAACGAGATCGCCATGATCTTCCAGGAGCCCATGACCAGTCTGAACCCCGCGTACACGGTGGGGAACCAGATCGCCGAGCAGGTACGCACGCATCGTGGGGTCAGTCGGGCCGACGCCTGGAAAGTGGCAGTCGAAATGCTCGATCGCGTCGAGATCCCCCAGGCGGGGACGCGGGCTCAGGATTACCCACATGCGTTCTCCGGCGGCATGCGGCAGCGCGTCATGATCGCCATGGCGCTCTCGTGTTCGCCCAAACTCCTGATTGCCGATGAGCCCACGACGGCGCTCGATGTCACAACGCAGGCGCAGATCGTCGAGTTGCTCCACGGGCTCCAGCGCGAAGAAGACATGGCCATGATCTTCGTCACTCACGACCTTGGGGTCATCGCCGATGTCGCCGATGACGTGGCGGTCATGTACGCCGGTCAGATCGTTGAGCATCGAGACGCCACTGACCTCTTCGGTCGTCCACGACACCCCTACACCGAAGCATTGCTCCACTCGATCCCACAGCTCACGCCGAGAGGTGAGCCGTTGCACGCGATCGCCGGAATGGTGCCGCGCCCAGACCAGTTCCCGACCGGGTGTCGCTTTGCACCTCGCTGCTCCTACGCGCATGAGGCGTGTGCGGCAGCACCAGTCCTGCTGCGGGGCCCAGCAGCTGATGCGTCTTCCTCAGCCGCCGGGAGCCCCGATCACTCTGCGGGCTCTCTGGCCCGCTGTGTTCGTCAAGACGAGCTGCACCTCTCCGGAGCGCCGGCGCTGCTGGACGAGGACTCGACGCCGGCCGAGGCAGGCGAGGCCACGCCGTCGGACGACGTCACGCCTGTGCTGCAGGCAACCAACCTCACCAAGGAGTTTCCCCTCCGGAGCGGCATCCTCCGACGGGTAAACGGGTCGGTGCGTGCCGTGGACGATGTGAGTCTGAGCATTCTGCCCGGGACGACCCTGGGCCTGGTCGGCGAAAGCGGCTCGGGCAAGTCCACCTTGGCGCGGGTGGTCCTCCGCCTCATCGATCCAACGGCGGGGTCGATCGTCGTCAACGGAAAGGACCTCACATCGCTCCGGGGTCCCGCGCTCCGCCGCCACCGCGAATCGATGCAGTTGGTCTTTCAGGACCCCTACTCATCGCTCGATCCAAAGCAGAGCATCGCCGACATCGTCGGCGAGCCCCTGGCCATCCATACGTCCATGACCAGGAAGCAGCGTGATCAGCGGGTGATGGAGCTCCTGGCCCAGGTCGGCCTGGGCTCCCAGGTCCTGTCACGCCAGCCGCACGAGTTCTCCGGTGGGCAGCGCCAGCGCATCGCCATTGCGCGGGCGCTTGCCTTGGAGCCACGACTGCTGGTCTGTGACGAACCGGTCAGTGCACTCGATGTCTCCACCCAGTCCCAAGTGATCAACCTGCTCACCGACCTGCAGGACGCAATTGGGCGTGGCCTACCTGTTCATTG
Organism: uncultured Acidimicrobiaceae bacterium; assembly: GCA_963781565.1. Taxonomy (GTDB): domain Bacteria; phylum Actinomycetota; class Acidimicrobiia; order Acidimicrobiales; family RAAP-2; genus Bog-473. Next base: position 76,301 of record CAWAHA010000001.1, on the reverse strand, counting down.
CGCACGACCTGTCGGTCGTCCGTCACATCAGCGACCGCATCGCCGTGATGTATCTCGGCCAGATTGTCGAAGAGGGCAATGCCGACGAGGTGTACGAGCGACCAACTCACCCCTATACCGCCGCACTCCTCTCTTCCATTCCAATCCCTGACCCGACGCGGCAGCGCACGCGGACACGGATTCTTCTGCGAGGCGAGGTCGCGGAAGCCACGGTCGACGGGCAGGGCTGCCGGTTCCGATCGCGCTGCCCCTTCGCCATGGAGGTGTGCGGGCAGCTCGAGCCGGAGCCGTACCGCACCCCGTCGGGCACGACCGTGCGCTGCCATCTGCACACTGCGGGACCGGGATTGGCGGGCGGCACGGTCAAGGTGCTCGACCAGGTTGCCAACCAGGCGAACACGTAGCTACAGCGGAGAAGAAGGAGGACGGCGAGTGGCGCCTATCGAATTCCAGGGCAAGATCGGCAACGACTGGCGTGACTCGGAACCTTGGTGGCCGCCCGAGTCGACTCCGCCGGAGGGCGCGCCGAATCGTGCTCCTCGTTGTACTCGACGACGTCGGGTTCGCCCAGCTCGGCTGTTACGGGTCTGATATCGAGACCCCCCGGATCGATGCCGTCGCCGCCGAGGGTGTGCGGCTGTCCAACTTCCACACCACGGCCCTGTGCTCACCCACGCGCGCCTGCCTGTTGACCGGACGCAACCATCACCGAAGTGGGATGGGCCGGGTGGCCGACCTGGCCAGCGGTTACCCCGGCTACTGGGGGCGCCCGCCCCGCGAGAACGGCTTCCTCTCCGAAATGCTCCGCGCCAGCGGCTATGCCACGTACGCCGTCGGAAAGTGGCACCTGAGTCCTGAGGGCGAGACCAACATGGCCAACTCGCGGTCGACCTGGCCCCTCGGGCGAGGCTTCGATCGTTGGTACGGCTTCCATGGCGGGGAGACCCACCAGTTCGTCCCCGCGCTCTACCACGACAACCATGCGGTGCGTCCGCCCCGCTCATTAGAGGAGGGGTACCACCTCAGTGCGGATTTGGCCGACCGGGCTATTGAGTACCTGGGCGACCTGCGTGCCGTCGACGACCAGCTGCCGTTCTTCCTCTACTTCGCCACCGGAGCGTGCCACTCGCCCCACCAAGCGCCGGCCGCATGGATCGAGCACTACAAGGGACGTTTCGCCAAGGGCTGGGACGCCTGGCGCGAGGAGACGTTCGCCCGCCAGCTGGCCGCCGGCATCGTGCCCGAGGGCACGGTGCTGACGCCGCGTCCGCCGTGGGTGCCCGCCTGGGAGACGCTCGACGAGCGCGAGCGCACCCTGGCCGAGCGGTTCATGGAGTGCTTCGCTGCCTTCCTGTCCTACACCGATCAGCAGATCGGCCGAGTGCTCGATTTCATAGAGGAACTGGGTGACGCTGACAACACGGCGGTCATCATCGTCTCCGACAACGGCGCCAGCTCCGAGGGCGGCAAGGAAGGGACCATCAACGAGGGCCGGATGTCGAACTTCGAGGGCGCCGGCATCGACGAGATGTACGACCGCATCGACGAGATCGGTGGGCCGAACATCCACAACAACTACCCGTGGGGCTGGACCATGGCGGGCAACACCCCGTTCAAGCGCTGGAAGCGCGAGGTCCACGAGGGCGGCGTGGCCGACCCGTGCATCGTCCGCCTGCCGGCCAACCGACGAGCCGCAGAAGGCGGCGACATCCGTCGCCAGTACGCGCACGCGGTCGATATTGCGCCGACGGTTCTCGAGCTGGCCGGGATCACGCCTCCCGCAGAGATCGATGGCATCACCCAGACCCACCTCAATGGGACGAGCTTCGCCTATGTGCTCGGCGACGGAGGGGAATGGGAGCCGGGCCGGCACCTCACCCAGCACTTCGAGATGCTCGGCTCGCGTGCGATCTACCACCATGGCTGGAAGGCCGTGGCGTACCATCCGGTTGGCCCGATCTATGACGACGGATTGCGGGCCAACGCTCCCTGGGACGACGACGTGTGGGAGCTCTATCACGTGAGTGAGGACGTTTCGGAGTCACGCGACCTGGCCGCTGATTTCCCCGAGAAGGTGGCCGAAATGGTGGCGCTCTGGTGGGAGGAAGCACGCCACAATGACGTGCTGCCACTCGACAACCGGGTGCTCGACGTCATTGTCCACAAGCACGATCATCGGCGCCACCAGGAGACGTACCGCTACTTTCAAGACGGGGCCCCTGTGCCGGAGTGGGTCGCCGTCGATACGCGCAACCGCTCCCATGACATCAACGGTGACGGTGGACGTCCCGGACGGTGTCGTGCCGGACGGCACGTTGCTGGCGCTCGGGTGCTCCCTCGGCGGTTGGTCCTTTCAGGTGCATGCCGGCAAGTTGCGCTATCTGCACAACCTGCACGGCCAGCGCCTCTACGAGGTCGTCGCCACCACGACCCTGGAATCCGGTCGCCATGAGGTGTGCTTTCGCTTCGAGAAGGACGAGTTCCTCGGTGGCCGGGCCACGCTGCTCCAGGACGGCGTCGCTGTAGGCGACGGGAGAGGTGAAGCGCTATACCCCGGTCGCTTTCAACGAACTGATGATCGGGCTCACGTGCGGCTACGAATGGGGACCGGCAGTCGGCGGCGACTACGACGCACCATTCGCGTTCAACGGCACCATCGTCCGGGCAGAGGTCACGGCAACTGGTCCGGTCGTCCGCGACCCGGTCGCCGAGGTCGCTGCCATCCTGGCCTCTCAATGATCCTTTCGGCTCGCCCAGCGGGGCGCCTGTCGCGAGACCATCTGTCGAGTCGATGTGGTGCGCCAACTGCGTTGCGCACCGTGGCTACGAGCCGAGCGCAGTGTTGGCGACGACGAAGTCGCTACGCCAGATGGTCCGCGCCCGCGGCAAGCGTGTGAGGCACTGCCCTCCGACGAGGTGAGGGCGGAGTGAGGACCCTCCCTGGTGGGATGTTCCATCGGAGCGCTCTTCACCCGGCGTCGTCTCCGGCAGCGAACGCCACGACGTAGGTGTTCGGCATCCGAGCGAGGCCGGCTTTCCGGTAGTAGAACACGACAGACCGAAAGCGATGAAGGAGTCCACATGCTCGCCGCCACCTACCAGTATCCGATCCTCGATTTCTTCCTCACGATGTTGGAGTTCTTCCTCTTCGTCATCTGGATCTGGCTATTGATCATGGTGTTCTCGGACATCTTCCGGAGCCACGACCTGGGCGGGTGGGCCAAAGCGCTCTGGTCGATCTTCATCATCGTCATCCCCTTCCTCGGAGTCTTCGTGTACCTGATCGCCCGGGGCGGCAAAATGCACGAGCGGGCCGCCGAGCAGGCCGCCCAGCAGCAGAAAGCGTTCGACCAGCACGTCAAGCAGGCCGCCGGGACGCCCGGGGCCAGCACTGCCGACCAGCTCTCCAAACTGGCTGACCTCAAGTCTTCGGGCGTGCTCACCGACGCTGAGTTCGAGGCCCAGAAGGCCAAGATCCTGGCTTAGCTGACCACGGCGAGGGTGCCGTCGGCGATCAGGTCAGGCGGCATGAGGGCCATCCGCGTGCGGAAGGCTGCCGAAGGTGCGCCGGGTGGCCGGGACCTCGACGGCCTGGAGGAGCGGGTGATCTGGTTCACGCTGACGGGCATGGGCGCCGTAGCGCGGAATCAGCGGGTTGGCGCTGAATCCATGCAGCAGAATGCTGAGCCCGACTGTGACCGACACCGACGTGAGCACGAGGCTGGCCTGTTGGCCCAACTGGTCGAAAGCCAGGAGGGCAAAGATCACTGAGGCAAGGCCGCGGGGCCCGAACCAGCCGATGAACGCCACCGTCGCGGTACCGAGATGGGTCCGGTAGAGGGCGAGGCAGACTGGGAGCAATCTCACCACAGTCAGACTGAGCACCGCGTAGAGAACGCAGCGCCAGAAATCCGGGCTCGACAGGCTCGGCCGGAGCATGGCGGCGCCGAAGGCGAACCAGACCACGCAGGACAGGATCTGTCCTGAACCTTCTGTGAGTTCCAGGGAGCGCGCGCCCAGGTGGTGGCGGAAGATCCCGAAACACAGACCGGCCAGGAATGCGGCCACGAAGCCGTTGCCGTGCACGGCAACAGCCAGCGTGTACGTGCCGATGGCGGCCGCCGGCGTCGCCACGAGAACCGTGCCCGACTCCGCCCAACCCTTGCGAACAGCCAGAGCGAGGATCCATCCCGCAGCCAGACCTGCACCGACCCCGACGAGCGCCCCGACACCGATCTCTCGTAACGCGTGGATCAGCGGTGCGTGCGTGCTGCTCGACTCTCCGACCAGGATGGCGACGGCCAACGAGACGAGCGGGGCCACAATGCCGTCGTTGAGGCCGCTCTCCACGTTCAACGTACGCCGAATACGGCTGGGCACCAACGGGTTCGTGACGATCCCGGACCCGAGACCCGCATCGGTCGGGGCCAGGCAGGCCGCAGCCAACACGGCGAACCACACGCCGACGCTTCCGAAGACGACGCGTGCGGCCAGCGCACCCAGGACAACGGTCAACGGCAGCCCGATGCCGAGCAGCCGAGCTGACAGGCCCACATCGTGGCGGAGTGATGTCAGCCTGAGGCGCGCCGAATCGGAGAAGAGGATCAGCACCAAGGTGATCTCCGCCGTGGTCTTGATGGTCGTCGCCGACAGCGTGATGTGAAAGGTCTGGTCCGCGCCGAAGGCGAGACCACCGAACGTGAAGACCATGGGAGCCGTCAGACCGAGCCGTTCGGCCGGTCCCGAGACGACCGTCCAGAGCACGACCAGAGCGGCGACGATCGCCAGGTCAGCCCATGTCACCTCACACCTGCCGAGTGAGCGCGAGCGATGTCGAGAGGAAGGACTGCAAGGGGCTCGACTTCGAGGGGCTCAATGGAGATGATTCCGATGAGGCGCTGGCGGTCAACAGTGGTGGTGCCTTACTGGGACATCGCGGTGGTGCTGTCGACTTCCTGGCTCCGTGTGTCGAAGTCGCGCAGAAGCGTTCGTAGGTCCCGGGCGATCCGCTCCAGGAGTTCCCGGTCGACCCCGTCGAAGGCCCATCGCTCGGCCTGCGTTTTCATGGCAATGATGTGGTCAGCCTGCGCGAGGCCGGCCGTCGTCAGGCTCACCAGCACCTGACGGCGATCGTCCGGGTCGACGTCCCGGCGGACCCAGCCCCGCTTCTCCAGCCGGCTGATCCGGTTGGTGATGGCTCCCGAGGTCACCTGGCACTCGCGCCCGAGGTCACCGGCACTCGCCCGGTGGTCCGGAGCACGACGCAGGGTGAGGAGGACTTCGATCTCCCAGTACTCGTCGACGCCGCTGTCGGTGAGGTTGGCGCGGACGGCACGTTCCAGGTGCTGCGAGGCGCGGTCGTAGGCGCATGGTGACCGCCTTCGTGCTCACGTCGAGCTCGGGGTTCTCTTCCTTCCAGAAGGCGACCACGCGGTCGATGTCGTCTTGTGGCTCTTCAGCGGACACGGGCAGACCGTACTTCTTTCAATGTTCAGAGACTTGACTAATCTCTCAAGGTCTAATATCTTAACCTTAAACGATATCTCGCGACGAGGAGCTGCACCGTGGACCGTGTCCACCACACAAACACCGACTCCCGACCAGGGCAATCCTGGTCATCTGCTGCATCGCCCAATTCATGGTCGTGCTCGACGTGGCGATCGTCAACGTGGCCCTGCCTCAGATGCGCGACAGCCTGGGCCTTTCCGTGGCCGGCCAGCAGTGGGTCGTGAACGCCTACACGCTGACATTCGCCGGGTTCCTGATGCTGGGCGGTCGGGCCGCAGATCTCTTCGGACGCCGCCGGGTCTTCATGGTCGGCCTCGGCGTCTTCACCATCTGCAGCCTGCTCGGTGGCATGGCACAGAGCGGGAGCTGGCTCATTGCGGCCCGCGCCGCGCAGGGGATCGGCGGTGCCATCCTCGCCCCGGCCACCTTGAGCATCTTGGTGACGACGTTCACGGACCCCGGTGAGCGTCGGCGGGCTTTGGGTGCGTGGTCGGCTACCGCTGCGAGCGGAGCGGCGGTCGGAGTGCTCGCCGGTGGCGTCCTCACCAGTCTCCTCAACTGGCGCTGGGTGCTCTTCGTCAACGTCCCGATCGGCGTGGTCCTGATGATCGGTGCATGGTTGGCGCTGCCCCGGACCGAGGAGCTCGGTCCCAAGAAGGCGCTCGACATCCCGGGGGCCGTCACCGTGACAGGCGGCCTGGCCGTCCTGGTCTACGGCATCGTGAGCACCAACGAGCACCCCTGGGGATCGGCCACGACCATCGGCACGCTCGCCGTCGGCGTGGCGCTGCTGGCCATCTTCTTCGTGAACGAGGCCCGCTTTGCCAAGGACCCGCTCATCCCTCTCGGCATCTTCCGTCGCCGGTCCTTGTCGGTGGCCAACGGGATCGCCGTCACCATCGGAGCGGGTCTCTTCGGGACCTACTTCTTCCTCTCGCTCTACCTGCAGGATGTCAACGGCTATTCGGCCCTGCGAACCGGCCTCGCCTTCTTGCCGGCAGGACTCTGCACGTTGGCCGGCGCCCTGATCGGCACGCGACTGGTCCAGGTCATCGGGGCCCGACGGCAACTGGTCCTTGGCCCGGGTCTCGGGCGCGATCGGCCTCTTCTGGCTCTCGACCGTCGGGGCCGGCGACTCCTACTGGTCCCACGTGCTCGGCCCGGTCATCCTCATCGGCTTGGGGATCGGTATGTCGTTCGTCCCAATGACCTTGTCGGCCACCACCGGAGTGCCACCGCACGAAGCGGGGCTGGCTTCGGGGTTGATCAACACCACCCGCCAAGTCGGTGGTGCTCTCGGCCTGGCCATCATGGCCACCATCGCCACCACCATCGCCACCAACCATTTGGTTGGCACGCACAATGTGGCTGCGTCCCTGACCGCCGGCTACCGGGCCGCCTTCGGCATTGCCGGCGCAGGTCTGGTGATCGGTGCGCTCTTGGCGTTGGCGCTGCCGAGGCTGTCGGCTGCCACGGCGAGCCACCCGGTGGCCGCTCTCGAAGAGGTGCTCGAGGAGGCCGGGGAGCCGCAGGTCGCCTTCGAGGGCTGAGGCCGGAAGAGCGATCGGGACGTCCGGACGCGGGCCGACTGGCGAACCTGACCCGCCGAACCCCAGGCCAGGCTTCACGTAGGCTCTGCTCTACGGGCTTCCACGAAGCGGTTCCGGACGGGCGGTTGCAAGCCTGCTTCCCGCCGCGACGCGAAAGCCCTGCTGGAGAGGTGCGAGAGCGGCCGAATCGGAGTCACTGCTAATGACTTGACCTGGGTAACCGGGTCCGAGGGTTCAAATCCCTCCCTCTCCGCTCGGATGTCGGGCACGTGGTGCCTGACGATCCGGATGGTTGGCCCGTTCCGGCGGGCTCGCCGGGTCTCGTCGCCCCGACGGGATCCGGCCTGGTGCGAGGAGTGTGTGACGGCGTGGGCCTCTATTGGCTGCAGACCTTGGGGTGCCCGAAGAACCAGGTCGACTCCGACAAGCTGGAGGGCTATCTCGCTGCCCAGGGCTATGGCCGCGCCCAGAGTGCGGACGCGGCCGATCTCGTCGTGGTCAACACCTGTGCCTTCATCGACGCCGCCCGCCAGGAATCGATCGAGACCGTCCTGACGCTGGCCGACCGTCGCCGGCCCGGGCGCCCGCCTCGTCGTCACCGGGTGCATGGCGGAGCGCTACGGCGACGAGCTGCGCGACGCCCTCCCCGAGGTCGACCTCGTGGCCGGGTTCGGGGCTGAGCTCACGACGCCGTCTGCCCTCGGCGCCGTCCCGGTCACCCTCACGCCCGGGCGCCGCGCCGCCGCGCCGGCCCCGTCGACCAACGGGTTCGACCTGCTGGAGCTGCCCCGCCCGGCGGCCACCGCGCCGTGGGCCTACATCAAGGTGGCCGAGGGCTGCGACCGCATCTGCGGCTTCTGCGCCATCCCGTCGTTCCGGGGCAAGCAACGGTCCCGCTCGACCGGCGAAATCCTGGCCGAGGTCGACGCGCTGCGCGACACCGCCTGCCGGCGCACCGGTCCTGCGCGAGATCGTCCTCGTGGCCCAGGACCTCGCCTCCTACGGCCGCGACCGCTCGGGTCCCGGCCGGCGGACGCGCATCGCCAACGGTCCGTCGCCCATTGCCGCGTTGACACGCGCCGTGTCGGAACGTGTCGAGCGCACGCGTCTGCTCTACCTCTATCCCTCCGGGTTGACCGACGAGCTGATCGAGACCGTGCTGGCCACCGGCGTGCCGTACTTCGACCTCTCGCTGCAGCACGTCTCGCGTCCGTTGCTGGCCGGCATGCGCCGTTGGGGCGACGGCGACCGATTCCTGCGCCGCATCGCCGACATCAGGGCGGCCGAGCCCGACGCCACCTTCCGCTCCTCCTTCATCCTCGGCTACCCCGGCGAGACCGAGCGCGACCACGATCTCCTGCTCGAGTTCCTCGCCGCGGCGCAGCTCGACTGGGCCGGCTTCTTCCCCTACTCGCGCGAGGACGGCACGCACGCCGCCGGTCTCGACGAGCCAGGTGCCGGCCGAGCTCGCACTCGAGCGCCTGCGCGAGTGCGCCGAGCTGCAGGACGCCATCACGGCCGCCAAGCGGGACGCGCTCATCGGCGCCACCCGGCAGGTCCTGGTCGACGCGCCCGGCGTGGGCCGTACCGTGCACGAGGCGCCCGAGATCGACGGCATCGTGCACCTGCCCGACGACCTGGCGGTCGGCAGCCTCGTCGACCTCACCATCACCGGAGCGGAGGGGCCCGACCTGTTCGCCGTGCGCGTCGCCGATCGGGATCCGGTCCCAGCTGGAGCGGCAGCGCCGTGAGCGAGGCCACGCACGACCCGGCATCGCAGACGAACTTCACCTTCGGGCCGAGCGCGTTGGTCACCCCGGCCAATGCGGTCACCGTGGGCCGCCTGCTGGCGGCGCCCGTCTACGTGCTGATGCTCGTGGCCTGGGGTGCCTCGTGGATCAACGTCGTCGTGGGCTTCCTGCTCGCGGCGAGCGACGGACTCGACGGCTACATGGCCCGCCGCCACGGCACGACCCGCTCGGGCGCCTTCCTCGACCCCCTGGCGGACAAGGCCTGCGTGCTCGCGGCCATGATCACGCTCTGCGTGCAGGGTCACCTGCCGTGGTTGCCGGTGATCCTCATCACCATCCGCGAGGTCGGCATGCAGGTCTACCGCTCCTGGGTCGGGCGACGCGGCGTGTCCATCCCGGCCCGCAAGTCGGCCAAGATCAAGACGCTGGTGCAGGACCTCGCCATCGGCACGGTCATCATCCCCCCGTTGGCGCACCAGCACTCATTGCAGGTCGCCGCCATCTGGTTCGCCTGCGCGCTCACGCTCTACACCGGTGCCGAGTACCTGTTCGACGGCCGGCGTGCGCTGCACAGCCCGGCAACACCGTAAGGTCGCCGCCGTGAGGATCGAGATCGTGGCGGTCGGGACCGAGCTGCTGCTCGGCCAGATCGCCGACACCAACTCCGCCTGGCTGGGCGAGCACCTGGCCGCCAACGGCGTGGCTTCCCATTTCCATCAGGCCGTCGGCGACAACCACGACCGCATCACCCTGGCCCTGCGGACGGCGTTGGCCCGCAGCGACGGCGTCATCATGTGCGGCGGCCTCGGGCCGACCCAGGACGACATCACCCGGGAGGCCATCGCCGAGGTCATGAACGTGCCGCTCCAGCGCGACCAGGCCATCGTCGACGTCATCGCCGGGTTCTTCGAAGCCCGGGGCCGCACCATGTCGGAGAACAACGCGCGTCAGGCCGACGTGCCGCAGGGGGCGGCCATCATCCCCCAGGTGGCCGGCACGGCTCCCGGGCTCATCTGCCCGGTCGGCAACAAGGTCGTCTACGCCGTACCCGGCGTTCCCTACGAAATGGCCGAAATGTTCGAGCGGGGGATCCTCCCGGACCTGCGCGCCCGCATGGCCGAGTCGGGCGAGGAGAGCGGCGTCATCGCCAGCCGCGTCCTGCGCACCTGGGGCGCCAGTGAGTCGGGGCTGGCCGAGTCCCTGCAGGACCGCATCGACGCGCTCGATGCTGCCGGGGAGGTGACACTCGCCTTCCTGGCCTCGGGCATCGAGGGGATCAAGGTGCGGATCACCGCACGGGCCCACACGGCCGAGGACGTGACGGCGCTGCTCGACAAGGAGGACGCCGAGGTCCGGCGCGCCATTGAGGCGCGCCTCGGCGACATCGTGTTCGGCGTCGACGACGAGTCGATGGAGGTCGCAGTGGCCGGCCGGCTCATCGCCCAGGGATTGACCTTCGGTGTGGCCGAGTCGCTCACCGGTGGCCTCATCGCCTCCCGTCTCGTCAACGTGGCCGGCGCCTCGTCCTGGTTCCGGGGCGGCGTGGTGGCCTACGACTCGCAGGTCAAGTTCGACGTGCTCGGCGTGCCCGAGGGTCCGGTCGTCACCGAGGCGGCCGCGGCAGCCATGGCCGAGGGCGCCGCCCGGGTGACCGGAGCCGATGTCGGCCTGGGCATCACCGGCGTCGCCGGCCCCGACGACCAGGAGGGCGTGGCCCCGGGCACGGTGTTCGTCGGCCTCCACCTCCCGGGCCAGACGGCCCAGACCCGTGAGCTGCGGGTACCCGGCGACCGTGAACGTGTGCGGCAGTATGCGGCCATTTCAGCCCTTGACCTGCTGCGACGCGCCCTCGACGCCCCGCCTGCCTGAGGGCCCGCGCTCACAGGAAGCCCACAGCCGGGTCACACTGGACAGGCAAGCCGCGGCGCGAGCCTGGGCAGCAGGGAGGTATGGCCAAGTGAAGACGGACAACGGACCGCGGGTATTGGTGGTTGACGACGAGCCCTCGATCGTCGATGCGGTGGCGACATCGCTGCGTTACGAGGGGTTCACGGTGGACGAGGCGATGACGGGGCGCAAGGCCCTGGCCCAGGCGCAGGAGGACCCGCCCGACCTGGTGATTCTCGACGTCATGCTGCCGGACCTCGACGGGCTGGAGGTGACGCGCCGGCTCCGCTCCGACGGGCTGCGGGTGCCCGTCCTCTTCCTGACGGCGCGCGACACGTTGCAGGACAAGCTCGCCGGCCTGACCGTCGGCGGCGACGACTACGTGACCAAGCCGTTCGCGCTGGCCGAGGTGATCGCCCGCGTGCATGCCATCCTGCGCCGCACCGGGTACGAGCCCGAGGACGACGGGATCCTGCGCTTCTCTGATCTCGAGCTCGACGAGAGCGCGCACGAGGTCCGCCGGGGCGGAAGTGCGATCAACCTCACCGCCACCGAGTTCAACCTCCTGCGCTACTTCATGCTCAACCCGCGTCACGTGCTGTCCAAGTCGCAGATCCTCGACCACGTCTGGCACTACGACTTCGGCGGGGACGGAAACGTCGTGGAGACCTACGTCAGCTACCTGCGCAAGAAGCTCGAGAAGTTCGGGCCGCCGCTCATCCACACCATTCGCCTCGTGGGTTACACCCTCCGGGAGCCGGAGTCCGCCACCGGAGCAGCTTGAGTGTCCCTGCGGCTCCGACTCCTGCTCGCCGTCGGGGCGATCGCCATCGTCGCGCTGGTGGTGGCTGACTTCGCCACCTATTCGGCGCTGCGCACCTCGCTGTACAACCAGGTGGACCAGGAGCTGGCCCAGAACCGCGCCACCTTCATCCGGGTCAATCAGCCGACCGGGAACTGTCTTCGCTGCCCTTCGCCGCAACAGGGCGCGCGGTCGGCGGCAGTGCCGGCCGGCAACGGCGGACGGGCAACGCGGCGCGAGTCCGGCGCGCGGTACCGGAGAGACTTCCCCAACGTCTTCGGCATCAGCTACTTCGCCGTCGTGAGCGCCAGAAGAGCGCGGTGCGCGTCGAGCGGCGCTGGAGTGCCCCGCCTACGTCGGCACCCATCCGTACCGACCGCAGCTGCCCGTCCCACATCACCGGATTCACGCACCCAGCCCGACGGCACGCAGGTCGGTCCTACTTCACCGACGGAGTCCGTGAACCCGAGCGGCCCGGCCTTCCGCGTGCGCGGCGCAGAAGGTCGACGCGACGAATCGCCGGTGCACGTCTCGTCAGGCGCAGCCGCTCGGCGACCAGAACAGCACCCTGCACACCCTCTTCCTGACCGAGCTCGCCGTGACGGCCGGCGCTCTCGTGCTCGCGCTGGCCGGCGGCTGGTGGCTGGTGCGGCTCGGCCTGCGCCCGCTCGAGGATGTGGAACGCACCGCCGATTCGATTGCGGCCGGCGACCTCGACCAGCGTGTGCCCGGTGCCGACCAGCCCACCGAGGTCGGTCGCCTGGCCCGTGCGCTCAACGTCATGCTGGAACGGATTCAGGCGGCTTTCGCGGCGCGCGTCGCCTCGGAGTCGCGGCTGCGCGAGAACGAGCAGCATCTGCGCCAGTTCGTGGCGGACGCGTCGCACGAGTTGCGCACTCCCATCGCCGCCGTCTCGGCCTACGCCGAGTTGTTCGAGCGGGGCGGCTCCCAGCATTCCGAGGACCTCCCGCGGATTGTGTCGGGCATCCGCACCGAGACGGCGCGCATGGACCGGCTCGTCAGCGATCTCCTCACGCTGGCTCGGCTGGACGAGGGGGTGCCCATGGAGATGGCACCCGTCGAGCTGGTCGGGCTGGCCTCCGAGGCCGTACGGACCGCCGCCGCGGTGGGACCCGACTGGCCCGTGCAGTTCTCGGCGACCCGACCGGTCGAGATCATCGGCGACAAGGACCGCCTGCGCCAGGTCCTGGACAATCTGTTGGCCAATGTCCGAGCGCACACGCCGCCGGGGACCACTGCCACGGTGCACGTCGACCAGATCGGCGACCACGCTCAGATCGTGGTGCGCGACACCGGTCCAGGCATGCCCGAAGAGGATGCGCGCCGTGTCTTCGAGCGCTTCTTCCGGGCCGACCCCGCCCGCACGCGGACTCGAGGCGGCAGTGGGCTGGGGTTGTCCATCGTGTCCGCCATCGTCACGGCCCACGGCGGGACCGTCACGGCCACCTCGAAGCCAGGGGAGGGGCTGGTCGTCACCGTCCTGCTCCCGGTCACCAGCCTGCAGCCAGGCGTCGAGCCGCTCGCTGCGGCGGCGCCTCCCTCGTTGCCAGCCTGATCAGGGCGTCCCGATGCCACGGCGCCCGAAATTCACACCGGAGCCACAGCCGAGCTTCATTGAGCCCGGAGCCGGCAGCGGCACCATGCCTGGCATGACAGCCCTGGCTCCGTTCGAAGCCGACGTCGATCCCCGCCGCGTCCCCCTGGACGTCGAAATCGTCGTCCCGGTCTACAACGAGGCGGCACAGCTGGCGGAGCGCATTACCGCCCTGCGTACGTTCCTCGACGAATCGTTCCCCTTCCGCGCCCTCGTCACCGTGGTGGACAACGCCAGCACGGACGACACCGACAAGGTGGCGCACCACCTGGCCGCGACCATGCGCGGCGTGGCGGCCATTCACCTGCCCCGCAAGGGCCGCGGCTATGCGCTCCGCGCCGCGTGGTCGACCAGCGACGCGCCAGTCGTCGCCTACATGGACGTGGATCTCTCGACCTCGCTGCCCGCCCTCCTGCCACTGGTGGCCCCGTTGTTGTCGGGTCACCGCGATGTCACCATCGGCTCGCGGCTGGCTCCCGGCGCGCACGTGGTGCGCGGTCCCAAGCGCGAGCTGATCTCGCGGTCGTACAACCTTTTGCTCAAGCTGACGCTGCAGGGTCGGTTCAGCGACGCACAGTGCGGCTTCAAGGCACTCCGCCGCGACGCGGCAGCGAAGCTGCTCCCGTTCATTGAGGACAACGAGTGGTTCTTCGACACCGAGCTGTTGGTCACGGCGGAGCGCCTGGGCTTGCGCATCGGTGAGGTCCCGGTGGACTGGGTCGACGACCCCGACTCGCGGGTGCAGATCGTGTCGACGGCCAAGGACGACCTGCGCGGCGTCTGGCGGATGCTGGTCCGGCGTCCGAAAGGTCTGCGCCGTGCCCGTTCCAACGAGGTGGCGGCCGATCAGCTCATGCGCTTCGCCGGCGTGGGGGTGGTCTCCACGCTCGGCTATCTCTTCCTGTTCATCGCCTGGCGGCCGCTGTTCGGCGCTTTTGGCGCCAATGCCATCGCCATGGCCATCGCCACGCTCTTCAACACGGCGGTGCATCGTGAGCTCTCCCGCACAGCCGACGGGCAGGCTCGCCGCGGCCGCCTCTTCGCCGTGGCCAGCGGCCTGTTCCTGGTGAGCCTCGGCCTGACCACCCTGGGTCTGGTCGTGGCCCAGTGGATCGCCCCCGGCGCCCTGGTGGCCCAGTTGATCGCCCTCACTGTGGCCAACCTGATCGCCGCCGTGTTCCGCTTCGCCGTGTTGCGGGCCTGGATCTTCCGCCCGAGCGCCCGTCCCGGCGCGGGCTCCATGGAGGTTGCGCAATGACGGACCTGACGTCCACCCCCGACGCATCGGTGGGGGTGCTCGATCCGCCGCTTCCCCCAGACGCCCTGACGACCGAGACCGGCGTGGGAACGCCGCCTCCGTGGTCGCCCGCGCCGCGCCGGAGCTGGCCCGGCCGGTTCGTCCGGGGCAAGGAGAGCGACGCGGCCTGGGTCCGCCCGGCCTTGCTCACCCTGCTCGTCGCCACGGCTGTGCTGTACATCTGGGGCCTCGGGGCCAGCGGCTGGGCCAACTCCTTCTACTCGGCCGCCGTCCAGGCGGGCACCAAGAGCTGGAAGGCGATGTTCTTCGGTTCCTCCGACTCGTCCAACTTCATCACCGTCGACAAGCCACCGGCCTTCTTGTGGCCCATGGAGATCTCGGCGCGGATCTTCGGCCTCAACTCGTGGAGCATGCTGCTCCCACAGGCTCTCGAGGGTGTGGCCACGGTCGGACTGGTCTACCTGTCCGTACGGCGCTGGTTCAGCGCCCAGGCCGCGCTGCTCGGCGGTGCGGTGGTGGCGCTGACGCCCGTGGCGGCCATGATGTTCCGCTACAACAACCCCGACGCGTTGTTGGCGCTGCTGCTCACTGCGGCGACCTACGCCACCATGCGCGGCATTGAGAAGGCACAGACCAAGTGGCTCGTCCTCGCCGGCGCGCTCGATCGGGTTCGGCTTCATCACCAAAATGATGCAGGCCTTCCTGATCCTCCCCGTCATGGCGGTCGTCTACCTGCTGGCGGCGCCGACAGGGTGGTGGCGCCGGGTCTGGCAGACCTTCCTCATGGGCGTCGCCGTGCTCGTGGCCGCCGGATGGTGGGTGGCCATCGTCGCGCTGACGCCGGCGGCGGACCGGCCCTACGTCGGCGGATCACAGAACAACAGCATTCTCAATCTGATCTTCGGCTACAACGGCTTCGGCCGTCTCGACGGCAGCGAGTCGGGCAGCGTGGGCGGCGGACGTGTCGCGGGGAGCATGTGGGGCCCGACCGGCTTCACCCGCCTGTTCAACGCGGAGTTCGGGAACATGATGTCGTGGCTGCTGCCCGGCGCCCTCGTCATGGGCGCCGTTCTCCTCGTCGTGACCATCCGGGCCCGCCGCACCGATCGTGAGCGCGCCGGGCTCCTGCTCTGGGGCGGCTCGCTGGTGAGCATCGGTCTCGTCATCAGCCTGGCCCAGGGCATCATCCACCCCTACTACACGGTGGCGCTCGCGCCACCGCTGGGCGCACTGGTCGGCATCGGCACCATGGGCCTGTGGCAACGCAGGGCGCAGCTGGGTCGGGCGTCTCGGCCTGGCCGCGGGCTTGGCGGTGACGGTGGTCTGGAGCTACATCCTCCTCGGGCGCACCTCGGACTGGTTCCCCGCGTTGCGGCCGTTCGTGGCCGTGGTCGGCGCGCTCGGCGTGGTGGCCATCCTGCTGCTCCCGCTCCTGCGCAACGTCCCGAAGCTCGCCATCGGCGTGGTGGCGGCGCTCGGTCTCGGCGCCGCGCTGGCCGCGCCGCTCTTCTCGACCGTGGCCACCGCGGCGACGGCGCACAACGGGGCGATCCCATCAGTGACGCCGACCGCGTCCGGCGGCTTCGGCGGCCCCGGTGGTGGCTTCGGCGGCGGTGCCGGCGGGTTCCCGGGCGCTGGTGCCCGCCGGGCCTTCGGCGGCGGCGGGTTCCCCGGTGGGACGCAGGGCGGTCGCTTCCCCGGGTGCGTGGGGCGGCTTTCCGGACCGGTGCCGGCACTGGGCGCGGGACGGGCGGATTCCCCGGCGGAGCCAGGGCGTTCGGCGGCGGCGGTAGTTCGCTCGAGGTGGCGCGGCGGCGGTGCGGCGCGGCGGTGCCGGGTTCTTGAATTCCAGCCAGTCCAATGCGGCCCTCAACAAGGCGCTGCAGGCCGACGCCGGCACGTACACGTGGGCGGCCGCCACGGTGAATTCGAACAACGCCGCCGGCTACCAGTTGGGCAGCGGTGAGCCCGTCATGGCCATCGGCGGGTTCAACGGGACCGACCCGGCGCCGACGCTGGCCCAGTTCGAGAAGGACGTCTCGGAGGGCAAGATCCACTACTTCATCGCCAGCGGCGGCGGGGGCTTCGGCGGAGGATTCGGTGGTGGGGCGGGTGGCTCCGGCGACGCCTCACAGATCACCTCGTGGGTGGAAGCGCACTTCACGTCCCAGACGTTGGGCGGCGTGACCGTCTACGACCTGACGACCGGCACCTCCTCCTGACGGGGAGACCGACCGCGTTCAGCCGAGAAGCTCGACGTAGCGCGCCAGGGTCGCCCCGTCGAAGGCGATGAATCGGACGAGGGTCACGTCGGTGTCCGCCGCGCGGGCCGTGGTCACGGCCACCTCGGCGGCCAGTCCCATGGGATAGCCGTAGACACCGGTGGAGATGGCGGGGAAGGCGACCGAGCGGGCCCCCACTTCGTCGGCCACCCGCAACGCGTTGCGGTAGCACGCCGCCAACGTCTCGGGCTCGCCCGCCGCGCCGCCGCGCCAGACTGGGCCCGACGGTGTGAATGACGAAGCGGGCCGGCAGATCGAACCCGTCGGTGACGACGGCATGACCGGGCGGGCATTCGCCGATGGCGCGGCAGGCCGCCTGCAGCCGTTCGGCGCCGGCGGCGCGGTGGATGGCGCCGTCGACGCCGCCCCCGCCACGCAAGCCGCGGTTTGCCGCGTTGACGACCGCATCGACCCGCTCGGCCGTGATGTCGCCCTGCGCAGCCTGCAGCAGTGGCGCCACGGCGTGGGCTACCCGGCGGTGGTGGAGCCCGACGAGGCGGGCACGAGCTTCAGCAGCGAGAAGGCGTTCGTCGGTGCCGTCTGGCTCTTGTTCTCTCCCCAGTGCGAGAACGTCACGACGCCGTGGATCGCCGACGACCCTCCGCTGCTGCCGGCGTTGGTCACTTCCTGAATCGGAAGCGGCGTGCCGCTGGAAGGGATGTACAGCACGACCGGCACCTTGCCCCCGTTGTCGTTGGCCACCGCGCCCTTGATCGCGGTCGCACTCTGGCCGGCGACGGTGGCGGACTTGCCGAGGGTGTAGGGCCCACCGATTTCGAGCTCCTTGGACACCTGGGAGGAGAGCAGCCCGCCGACGAGCTCCCCGAGCCCCTGGTTCGAGGTCGGGAACGACAGCCACTTGTTGGCGTACTTGGTCGACTCGGCCTTGGTCAGGCCGATCACGTTGGCGAGCGCGGCTTCGTTGCCCTTCACGTACCCGGTCGCGCCGACCACGAGGGCCGTCATGCGCTCCGTGGCCTTGCTGCTCTTCACCACCAGCGTCTGCGCGCCCGAGGTCTTGCCGGCGTCACCGGAGACGTCGAGCTCGGCGCCGTTCTGCTTGGCGACCGAAGAGAAGTGCACGCCCTTGACGCCGACCGCCTTCAACGCCGCGTTGTATTTCGCCGTCGCAGCGGCGCTGCCGGCGGCGGTCGTCGTCGTTGTGCTGGCGGCGGCGGTCGTCGACGGTGTGCCGGCGGCACCGGCCGGGGCGGCGAGGGCCAGTGCGGCCGCGGCGGCGAGCCCGGTGGCGACCGCGAGCGGTGCGGGCGGTGCTGTGGCGCAGCGGGTGCAGGGGGTGCATGACCTTCACTCTCCTCGAGACCCGGCATGGTGGCGCAAGGAGCGCCCAATCGGCCCGGGGTGGCGAACGACGCCATCTTCCCACGTCCCTGGCAGGGGCCGCCGTCGTCTGGGTGCTTTCTTAGACGGCACTTATCGAGCCGACCGAAATGGTTGCGGTGGGAGCCTTGGGCCGCACCTGCTCGCCCCACTTCGAGTAGATGATGTGCTCCGCGTCCGTGTGCTGTCCCTTGGAATCGACTGAGTCCTCCTCCACGGGAACGTGGGTTCCCCTGGCGCGGACGTAGAGAACGACGTGCTGGGACTTCTTGCCGAACGATTGGGTCCCGTCGATGGCGTCGACCGACTCGCCGTCGAGTGTGCGCGTCTTGCCCAGGGAGAGCGGGGCCTTGAGCGCCAGCTCCTTCGCAATGTCGGTGGAACGCACACCTTCCACCACCGGCGCGAAGGCCGTGTTGTTCGTCGAGAACGCGATCCACTGGCCGGCGGCCTCGGCAGCTTGGGATGAGCTGAGTCCGGCCAGGCTCTCGAGGCCGGCACTGTTGCCCTTTATGTAGGAGATGCCGCCGATCACGAGGATGGAGATGGTGCCCTTTCCCATGGTCACGGTCTGGCTGGCCGAGGCCGGTCCCGCATCGCCACTCTCGACCAGTGTCTGGGTGGACTCGGTCGACGACGAGTTGTAGTGGACCGACCAGGCGTGGGTGGTGGCCAGCGGCGTCCTTGTAGAGGGTCGAGGCGCTGCTGTCGGCGGCGATCGTGGCGCCGGCCGGCGCGGCGGCCTGGACCGTCACGCCGACGGCGAGGCCGGCGGCCGAGGCTCCGGCCAACAGGAAGCCGGCCACGAGCCTTCTTGCGTCCACCACCAGCCGTCCTCCTCTCCCTCTCCCGCCTAGGGAGCCGTCAGCTTGGCATGGACGCGCGGTGTCTTCCGGTCGCCGACCGCGCCGGAAAATGACGTCCGGGCTGCGGGGCGACGACCGTTCTCCGACCGAGCGGTCCCGCCGGGAAAGGGATCCACATCCTACGAACACATGTTCGTTATGCTGCCAACCAGGCAGCGCCGGCGGGGTCGTCACACCCCCACCGTAGGGTCATCACAACGGTGCTGAGCAGGGTCGGCACGGGTCGCAGACACGGGTCGCATCAGAGTCCACAGACAGACGAAGACCACGGATCTCAAGGAGATGGACCACCAACCGGGTGGTCCCGACGAAACAGGAGAGATGGATGGCCGAAGAACGGGAAAAGGCACTGGACGCCGCACTGGGCCAGATCGAGAAGCAGTTCGGCAAGGGCTCGGTCATGCGCATGGGCGACAACCTCTCCATGAACATCGAGTCCATTCCCACCGGTGCGCTCTCCTTGGACCTGGCGCTGGGCATCGGCGGGCTGCCCCGGGGGCGCATCGTGGAGATCTACGGCCCCGAGTCGTCGGGGAAGTCGACGCTGGCCATGCACGCGGTGGCCGAGGCGCAGCGCAACGGCGGCATCTGCGCCTACATCGATGCCGAGCACGCCATGGACCCCGTCTACGCACGGGCCATCGGCGTCAACGTCGACGACCTCCTGATTTCGCAGCCGGACACCGGTGAGCAGGCGCTCGAGATCGCCGACATGCTGATCCGCTCGGGCGCGCTCGACGTGCTGGTGATCGACTCGGTGGCGGCACTGACGCCGCGGGCCGAGATCGAAGGCGACATGGGCGACACCCACGTCGGCCTGCAGGCGCGGCTCATGTCCCAGGCGCTGCGCAAGCTGACCGGCACGCTGTCGAAGTCCAGCACCATCGCCATCTTCATCAACCAGCTGCGGGAGAAAATAGGCGTGATGTACGGTTCTCCAGAGGTCACGCCGGGTGGCCGCGCCCTGAAGTTCTACTCCTCCATCCGGCTGGACATCCGCCGCATTGAGGCGATCAAGGACGGGGCCGACGTGGTCGGCAACCGGACGAGGGTCAAGGTCGTCAAGAACAAGTGCTCGGCTCCCTTCAAGCAGGCCGAGTTCGACATCATGTACGGCAAGGGCATCTCCCGCGAGGGATCGCTCCTCGACGTCGCGGTCGACCTCGGGTTCGTGAAGAAGTCGGGCGCCTGGTTCACCTACGAGGGCGAGCAGCTCGGCCAGGGCCGGGAGAACGTGAAGACGTTCCTCATCGAGAACCCTCAGCTGATGGCCGAGATCGACGACCGCGTGCGCGAGTGCCTGGCACCCAAGGAAGAGGACCTCCTGCCGGAGGACGCCCTCGACCCCGATGATGTCCCGATCTCCATCGATTCCTAGACGTACCCCGCCTCTCACGGCGCCGAACGCTCCGGGCCCGCCCTCGCCTCCCTAGGGGCAGCGCCCGGAGCGCTTCGCGTCCGGACCACAATGGTGCGATGCCGCCCCGCGCCTGGAAGCAACGGACCTACCGGATCCTCGACCGCTTCGTCCCCACCGTCCCCTTCCGCTTCCTGCCACCCAAGCAGTCGGTGCGGCTGGCGTACAACGTCGTCCTGGACCGTGAGCCCGACCCCGGGGGCGAGGCCGAGTACGTCCAGAAGCTCACCGACGGCGAGCTCTCCCGTCACGGCGTCGCCGAGGCGCTGGTCCGCTCCGAGGAATTCCGACGCCGCGTGCCCATCGGCAACGTCCTGCTCTCCATGCACGTCAGCCGCAGCGAGTTCGTGGCGGGCCTGCCACCGGCGTCGCGCATCCTCGACCTGGGCGGGACCCACCAGGGCCTGCCCGATGGGGCGCTGGTGCACCTGGGCTACCCCTACCCGTTCGAGCGCCTGGTGGTCGTCGATCTCCCGGTCGGCGAACGTGACGCCATCTACCAGGGTGGCTCGACGGGCGAGCCGGTGCAGTCCGAGCTCGGACCGGTGGAGTTCGCCTTCCACTCCATGGTCGACCTCTGCGCGCTACGAGGACGGTTCGTTCGACCTGGTCTACAGCGGCCAGTCCATTGAGCATGTCAGCGAGGCGGAGGGAGACACCGTGGCGCGCGAGGCGTTCCGGGTGCTGGCGCCGGGCGGCTGGTTCTGTCTCGACACCCCGAACGGGCCGGCGTGGCGTCTGCGCTCGGACGAGCTCATGAACCACGACCACCAGATTGAGTACGCGGCCGGCGAGCTGGTGACCAAGTTGGAGCAGGCCGGCTTCGAGGTGACCGAGTGCAAGGGCCTCAACCTGATGCGGCGTGGCACGGCCGCCGGCGTGTTCGACGAGGCCGAGGCCAGCGCGTTCCCGGGTGTGTTCGCGGCCGCGGAGGAGTGCCTGCTGCTGGCGGTGGTGGCCCGGAAGCCGCTGGCGTGACGGGACGCCCTACGGCGTCGTCGTCGCCATGATGTTGTTGGGCACGAGCTCGACCCATGTCTGACCGGGCTGCATGGGGATCGGCACGCCGAAGGCGTTGACGAACTGTGTGGGTGAGCCGAGAGTGGTGCGGTGCCATGTGCCCGGAATGGCGTAGCCGTTGCGGTAGATGACGGCCGCGCCGCTGGCGTTGGGGTAGAGGTCGGCCTGGACCTCCAGCCCACCCTCGTCGTTCTCGAGCCAGGGCCCGTAGCTGATCTGCACGTACTGCACGATCACGTTGGAGGCCTGGTTCTGCATGTTGTTGGCCAACACGTCGGGCGTCGTGCCGTTGTAGTAGCGCAGGAAGGTGTCGCTCGGCTTGTTCCACTTCCAGGTCACGTTCGAGGTGCCGGAGAAGTCGATGTTCACGCTGGAGACCGCGGTGCCGCCGGGCGGCGTGTTCGCCGAGTAGGTGAAGAGCGGCTGGGGCGGCGTGGTCATGGTGGGGTGCGTGCCGTAGACGATGGCACTCGACGTGTAGTCCGAGTCCGGCGCCACGTGGCCCGGCGGGTGGATCATGAGGGACTGGCTGTCGCCGATGTCGACGTTGACGACCGGTGAGGCGTCGATGTTGGCGATCACAGGATTGATGCCGCCCACGTGCGCCAGCAGGGGAGTGCCCAGCTGTCCGAGGATGCCGATGTCGATGTTGCGGGCGGAGCGGACCGGCCCGATCAGCGCATCGGACTGGCACTGGAACACGGCGGCGAAGCGGGTGATGCCGCCCTCGACGGGCTCCTCGAAGATGATGTCGGCCTTGTCGAGACCCGACTGGGGCCGGCCGGCCGGGTAGTTGTCGATCTTGACCGCCATGGCGGGCCGCGGCGGGACGACCCCGCCGGGCGCCGGTTGCCCGGTCAAGGGGCAGGCCGGCGGCGGTGCCGTCGACGTGGTCGTGGTCGGCTTGGGCTTCTTGGCGGCCGCCTCATGGGTTGGTGAGGACGAGCAGGCGCTCAGGAGCAGCCCGGTGAGTCCAGCGGTCGCCAGCACGCCCCAGGCGAGCGGGTGTCGCACCCTGGCGCGTTCGTTGTCGGTTTTGGCCATCGCTGGGCGTCGATCGTACGGGGGCCGGGCCCGAAAGTGGTGTCATCCCGCTTGGCGGCGGTGCGCGGGGCCGGCGGCCGGGCTCCGAATGGACGGGTCAGGCCGACGGTGTGCCGGCAGCCGTTCCCGCCGAGGCGGCCGAACCGGTGTAGACGTCAGCCCAGTTCCCGCTCGAACTCCCGTAGGAGGTGGCGGGCCCTAGGCCGAACCGGCCGTAGACGTTCTCCATGGCGCGGCGGATGACGTCGGTCACCCCGGGAATGGCAGGGAGGATCACGTTGGGCGGGATGGATCCGGTGTTCCCGAGCAGGGACACGAAACTGGCCGAGCCGCTGGCCAGCACTCCCCCGCCGTTGCCCGGCGCGGTGTAGTAGGTGATGTCGGACCAGTTGGATTGCCCGGGCACGGGCGAGTGGGCCAGCACGTCCGCGTTGTGCGGGCCGGGGAGCGACGGGACGTAGCGGTCGTACTCGCCGAGGATCGTGTGGGGGAAGGTGTGGCCGTCGCTGAGGTTGCACCCGTCGTAGAACCATGACGAGGCGTCGGTCACCACCATGTCGGCTTTGGCTCCAACCGATTGGTACATGGAGCCGATGAGCGTCGACTCGGGGTTGTTGAGCGGCGCCTGGTTCCAATTGACCGTGGTGAGCGCCGGCTGCTGCTGGGCCATCGGGTCCTCGGCGGCGTCCTTGTAACAGACCTGCAGGCGGTTGGGGCCGACCGAGGTCGGCTGCATTCGGATCTGGCGATAGCAGGCGTTGGCGCCGAGGAAGGCCAGGTTCACGCCGCCGGCGTTGGCCGTGGACGCGCCCTGGCGCATGGGCGTGGACCAGTACTCGTCGTGGCCGAGGCTGAAGAGGCAGCGGTGGTTCATGAGGAGCTGCGGTCGGGCGTGCAGGTCGACGTCGGTCCAGTAGGTCATGTCCAGGCCGAGGCTCTCGAGATGAAAGAGCAGGGGCAGCTCGTTGCCGACGAAGTCGGCCGCCCCCGACGCCCACGTCTGCGGGTACGGGCGGTCGAACGACACGGCCCGGGCGCGACCGGCGAAGCTGCTCCGCCCCTTGCTGTCGGGCCCGTAGTAGAGGCTGTAGCTGCCCCACAGGTTGTAGGCCTGCCACGTGGTGACGCTGTTCTGCAGCACGTACGAAGCCATGGAGGCGTCGTCGCGAATGGTGAGCGGGACGAACTGCTCCTCGCCGCCGTCGCCGACGAGCTTCAGGAGATAGCAGCCGGGCAGCCAGTCCTTCGTGATGTTCAAGCGTGAGAGTGGGCGACCACGGACAGGTCACCGTGCCGATACCGGGTGTGACGACGGGCGCGGCCTGGACCGCGGCCGGGACGAAGTCAGTCTGGACGATGAGCCGGCCACCGAGGCCCTGGTAGTAACCCATCCGATAGGCCTGGACCTGGACGGCGCGTGCGGTGGTGCTGACGAAAACGGCCACGTCGTCGCCGGGCACCGCACTGACCTGGCTGGCGAAGCCCTCGAGCGCGTGCTCGGGCTGGTTGTGGTTGCAGATCCAGTTCAGCGTGCCCGGCTTGGCGTTCTCGGCGATCAGCCAGGGCGCGGTGGGCACGATCACGCCGCCGGCGAGCTTCTTGTCCACGACGGCGGGCTGCTCGGGCGGTGCCGCGCTTGGCCTTCGCCGGTACCCGCTGCGTGTGGTGCTTGGCGCTCAGGCGGGTGGCGCCGACGAACCCGGCCGCCCCGAGCGCGGAGATCTGCAGGAATTGGCGGCGGTCGAGCGGGCGCTGCGGACGGAGTCGGCACGGGCTCGGGGCCACCGTCCGGTGGGAGGGGCGGCACGGGACGAGAGTTTACCCAAGCCCCCCGTTGCAGATTGGCGGGGGACCCGTGACGAGGGGGTGGCCGGCACCACCTACCATTCGTGCGTGAGTTGGGCCCGTTCCCTCCCGGCACCGCTGCGGCGCCCGCTGTCCCGGTTGGTGCACGCAGCATGGGAGGGCGCGGCCGACCTCGGGGCGATCGGCCCCGGCGACCCCCGCGGGCAACGCTTCGGCCGCATGGGCGCCGGTGCCTGCCTGCTCTTCCCGCAGGGCGCCATCTACAACGAGCACCTGATCCATATCGGGGCTGAGACGATCGTGGGGCCGTATGCCTCCATTTCGGCCGGCATGGCGCCCGGGTCAGGTGATGCCGACCGATCCCGTCGTGTCGATCGGCAGCCGCACCCTCATCGGCCGGGGCTCGCACATCGTCGGGCCACTGGGAGATCGTGATCGGCGACGACATTCAGACGGGGCCCTACGTGTACATCACCGACCAGAACCACTCCTACGAGGATCCGGTCGAGCCCATCGGCCGCCAGTGGCCGACCGAGGCCCCGGTGCGCATCGGATCGGGGAGCTGGCTCGGCGCCAACGCCGTGATTCTGCCGGGCGCGCAGATCGGCGAACACGTCGTCGTGGCGGCGGGGGCCGTGGTGCGGGGCGAGATCCCCGACCGTTGCGTGGTCGCCGGCGTGCCGGCGCGCATCGTCAAGCGCTGGGTCGAGGGCACGGGCTGGGTCACCGAGAAGAACGCGCTGCAGCCGTGACCGAAGCGCCCGCACCGTTCCTGGTGACGGTCAGCGGGCAGGACGGCCCGGGCATTTCGGCGCGGCTGTTCGGCGCGCTGGCCGAGCGCGGCGTGGACGTGGACGACGTGGAGCAGGTGCGAGTGCACGGCCGCCTGCTGCTCTGCGTGGAGGCCGACATGGTGCCGGCGCAGGCTGGAGCCCGTGCGCGTGCTGCTGCAGGAGCGCTTCGCCGGCGCGGGCGTCGAGGTGCAGGGTGGACCCCCTTGTGGAGAAAGCGACGGACGGACGTCGCCGATGGGCACCTGCAGCTGGTCACCCTGCTGGCACCGGAGATCGACGCGGCCGACGCTCGAGACGGTGACCGGCCGCGGTGGCGAGGTGCGGCGGCAACATTGAGCGCATCGTGCGCCTGGCGTCGTACCCGGTGCACAGCTACGAGCTGTCGGTGGCGGGCGCCGACGTCGACAGCTTGCGCCGGGAGCTGGCCGAGGCCGCCGCCCGCTGCCGAGGTCGACCTGGCCGTGCAGGCGGCCGGGCTGCACCGCCGGGCCAAGCACCTGATCGTGCTCGACGCCGACTCCACCTTGTTGCAGGGGGAGATGATCGACCTGCTGGCGGAGCGCTGCGGCTGCGGCCCCGAAGTCGCGGCGGTGACCGCGGCCGCCATGGCGGGCGAGCTCGACTTCGCCGAGGCGCTGCGCCAACGGGTGCGCCTTCTGGCCGGGCTGGACGAGGCCGACCTGGAAGCCGTGCGCGACGGCATCGTCCTGACGGCGGGCGCCCGCACGCTGGTGCGCACGCTCAAGCGGCTGGGCTACGAGCTGGCGGTGGTGAGCGGCGGCTTCACGCAGCTGCATCGGACCGCTGGTCGACGAGCTCGGCATCGACCATGTGGCGGCCAACGTCCTCGCCATGGAGGAGGGCGTCGTCACCGGCGACCTTGACGGGACCGATCGTCGACCGGGCCGGGAAGGCCACGGCGCTGGCGGCGTTCGCCGAGGCGGCGGGCGTGCCGCTGGCGCGCACCATCGCGGTGGGCGACGGCGCCAACGACATCGACATGCTGGCGGCAGCGGGCCTGGGCATCGCCTTCAACGCCAAGCCGGTCGTGCGCGAGGCGGCGGACGCGGCGCTCAGCGTGCCCTACCTCGACGCCATCCTCTTCCTGCTCGGCATTTCGCGCCGCGAGGTGGAGCTGGCGGACCGGCTCGAGGACGAGGGCGATGGCATGACGGTCCTGGCGCAGGGCGAGCAGGGACGGGCGGCCGACAACCGCGGCCAGCGACCGCTGCTGCGCGGCTGGCTGCATGCCGGCGCCTTCTTCGCCTGGCTGATCGGCGGGCCCTTCCTGATCGCCGCCGGTCCCGATGCGGCGGCCACGGCCGAGCTGGCGATCTACGTCGCCGGCATGCTGGCCATGTTCGGCACCAGCGCGGCCTTCCACCGGCTGCGCTGGTCGGCCCCGGCCTGGCGGCGCATGCGGCGGGCCGATCACAGCGCGATCTTCGTCGGCATTGCGGGGACGTGCACGGCGGTCGTCGGCCTGTCGTTGCGGGGCTGGGCGGAGATTCTGCTCCTCACGCTGGTCTGGGCCGGCGCGTGCGCGGGCATCGTCTTGCGCCAGGTCTTCCTCGATGCGCCGCAGTGGGTGGTCGCCATTCCCTACGTGCTGGTGGGCTGGTGCCCGATCATTGCGGCGCCGCAGCTGGTGCGCAGTCTGGGCTGGGCCGGGTTCACCCTGATGCTCGTGGCGGGCTCGTTCTACACGGCGGGGGCGATCGTCTACGCCCTCAAGCGACCGGACCCGTGGCCGCGGGTCTTCGGCTTCCACGAGGTGTTCCACGCCTGCACGCTGGTGGGTGCGGGGTTGTTCGCCTACCTCGTCGCCTTCATTGCGTTGCCGCGTTACTGAGTGTCGGCTCACTTCGACGCCGCCGAGCTGCTGACGTAATAGCGGGTCCCGCCCGCCGAGCGGCCGCCGTAGGCGCTGGACGAGACCTTCGTCCCGTACTTCTCGACCCAGGCATCGACAGCACTGGCGGTGCTGGTCTGTCTGGCCGCCCGCGTTTCCGCTGCCAGCCGGACCCGCCGGGGAACCTCCGCCGCTCCGGGACATAGACGTAGTGCACCTTGCCGGTCGCCACCATGTGCTCTGAACTTCGCTCAGCGTGGGCGCCGGGTCGCTGCCCCCAAAGCCGCCCATTGCGATGACCGCCTTGCCGCTCTGGAGAATGAACGGAGCGGCCGATTGCGAACCGTTGACCGCGACCAGGTAGGTGGCAGAACCCTGGTGCTGCTCGAGGTACCTCACTAACGAATCGTTAACCGTTGATGCGCCGCCGCCGCCGCCGACACCGCCACCACCGCCGAAGCCCAGGCCGCCAGCGAGAGCCTTGGCGGCTCCGGCTCGGGCTCCGACCCCGGCGCGTGCGCCTGTTCCAGCTCCCGTCGGCGGTCCGCCCGTGGCGGAACCGCCCGGCATCGTCCCGCCACCCGGTCCCGCCCCGGCACCCCCGGCCAGCCCGCTGCCGCCCGATGCCGGTCCGGCAGTGGCGATGGCGCTTGTCGTCGTACCGACTGTGGTGAGGGAGTACGCCGCCGGCCCGGCCAGCACCGAGACGGCGGCCACGACACCAGCGCCGAGCGCCAACCAGCGCGTGCGGTTCGGGCGCACCATGCAGAGAAAGAGGATCAGTGCGGCGATGACACCGGTCGCCACAACCGTCGGCCCGAGCCAGGAGTCGTAGCCGCTGGTGCGGGCGAGCAATGCGTCGGCCCAGAGCACGGTGCCGACCACGGTGGCCGGAAGGACCCAGGCCCAACGGAGTGACTGGCGCCCGAGGCGCCAAAGCGCCACGGCGCCCGCGCCGGCGAGGGCGGCGACGGCCGGTGCCATGACCACCGTGTAGTAAGGGTGGAAGATGCCCTGCGCATAGTCGTAGACCGCCAGGAACATCAGGAGGATGCCGCCCCAGAGAACGAATCCGGCACGCTGGTGATCACCACGCTGGTGGTGACGCGTCAACCACAGACCTGCGACGAGCCCCACGAGGGCGACCGGCAAGAGCCAGGAGATCTGGCCACCCAGCTCGTTGTCGAACATGCGCAGCAGGCCTTCGCCGCCGCCAAAGGCCGAGGACGTGCCGGACGTGCTGCCGCCCGGCGCGGCCCCACCCGAACCGAAGATGCGGGCGAAGCCGTTGTAGCCAAAGATCAGATTGAGCTCGGAGTTGTCCGTGCTGCCACCGATGTACGGCCGCGCGCTTCTTGGCCACAGCTCCACAATGGCCACCCACCATCCGCTGGAGACGAGCAGGGCCAAGGTGGCCCATCCGAGCTGGCCGATGCGCCGGGCCAGGCGCGGAGGTCCGCACCACAGGTAGGCGAGCCCGAGGGCCGGGACGACGATGAAAGCATCGAGCGTCTTGGTCAGAAAGGCGAGTCCGACGAGGGCCGCGCCGAGGACCAGGCCGACGGTCTTGCCGGTCTCCATGGCGCGCCACCAGGCCCACGCGGCCAACACCAGAAGAAGCGTCAGGAACGCGTCGGGGTCGTTGTAGCGGAAGATGACGACGGCGACCGGTGTGAGCGCCAGCGCCAACGACGCCAGGACGGCCGCCGGTTCCCCGAACCAGCGTCGCACCAGGTGGTAGAGCACCATGACGGTGGCCACACCGGCCAGGGCTTCGGGGAGCAGCATGCTCCAACTGGAGAACCCGAAGATCCGCCCGGACAGCTCCATGACCCAGAGCGCGGCCGGCGGCTTGTCGACCGTGATGAAGGATCCCGGATCCAACGATCCGAAGAAGAAGGCCTTCCAGCTCTCCGTCCCGCTCTTGACAGCGGCGGCGTAGAAGTCGTTTCCCATGCCGATCTGCGCCAGGTTCCAGATGTAGAGGAGCGCGGTCATGGCGAAGATGGTGGCGCGTGCCGGCACCGACCAGGCCGGCCGGCCCGGGCGCCGCCACCACGCCTCACGCCCGGCGTCGAGGCCGAGGCCGGCATCGGCCTCGGACGGTTCGGGTCCCGCGCCTCTCGGAAGGTTCCGAGGCGCGTCCGGGACGGAGGGGCGGGGTCGATGACGATGGTCATGACGGCGATGCTGCGGGACGGGCCTGCACGTCCGGTGCGTGTCGGCTGTGCGCCACGTTGGACTTTCCGGTGAAGTCGATGTGCCACCGGCGCGCCATTCGTAGGGTGAAGCCACCTGGCACTCGAGCGCGCCTGGAGGCCCGTCCGGCACCGTGCCTCCATGTCTCTGACTTCACGAGTGCGCGGCCTCCTCCGCCCGGGTCGGCTGGCGCAGCTGCTGCGCTACTCCGCCGTGTCCGGCATCTCCACCGCCACCAGCCTCACCGTGCTCGGTGTCCTGGTCGGCCTGTTCGGAGTGGATGCCGTGGTGGCCAACGTGCTCGCCACCGCGGTCGGGACCGTGCCGTCGTTCGAGCTCAACCGTCGCTGGGTCTGGTTCGACCAGTCAAAGCGATCCCTCCTGCGACAGGTCGGCGCCGTTCTGCACGCTCTCCTTCGCCGGCCTGGTGCTCTCCACATTGACGGTGCGTGCCGTGTCCGCCCGTACCATCGACCTCAGTCGTGGCTGGCACACCTTGGCGGTCGAGGCGGCAAACGTCGCCGCCTACGGCGCGCTGTGGCTCGTGCAGTTCCGTCCGCTGCTGGACCGCGTTGTTCCGCTCTTCCGCCGGTCAGGCGATGACGCCGGCCTCCCGCAGGTCCGCCAATTCGGCGGGGCCGAGGCCCAGCTCGCCGGCGAGGACGTCGTCGGTGTGCTCGCCGAGCCAGGGCACACGCGTCTCGGGTCCTTCGGCAATGTCGGCGAACTTCACCGGGAGCCCCGGGATCAGCACGGGCTGGGCGACACCGTCGGTGCGAGGATGCTCGACGAGCATGTGGCGTCCCGCCAGGTGCGGGTCGGCCACGACCTCCTCGTCGTTGGCGACGGGCCCCGCCACCAGTCCGGCGGCGTTCAGGGCGTCGCAGGCCGCGCGCTTGGTGCGGGTGCCGGCCCATGACTCCAGAGCGGGCCGGATGTCGGATTCGAGGTGGTCGAGCCAGCCCTGCGGCGTGGCGAAGCGGGCGTCGTCGGCCCACTCGGGCCGGCCGATGGCGCGGGCCAGGTCGGGCCACTGGTGTGCCCGCAGCACCTGCAGCATGAACCAGCCGTCGGCCGCCCGGAAGCCGTGGAGGATCCCCGGCCACGGGGTGCCCATGGGCATGCCCATGGACCAGAAGTTCGGCACGACGTCGAGCACGGCCACCAGCGCGTCGAGCATGGCCACGTCGACGCGCTGACCCTTCCCGGTGCGGTCGCGCTGGCGGAGCGCGGCCTGGGTGCCGATGACGGCGAAGAGCCCGGTGACGATGTCGCCCAGCCCGCCCATGGGCGAACCGATCGGCGGCTGCCCCTCGGGCCGCTTGAATTCGTAGGCGCCGCTCATCGCCTCGACGATGGAGGCCAGTGCGGGCCAGTCCGCGTAGGGGGACTCCGGCGTCCCGGCCGGCACGGCGTGCCCGAAGCCCGAGATCGACAGGTAGATGACGGATGGGTGTGCCGCCGCCACGTCCTCGTAGCCCAGGCCGAGTCGCTCCACGGCGCCGGCGCGGAAGTTCTCGGCCACGACGTCGAAGCGGGGTGCCAGTTGCAGGACGAGGTCGCGTCCGGCCGGCTGCTTGAGGTCGACGACCATGGAGCGCTTGGAGAGGTTGTTGCGCAGGAAGGTGGCGCCGACGGGGCGCCCGCTCGGGTCCGTCATGGCCGGTGAGGCGCCGCGGCCCAGGTCGCCCGAGCCAGGCGCCTCGATCTTCACGACCTCGGCCCCGAGGCGTCCCAGCAGCTGGGTGGCGTAGGGGAGGGCCTGCATCTGCTCGAGGGCGAGAATGCGGATGCCGGCCAGCGGCTTGCCCCAGTGCGCCGCCTCCGGATTGACGACGTCGCCCAGCTTCACGGGCCTTCCAGGCCGAGCATCGCAATGGCGTTGCCCCGCATGATCCGGTACACCTCCTCGTCGGAGAGGTTCCTGACCAGCTGCTCGGCCACGGCGCGGGTGTGCGGGCCAGGTGGAGTCCGTGTGCGGGTAGTCGGTCTCGAAGGTGACGCGGTCGGCGCCGATGACACCGAGCGAGTCGAGCCCGTGCTGGTCGCGGAAGAAGCAGCCGTAGACCTGGCGATGGAAGTAGGTGGAGGGCGGCTCGGGCACGATGTCCTTCACGCCGCCCCAGGCGCGGTGCTCGCGCCACACGTCGTCCACCCGTTCGAGAATGTAGGGCAGCCACCCGATCTGGCCCTCCGAGTAGGCGAGGACGAGCTCGGGGAAGCGGATGAGCACCCCGGAGAAGAGGAAGTCGCACAGCGACGACATGGCGTTCCCGAAGCTGAGCGACGCCGCCACCGCGACCGGCGCGTCGGCCGACGTCGCCGGCATCTTCGACGACGAGCCGATGTGCATGCTCACCACCGTGCCCGTCTCCGCGCAGGCGGCGAAGAAGGGATCCCAGTAGCCGCTGTGGATGCTGGGCAGGCCGAGGTGGGGCGGGATCTCGCTGAAGCACACGGCGCGCACGCCGCGGGCCGCGTTGCGCCGCACCTCGGCCGCCGCCTTCTCCGCGTCCCACAACGGAATGAGGCAGAGCGGCAGCAGGCGGCCCCCGCTGTCGCCGCACCACTCCTCGACCATGAAGTCGTTGTAGGCGGCGACGCAGGCCTCGGCGAGCTCCTTGTCCTTGGCCTCGAGGAAGGTCTGGCCGCAGAAGCGCGGGAAGGTCGGGAAGCACAGGCTCGCCTCGACCCAGTTCGCCTCGTTGTCGGCAATGCGGGCCTTGGGGTCGTAGCAGCCGGGCCGCATTTCGTCGTAGGTGATGGGCGACATCGTCATGTCGTCGCGGTCGAAGCCGACGGCGGCCACGTGACGCTTGTTGATGTAGACGAGGTCCTCGTAGACCCAGCAGTCGGCCTGCGGGCCGTCGGGGTCGAACGTCTGGCGGTAGGTCCCGCCGCCGATGTGCTCCATGTCGCCGATGCCCCGGCGCTCCGCCTTGGGGCCGCGGTCGCGGAAGCGCGCCGGCAGCCAGGTGTCCCACAGGTGCGGCGGCTCGACGATGTGGTCGTCGACGCTGATGATCTTGGGGAGCGGGGTGGTGCTCCCGAGCCGCGGGGTGGTGTCGTCGATCAGGTCGGTCATGGCTGCTCCAGTGTGCCCGCGAACCCGATGAGCGGGGCCAGCGATTCCAGCTCCGCCCGCACCGACGGCTCGTCACCGGCCCGGACCCGGAGCACCACCTCGGTGATGCCCAGCCCGGCGTAGTGCTCGAGCTTGCCCTGATCGGCGATGGTCCCGAACGGGACGACCGACAGCTCGCCCGGGTCGCGCCCGGCCTCGGCGGCCAGGGCGTGCAGGCGCGGGATGGCGGCGGCCAGGCCGCTGCCGCCGATGGGGATCCAGCCGTCGGCGCTCTCCACCACGGCCGCTGAGCACCGCGTCGTTGGCGCCACCGCCGACCAGCGTGCGCACCCGTGGCTGCTGGACCGGCTTGGGCCACGACCAGGTCGGCCCGAAGTCCACGAACTCGCCGTGATACTCCGCCTGGTCGGTCGACCAGATGGCCTCCATGGCCGCCAGGTGCTCGCGCACGACGTCGTGCCGACGGGCCCAGTCGACGCCGTGGTCCTCGGCCTCGGTCCGGTTCCAGCCGTACCCGACCCCGAGGGTGACCCGGCCGCCCGAGAGGTGGTCGAGCGTGGCCACCTGCTTGGCCAGGAGGATCGGCTCGTGCTGGGCGGCCAGCAGAATGCCGGTCCCGAGACCGATGCGCGTGGTGACGGCGGCGGCGGTGGACAACGCGACGAGCGGGTCGAGGCAGCGCTTGTAGTCGTCGAGCCGCACGCCGCCGACGAGCGCAGGCGGCGTGTCCTCTTGGACCGGGAGGTGCGTGTGCTCGGGCAGGTAGAGGGAGTCGAAGCCGAGCTCCTCGACCGCCGCGGCCAGGACGGCCGGCGCCAGGTCGACTGGTCGGTCAGGGCGGCGGTGATGCCGAGCCGCACGTCAGGACCCTGCGGCGGGGCGGGCGGCGAACTCGGCGAGGGTGCCGCTCCCGACCGCGCCGGCGAGCAGCGTCCCGAAGGCGGCCTGTTCACGGCGGTTGGCCTCGACCACGGCGTCGCGGCGGGCGGCCCGGACGAGCGAGGTGCTGGCCCGGGTGGCCGCCCGGGGGTGCGCCGCGATCCGCGCCGCCAGCGCCACCGTCTCGTCGAGCACGGTGCCCTCGGCGCACACCTTGAGGGCCAGGCCGAGCTCCACCAGCTCGGGCGCGCTGACCCAGTCCGACGTCAGCAGCACCCGCGCCGCCTGCTGCCAGCCCATGACGGCGGGGAAGAGGACGCTGCTGGCGGCCTCGGGCGGCACGCCGAGTTCGGCGAACGGGACCCGCAGGCGGGCGCCGGCATCGACCAGGACGAGATTGCAGTGCGGGAGCAGGGTGAAGCCGAGCCCGACCGCCACGCCGTTGACGGCGGCGAGCAGCGGGACCGACAGATCGATGAGGCACTCGAGCAGCCCCATGAAGCCCTGGCCGGCGCCCTCGACGGCGGTGCCGGTGGCGATGGCGGCCATTTCGGCCAGGTCCTGCCCCGACGTGAAGGCGCGTGCCGCGCCCGGTGAGCACGACGGCGCCGACGGTCTCGTCGCCGTCGGCGGCGCGCAGGGCGGCGGTCACCTCCTGGTACATGGTGGTGTCGAAGGCGTTGCGCACCTCGGGCCGGTTGAAGGCGATGACGCGGACGCCGGGGGCGGCCTCCTCGACCTCGATCACTGGGCACGACATTCAGCCGTCCTGCGCGCCGGCCGCCGCGGCGTGACGGCGGATGACGGTCTCCGCCGCACCGCTGACGCCGGTGGAGATGGGCCAGCCCACGTAGTGGGTCAGGTGCACCACGACCTCGCGGACCTGGTCGACCGTCAGCTCGCCGCGCTCGAGCGCGTTGTCGAACTGGATCTCCAGCAGCTCGGGCTTGTCCTGTGCCGCCAGGACGCCGATGGTCAGCAGGCGCCGGTCGCGCAGCGTCGATGGTGTCGTCGGTCCAGATCGTCCCGAAGAGGTGGTCGACCGTCACGTCGGTGTAGCGCCCGGGGAGATCGGCGGGGTCGACGGTGAACCCGTAGACCTCCTGCATCTTCGCCATGCCGGCGGCGCGCGCTGTTCTCGTGTCGCTCATGCCCGTGTCCCGTCGCTGTCTGCTGTGGAGCTGTCATCGCCCTCGCTGCTCGGATGCCCGACCCTGCAGCCCAGGCCCGTGGACACCGCGATGCCGCCGTCCCGGGTGATCAGATGTCGCCTTCGAAGCCGTCACGGTCGTCGGAACAGCGGCCCGCCGATGCGCTTGTCGCTCTCGGGCGGCCTCGCCAGCTGAGCAGGTCGATGCCGGCCGCCTCGGCCAGCTCCTGCGCTTCGACATGGGCGGCCAGGAGCCGTAGGTGATCAGGTCGGGCCAGTTGGCGCCAGCCCGGCGCGGGAGGGCCCAGTGAGACGGCAGCGCGGCCAGCGCCCCGTCGTTCTCGCTCGCGGCACCTGGCCCAACCTCCCGATCCACAGCCCAGCTTCGCCCCCATCCGGCGAGACACCTAGATCTGGACAAGTGTCTGGACTATAGTTTGAACGAATGACCGAGCAAAATGACGAGCGGACGGCGGAGCGCCAGGACTACTCGGGCGCGTTCGACCCCGGCTTCGACTACGAGGACCTGTCGAAGGAGGCGCTGGTCAGGCTGGTCCGCGAGTACGGGCTCATCGTCCACCTGCTGGACCGCTCCATGTGCGCCGCCATCGGGCTGCAAGTACGGGGCCGAGGCCGTCAAGGAGCTGGCCATCGAGGAGTGGGCCGGCGCCAGCCCGGTCTACGGCGACCGGCTGCGCCAGATCATGCACGTCGAGGGCGACGGCGTCTCGGCCATCTTCAAGGTGCTCCAGCTCGACCCCGGCTTCCCGCACCACTACATGGACGTGCACTACGAGCTGGTCGACGAGACGCACGGCTACTTCGAGCTGGCCTACTGCGGCGCGCTGATGGACGCCGAGCCGTTCGGCGACGCCATGGTCACCAACATGTGCCACCACATTGAGGACGGCACGTTCGACGTGACGGCGCAGGCGGTCAACCCCAAGGCGCACATCCGCCACGTGCACCGGCCGCCGCGGGTGCCCGGTGACCGCGTGCCGCACTGCCGCTGGGAGATCGTCATCGAGGACGAGACCGAGACGCTGCCCGAGAAGGACATCACCAAGATCACGCGGATGACGACGGCGGCGACCTTCACCTTCCCCGCCATGAAGGACGGCACGCCGCACATTCCGCCGGCGGCCGGCACTGACGCTGAGCGTGTTCGACGCCGTCGAGGCGGACCGCCGACGGACGCGCCGGCCGAGCAGCCGGGCCGCCGCCACCTCTCCGAGCGCCAGGCCGAGGTCATGGAGCGGCTGGTGGCGGCGGCGGCCGAGGAGGCCGAGGAGCGGCCCTACGCCGAGATCTCGGTGCGGACGATCGCCAAGCGGGCGGGGGTGGCGCCGGCGACGGCCTACACGTATTTCTCGGGCAAGGACCACCTGCTGGCCGAAGTGCTGTGGCGGCGCATGCAGTCGTCCCCGAGCCTGGTCGACCTGACGCTGCCACTGCCCGACCGGGTGGCCGACACCGTCCGCACCATGGGCTTCGGCGCCATGGGCTCGCCGGCCGTCGCCGTCTGCACGACGGCGCTGCTGGGCGACGGGCCCGACGTCAAGCGCGTGCGCGTCGCGCATCGGCGCCGAGATCGGCCGCCGGCTGGCCGGCGCGCTCGGGCGCGGGCCGACCCGGCCGTGCTCGACGTGCTGCAGGTCACCTACACGGGCGCGCTGCTCAGCGCGGGCATGGGCCACCTCGCCTTCGACGCCGTGCCGACGCTGATGGCCGAGGCGACGGCGCTGATGACGGGGCCGGTCCGGGCGGCGAGGCGGGCGCGTCGTGACGACCGTGGCGCCACTGGCCTACAGCCCCTACGACTACGGCATCCACGAGGACCCGTACCCGACGTACGCCCGGCTGCGCGCCGAGGCGCCCGTCTT
Source organism: uncultured Acidimicrobiaceae bacterium (assembly GCA_963781565.1). Classification (GTDB taxonomy): domain Bacteria; phylum Actinomycetota; class Acidimicrobiia; order Acidimicrobiales; family RAAP-2; genus Bog-473. The sequence goes on along the minus strand of CAWAHA010000001.1, from coordinate 40,312 downwards.
CTACAACGAGGAGCTCGACTTCTTCGCCTTCGTCGCGCCACGCCGACGTGCTGGCGGCGTTCCGCGACGTCGACCACTACTCCAACGCCTACGGCGTCAGCCTCGACCCGGCCGCCTTCGGGCCCGACGCGCACCGGGCCATGTCGTTCCTCGCCATGGACCCGCCCCGGCACACCCGCATGCGCTCCATCGTCGGGCAAGAGCTTCACGCCGCGCCGGGTGGCCGCCATGGAGGAGCGGCATCCGGGCGCTGACCCTGGCCCACCTCGGCCCGGCGCTCGAGGCGGGCTCGTTCGACTTCATCGCCGACTTCGCCGGGCTGCTGCCGATGGACGTGATCTCCGAGCTGGTGGGCGTGCCCGCCGTCGGACCGGGCCGAGATCCGGCGCCTGGCCGACCTGCTGGTGCACCGCGAGGACGGCATGACCGACATTCCGCCGGAGGGGCTCGAGGCGGCACTGACCCTGGCCGGCTACTACGCCGACATGGTGGCCGACCGGCGGCGCCACGAGCGCGACGACCTGACCTGGTCGCTGCTGCAGGCCGAGATCGACGGGGACCGCCTGACCGACGACGAGGTGATCGGCTTCCTCTTCCTGCTGGTCGTGGCGGGGAACGAGACGACGACCAAGCTGCTGGGCAACGCCTGGTACTGGGGCTGGCGCAACCCGGACCAGCGTGGCCAAGCCGCTGGCCGACCCGGCCCGGGTGCCGGACTGGGTGGAGGAGACGCTGCGCTACGACACCTCGACGCAGATGCTGGTGCGGGTGACCAGCCAGCCGGTGCGCGTGCAGGGCGTCGACATCGAGGCCGGGCGCCGGGTGCTGCTGCTGCTCGGCTCGGCCAACCGGGACGAGGACGTCTTCCCCGACGCCGAGACGCTACGACCTCGACCGGCGACACCCAGGACCTGGTCAGCTTCGGCAGCGGGCGCCACTTCTGCATGGGGGCGGCGCTGGCCCGCATGGAGGCGCGGGTCGCGCTGACCGAGCTGGTCGAGCGGGTGCAGGACTACGACATCGACCCGGCGGGCATCGAGCGGGTCCACTCCATCAACGTGCGGGGCTTCGCCGCCCTGCCCGACCACGGTCACGCCGCGCTGATGCCGCGCTTCGAGCCCCATCCCGCAGCGCCGGCCGACGGCGGTGACCGGCGCCTCGTCGGGCATCGGCGCCGAGCGACGGCGCGGGCGCTGGCCGCGGCCGGGCATCCCGTCGTGCTCGGGGCGCGCCGGGTGGAGGTCTGCGAGGAGGTGGCGGCGGCCATCCGCGCCGAGGGCGGCGAGGCGGTGGCCTGCCACCTCGACCTGGCCGACCCGGCCTCGGTCGACCGGTTCGCCAAGGAGGCGGAGGCCGCGTTCGGCCCGGTGGAGATCCTGGTGTCCAACGCGGCCCGGACATCCAGCCGGGCACGGCGCTCGAGACCGACGCCCGAGGACTTCGAGGAGGTCCTGCGCGTCAACGTCGGCGGGGCGCAGCGCCTGGTGCGCGCCTTCGGCGCCGGCATGGTGGAGCGCCGGCGGGGCGACCTGGTCTTCGTCACCTCCGACGTGGTGGCGCACCCGCGGCCGCGCATGGCGGCCTACGTGGCGTCGAAGTGGGGGCTCGAGGGCTTCGTCACCGCGCTGCAGATGGAGCTCGAGGGCACGGGGGTGCGGGCCGTCATCGTGCGGCCCGGGCCCGACGCTGACCGGCATGGGCATGGACTGGGACCCCGAGGTCACCGGCGAGGTGCTGGCCGAGTGGACGCGGCTGGGGCCTGGCCCGGCACTCGGCCTTCCTGCGCCCCGAGGGCGTGGCGCCGGCCATCGCCGCACGCGGTGGCGGCGCCCGCGGGGCACGCACCTGAGCGTGGTGGAGGTCCAGCCGGAGGCGCCGCTCGACGACCGACGCGAACGACGGAGGGAGCACCGTGACCGACGGAGACGACGCTGCGGGAGCCGCCGCGGGTGTCGGGCGGCGAGGGCGAGAACGGCCACCTCGACGAGCTCAGCCGCGACCCGATCGGCCTCATGGCGCGGGTGCGGGCCGAGTGCGGCGACGTCGGGCGAGTTCACGCCTCGGCCGACCGCGACGTCGTGCTGCTGACCGGGGCCGACGCCAACGAGTTCTACTTCCGGGCGCCCGAGGAGCAGCTCGACCAGGCCGAGGCCTACCCCTTCATGACGCCGATCTTCGGCGAGGGCGTCGTGTTCGACGCGCCGCCCGAGCGCCGGCGCGAGATGCTGCACAACCAGGCGCTGCGCGACAAGTTCATGCGGGGCCACGCCGCCACCATCGCCGACGAGGTCGAGCAGATGGTGGCCGGCTGGGACGACGAGGGCGAGATCGACCTGCTCGACTGGTTCGCCGAGCTGACCATCTACACGTCCTCGGCCTGCCTCATCGGCACGCGCTTCCGCACGCGAGCTCGACGGCCGCTTCGCCCGGCTGTACCACGACCTCGAGCAGGGCACCGACCCGATCGCCTACGTCGACCCCTACGCGCGACATCGAGAGCTTCCGGCGCCGCGACGCGGCCCGGGTGGCGCTGGTCGAGCTCGTGCGAGGGCATCATGGAGCGCCGGGCCGCCGGGCCCGCCGCCGCCCGACGGCGAGGCGCGACCTGCTCGACGTCCTCATGTCGATCCAGGAGGAGGACGGGTCGCCGCGCTTCAGCGCCGACACGGTCACCGGCATGTTCATCTCCATGATGTTCGCCGGCCACCACACGACGTCGGGCACGGCGGCCTGGACGCTGATTGAGCTGCTGCGCCATCCCGACGAGCTGCGCGGCGGTGAACGGCGGAGCTCGACGAGCTCTACGCCGACGGCTCGGAGGTCAGCTTCCAGGCGCTGCGCGAGATCCCGCGGCTCGAGTCGGCGCTCAAGGAGGCGCTGCGCCTGCACCCGCCGCTGATCCTGCTGCTGCGGGTGGCCATGGAGGAGCTCGACGTACGGGGACTACCGCATCGCCGCCGGCAAGTTCGTGGGCGCCAGCCCGGCCATCTGCAACCGCATCCCCGAGGACTTCCCCGACCCCGACGCCTTCGTGCCCGGCGCGCTACCTCGAGCCGCGCGAGGAGGACCGGGCCAACCCGTGGACCTGGATCCCCTTCGGGGCCGGCCGCCACCGCTGCGTCGGCGCCAACTTCGCCATGATGCAGCTGAAGGCGATCTTCTCGGTGCTGCTGCAGGGCTGGGAGTTCGAGGCGGCCCAGCCGCTCGACTCCTACCGCAACGACCACTCCAAGATGGTCGTCCAGCTCGAGCAGCCGTGCCGCGTGCGCTACCGGCGCCGGCGGTCGCCGGGCCGGCCGGGTCCGCACGGCATGAAGATCGTCGTCGACCGCGACCTGTGCCAGGGCCACGCCGCCTGCGAGGGCGAGGCGCCCGAGGTCTTCTCGGTCTCGAAGAAGGGCGAGCTCACCATCCTCCAACCCGAGCCGCCCGAGGAGCTCGCGCGCCGCCGTCGAGCTGGCCGTGAAGTACTGCCCCACCCATGCCCTGTCGCATCAGAGGAGGACTGACTGACGATGCCCGCCTACCCGCGTGCCGAACTGGAAGAGATGGTCGAGCGCTGGCTCGAGGCCGAACCGCGCGGGGGAGGCCAAGCAGGACTGGCAGCACATGGCCGACCTGTACACCGAGGACGCCACCTACGGCTGGAACGTCGGGCCCAACGACGAGTTCATGGCCGTCGGGCGCGAGCGAGATCCGCGAGATCGCGCTCGGCCTGGAGATGGCCGGCCTCGAGGGCTGGACCTACCCGTACCAGAAGGTGCTCATCGACGAGCAGCAGGGCGAGGTGCTCGGCCTGTGGAAGCAGGTGGCCGACGCCAACGAAGGCGGACGGCACCAACTACGAGATCGCCGGCCTCGGCGGCAGCTGGTTCCGCTACGCCGGGAACTTCCAGTGGTCGTGGCAGCGCGACTTCTTCGACGTCGGCAACGCCGGCGCCATGTTCATGGCGATGATCAAGGACGGCACGCTGCTGCCCGGCATGCAGCAGCGCATGGAGCGCGCCATGTCGGGCGAGCGCCTGCCCGGCCACTACCGCCTCGGCGAGGCCCCGGTCGGCCTGTGGGAGGTGCCCCCGGGGGCGTAGTCAACTCGGATAGGGCGGGAAGGCCCGGGCGAGCCGATCCGCCAGCGCACGCCGCTCGGCCAGCCCGAGCGGTCCGGGCGCGGCCAGCGTCCGGCGAGCGCCTTCGGCCAGGTGACGAGCACCCCCTGCACCATGAAGGGTCGAGTGAACAGGGCGCGCTCGACGCCGGTGAAGCACAGCGCGGCCCGGACGAGCGGGCCGGCGCCCAGCGCCTCGGCCACCAGTGCCTGCTGGCGGCTCGCCGCCGTCGCCAGCGCGGTCCGGTCGCGACCGGCCACGAAGAGGCGGGGACGCGGGACGAACCACCCGACCGTGTCCCGCCGCTCGAGCCGTGCCCCGGTAGTGCTTGGAGTCGATCACCCAGATCCCCGAGGGCACCACCACGATGTGGTCGAGGTTGGTGCGCCGGCCGTGGACCGCCCGGTCGTGCAGCACCACGCCGTGCCGTCCGACGGCATCGTCGAGCCAGCGCCCGATCCGCTCCTCGCCGTCGGCGCCGCGGCCCCAGGTCTCGGTGGTCCGCTTCGGGCCGGTCGAGGATCCGGACCAGCGGTGCCAGTCGCCCGAACGCCGCCCGCCGGCGCGCCTCGTCCTTGGCCCGCCGGCGCTCGTACTCCGCCCGGGCGGAGGCGCCGGCCCGTCCCCGCGCGTGCCTGTGCGTCGCCTGTCCGCGTTCTCTGCGTCCCTCACGTGGGAGAACGGTGACCTTTTCGTGCAAAATGAGCCGGTCCGGAGCCCCACCGACGCCACCGTGAACCTGCCGGTGACTGTCCGAAAACTCTGACATTCCTGATAGTTCCGGGAAAGCGGCGCCGGGTGAGAGTTCGACGGTGCCCGACACGTGCAACGCTGGGCCGGGTGACGACGAGGTCGCCCGTCCTGCTCCTCGTCGTCCTGGTCGGCAGCGCTGGTGGCGGCCGGCTGCGGGGTCCCGGGGTCGCCGGCTGCCCAGACGGCCCCGGCGCACCGCCACCAGGCCCCGGCCGTGCCGAGCACCACGACCTCGACGACCCAGCCGCCCGTCACCCCCATGGTGTGGTCGCCCTGCAACGGCGGCCTGCAGTGCGGCACCCTCGTCGTCCCGCTGGACTACGCGCACCCCGACGGCCCGACCATTGGCGTCGCGGTGGCGCGCCATCCGGCGGAGGACCCCGCGGCCCGCATCGGCTCGCTGGTCATCGACCCCGGCGGCCCGGGCGTGTCGGGCATCGACGACATGGCGAACGAGCTCAGTGCGCTGACGCCGCAATTGCTCGACGACTTCGACATCGTCCTCTTCGACCCCCGTGGCGTCGAGCGCAGCGACCCGGTCATCTGCGGGACGCGCGACGGGCAGCCGCGCCGTCGGACCCCGCCCCGGCCACCCCGAGCGAGCAGGCCGCCACCATCGCGGGGCTCAAGCAGTTCGCGGCCGCCTGCGAGAAGAACAGCCCCAACCTGCTGCCCTACGTCGGCTCGGTCGACGTCGCCCGCGACATGGACCGGCTGCGCCAGGCCCTCGGGGACAGCGCGCTGACCTACATGGGCCAGTCCTACGGCACGCTGCTCGGGCTCACCTACGCCGCGCTCTTCCCGACCCACATACGGGCCATGGTGCTCGACAGCGTGATCGACCCCGCGCTGTCCTTCGACCAGATCACCCTGGGGCAGGCCGACGGCTTCGAGCAGTCGCTCAACGCGTTCTTCGCCTGGTGCGCCGGCAGCGCGCGCCTGCCCGTGGCACCCGGCGCGGACCCCACCGCCGCGCTGCTGGCGCTGCTCAACACCGCCGCGACATCACCGGCGCCCGCCGGCGGCGGGCAGCGTCGCCGGGTGTGGGGCAGCTCTACGACGCCGTGCTCGACTCGCTCTACTCCCAGTCGGATTGGCCGCAGCTCGGCGCGGCGCTGGCCGCCGACGCCGCCGGCAACGGCGCACCGGTGGTCGCGCTGTCGAACCACTACAACACCGGCGGCTCCACCAACGCCGACGACGCCGCCACCGCCATCGACTGCCTCGACCACCCCGTGTCGCGCCGACCTCGCCACGTACGGCGCCCTGGCCGACGTCCCTCGCGGCGTCGGCGCCGGTCTTCGGCCCCCTGCTGGCGTGGGGCGAGGCGGGCTGCGCCGTCTGGCCCGTGCCACCGACCCGGACCGTCGGGCCGGTGGCCGCGCCCGGCGCGCCACCCATCCTCGTGGTGGGGACGACGAACGACCCGGCCACGCCCTACGCCTGGGCGGTCAGCGTGGCCAAGGAGCTCGACCACGGCGTGCTGCTCACCCATGACGGCGACGACCACGTGGCCTACTTCTACAGCGCCTGCGTGCGCGCCGACGTGCAGGCGTATCTCGTGACGGGCCGACGCCTCCGCCCGGAGCGGTCTGCTCGTCCTGATCTCTTTGCAGCTTCAGGATTCTCCTGAGCACGAGAAATCGGGATTCACTAGCGTTGCAGGCGTCAGCCGGACTTCCCGAGCGACTCTTATGGAAACCCGCGGTGCATCGAAGACTATGACCACCACTGACATCCAAACGGAGGGGCAGGTTCCAGGCGGCGCAAAACCGTCACGGGCGAAGCTCGACGACCCGGCGATCTGGAAGGCGATCGGGGAAGAGCTGTTGACTCGAGATTCCTCCACCCTCAAAGACACCCTGAGAGACACGCTCAAACCCGAGGCCGGCACGGCAGAAGAACGCAAGAAGAACGCGAAGACGAACTCGATGCGGAGAAGGAGGAGCCGCTCGGGGCGGCTCTCGAAGATTTCCTCGCCGGCAAAGAGCGGTCGAAACGCTGGACAACGTCCTCGAGACGATTCGGACCCCGAAGCTCAGTTTGACAGCTCGGTCGAGGCGGCAAAGGACCAAGTGGCTGGCGAGGTCTCCGAGGCAAGCGGGCTCGCCACCGAGCCTCGAAAGGGCGACAAGCTCGCCGCACTCACCGAGGAGGTGCGCGGCAAAGTCGCTGCGCTCGTCGAAGCAGCCCAGAACGACACAGCGGAGAACCACGCCGCCTACGTCGCTGCGACCGCCCTGTTGGAGAGCGAGGCTGAGACGAACCTGTACAAGCTGGTTCAGGGCGCCAGCAAGTCGCCGGAACAGATCTCATTCCTGGCCACGTATCTCTACGCCCGATATCTCAATCTCTTCGGAAGACACGTCGGTCGCAGGGCATCCGCAAGCTCATCAGGTGACTAGACGCCTTCCAGAAGGTCGGCAACGATCACGATGGGTACACCCGGCTTTTGGTTGGAGCGATCATCAGTCTTATCGAATCCATTGGGCCGGCGATGGATGTAGAGAGTGGACTCAACTGCTCTTGTCCGGTGACGATGCAACAAGCCGCCCAAACCGTGATGGAAAACGCGAGTTCCATTCTTCGCTCGCTGGGCAACGTAGCGGATGGCGGTAGCGAGGACGTCCTCAATGAAGCGAAGGCGATCCTCGGGCCCGGCATCTCTGCCGGATTGTTGCAAGGAGTTCATACGCAGCAGGGCCGCCGTCGATCTTCTCTACTTCAGTTCCGTGGTGCCGCGAGTGGCGCCGTCGGTGACTACATCGATGCTGAGATAGATCTCGACACGAAGTTGACCGATGCCATCGAGCACACAGCGTCGGGAGAGACGTACCTCAAGGGCGATGTCTACGAAAGTGACTGCGCAGCCACCGTCTCGGCCTCGAAAGCCTGCGTGGCGCTTGGCCCCGCCTCCACGTCGAGCGCGCCGAGGCGATCTACTGCTACCCCTTCGCTGTCCCTTGGGCCGACCCCACGAGTCTCGTGAGGCGGCTGAAAGGTCGGTGACAAATGGACGTTCTTCGGCTGAAGGCGGAAGTCAGCCCGATGGAGCTCACTGACATGTGGGACGGTCAGGTGGAGGACGAGAAGCTCTTCACCGGGGTCACCATTACCTTCCCAAAGGAGAATGACCCGATCGTCAAGGCCAAGGCTCAGGACATTTTGGGCAAACAGCTGGTACCAGATGAGCGTTTCTCGCTCGAATCCGATTGAGCCGCATCGGGAACCATTACCTACGGATGGATCAATCGCTGAACGACGCCACCATCCACGATCTCAACCAAGCAATGCGCCGAGCCATGAAACAGATTGGTGATGAGACAGTGCTCTTCAACGGGCACACGTTGCACCGCCTCTACGACCTCGCGCGGATGCTGATCAACGACCTTGTGAAATATCTCGAGCCCTATGTCGAGAGGAACGAGCTCGGCGTCATTCGGCTCTCCGATGAGGACGACAGTGCTGACTCGGGACTGACACGCAAGGCCTACCCGCACGTGATCGTCATGGCTCGAAAGCTCTCTCTTCTGAAGCAAGGTCTTGGCGAGGACGATCCGGACCACAGCGATCTCTCCAGCGACGTGTTGCTGAAGCAGGCGCAGGGCGTGGCTTTGCTCCTTCAGCCGGTGCGACAGGCGGCCGCAGTGCTGGAAGAGTCGTGCAGGGTACACCCTGCCGATCTTGACGATGGCAATGCCATCCCGGCCAATGTCCTTCACCGGCAATTTTGGTACCGGACGGTCAACACGACCTTCCGCCTGCTTCGAGGCCCTCCGGGTACCTCAAGTGACCACGAGGAAGCAGCGGAGTCGTGCCTCATAGCCTGTTCTGCTCGAGAGCTCGGATGGGCCAGATCAGTCAACGGGCGAGCGGCGAGACTCCACGACGCCACAACGGAAGAGATCACGGCTCGGCAACTGCTTGCGCAGGATCTTGACCACATCGACAACCATCATCGCACAGATCCATTCGCCCGATCTGTGCCTGACCGCCATTCACCGCAAGGATCTCGATCAGATGTTCGAGATCACCGGTATCAAAGACTCGAGAATGAACTCCAGTCCCATTTCACCGTTCTGAACGCCCACTTGGACACGCTGGCGGCCATGGCAGCGGAGAAGGAACGAAAGAAGGGAGACATGCAGGGGTTCTTATCACGGTGCGGCGCTGTACTCGTCGGCGTCCCCTCACTTTGGCCGCTGTGTTCGCGCTGTTCGATACCGGAGTCGTCGTTCTTCGCAGAGGTGAGTGATAGAAGCAATCGTCCTGACTTTTCACTCATCGTGCTCCTCTTTTTGCCGTACTCGATTCCCCCAGTGCCAAGACGTGGTCAGACGCTACACGCTATAGCTCAGAGTAAATTCTAGCGAAAGACGCAGCCCCTTTGCCACTCTCGCGGAAGGTGTGGCAAACTCCTAAGGTGCCAAAGATGGGGCAAGCAGCACCGGGAGGCTGCCGGCACTCCCTCGTTGTTAACCTCGCCGAGAGGTCGAAGCACGCAGGCTCCTCCGTCGTCTCTACGACGAGATCCTCGTCCCATCCTTCCGGCGTGAAGAGCTCGACCCGTACGAGACCATGGCTGCCTCGCTCACCGATCAAGAGCGGACCACTGATATGGCCGCAGCGTGCAACGAGTCCGCAGAGATCCTCGGCGCCATCATCGGTGACTGGGATCCGCTCAGCCGGTGTATCTGCTCTCGTATCTTGCGGCACGAGCCCGGCAGCGGAACTCCGGCGCCGGCACGAGTCTCATGCAGCAGCTGCCCATGTGGTCACGGGCTCCGGGCGCTCTCATGACGCTCGCGGAGGTCGACGATCCGCGACGGCATGCCCGACCCAGTCCGTCGGCGACCCGACGGAGCGGCTCGTCTTCTACGCACGCTTCGGCGCCACGGTGCTCGATCTGCCCTACTTCCAACCGCGACTCAGCGCCAACGGTCAGCGGGCCCACGGGATGCTCCTGATCGCTTTCGATGTCGATGCTGAGCGCTGGCTCACCGGCGGCATCAGTCCACGTCTCCGCGGCGACGTGTCAGCAGCTTCCTGCTCCGTATTTCGTCGCGAGGAGGGCCTGAAAGAGCCGTCAGAGCTCGCGATGATCTCGACCGGCCCGCCTACTCGACCAGGCCTCTCGCCGTGCGGGCGTACGACTCCTCCCGATGGCGCAGTACCTCGAGGTGCAACCGGACTTGCGGGAGCGGGGCAGACCGGCGACGTCTGACGCGCCTCAGGTGCTCGTGAACCGGTAGGTCCCGCTTCCGACCGAGAGGACGACGACCCCGTCCGCGGCCGAGACGACGGTCACGCCGGGCGCCTTCGCCGCCGACGTGCCGCCTTCGCGCACGCTGGACGGGGTCCGCCGGCGGGCAGCTCGCACGTCGCCGGCACGCGTTGGCCGGCACGGTGAGGTCCATCGCCATGCCCTTGCCGCGGCGCTGCCAGGCCACCCGCACCGGCCCGGCCACCGTCGGGACCGACCCCTCGGCGCGGTCGAGGCCGGCCGACGGCGGGCGCACCATGGCGCGACCGTGCCGTCGGCGTCGCGCGCCACTCGAGGGTCACGCCGAGCAGGGTCTCCTGCATGGCCACCAGCGCGGAGGAGCCCCAGCCGTGGGACATGGAGTCCCCGATGAGGTCGCTCGGCCTCCAGACCTCCCAGGTGAAGGTCCCGCCGGCCGCCACGATGTGGGCCCAGCCCGGGATGGAGGTGTCGGTGAGCAGTGTGCACCATGGCCTCGGGCATGCCCGCCGCCGCCAGCCCGCGGAGGAGCTCGAGGCCGTGGTTCGGGCCGACGTCGATGCCGAGGCTCGGCCACGTAGGCGCCCGACCGCCGCCAGGTCGGACGCCGGCACCACGCCGTAGGCGAGCGCCAGCGCGTTGGCCTCCTGCGAGGCGTGGCTGCTCTGGGCGCCGTCGGCGTCGACGCCGTCGACGTAGGTGCCGTCGGGCCGGCGCAGCACGGCGTTGACGGCGGCCGCCAGCTGGTCGCCCGGGCCTGCCAGAGTCTGGCGCCGCCGGCCGCGTCGCCGGCCACGGCGGCCATCTGGGCCACGCGGTCGCATGGCGTTCACCGCGAGCACGTTGCTGGCGGTGTCGGCCGCCACCGACGAGGTCGTAGCCGTAGACCGGGTCACCGTTGTCGGTGTCGGCCAGCCCGTAGAGGAGCCCGGTGCCGGCCTGGCGGGCGCTCCACAGCCAGTCGACGGCGCTGGACGCCGACGGGTACAGCGCAGTCACGCGTGGCCATGTCGCCGGTCGAGGTGTAGTAGCGCCACAGCCATTCGGGGTAGCGCGCCGTGCAGGTGCCGAAGGTCCGGGCGCCGTCACCGTTGGGGTAGACGGCGTTGACCTGCCCGTCGGGCCAGTAGCGCGCCTGGCCGCGGGCCACGTCGCGCAGCGCCTGCCAGGTCATGTTCTGGTCGCCGTAGGCGCGCATCACGCCTTCGGACTCGTTGGCCCCGTCCCACAGGAACGGACCCTTCTCCCGGGTCGGCGTGTCGACGAACTGCTCGTGGCAGCAGTACAGGCACGAGCGGGCGTCAGGCGCCACACGGCGTTGAGCATGCGGTTGTCCGAGGAGAACGTCGCGCTGGGGACGTCGGGCATGGCGGCGTGCCGGGCCAGGGCCACGACCTCGTTGCGGCCGAGCGGCTGCCCCGGGTTGTCGATCTGCAGGTAGCGGAACCCGAAGTAGGTGAAGGCCTCGAAGGCCTGGCTGCCCTCCCGCATGATGTACGACGAGGAGAGGTTCGTCTCCTGGGTCCCGTGCAGGGTCGACACCTGGCCGTCGGGATCGAGGAGGTAGCCGGCCCGCATCGGTGACCGTGCGTCCCGGCTCTCCCCGGGCGAAGGCGACCTTGGGCCGCGCCGCGTAGACGGCCCCGAAGTCCGCCACGACCGCGCCGCCGGCCACCGTGTGCAGCCGCACCGGATGCACCGGCGTCTCGCGGACGGCGGTCCGCTGCGCGAAGGTCCGGGTGAACGGCGCGGTGCCGGCCGGTCCGATCACCGTGGCCGGCGACCACGCGCTGTCGTCGAAGCCCGGGCTCGACCAGCCCTCCGGGTGGGCCCGCCCGTCCACCCACTCCACGAAGTCGCCCACGTCGGCGTTGCGCTGTGGCGACGGCAGCCACTCGGCCGGGTGCTCGCGCCACGACGCCGTCGGACCCGAAGACGACGTGCGGCCGTCGGTGTACCGGAGGGAGAGCTGCAGGAGCAGGCCGGGGGAGGAGGCCGGCCGGCCCTGTCCCGGCCCGTACCAGCGGTGCAGCACGCCGACGGCGCTGGGCCGTCCCCGGCCAGCGCGCCGGTGAGGTCCACGGCGCGCGACGTACTGCTCGTCGGGATACGAGAAGCTCGGCCAGGCGTCCACCGCCGCGCCGTCCACGTACAGGCGGTAGGTGTGGGCCGCCGAGACGTAGGCGGTGGCACGCGCGAAGCGTGCCGGCGGGCGGCGTCACCTCGGTCCGGAGATAGGTCACCCGGTCGGGCTGCTGCGAGCTCCCGGCCGGGCGCAGCCAGCTGCGCCTCCAGTCCGCCGCCCGCAGCGCGGTGGTGAAGGGGGCCGGCGCCGACGACGGGCCCCCACGCCCGCCGCGCCTCGGGCACTGGACGGTCCACCGGTAGGCGGCGTCGGCGGCGAGCGCGGGCCCGCCGTAGGCGACGAAGGCCTGCCGGCCGGACTGCACCGGGCCGCTGTCCCAGGCCGAGCCGGCGTGGCCGGGGTCGGTGCGCCGCACCACTATGCGGTAGGCCGTCTGCGCGGCGCCCCGGCCCGTGCGCCTGCAGCGTCCAGGCGAACGAGCACTCGTCGGGGTCGATCCCCACCGGGTCCTCAGGCCGTTGACCGTGAGCCCGCCGGCGCGCAGTGGACCGGGCGCGCCGGCCGCGTCGGCGGCGCGCACCGCGGTCGGCCGCGTCCGCGGCATCCGCCCGGATCCGGGCAGCGATCCGCCCGCCGGCGCCGCGACGCCACGGCAGCCAGCGCCGGCGGAGGAAGCGAGGAAGGTCCGGCGGCCGAATCGGCTCACGTGGTCCGCCCCGCAGCGATGACACGCGACCGTGTCGGCGCTGGCGTCGGCGTAGTACAGCGCCCCGCGTGGCGGACACCGCGACACCGACCGGCGTCCCCAGCTGGGTGCAGCACCCACCGGGTGCCGTCGTTCGTCGCCCGCCGGCGGTCGCGACCGGCAGGGCGCCGGCCACCGTGTAGAGGTCGCCTGCCGTCATCGCCCGGCCGAAGAAGCGTCTCGTCGGCACGCGGGCACGCACCCGGATGACGTGCATGAAGCCGTCGGTGACGAACAAGGCGCCCGTCGGGCCGAGGGCGAGGCCCGCGGGGGTCGTTCAGCTCGGCCGTGGGCCCGTTGGCCGGGCAACCCGTCGGCGACGTACGGCCCGTAACCGCCCGTCCCGCCCACGACGACGCCGATGTCGCCCGCGCCGACCGCCGATGCCGTAGAAGGTGCCCGCCTCGCGACCGGCGCCAGCAGCACGGACTGGTCGCCGCTGTCGGCCACCAGGAGGTCGCCGGCGGTGTCGACGGTCGACCGCGACGGGATCCCACAGCTGCGCCGCCGCCACGGGCCCGCCCTGCCCGGCCGAGCCCGCAGACCCCGGTGCCGGCCACGGTGGAGAGGTCGCCGGCCGTCACGGCCTGCCCGAAGAGCGTGGCGTCGGTCGCGGCGGGCAGCGCGCACCCGGCAGTTGGCCGTGTCGGCGATGAAGACGTCGCCCGCCGCGTCGACGGCGACGCCCGGTCGGCTCGTCGAGCTCGCTCGCCGTGGCGGCGAGCCCGTCCCCGTTGAATCCGGCCGTCCCGGTCCCCGCCACGGTCACCGACGGCGCGCGACGCCGGCGCGCACCTCCTGGACGCGCTGCGCGGTGGCCTCGGCGATGAAGACGTCGCCCTGCCCGTCGACCGCCACGCCGCTCGGGTGCCCGATGGACGCCGCGCCCCGTGCAGACGCCCCCGGCCAGCGTGGCGGCGCGCCCGGCCCGGACGCGCAGGCCGTCGAGGTCCCCGCTACGTGCCGGCACCACGAGGACGCGGCAGTGACCCGGTGTCGGCGACGAAGAGGTCCCCGGCCGCGTCGAGCGCGATGCCGCCGGGCGTGTCGAGGACGCCGGGCCCCAGCACGGTGCGCACGCGCCGCCGGCGACGTGCCCGCCGCCGCGCCCCGCGCCCGGCCGCCCCGCGCCACCGTGACCACAGCGGCCAGCGAGACGAGCCCGGCCAGGGCGACGGTCAGTCGGCGCACGGCGCACATCATGCCGGTTGCGCCGCCAGCGGGGCTCGGGCGACAGGCCATAGTGGGGCCGGCGCGACCGACCGCACGCACAGCGACCTCACGCCACACGGACACGAGAGAGAGAAGGAGACCGCCGTGCCCGCACCCGAAGAGGCCCTCAGCGCCGGGAACATCACGTTCACCGGCTACGAAGGGGCCGAGATCAACGCCTACCAGGCCCTGCCCGCCGGCGCCGGCCCCTTCCCCGGGGTCCTCGTCATCCATCACCTGCCCGGCTGGGACTCGACGACCAAGGAGATCACCCGGCGCTTCGCCGCCGAGGGCTACAACGCCCTGTGCCCCAACCTCTACGCCCGCCAGGGGCTCGATGTCGATCCCGACGACGCCGCGGCGGCCACCCGTGAGGCCGGCGGCATCCCCGACGACCAGTTCGTGGGCGACGCCGAGGCCGCGGTGGAGGCCCTGCGGGCGCTGCCCACGTCCAACGGCAAGGTCGGCGTCATCGGCTACTGCTCGGGCGGACGGCACTCGTTCCTCACCGCGGTGAGCGTGCCCGTCGATGCGGCGGTCGACTGCTACGGGGCCTTCGTGACCGGCACGGTTCCCGACGGCTTCCCGCTCAAGGTGACGCCGCTCGTCGACCGGACGCCGGACCTCAGCTGCCCGCTGCTCGGCCTCTTCGGCAACGACGACCAGTTCCCCAATCCCGAGCAGGTCGACGAGCTCGAGGACGGCGCTCAAGGCGGCCGGCAAGACCTACGAGTTCCACCGCTACGACGGCGCCGGCCACGCCTTCTTCTCGGTGGACCGTCCGGCCTACCGGCCCGAGGCCGCGGTCGACGGCTGGCAGCGCATTTTCGAGTGGTACGGCCGCTACCTGGCGGGGAGCTGACCATGTGCTCCTACCTCACCGTCGCCACCGAGATCGCCGGCAGCGCCAAGGGGGCGCAGGGCTGGATGCCGGTCACCTCGGCCAGCGTGTACTTCGACCATCCGTTCCACGCGCCGTTCGACCACACCCTCAACATCGACTTCGCCGACCCCGCACGCGGGCCCGGCGCCCGCGTGGCCGTGGAGCTCAGCGCGGAGTCGGCGCGCCGGCTGGTCGAGAGCATCAACGAGGCGCTGGCCGCCGCCGGGGCCGCCGCCTTGTGACCACGCCCACCGGCCCGGCGGCCGGCGTCCACCTGCCCTGGGCCGAGGTGCCCGGGCGCAGTGCGGACGTGGGCGGCCCGGGTCGGCGGCGGCGCGCCCGTCTCCACGCACGACCTGGCCGGTGGATTCTCGCCGGGGGCCACCGCGGTCCTCGACTGCCCCGGAGGCCCCATCTTCGTGAAGGCCGTCGGGGCCGGCCTGAACCCCGAGTCGCCCGAGTTCCACCGCCGTGAGGCCGTGGTGTCGGCCGCGTTGCCGCTGGCCCCGGAGTTCCCACGCCTGCTCGACGTCTACGACGACGGCGACTGGGTGGCGCTGGCCTTCGAGGCCGTTGACGGGCGCCCGCCGGTGCATCCGTGGGACGAGGTCGAATTGCGGGCCGCGGTGCGCGCCCTCGACGCGCTGCACGAACGCCTCACGCCGAACCCCGTCGCCGGGCGCGCCGTCAGCCGGCGAGCGGCTGCAGCATCTCTTCGGTGGCTGGGCCGAGCTGGCCGCCCTGGGCCGTGCCCCCGAGGGCCTCGACGAGTGGAGTGGCCGGAACCTGGACCGGCTGGCCGAGCTCGAGTCGGGCTGGCCGGCCGCGGTGGCGGGCTCGACGCTGCTGCACTGCGATGTGCGCTCCGACAACCTGCTCGTGACGAAGAGCGGCGTCGTGTTCGTCGACTGGCCGCATGCGTGCGTGGGCGCGCCGGCCTTCGACCTGGTGGCGTGGGCGCCGTCGGTCACCCTGGAGGGCGGGCCTCTTCCCGAGGAGCTCCTGGCCCTGTCCGAATCCGCCTCGGCGGTGGACCCTGCAGTCCTGGCCGTGTTGGTGGCCGCCTTCAGCGGCTTCCTGGTGGCGCACTCGCTGCGGCCGCCCCCGCCCGGGCTTCCCGACGCTGCGGCCGTTCCAGGCGGCCCAGGGCGAGGTGGCGCTGGCCTGGCTCCGGCGTCTCACGGGCTGGTGAGCCGGGCGCGCACCGCGGGTCCCAGTAGGTTCGCCTGCATGCGCTTCGGACTGCAGATCCCCAACTTCACCACCGACGAGACACCGGGGGCCCTCTTCGACGGGGTGGTCGCCATGGCGACCGCGGCGGAGGAGACCGGCTACGACTCGGTCTGGGTGATGGACCACTTCTACCAACTGCCTCCGATGGGCGGCCCGAGCCAGCCGATGCTCGACGCCTACACGCTGCTCGGCGCGCTGGCGACGCGGACGTCGCGTGTGCGGCTCGGCACCATGGTGACCGGCGTCACCTACCGCAACCCGGCGCACCTGGCCAAGATCGTGACGACGCTCGACGTCATCAGCGCCGGGCGCGCCATCCTCGGCATCGGCGCGGCCTGGTACGACGTCGAGCACGAGGGCCTGGGCTTCGACTTCCCACCGGCCGGCGAGCGGCTGGACCGGCTGGAGGAGGCGCTGCAGATCTGCCGCGCCATGTTCACCGAGGAAGCGCCGACGTTCGACGGCCGCTACTACCGGATCCACGAGGCGCGCAACGTGCCGCGCCCGGTGCAGCCGGGCGGGCCGCCCATCCTCATCGGGGGCGGCGGCGAGAAGCGGACGCTGCAGCTGGTGGCGCGCTACGCCGACATGATGAACATCTTCGGCGACGCCGCCACGGTGGCGCACAAGGTGGACGTCCTGCGCGGCCACTGCGAGGCGGTCGGCCGCGACCCCTCCGAGATCACGGTCAGCCGGCTGAGCACACTGGTGCTGACCGGCGAGCGCCGAAGAGACGGCGTCGACGCGCGACTTCCTGCGCCAGGTCACCGGGCGAGGAGCCGACGACCTCGGACATCGGGACGCCCGACGAGCTCGTGGCCCGTGTGGAGGAGCTGGCGGCCGCCGGCGTCGCAGTACTTCATCTTCAACATGCCGACCGGCTCGCCGGACACGGTGCGCCAGGTGGGGGAGCTGCTCGTCGACCGTTTCGCCGACTGAGGGTCGGCCGCTACTCGGCGCGCAGCAGCTGCGAGGTCGTCGTGCGCGCGGCCAGGCGGCCGGGGATCGTGGCCACCAGGATGGCCAGCGCAAGGGCGAGGACACCGATCACCACGACCGTCCCGCCCGGGACCGTGGGCGCGGGCACGGCGCTGATCTCGGCGGCGAAGAGGTTCCACAGCACCCGGCCCAGGGCGATGCCGGCGGGAATCCCGATGGCGCACCCGATGACGGCGGCGACGCTCGCCTGGACGGCGACGGCGGTGGCGAGCTGCCCCCGGGTGAAGCCGAGCGTCTTGAGGATGGCCAGGTCGTGCCGGCGGCGCCGCACCGACGTCACGAGCGTGATGCCGAGCGCCGCCGCGGCGCCGAGCGGCCAGGGTGGCGCCGAGCAGCAGGGGCGTCGTCCCGAGGGATCCGTAGTTGAGGATCTGGGCCGGCCGGACCACCCCGAACACGGAGCCGCCGTTGATGGCGATGTCCAGCCCGGCGCCCGATGGCCTGCAGCGAGGCGAGCGCGGCGGGGCTGTTGCCCCCCTTGGTGCGCACGAGGATGGCGTTCGGCCCGGGCGTGACCTCGAAGAGGTTCCGTGCCGCGGGCGGGATGATCCGGTAGGAGAGCACCGCGCCGGTGCCCATCTCCAGGTGCGACGAGCCGACGACCCCGATCGGCGGGAGGGTCGCTGTTCCGACGATCGTCAGCGTCACCGGCTTGGTCCCGGGGATGCGCACCTGCACGGTGTCCCCGAGCTGCTTGTGCAGGGAGCGCAGCGTCGAGGCGCCGAGGACGACCTGGTTGGGCGCCTGCAGGCCGTGACCGCTCAGGAGGGGAGGGGCGACGGTGGCTCCGGGCGTGGCGCCCATGACCGGCACGTTCTCCCCGTCGAGTGTGAGGGCGGAGTAGTAGATGCCGGTCCAGGACTGCACCAGCGGATCCGCGTTGAGCAGCTTGGCCGCCTGCTGGCCCGGGATGTCGCCGAGGCCCCCGCCCCCGTCCATGTCGTAGTTCCAGTTCCAGCCGTAGAGCGCCGGGTGCGACACGAGGGTGTTGAGGCTCGACCCGAAGGTCACCGTGGCCACGACCACGGTGACGGCCAGGATGGCACCGAGGATGGCGGACCGCACGGGCACCGCACTCCGTCCCACACCCGGCTCGAGCGCGAAGCGCACGCCGGTGACCGCCGCAGGAGGCAGACCGGTCCGGGTGGCCGCCGACGTGACCCGTGAGGACGTGAAGCGGCCGGCGCGGTTTCGGGCACGGTCGGGCAGCGAGTGGAACGAAGCCAGCGCGGCCACGCCGCCGAGCACGACGACCAGGATGGCGACGCCGACCCCGATGACCGTCCAGTCCGGATGGAGCGCCACCCCGAGGAACGGCCGCACCGGCCCGAGGGGCCCGAGCGGCGACAGCGCCACGGCCACGAGGCCGGCGAGCAACGAACCGAGCAGCAGAGCGCCGAGCGAGCCGAGGAGTCCGTCCCACAGGCACATGGGCGGGTCCGCTCCGAGGGCGCGGGCGATGTCGAGGTCGGGTGCCCGCAGGCGGACCCGACGACTGATCACCTGCCCGGCGATGAGGAGGGCGGCGATCCCGGTGATGCCGCCGAAGACATTGAGTGCAATCGTCTCCGGGCGCAGCGTGGCGTTGGCGGTCGCGATGATGTTCTGTGACTCCTGGTAGACGAACGGGAGCCCTTTGGGCAGCGCGCGCTTCACCGCCGCTTCCACGGCCGAGAGGTGGCGGTCACCGCCCTGCAGCGTCAGCGCGCTGACCATGTCGTTGCTGCAGCAGGCGAGGAGCTTGTTCGTGAGGGCGGGTGTGAACAGCATGATCGACTGCCCGTTGGCGTTGTCCTGGTCCTGGAACAGCGTCGTCGCCTGCCCGTCGGTGATGCCGACGATCTTCACCAGCGCCCGTTGATGGACGGGGATCGGCTGGTTCGGGTTGAAGTTGCCCGACGAGCTCTGCGCGTTGGTCACCCATCCGACACCGATCTCCTCGCCGACGTGGTAGCCGAATGTCTTGGCGCTGGCCGCATCGATGACGATCTCGTCCGGCTGGCGAGGATCGACCATCCGTCCCTGCGTGATGGCGACGGGGTCCTCGTTGAAGTCGAGTCCACCGACGCTCGCCTCAGCGACGGGGGAAATGGCGGAATTCGCGAACGGCAGGCCCCCGGCGGTCAAGGGGCCCATGTTGAGCTCCACGGTGCTCTCGACCCGCTCCACGTGGGGCAGGTGGGACAGCGTCCGGAGCAGCGAGGGGTTGTAGGCCGAGTTCAAGCCCGATGCCGGGGTTGATGACGCCATCGAAGACGAAGAGCTGCGGGACGTGCGAGGCCGTCACGAAGTCGGTGTAGGAGGACTCGGTGCTGCGCGCCGCCTCGATGGCGCCCAGTGCCAGGCCCCCCACGGCGCCCACGAGCAGGATGACGGAGAGGAAGTAGGAGAGCTCCGACCGGAAGGTCGACCGGAAGCGGTACCAGGCGTAGGCCGACGTCTCGCGCATCAGGTCACGGCCCGCCTGGTTCGTGGCCCAGGTCGCGCAGGGCGGCACGCGCCGCCCCGAGCCCGCACATGCCGTGGACGCCACCCCCGGGTGGAGTGGCGGCCGAGCACAGGTAGACGCCCTGCAGGGCGGTGCGGTAGGGGTTCCACTGCGCGGTGGGCCGCAGGATCATTTGCCGCAGCGGTGGCGGCGCCGGCATTGATGTCGCCTCCGACATAGCTCGGGTTGTGCTCCTCGGTGGCCACGGCCGTGAAGGTCGAGCGCGCCAGGATCAGGTCGCGGAAGCCGGGCGCGAAACGCTCGATCTGGGCCTCTATCCGCTCGGTCATGTCCACCGATGAACCGTTGGGCACGTGGCAGTAGGCCCACAGCGTGTGCCGGCCTGCCGGTGCCCGGCTCGGATCGACGACGCAGGGCTGGGTGACGAGGCAGTAGGGGCGGTCCGCATGCTTGCCGGCGTTCACGTCCGCCTCGCTCCGGGCGATCTCCTCGAATGTCCCGCCCACGTGCACCGTGACGGCCTGACGGCAGCTCTCCGCCTCCCACGGGACCGGTTCGCGCAACGCCCAGTCCACCTTGCAGACGCCGGGCCCGTAGCGGTAGCGCGCCGAATGCGCGTGCAGCGCGTGAGGGCAGCGCGTCGCCGGCCATGTCGAGGAGCTGACGCGGCGTGACGTCCAGCACGACGGTCCGCGCTGCGGGCAGTTCGTCCAGCCGCTTCACCAGGTGGCCGGTCTCGATGCGCCCGCCGCGTGGCAGTGAGCTCGGCCACGAGGGCATCGACGATGGCGGCGCTGCCACCCTCCACGACGGGCCAGCCGTAGTGGTGCGCCAGCGCGGTGAAGAGCCGGGGAAACACGCCGGAGAGCGGCGCCGTCAGCGGCAACATGGAGTGGGCGGCCGTGCCGGCGACCAGGGCCCGGCCCTCGTCGGTACGGAAGCGCCGGGCGAGATGCTGCGCCGAGGTGAGTCCACGCAGGGCGAAGCCCGCTGCCGCCAGCGGGTGCGACGGCACGTCGCGCATGGAGCCCAGGAAGGCGGGCAGGACGTCGTCCAGATTCCTGACGAGGGGGGCGAAGAGCCGCGTGTAGGCGGGCCCGTCTGCTCCCAGGGCTCGGGCCACGTCAGCCACATCCGGCCCGACGGCGACGGCGCGGGATCCCCCCGAGAGGATGGGCGAAGGCGAGCGGCGGCGTCAGCAGCCGCACACCGTGGGCGGAGAGGTCGATGTCAGCGAAAGGCGGGGGAGGCCAGGAGCAGCGGGTGGACCGCCGAGCAGACGTCGTGGCGAAACCCCGGCAGCGTCAGTTCGGCGGTGCGGCATCCTCCACCGGGCTCGTCGGCGGCCTCGTACACGTCGACCGCCAGGCCGGCGCGTGCGAGGACGAGCGCCGCCACCAACCCGTTGGGCCCGGCGCCCACGACGATGGCGTCAGCGCTCCTCACCGGCGGATCACAGCCGCACCGTCAAGCGTCTCCGCCGCGCCCATGACGGGCACCGGGCTCTCGGCGAAGCGACAGACGGTCCGTTCCACCTCGGCGTCCTTGCGCTCCGGCCGATGGTGGAAGAGCGCGACCCGGCGTGCCCCCGCCATGGTGCCCAGGCGCACGGCGTACTCGGCGGCGGCATGGCCGAAGGATCCTTCGGCCTCGACCTCCTCAGCCCGCAGGTGGGCGTCGTGGATCAGGAGGTCGACGTCCCGTGCGAGCTGCAGCGCGGCCTCGTGGTACTCGCCGAGACCATCGGGGCCCGGGCCCGAGCGCCGTCGGGCAATGGTCCGGGACGTAGGCGACCGACGAATGGCCGTCACTGATCCGGAAGCCGACGGTGTGACCGCCTTTGTGCGGGACGTCGAGGGCAAGCACGCTGAAGCCCTCGGCCGCGAAGGTCACATCCGGCACGAAGCCGAACTGCCAATCCCCCCGCAGCTCCGACGGTGCAATGGGAAAGAAGGGCGGCGACATCATGCGCGCCAGCAACGCCTCGGCCTCGAGGCCGTCGCCCTGATCGGGCACCAGCATGTGCACGCGTGCCGCCTTCGCGGTCGCCAGCCTTGAAGAAGGGCAGTCCCTGCACGTGATCCCAGTGCAGATGGGTCAGCAGGAGGGTGCCGCGGAACGGAACGTCGCCCAGTAGCCCCGGCAGCCGCCGGATGCCGGTTCCCGCATCGAGCAGGAGTGTCGGCCGGTTGGCGCCCGTGTCGTCGTCATGCGACAGCGCCACACACGACGTGTGCCCGCCGAAGCGGATGTAGTCGAGACCAGGTGCGGGTGTCGATCCCCGGGTCCCGCAGAATGTGACACGCACCCGCTCAGTCTCGCGCTCGGTCCTCGCGGCGATGCCCTGCGGACAACTCCTCCAGATGCGAGCGCTGAATCAGCTCGGCGTCGAACAAAGCGACGCGGCACGGCGTCACCGCAATGTTGCTGGACGTACGGATGCCACCTTCCAGATGCGCCCGCTCTCCGAGCAGCGCGCCCGGCCCGTACTCGGCCAGCCGTTCTCCCGCTCGTTCGACCCGGACGATCCCGTCGAGGATGAGGAGGACCTCGGTCCCGGGCTCGCCTTCGCTGAACAGGATCCCGCCCGCGGGGAAGCGTTCGATCCGGCGCTTGCCGCCACCTTGCATCAGCTGAGCCGACAACGACGTCTCGAGAGCTGACTCCACGGCGGACACCAGCGCCTCGGAATCCTCGTCGCCCCAGGGGCTGTGTTTGCCGAAGGACTTGCGGTACCAGTCCTTGAAGTCGGTGAGCCCCGACTTGTGCGAGAGCGCCTGGTCGGCGCCGTAGACCCAGTGCCGGGGGAATCGGCTGGCACCGATGAGTGCGTGCTCGGACCGCCCGTCCGCGTACAGGGTCAGCGACAGCGTCGTCCAGACCAGCGGGGCCTGCCACTGGACGAAGGGGCGCCGGCGCACCCGGCGCGGCGCAGGGACCCCCGTACGACCCCCGCAGGTCTGGACGAAGGTGACGCAGCCGTCGCCTCGCTCGGGCGGCCGTTGAATGTCGGGCAGCTGCACGGCCTGGAAGCGGTGGCGCACCGCACCGAGATTGACCAGGGTCGTCCCCATGAGACCCCCACCCTCGTAGCCGCAGTCGACGATGCGGCCCTGGTCCACGGTGACGAAGGCGCGCAACTCGTTGGCGAAGCGGAACCGATCCTCGTCCCGCAGGCGCCGGACATCCATGCCCTCGGTCGGGGGCGGTGGGTCGTAATGCGTGATCCCCGAGTCGAACGCCAGCCGTTGGGCACCCTGAATCGCCTCGGTCGGGATCCAGGAGAGCGAGGTGACGAGACCGGAGTGGGTCAGCCCTTTTGTGCTCATGCCTGCAGCATCTACCGGCCGGTGTGCGCTGACGAGTGTGGTGACAGGCGTCGCATGGTGTGCCTAGTACCACCCGGCATGGGAAGGTCCCCACCTGTCGGGGCCGCCCGGCATATGTGAGAACTACAGCTGTGGACGACACAGCGGGTGCCTCGGGAACGATCTCGGTGTTTCTCGCCGATGACAATCTCATTGTCCGCGAGGGCGTCAAAGCCCTCATCGAGCGGCACCAGGACCTTCGTATTGTGGGCGTGGGGGCGGACTACGACGAAGTCGTGGACGGGGCCACCTCGTTGCAGCCACAGGTCCTGGTCACCGACATCCGGATGCCGCCGGATTTCAATCGCGAGGGCATCGACGCCGCCAAGGAGGTGCGGAAGCGCCATCCGGGCACCGGGGTCGTGATCCTCTCCCAGTACGACGACCCCGAATACGCAGTGTCCCTTCTGGCCGAGGGCTCAGCCGGCTACGGCTATCTCCTCAAGGACCACATCGCCCAGGGGGACCAGCTGGTCGACGCCATCCGTTCGGTGGCGAGCGGCGGCAACGCGCTCGATCCCGCCATCGTCGATGCGCTCCTGCGCCCGATGACGGTGAACGGCGGCCTCTCACCCCCTGAGGAGGAGCTCCTCGGAATGGTGGCGGAGGGGAAGCCGATCAAGGCGATCGCCGCCGCCAAGCGCCTGCCGCCCGAAGCGGTCGATGCAGAGGTCGAGGCGGTCTTCGTGAAGCTGGCAGAGGGCGTCTCGGCCGGCACCGAGGGCGCGCTGCAACGCCTACGGCTCCTGCACAAGGCGATCGTCGACCGCGAGGAGCAGGGCGAGACGCTGTCGCGTCTGCTTCCCGGCGGCTTGGCGGAGAAGCTGCGGCGGGACGGGCGTCAGATCGGGGAAACCGAGCGGGTGGTCGTCACGGTCCTCATGAGCGATATCCGCTCGTACTCGACGATCGCCGAACACGCCGACCCGAGCCAACTGGCCGGTCAGCTCAACGTGCACCGGGCCGCCATGAACGACGCCATCCTCGGCGAGAACGGCACCGTCATGCAGTTCGTCGGGGACGCGGTCATGGCCGTCTTCGGCGCGCCGTTCGAACAGGTGGATCACGCGGACCGGGCCGTCGTGGCGGCGTTGGCCATGCACGAGAAGCAGGCCACCATCAATCGGCGCTGGGAGGAGGAGGGTCTGCCGCCCTTCGGCCTTGGCCTTGGCCTGTCGACCGGGGAGGCGGCGGCGGCGCTTCTCGGCTCCGAGGAAAGGCTGGAATACACCCTCGTCGGGGACACGGTCAACATGTCCCAGCGCCTGCAGCAACTGGCCGATGCGGGTGAGATCGTGGTCTCCCAGGGCACGGTGGACGCCTGGGAGAGGGCCAGGGAGACGGTGGCGTTGCCGGCCCAATTGGTCAAGGGCCGCGAGACCCCCGTGATCGCATACAAACTGGTGGGCGACGGATGCCGATCCGGCGACGTCTTGGCGAAAGAGGGTGGCTGATATGGACGCCTTGGTCGTAGAGAAGGTCCGCAAGACCTTCGAGGCGGAGAACGCCCCGGTGCGGGCCCTGCGGGGCGCCAACCTGGTGGTCCCGTCAGGGGATTTCGTGGCGCTCATGGGCCCGTCGGGGTGCGGCAAGTCCACACTTCTCAACCTGGTGGCCGGGCTCGATGTGGCCGACGAAGGGACGATCACGGTCGCCGGTGAGCTCGTCACGGGTCGCACCGAGGACGAGCTGTCGCAGCTCCGTCGGCGCCATATCGGGATCGTCTTCCAGTTCTTCAACCTTCTGGAGGGCATGACCGTCCTGGAGAACGTGGCGCTCCCGGCGGTGATCGCCGGGCGCAAGCGCAAAATGGCAGAGAGCCGGGCCCGGGACCTGCTGGACCTGCTGGGGATCGGCGACAAGGCGTCCACGGTGCCGGGCATGCTCTCCGGTGGGCAGCGCCAGCGGCTGGCCATTGCCCGCGCCCTGGCCAACGAGCCGACCTTGTTGTTGGCCGACGAGCCGACGGGCGCCTTGGACTCCGAGGGCGGGCAGGAAGTGATTGAGTTGCTGAGCCGGCTGCATGCCGGCGGGCAGACCATCATCCTCGTGACCCACGACGCAGGCGTCGCCGCCGCCGCCCAGCGGATCGTGCGCATGCGCGACGGCAGGATCGCGGTAGACGAGGAGTCGGAGCTCCCCGTGGCCGTGCAGTCCTAGGCGCCGGCGATGACGGTGCGTGACCAGGTCGAGGTGGACAGCCCGCCCGTGGTCGCGCCTGCCCCACGTGCCCACGCCTTCGGGTGGTTCCCGCTGCTGCAGGTCGTCCTCTTTGCGCTCACGGTGGCGAGTGTCGTCATCGGCTGGCGCCTGGCGGTACCCGGCGGCATCGCACCGGCCACCGCCGTCGCGTTCGGTCTCACGCTGGCCTGGGCCCTCGTCGGGATTGTGGACACCCGCGCCAAGGGGCGCGCCGGCACCAAGGCCTCTCCTTTCCATCTGCTGGCGGCGACGGACGCGCTGGTCGCTTCCGTGGCGCTGGCGGCGGGTCGGAAGGCGGAGATGCCCCATGCGCCGAGCAGCGCCCGGGACGTCGCCACGCTGGCCGCCCTCGTGGTCACGGCCATCTCCTTCCATTTCCTCGTCGCCCTGCCCGACGGCCGGCTGCACGACGGTGTCCGCCGCACCTTGGCGGTCGGCGGCTACGTGGTGGCAGTCGCCGTCGGCTTGGCGTTCGTCCTCAATCACCGGCCGTTCAGCCTGGCCGATGGCGCCATCAGCTGGTCCATTGCGGGAGCGCTGGCCATCGCACCGATGCGGAGCCGCTACATCGGATCCATCGGCTCTCGACGCGAGCGGATGGAGTGGTTCGGTATCGGCGTGACCTCGGCCGCAACGCTGGCACTCGGGGTGACGGTCCTCCATCTGCTGGTGGGTTGGCCCGGGCAACTCGGTGCGGTGACGGCGGCAGCGACCGTGCTCGTCCCGCTCAGTCTGCTGGCCGGCGAGAGCAGAGCGATGGGCCCACACGCCAGCCGCGGCCTGGTGCAGGTCCTCGCGGTGTTCGGGTTCGTCGTCGTGGTCTCCGCCATCTACCTGGTGGTGGTCCTCGGACTGGGCCACGCGCCGAAGTCCACGGGTGACAAGGAGGTCCTCGCGCTCTCCATGGTGGCCTCGGGTGTCGCCGCCCTCATCTTCGTGCCGGTGCGGGCCCGCTTCCTCGACTCTGCGACGCGGTTCGTCTACGGATCCCGAGAAGCACCGGACGAGGTTCTGCGGACCTTCGGGAGCAGGCTCACCCGTGCCATCCCGATGGACGAGCTGTTGCTGCAGCTCGCCGAGTCGCTGCGCAAGACGATGGCCCTGACGAGCGCCGAGGTCTACACGGGGACCGGTGAAGTGCTCGAGCGCACCGCGTCGGTGCCAGATCTGGGCCCAGGTTCGCTCATCGTGTCGCCGCGCGAGCGGCCCGTGGTGACGCGGGCCGGCGTCTCCGGCACGGCCTGGGCCTCCATTTGGCTGCCCTCACTCGTCAAGGGTCGCGAAGCGGATCAGCTCCGCGTCGCCCCCGTCAGTCACGCCGGAGAGTTGTTGGGCCTGGTCGTCGTCGAGCGGTCGGCCATGGCCAGCGCCTTCTCCGAAGACGACGACAGGGTGCTGGCGGACCTGGCGCGCCAGGTCGGGCTGGCGCTCCACAATTCGCAACTCGACACCGCCCTGCAGACGACGTTGGACGAGGTGCGCAAGCAGGCCGACGCCCTCCGTGAGTCCCGGGCCAGGATCGTCGCCAGTGGTGATGCCGAACGGCGCCGGGTCGAGCGCAACCTCCACGACGGTGCGCAACAGCATTTGGTCGCCTTGGCCGTGAACCTCCGGTTGGCCAAGGACATCATCGTCGACGACCAGGAAGCCGGCCTGGAGATGCTGGACCAATTGGCGGGGGAGGTGCAGGAGACCATTCAGGAGCTTCGAGAGCTGGCGCACGGCATCTATCCGCCGCTCCTCGTGGACAGCGGATTGGTCGAGGCGTTGCGCGCCGCGGCCAACCGCTGCCCGTTGCCGGTGGCCCTCGTCGCCGAGGGCATCGGCCGGTATCCCTCCGAGACGGAGGCCGCTCTCTACTTCTGCTGCCTCGAGGCACTCCAGAACGCGGCGAAGCATGCGCCCGAGGCGCGAGTCGAGGTCCGTTTGTGGGAGGAGTCCGGCGGACTGCTGTTCAGCGTGACGGATGACGGGCCAGGATTCGATCCCGACACGGCCCAGCGAGGCCACGGCTACATCAACATGGCGGACCGCCTCGGCGCCATCGGCGGCACGGTGCGGTGGGATTCAGAAATCGGGAAGGGGTCTCAAGTACGGGGATCGGTGCCGCTGGTGTAGCGCGCGCCGGTTCAACTCGAGACGAATTGTCTGCGTCTCCCGACCCTCCCAGAGCCGCCGAAGTGTGTCGGCGCCGAGGTGCTCCTTGTTGAGATAGGCCCGGGCACCGCTCGTGGCCACCTCGGGGGGCAGGTCGCCGGCATCGTAGGTGGAACAGAGGATCACGACCACGTCGGGGTGGCGGGCCACCATGGCGCGGGTCGCCTCAATGCCGTTCATCTCGGGCATGTTGATGTCCATCAGGACCAACGCCGGATTGAGCTCCTCCTCGAGGGTGACGGCTTCAGTTCCGCTGGCGGCCTCACCGACCAACTCGAACTCGGTCGCCCGCTTCAGGACGGCCTTCATGGCGGCTCGGAATGGTGCCTGGTCGTCGACGATCAGGACGGGGAGCCGATCGCTCATCCCCTCATTCTCTCATGGCCCCGGGTGTGATCACCGTGGTGGTGCCACGCACCGCCGGGGGGTGGTGTCACCCTCCCGCGGGGTCGCTCAGATACACCAGAACGGCCTTGACCCGGCGGTTCACGTCGCGCTCTTCCGTCAACCCGAGCTTGGAGAAGATGGAGTTCGTGTGCTTCTCCACTGCCCGTTCCGAAATCTGGAGCGATGCTGCGATCGCGGCATTGCTCTTGCCTGTGGCCATTTCGCCCAGGATCTCGGACTCCCGTGGCGTGAGCCAGGAGAGGTCGGACTTGCGGCGGGACGACTTGGCCTCAATCAGCTCGTCGACGATCTGCGGATCGATCATCGACCCCGAGGCGGCGACCGTCCGGATGGCCTGAGCCAACTCGTCCACCCCTGCCACCTGCTCCTTCAAGAGGTAGGCCCGGCCGGCCGACCCGGTCTCGAGGAGGGCCAGCGCGTACGACGGTGTCTTGTACTGACTCAGGACCACGACGCCCACTTCGGGCTTGTGCTCCCGGAGCCAAGAGGCGGCCTGGATTCCCTCGTCGGTCCCGGTGGGGGGCATCCGGATGTCCGTCACGACGACCTCGGGCGATGCCTCCTCAATGAGCTCCAGGAGCCCGGGGAGGTCGGCCGCCTGGCCGACCAGCTCCAAGTCGGCCTCGCCGCCGATGATGCGCGCGATGCCTTCCCGGAGCAGCGCATTGTCCTCCGCCAGAACCACCCTGATGCTCGCCATGTCAAGCGTACGGTAGCGCGACAGTGGCGGATGACCTGGGTGTCCGTGGTGGTGCCACCCCTAGGAGCAGGTCGGGGTGGCACCCTTGGCAAGGCCGCCCGCACTTGGGAGACTGCACTGCGGTGAGGCAGGCCGAAGGAGGAAGGACGAGCGCCGTGAGCGCACACGGCTTGGCGGTCACCGGCTACCGGGCCCGGGCCACCTTCCGTCACCGCTGGCCGGCCTACCTGACGATCGTCCTGCATGGTGGGCCTGATCGGGGGCCTCGGCTTGGGCAGCCTGGCGGCGGCCAGGCGCACGCAATCGTCCTTTTCGGTTCTCCTCGCCTCGACCAACCCGTCGGATTTGGAGGTGTCGATCTACTCGGGTGGGAACGGCGGCCCGAACTTCGACTACTCGGCCTCGCTGACCCGGAAGATCGCACGGCTTCCCGGCGTGCGCCACGTGGCCGCCGGCTTCGTCTTGACCGGCGCGCCTCTGACCAGCGACGGGTCGCCGCGCATCCGTGTCACCGGGCTCGCCTATCCGGTGGCCAGTGTGAACGGACTGTTCTTCTCGCAGGACCGGATGGTGCTGAACGAAGGTCGCCTGGCGTCCCCGCAACGGGCCGACGAAATCGTCGTCGCCCCCGTCGTCGCCCGGCTGCTCGGATGGCATGTCGGCCAGGTGGTTCCCTTCGGGTTCTACTCGAACGCGCAGCAGAGCCTGCCGGGGTTCGGCACGAAGGCCGTGCGACCTGCGCTCCGGGTGAACATGAAGATCGTCGGTCTGGCCTCCTTGAGCTCCGAGGTCGTCGAGGACGACGTCGACATCCTCCCCACGTTCATTCCGATGACACCTGCCTTCGCCCGCGAGGCGCTGGCACATGGAGGGCTTTCGACGGCGGTGAGCTTCGGCATCCAGGACAACGGGAGGAGCGGCAACGGTGCCCCTCGTCGAACGCGAGATCGACCGACCTGGCCCCGCGCGGCGATCAGGTCACCGATCACGCGTTGACACCGGTCGTCGCCAAAGCAGACCGGGCGCTGAAGCCGATCTCCATCGCGTTGGGGGTGTTCGGAGCGGTTGCCCTTCTCGCCACCGTCCTCGTTGCCACCCAACTCGTCGCGCGCCGGCTGCGCGCCGACCGCGAGGACCTGCGGATCCTCCGGGCGCTGGGCGCCAGTCCGGCCGACACCGTGCTCGACGGCCTCGTCGGACTCGAGGCGGCGCTGGTCCTCGGATCGATCCTGGCCGTCGCCGTCGCCGTCGCCGTGTCCCCCCTGTCGCCCCTCGGGCCCGTTGCTCCCGTGTCGGCGGACCGCGGCGTGTCCTTGGACTGGACCGTCCTCGGGTTTGGTCTCCTCGCACTGATTGCCGTGCTCGGCGGCGCGGCCGCTCTGCTGGCGCTGGCGGCTGCACCGCACCGCAGCGCGCTCCGCCCCCGACTGCGCACGACATCAGGCGCGCAGGTCGGTGGCCTCGGCCGCGCGGTCGGGGCTGTCGGGCCCCGGGGTGGTCGGGGTCCGGATGGCGCTCGAGCCGGGTGAAGGCCGGGCCGCTGTTCCGGTTCGCTCGGCGCTGCTCGGGTCGGTGCTCTGGCGGTGGCGCTCGTCGTCACGACGTTGACCTTCGGCGACAGCCTCCACACGCTGGTATCGAACCCCCCCGCTCTACGGATGGAACTGGACGTACATCGCTCAATCCGGTCGGATCCGGCGGCGGCGAGGTGCCCCAGGTCGCGCTCGCCATGCTGAAGCACGACAAGGACGTGGCAGCCTATTCCGGAGCGTCCTACAACGACCTCGAGGTCGACGGGCAAAATGTCCCGTTCCTCCTCGAGAACGACGGGGCACCCGTCACGCCGCCCATCCTCACCGGCCACGGCGTTCCAGCAGGCAACGAGGTCGTGCTCGGCGCCGCGACGATGGCGCAGCTTGCACAAGCGTCTCGGCGAGTCCGTCACCATCTCCTTCGGACGCGGCCGACGCGCCGTTCGACATTCCGCCGACCCGCCTGCCGGATCGTCGGCACAGCGACGTTTCCCGCCATCGGCTTCGCCAGTACCGTCTCGGACCACACCTCCATGGGCACTGGCGTGCTCATTCCGCTCCAGGCGCTGCCCAAGCCGCTTCGTCGCGGCGATCGACAGCGGACCCGACCCGGCTCTCGTCGGTCCGAACCTGGCCCTCGTCCGGACCCGAACCGGGCGTCCCCGCCGCCGCCGGCGCTCGCGAGCCTGCAGCGCATCGTCGCGGCGGCGGACCGCGCCTTTGCGGCCGCTCCGGGAGGGAGTCGGCGGCAACGCCGTCGTCGTGCAGGGGGTGCAGCGCCCGGCCGAGATCGTGAACTACAAGACGATCGGGCTGACGCCCGCCTTCCTGGTGGCGGGCCTGGCCCTGGGCGCCGTCGCGCACTGGCGCTGACCCTCGTCGCTTCGGTCCGCCAGCGGCGCCGCGACCTCGCGCTCTTGAAGACGATCGGCTTCGTCCGGCGGCAACTGGCTGCGGCCGTGGCCTGGCAGGCGTCGGTCGCCGCCGTCGTCGGCATCGTGGTGGGCATCCCGCTCGGGATCATCGTCGGACGATGGCTCTGGGACCTCTTCGCCGAGCAGATCAACGCGGTGCCGTATCCGACGGTGTCCGTCCGGTCGGTCGTCCTGGTCGCGCTGGGTACGGTCGGTGCTCGCCAACCTCGTGGCGGCGCTCCCGGCCAGAAGCGCGGCGCGGACGCCCACGGCCATCATGTTGCGAGCGGAGTGATGTCGGGTTCCGCATCACCGCAGAACGTCGGTGACGGGGAGCGGCCTACTTCTTGGGCGCGATCGCCAGCTTCAGGTCTTCCAGCGCACGGTTGAGCTCGGCTGAGCGGTTCCGCCGCGCCGAGTCAGCTGAGGCGAGTTGCTCACCGGTCGGCGTCTGGCCCCCGGAGCGCATCAGGTGGTCCGCCTCGACGGCGAAGGCCAGGCCGCGCAGGCTGTCCGCACAGCGCATGCAGAGCGCCCGGTTCGCCTCGTCGGGTGCTGCCGCCGCCGCACGCTCCAGCCCGTCGACTGCGTCGTCGACCTGGACGGCAACGGTGGCCCGATGCTGGGCGTCATCGGCGTTCGTCTGCGACAGGATCAGCTCGCGCGCCAGCTCGGCCGCGGTCACGGCCGGCACCACCGATCGGTCCCAGTCCACCTCACGCCCCTGGCGCCGGACCCGGGCGATCAGCAGGCCGACGAGGAGCGCCGCCAGGGCGATGACCACGGCGAGCAGCACCCAGCCCCACGTCTTCGAGCTCGAGGTGCTCTTGGCCGGCGTCGTTGTCGTCGTGGTGCTCGACGAGGTCGTCGTCGTCGGACGAGCGCGCGTGGTCGTGGTGGCCGGGAGCGTCGTGGTGGTGGGCGCCGTCGTCGGCGGCACCGTCGTCGTGGTCGTCGGGGCAAGTGTGGTCGTCGTCACCGGCAGCGGTCGTGGTCGTCGTGTCCTGGGCGGCCGCGCTGCCCGACAGGGCGCCGATCATGAGCGGCACGGCGGTGAGGGCGACGACGGACGCGGCCACGCGGCGGGCAACCATCGGGTGCATGAAACCAGCCTACGGTCAGTGACGGGCGCGGTTCGGGGACCGTGGCGGCGTCCGCCGAGGCGGCTCCTCCCAGGCACGCCGGGTGGAGACGGCGGCCCGGCCGGGGTCGCCACTATCGCCCCGGTGGGGGGCGGACGTAGATTGACCCGGTGCGACGGCTCCTGCGGCTTCGGGCGGTTGCCCTGGTCGCCCCGGCACGAGGCTCACATGGTGACGCCGGAGCCTGAGGCACCCGAGCGGCGCCAGCTCACCGTGATGTTCACCGATCTGGTCGGCTCGACGGACCTTGCGTCCGCCCTCGATCCGGAGGAGTGGCACGACGTGCTGAACGCCTACCAGCACCGCGTCGCCGCCATCGTCTCCGCGCACGGCGGGGTGGTCGCGCAGTTCCAGGGTGACGGCGCCGTCGCCTATTTCGGCTACCCCGAGGCCCAGGAGTCGGCGAGCCGCGACGCCCTGGTCGCCGGCATGCAGATCGTCGAGGACATGGTGCGGCTCGGGTCCGAGCTCCCGGCGGCCCTCGGCGTCAGCGAGCTGCAGGCGCGGGCGGGCCTCCACACGGGCGAGGTGCTGGTGGCACCGGTCACCGCCGGCGGACAGCGAGCGGCTCCCCGACGTCTGGGGTCAGGTGCCCAACATGGCGGCCCGCCTGCAGGCGGTCGGCGCACCGGGCCAGGTGGTGATCAGCGGACAGACGGCAGCCCTGGTCGCCGGGTTCTTCGACCTGGAGCCGCTGGGACCGCTCACGCTCAAGGGCATCGGTCAGCCGGTACCCGCCTTTCGGGTCCTGCGGCGGAGCGGCGCCCGGAACCGCCTGGAAGCTCGGCCGCTCACCGAGTTCATCCCCCGGGCCGCGGCGGCGGATTGGCTTGGCGAGCAGTGGTCCCAGGTCGCGGAACGGGTCGGGTCGACTGGTGACCGTCTCGGGGGAGCCGGGTATCGGGAAATCCCGTCTGCTGCTCGAGTTCAGCGAAGACCTCGCGGCGCAGAAGCAGCGCGTGGTGACCCTGGCCTGCAGCCGGCGGGGATCCTTGAGCCCCTTGCAGCCCTTCGGCGGCGTCATGGCGCAGGTACCGGCGACGCCGCAGGAGGCCGCCCAGTGGGTGCACGCGCAGGCCGGGTCCGCTCGCCTCCTGCTGGTGGTCGAGGACGCGCACTGGGCCGACCCCAGCACGCTCGAAGCGGTGGAGCTGATTGCCCGTGCGCCGGCGCCGGTGCTCGTGGTGATGAGCGCCCGGCCGGAGATCGCCGACAATGCACAGGCTGACCCCGACGCAGCACTCCAGCTCGGCCGGCTCAGCGACGAAGAGGCCCGCACCATGTTGGAGCAGCTCCCCGGTGCTGCGCAGCTGGACGAGGACGGTCGCGACGCCCTGGTGCGCCGGGCGGACGGCGTCCCCCTCTTTCTCGAAGAGCTGGCCCGCAGCGTCGAAGAGGGTGCAGCCGTTCCCGCGGCGACCATGCCGACCACGCTCTCGGAGGTGATTGCGGCGCGCCTCGACCGGGTGGGTGAGGGCAAGCGCGTGGCCCAGGCGGCGTCGGTGATCGGGCGTACCTTCGATCGCCTGCTGCTCCAGGCGGCAACCGAGCTGAGCGGGTCGGACCTCGACGCCGAACTGCGCAGGTTGCAGGAGCACGCCCTCATTGAGCCAGCACCGAGGGCGGGGGAGTTGCAGTTTCGGCATGCGCTCATGCACGAAGCCTCCTATCGATCCGTGCTCCGGGCCGATCGGGTGCGGATCCACGGCGCAGTGGGCGAGGCGCTGGTCGCAGCGGGGCGGGACTGACGCGCAGCCCGAGATCGCGGCGTTCCACCTCGGTGCGGCGGGAGACGCGGCGCGGGCGGTGCCGCTCTGGAAGGCGGCGGCGTACAGGGCTCGTCAGAACGCACGCTTCCGGGAGGCGGCCGGTCACGAGCGGGAGACGCTGGCGCTTCTGGGGCAGCTCCCCGAGGCGGAGCGGGACGAGACCGAGCTCAAGTCGCGGAGCCGCCTCGTCCTGTGCCTGACCGCTGTCGATCAGAGTGCCCCGGATGCGCTCGAGGAGTCGCGCCGAGTGGAGGAGCTGGCGCGGCGTCTCGGGAACCGGCCGATCCTTTTGCGCAACTACCTGGTGCTGATTCCGTGGTGGCAGGCCAGCGCCGACTACGCGGAGGTCAACAGGATCCTCCACGAGGCCAGGACCGAAGCGGAGATTCTCGGCGACGGCTGGACCCTCGGATTGATCGATACGTACGAGGGCACGACCCGCGTGTGGCAAGGCATGCTCACCGACGGACTGGCGCAACTGCGTGCGTTCCTATGCCGCGAGCGGGCTCCCTCTGGAGGCCAGCCTGCGTGATCTTCCGCCGATGCCCTCGGTCGAGCTCCTGGCTCTGGCAGCGCCTCGAGTGGCAACCGCGCTGGCGTGCTGGCTCACCGGCAGGACGACGGAAGCGTGGCGCATTGCGGAGGACGTTCTGCGCTGCACGACGGAGAGGGATGTCCCACAGGCCCGGGCGGTGGCCGCGGTGACGTCCGCCATCATGGCGCAGCTCGACGGAGACAGAGGGAAGGTGCGTGAGCTGGCCGGCGACGCCGTCCGTGCTGCGGACGAGGTCACGACGCGGCAGTGGCAGCAGTGGGCGCGCTCGCTCCAGTGGTGGGCGGGCGAGGGGCCGCACGAGCCGGAACTGCCGGGACCGTTGCTGCGTCCCTACTTCGAAATGCTGCTGGCAGACGATGTGCTGGCCAGTGTGGAGCGCGCCCGGCGCGCTGCTCGACGACGCCCTCCGGACGGCCCGCACGACTGGGGAGCAGTTCTGCGAGGCGGAGATCCTCCGCATGCGGGCGGGCGTCATGCGGCGCAACCGCCAGGTGGAATTGGCTGCGACGCGACTACGAGGAGGCGGTCGCAGGTGGCGCGCCACCAAGGCGCTCGCATGCTGGAGCTCCGCGCACTGACGGACTGGTTGCGTCTGCCGGGCGCGCCGGATCACGTCCGCGCCGACCTCGAGACCTGTGTGGCCGCCACGGCCGAGGGTGGACCGAGCCGGAGTCTTGACGAGGCTCGCAGGGCGATGGAGGCGACATGACCAGGACGACATGGGACGACGCCTTTCTCGACGGCCTGCGAACCCAGGCCGATCCACCGGCCGACTTCGTCGTGGCGGGGCTCTTCTCGGGGACGCAGGACGCGTCGGCGGCCTTCCGGGCGCTGGTCGTCGAGCAGCACGAGCTGGCCGACAGTGACCTCAAGGCCTTCCTCGACGAGCAGCCGCCCCCGCCTCCGTGGATGGATCCGGACCTGGTGGCGGCCGGACAGGAGCGATTCGCCCGATGGGGTTCGCACGTCTTCACCGCGCTGTATGCGGCGTCGTTGCCGTCGGCCTATGCCTGTCGGCGAGGGGTGCAGGTCCTCGGGCTGACGGCGCGACTCGAGACCGACACCAAGCGCCGACTCAACGAGACGGCCCAGTTCCACCTCGACGTGATGGAACCCGGCGCTCTCAATGCGGGTGGGCGCGGCTACGCCGACGTCAGGCATGTCCGGCTCATGCATGCGGCCGTGCGTTGGCTGATTCAGAACGACCCCCGCGTGGAAGTGGGATCCGGCCTGGGGCACGCCCATCAATCAGGAGGACCTGCTCGAGACGCTCCTGACGTTCACCGAGATCGTGTTCGAGGTGTTCGACCGCACCGGCATCGTCTACAGCGAGGAAGACGCTGACGCGTACCTGCACACGTGGTCGCTGATCGGGCACTACCTCGGCATCCGCGACGACCTCCTCCCTCTGACCCGCTCCCAGACCTCCGTCCTGATGCCCATCGTCCGGCGTCGGCAGTTCGGCCCGAGCAAACCCGGACCCGTCCTCATGGCGGCCCTGCTGGAGCAGGGAACCCGGCTGGCCCCACCGGGTCTGCGCGGCTTGCCCGCCTCCACCGTCCGCTACTACGTCGGGGACGCGACGGCGGACCTTCTGCAAGTCCCGAAGGCGAATTGGACGAGGAACCTCTTCGAGCCGCTCGCCGACCTGAGCCGGCGGGTGTCACTCGAGAAGCTCCATCGTCGGCTGCTGCAGGCCGTCTCGGAGAAGATCGGCTTCGGCATGCTCTCGCTCGCCGTCCGGGCGGAGCGCTATGGCGACAGGCCGGCGTTCGAAGTGCCGACGTCCTTGGCAGCCCGCTGGAACATCCCGCCCTACAAGGGCCCCGGTGGCAGCTGACCCTGGTGCAGCACGGCCAGTTGTGCCGGCGAGAACGGGGGCTCGAAGAGGGTCGGGTCCTGCTGGCGTGAGCGGAACAGATTGACGATGAAGTTCATGCGCTCGTCCAGCTCCGCCCAGTCGTGAGCGCCGGCGGGCTCCCGGTTCCTGCGGTCTTGTCCCACTGGGCGTAGGTGGCCTCGGCCGGCGTCCCGCTGAGGGTGCGCAGTCCGAGCGGGAACATCCATCGGGGAGCGGCGGAATGTCCTGGCGGAGATCGAAGGTCTCGTGGGAGTGACCAGCCGCATGATCGACTCCGTGAGCGCCATGTCCCACGCCTGGTCGAGGACCGAGCAGAGACCGTTTGTCAGCTCGTCGAGGGTGTGGCGGGCGTCCTGCGCCGGGAACGTGACGAACCACCTCGGTCTCGATCAGCTTCTTGAGAGTGTCGCTGATCGCCGCGTTCAGTGCGCCCGAGATCGCCGGCTGCAGGCGACGCTGTTCGTGCGCGACCGCCAGGATGTTGGCGTCGAGGACAAGCGTGGCCCGTTCTCCCGCCGCGAACGGAGCGCGCCCATAGCTGTCGAAGGCGACTGCGACCGTCGCAGCATCGGCGTCAGTTCCGAGCGCCGACAGCGCCGGTGCCATGGCCGAGGCCAGTGCCTCCTGGGTGACCGGTTGCGAGCCGAGGCCTCGCACCAAGGCGGTGAAGATGGGGGCGAGCTCGCGGAACACCAAGACGTTCCCTGCGGCGATCTGCGACGACACGTCGCCCGTGACGTCTTCGATGACCCTCCCGAGGTGGTCGTGGGTGAGCTTCTGCATCGCCCAGCCGGCCAAGTCCGTGGTTGGCCTGCTGCAGGGCGGCCTGGGTCGAGTCGTCGTCGAGGAGAGCCTTGGCCCGGGCCGGGCAGTACGTCGCCGCGAATGGTGGCGCCGGCGGTCTTCGACGCCCACACGGCGAAGGCGCACCAGGTTGCGTCGGCGCCGCACCCGGCGTCCCGGAGGGCGACGGCGAACTCGTGGTAGCGCTGCGTGATGCAGAGGTTGCGGAGCACGGGATCCGCCATGCCGGCGATCTCGCCGACCGTGTCGTCCATCCATGGCAGCGTAGGTTGCGCCCCGGTCAGCTGCTCGGGAATCCTGCTGTCTGGCGGGACCGACGATTCCGGGTAGACCGTCGGGAGACCCTCGACGCGAACGACCGGAGGACGAGATGGAACTCGATGTCCATGTGCCCCGCTTCACCTGGCCGGGCGGCGCGGCGGCGATCGGGCCGACGTTCGCCACGCTTGGCCCGGACGGCAGAGGCCATCGGGGTGCGCACGCTGTCCGTCATGGACCACTGGTTCCAGATGGAGATGCTCTGGCCGGCCGAGGAGCCGATGCTCGAGGGCTATACGGCGCTCTCCTTCGCCGCGGCCAAGACCGAGCGGCTTGCGTTTCCGGCTCCTGGTGGGCGGGGTGACCTACCGCCACCCGGGGCTCCTGGCCAAGACGATCACCACCCTCGACGTGCTGTCGGACGGCCGGGCCGAGCTCGGATTGGGCGCGGCCTGGTACGAGCGGGAGCACCTGGGACTCGGTGTGCCGTTCCCGCCCCTGCGCGAGCGCTACGAGCGGCTCGAGGAGACACTGCAGATCTGCTTCCAGATGTGGAGCGACGACAACGGCCCCTATGAGGGAACCCACTACCAACTGGCCGAGACGCTCTGTTCACCGCAACCGGTCAGCTCACCCCGGCCGCGGGTGCTCATCGGCGGCGGCGGCGAACGCAAGACACTGCGGCTGGTCGCCCGCTACGCCGACGCCTGCAACATCATCGGGGACGCCGAGACCGTCACCCACAAGGTGGGCGTCCTGCGACGCCACTGCGAACGAGGTCGGCCGTGACTTCGACCAGATCGAGGTGACGGCATTGATCGGGGTGGCGGACGATGCCGGACCGGACGACATCGTGCGTGAGGCCGAGGCGCTGCACGCCGCCGGGGTCCAGGCCATCGTGATCCGTGCGGCCGGGCCGGAGCCCTCGCGGTGGCTCGAAGAGCAGTGGGGGCCGGTGCTGCCCAGGCTGGCCGCCATCGGCTGAAGCTGCCGGCCTGGCCGGGGGACACCCGCTTCGTCAGTTATCTTGCAGGCGCGGGCCGCTAGCTCATCCGGAAGAGCAGGGGACTTTTAATCCCAAGGTGCCGGGATCGAGACCCGGGCGGCCCACCACTGAAATGTGTAGTTCCGGGTGAAGCCCGGCATTTCCTGTTCGGGTGATCTCCGACACGTGTTCGGGTGATCCCCGCGCCGTCGGTGATGCCCGACACCTCGCCCACCGACCTGCGTCCATACGCAGGAGGTGGCCCGACGCTCATGGAAGCTCAGCAAGGTGGAACAGCGCGACGCCGTCCTGGCCGTCATCAGAGAAGCACGCTGGATCGGCAGGCGCGGTCGAACACCCGAATCCAGCTCCCGTTGACAGACGCAAACCGTAGGCTTATCGCTGATGGAGAACTGGCCACAAAGCGTCTCTGGGACATTTCGGCGGCGCCAGCTCTACCGGCCGAAGGCGTGGGCGTCGATCAAGTCCATCGTGACCCGTCCCCGCCAGCTCCCGGCGATGCTCACGGTCTCCACGGACGCCTTGAGTGCCGCGAAGTCCGCCGCCAAGGCCACCGCCGACGCCAGCACACGCAGCCTCGACGATCCTCGGTCGACGACGTGAGCGCGTCGTCGCATCCCACCCCGTCGACAGACCCCGGACCAACCAACGGAGGGGCGGCCTGGGCGCCGACGGGATCTGTCGACCTGCTGTCCGAACACCTCTACGGCGAGGTCGCGTCCGAGGCGTATGCCTGGATGCGCCGGGAGGCGCCCGTCCACCACGACGAGGTCAACGACCTCTGGGCCATCGCCACCTGGGACGGCGTGTCGGCAGCGTCCCGTGACAGCGCGACGTTCTCGAACGCGGGCGGGTCGCGTCCGAGGATTCCGCCCATTCCGTGGATGCTCGACATGGACGGAACCGACCACATTCGTCGACGCAGGGTCGTAAGTAAGGCCTTCACGCCAGGGCGCGTGAAGGCCATGTTCCCCTCCATTGCCGTCTTGTGCGACGAACTGGTCGACGTGGTCGCCGGCCGCGGCGAGTTTGACATCGTTGCCGACCTCGCTGCGCCGCTACCCATGATCGTCATCGGCGACATGCTTGGCATCGAGCGCGACGACCACGACATGCTGCTGCGGTGGTCGGACGACCTCATCGGCTCCATCGCCGGCACCGCCGATCGCATGGAGGCGGCTGCGGCCGCATTCGTCGAGTTCGACGCGTACGCTCGGCGGACGATCGAGGACCGCCGGTCCCGGCCTCGCGACGACCTGATCAGCGACCTGGTCGGTGCCGAAGTCGACGGTGAGCGCCTGACCGAAGACGAGCTGGTCATGGAATCGCTCCTGATCCTGCTCGGCGGCGACGAGACCACCCGCAATGTGATCAGTGGTGGCGTCGAACTGCTGCTCTGCAACCCCGGCGAACACGCTCGCCTCCTCGCCGATCGCTCGCTGCTCGACGGCGCGGTCGAGGAGATGCTCCGCTCCGTGTCCCCCATCAAGAACATGGCACGCACGGTGACCAGCGCCGTCGAGATCAGCGGCACGACGTTGCTGCCTGGGTACGAAGCCGTACTGCTCTACGAGTCCGCGAACCAGGACGAAGCGCACTTCACGGATCCGTTCCGCTTCGACATCACCCGGACCCCGAATGACCACCTCGCCTTCGGCGTCGGGGCCCACTACTGCCTCGGCGCCGCCCTGGCCCGGGTCGAGATCAAGGCGATGTTGAGCTGCATACTCGACCGTCTCCCTGACCTCGAACTCATCGGTGATGCGGCGCCTGAGCGTTTCCTCGGATCGCTTCGCGCCTTGCCCGTGCGCGGCACGAAGACGAGCAGTCCAGCGGGTGCCCAACTTCCATCGCGTCGACGGTGACCTTGTAGGCCATGCCTGACGCCACTATCCCGAAGGCTGCCTGGCCCTGGTCGTGTGGAGTT